>CAVTCL010000016.1:0-48009 GCA_963733175.1 uncultured Actinomycetota bacterium
CTGGCGTAGCCTGGAATCGGCCCGTCGCCTCGACCCTGGAGCAGCCGTGGTCTCGACCACCCTTCCCACCGACCTCCCCGAGCTCGTCGACTGGCAGCTCGCCGCCCGGGTCGGCCGCCGGGTGGCCGGCGGGGAGGCGCTGCCGGCCCGCGCCGCCTGGTCGCGCCAGTTCACCGAGCTGTCGACCACCGCCGACCGGGCCGTGGCCGAGTTCACCGGCCTCGGCGGGGAGCTGCCGCCGCCGGTGGCCGAGCCGCTGGACCGCGGCGAGTGGGTCGAGGCCAACCTGGCCACCCTGCGCCGGATCCTGCGCCCGCTGGCCGAGAAGGTGGCCGACCGCAAGGCCTGGAAGGCCACCGGCCCGGTTCCGGCGGCCATGCGCACCAGCACCAGGGCGATCGCCGGGGCCCAGGCCGGCACCCTGCTCGGCTACGTCGGCCAGCGGGTGCTCGGCCAGAACGACCCGCCCATGCCCGGCCCCGACCAGACGGTCTCGCTCGACGGCGACGCCCCGCTCCCGGTCAAGGCCCACGGCGAGGGCACCGTCTGGGCCGTGGCCGCTCCCTACATCGTCGCCACCGAGCGCCGCCACCGGTTCCGCCCGGCCGACTTCCGCCTCTGGATCGCCCTGCACGAGACCGCCCACCGCCGCCAGTTCCGGGGCGTGCCCTGGCTGCCCGGGCACATCCAGGGCCTGCTGGACGAGTACCTGGGGTCGGTGGAGGTGGACGACGAGGCCCTCAAGCGCCTCACCCAGCGGCTCCAGGGCCTGGCCAGGCGGGTGATCGCCGGGGAGAGGATCGAGCTGCTCGACCTGCTGGTCACCCCCGAGCAGAGGACCATCGTCGACCGGTGCAAGCTCAACGATGACCGGGCTCGCGAGGGCCACGGCGAGTTCGTGATGGACCAGCTCGGCGACCGGCTCGTCCCCGGCCACCAGCACATGCACGACACCCTGCGGGCCCGCCGCAACGCTCCCGGCGCCGCCGAGCGCCTGATCCAGCAGCTCCTCGGCTTCCGGCAGAAGCTCGACCAGTACGCGATGGGGGAGCGGTTCGTGCGCCGGCTGTTCGAGCGCGGCGGCATGGCCGCGGTCAACCAGGTCTTCGCCGAGCCGGCGGCCCTCCCCACCATGGACGAGGTTCGCGACCCCGACCGCTACCTCGCCCGGGCGGGCTAGCGGCGCGGCGCGATGACCAGGGCGCCGGCCGAGCTCCGCCTGGTCGCCTACCTGGGCGGCCAGGGCGCTGGGCGCGGCCGGGGCGCCTGGAGCCGGGCGACGGGGTGGCGGTCGCCGTCTCCGGCGGGGCCGACTCGCTCGCCCTGCTCCACGCGCTGCGTGTCCTGGCCGGGCCGCGCCGGTGGCGGCTGGCCGTTGTGACCGTCGACCATGGCCTGCGGCCGGGCTCGGCGGCCGACGCCGCTTTCGTGGCCGACCACGCCAAGGCCGTCGGCCTCCCGGTCCGGGTCTGCACCCTCACCCCGGGCGACCTGGCCCGCCACCGCCCGGCCGGCCCCGAGGGGGCGGCCAGGGCGGCCAGGTACGAGGCGCTGTGGGCCGGCGACCCATGAGCTCGGCTGCCCCTGGCTGGCCACCGGGCACACCCTCGACGACCAGGCCGAGACGGTGCTGCTCCAGCTGCTGCGGGGCGCCGGCCCGGAGGGGCTGGCCGCCATGGCCGTGCGGACCGGCCGCCTGCTGCGGCCGCTGCTCGGGGTCCGGCGGGCCGAGACCCGGGCCTGCTGCGCGCCGCCGGGCTGGCCTGGCGCGAGGACCCGACCAACGCCGGCGACGGGCCGCTGCGCAACCGGTCCGGCACCACCTGCTCCCCCTGCTGGAGGAGCTGCGCCCCGGCGCCACCCAGGCCCTGGCCCGCACCCCGCGCTGGCCGCCGACGAGCGCGACTGGCTCGACCCCCTGGTCGCCACCGCCCTGGCCGCCGCGGCTACCCCGACCCAGCCCGTGCCGCAGCCCGGGGCTGTGGACAGCCGCGAGCCCCCCGTCCCGCCGTCGGTTACCCTCCCGGTAGGGGCCCCACCATCCCGGGGTCGCGGTGCCGGACGCCCGGAACCGGGGGGTCTCGCGCTCGACGCGCGGGCGCTGGCCGAGTTGCCGGTCGCGCTGGGGCGGCGGGTGGTCAGGGAGGCGGCCAGGCGGGCCGGCGCGACCGTCCCCGACGCCGCCGCCACCGACCGGGTGCTGGCCCTGGCCGGCGCCGCCGACGGGGCCGGGACCGGCTGGGCCGGCGGGTCGGCGGCGCGTGAGGGCATCGTCGTCCGGCTGCAGGTCCCTCCGGATTGACGGAGCCGCTAGGCTTACCCCTCCCGAGCGGATCCCACAGGAGCCAGGCGCAGGTGTACGAGGACGACATCGAGTCGGTGCTGCTGACCGAGGAACAGGTCCAGACCAAGGTCCGCGACCTGGCCGCCCAGGTCTCCAAGGATTACGCCGGACGCGACGTGCTGC
The DNA here is from genome assembly GCA_963733175.1 of uncultured Actinomycetota bacterium. GTDB lineage: Bacteria > Actinomycetota > CALGFH01 > CALGFH01 > CALGFH01 > CALGFH01. Next base: position 2,468 of record CAVTCL010000016.1, read on the forward strand.
TGGTCGGCGTGCTCAAGGGCGCCTTCATCCTCATGGCCGACCTGGCCAGGCACCTGACCGTGCCCCACGAGTTCGACTTCATGGCCGTGTCGTCCTACGGCTCGGCCACCCAGACCTCGGGCGTCGTCCGCATCCTGAAAGACCTCGACCGCGAGATCCAGGGCCGCGACGTGCTGATCGTCGAGGACATCATCGACTCCGGCCTGACCCTCAACTACCTGCTCAAGAACCTGCGCAGCCGGCGGCCGGCCACCCTCGAGGTGTGCGCCCTGCTGTACAAGCCCGAGCAGCTCAAGGCCGACATCGAGGTGAAGATACGCCGGCTTCGACATCCCGAGCGTGTTCGTGGTCGGGTACGGGCTGGACTACGCCGAGCGCTACCGCAACCTGCCGTTCGTGGGCACGCTGAAGCCCGAGGTGTACCGCGGCCGGTAAGGCGCCTGCTACGATGACGCTTCTGACCACTCCTTTCTCTTACCGCCCCTCCGATCTGGGCGTGGCCCGATCTTCGGCTTCACAAACGGCAAGGTCGTGCCACTATGGTCCGGGGAGGAGCGACAGGATGACACGATGCCCAATCTGAACCGTCTGTTCCGTGGACCGATGGCATACCTGCTGTTGATCCTCGTGCTGGTCTTCCTCTTCTTCCGGTTCTTCGCCGCCAGTCCCCAGGTCGAGCAGGCCCGCCTCTCCGACGTGGTCACGAGCATCGAGAGCAAGCGGGTCAAGGACGCGGTCCTCAAGGACCAGGACCAGAAGATCACGGGCACCTACAACGACGGGCGCAAGTTCGAGGCCGCCTATACCGAGCAGCAGGGCAAGGACCTGTTCAACCTGCTCCAGGAGAAGGGGATCCCCGCCCGGGTCGACCCCCGCGGCCAGTCGGTCCTCGTCCAGATCCTGATCCAGCTGCTCCCCTTCGCCGTGCTCCTGCTGCTGTTCTTCTTCCTCATGCAGCAGATGCAGGGCGGCGGCAACCGGGTGATGAGCTTCGGCAAGTCCAAGGCCCGGCTGGTCACCAAGGACCAGCCCAAGATCACCTTCCAGGACGTCGCCGGGGTCGACGAGGCGGTGGAGGAGCTCCAGGAGATCAAGGAGTTCCTCGAGAACCCGGCCAAGTTCCAGGCCATGGGGGCCAAGATCCCCAAGGGCGTGCTCCTGTTCGGCCCGCCCGGGACCGGCAAGACCCTGCTCGCCCGGGCCGTGGCCGGCGAGGCCGGGGTGCCGTTCTTCTCCATCTCCGGGTCGGACTTCGTGGAGATGTTCGTGGGCGTCGGCGCCTCCCGCGTGCGCGACCTGTTCGAGCAGGCCAAGGCGAACGCCCCGGCGATCGTGTTCGTGGACGAGATCGACGCCGTCGGCCGCCAGCGCGGCGCCGGGCTCGGCGGCGGCCACGACGAGCGCGAGCAGACCCTGAACCAGCTCCTGGTCGAGATGGACGGCTTCGACGTCAAGTCGGGCGTGATCCTGATCGCGGCCACCAACCGGCCCGACATCCTCGACCCGGCCCTGCTCCGCCCCGGCCGCTTCGACCGCCAGATCACCGTCGACCGCCCCGACCTCAAGGGCCGCCTGGACATCCTCAAGGTCCACGCCCGCGGCAAGCCGCTCGCCCCCGGGATCGACCTGGAGGTCCTGGCCCGGCGCACGCCAGGGTTCACCGGCGCCGACCTGGCCAACGTGGTCAACGAGGCCGCGCTGCTCTCGGCCCGCCACGGCCGCAAGGAGATCGCCGACGACGAGCTCGAGGAGGCCATCGACCGGGTGATCGCCGGCCCGGAGCGCAAGACCCGCGTGATCTCCGACAAGGAGAAGCGGATGATCGCCTACCACGAGTCGGGCCACGCGATCGTCGGGCACGCCCTGCCCAACGCCGACCCGATCCACAAGGTGTCGGTGATCTCCCGAGGCCGCGCCCTGGGCTGGACCCTGAGCCTGCCCGTCGAGGACAAGTTCCTGGTCACCCGGAGCGAGATGATCGACGAGCTGGCCATGCTGCTCGGTGGCCGGGTGGCCGAGGAGCTGTGGTTCCTCGACCCGACCACCGGCGCCTCCAACGACATCGAGAAGGCCACCCAGGTCGCCCGCAAGATGGTCTGCGAGTACGGCATGAGCGACCGGCTGGGCTCCCTGGTGCTCGGCACCAAGCAGGAGAACGTGTTCCTGGGCCGCGACTTCGGCCACCAGCAGGACTACTCCGAGCAGGTCGCCTTCGAGATCGACAAGGAGATGCGGCGCCTCGTCGACGAGGCCCACGCCGAGGCCGAGCAGATCCTGACCACCTACCGCGACGTGGCCGACGCCATGGTCGAGGCGCTGATGGAGAAGGAGACCATCGGCAAGCAGGAGCTGGCCCAGATCCTCGCCCCGGTGGTCAAGCGCCCGGCCCGCGGCATCATGGCCCCGCCCCCCGGCCAGGTCCGCTCCAACGGCGGCCGTTCCCGCGACGAGGCCGGCATCGCCCGCGCCCAGGACGGCTCGCCGTCCGACTGAGCGCGCTGCCCGGCGGCGGCTTCGACCATGACAAGGTCGAACGCGGCGTCCGCCTGATCCTCGAGGGGATCGGCGAGGACCTGGGCCGCGACGGCCTGCGCGACACCCCGGCCCGGGTCGCCCGCATGTACGAGGAGATCACCTCCGGACTGCGCAGCGACCCCGCCGACGTCCTCGTTGTCTTCGAGGACGGCCACGACGAGATGATCATGGTCCGCGACATCCCCATGTACAGCCTCTGCGTTCCGAGCAAGCAGATGGTCAACGCCGTAGGAGGCCAGAAGCAGGCACTCGAGATTCGGGTCGGGGATGAGCTGTGGACGCTGGCGAATGGCCGCGTCCAAACGACACGCGTTACTCGCATTCAGGCGCGGAAGACCCGAGAACTCGTTGAGGTCCGGACCGAGGAGGGGCGGTTCCGCGTCACCCCCGACCACCCCTTCGCGACGCCTCAGGGTTGGACCGAGGCCAAGGATCTCGAAGGGACCTTCGTCGAGTGGACCGCACCAAGGAGCCTCTGCCGGCGGCGGTATGCACCTACCATCGGCTACGAGTTCGGGTACGCGGTAGGCGCTATCTGCGCTGACGGGACGGTCGCCAAGCGCTATATCTCTCTGGTCGTGAACGATGAGGACTACGCCAAGCGCTTCGCCGTCGCGATGGAGCGAGCCTTCGGAGTGACCGCACAGCTGGAGCCAGTGGAGCGACCATCCGGGTATCTGAAGCGGCCGGTCGCGGGATACCGCGTCCGGATTGTGTCCTCGTACCTCGCCGACCTCGTTCGGCAGTACGTCGGTGGGGATGCGCATCACCTGCGGCAGCGGTTCCCTCAGGTGGTGCTGAGCGACGAGAGCACCTTCAGCGGGTTTCTCGATGGCTACATCGACGGTGATGGGTGGCGCAGAGACGAATCAGGGCGGCTCGTGACCAGCAGCAACGTGCCGTTTCTCATCGACCTGGCGGAAATCATCGGCGCTCGCTTCACGCCGCGGTTGGACGTTTCCTCGCAGCTATACATCGCGGACAGCTGGGTACGACGCCACGGATTCGAGCGCCGGGCACACCGCACGGATCTGATCGAGTCGACCTGGGTGCCGGTGGAAGAGGTGCGCCCTGTTCACGCCGACGGGCCTAAACCGTTCACGGTCTACAGCTTCACCTGCGAGCCGCATCCAACGTTCCTCGTGAGTGGTCACCTGGCACACAACTGTGAGCACCACCTTTTGCCGTTCGTCGGCAAGGCCCACGTGGCCTACATCCCCAACGAGCAGGGCCGGATCACCGGGCTGTCGAAGCTGGCCCGGCTGATCGAGGGGCTGGCCAGGCGGCCCCAGGTGCAGGAGCGGCTGACCACCCAGATCGCCGACGCCATCATGGAGCGGTTGGAGCCGCGCGGGGCGATGGTGGTGATCGAGGCCGAGCACCTGTGCATGACCATGCGCGGGGTCCGCAAGCCGGGGGCGGTGACGGTGACCTCGGCCGTGCGGGGCCAGTTCCGCGAGGTTCTGTCCACCCGGGTCGAGGCCATGAACCTCCTCGGGGTGACCCGCCTGGGCTGATCCTGAACGCCAGTTAAGATGGCCGGGCAACCCGCCCCGGGAGGTCTGACCCTTGTCCGTTGCGCCGCTCGCCCCGCACGACCTGCGGGTCGGTGACCGGGTCCTGCCGACCTCGCGGCGCTGCCTGGTCATGGGCGTGGTGAACGTCACCCCGGACTCGTTCTCGGACGGCGGCCGCTACCTGGACCCGGCGGCGGCCGTGGCCCACGGGCTGGCCCTGGTCGCCGAGGGCGCCGACCTGCTGGACGTGGGCGGCGAGTCGACCCGGCCCGGCGCCACCGACGTGCCCGAGGCGGAGGAACTGGAGCGGGTCCTGCCGGTGATCGAGGAGCTGGCCGACACGGCCGGCGTGCCCGTGTCGGTCGACACCAGGAAGGCGGCCGTTGCCGCGGCCGCCGTGGCCGCCGGGGCGGCCATGGTCAACGACGTCAGCGCCGGCCGCCACGACCCCGACCTGTTCGGCGTGGTCGCCGAGGCCAAGGTGCCGCTGGTGCTGATGCACATGCTCGGGACCCCGGCCACCATGCAGGACGACCCCCGCTACGACGACGTCGTCGCCGAGGTCGAGGCCTTCCTGACCGAACGCTGCCTGGCCGCCGAGTTCGCCGGCGTCGACCACCAGGCCCTGGTCGTCGACCCGGGGATCGGGTTCGGCAAGCGCGACCGGGACAACTACGCCCTGCTGGACGCCCTGGCCCGCTTCACCCGGCTGGGCCATCCGGTGCTGGTCGGCACCAGCCGCAAGGCGTTCATCGGCCGGGCCCTCGACAGCCCCGCCGACCAGCGGGTCGAGGGCACCGCGGCCACCGTGGTGTGGGCGGTGGAGCGCGGAGCCCGGATCGTCCGCGTCCACGACGTCGCCCCGCTGGTCCGCGCCGTCCGAATGACCGAGGCCCTGCTCGAATGGGGCGCGACGTGAGCCAAGCGGACGCCAAGGCCGTCGCCGAGGCCAACGAGGAGTTCTACGCCGCCTTCGAGGCCCTGGACATGGACCGCATGGAGGCGTGCTGGCGGCACGACGAGGAGGTCCGCTGCATCCACCCGGGGTGGGACGTGATGAGCGGCTGGCCCCAGGTCAGCCGGTCCTGGGTGGCCATCTTCGCCAACTCGGCCTACATCCAGTTCTTCCTCACCGACGTCCAGGTCCACGTCGACGCCGACACCGCCTGGGTCACCTGCGCCGAGAACATCCTCTCGGGCGGCGTCGCCGGGGCGGACATGGAGGACGCCAAGGTGCTGGCCACCAACGTGTTCCGCCGCGACGGCGACCGCTGGCGGATGGTCCTGCACCACGGGTCGCCGGTATTGCGTCCATGAGCACGGCGGGCGCATACGAAGCCTCGACGGCCCAGGGGGTGCGCCAGTCGGGGGACCGCATCCTCCTCAGCGGGCTGCGTGTCCGGGGGCACCACGGGGTGCTGCCCCACGAGGCCCAGCTCGGGCAGGTGTTCGTGGTCGACCTGGAGCTGGCCGTCGACCTGGCCGCGGCCGGGCGCTCCGACGAGCTCGACCGGACGGTGGACTACGGTAGCCTGGCCGGCCGGGTGGCCGAGCTGGTCGGCGGCCGCCCCAGGAAGCTGCTCGAGGCGGTGGCCGAGGACGTGGCCACGCTGGTCCTGGCCGACGAGCGGGTCCGCCAGGTGCGGGTCCGGGTCACCAAGCCGCAGGCGCCGCTGCCGGTCGACGGGTACGTGGCGGTGGAGATCACGCGGGACCGCGAGGCGACAGGGGAGGGACGGGCATGACGCGGGCCCATGTCGGCCTCGGCTCCAACCTGGGCGACCGCATGGCCATCCTCGACACGGCCGTGCGGGTCCTGGACGCGGACGAGCGGACCCACGTCATGGCCGTGTCCCGGGTGTACGAGACGGCGCCGGTCGGCGGTCCCGAGCAGGGCCCCTACCTCAACGCGGTGGCCGTGCTGGAGACCGACCGCAGCCCGCACGAGCTGCTGGAGCTGCTGCTGGCCACCGAGGACGGGCTGGGCCGGGTCCGCGAGGAGCACTGGGGGCCGCGCACCGCCGACCTCGACCTGCTGCTCTACGACGGGCCGCCGGTCGAGTCGCCCGAGCTGACCGTGCCCCACCCGCGGGCCAGGGAGCGGGCGTTCGTGCTGGTACCCCTCTGCGACGCCGACCCGTTCGCGCGCTTCCCGGACGGCGAGCTGGCCGCCGCCGCCCTGGCCCGCCTCGGCCCGGTGGCCGGGGTCGTCCCTGTCGGGGAGCTGGAGGCGTAGTGGGGGCCAAGGGCCGGAGGGGTCCGGGGAGACTCCTGGGGGGTGCCCCGGTGAGTCGGCTCGGGTTCGAGCTGCTGCTCGGGCAGGTGCTGGCCGCCCTGCCGGCGGCGCCGGCCACGGTGGTCGACGCCGGCGGGGGCACCGGCCAGCTGGCCGTCGCCCTGGCCAGGCACGGCTACCAGGTCACGGTGGTCGACACCTCGGCGGCCATGCTGGCCACCTGCGCCCAGCGGGCGGCCGACGAGGGCGGCGGGGTGGCTGACAGGGTCACCGGCGTCCAGGGCGACGCCGCCGACCTCCCCGGCCTGCTCGGCGAGGGCAGCCAGGACGTGGCCGTCTGCCACGACCTGCTCACCCGGGTCGACGACCGGGCGGCCCTGCTCGCCTCCCTGGCCGGGGTGCTCGCCGAGGGCGGCGTGCTGTCACTCGGGTTCGCCAACCGCGACTGGCTGGCCCTCCGGTCCGCCCGCCGCGGCGACCACGCGGCCGCCCTGCGGCTGGTCGGGGGCGGCGAGGCCATGACGCTGGACGAGGTGGAGGTCGAGCTGGACAAGGCGGGGTTCGAGCTGGTGACCGCGTCCGGGGTCGGGGTGTTCGCCGACACCGGCGACGACGAGCTGGGCAGGGGCGAGCTGGCGGCGCTGGTCGAGCTGGAACGGCTGGTCGCCGGGCGCGAGCCGTACCGCTCGAGCGCCCGCACCCTGCACCTGGTCGCCCGGCGAAGGGTATTTCGTCCCGAGTTGCCCGGAGATAGTCTGTGACGACAGCTACCGGGGGTTCCATGTCGCCATCGCAGCGCAGCAAGCTCTCGCCTGCCGCCGTGATCGGCCCGGGCCGCGTCGGCCTCGTCCTGGCCATCTTCCTCGACCGGATCGGGGTCGAGGTCACCCTCGGCACCCGCTCCGAGCGCGGCCGCGAGCGGGGCGAGGCAGCCGGCCTGGCCATCGCCGACCCGACCGAGACGACCAAGGGCGCCTCCCTGGTCGTCCTGGCCGTCCCCGACGACGAGCTGCCGTCGCTGGTCACCGCCCTGGCCGCCGACGGCGCGTTCGCGGCCGGCCAGGTGGTGATCCACACCGCGGGGGTCGACGGCCCCGGCCTGCTCGCGCCGGCGGCCGCGGCCGGCGCCCTGACCGCGGCCTGCCACCCGGTGCAGATCTTCAACGACGACCTGGAGGCGACCCTGGGCCGCCTGCCCGGCACGGTCTGGGGGGTCACCGGCGACCCGGCGGGCAGGGAGGTGGTGGCCGCCCTGGGCGGCCGCCCCATGGACGTGCCCGAGTCGGGCCGGGTCCGCTACCACGCCGCCCTGGTGCTGGCGGCCAACGGCTGCGCCGCCCTGTCCGCCACCGCCGCCGACCAGCTGCGGGCCGGCGGCGTGATCGACCCGTCGGTCCTGCTCAGCGGGCTGATCCACGCCAGCGTGGACTCGGCCCTGTCCACCGGCCAGGCCGGCCTGTCGGGCCCGTGGGTGCGGGGCGACGGGCGCACCGTGGCCATGCACACCGAGGCGCTGGCCCGCAAGCAGAAGGTCATCAACGTGTACGTGGCCCTGGCCCGGCTGGTCGCCGACCGGGCGGCCGCCGCCGGCCGCCTCGACCCGGAGGCCAGGGCGCGGGTCGAGGCCGGCCTGCACGGCCACGTCGAGGGCGAGGACGACTCCCACGAGCGGCTCGAGCTGCTCCGGAGGCTGGGACGGCGTGCGCGAGGTCGCGAGCAGCGCTGAGCTGCGCGCCGCCACCGACGCCGCCAGGCAGCGCGGCGCCGGGGTCGGCTTCGTGCCCACGATGGGCGCCCTGCATGCCGGCCACCGGGCCCTGCTCGCCCGGGCCAGGACCGACAACCGGTTCGTGGTCGCCTCGGTGTTCGTGAACCCGCTCCAGTTCGGCCCGGCCGAGGACCTGGCCAGCTACCCCCGCGACCGCGAGGCCGACCTGGCCGTGCTGGCCGCCGAAGGGGCCGACCTGGTCTTCCTGCCGGCCGAGGGGGAGGTGTGGCCGGTCCCGCCGGAGGTCAGGCTCCGGGTCGGCGCCCTGGCCGAGCGGCTGGAGGGGCTGGTCCGGCCGGGGCATCTCGACGGGGTGGCCACGGTGGTGGCCAAGCTGCTGCACCTGGTCGGGCCGTCCCGGGCCTACTTCGGCCAGAAGGACGCCCAGCAGCTCGCCGTGGTCCGGCGCATGGTCGACGACCTCGCCTTCCCCAACGAGATCGTCGCCTGCCCGACGGTGCGGGAGCCGGACGGGCTGGCCGTCTCCTCCCGCAACGCCTACCTGTCCGCCCCCGAGCGGCGGCGGGCCACCGCCCTGTACCGGGCCCTGCGGGCCGGGCGGGACGCCTTCCTGGCCGGCCAGCGCGACCCGGGCGCCGTCGAGGCGGCCGCCCGCGACCTGCTGGACGACCTCGACGGCGTCGAGCCCGACTACGTGGCCCTGGTCGACCCGGCCACCTTCGACCCGGCCAAGCAGGCCGAGCCCGGCCAGGTCCTGGCCACCGCCGCCCGGGTCGGCCGCACCCGCCTGATCGACAATGTCATCCTGTAAGGGCAACGGCGCCTGCGCGAGCCGGGACCCGTCCCGGGCCTGGACCGAGGAGCGAACCGGATGCTGATCCCGCGCGGCCTGCTGGCCGCCCCGATGGACCGGAGCGACTGGGTCGCCGAGGAAGTGGACGTGCTGGTGGTCGGGTCCGGGGTGGCCGGGCTGTCGGCCGCCCTGGCCGTCCCGGAGGGCCTGACGGTGCTGCTGGCCACCAAGGACCGCCTCGGCCACTCGGCCACCCGCTACGCCCAGGGCGGGATCGCGGCCGTGCTCGACCTGGTCGACGACTCGGTGGCCGAGCACGTGGCCGACACCCTGGCCGCCGGGGCCGGGCTGTGCGACCCGGTGGCGGTCAGGATGCTGGCCGCCGAGGGCGGCCAGGCCATCGCCGACCTGCGCGGCCGCGGGGTCCGCTTCGACCTGGTCCTCGGCCAGGCCGAGCTGGGCGGGGAGCTGGCCCGGACCCGGGAGGGCGGGCACTCGCGGTCGCGGGTCGTCCACGCCGGCGGCGACGCCACCGGGGCCGAGCTGGAGCGGGCCCTGACCGAGGCGGTGCGGGCCGCCCCCGCCGTCCGCAGCGCCGAGCACGCCTTCCTGGTCGACCTGCTCACCACCGACGGCCGGGTGACCGGGGCGCTGCTGTGGAGCGACGGCGAGCCCCGCCTGGTCCGGGCCGGGGCGGTCGTGCTGGCCAGCGGCGGCGCCGGGCAGCTGTACGCCGACACCACCAACCCCCCGCTGTCGACCGGCGACGGCGTGGCGGCCGCCCTGCGGGCGGGGGCGGTCCTGGCCGACCTGGAGTTCGTCCAGTTCCACCCGACCGCCCTCCACGTCGACGGCGACCCCCGGCCGCTGATCTCGGAGGCGATGCGCGGGGAGGGGGCGGTGCTGCGCGACGGCGACGGGACGCCGCTGATGGCCGGGGTCCACCCCCTGGGCGACCTGGCCCCCCGCGACGTCGTCACCCGGGCCATGGCCGCCCGCATGGCCGCCACCGGGGCCAGGCACCTGTGGCTGGACGCCACCTCCATCCCCGCCGAGCACCTGGAGCGCCGCTTCCCGACCATCCTGGCCCGCTGCCGCGCCGCCGGGATCGACCCGTCCCGCCAGCCGATCCCGGTCTCGCCCGCCGCCCACTACCTGATGGGCGGCGTGGTCACCGACCTCGACGGCCGGACCAGCCTCCCGGGCCTGTTCGCGGTCGGCGAGGCCGCCTGCACCGGCGTCCACGGCGCCAACCGCCTCGCCTCCAACTCCCTGCTGGAGGGCGTGGTCTTCGCCGCCCGCATCGGCCGGGTCCTGGGCCGGGGGGCTGTGGACAACCCGGCGCACCCTGCTCACCTGTCGGCTACGCTCCCCCACCGGGGGACCCGACAGCGGCGGGTCCGGGTACCACACGGCCGGGTACACGCGGCCTGGACCTCGGCCGGAGCGGCCCGGTCGGCGGACCCGGGTGCGGCGGGTCCGGGTGCGGCGGGTCCGGGGGCCGGGAGCAGGTTGGGTGAGGGGGCGGGTGCGGCGGCTGATGACCGACAGGGTCGGGGTGGTGCGGTCGGGGGAGGGGCTGGCCGAGGCGATGGCTGAGCTGGAACGGCTCACCGTGGAACTGGGCGACCCGGGGCCGGAGGCGTTCGAGGCCGCCAACCTGGTGCAGCTCGGCCGGGCGGTGGCCGAGCTGGCGGCCCGGCGCGAGGAGTCGAGGGGCGGGCACTGGCGATCCGACCACCCGGCCCCGGTCGAGGCCTGGCGGGTCCGCCAGACCCTGGCCAGGACGGCCGGCGGCGGCCTCGAGGCCGGCCTGCTGGCCGTGCCCGAGGACGGAGGCGGGCCGGTGGCCGTCACCGTGCCCGCGAGCGCGGAGGCGGGGCGGTGACCATCACGCTGCCGGCGGGGGCGTTGACCCTGGCGGTTCGGACCGCGCTGGACGAGGACCTGGGGGCCGAGGGGGACCCGACGAGCCGGCTGCTCGGGGCGAGGGCGGGGGCGCTGCTGGTGGCCAGGGAGCCGGGGGTGATCGCCGGGCTGCCCGCGGTCGACGAGGTCCTGGCCGAGGTCAGGCAGCGGCTCCGCCTCGGACCGGCGGCGTTCCGGCCCGAGATGGCCGACAGCGCCCCGGTGGAGGCGGGGGCGGTGATCGGCCACTTCGCCGGGCCGGCCAGGGTCCTGCTGGCCGCCGAACGGACCATGCTCAACCTGCTCGGCCACCTGTCCGGGGTGGCCACCCTCACCGCGGCCTTCGTGGAGGCGGTGGCCGGCACCGGCGCGGTGGTCCGCGACACCCGCAAGACCACCCCGGGCCTGCGCTACCTGGAGAAGTACGCGGTCCGCTGCGGCGGCGGCGCCAACCACCGCATGGGGCTGTACGACGCCCTGCTGGTCAAGGACAACCACATCCAGGCGGCGGGGAGCCTGCGCCGGGCGGTCGAGGCGGCCCGGGCGGCCGGCCCCGGCCTGCCCCTCGAGGTCGAGGTCGAGACCCTGGAGCAGGTCGCCGAGGCCCTCGACCTCGGCTGCGACCTGCTGCTGCTGGACAACATGGAGCTGGAGACGATGGCCGAGGCGGTCAAGGCCTGCGGCCGGCGGGCCCGCACCGAGGCCTCGGGCGGCATCACCCTGGAACGGGCCCGGGCGGTCGCCGGGACCGGGGTCGACTTCCTGGCCGTCGGCGCGATCACCCACTCGGCCCCGTCCCTGGACATCGCCCTGGACTGGGAGGGCTAGCGGTGCTGCTGGCCGTCGACGTCGGCAACACCGAGATCACCATCGGGGTGTTCCAGGACGACGAGCTGGCCCAGCACTGGCGGGCCTCGACCGTGGCCGAGCGCACCGCCGACGAGCACGCCCTGCTGCTGGACGGGTTCCTCGGCCAGGAGGGGCTGGGGCTGGAGGACGCCGACGGGGTGGTGGTCTCCTCGGTGGTGCCGCGGCTGACCCAGGCCCTGCGCGAGATGGTCCGGCGCTACTGCCAGGTCGAGCCGCTGGTGATCGAGCCGGGGATCCGCACCGGGCTGCCCATCCTGACCGACAACCCGCGCGAGGTCGGGGCCGACCGGGTGGTCAACGCGATCGCCGCCTACGAAGCCTACGGCGGGCCGGTGGTGGTGGTCGACTTCGGCACCGCCACCACCTTCGACGCCGTCTCCGAGCGTGGCGAGCACCTGGGCGCGGCCATCGCCCCCGGCATCCAGATCTCCATGAACGCCCTGGTGGAGCGGACCGCCCAGCTGCGCCGGGTCGAGCTGGTCGAGCCCCGGTCGGTGATCGGCAAGAACACCGTCGAGAGCCTCCAGGCCGGGGCCATCTGGGGCTTCGCCGGCCAGGTCGACGGCATCGTCCGCCGCATGGTGGCCGAGCTCGGCGGCAGCGCCACCGTGGTCGCCACCGGCGGCCTGGCCGGGGCCGTGCTCGACGCCTGCGAGACCGTCCAGCGCCACGAGCCCTGGCTCACCCTCCACGGCCTGCGGATCCTCTGGGACCGGAACCTGGAGAGTCGGGAAGACCGTGGCTGAGCGGCTGCCGCGGCCCGACCGGGTCGAGGGGCGGGCCCTGTCGCCGCGGTCGTTCCGGCCGTTCGGCATCGAGGCGGTCGTGCTCGGTCCGCCGGCCACCCAGGAGGGCCTGGTCCGGCGCCAGGGCGTGGCCGTGTGGCGGCGCATGGACGAGCACGGGCCGGTGTTCGACCGGCTGGCCGCGACCGCCGCGGTCGACCCCGACGGGCTGCTGCCGGTCAGGGTGGTGGTGGCCGCCACCCCGGCCAGGGACCGGGCCATGCGCGTCCCGGCCATGGGCGAGCGCGCGGCCAGGGTCCAGGCCGCCAGCGACCCGCCGCCCGCCGCCGGCTGGCTCCTCCTGGTCGACGAGGGCCCCGGCGAGACCTGGCTCTACCTGCCCGAGGAGGACCACCCGGCCGCCGTGCTCGAGTCGTTCCTGGGCCGCCGCGGGCGCACCGACTTCGCCCGCGCCCGCCGCCGCTCCGGGATCGGCACCCTGGCCAGCCTCGGGCTGCTCCTCGGGCTGTTCCTGGTGATCTACGGCAGCGCCCTCGGCCTGGGTGCCACGGGCCAGCTCGCCGGCGCCGGGATGGTCCTGGCCTCCCTGGCCGCGCTGGTCAGGGCAAGGCCGCGCTAGCTGCGCCAGGGTCCAACCCCGGCCCCTGGGGGATGGGGGGGCGGGGGCCGGGGTTGGACTCGGGGGGCGCTCCACACGTCCTGGCGGGAGCCGGGACGGCCGGTCCGGGTAGCGACCCCGACGACCCGACGCCGAGGTGGAGGACTGAAGTCCTCGGCGCGGCGGCGACCCAGCTCCGGGTCTGCCTGCCTGGGGAAGCGGTCGTCGTCATCGGCGCGGCTCCGGCGGGGGTAGGTGGTCCCGATCGCGAGGGGTCCGCCTGGAGCCGGGACAAACGATGTCGTGACGACCTAACCGGCCGGTAACGACAGCACGGGCGAATCGAACTCTAGGTCGCGTCCTGCGTTCTTGTTATGGTTCGAGGGCATGCCTCCATATCGGTGGGTAGCCTCCCCAGGAGGTGGTCAGCTTGACCGACAGCATGGACCGCGAGCCGGACGACCGTCCGCCTCCCGGAGCTCCCGGCCACATCACCAGCATCGAGGACCCGGAGGAGACCCGCCTCAACCGGGTGATCACCCGGCCGATGCTGACCTTCTTCATCCTCGGCGACATCCTCGGCGCCGGCATCTACGCCCTCACCGGGCAGGTCGCGGCCGACGTCGGCGGGGCCATCTGGGCCTCGTTCCTGGTCTCGTTCCTGCTCGCCCTGATCACCGCCTTCGCCTACCTGGAGCTGGTGACCAAGTACCCGCGGGCCGCCGGGGCCGCCCTCTACGTCCACCGGGCGTTCCACATCGCCATCCTCAGCTTCATGGTGACCATCGCCGTGATGGCCTCGGGGGTCACCTCGGCCTCGTTCGCGGCCACCCGGGTCGGCGGCCGCTACTGGACGGGTGTGTTCGGGACCGAGAACCCGCCGACCGTGCTCATCGGCATCCTGGTCATCCTGCTGGTGGCGGCCGTGAACTACCGGGGCGTCGGCGAGTCGATCAAGGTCAACATCGCCATCACCCTGATCGAGCTGTCGGGCCTGCTGTTCATCATCCTGGTCGGGTTGAAGGTGCTGTTCAGCGGCGACGGCGACCCAGGGCAGGCGTTCGAGTTCAAGGACAGCGGGTTCGGGGCCCTCACCGGCATCACCGCCGGCGCGGCCACCGCCTTCTACGCCTTCATCGGCTTCGAGGACTCGGTGAACATGGCCGAGGAGGTCCGCGACCCGATCAAGACCTTCCCGCCGGCCCTGCTCACCGGCATCGTCGCCGCCAGCATCATCTACCTGCTGGTCGGCTTCACCGCGGCCATGACCGTGCCGCTCGACGTGCTCACCGAGTCGACCGGCCCGCTGCTCGAGGTGGTGCGCATCGGCCTGCCCGACTACGACGCCGGCACCCTGTTCTCGGTCATCGCCATGATCGCGGTGTCCAACACCATGCTGATCAACATGCTGATGGCCTCGCGGCTGCTGTACGGCATGGCCAACCAGGGGGTGCTGCCGGCCCCGTTCGCCTGGGTCTCGCCCCGCAAGACGCCGTGGTTCGGGATCCTGTTCACCACCGCCCTTTCGATCCTGCTGATCCTCACCGTCGACGACCTCTCGGGCCTGTCCGACACCACCGTGCTCCTGCTGACCTCGGTCTTCCTCCTGGTCAACATCTGCGTGCTGGTGCTGCGGCGCGACCCGGTCGGTCACAGCCACTTCGTGGCGCCCACGATCATGCCGATCATCGGGGCGCTGGTCGCCCTGGTCTTCCTGCTGCCCATCAACCGCACCGGCGAGGTCTACCTGCACCGCCATCTACCTGCTGATCGGCGGCCTCGTCCTGTGGGGGGTCAACTTCCTGGTCACCCGGAGCACCGGCACCGTGGTGGCCGAGGAGGACCTGACCACCAGCCCCGAGGACGACCGGCCCTGAGCCCCGAGGGAGGGCGGCTCCTCCGGTAGTGTTGGCGGGTGTGGAGCGGTACCGTCCACACCGCCCACCGCCCGAGGAGCCGCCCCACCCGTGCCAGACGACGAAGACCGCTCGGCGGTCGAACAGGCGCGCCGCGAGAAGCTGGCCCGGCTGCGGGCGGCCGGGATCGACGCCTTCCCGGTCGGCTTCCGGCGCACCCACACCCTGGCCGAGGTCCGCCGGGGCTGGGACCACCAGCTCGGCGGCGGGGAGGAGTCAGGCGACGTCGTCCGGGTCGCCGGCCGGGTGGTGCTCAAGCGCGACATGGGCCGCCTCGGCTTCTGGACCCTGCGCCACGACGGCAGCGAGCTCCAGGTCATGCTGGCGGTCGGCGCCCTCGGGGCCGAGCAGTTCGAGGTCGTGATCGACCTGGACGTCGGCGACTGGGTCGGGGTCCAGGGGCCGGTCGTGAAGACGAGGAAGGGTGAGCTGTCGGTCAAGGCGACCGAGGTCTACCTGCTCGGCAAGGCCCTGCGGCCCCTGCCCGACAAGTGGAAGGGCCTGACCGACGTCGAGGTCCGCTCCCGCCAGCGCGAGCTCGACCTGACCGTCAACCCGGCGGCCATGCGGGCCATGCGGGTGCGCTCCCGGGTCGTCCGGTCCCTGCGCGAGTCGATGCTCGCCCGCGGCTTCCTCGAGGTCGAGACCCCGATCCTCAACCCGGTCCCCGGCGGCGCCCTGGCCCGGCCGTTCGTCACCCACCACAACGCCCTCGACACCGACCTGTACCTCCGGGTGGCCAGCGAGCTGTACCTGAAGCGGCTGCTGGTCGGCGGGGTGGACCGGGTGTTCGAGCTGGGGCGGATGTTCCGCAACGAGGGCATCGACTCCACCCACAACACCGAGTTCACCATGCTGGAGTCCAACTCGGCGTTCCAGGACTACCGGGACATGATGGAGCTGGCCCGCGGGGTCATCCAGGAGGCGGCCGACGCCGCCGTGGGCGGGCGGCGGCTCACCTACCGGGGCCACGAGATCGACCTGGACGGCGACTGGGGCGAGGTCACCCTGCTCGACGCCGTGCGCGAGGCCATCGGCGAGCCCGACCTGGCCTACGACTGGCCCCTGGACCGGGTCCGCGAGCTGTGCGACAAGCACGAGGTGGCCACCGAGCCCGGCTGGGGCACCGGCAAGCTGGTCCTGGAGCTGTACGAGAAGCACGCCGAGCACCGGATCGTCCGCCCCACCTTCGTCACCGACTACCCGGTCGAGGTCTCGCCCCTGGCCCACCCGCACCGCGACGACCCGTTCGTGACCGAGCGGTTCGAGCTGATCATCGGCGGCCGGGAGTACGCCAACTGCTTCTCGGAGCTGACCGACCCCGACGAGCAGCGGGCCCGCTTCGAGGAGCAGGCCATGGCCAAGGCGGGCGGCGACGAGGAGGCGATGGTGGTCGACGAGGCGTACCTGCGGGCCCTGGAGCTGGGCCTGCCCCCCAACGCCGGCCTCGGCATCGGGGTCGACCGGCTGGTCATGCTGCTGGCCGACCTCTCCTCGATCCGCGAGGCCCTCCTGTTCCCCCAGCTCCGGCCGGAGGAGCTGTAGCCGCCGAAACGGGCATCCAAGCGGGGCTGTCGGACGAAGGTCCAGCTGAGAACCAGGTGGAGGACGGCGACCGTCAAGTCGGGTCGGCGGGCGCCGATGAACCGGAGACGAGATCGGGAACAACCCGCGGTCCAGAGGCGTTGTCGGGGTGGACGAAGAGCGTACCTGGACGTCCTGCAACTCCCGTACGGGACGTCGGAGGGCCAGGTGTATAGTCGATTGGCGGCAAGGAACCGCTGCCGCCGTATCCCTGGGGGTTTGGCATGTTTGAGCGCTTCACCGACCGGGCTCGACGGGTCGTCGTGCTCGCGCAGGAGGAGGCTCGGCTCCTCAATCACAACTACATCGGCACCGAGCACATCCTGCTCGGGCTGATCCACGAGGGCGAAGGGGTGGCCGCCAAGGCGCTGGAGTCGCTCGGCATCTCCCTGGAGGCCGTCCGGGCCCAGGTCGAGGAGATCATCGGGCAGGGCCAGAGCGCGCCCACCGGGCACATCCCCTTCACTCCCCGAGCCAAGAAGGTCCTGGAGCTGTCGCTGCGCGAGGCGCTCCAGCTCGGCCACAACTACATCGGCACCGAGCACATCCTGCTCGGGCTGATCCGCGAGGGCGAGGGCGTGGCCGCCCAGGTGCTGGTCAAGCTGGGCGCCGACCTCTCCCGCGTCCGCCAGCAGGTCATCCAGCTGCTGTCCGGCTACGCCGGCGGCAAGGAGGGCCAGGGCGGCGGCGCCCCGGGCGAGGCCCAGCCGCAGGGCTCGCTGGTGCTCGACCAGTTCGGGCGCAACCTCACCCAGCTGGCCCGCGAGGGCAAGCTCGACCCGGTGATCGGGCGCGAGAAGGAGATCGAGCGGGTCATGCAGGTGCTGTCCCGCCGGACCAAGAACAACCCGGTGCTGATCGGCGAGCCCGGCGTGGGCAAGACCGCCATCGTCGAGGGCCTGTCCCAGGCCATCGTCAAGGGCGAGGTCCCCGAGACGCTCAAGGGCAAGCAGATGTACACCCTCGACCTGGGCGCCCTGGTGGCCGGGTCGCGCTACCGCGGCGACTTCGAGGAGCGGCTCAAGAAGGTCCTCAAGGAGATCCGCACCCGCGGCGACATCGTGCTGTTCATCGACGAGCTGCACACCCTGGTCGGGGCGGGCGCGGCCGAGGGCGCCATCGACGCCGCCTCGATCCTCAAGCCCATGCTGGCCAGGGGCGAGCTGCAGACCATCGGCGCCACCACCCTGGAGGAGTACCGCAAGCACCTGGAGAAGGACGCGGCCCTGGAGCGCCGCTTCCAGCCGATCCAGGTCCAGGAGCCGTCGGTGGCCCACACCATCGACATCCTCAAGGGGCTGCGCGACCGCTACGAGGCCCACCACCGGGTCACCATCACCGACGACGCCCTGGTCGCCTCGGCCAACCTGGCCGACCGCTACATCTCCGACCGCTTCCTGCCCGACAAGGCGATCGACCTGATCGACGAGGCCGGCAGCCGCATGCGCATCCGGCGCATGACCGCCCCGCCCGACCTGCGCGAGTTCGACGGCCGCATCGCCGACGTCCGGCGCGACAAGGAGTCGGCGATCGACGCCCAGGACTTCGAGAAGGCGGCCTCGCTCAGGGACAGCGAGAAGAACCTCCTCAACGACAAGGCCCGCCGCGAGCGCGAGTGGAAGTCCGGCGACATGGACGTTGTCGCCGAGGTCGACGAGGAGCAGATCGCCGAGGTGCTGGCCTCCTGGACCGGCATCCCGGTGTTCAAGCTGACCGAGGAGGAGACGGCCAAGCTCCTGCGCATGGAGGACGAGCTGCACAAGCGGATCGTCGGCCAGGACAACGCCATCCACGCCGTCTCCCAGGCCATCCGCCGCACGCGGGCCGGCCTCAAGGACCCCAAGCGGCCGTCCGGGTCGTTCATCTTCCTCGGGCCATCGGGCGTCGGGAAGACCGAGCTGTCCCGCACCCTGGCCGAGTTCCTGTTCGGGGACGAGGACGCGCTGATCGCGCTCGACATGTCGGAGTACATGGAGAAGCACACCGTCTCGCGCCTCATCGGCTCCCCGCCGGGCTACATCGGCTACGAGGAGGGCGGCCAGCTCACCGAGGCGGTCCGGCGCAAGCCGTTCAGCGTGGTGCTGTTCGACGAGATCGAGAAGGCCCACCCGGACGTGTTCAACACCCTCCTCCAGATCCTGGAGGACGGGCGGCTGACCGACGCCCAGGGCCGCACGGTCGACTTCAAGAACACCGTGCTGATCATGACCTCCAACCTGGGCACCCGCGACATCGCCAAGGGGGCCACGCTCGGCTTCACCGCCCGGCCCGACGCCAAGGTCGACTACGAGCGGATGCAGGGCAAGGTCATGGACGAGCTCAAGCGCCACTTCCGGCCGGAGTTCCTCAACCGGATCGACGAGGTGATCGTCTTCCACCAGCTCTCGCGCGAGCAGGTGAAGAGCATCGTCGGCCTGATGATGCGGCGGGTCGTGGAGCAGCTCAAGTCCAAGGACATCGCCATGGAGCTGACCGAGGCGGCCAAGGACCTGCTGGCCGAGAAGGGCTACGACCCGGCCCTGGGCGCCCGCCCGCTGCGGCGGACGATCCAGCGGCTGGTCGAGGACCCGCTGTCCGAGAAGCTCCTGTGGAAGGAGTTCACCGCCGGCCAGCTGGTCGTGGTCGACGCCGAGAACGGCGAGATCGCCTTCCGCTCGATGGACCGGCCCTCCGAGGAGATCGACGTCTCCCCTGCCGAGCTGGCCGGCAAGGAGTAGGCGTCCCAACTGTCCCACCCCAGGGATAGGCGAAGCCCCCGGGATCCCCGGGGGCTTCGCCGTTAGCATGCCAGCCATGAGGCAGGCGGTCGGGGTGCGGGTGCTGGGGGCGCGAGGGTCGGGCCGGTCGCTGGACCGGCTGGCCTGGGTGCACGCGATCAGCACCCTTGGCGACGCCCTGGTCGCGGTGGCCCTGGCCGGGACGCTGTTCTTCGCCGTGCCGGTGGCCGCCGCCCGGCCCCGGGTCGCCCTGTACCTGCTGCTGACCGTCGCCCCGTTCGCGGTGGTGGCCCCGCTCCTCGGCCGCCTGCTGGATGGCCGCAGCGGGGCCGGCCGCCTGGCCCTGTTCGCCGCCATGGCCCTCCGGGCCGCCCTGGCCGCCCTGGCCGTGGCCCGCACCCAGTCGCTGCTCCTCTACCCCCTCGCCTTCGGCCTCCTGGTCTGCTCCCGGGCCCACGGCATCAGCCGCACCGCCATGGTCCCGGAGCTCGCCGGCCCGACGGGCGAACCCGATGGGTCGAGACATGAGGGAGCCGGGGAGGTCGGCGGGCCTCGGGCCGGGGAGGCTGGCGGGTCGAGGCCGGGGCGCCCGGGCGGCTGGCCCGACCTGGTCGCCGTCAACGGCCGCATGGCCAGGGTGGCCGCGCTCGGCGGCACCGCCGGGGCCCTGCTCGGCGTGGGCCTCGACCGGCTCCTGGGCGGCGGCGCGGTCCTGTGGGCGGCCGCCATCACCTTCACCGCCGGCGCGGTCCTCGCCCTGTCCCTGCCGGCGCCCCGCCGCCGCCGCGATCGCGACCCGGGCGCTGCTTCCCGGCGCGACCCGATGGACCGGCGGGCGGCGCGGCTGGCTCGGCCGCCGGGGCGGGTCCGGTTGGCGAGGACGGCCAACACCTGTGTGCGGGCGGTGGGTGGGTTCACCCTGTTCCTGCTCGCCTTCGAGCTCCGCCGGCAGGGGGTCGGGACCGCCGGGCTCGGGCTGCTGCTGGCCGGGGTGGGCGTGGGCGGGGTGATCGGCGCCTTCCTGCTGCCGAGGGCGGCCCGCCTGGTCCGCGAGGACGGCCTGCTGGCCGGCGGCCTGCTCCTGTGCGGCACCACCGCCTGGTTGCTCGCCGGCCGGGTCGGGGTCGTGCCGGCGGCCGTGGGCGGCCTGGCCATGGGCGCCGGCATCGCCGCCGCCCGCCTCGGCTTCGAGAGCATCGTCCAGCGCGAGGTCCCCCCACCCGCCCGCGGCACCGCCATCACCCGGGCCGAGACCACCTTCCAGCTCGCCTGGGTGGGCGGCGCCGTCCTTCCCGTCGCCTTCCCCCTGCCCACCACCCCGTCCCTGGTCGCCGCCGCCGTCGCCTGCCTTGCCGCCGCCACCATCTACACCGTCGGCCTGCTGCGCCTGGGTCGCGGCCGCCGCGCTAGCCGTCGTGGGACTGGGCGCTGAGGCCGTCCAGCAGCCAGCGCAGGCCGGTGTGGAAGTGGCGGTCGGTGGTGGGGTCGGCCAGGGGGGCGGCGAGCCGCCGCATCTCGGGGAAGCGGTCCTCCGGCAGGCCGGCGAAGGTCGCCTCCACCTGCCGTGTCCGCTGCACCGAGTCGCCCTGGAGGCGCGGCGCCTGGAAGGCGGCGAAGCCGAGGGAGTAGATCAGCAGGATCCTGAACGCCTCGACCGCCCGCTCGCCCTCCAGGCCACCCCGCCGCAGCAGCTCGAAGGTGATCTCGCCCAGCCGGGCCGCGTTGGGTCCCAGCCCCGGACGGGCCAGGAACACCGGCGCGAGCCGGGGATGGGCCAGCAGCAGGCGGCGGGAGGAGTCCATCACCCTGACCAGCCCGTCCCGCCAGTCGCCCTCGGCCAGGTCGCCGGGGTCGATGCCGCCCAGCAGGTCGTCGAGCAGGTCGTCGAGCAGCGCCTCCTTGTCGGGGACGTAGGTGTAGAGGGCGTTGGGCATCACCCCCAGCTCGCCGGCCAGGCGGCGCATGGTGAGGCGGTCCACCCCCTCGTCGTCGGCGATGCGGCGGGCCGCGGTCAGGACCGCCTCGCGGGACAGGCCGGCCCGCTGGCCGGCCCCGCGACGCGCTGGACGCTCGGGGGTTGACATGGAGCTATTGTACAACGTACAGTAGTAATTGTACAATGTACAATTCAGGAGGAGGAGTTCGCGGATGACCACCTATGTTCTGGTCCCCGGGGCCTGGCTGGGCGGCTGGGCCTGGGAGCACGTGACCCGCCAGCTGCAGGCCCAGGGGCACGACGTCCACCCGGTGACGTTCACCGGGCTGGGGGAGCGCTCGCACCTGGCCAACCCGGAGGTGGACCTCGACACCTACATCGCCGACGTCGTCGACCTGGTCGAGTCCCAGGACCTCCACGACGTCGTCCTCGTGGGTCACAGCTACGCCGGGCACGTGGTCACGGGGGTGGCCGACCGGATCCCCGAGCGGATCTCCCTGCTCGCCTACCTCGACGCGGGCCCGAGCCCCGACGGGGCCGCCTTCATGGACCTCCAGCCGCCGGCCGCCAGGGAGCTGATCGAGCGGCTGGTCGAGGAGGCCGGCGAGGGCTGGCGGATCCCGCTGCCCACCTGGGAGGAGCTGGAGGGCGTGATGGGGGCGAGCCTGGAGGGGCTCGGCCAGGAGGAGCGCGACCACATGCGCGCCCGCGCCACCGCCCAGCCGCTCCGCACCTGGACCCAGCCCCTGTCGCTGAAGAACCCCTCCCGCGACGGGCTTCCCAAGCTGCTGATCAGCTGCAGCATCCCCCTGGACCAGGTGCGCCAGATGATCGCCAGCGGCCACCCCTGGTTCGCGGCGCTCGCCGGGCCCGAGTGGTCGTTCCTCGAGCTGCCCACCGGGCACTGGCCCATGTTCTCGGTCCCCGACGCGCTGGCCTCGCTGCTGCTCGACGTCTCACCCGCACGGCGGGACCCGGCGAGCTAGGCTAGCCCAGGGGGGCTTCGCCGAAGACCTCGTGGATGCGGCGGAGCTCGCGCAGGCGGGGCTCGGTCTCGCCGCCGACCCAGCGGCTGACCGTCTTCACCGAGACCCCGAGCTGCCTGGCCGCGGCCTCCTGGGAGAGGCCCTCGCGCTTGAGCATGCCCGAGAGCCACTCGGCGAAGGAGCGGTGCTCGGGCCGGTCGCGGCGGACCGGCGGGAGGGTGCTGCTGGCGCTGGCCGGGCCGCGCAGGACGTCGACCTCGACCCCGTCGGGGAAGATGCGGAAGCAGACCTGGATCTGGCCGCCGTCGGGGCTGGCCGCGTCCAGCAGGGCGTTGAGGACGGCGTGGTGGAGCTGCTGGCTGCCTTCGGGGCTCAGCGGGGCGTCGCGCAGGTAGCGGAGCACGAAGTCGCGGATGTCGGGGATCGACGACGGCCGGGCCGGGAAGTTCTGGGTGACCACGAAGACCGGGTCGATGACGATCGACTCGTGCGGCTCCGCCGGCTGAGCGCCGTCGGGTGCCCGGTCGCCCCGAGCGCCACCAACGCGCTCCTCCAAGGATCACTCCCTCGCCGCCGCCAATTTGTGCGATTGTAGGGGAGGTTGCGCTCCGGTCCTAGGAATCTGGCAAACCTGACACTCTGTCCGGTGGCTGTCCGGACAGAACTGTCTTGCAATGCAGGCGGCGACGGCGCATGCTTCCCAGATGCCGGAAGGCCGCCGGGAGGGCCGTGCATGCGACAGCGACTGTCGGAGACGCTCCAAGCGGCAGCCACCGATGCCCTCGAACAGCGCGTCAAGCCGGTCGAGGCCCTCGCCGACGACGCCAAGCAGGTGGCGGCCGCCTGCCACGCCATGGCCGTCCGCTTCCACCGCGGCGGCAAGCTGGTCTGCTTCGGCAGCGGCGGCCCCAGCACCGACGCCCAGCACATCGCCGTCGAGTTCGTCCACCCGGTGATCGTCGGCAAGCGGGCCCTCCCGGCCATCTCCCTGACCGGCGACGTGGCCACCCTGACCAGCATCGCCGGCCGCGAAGGCTACGCCGAGGTCTACGCCCACCAGCTCCGCTACCTGGCCGCCCCCGAGGACATCGCCCTCGGGGTCTCGGTCGACGGCGACGACCCGGCGGTCCTGCGCGGGCTGGAGGAAGCGGCCGGGCTCGGGATGCTCACCATCGCCCTGGTCGGCGGCGACGGCGGCCAGACGGCCCGGAGCCAGGCCGTGCACCACCCCCTGGTCGCCCGCTCCGACGACCCCCTGGTCGTCAAGGAGGTCCACGTCACCGCCTACCACGTCCTCTGGGAGCTGGTGCACGTGCTGTTCGAGCAGCCCGGCGTGCTCGACCCGGAGGTGATCCGTTGACCGGCGGAGGGTCCGGGGAACCCCAAGGGGGTGCCCGGTTGATCAATCCCGAATGTCACGGCGACGTCTGCATCACCTGCTCGGACGAGGCCGTCCCGGTGCGGGTGGTGCGCCTGCTCGAGGCCGACCTGGCCGTGGTCGACACCGGCCAGAGCATGGAGGAGGTCAGCGTCGCCCTGGTCGACGCGGCGGTCGGGGACACCATCCTGGTCCACGCCAAGGAGGCCATCGCCGTGGTCGGGGGTGCCGCCGGTGGGTCGTGACGGCGCCGGGGTCGAGTCCCTCTACCCCTTCCTGTACTCGGGCACCTCCGACCTGGACGACGTGCTCGACCAGGTGCGCCGCTCCACCGTGGACAAGGCGGCCGAGATCGTGGAGCTGCGCCGGCTGACCGTCCGCCGGGACGCGGCCCGGCTGGCCGACTGCGCCAGGGCCATGGCCCGGTCCTTCGCGGGTGGCGGCCGGCTGTTCGCCTTCGGCAACGGCGGCAGCTCCACCGACGCCCAGGCGGTGGCCACCACCTTCCTGCACCCCCGGCTCGACCGCGGCCAAGGCCGCGGTCGGGCACTCCCTGCCCGCGCTCTCTCTCACCGACGACGTGGCCGTGGTCACCGCCCTGGCCAACGACGTCGGCTTCGACGTTGTCTTCGCCCGCCAGCTGGCCGCCTTCGGCCGGCCCGGCGACATCGCTGTCGGCCTGTCGACCAGCGGCAACTCCGACAATCTTGTCCGCGCCTTCGAGGAGGCGAGCCGGCGCGGACTGCTCACCATCGGCCTCGCCGGCTACCAGGGCGGCAAGATGGCCGAGCTCGACACGATCGACTACCTGTTCGTGGTCCCATCGTCCTCGGTCCACCGGATCCAGGAGGCGCAGACCACCGTCTACCACGTCCTGTGGGAGCTGACCCAGCTGGCGCTCGAGGCGTCCGACGGCTCCTGACCAACCCGTCCCAAGGTGGTGAAGCGGCATGGCAGCAGGCACCGAGCAGGAAGAGGCCGTCGTCCACATTCTCTGGATCAACGCCGGCCTGAGCTGTGACGGGGACTCGGTCGCGCTCACGGCGGCGACCCAGCCGAGCATCGAGGAGATCGCCCTCGGCGCCCTCCCGGGGCTGCCCAAGGTGGCCGTGCACTGGCCGCTGATCGACTTCGAGTGCGGGCCCAACGGCGGCGCCGACGACTTCCTGGAGTGGTTCTTCAAGGCCGACCGGGGCGAGCTGGAGCCCTTCGTGCTGGTCATCGAGGGCTCGATCCCCAACGAGGCGATCAAGAGCGAGGGCTACTGGTGCGGCTTCGGCAACGACCCGGCCACCGGCCAGCCCATGACGACCAGCGAGTGGATCGACCGCCTGGCCCCCAAGGCGCTGGCCGTGCTGGCCGTCGGCACCTGCGCCACCTACGGCGGCATCCACGCCATGGCCGGCAACCCCACCGGCGCCATGGGGGTCCCCGACTACCTGGGCTGGAGCTGGAAGTCCAAGGCCGGCCTGCCGATCGTGTGCGTGCCCGGCTGCCCGATCCAGCCCGACAACCTGTCGGAGACGATCCTGTACCTCCTCTACCAGGCGGCCGGCCAGGCCCCGATGATCCCCCTGGACGAGGCGTTGCGGCCCACCTGGCTGTTCGGGATCACCGTGCACGAGGGCTGCGACCGGGCCGGCTACTACGAGCAGGGCGACTTCGCCACCGAGTACGGGTCACCCAAGTGCCTGGTCAAGATCGGCTGCTGGGGGCCGGTGGTGAAGTGCAACGTGCCCAAGCGGGGCTGGCTCAACGGCATCGGCGGCTGCCCCAACGTCGGCGGCATCTGCATCGGCTGCACCATGCCCGGGTTCCCGGACAAGTTCATGCCGTTCATGGACGAGCCACCCGGCAGCAAGGTCTCGACCGCGGCCAGCGGCATGTACGGCTCGGTGATCCGCAGCCTGCGGGCGGTCACGGCCAGGACGGTCGACAAGGAGCCGAAGTGGCGCAAGACAGGCCGCGAGCTGACCACCGGCTACCGTCCGAACTGGTAGGGGAGGCACGATGACCACGACCGAACGCGCAGGGACCGGTGACGGCCTCGTCGAGATGGCGTGGGACCCGATCACCCGCATCGTCGGCAGCCTCGGGATCTACACCAAGATCGACTTCAAGCAGAAGCGGGTCGCCGAGTGCTTCTCGACCTCGTCGATCTTCCGCGGCTACTCGATCTTCATGAAGGGCAAGGACCCCCGCGACGCCCACTTCATCACCAGCCGCATCTGCGGCATCTGCGGGGACAACCACGCCACCTGCTCGGTCTACAACCAGAACATGGCCTACGGGGTCCGGCCGCCGCACCTGGGCGAGTGGATCATCAACCTGGGCGAGTCGGCCGAGTACATGTTCGACCACAACATCTTCCAGGAGAACCTGGTCGGGGTCGACTACTGCGAGCGGATGGTCAAGGAGACCAACCCGGGCGTGCTCGAGCTGGCCAACAACACCGAGGCCCCCCACGCCGGCGACCACGGCTACCGGACCATCGGCGACATCATGCGCTCGCTGAACCCGCTGGAGGGCGAGTTCTACCGCGAGGCGCTCCAGGTCAGCCGCTCCACCAGGGAGATGTTCTGCCTGATGGAGGGCCGCCACGTCCACCCCTCGACCCTGTACCCGGGCGGGGTGGGCACGGTCGCCACGGTGCAGCTGTTCACCGACTACCTGACCCGCCTGATGCGCTACGTGGAGTTCATGAAGCGGGTCGTGCCCATGCACGACGACCTGTTCGACTTCTTCTACCAGGCCCTGCCCGGCTACGAGGAGGTCGGCCGGCGCCGGGTCCTGCTCGGCTGCTGGGGGAGCCTCAACGACCCCGAGCACTGCGACTTCCGCTACGAGACCATGACCGACTGGGGCCGCAAGATGTACGTGACCCCGGGCGTGGTGGTCGACGGCAAGCTGGTCACCAACGACCTGACCGAGATCAACCTGGGCATCCGCATCCTGCTGGGCAGCTCCTACTACCAGGACTGGGAAGACCAGCCGATGTTCGTGACCCACGACCCGGTGGGCAACCCGGTCGACCGGCGCCACCCCTGGAACCAGCACACCATCCCCAAGCCCCAGAAGCGCGACTTCGACAACAACTACTCCTGGGTGATGTCGCCGCGCTGGTTCGACGGCACCGACCACCTGGCCCTGGACACCGGCGGCGGGCCGATCGCCCGGCTGTGGTCGACCGCCCTCTCCGGCCTGGTCGACATCGGCTACATCAAGGCCACCGGCAACAGCGTGGTCATCAACCTGCCCCGGACGGCCACCAAGCCCGAGGCCAGCTTCGAGTGGAAGATCCCCCAGTGGTCCAACGCCATCGAGCGCAACCGGGCCCGCACCTACTTCCAGGCGTACGCGGCCGCCGCGGCCCTGCACTTCACCGAGAAGGCGCTGGCCGAGATCCGGGCCGGCCACACCAAGACCTGGGAGACCTTCAAGGTGCCCGACGAGGCCGTGAGCGTCGGCTTCACCGAGGCCGTGCGGGGCGTGCTGTCGCACCACATGGTCATCCGCAACGGCAAGATCGCCAACTACCACCCCTACCCGCCGACGCCGTGGAACGGCAGCGTCCGCGACACCTACGGCACCCCGGGGCCGTACGAGGACGCCGTCCAGAACACCCCCATCTTCGAGGAGAACCCACCGGAGAAGTTCAAGGGCATCGACATCATGCGGGCGGTCCGCAGCTTCGACCCGTGCCTGCCCTGCGGGGTCCACATGTACCTGGGCAACGGCAACGTGGTGAAGAAGCTGCACTCGCCGACCATGCTCAACCAGGGGTAGCCGTGACCGACCAGGACCTCCGTGCGGTCGGCTCGCGGATCGAGGAGCTGCTCGGCCAGATCCGCTCCGCCGGCGACCCCGGCACCGCGGAGACGGCCGAGGAGATCGTTCGCCTGGTGGTCGAGCTGTACGGGGCGGGGCTGGAGCGGACGGTCGAGCTGGCCGGGCCCGACGCCCTCGAGCGGTTCGTGGGGGACGAGCTGGTCGCCAGCCTGCTCGTCCTCCACGGCCTCCATCCCAAGGACACCCGGACCAGGGTGGTCGAGGCGCTCGACCAGGTCCGCCCCTACCTGGGCTCCCACGCCGGCGGGGTCGAGCTGCTCGGGGTCGACCCCGAGGCGGGCGTGGTGCGCCTGCGCCTGGAGGGCAGCTGCGACGGCTGCCCGTCCTCGACCCAGACCGTCAAGCTGGCCATCGAGCGGGCCATCGAGCAGGCCGCCCCCGAGGTCACCGCCGTCGAGGTCGAGAACCTCACCGTCGAGAAGGAGCCGCAGCTGCTCCAGATCCAGCCGCTGCGCCGCGAGTGGGAGGTGGTCGAGGGCCTGGACGGGCTGGAGCCGGGCCGCCTGACCTCGGTCGAGGTCGCCGGGGCGGGGGTGGTCGTCTGCAGCGTCGGCGGGGAGCTGTACGCCTACCGCGACCGCTGCCCGGCCTGCGGGACCGGGCTGGCCGGCATGGCCGTCCTCGACGCCGAGGTGCTGGCCTGCGGGGCCTGCCGCCAGCGCTTCGACGTCCGGCTGGCCGGCCGCGGGCTCGACCGCCCCGAGCTGCACCTGGTCCCGCTGCCCCTGCTGGCCGGCGACGGCCGGGTCCGCCTGGCCGTCGGGTCCGGAGCCGGTGCATGAGCGTCGGGCCTGCGGCGGTTCGTGGGGCCGCAGCCCGAGCCCGAGCCGGTGCCGGTCCCGGGGGCCGGCCGTGAGAAACCCCGCGCCGCCCCGGGGGAGGCGTGCGAGATGTGCGCCGAGCCGGTGGGCGACGGCCACTCGCACGTGGTCAACCTCGACAGCCGCCAGATCATGTGCACCTGCCGGGCCTGCTACCTGCTGTTCACCCACCAGGGGGCGGCCGGCGGCCGCTACCGGGCGGTGCCCGACCGCTACCTGCACGACCGCTCGTTCCAGCTCGACGAGGGCGGCTGGGACACCCTCCAGATCCCGGTGAAGGTCGCCTTCTTCTTCCACAACTCCGACCTGGGCCGGGTGGTGGCCTTCTACCCGAGCCCGGCCGGGGCCACCGAGTCGCTGCTCCCGCTGGAGGCGTGGCAGGACGTGGTGGCCGCCAACCCGGTCATGACCGACCTCGTCCCCGACGTCGAGGCCCTGCTGGTCCAGCGCGACGGCCAGGGCTTCGAGTGCTTCCTGGTCCCGATCGACGCCTGCTACGAGCTGGTCGGCCTGGTGCGCATGCACTGGAAGGGCTTCGACGGCGGCGAGGAGGCGTGGGCGGCCATCGACGGCTTCTTCGACGCCGTCCGCGACCGCAGCCGCCCGGTCGAGAACGCGGTGGAGGCCGAGGCCCAGTGACCGACCTCGTCTTCGACTGCGTCGACGCCCAGCCGGACCGCTACGCGGCCGTGCCCACCCTCCAGCTCAAGCTGCGGATCTCGGAGACGACCGGCGCCCAGGTCCACGCCATCGCGCTGCGCTGCCAGATCCGCATCGAGCCGCAGCGCCGCCGCTACTCGCCCCAGGAGGCCGACGGGCTGCTGGAGCTGTTCGGCGAGCCGCCCCGCTGGGGCGACACCCTCAAGCCGATGCAGTTCGCCACCGTCTCGCTGATGGTGCCCAGCTTCACCGGCAGCACCGAGATCGACCTGCCGGTCCCCTGCACCTACGACTTCGAGGTGGCCGCCTCCAAGTACCTGCACGCCCTCGGCGACGGCGAGGTGCCGCTGCTGCTGCTGTTCAGCGGGACGGTGTTCACCAAGGGGCTCAGCGGCTTCTCGGTCGGCCAGGTGCCCTGGCACAAGGAGGCCACCTACCGGCTGCCGGTGACGGTGTGGCGGGAGATCATGGACCGCTTCTTCCCCGGCGCCGGCTGGATCAGGGTGCGCCGCGACACCCTGGACGCCCTCCAGCGCTTCAAGGCGGTGCGGGCCCTGCCGACCTGGGACGACGCCCTGGAGGCGCTGTTCAAGGAAGCCGGGGAGGCCGGCCAGTGAGCGCCGCCCCGTTCCCCGCCTTCGAGCTGGCCCGCAAGGTGGCCGACGCCGTCCTGTACGAGGGCTACCTGCTGTACCCCTACCGGGCGTCGGCGGCCAAGAACCAGGCCCGCTGGCAGTTCGGCGTGCTCATGCCCCGCCGGTGGAGCGAGCACGGGCCCGACGAGCCGTGGGCGACCCAGACCGAGTGCCTGCTGGAGCCCGAGGAGGCGACCACCGTCCGGGTGCTGGTCCGCTTCCTGCACGTCCAGGCCAAGTCCGTCGAGGCGGTCGACGTCGAGGCCGGGACCTTCCACGAGGTCCCGGCGCTGCCGGTCGACGGCTCCGAGCTGGTCCCCTGGGACGAGGCCACCGAGCAGGAGGTGGCCGTCGAGGCCCCGCTGCACCGGCTGCTGGCCGGCGAGCTGGCGACCCCGTTCGAGCGCCCGGGCGGGCGCCGGGTCGAGCCCGTCCACAGCGCGGCCGGCAAGCTGGCCGGGCGGACGGTGCGCCGCCGCTGGCCGGTCATGGGGACGGTCAGGCTGTCGGCCGAGCGCCTCGAGGGACCCTACGGCCTGGTCCGCCTGCGCCTGGTGGTCGAGAACGCCAGCGCCTGGCACGACCCCAGGGCCGACCGGGCCGTCGCCCTGCGGCACTCGCTGGTCGCCGCCCACAGCCTGCTCGGGGTCGACCAGGGGGTGTTCCTGTCCCTGCTCGACCCGCCGGAGTGGGCCAAGCCGGCCGCCGAGGCCTGCCAGAACCTCCGCACCTGGCCGGTGCTGATCGGCGACGAGGGCCGGCGGGACGCGATGCTGTCCTCGCCGATCATCCTCTACGACCACCCGACCATCGCCCCCGAGAGCCCCGGCGACCTGTTCGACTCCACCGAGATCGACGAGATCCTGACCCTGCGCACCATGGCCCTGACCGAGGACGAGAAGCGCGAGGCCAGGGCGACCGACGAGCGGGCGGCGGCCATCATCGACCGGGTCGACAACATGCCGCCCGAGCTCCTGGAGCGCCTCCACGGCGCCGTCCGCTACCTCAAGGGGGTCGAGGGGGCCGAGGGGCCGGGATCCCGAGGGGGTCCCCGGGACGGGAGGCCAAGCCCGAGCTGGTGCCGTGGTGGGACCCGGGGGCCGACCGGACGGTGTCGCCGGAGACCGACGGGGTGGTGGTGGCCGGGGTCGAGGTGGCCAAGGGGAGCCGGGTGCGGCTGCGCCCAGGCCAGCGCCGGGCCGACGCCCAGGACATGTTCCTGGCCGGCCGGGTGGCCACGCGTCGAGGCGGTGTTCCTGGACGTCGACGGCAACCGCCACCTGGCCGTCACCCTCGACGAGGACCCGGCGGCCGACCTCCAGCGCTGGCACGGCCGCTTCCTGTACTTCTCGCCCGACGAGGTCGAGCCGCTGATGACCCCGAAGGTGCTGGTCGCCGGCGTCGGGAACGTCTTCCTGGGCGACGACGGCTTCGGGGTCGAGGTGGCCAGGCGGCTGGCCGCCGAGTCCCTGCCCGACTGGGTCCGGGTGGGCGACTTCGGCATCCGGGGCGTCCACCTCGCCTATGAGCTGCTGGAAGGCTACGAGGCGGCGATCCTGGTCGACGCCGCGCCCCGCGGGGAGGCCCCGGGCACCGTCTACGTGATCGAGCCCGACCTGGACGGCGAGCCCGACCCGGCCGTCGAGGACGGGACGGGGGTGCTGGTCGACGCCCACGGCATGGAGCCGGACGCGGTGTTCGCCCTGCTCAAGGCCCTCGGCGGCGACATCCCCAAGCTGCTGGTGGTCGGCTGCGAGCCGGCCGAGGTGTCGGAGCGGATGGGGCTCAGCCCGCCGGTCGCGGGCGCGGTCGACCAGGCCGTGGCCGTCGTCCGCGAGCTGCTCGGCGAGCACGAGACCGGGGAGGAGGGATGAGCATGCTTCGCCGTCTGGTGCTTGGCGCCGCGTTGGTCGGCCTGGTCGCGGTCCTGCGCAAGCAGGTACCGGACCTCGCCCGCTACTTCAAGATCCGGTCGATGTGACGGGGTCCGGGGCTCAAGCAGCGAAGCGGTAGCCCCGGCTCGACAAGGGGAGGGAGCTGGTGCACGAGCTGGGCCTGTGCGAGGGCATCCTCGAGGCGGTGGAGCGCCGGGCCGCCGGGCGCCGCGTGACCCGGGTCCGGGTCCGCGTCGGCGCCCAGCACCGCGTGGTCGCCTCGGCCTTCGACCAGTCGTTCGCCCTGGTCGCCCAGGGCACGGTGGCCGACGGCGCCGCCGTCGACCTGGTGACCGTCCCGGTGCTGGTGACCTGCCGGGACTGCGGGCACCAGGCCGAGGCCAGCGACGCCCTCGCCGTCTGCTCGGCCTGCGGCGGCCTCGACCTGGAAACCGAAGGCGGCGACGAACTGATCCTGGAAGCCATCCACTTGGAGGAACAAGATGTGTCTCGGCATCCCGGGTGAGGTCGTCGAGCTGATGGACGACCGCCCCGACCTGGCCAAGGTCGACGTCAGCGGGGTCAGGCGGGCGATCAACATCGGCCTGCTGGAGGACGAGAAGGTCGAGCCGGGCGACTGGGTGCTGATCCACGTCGGCTTCGCCCTTTCCAAGATCGACGAGGAGGAGGCCAAGGCCGCCCTGGACTTCCTCGAAGGGATCGGCCAGGCCTACGCCGACGAGCTGGCCGCGCTGGCCGACTCCAAGATCGAATAGCGAGAGGAGGCCACAGCGTGCGCTACGTCGACGAGTTCCGCGACGCCGAGAAGGCCCAGGCGCTGGCCGCCCAGATCGCCGCCCTGTGCGAGCCGGGACGGCAGTACAAGTTCATGGAGGTGTGCGGCGGCCACACCCACACCATCTACAAGCACGGCCTCGAGGACTACCTGCCCGAGAGCATCACCCTGGTCCACGGGCCGGGCTGCCCGGTCTGCGTGATCCCCATGGGCCGGGTGGACGACGCCATCTTCATCGCCAGGCAGCCCGACGTGATCATGACCTCGTTCGGGGACATGATGCGGGTCCCGGGGAGCGACGGCGCGTTCTTCGACGCCACCGCCCGGGGCGCCGACATCCGGATGGTCTACTCGCCCCTGGACAGCCTGAAGATCGCCAAGCAGAACCCGGACAAGCGGGTCGTGTTCATGGCCATCGGGTTCGAGACCACGGCCCCGTCCAGCGCCATGACCGTCCTGCGGGCCAAGGCCGTCGGGATCGAGAACTTCTCGATCTTCTGCAACCACGTCACCATCATCCCGGCCATCAAGGCCATCCTCGACTCGCCCGACCTGCGCCTCGACGGCTTCATCGGCCCCGGGCACGTGTCGACGGTGATCGGCTGCCGGCCGTACGAGTTCATCGCCCGCGACTACGGCAAGCCGCTGGTCTGCGCCGGGTTCGAGCCGCTTGACCTGCTCCAGTCGATCTACATGCTGATGCTGCAGCTGAAGGAGGGCCGCTCCGAGGTCGAGAACCAGTACTCCCGGGTGGTGCCCTGGGACGGCAACCCCAAGGCCCTCCAGGTCATCAACGAGGTCATGGAGCTGCGCCCCTACTTCGAGTGGCGCGGGCTCGGCTTCATCTCCCACTCGGCCCTGCGGGTCAGGGAGAGCTACGCCGCCTTCGACGCCGAGCAGCTGTTCCTGGTCCCCGGGGTGCGGGTCGCCGACCCCAAGGCCTGCCAGTGCGGCGAGGTCCTCAAGGGCGTGCTCAAGCCCTGGGAGTGCAAGGTGTTCGGCACCGCCTGCACCCCCGAGACGCCCATCGGCACCTGCATGGTCTCCCCCGAGGGGGCCTGCGCCGCCTACTACAACTTCGGTCGCTTCACCCGCGAACGGGTGAAGGAGGCGACCAGGACGTGACCTCGCGGCACCAGGAGTACCAGGAGCTCAGCCGCGAGGAGCAGGTGCTCCAGCGGATCGAGAAGGCGCGGGCCCGCAAGGCCAAGCTCAAGGAGGAGCGGATCACCCTGTCGCACGGCTCCGGCGGCAAGGCGACCCAGACGCTGATCGAGGCCGTGTTCCTCGAGGCGTTCTCCAACCCGCTGCTGGCGCCGCTGGAGGACGGGGCCGTGCTGACCGCCCACGGCGGCCGCCTCGCCTTCACGACCGACTCCTACGTGGTGTCGCCGCTGTTCTTCCCCGGCGGCGACATCGGCGACCTGGCCGTGAACGGCACCGTCAACGACCTGGCGGTGAGCGGGGCCAGGCCGCTGTGGCTGTCGGCCGGGTTCATCCTCGAGGAGGGGTTCCCGGTCGCCGACCTGGAGCGGATCGTCGGCTCGATGGCCGCCGCCGCCGAACGGGCCGGCGTCCAGGTGGTCACCGGCGACACCAAGGTGGTGCAGCGGGGCAAGGCCGACGGCTGCTACGTCAACACCGCCGGGGTCGGGGTGATCGAGCGCCCGGTCGAGCTGGGCGTGGCCACGGCCAGGCCCGGCGACGCGGTGATCGTGTCCGGCCCGATCGGGGAGCACGGCATCACCATCATGCTGGCCAGGGGCGAGCTGGACATCGAGTCCGAGGTGGAGTCGGACACGGCCCCGCTCAACGGCCTGGTCGAGCGGCTGCTGGACGCCGCCCCGGGCGTCCGCGGCCTGCGCGACGCGACCCGCGGCGGGGTCGCCACCATCTGCAACGAGGTCGCCAGGGCGGCCGGGGTCGCGGTGGTGGTCGACGAGGACTCGGTCCCGGTCCGCCCCGACGTCCGGGGCGCCTGCGAGCTGCTCGGCATCGACCCCCTGTACGTCGCCTGCGAGGGCCGCCTGGTCGCGGTCGTCGACGGCGACCAGGTCGACGCGGCCATGGCCGCCCTCCGCTCCCACCCTCTCGGCGAGGGCGCCGCCGTCATCGGCCGGGTCCGCGACGACCCGCCAGGGCTGGTGCTGTTGAAGACGTCCTTCGGGGGTACCCGGATCGTCGACCTGCTGGTCGGCGATCCCCTGCCAAGGATCTGCTGAGACGGAGTCGGGGGCTCAGGTAGGGGCGTAGCCCCGGCAGCGAGGGCTTGGACCGGAGCGCGGCAGCCTCGGTCGACCCCGGCTGGCTGGGTCCGGCGTCAGGCGGGTCGGGCTCTCGCTCGGGCGCCCGCGACCGCGGCCTGGCCGAGGCTGATGCCGGCGTCGTTGGGGGGGACCCGGGAGTGGACCAGGACCCGGAAGCCCCTGCAGCTCCAGGCGGGCGACGGTTCGCTCAAGGAGCAGGAGGTTCTGGAACACGCCGCCGGAGAGGGCCACCGTCTCCAGGCCGGTGGCGTCGCGGACGGCCTGGCAGGCGGCGACGGTCGCCTCGGCCAGGCCGTTGTGGAAGCGGGCGGCGATCAGCGGGGCGGGCACGCCTGACTCCAGGTCCTCGACGACCGCGCGGACGAGGTCGCTCCCGCCGACGAGCAGCGGCGCGCCGTCGTCGCCGGCGGCCCCGACCCGGGCCGGGTAGGCGGCCGCCTCGGCCGGGTCGGCGAGCTGCTCCAGCTCCACCGCCGCCTGGCCCTCGTAGTTGACCGTGTCCCGGACGCCCAGGATCGCCGACACCGCGTCGAACAGCCGTCCGGCGCTGGAGGTCGCCGGCGAGGCCGTGCCCGACCGGGCCAGGGCGGCCACCTGCTCCCAGCGGTCCAGGTTGCGCCCGACCACGGCGAGGCGCTCCGGGACCTGCCCGCCGAAGGCGGCGTCCAGCCAGGCCGCGGCCATCCGCCACGGCTCCCGGATGGCGGCCGCCCCGCCGGGCATCGGCACCACCTCCAGGTGGCCGGCCCGCCGGAACCCCTCCAGGTCGGCCACCAGCAGCTCCCCGCCCCAGATGGTCCCGTCGGCGCCGTAGCCGAGCCCGTCGAAGGCGACCCCGATGACCGGCCCCGGCTCGCCGTTGTCGGCCAGGCAGGCGGCCACGTGGGCGTGGTGGTGCTGCACGCCCTCCAGCTCGACCCCGTCCAGCTCCAGCGCGTACTTGGTCGACAGGTACTCGGGGTGCAGGTCGTGGGCGACCACCTCGGGCTCGACCGCGAACAGGCGCCGGAAGTGCCCGACCCCCTCGGTGAAGGAGCGGAAGGTCTCGTAATTTTCCAGGTCGCCGATGTGGTGGGAGACGAAGGCGTGGCCGCCCTTGGCCAGGCAGAAGGTGTGCTTGAGCTCGGCCCCGCAGGCCAGGACGTGGCGGGGGAACGGCCAGGGCAGCCCGAGCGGCTGGGGGGCGAACCCCCGGGAGCGGCGCAGCGGCAGCTCCCGCCCCCGGAACGCCCGCACCACCGAGTCGTCGGCCCGCACGTGGATCGGGCGGTCGTGGGTCAGGAACCGGTCGGCGATCCCGCCAAGGCGCTCGACCGCCTCGCCGTCCAGGTAGGCGATCGGCTCGTCGGAGACGTTCCCGCTGGTCAGCACGATCGGCCGTCCCCACCTCGGCCAGCAGCAGGTGGTGCAGGGGCGTGTAGGGCAGCATCACCCCCAGCGACCGGTTCCCCGGCGCCACCGACGGCGCCACCGCCGACCCGGCCCCCTCCGCGGCCTCCGCCGCAGCAGGACGATCGGGCGGCGGGGGCTGGCCAGCATGGCCTCCTCGGCCGGGTCGACCCGGCACAGCGCCCTGGCCCCGGCCAGGTCGGCCACCATCACCGCGAACGGCTTGTCCTCGCGGTGCTTGCGGGCCCGCAGCGCGGCCACGCGCCGGCTCGCTGGCCGCGTCGGCGGCCAGGTGGTAGCCGCCGAGGCCCTTGACGGCCACCACGGCGCCGTCCCGGAGCCGGGCCGCCGCCCCGGCCAGCGGGTCGCCGTCCCGCCCGCCGCCGTCCCGTCGCGGTCCAGCAGCGCCAGCGACGGCCCGCAGGCCGGGCAGCACACCGGCTGGGCGTGGAAGCGCCGGTCGCCCGGGTCGTGGTACTCGCGGGCGCAGTCGGCGCACATGGCGAAGGAGGCCATCGTGGTCGCCGGCCGGTCGTAGGGGACGTCGCGGACGATGGTGAACCGGGGCCCGCAGTTGGTGCAGTTGATGAACGGGTAGCGGTGGCGCCGGTCGGCCGGGTCGGCCAGCTCGGCCAGGCAGTCGGCGCAGGTGGCGGTGTCGGGCGAGACCAGCGCCTGGCGCTCCCCGCCGGCCTGGCTGGGCGCGATCGCGAACCCGCTGATCCCGGTGGGCGCCAGCGGGGTCGCGGTCACCCGCTCGATCACGGCCAGCGGCGGCGCCTCGGCGGCCAGCGCCTCCAGGAACCGCTCGACCGTCTCGGCGGCCCCCTCGACCTCCACGAACACCCCGCCGGCGTCGTTGCCGACCAGCCCGGCCAGCCCCAGCCGCCCGGCCAGGGCGTGCACGAACGGCCGGAAGCCGACCCCCTGCACGATCCCCTCGACCCTGACCCGGGTCCGCGTGAGCGCCATGGTCCCAGCAGCTTACGATGACCAGTGTGAAGGCTGACGCGGCGTTGCTCTCCGAGACCCGGGAACGGGTGCTGGCGTGGTTCGCGGAGGCCGGGCGCGACCTGCCGTGGCGGGCGACCCGCGACCCCTACCGGGTGCTGGTGGCCGAGGTGCTGGCCCAGCAGACCCAGGCGGCGCGGGCGGCCGAGGCCTGGCCCCGGTTCCTGGAGCGGTTCCCGGACGTCGACGCCCTCGCCGCCGCCGCCCCGGCCGAGGTGCTGCGGGCCTGGCAGGGCCTCGGCTACAACCGGCGGGCCCTGGCCCTGCGCCGGACGGCCCAGGCGGTGGTGGAGCGCGGCGGCTGGCCGGCCACGGTCGAGGAGCTGGCCTCCCTCCCCGGCGTCGGCCCCTACACGGCGCGGGCGGTGGCCTGCTTCGCCCTCGGCCTCCCGGTCGCCCCGGTCGACACCAACGTCGCCCGGGTCCTGGCCCGCTCCCTGGCCGGGGCCGACCCGGCCCAGCTCACCCCGGCCGCCCGCCAGCGCCTGGCCGACCAGGCCATGGCCCCGGAGCAGCCATGGGCCTGGTCGTCGGCGCTGATGGACGTGGGCGCGCTCCACTGCCGGCCCAGGCCGCGCTGCGGTGGCTGCCCGCTGGAGGCGACCTGCCGCTGGCGGGCCCTCGGCCCGGCGGCGCCGCCGGCCCGGCCGCGGGCCCAGGCGCCGTTCGCCACCTCGGACCGGCGCTGGCGGGGCGCGGTGGTGCGGGCCCTGGCCGCCGCCCCCGACGGCATGGGCCGGGCCGACCTGGCCGAGGCCGTCCAGGCGGCCGCCGCCGGACGGCCCGCCGGCTGGTTCGACGACCTCCTGGCCCGCCTCGAGACGCGAGGGCATGGTCGCGCGAGGGCCCCGACGGCCGGCTGCGCCTGCCCGCGTAAGCTGTGAGGCGAGGGAAGGAGCGCAGATGGCTGAGAGCAAGGCCGCCTGGGACCAGGTCGGGGAGGACTTCAAGGCCCTTGGGCGCCAGGTGAAGCAGCACTACGACCAGCGGCCCCGCCCGGGCGCGGGCACCGAGGGCGCCGCACCGTCCGCGGACCGGCGCAAGGTCGACGAGGCCCTCGAGAAGCTCAGGGAGTCGCTGGAGCAGGCGTTCAGCGCCCTCGGCGACGCCGTCCGCGACCCGCAGGTCGGGGAGCAGACCAAGAAGGCCGCCGGGTCGCTGAGCGACGCCCTGACCGCCACCTTCGCCGAGGCCAGCGAGCGGTTCAGGAAGAAGTAGGCGCCGAGGTGTCCACGGTGCCGCCGGTGCGCCAGTAGACCTTGACCGTCCGCGACCCGGCCTTCTCGTCGGCCCGGTCCAGGAAGCCGTCGTCGACCAGGTAGCGGCGCAGCATGGCGTAGTCGGGGTGGTAGCGCCCGAGCAGCTCGTTGACCTCCGGCTCCGGGTAGCGCCGGCCCGGCTCGAACAGCCCGGCCAGGTGGTCGAGGACGACCTGGCGCTTGCCGCGGGCGGCCGGCATGGCCAGCAGCCGCCCGTTGTGGATGAAGCGCCGCAGCACCTCGTCGCCCTGGCCCTCGTCGCCCTCGGCGCGCTCGGCCTCGGCGGCCGGCGGGATGGCCGCCGCCTGGAGGGCCTCGGTGCGGACCCGGTAGCCCTTGCCGGCCTCGCCGTCGAGCAGGCCGCCGGCCACCAGCCGGCTGAGGGCCCGGGCCGCCGCCCGCGGCTCCAGGCCCGCCCGTTCGGCCACCTCGGCCAGGGTCCCGGCGCCCAGCGCGACCGCCGCCAGGGCCCGCAGCCGGTCCGGCTCGGCCAGCAGGGCCAGCAGCTCCCGTGGTCCGGGCGGGACATCCATGTCCCCATTGTGGACGACATTCGATTGTCGTCGTCGCGTGCTAGCATTTCGCCTGGTGAGGACGCCTGTGGGTGTCCTGCCGGCGGGCACCGGGCGCGCCGGTCCGGGCTGGGAGGCCCGGCCCGATGGTGGGGGCGATCGCATCGTATGGCCAGGACTGTCCGGACCGCCTATGCCTGCACCGAGTGCGGGGCCGCGAGCCCGCGCTGGGTCGGCCGCTGCCCGAGCTGCGGCACCTGGAACACCCTGGTCGAAGAGGTGCTGGAACGATCCGCCCCGGCCAGGGCGTCCGGCCCGGTGGCCGCCCCGGTCCCCATCACCGACGTCGCCGCCCAGACCGGCGCCCACCGGCCCACCGGCGTCGACGAGCTCGACCGCGTCCTCGGCGGCGGCCTGGTCCCCGGGTCGGTGGTGCTGCTGGCCGGCGAGCCCGGCATCGGCAAGTCGACCCTGCTGCTGGGGGTGCTGGCCGGCCTCGCCGCCGACGGCCAGGTGCTGTACGTCTGCGCCGAGGAGTCGCGCGAGCAGGTCCGCCTCCGGGCCGAGCGGCTGGGGGCCCTGCACCCGGGGCTGCTGCTGGCCGCCGAGACCGACCTGGGGGCCGTCCGGTCCCTGGTCGAGCAGGTCCGGCCGGACGTGGTGGTGGTCGACTCGGTCCAGACCGTGGCCGACCCCGAGCTGGCCGGCGCCCCCGGCGGGGTCGGGCAGGTCCGCGAGGTCGCGGCCCAGCTCGTCCGCCTGGCCAAGGAGCGCTCCATCGCCACCTTCCTGGTCGGCCAGGTCACCAAGGACGGCGCCGTCGCCGGCCCCAAGACGCTCGAGCACCTGGTCGACGTGGTCCTCAACTTCGAGGGCGACCAGCACCATGCCCTGCGCCTGGTCCGCTGCACCAAGAACCGCTTCGGGCCCGCCTACGAGGTCGGCTGCTTCGAGATGACCGAGACCGGCCTGGAGCCGGTGGCCGACCCGTCGCGGCTGTTCCTGTCCGCCCGCACGGCCGGGGTGCCCGGGGTCGCCTGCACGGTCAGCCTCGAGGGCCGGCGGCCGCTCGTCACCGAGGTCCAGGCGCTGGTCGTGCCCACCGGCGTGGCCGTGCCCCGGCGCACCGCCCAGGGGCTGGACGCCGGGCGGCTGGCCATCCTGGTCGCCGTGCTCGACCGCCGGGCCCGCATCGGCCTCGCCGGCAACGACGTGTTCGCCGCCACCGCCGGCGGGGTCCGGATCAGCGAGCCCGCCGCCGACCTGGCCGTCTGCCTGGCCCTGGCCTCGGCCGCCCGCGACCGGCAGGTGCCCTCCGACCTGGTCACCTTCGGCGAGGTCGGCCTGGGCGGCGAGGTCCGCCCGGTGCCCCAGCTGCCGCGCCGGCTCGCCGAGGCGGCCCGGCTGGGCTTCCGCCGCGCCCTCGTCCCCGCCACCGGCCTGCCCGACGGGGCCAGGACCGCCGGGATCGAGCTGGACCCGGTCGGGTCGGTGGCCGAGTCGCTGTCCGTCCTGGCCGGCGTCCCGGCCCCGCCCCGCCCGCTGGTGGAGGTGCCGCGGTTGAGCCGGGTGCCCCGATGAGCATGGACGACCGGCTGCTCGAGGTGCTGCGCCAGGTCGCCCCGGGGACGCCCCTGCGTCCCGGGCTGGAGCGGATCCTCAGGGCCAACACCGGGGCGCTGATCGTGCTCGGCTCGCCCCCCAGGTGGAGGCCCTGTTCACCGGCGGGTTCCAGATCGACGTCCCGTTCACCGCCCAGCGCCTCTCGGAGCTGGCCAAGATGGACGGGGCCATGGTCCTGGACGAGACCGCCTCCCGCATCCTCTGGGCCAACGTCCACCTGATGCCCGACCCGGCCATCCCGACGGTCGAGACCGGCACCCGCCACCGCACCGCCGAGCGCGTGGCCCGGCAGGCCGGGGTGCCGGTGGTCTCGGTCTCCCACTCCATGCGCACCATCACCCTGTACGTCGAGGACTGGCGCCACGTGCTCGAGGACGTCGGCTCGGTGCTGTCGCGGGCCAACCAGGCGGTCGCCACCCTGGACCACTACCGGGCCCGCTTCGACGAGGCCAGCGCCGCCCTGGACGCCCGCGAGCTGCACGGGCAGGCCACCCTCAGGGACGTCCTGGCCCTGCTCGGCCGGGCCGAGCTGGTGTGCAGGGTGGCCGGCGAGCTCGAGCAGTACGTGGCCGAGCTGGGCGGCGAGGGCCGCCTGCTCCGGCTCCAGCTGGAGGAGCTGAGCGCCGGCGTCGAGGACGAGGAGCGGCTGGCCGTCCGCGACCACCTGCGGCCGCGTCCCGGGTGGGAGGCGGCCGGGGTGCTCGCCGAGCTGCGCCGCCTGACCCCCGAGGAGCTGTCGGACCTGGCCGTGGTGGCCAAGGCGATCGATCTCACCGGCGAGCCCGAGGCGCTGGACGCGCCCCAGGTCCCGCGCGGCCACCGCCTGCTGGCCAGGGTGCCTGGGCTGCCACCGTCGGTGGTCGA
Source organism: uncultured Actinomycetota bacterium (assembly GCA_963733175.1). Taxonomy (GTDB): domain Bacteria; phylum Actinomycetota; class CALGFH01; order CALGFH01; family CALGFH01; genus CALGFH01. Next base: position 43,477 of record CAVTCL010000016.1, read on the forward strand.
GCGGGTGGTGGAGCGCTTCGGCTCGCTCAAGGTCGTCCTGGCCGTCGGGCCGGAGGACCTGGAGGAGGTCGAGGGGGTGGGCGCCGGCCGCGCCCGCCTGCTCCAGGAGGGCCTCAGGCGCCTCGCCGACGGCGCCCGGCCCGACGGCGATGCGTGACCCCGCCTACGTCAAACAGGCCATCTACCTGCGACTTCGTTTGTACGCAACCCTCTGGGAATGTTATCCTGTTAAGTGTTCCGCTCGAGGGAAGGGGTTTCCGCGTATGTTCAAGGTCGGCGACAGCGTCATCTACCCACAGCATGGGGCCGCGGTCATCGAGGGCCTCCAGGATCGTGAGGTAGGCGGCGAGACCAGGGAGTACCTGGTCCTCAAGCTGACATATGGCGACCTCACCCTCATGGTGCCTCGCGACAACTGCCAGGAGGTCGGCATCCGCGAGGTCTGCAGCTCCGACGACGTCGACGGCGTCTTCGAGATCCTGCGCACCGGTGAGTCCTCGACCCAGGGCAATTGGAGCCGCCGGTTCAAGGGCAACATCGAGCGTCTCCAGTCCGGCGACATCTTCCAGGTGGCCGAGGTCGTCCGCGACCTCACCGTCCGCGACCGCGAGAAGGGCCTCTCGGCCGGCGAGAAGCGGATGCTGCAGCGCTCCCGCCAGATCCTCGTCTCCGAGCTGGTGCTCGCCTGCCACTGCGACGAGGGCAAGGCCATCCTGCTGGTCGACGAGGCGCTCGAGTCGTAGCCAGCCCAGATCCTTCCTCCACGCCCACCGCTCCGGCGGTGGGCGTGGTCGTGCCCGCGGCCGGTGTCGGCCGCCGCCTCGGCGCCGGCGGGGCCAAGGCGCTGGTCAACCTGGCCGGCCGACCCCTCCTGGCCCATGCCGTGGCCGCCATGGAGGCCAACCGCTGCGTGGCGGCGGTGGTGGTGGCCGGCCACCCGGACGCGCTGGAGGCGACCGCCAAGCTGCTCGCCTCCGAGGGCTTCGCCAAGGTGACCGCGGTGGTCGGCGGCGGGCCGACCCGCCAGGCCAGCGTGGCCGCCGGCCTCCGGGCGCTCCCCCCCGAGCTCGGCTACGTGGCCGTCCACGACGCCGCCCGCCCCCTGGTCGGCCCCGGGGCGGTCGACCGGATGCTGGAGCTCCTCCTGGAGGCCGGCGCGGCCGGGGTGGTCCCGGGGGTGCCGGTGGCCGACACCATCCGCCGGGTCGACGCCGCCCAGCGCTCCACCGGCATCGTCGACCGCGAGCAGCTCCGCGCCATGCAGACCCCGCAGCTGTTCGCGCGCCAGGCGCTGGAGGAGGCGCACCGGCTCGCCCTGCGCGACGGGGTCGAGGGGACCGACGAGGCCGCCCTGGTCGAGCTGGCCGGCCACCCGGTCCAGGTCGTGCCCGGCGATCCCGAGAACCTGAAGGTGACCACCCCGCTCGACCTGGCCGTCGCCGAGGCCATCCTGGCCCGCCGATCCGAGGGCGCCTGGTGAGCCTGCCGCCGCTGCGGGTCGGGCAGGGCGTGGACGCCCACCCGCTGGTCGCCGGCCGCCCGCTGGTCCTCGGCGGGGTGGGGGTGCCGTTCGAGCTCGGCCTCGACGGCCACTCCGACGCCGACGTGGTCGCCCACGCCGCCTGCGACGCCGTGCTCGGCGCGGCCGGCCTGCCCGACCTGGGCCACCACTTCCCGTCCGCCGACCCGCGCTGGCAGGGCGCCTCCAGCATCGAGCTCTGCCGGCGGGTGGCCGAGCTGGTCGCGGCCAGCGGCTGGGCGCCGGTCAACCTGGACGTGGCGGTGCTCTGCGACCGGCCCCGCCTCGGCCACCTCACCGCCGGGATGGCCGCCAACCTGGCCGAGGCCCTCGGGCTGGCGCCGGCCCAGGTCCGCGTCACCGCCAAGGCCACCGACGGCCTCGGCTTCAGCGGCCGGGGCGAGGGGATCGCCGCCACCGCCGTCTGCCTGGCCGCTGAGCAGCCGGTACGCGGGTAGGATACGAGCTCACCGCCCGATTTCGATCTCGGAGCCGAACCGACCGTGGCCCTGCAGCTCCACAACACGCTCACCCGGCGCAAGGAGCCGTTCGTCCCCCGCGACCCGGGCCGGGTCGGCATCTACCTGTGCGGCCCCACCGTCTACGCCGAGCCCCACATCGGCAACCTCCGGCCGGTGGTCGTGTTCGACGTCCTCCGCCGCCACCTGGCCGCCTCCGGGTACGAGGTCGTCTTCGTCCGCAACTACACCGACGTCGACGACAAGATCATCAACGCCGCCGGCCACGACCCGCTGCGGGCGTTCGTCGTGGCCGAGCACTGGACCCGGGTCTACGACGAGATCACCGCCGCCCTCGGCGTGCTCCCGCCCGACATCGCGCCACGGGCCAGCGGCCACCTCCCGGAGATGCTGGACCTGATCGCCCGCCTGGTCGACGCCGGCATCGCCTACCAGGCCGGCGGCGACGTCTACTTCGCCGTCGGCAAGTGGCCCGAGTACGGCAAGCTGTCCGGCCGCGACCCGGCCGAGCTCCTGGCCGGCGCCCGGGTCGAGGTCAACCCGGACAAGCGCGACCCGCTCGACTTCGCCCTCTGGAAGGGCGCCAAGCCCGGCGAGCCGACCTGGGACTCGCCCTGGGGCCCGGGCCGCCCCGGCTGGCACATCGAGTGCTCGGCCATGGCCGGCAAGTACCTGGGTCGCGGCTTCGACATCCACGGCGGCGGCGAGGACCTCGTCTTCCCCCACCACGAGAACGAGATCGCCCAGTCCGAGGGAGCCACCGGCGAGCCGTTCGCCCGCTACTGGGTCCACAACGCCTTCCTCGAGCTCAAGGGCGAGAAGATGGCCAAGTCGGTCGGCAACGTGGTCAGCCCCCGCGAGCTCCTCGGCCGCCACCGCGGCGTGGTCCTCCGCTACGCCCTCCTCGGCGCCCACTACCGCAGCCCCCTCGAGTTCTCCGAGGAGGTCCTCGCCGACGCCGCCGCCAGCTACGACCGCCTGGCCACCTTCGCCACCAACGCCGCCCGCGCCCTGAGCCTCGACGGAGCCGGGCCGGGCCCCGGCGACCCGCCGGACCCGGCGGGCGGGCCCGCGGACCCGGGCGGCTGGCGGGGGCGGTTCCAGGCGGCCCTCGACGACGACCTCAACGTCCCCGCCGCCCTGGCCGTCCTGTTCGACCTGGTCGCCGAGGCCAACCCCCTGATCGTCCGGCTGGAGCGGGGCGACACCGCCGCGGCCGGCGAGCTGCGCGACCGCTTCGCCACCTTCCTCGACCTGGCCGGCCGCCTCGGCTTCACCCCGCTCGACGACCTGCCCGACCCGGCGGCCTTCCGCCCGCTGCTCGACCTCCTCCTCGACCTCCGCGAACGAGCGCGCGCGGCCCGCGACTTCGCCGCCGCCGACGCCATCCGCGACCGCCTGGCCTCCGCCGGCATCCGGGTCGAGGACCGCCCCGGCGGCCCCCGATGGCACCTCGCCCCCTAGGCGGCGGCCGCCACGAGGGCCGCCCCGGCAAGGGTTCCGGGGGCCGCGACGGCAAGCCCCGCCCCACCCCGGCCCGCCGCGACGGCGGGGGAGAGGTCCGCCGCCCCCAGGCCCCGTCCGAGAAGCGCCGCGGGGCCTCCGGGGCCCGCCAGGCCAAGCAGACCCGCCGCCGCGGCCAGCTCGACGCGGCCCGTGAGGCGGTCCGCCCCGGCCAGGGCCGGATGCTGATCGAGGGCCGCCGCCCGGTCGTCGAGGCCCTCCGCGCCGGCCGCCCCATGGACAGGATCCTGCTCGCCTCCGGCGTCGGCCGGGCCGCCCTCGGCGACCTCCTCGACCTGGCCCAGCGCCGCGGCGTCGAGGTCCAGACCGTCCCCCGCTCGGTGATCGACGCCGAAGCCCGCAGCGGCGCCCACCAGGGCGTCCTCGCCGTCGTGGCCCCCATCCAGCCCATCGGCCTGGCCGAGCTCCTGGCCACCCCCCTGGCCGGCCGCGAACCCCCCTTCTTCCTCGCCCTCGACGGCATCGAAGACCCCCACAACCTCGGCGCCCTCGCCCGCAGCGCCGAAGCCGCCGGCTGCCACGGCCTGATCGTCCCCCGCCACCGCAGCGCCCCCCTCTCCGCCGTCGCCATCAAGTCCTCCGCCGGCGCCCTCGAACACCTCCCCGTCGCCGAGGTCCCCAACCTGGCCCGAGCCGTCGAACAGCTCCGCGACTCCGGCATCTGGTGCATCGGCCTCGACGGCACCGCCGACGCCAGCCTGTTCGCCCTCGAGCTCGCCGACGAACCCGTCTGCGTCGTCGTCGGCAGCGAAGGCACCGGCCTCCACCGCCTCGTCCGCGACTCCTGCGACGCCCTCGTCCGCATCCCCATGTCCGGCCAGATCGAAAGCCTCAACGCCTCCGTCGCCGGAGCCCTGGCCCTGTTCGAGATCCGCCGCCGCCGCAGCGGCACCAGCTCCCCCTCACCCCCCTGATCACGTACCCTTTCCCCACCCGCTGGCGTGGCGCAACCGGCAGCGCAGCTGTCTTGTAAACAGCGGTTGGGGGTTCGAGTCCCCCCGCCAGCTCCCA
>CAVTCL010000017.1:0-93449 GCA_963733175.1 uncultured Actinomycetota bacterium
GCTCAAGGTGTTCCTCGGCGCGGCCGCCGGGGTCGGGAAGACCTTCGCCATGCTCGGTGAGGCCCGCGACCTCAAGGCGGCCGGGGTGGACGTGGTCATCGGCTACCTGGAGCCCCACGGCCGGCGGGCCACCGAGGACCGGGCGGCCGGCCTGGAGGTCGCCCCGCGCCGCATCGCCCGGGTCCAGGGCCGGCCGTTCGCCGAGATGGACACCGACTGGCTGCTGGAGCGGCTGCCCCAGCTCTGCCTGGTCGACGAGCTGGCCCACACCAACCACCCCGGCGGGCGCAACCCCAAGCGCTGGCAGGACGTCGAGGAGCTGCTGGACGCCGGCGTCGACGTGCTCACCACCGTGAACATCCAGCACCTGGAGAGCCTCAACGACAAGGTCTTCGAGCTCACCGGGGTCCGGGTCCGCGAGACCTTCCCCGACCGGCTGCTGCACGAGGCCGACGAGGTGGTCCTGACCGACCTGCCGCCCGACGCCCTGCGCGAGCGGATCGCCCAGGGCCGGGTCTACGCGCCCGACAAGGTGCGGCCGGCCCTGCTGAACTTCTTCCGCACCGACAACCTGACCGCCCTGCGGGCCCTGGCCCTGCGCGAGGTCGCCGAGCAGGAGGAGCGCCACCTGCTCGGCCACGAGCTGGCCGGGGCCGCTCCGGGCCAGGCCGTGGGCGAGCGGGTGATGGTCTGCATCGACGGCCGGCCCGACTCGAGCGAGCTGGTCCGGCGGGCCGCCCGCATGGCCCGGCGCGGCGGCGGGCCGCTGTACGTGCTCCACGTCGAGCCGGCCGACGAGCGGGAGCCCGACGGCGTCCACCAGGCGGTCGAGGCGGCCGAGGAGCTCGGCCGCCAGCTCGGGGCGACGGTGCTGCGCCGCACCGGCGACGTCGCCCAGACGGTGGTCGAGGCGGCCGGCGAGCTGGCCGTGAACCAGATCGTCCTCGGCGAGTCCCACCGCCCGCGCTGGAAGGAGCTGGTCGGCCAGTCGATCATCGCCCGCATCCTGCGCGAGACCGACGGGGTCGACGTCCACATCATCGCCGACCGTGCAGGGAGGTCCGATGGCCCGCAGCGCTAGAAGCATCGAGATCGACGGCGAGGGCGCGTTCTGGGCGGTCGCCGGGTTCGCGGCCAGCATCCTGGTCGGGGTCGCGCTGCGGCCCCTGCGGGAGTCGGCCGGGCTGGAGAACGTGGTCGTCGTCTACGTGATCGTGGTCGCCCTCACCGCGGCCATCGGCGGGCGCGCCGCCGGCCTGGCGTCGTCGCTGTCGGCCGCGCTGGCCTACAACTGGTTCTTCACCACCCCCTACGAGACGCTCCGGATCGACTCGGCCGAGCAGGTGGCCACGGTGGCGCTGCTGTTCGTGGCCGGCCTGCTGGCCAGCCTGGGCGGCCGGGCGACCCGCAGGGCCAGGGTCGAGGCCCGCGAGGAGGCCGACGTGCTCCAGGTGCTGACCGCGGTCAACCTGGCCGCGGCCCGCGGCGGCCTCAAGGCCGACCCGGTCGCCGCCGACGGCCTGCGCGACCTGCTCGACGCCCGGGCCGTGCAGGTCGTGCGCGAGGGGCCGGAGGGCGGCGACCTGGTGGTCGCCCAGGCCGGCCAGCTGGACGGCGAGCTCGACCTGGACCGCCTGCCCCACCTGGACGAGGAGGGCCGCATCCCCTCCGGCCACCGCCGCTCGGTCGGCGGCACCCTGGTCCTCCCGGCCGAGGGCGCCGTGGTCGACCTGGTCCGCCGCAACCGCCGCGTCGGCTCCCTGGTGATCGTCCCCGCCGAGGACCGCCCCATCCTGCGCACCACCCGCATGGCCATCGCGGCCACCGCCCACGCCCTGGCCAACGCCCGCTGAGGGCGTACGATCGGGGCATGGCGGCGACCCGGAAGCGGGGGACCCGGCCCGACTTCAAGCCGGACTGGGAGCCGTTCAGCCTGCCCGAGGACGAGGTGCTGCGGCGCGGCGGGGCGCTGTTCGACGACGGCATGTACTGGGAGGCCCACGAGGTCTGGGAAGAGGTCTGGCGGATGCGCAAGGGCCGCCCCGACCGCGACTTCCTCAAGGGCATCATCCAGGGCGCGGCCGGCATGTGGCACGCCACCCAGGGCAACTACAAGGGCGCGGTCAGCGTGCTGTCCCGGGCGGTCGAGTACCTGGAGCCCTACCGGCCGGCCAAGGACGGCATCGACGTCGAGCGCCTGTCGGCCGCCCTCTGCGAGGCCGTCGACGCCTGCGCGGCCGCCCTGGACGGCGGCCCGGCGCCCCGGCTGGCCATGATCAAGCTCGACCTGGGCGGTGGGCGGTGAACGGCGAGGTCACCCCGATGGGGAACGCGCGGGCCAGGGTGCGGGCCCGCTTCGAGGGCCAGATCCGCCGGATCCGCATCCAGCCCCAGGCGGCCGTCCCCACCCTGGAGATCGTGCTCGAGGACGACACCGGCCGGGTGTCGGCGCTGTTCATGGGCAGGCGCCGCATCGCCGGGATCGAGTGCGGGGGCCGGCTGGCCATCGAGGGGACCCCGGTGGACGGGGACCGGGGGCTGACCCTCTACAACCCGGCCTACGACCTACTGTAGGCCCCGCTCCGCGGGCTCCGGCTCCTCCTCGTCCTCCTCTTCCTCCTCCTGGTCCTCGCCGACCAGGAGCTCGCGGACCTGACCCTCGCTGCCCTCGGAGGTGACGACCAGGACCTCGTCGCCGACGGCGAACACGGTGTCCTCCTTGGGCACGACCACGTGGGCCTCCCTGACCACCGCGACCGCGGCCGCGTCCACCGGCAGGGCCAGGTCGCGCAGGGTCCGCCCGACCGCCGCCGACCGGTCGGCCAGGGTCACGGCGTGCAGCGACACGTGCCCGCGCTCGAACTGCATGACCTTGATCATGCTGCCGACGGTCACGGCCTCCTCGACCAGCGAGCGCAGGATGTGGGGGGTGGAGACGGCCACGTCGACCCCCCAGGCCTCGTTGAACAGCCCGTGGTTCTTGGGGTTGTTGACCCGCGCCACCACCCGGGGCACGGCGAACTCCTGCTTGGCCAGCAGCGAGATGACCAGGTTGTCCTCGTCGTCGCCGGTGGCCGCGACCATCACGTCGGCGTGGGCGATCCCGGCCATGACCAGCGACAGGACCTCGCAGGCGTCGAACGGGAACCACTCGGCCTCCTTCAGGGCCGGCCGGGCCACCTCCAGGACGTGCAGGTCCTTCTCGATCATGGTCACCTGGTGGCCGGCGGCCAGCAGGTCGGCGGCGATGAACTGGCCGACGTTGCCCGCCCCGGCGATGGCCACCCTCACCGGTGGGCTTCCTGCGCCTCGGCCGGCTCGTCCCGGGCGTCGCGGCGGGCCGCCAGGACCCGCGGGCGCAGCTCCTGCAGGCCGTTCTCGTCAACGGCCAGATGGACCTGGTCGCCCTCCTGGAGCGTCGTCTGGGGCCCGACGATCCGGGCGTGCCCGGTGCGGGTCACCCCGACCACCCGCCGGTGCCCCTCGGCCTCCAGCTCCTCCACCTTCCAGCCGGCCCACTCGTCGGGCAGGACCAGGGTGATCAGGGCGATCTCGGCGTTGGGGTCGCGCCAGTCCGAGGCCACCTGGTCGGGGATCAGCACCCGCATCACCTGGTCGGTGGTCCACTTCACGGTGGCCACCGTCGGGATCCCCAGCCGCTGGTAGATCTCGGCCCGGCGGGGGTCGTAGATGCGGGCCACCACCAGCGGGACCTCGAACTTCTCCCTGGCCAGGCGGGCGGCCACGATGTTGGAGTTGTCGCCGCTGGACACGGCGGCGAACGCCTCGGCCCGCTCGATCCCGGCCTCCCGCAGGATGTCCTCGTCGAACCCGTAGCCCTCGATCTTCTTGCCCTTGAACTGGTAGCGCAGCATGCGGAACGCGGAGGGGTTCTTGTCGATCACCGCCACCGTGTGGTCGCCCGACTCCAGCCGGGCGGCCAGCTCCGAACCCACGCGGCCACAGCCCATGATCACGACGTGCACCAGGCACCTTCCTGTTGGAACGACGCGAGCCATCGTATCGGGTCTTGATGGCCTCTTTGCGCCGGGACCCGGCCGCCTTAACGGGTTCTTTGCGCCGGGGGTCCAGAGTCGAAGCCGTGCCCGCACTCCGACAGCCCGACCTGCAGCGGCCGCCATCGGCCCCGGCGACCTCCCGCCGCTACCAGTCGGTCGGCTACCGGGCCAAGAAGCTGCTCCTCGGCCCCGCGCTGAAGACCTCCCAGCTGGTCCACGAACGGGTCAGCAAGCGGGTCGCGCTGGCCGTGTTCTCCTCCGACCCGATCTCCTCGACCGCCTATGCCACCGAGGAGATCCTGCTGGTGCTGGTCGGGGCCACCCTGGCCGGCGGGGTGCTGGCCACCGGGCTGGCCATGCCGGTGGCCCTGGCCATCGTCGCCCTGCTGGCCCTGCTGGTCGTCTCCTACCGCCAGGTGGTCGACGCCTACCCGTCGGCCGGCGGGGCCTATGTGGTCAGCCGGGACAACTTCGGCAACGTCACCGCCGCCGTCGCCGGGGCGGCCCTGCTGATCGACTACGTGCTCACCGTCGCGGTCAGCGTGTCCAGCGGCGTCGCCGCCATGTCCTCGGTCTGGCCCGACCAGCTGGGGCCGCTCCGGGTCGAGATCTCGGTCGCCTTCGTGGTCCTGCTCGCCTGGGGCAACCTGCGCGGCATCCGCGAGGCGGGCCGGATCTTCGCCATCCCCACCTACGTGTACGTGGTCAGCGTCGCCGCCATGATCGTGGCCGGCATCTGGCGGCTGTCCAGCGGCGACCTCGGTCCGATCACCTACTCGCCCGAGCAGGCCGCCCAGCTCCACCACGCGGACGCCGTCGGGGCCGTGACCGTGTTCCTGCTCCTGCGCGCCTTCGCCTCGGGCACGACCGCCCTCACCGGCGTCGAGGCCATCTCCAACGGGGTCTCGGCCTTCCGGGCCCCCGAGGCGGTCAACGCCAAGAAGACCCTGATGGTGATGGCGGCGATCATGGGGGCGCTGTTCCTGGGCATCACCTACCTGGCCGTGCAGCTGGATGCGCTGCCGTTCGAGAGCGGCTACCCGACCGTCATCTCCCAGATCGCCAGGCAGGTCCTCGGCGACGGGCCGGCGTTCCTCCTGGTCCAGGCGGCGACCCTGCTCATCCTGGTGCTGGCGGCCAACACCGCCTTCTCCGGGTTCCCGCTGCTGGCCAGCTTCGCCTCCGGCGACGCCCTGCTGCCCCGGCAGCTCCGCAAGCGGGGCCACCGCCTCGTCTACTCCAACGGCATCATCGCCCTGTCGGCGGTGGCCATCTTCCTGATCGTGGCCTTCCAGGCCGACACCCACTCGCTGATCCCGCTGTACGCCGTCGGGGTGGTGACCTCCTTCACCCTGGCCCAGGCGGGCATGACCCGCCGGCACCTGCGCCTGCGCGAGCCCGGCTGGCGCGGGGGCGTCCTGGTCAACGGGGTCGGGGCCGCCGTGACCATGGTCGCCCTGGTGGTGATCGTCGTGGGCAAGTTCACCCAGGGCGCCTGGATGGTGGTGATCGCCATCCCGCTGCTGGTCTGGCTGCTGCTCCGCATCCAGCAGACCTACGGCCGCGAGCTGTCCCAGCTCAAGGTGCAGGCCTCCCAGCGCCTGGCCCCGCCCAAGCCCCGCCACGAGGTGGTGGTGCTGATCGAGGACCTCGACCAGGCCGCCCTGAGCGCGCTGCAGTACGCGCGCCAGCTCAACCCGCTGAGCATCACCGCCCTGCACGTGGCCGTCGACCCCGACCACGCCCGCGAGCTGGGCCGGCTCTGGTCGCGGGTCCAGATCCCCTTCCCCCTGGAGCTGGTCGACGCCCCCGACCGCAACCTGCTGGCCACCGTGGAGGAGGCCATCGCCGAGCGCGTCCGCCCCGACACCGAGGTCACCGTCCTGGTCCCGCGGCGCCGCTACGTCGGCTTCTGGCGCCGGGTCCTGCACGACCAGACCTCGGCCGGCCTGACCAAGGTCCTGGGCTCGATGGAGAACGTCAACGTCACCATCGTCCCGTTCCACCTTGGGAGCCGCCCGCAGCTGTTCGCGGTCAAGGGGCCGTGAGCGGCTGGCAGGCGGGCAGCCGGCCAGGGCCTCGGCCATGGCCCGGGGGCCGGGTCTCACCCGCTTCGGGTGATGCCGGGGCGGGTCCCGCGCCGAAGAATGGGCGGCGTCGCGTGCCGGGCGTGCTTCCCCCGCCTGCCCTGGCCGATCCGGAGGTGGTGTCGATGCGGACGTCGTGGACAGGCCGGGTGTGGCTGGTGGCCGGGCTCGTGCTGGGCCTGGGCCTCTGGCTCGGCGGTTGCGATGCCGGCGGCGAGGGCGGATCGGCGACCCGCACCTCGACCGAACGCTCCGGCACCCTCCCGGCCCCCAGCGTGACCGGGCCGGATGTGACGGTGACGACGCCGACGCGAACGACCCGGACCACCACCGCACCCCCGACGTCGGACGCGCCGACGACCTCGGACGCGCCGACGACGTCGGATGCGCCGGCGACCTCGGTCGAGCCGACGACCTCGGCCACGAGCGCCCCCACGACCGCCCCGCCGACGTCGGCCGAGGCGCCGACGACGGCCTCCGACGGCCGCGGGCACGCCGGCCGCCGCCGAGTCCGGAGGGCTGGGAGCCCTCGGCTGGGCGCTGCTGGCCCTGCTGGTCGTCGGGCTGGTCGCCGGCTGGCTGCTCTGGAGGTCGCGCAGGAGGTCGGCCTGGGACGCCCAGGCGGTGGCGCTGGAGGACGACACCCGCGCCGTCACCGGTACCCAGCTGCCGTCCGTGCTGACCGCCGAGGACGCGGGGCAGCGGGCCCTCTCGTGGCCACCGGTGCGGGCCGCCCTTGTCGACCTGACGCGCCGCTGGGGCCTGCTGGCCGAGGGCGCCCCCGACGACGTGCGGCGGGACCGGGCCGGGCAGGTCCGTGGCCTGCTCCAGGAGCTGGCCGCGGCCGTGGAGGCCGAGAACGAGGCGCTGGCGACCGGGCGGGACTGGCGGCTCCTGCGGCCGCGGGTGGACGAGGCCGGGCGGGCGTTGTCGGCGGCGCTGGCCGGTGGCCCGCAGCAGCAGGAGCCACCGTTCAGGGAGACTTGATGGCCATGAACTCGCTGGTGTCGTCGCCCTTGCGCCGGTCCTCGCCGGGGACGCGCTGGTCGCCGAGGCGGCGGGGGCGGCCCTTCACGCTCCAGCGCTCGATCAGGTAGGGCTTGGCGGCCAGGAACACCTCGGCGAAGGCCGCGATCCGCTCCTCGGCCTGCTCGGGGGTGTCGTCGGCGGCCTCGCGGACGAAGGTCGCCGTGCGCGCGAAGTACAGCGGGATCATCGAGGAGACCAGCCGGTCGTGGTCGATCACCTGGGCGTTGTAGGCCAGCAGGTAGTCGTAGCAGATGCGGGCCCACAGCTCGACCCCGAGCACGAACCCCTCGGGCCGTTCGCTGGCCTGGTGGATGGCGTCCTTGACCCCGTCGAAGTGCTGGGCGGCCAGGACCTCCCGCCACAGCTCGTGCTCGGCCACGTACCCCTCGACGAAGCGCCACACCAGCGCGTCCAGGTTGACCCGGATCTCCTCGGTCGAGGTGGCGGTGCGGAAGCCGTAGGTGGGCACGTCGGCGATGGCGTCGACCTCGGTCCAGCGGTCGACGTAGCGGCCGGCCAGCGCGAACAGGCTCCCCACGACCTGGCGGAACATCGGCCCCAGGTCGCGGCCGGGGTCCTTGGCGTCGTGCAGCTTGGCCCCGAGCACGCTCTGGCAGACGCTGAAGCCCTCGCACAGGGCCACGGTGGTCATCCAGATGTCGACCCCGAAGCGGGCCACGTCGGTGCTCCACACCTGCTTGGCGGCCCAGTGGGCGGCCAGCCGCCCCGAGAAGCCGAAGTCGCCGCCGATCGGCTGGCGCAGCCGCCGCCCGTACATGGCGGCGGTCAGCGGGAAGGCGATCGAGTTGGTGATGGTGCCGTCCAGCTTGTGGCGGGCGTACAGCGGCGTCACCAGGTCCTGGCCGTGCTCCAGCACGGGCCCGACCAGCCGGTCGATCCAGGCCGGGCTGACCGAGCGCAGGTCGGCGTCCAGCACCGCGCAGCCCCGGGCGCCGACGGCGGCGGCCAGCTCGAAGATGGCCCGGAAGGCCGAGCCCTTGCCGGACATGCCGACATAGGTCATGGCCAGCCGGTCGGGGCGGTCGACCTTGGGGTCGAGCAGCAGCAGCTCCTCGTCCCCCTCGGTGGTCGCGGCCATGGCCGCGGAGACCGTCCCGTCGGGCGAGTCGCCGTCGGAGACGGCGATCAGGCAGCGGCGGTCGGGGAAGTGCTTGCGCAGCCCGGCCTCGACGGCCCGGACGACGTGGCCGATGGTCCGGGCGTTCTGGAACGACGGGATGCCGACCAGGACGTCGACGGGACGGTCGCCGTCGAGCATGGCGGCGGCGTCATCGCTGAGCACGCCGTGCGACAGGCGCTCCAAGGGTGGTCCCCCCTCTAGATGGACGTGGTCCACCGCATTCCATCACGACGAGGAGGAGGAGACCGAGCGGAGCAGGGGCCGCCGGCCGAGGCGGAAGGGGACGATGGTCACGTTGACGCCGTCCATGCTGCCCAGCGCCCGCACCAGCCCGGCCGAGGAGTTGTCGTGCAGGACCCGGCGCCACAGGGTGGCGTAGCGGCGCTTGGGCACCAGCACGGTGACCTCGGTGTCGGGGCGGACCAGCTCGGCGATGGTCGCCTGGGTGGTGGCGAGCAGGTTGCGGTCGGGGGCGTCGACCACCTCCAGCGGCGCCGGCACGTTCACCCGGGCCCACAGCGAGGACAGCTCCTTGGCCCGCTCGGGGTCGACGGCGATGTGGAGGGCGGTCAGGCGCAGCGGGTTGAGCTGGCGGGCGTACTGGAGGGCGCCGATGGTGGCCCGGTCCAGCGCCTCCACCAGCACCACCACCTCGTGGCGGGGCTTGGGCGGGGCCATCCGGTCGCTGACCTCGACCTGGAGCTCGCCGAGCTCGCCCCGGTAGGTGCTCTGGGTGCGCAGCAGCAGCCAGACCAGCAGCGGCACCGCCACCACCACCATCCACGCCCCGTGGGTGAACTTGGTGATCGTGATGACGACCAGCACCAGCAGGGTGATCGTGCCCCCGAGGCCGTTGATCAGCAGCCCGTTGCGCCAGCCGGGCTGGCGCAGGCGCAGGTGCCGGCGGGTCATGCCCGCCTGGGCCAGGGTGAAGGAGGTCACCACCCCGATGGCGTACAGCGGGATCAGCGCGTGGACGCTGGCCTTGAAGGCGATCACCAGGAACACCGCCCCGGCGGCCAGCAGCAGGATGCCGTTGGAGTAGACCAGCCGGTGCCCCCGCTTGCGCAGCTGGCGGGGCATGAGGGCGTCCTGGGCGGCGAACGAGGCCAGGATCGGGAAGCCGTTGAAGGCCGTGTTGGCCGCCAGGACCAGGATGAACAAGGTGGCGACCTGCACGAACACGAACAGGGCGTGCCCGATGAAGCTCCCGCCGAGCACGTGCTCGGTGAGCTGGGCGACCAGGGTCGGGTGGCCCGACTCGAACGGGCGGGCGCCGAGCTGGATGGCCAGGAAGGTGATGCCGATGAACAGGAAGCCCATGATCAGGGCCATCGCCACCAGGGTGCGCTGGGCGTTCTGGGCCTCGGGCTTCTTGAACGCCGGCACCCCGTCGGCGATCGCCTCCACCCCGGTCAGGGCGGTCGTGCCGGCCGCGTAGGCGTGCAGCAGCAGGAACAGCGACACCACGCGCCAGCGGCTCCCCGAAGCCGGCCAGCTCCTGGGCCTCGGCCGGGGTGTAGGGGACCTGGTCGACCTGGCCGGACAGCACCCGGTAGACGCCGAGCACGACCACGCCGCCCAGGCTGGCGATGTACACGTAGGTGGGGACGGCGAAGATCTTGCCCGACTCGCGGATGCCGCGCAGGTTGCCCCAGGCGAGCAGGATCACGAAGGCGACCGAGATCTCGACCCGGAGGTCCTGCAGGGACGGGACGGCCGAGGCCAGGGCGGCCGTCCCGGCCGAGACGCTCACGGCCACGGTGAGCACGTAGTCCACCAGCAGGGCGGCCGCGCAGGTGGCCGCGAACGACCCGCCCAGGTTGTCGCGGGTCACCATGTAGGCGCCGCCGCCCTGGGGGTAGGCGGCGATCACCTGCCGGTAGGACAGGACCAGGATGAGCAGCAGCACCACCACCCCGGCGGCCAGGGGCAGGGCCAGCCCGATCGCCGCCGTCCCGGCGACGACCAGCACCAGCAGCATCTCCTCGGTGGCATAGGCGGTCGAGGAGATCGGGTCGGAGGAGAACACGGCCAGCGCGACCCGCTTGGAGATCCGCTCGTGGGCCAGCTGCGCGGTCTTGAACGGCGGGCCGAGCAGGGCCCGCTTGGCCCGGTAGCCGAGCGACTGGTAGCGCTCCTCGGCGTCGGGCTGTGGCACCCGCCGCAGGCCCGGTGTGGTTTTCGGCTCGAGTTCTGTGGCCATGACCCCTGCTCCAGCGCAGCTTGTGCTCAACAGCCTACCGCCCGGCGGCGCCGATCACGGGGTCACCGGCCATGGCCTGCCGGCGCCGCGGCTATCCAGGATCGGGCACGCCGGGCGGGTCGGGGAGGATCGGGTCGCCGCGGCGGCGGCGGTCGAGGACCACGTTGAGGGCGGCCCCGTAGAGGATGAGCTGGCCGAAGAACCCGAGCCAGACCAGCAGCAGGGTCACCGACACCAGCGACCGGGGCAGGGCGCTGATGCCCGCCGAATGGCTGGCCCAGTAGTCGAACCCGCGCTTGAGCACGTAGAACCCGACCCCGCCGAAGGCGGCGCCCGGGACCTGGCTCAGCCAGGAGTGCCGGCGCGCCGGCAGCAGCCGGTACAGCAGCAGCAGCACCACCGCCATCGAGCTGGGGGCGGCCAGCTCCTCGATCATGAAGACCACCGAGCCGGTGCTGGGCATGTCGAGCCGGTCCAGGGTCCGCTGGGCGGTGGCCGACACCCAGATGGTGAGCAGGGCCGAGCCGAGCAGCACCGAGCCGAGCAGCATCACGATCGAGATGTTGACGATCTTCTGGCCGACCGGGTTGCGCCCGCTCGGGATCCGCCACATGCGGTTCAGGCAGGCGGTCATCGACCCGACGAAGCCGCTGCCGGCGTAGGCCACGCTGAGCAGGCCGAACACCCCGAGGGCGGCCTTGTTGGTGACGACCTGGTTGATGACCTCGTTGAACACCTCGCTGCCGATGCCGGGGAAGACCTGGTTGAGGGCCTCGGCGACGGCCTCGCGGGCCTCCGGCTCCGGGCTGGCGAAGGTGGCCAGCACGAACGCGGCCACCATCAGCAGCGGCAGCAGGGACAGGAAGGTGTAGTAGGCCATGCTGCCCGACAGCAGCGCGCCCTCGGCCCGGGAGAAGGTCTGGATCACCGCCCAGGAGAAGCGGGTCCGGCGGTTGGCGGCCAGGAAGCGGTAGAGCCGGCCGATCGCCTGCTCGATGTGGGCATCCGGCCGCCTGGGCTCTGGGCCCCGGGGCTCGGCGTCGGCCTTGGCCATCACCATCCTCCTTCCAGAAGATGGTAGAGGTTCAGGCCCTGGGCACCACCGTGAGCAGCGACGCCTCGGGCCGGCAGGCGAACCGGAACGGCGCGTACTTGCTGGTGCCGAGGCCGGCCGAGACGTGCAGCCAGCTCGACCCCCAGCGCGACAGCCCGCGCACCCGGTCCCGGGGCAGGTCGCAGTTGGTCACCAGCGCCCCGACCCCGGGGAGGCGGACCTGCCCGCCGTGGGTGTGGCCGGCCAGCAGCAGCTCGTAGCCGTTGCGCTCGAAGGCGTCCAGGGCCCGCCGGTAGGGGCTGTGGACCACCCCGAGGCGCAGGCGCGGAGGGCGGCCGTTGGGCGGGACCGCGACGTCGAGGTCGTCGCGGCGGATGTGGGGGTCGTCCATGCCGGCCAGCTCGACGTCGCCGAGGCGGCCGCGGCGGTTGGACAGCACCGTCCAGCCCCTGGCCTCCAGGCCGTCGACCAGCTCCCGCCACGGGTTGCGGCCGGAGCTGCGGTGCCGGCGCGAGCTGGGCCCGAGGAAGTAGCCGAGCGGGTTGCGGAACCGGGGCGCCCAGTAGTCGTTGGAGCCGAGCACCGCCACCGCCCCCAGCCGGGGCCGGAACCGGCCGAGGGCCTCCAGGACCGGGTCGAGCGCCCTGGGCTCGCCCAGCATGTCGCCGGTCATCACCACCAGGTCGACCCGCTCGCCGGCCAGGCGCTCCAGGAACGCCACCCGCCGGCCGTCGGCGACGGTGAGGTGCAGGTCCGACAGGTGCAGCACGGTGAGCGGCGGCTGCCCGGGGGCGAGGGCCTCGACCCGCTCGCGCCGCAGCCGGTACCAGTCGCGCTCGACCAGGATGCCGTAGCCGACGCAGGCGGCCCCGGCCGCGGCCACGGCCCCGGCCAGCAGGGCGACCTTGGACGAAGCTCCGGGCATGCGTCGCGCTCCTGGGAGGTGAGCTGGGATGAACGAGGATTGTAGCTGTAGGCTCGGCCAATGCTCATCGACGACGTGCAGCAGGCGATGTTCCAGGCCATGAAGGCCCGCCAGCCCCGGGAGACGGCGGCCCTGCGCCTGGCCCTTTCGGCGCTCAAGTCGGCCGCCATCGACGCCCGCGGCGACCTGCCGGACCCCGAGGCGGTGGCCGTGCTCCAGCGGGAGGCCCGCAAGCGGCGCGAGGCCGAGCAGGTCTACCGGGACGCCGGCCGGACCGAGCAGGCCGACCAGGAGGCCTACGAGCGGTCGGTGCTGGAGCGGTTCCTGCCGGCCGAGATCGACCCGGCCGAGCTGTCCCGGCTGGTCGACGAGGCGGTGGCGGCCTCGGGGGCCAGCGGCCCCAAGGAGCTCGGCAAGGTCATGGGCCGCCTCATGCCCCAGGTCAAGGGCCGCGCCGACGGCAACGAGGTCCGCCGCCTGGTCCTGGAGCGCCTCGGGCGGCCCGCGCCGGCTAGTTCCGCCGGCCGATGACCAGGGTCACGTACGACCCTCGGGGCAGGCGGCTGCCCGGCCCCGGGCTCTGGGCGGCCACCCGGCCGGGGGTGCCGCTGTTGGTGTAGGCCAGGCCGGAGGCCAGGCCCGCCCTGCCCAGCAGCGTCCTGGCCACGCTGGCCTGGAGCCCGACCACGCCGGGCACGATCACGTCGCGGCCGCCGCCGCGGCCGCCGGACACGGCCAGGTACACGGTGGTGCCCTGGCGTACCCGGGTGCCGGCGCGCGGGCCCTGGCGGACGACCCGGCCCTTGGGCTGGGCGCTGGGGACCTGCCGGACGCTGCTGCCGAACCCGGCCCGGGCCAGGATGGCCTGGGCGGCCTGCTGGGACATGCCGACCACGTCGGGCACGCCGAGCGCCGGCGGGGCCGGGGGCGGCGGGGCCGCCGGGAACCCGACGACCGGCTGGCCGGCCAGGGCGGCCTCCATGTAGTTGTGGAAGATCAGGGCCGGGAAGGTCCCGCCGTAGACCGGCCCGCCGTTGAACAGGTTGCGCATCGGCACCCGCCTGGCCCGGTAGCCGACCCAGACCGAGGTGGAGAGCTGGGGGGTGAAGCCGGAGAAGAAGGCGCTGGTGTTGTTCTGGGCGCTGCCGGTCTTGCCGGCCACCGGCCGGGCGCCCAGCGACGCCCTGCCGCCGGTGCCGTTGGTGATGACCCCGCGCAGCATGGCCACGGTCCGGGTGGAGATCTTCTCGTCGATGACCCGCTTGCACTCGGGCCTGTTCTCGATGATGGGCTTGCGCTCGCCCGGCGCGACCACCTTGGTGATCGAGTAGGGGGCGCAGCGGACGCCCTTGTTGGCCAGCACGCCGAAGGCGCCGGCCATGTCCAGGACCGACACCTCCCTGGACGCCCAGCACCAGCGAGCAGACGTTCCAGGAGGCGTACTCCTTGGAGCCGCGGGGCGGGATGTTGGTGATGCCCATCCTGCGGGCCACCTCGACCGCGTTCTCGGGGCCGACCTTCACCGCGAGCTGGGCGAACCAGGTGTTCACCGAGTTGGCCACGGCCCCGTACATGTTGTAGGTCCCGGCGCTGGAGTCGCCGGCGTTCCCGGGGCTCCAGGGACCGTTGGCCGGTGTAGCAGCGGCGGTTGGGGATGGTGATCCGTGCCGGGCCGGGCATGACGATCCCGGGCGAGATGCCCTTCTCCAGGGCGGCCACGACGAAGAACATCTTGAACGCCGACCCCGGCTGGAAGCCGGTGCCGCCCTGGGCGGTGGCCAGGTCGACCTGGGACTTCTTGAAGCTCCTGCCCCCGTACAGGGCGACGATCCGGCCCGTGTTCGGCTCGACGCTGGCCAGCGCCCCGGCCGGGTCGCCGCGGAACGGGTTCATCTGGCCCTGGACGGCGTTGGCGGCCATCGCCTGCCTGGGGCCCTGCAGGGTGGTGTAGATCTTCAGGCCCCCCTGGAACACCTTGCGCTTGCGCTCGTCGGTGCCGACCTTGCCGAGGGCCTTGTCGTAGCTGGGGTCGTTCAGCAGCTGGTCGACGATGTAGGCCTGGAAGTACGGCTGGCGGCTGGGCGGGGTGTACCGCTCGACCTTGAGCTTCTCCTTCTTGGCCTTGGCGACGTCCTTGGCGGAGGCGTAGCCGAGCTTCTGCATCCGGTCGAGGACCACGTTGCGCCGGGCCACGTTGGCCTTCTTGGCGGTCGGCTTGTAGCGCTCGGGGGCGGCGATGGTGGCCGCCAGCGACGCCGCCTCCGACAGGCTCACGAACTTGACCGACTTGTTGCCGAAGTAGTGCTGGGCCGCGGTGGCGATGCCGTAGACGCCCTCGCCGAAGTAGGCCTGGTTCAGGTAGTACTGGAGGATCTCGTTCTTGCTGTAGCGCCGCTCCAGCTCGACCGCGTACATGGCTTCGCGCAGCTTGCGGTCGATGGTCCGCGAGTTGCCGGTGATGGTCAGCTTGACCAGCTGCTGGGTGAGGGTGCTGCCGCCCTGGGCGAACGCTCCGGAGCGCAGGTTGGTGACGCCCGCCCGGGCGATGCCCCGGAAGTCGACACCCTTGTGCTGGAAGAAGCGGTCGTCCTCGATCGCGATGACGGCGTTGCGGACCCGGTGGGGGATGTCCTTGAGGCCGACCACCCGGCGGTTCTCGTCCAGCCAGATGGTGGCCAGCGCCGTCTTGCCGTCGGCGGCGTAGATGACCGACCGCTGGGCCGGGTCGGGCAGGGCCTCCTGGAGCGGCGGCACGTCGCCCAGCCTGTCGACGGTGTCCCTGGCCAGGCCGCCGGCCGGGACCACCACCGGGAGCAGGGCGACGCTCGCGACCAGGGAGACGGCCGCGATGAGGGCGACGATCAGCACCAGCCGACCGCCCACCACGGAGGCTGCACGACCGCGGGAGAGACGGGCTGGCGGCGCAGGGATCGGGGCGTCGGCCATGCTGATCGGATGATATAGGGTGGTCGATCCGAAGGGGCAAGCCGTCGCCCGAACGTTATGAGGAGGCCGTGCGCCCGTGGTCATGCGAGCGCTGGCCAGCGTGCTCGACCCGGCGGACACCCTGTCGCTGGAGGGGCTGGCCGACTCGTTCCAGCAGTTCGCCGAGGGGCTCGTCCGGCGGCTGCCGTACGTGCTGGCCGCCCTGGTCGCCCTCGGGCTCACCGCGGTGGTGGCCAGGGTGGTGCGCCGGACGGTCGAGCGGGCGCTGCGGCGCGGCGGCGCCGAGCGCCACGTCGTGGTCGTGGTGGCCACCCTGGCCTTCTACGGCGCGGTCGCGGTCGGGCTGGTGGTCGCCCTCTCGCTCGGCGGGGTCAACCTCGGGGTCCTGGTCGGCAGCCTCGGCCTGGCCACCGTGGCCCTCGGCTTCGCCCTCCAGGACATCGTCAGCAACTTCACCGCCGGCATCGTGCTGCTGCTGGAGCACCCCTTCACCGAGGGCGACCACATCGCCATCGCCGAGGCCGAGGGCGAGGTGGAGGAGATCCAGGTCAGGGCGACCCGGCTGCGCGCCCCCGACGGCCAGCTCGTGATCGTCCCCAACAAGCTCCTGTTCACCCAGGTGGTGACCAACGCCACCGCGACCATGCGCCGCCGGGTCGAGGTCCCGCTGGAGGTCCCCTACGGCCAGGACGCCGCCAGGGCCAGGGAGCTGCTGCTGGCCGCGGCGGCCGAGGTCGACGGGGTGGCCGAGGACCCGGCCCCCCGCGTCCTCACCAACGACCTCGGCCAGGGCGCCCGCAGCCTGCGCCTCTGGTTCTGGGTCGACTCCCGCAGCGACGACCCGCTGCGGGTCCGCAGCGAGCTGCTCGAGCGGCCGAGCGGGCCTGGGCGGGGCCGGGATCGCGATGGCCCCGCCCGAATGGACCAGGGGCGGCGTCAGGCAAAGAGGTGCGCGCCTAACCTCCGCAGTCCCGCGAGATCATGGACGTCGTCGGGAGCAGGGGGACCTGGACCACGCCCAGGTTGGGGACGGTGGCCAGCAGGTCGCGGACCCGGCGCTGCTCGGCCTCGGCCAGGGCCTCCAGGCCGTCGTGCAGCTCCAGCAGGTCGGCCAGCAGGCGGCCGTCGGCCCCGCCGGCGGCCAGCCGGCGCCGCGCCGCCGCCGGCACCCTGGGCACCGGCCCGGCCTGGTGGATGCGGTTGACGACCAGGGCGCCGAGGGGCATGCGGTCGGCGGCCAGGCGGCCGGCGAAGTAGGCGGCCTCGCGCAGCGCCGCCCCGTCGGGCGTCGCCACCACCACGAACGCCGTGCTCGGGTGCTTGAGCTGGTCGTACACCAGCCCGGCGCGCTCCTTGAAGCCGTCGTACATGCCCTCGAAGGCGGCGAAGAACTCGCCCACCTCGGCCAGCAGCTCCGAGCCGGTGACCCGCCTGACCATCTTGGTCATGGCCGTGGTGGCCAGGTTCAGCCCGCGCAGGTAGCCCCGCCCGATCCGCTGGGCGGGCGCGATCAGCAGCCGGAAGGCGCGGGCGTCCAGCAGCTCGTTCAGGTTGTCGGGGGCGTCGAGGAAGTCGAGCGCCGAGCGGGTCGGCGGGGTGTCGACCACCAGCAGGTCGTAGCGCTGGGACTCGTGGAGCTCGTACAGCTTCTCCATGGCCATGTACTCCTGGGTGCCGGCCAGGGTGGAGGACAGCCGCTGGTAGAACCGGTTGGCCAGGATGCGGTCGACCTGCTCGTCGTCGCGGGCGTAGCGCTCGATCACCTCGTCGAAGGTCCGGCGCATGTCGAGCATCATCGCGTCCAGGCTGCCCGGCCCCCGCGCCGGCAGCCCCTTGGCCCTGACCGGCACGGGGGCGTTGGACAGCAGGTCGAGCCCGAGCGCCTGGGCGAGCCGGCGCGCCGGGTCGATGGTGAGCACGCAGGTCCGGCGCCCGGCCTCGGCCGCCCACAGCGCCACCGCCGCCGCGGTCGAGGTCTTGCCGACACCGCCCGACCCGCAGCACACGACGATCCGCGCCTCCCGGGCCAGCTCGGCCAGCGGCGACCCCGGCCCGGGAACGACCGCCCGGGCGGTCACCGGCCGGCCTCCCCGGCCTCAGGCTGCGCGCCTCGCCGGTGCCACGATGGGCCTCGGGTGCGCGCCACCCGCACCCCGGGATGCTGGGGCCCCCGAACGGGAGGGTAGCCGACGACCGGAGCGGGTGCTCGCCGTTGTCCACAGCCCATCCCCGGCCGCTGGCCGGGCCGGGACCA
The DNA here is from genome assembly GCA_963733175.1 of uncultured Actinomycetota bacterium. Classification (GTDB taxonomy): domain Bacteria; phylum Actinomycetota; class CALGFH01; order CALGFH01; family CALGFH01; genus CALGFH01. Next base: position 17,662 of record CAVTCL010000017.1, read on the forward strand.
GGTGGCCGGCGAGGACGCGCACCTCGCCGGGGCCGCCGACGCCGCCGGCCAGGAAGGGCAGCTCGACCGTTGGCAGCCCGTCCAGCCCGGCCCGGAGCTCCTTGAGCAGGCGGCGCTCCCGGGCGACCTGGCGCTGGCGGTCGCGGGCCTCGCCGACCAGCCTGGCCAGGGCCTCGCCGTCGAGCTTGGCCCCGGCGGCGGCCGCGGCCGCCGCCAGCGGCGCCGGGTCCCTGGCCAGCGCGGCCAGCCGGCCGGCCCGCCCGCCCAGCCGGTCGCCGGTGACCCGGTTGGCGACCACGCCCGCCACCGGCAGCCCGGCCTCCCGGAGCGCCGCCACCCCCTCGAGGGTCTCGGTCACCGGCAGCTCCTCGGGCAGGCAGGTGAGCAGCACGGCGGTCCGGCCCGGGTCGTCGAGCAGGTCCCTGACCCGGTCGGCCTGGTGCCGGATGGGCCCGACCCGGGCCAGCTCGGCCACCGTCTCCGGCGCCCGCAGGAACGGCACCACCCGCCCCGTCGGCGGCGCGTCCAGCACCACCAGGTCGTAGGCTGCCGCGCCGGGCCGCGCCTCCCGGGTCGCCGCCTCCCACACCTTGCCGACCAGCAGCACATCCCCCAGCCCGGGCGCGGCCGCGGTGATGAACCGGTTGAGGTGCGCCCAGCTCAGCAGCCTGGCCAGCGGCGCGAACCCGTACCGGGCCAGGTACTCCCGCAGCGACTCGTCCGGGTCGATGGCCAGCGCGCTGACCCCCTCGGCGACCCGCACCTCGCTGTGCTCCAGCACCCGCCGCCCGAACAGCCCCGCCAGCCCCTGGCGCCCCTCCACCTCGGCGACCAGCACCCGCCGCCCCCGCCCCGCCGCGGCCACGGCAAGCCCGGCCGCGACCGTCGTCTTGCCGGTCCCGCCCTTGCCGGTGACCACGAGCAGCCGAGCCTGGTCCAGCACCTCGAGCATGGTCGCGCCATCGTAGCCGCCCCCGCCCGGCTGTCCACGGCGTGGCGCGGGGCGGGGTGGGCGGGAACAATGGGGCGATGCGACGAGCCGCCGTCCTCCTCTGCCTTGCTGGTGCGCTGCTGGCCACCGTGGGGTTGCTGCCGGCGTCGGCGCAGGCCGGGGGGCCGGTGATCGAGGTGTTCGAGGCGTCGGGGGTGCTGGACGCCAGCGTGCTCGGGGCGCTCCGGCGCGACCTGGAGGGGGCCGAGCGGCGGGGGGCGCGGGTGTTCCTCGTCCAGATGGACAGCTTCGGGGGGCTCGGGGTCGACCCGGACGAGGTGCGGCGGACGGTGGCCGAGGCCGGGGTGCCGGTGGCGGTGTGGGTCGGGCCGCGGGCGGCCGACGCCGCCGGGGCGGCGACCTTCGTGCTCGCCGGGGCCGACGTCGTCGGGGTGGCCAGGGACGCGCGGGTCGGGCCGGCGCTGCCGGCCGAGCTCGGCCGGGGCCGCGACCCGGCCGCCGAGGCGGCGCTGTTCGCGCGCTCCGGGCTCCCGCCGGCGGTCCGGGGAGCGACCCTCACCGGGGCGGCCGCCCAGGCGGCCGGGCTGGCCGACTACGAGGCCGAGTCCCTGCCCGACGCGGTGCGGCGGCTCGACGGCCAGACGGTCGACGGCCGGCCGCTGGAGGTGACCGGCTTCCAGGTCCGGTTCCTGTCGCGCTCCCTGCTCGACCGGGTCCGCCACGGCCTGGCCAACCCGACCCTGGCCTACCTGCTGCTCCTGGCCGCCGCGGCCTGCCTGTCCTTCGAGTGGTTCCAGCCCGGGTTCGGGGTCGCCGGGGCGGCCGGGCTGGCCTGCGCCCTGCTGGCCGTGTTCGCCCTGGCCGTCCTGCCCACCAACTGGCTGGCCCTGGCCCTGCTCCTGGCCGGCCAGGCGCTGTTCACCGTCGACGCCGCCATGGGCGGCCTCGGCCTGGCCACGGCCGGGGCGGCCGGGCTGACCGCCGCCGGCTCCTGGTGGCTGTTCACCAGCCCGTCGCCGCTGCTGCGGGTCGACGGCCGGCTGGCCGTCCTCGGGGTGCTGTGGTCGCTGGCCTGGTTCGTGGTCATCCTGACCGTGATCCTGCGCTCCCAGCGCCAGGCCCCGATGGGCACCGAGGCCCTGGTCGGCTCCAGGGGGGTCGTGCGCAGCATGCTCAACCCCGGCGGCATCGTCGTGGTCGACGGGGCCATGTGGCGGGCCCGGCTGGCCACCGGCGACGGCAGCCTCGGCACCGGCCAGCGCATCCGGGTCGAGGCCGTGGTCGAGGGCATCCTCCAGGTCGCCCCCGAGGACCCGTCGGCCGTGCGGCCCTCGCGCCGCCGCGGCCGCCGCCCCGCCCCCCCGGTGGCCGAGCCGGCGAACCGTGAGTAGGCGGGAAGGCACCCGGGAGCGTCCAGGGGACGCCGCCACCGGCCGGTCCGGCTCCCCCGACCGCCGCCTGGTGGCCCTGCAGCTGGTCGCCGGGCTGGCGCTCATCGCGTTCGGCTGGACGGCCAGCCTGGCCGGGATCGAGCCCATCCGCGGCTACTGGTTCGACCTGGTCTGGAGCGGCTTCATCCTGGCCGCCGACGCCGTCGTCTGGGCCAGGGCCGGCCGCTCCCTGCTCCACGGCGGGGGCTGGCGGCTGCTGGCCATGTTCGCCCTCAGCGCGCCCTTCTGGTGGGCGTTCGAGATCGCCAACTGGCGTCTGGAGAACTGGCGCTACGTGGGCGAGCAGCTCTTCGCCGGCCCGGCGCGGATGCCGCTGAAGACGCTGTCGTTCCTGTTCGTGCTGCCGGCGCTGGCCGAGTCGCGCGACCTGCTGCGGTCCTTCGTCCGCTTCCCGCACCCGCCGGCCATCCCGCTCCCCTCCTGGACCGCCGCCGCCCTGGTGGCCGCCGGCCTGGTCTGCGTGCCGCTGCTCTACCTGGCCCCGGACCAGACCTTCCCGCTGGTCTGGCTGGCCCCGCTGGCCGTCCTGGACGGGATCGCCGAGCTGCGCGGCCGGCCCAGCATCATCGGCCTGGTCCGCCAGGGCCGGGCCGGGCCGGTGCTGCTGCTGGCCGTGGCCGGCCTCGGCACCGGCATCCTGTGGGAGCTGTGGAACTGGGGGGCGCTGCCCTACTGGCAGTACCGCATCCCGTACGTCGGCTTCTGGCCGCTGTTCGAGATGCCGATCCTCGGCTACCTCGGCTACCCGCCGTTCATCCTGGCCGCGGACGCGTTCTGGCGCCTGTTCAGCGGCGGCCGGGGCGGCCTCACCGAGGGACCGGTCACCGAACTCGGCCGGGAGCCAACCGATCGTCCACATCCTGTGACAAACTGAGGCCCGGCATCCGGAACCGGACGACCTGGACGGGAGGGACAGGCCATGGAGACCTGGGTCGTCGTCCTCATCGTCATCGCCGTCATCGCCCTGATCATCTGGGGCATCGTCTCCATGGTCCACGTGCTCCAGGAGTACGAGCGCGGGGTCGTGTTCCGGCTCGGCCGCGTCCGGGGCAAGGCCAAGGGGCCGGGCCTGATCATCCTGCTGCCGTTCGGCATCGACCGGATGCGCAAGGTCACCATCCAGACGGTGGCCATGAACGTCCCGCCCCAGGACGTGATCACCAAGGACAACGTCACCATGCGGGTCGACGCGGTGGTCTACGCCAGGGTCGAGGAGCCGGTCGCGGCGGTCGTCAAGGTGCAGAACTACCTGTTCGCGGTCAGCCAGTCCGCCCAGACCAACCTCCGGGCCATGCTGGGCAAGTACGACCTGGACACGCTGCTCAGCGAGCGGGAGTCGATCAACCGGGAGCTGCACGGGGTCATCGCCCGGGTCACCCACGAGTGGGGCGTCCAGGTCCTCTCGCGTCGAGGTCAAGGACGTCGACCTGCCCGACGACCTGCGCCGGGCCATGGCCCGCGAGGCCGAGGCCGACCGCGAGGCCAGGGCCCTGATGATCTCGGCCGACGCCGAGCGGCGGGCGTCGCGGCTGCTGTCGGACGCGGCCGCCATCCTGAGCCAGAACCCGCAGGCCATGCAGATCCGCTTCCTCCAGACGGTCGCCGCCGTGGCCACCGAGCAGAACTCGACCCTGGTCATGCCGATCCCGATCGAGCTGCTGAGCCTGATCGGGCGTTCCAGCGGCGGCGACCCCGGCAACGGGACCCCGCCAGCCCCCCCGCCGGCGGTCCCGCCGCCGCCCTCGTCCCAGGCCTCGCCGGGACCCGAGGAGGGGCCCCAGCCCGAGCAGGGCAACGGCCGCCCCGGTTAGTGCCCTTTACGCCGGGTTGAAGCTGGTTGTGGGATACCTGGGCCGCAACAAAAGCGTTACTGCATGGAGATTGAGGCCGCTGATGCCGTGGGTTACCCTGCGATCCGGAGCCGCTCGACAAGACCGCGAGCGGTGTGCCCAGCTCACGACGGCCCGAGGGTGACGCGAGAGCGATCAGGGCGAGGAAGGAACATCGGCATGGCCACCTCATCGGGCGCCGCAGCCGGCGGCGACCTGTCGTCAACGGATCTCCAGATCGGCTGGCAGTACCGAGCGGCCTGCAAGGGCCCGGTCTCCAACCTGTTCTTCGCCCCCAACCACCTGGAGCGCAAGGAGGAGCGGCTGGCCCGCGAGTCGGCCGCCAAGGCGATCTGCCGCAGCTGCCCGGTGCTGGTCGAGTGCCGCGAGTACGCCCTGCTGGTCCGCGAGCCCCACGGCATCTGGGGCGGGCTCAACGAGTACGAGCGCCGGCAGCTCCTGGCCCGCCGCGCCGGCTGACCGGTAGCCTCCCAGGCCGGTAGCCAAGCGCCGAGCGATGGGGAGTGCCATGACCGCCTGGGAGTACGCGACCGTCCCGCTGCTGCCCCACAACACCAAGCAGATCCTCGACAACTGGGGTGACGACGGCTGGGAGCTGGTCGCCGTCCACACCGCCGAGGTCGGCGGCACGATCGCCTTCTTCAAGCGCCCCAAGGGCGGGTAGCCATCCCCTGTGGGCGGAGCGACCGCGATGTCGCGGTCGCCCGTTAGGTTCGGGCCATGGACCTCGACGCCGCCTTCGCCGCCCTGCCCGGCCTGACCGAGCGGGCGGTCCAGCGGCGCATGGCCGCCGCCGTCGCCGAGGCCCTCGAGGCCCAGGCCCCGCTGCTGGTCCACGCCCCGACGGGGGTGGGCAAGTCGCTGGGGTACCTGGTCCCGATCGTGGCCGCCGAGCGGCGGGCGATCGTGGCCACCGCCACCAAGGCCCTCCAGTCGCAGCTCATCGAGCGCGACCTGCCCCGCCTGGCCGACGCCTTCGGCACCACCTCGGCCCTGGCCATGGGCCGCGGCAACTACGCCTGCTGGGCCCGCATGGAGGCGCTGGTGGCGGCGACCCGGCTGGCCGCCACGGCGGCCGAGGAGGCGGCCCTCGAGGTGGCCGCCTGGGCGGCCGAGTCGCCGACGGGCAGCCGGCTGGACGCCCCGCCCGGGGTCCGCGACGACGTCTGGGACCTGGTCTCGACCAGCGGCGAGGACTGCCCGGGGCAGAAGGGCTGCGCCTTCCACCAGCGCTGCTTCGCCGAACGGGCCAGGGAGGAGGCCCGCGAGGTCGACGTGGTGGTGACCAACCACCACCTGCTCCTGCTCGAGCTGGAGCTGCGGGCCATGTCGGACGCCCCCGGGGTGATGCTGCCCGAGGTCGACGTGATCGTGGTCGACGAGGCCCACCGGCTGGCCGACCACGCCGCCGACCTCTACGGGGTCACGGTGACCGCGGCCCGGATGGGCCGGGCCGGGGCGGCCGCCGACGCCGCCGCCAAGGCGGCCGGGATGCGCACCGACTGGTCCCGGCGCCTCCGCGGCCGGTTCCAGGAGCTGGCCGCCGACCTCTACCCCGGCCCGGTCCTCCCCGGCGGCCGGGCCCAGGCCACCCTGACCGCCGCCCTCACGCCCCTCGGCAACGACCTCCAGACCATGCTCGCCACCCTCAAGGACCTCGGCGACCCCGGCGACGAGGCCACCGCCCTGCTGGCCGCCCGCCGCCGCCTCCGCGCCCTGGCCCGCGACCTGGAGCGCCTGGCCGCCCCGCCCGCCCGGGCCGGCGGCCAGGAGGCCGAGCCGGCGCCGCCCGGCGGGGACGGCCCCCCGCGGCCCCGCCCGGCCGCCCCCGCCGGAGACCTGGCCGTCTGGGTCGAGGAGGGGCGGGGCGGGACCAGGGTGATCCGCTCGGCGCTGGTCGAGCCGGGGCCGGTGCTGGAGGGGGTGCTGTGGGACCGGGTGCCGGCGGCGGTCGCCTGCTCGGCCACCCTGGCCGTTGCCGGCAGCCTCGAGGTGGCCGCCCGGACCCTCGGGGTGGCCGAACCGGCACGTGTCGTGGCCGCCTCGCCGTTCGACTTCCGGGCCAACGCCCTGCTGTACGTGCCCCGGGCCGTGCCCCAGCCGTCCTCGGACGGGTTCCAGGCCGCCGCCGAGCGCGAGCTGGTCTCGCTGGTCGAAGCCTCCCGGGGCCGGGCGCTGGTGCTCTGCACCTCCTGGCGGGCGGTCGAGTCGTTCGCCGCCGCCCTGGCCCAGCTCCCCTACGAGCTGCTGGTCCAGGGCGACGACGTCCCGGCCCGGCTGGCCGCCCGCTTCCGCGACGAGGTGGCCAGCGTGCTGGTGGCCACCCGGACCTTCTTCGAGGGGTTCGACGTGCCCGGCGAGAGCCTGTCGCTGCTGGTGCTCGACCGGCTGCCGTTCCCCCGGCCCGACGACCCCCTGCTGGCCGAGCGCGGGCGGCGGGTCGAGGCCAAGGGCGCCTCCCGGTTCTCCGAGGTCTGGCTGCCGGCCGCCGCCGTCTCCCTGCAGCAGGCCCTCGGCCGCCTGGTCCGCTCGGAGACCGACCGGGGGGTCATGGCCGTGCTCGACCGGCGCCTGGCCGACGCCGGCTACCGCGCCGCCCTGCTGGCCAGCCTGCCCCCGGCCCGCCTCACCCGGTCGATCGACGACGTGCGGTCGTTCTTCGCCGTATAGGCTCTGCCCGCACCCGGCCGGCCCGAACAAGGAGCCCCACATGCCAACCCCCGAGGAGCGCCTCCAGCAGCTCGGCGTGAGCCTTCCCTCGCCGGCCGTGCCGGTCGCCGCCTACGTGCCGACCGTCCGGACCGGCAACCTGGTGTTCGTCTCGGGCCAGGTCCCGGTGGTCGACGGCACCCCCAGCCACCTCGGCCATCTCGGCGACGACGTCGACCTCGAGGCCGGCCGGGCCGCCGCCCGCACCTGCGCGATCAACCTGCATCGCCGCCCTCAAGGCCGAGCTGGGCGAGCTCTCCCAGGTCCGCCGGGTCGTCAAGGTGACCGGGTTCGTGTCCTGCACCCCCGGCTTCACCGACGCGCCCAAGGTGATCAACGCCGCCAGCGAGCTGCTCGGCGAGGCCTTCGGCGACGCCGGCCGCCACGCCCGCGCGGCCGTCGGGGTGGCCGCCCTCCCCCTCGGCGTCCCGGTCGAGGTCGAGGCCATCGTCGAGGTCGCCGAGGTCGGGCGGGCCTAGGCTTCGCTGCGCCGCCGGCTGCGGTAGGTGCGGGTCTTGGTGCGGTTGCCGCAGGTCTGCATCGAGCACCAGCGGCCGGAGCGGTTCTTGGACCGGTCGTAGAAGGCCCACTGGCAGGAATCGGCCGAGCAGGCCTTGAGCCGTTCCCAGGTGCCCTGGGCGCTGGCCTGGGCGACCCCGGCCAGGAGGGCGGCCAGGGCGCCCCGGCAGCCGGCCGAGCCGGGGCCGAGCACGGGGTGGCCCTCGTCGTCGAAGGCCACCTGGAGGGGGAGCCCGGCGGCGGCCCGGTTCACGACCGCCAGGGCGTCCGGGTCGAGGGGCTCGCCGTGGTTGACCCGCAGCATCGCCCGCAGCGCCTCCCGCAGCTCGACGGCGATGGCCAGGTCGTCCTGGCCGACCGGCTCGGAGGCGCCGAGCAGCCCATGGCCGGTCAGGAAGCGCCGCAGCGCCTCCGGGCTGTCGAGCTGGTCGTCGGCGTCCTCGAGGTCGATGGTGTTGACCAGCGCCTGGACGGCCACCAGCTCCCGCGGGACGGCCTCGTCGCCTGCTGTCGTCTCCATCTGACATCCTTCCTCATGAACACCGGTGATCCTAGTTTAGCGGTTGCATGGAGTGCGACACCAGTGTAGACTGTTCACTGGTGTTAGAGAGACGAGGAGGATGTCATGAGCTGGGACGACATGAACCGGGAGCTCAGCTACCAGCGCATCGCCGAACTGCACGCCGACGCCGAGCGGTTCCGGCAGGTACGCGTCGCCAAGCGGAGGCGCCAGCGCCGGTCGCGCAGGCGCCTTGGCCGGCTGCTGTGGCCGACCGGGGTGGCCTCGCGGGCCAACGACATCGTGGGGTCGATCCTGAGCCCGCCGTGGCCGTCGCGCCGCGACACGATGGGCCCGACCCGGCTCTACTACCCGAGCCTGGGCCGCTGAGCAGCCTGGCACGGCGGGGTCACGGCATGCGACCCTAGGCAGCGCTTCCCCGAGCGCCGACCCTGGAGTCTGCTGTGCCCCGTCCACCCCACCGTCCGTCACGTCCCCTGCGCCGCCACCTGGTCGCCTCGCTGACCGTGGCGGCGCTGGCGTTGCTGAGCGCCTGCGGCGACGCCGGCGACGACCCCGGGCAGGCGGCCCCGGCGACCCAGACGACCACGGCGGCCGAGGCGACGACGACCACCGAACGCCCGACCACCACCGCCCAGCGGGCCGGCGCCACCAGGGAGCCGACCGGCGAGCCGGTCACCCTCGCCTTCGGCGGGGACGTCCACTTCGAGGGCGCGATCGAGTCCCGGCTGTCCGCCAACCCGGCCACCACCCTCGGCCCCATCGCCGGCGTGCTCCGCCGGGCCGACCTGGCCGTGGTGAACCTCGAGACCGCGATCACCGAGCGCGGCACCCCCGCCCCCAAGGACTTCACCTTCCGGGCCCCGCCGCCGGCCCTGGCCGCCCTCAAGGAGGCCGGCGTCGACGTGGCCAGCATGGCCAACAACCACGGCCTGGACTTCGGCGTGGTCGGCCTGCGCGACTCGCTGGCCGCGGCCAAGGCGGCCAAGTTCCCCGTCGTCGGGGTCGGCCGCAACGCCGACGAGGCCTACCGGGCCCACCTGGTCACCGTCAAGGGCCAGCGCATCGCCGTGATCGGCGCCACCCAGGTCCTCGACAGCAACCTCGCCGCCGCCTGGACCGCCGGCGACGGCAAGCCCGGCATGGCCTCGGCCTACGAGGAGGCGCGCCTCCTGGCCGCCGTCCGCGCCGCCCGGCAGTCGGCCGACACGGTCGTGGTCGACCTCCACTGGGGCCGGGAGCTGGTCAACTGCCCCATCGACCGCCAGCGCGCCCTCGCCCCCAAGCTGGTCGCGGCCGGCGCCGACGTGGTCGTCGGCTCCCACGCCCACATCCTCCTCGGCGGCGGCTACCTGCGCGGCGCCTACGTCCACTACGGCCTGGGCAACTTCGTCTTCTACTCCCGCGGCGGCCTCACCGCCCAGTCCGGCGTCCTCCTCCTCACCACCCAGGGCCGCGCCATCACCGCCTCCCGCTGGGTCCCCGCCGTCATCTCCGGCGGCATCCCCATCCCCCTCCAGGGCGCCAACGCCACCCGCGCCATCTCCTCCTGGCAGTCCCTCCGCCGCTGCACCGGCCTCTCCGCCAAACCCTGACACCCATATCCACTGCTTCATCGCCTCCGCGGCCAGGGACGGGCTGCCGGTCAAGCTCGTGCTTCCCGAGACATCGACGTGCGCAGCTGGCTCTCCCGGATGCACCTCGGTGAGGTTCTCGACGCGTTCGAGGTTCGCGTCGAGGGGGCGCTGCCTGGCGTCCGTTCATCTGGGAACGCGCTCGAAGGCGGCGCCGACGGCGAGGTCGTGAACCAGCTGTTCGAGGCGGCCGGTGAGCTGGGCCAGAACGTCGTCGAGCATGCCGGCTCGCCCGTCGGCGGGTTCATCGCCGCCCAGCGCTACAAGGCCGGAGCGCCTGAGGAACGGATCGTCGTGGCCGTCGGGGATGCGGGTGTGGGCATCCGGGAGTCGCTCCGCGCCCGATACGGCGACATGCCGGACGGCGAGGCCATTCGGCGAGCGATCCAGTGGAACGTCTCCAGCGTCCCGGACGAGGGCCGGGGCCAGGGCTTCCGGGCGTCGTCGATGGCGTCAAGGCGCTCGACGGCATCGTCTGGATCCGGAGCGGTGTCGCCTCGAGGACGGTGACCCGGGGCAGGCACGGACGTTCGAGGTGTCTTGCCGCAAGGTACGATTGTCGGTGTCAGGTGCCCTGTCGGCCAGGCAGGTGATCGAGAGGGAGATCGGAGGCGAGATCCACCATGTCGACCCTCATTGCCCCGAAGCTCGTGTCGAGCCGGGATCAGGCACGGGAACTGACGGCGGGCCTCGCCGACGACCTCTCGGACACCGTCGTGCTGGTGGACTGCTCGGCGCTGCAGGCGAGCACCCCGTCCTTCGTCGACGAGCTGGTCAAGGCAGTGCTCGTGGACCGTCAGGCCGATCGTCTGGTCATCAAGGGCGCTCCCGAACGGACGGTCGAGCTGGCCCGCCGGGCGGCGCAGAACCGAGGCGTGGCCGTCCGCCTGGAGACCGGCTAGCCAGCTACCGCGGAGGGTCAGGTCTGGAGGGCGTCCAGGAGCTGCTCCTCGAGCCAGCCCAGGTAGCTGAGCAGGCGGAGGGCGGGGGCGCGGGGGTCGGTGTCGTCGACGTCGCCGTCGAAGTCCTCGGTGATGTCGAGGCGGACACCGAGGGCGAGGCGGAGGTCGTTGAGGACACCGAGCCAGGCGGTGGCCTCCTCGTCGGTGAGCTCGACCGTCCAGCGGCGGACGGAGGTGGAGCCCCGGGCGAGGGTGTCGGTGACCAGGTCGAGGTTGGCCAGCTTCTCCTTGACCAGGTCGTCGTGCATGAGGCGGTGGAACTCGGTGTCGTGCTCGATGTCGGCCACGTCGAGGTAGGCCGGGGGGAACAGCCGCTGGTTGACGGGCTCGTCCCCTCCCTCGGCGAGCACGGAGCGGAGCTGGTCGGGGAGGCCGCGGAGGATGGCGACCTCGTCCTGGGCCAGCCGGACCCGCACCCGGTCGGCGCCGACCCGCTTGAACGACGCGGCCAACGCCTACCGGTCCTTCTGCATGGTGGCCCAGAGCCCGTGGCCGTGGAGGCGGTAGACGTCGAACTCGGCCTTCTCCCTCGGGCCGGAGGAGACCACCGCCTTGCCCTTGTGGTGGACGTCGAGCATCAACCGGGTGGCCTTCTCCCGGTCGTAGCCGAACAGCTTCTGGAGCACGAACACGACGTACGACATCAGGTTGACCGGGTCGTTCCAGACGATCACCACCCAGGGGATGTCCGGCTCGACGACGTCGTCGTCCTGGGTGGTGCGCTCGCGCGTCGGGGCGGTCGTGCTCATGCGCGACATGGTGGCGCATCCGGCTACCATTCGGCCATGCCCTGCTGCGCGAGGACTGGGAGCAGGGGAAGACCACCCCGGTCGACTGGGACGGCGAGTAGCGGACCGACCGCCTACGGCGCCCGCCGGCCGGGGTCCTGGACGGGCGCGGCCAGGCGGCGGAGGTCGCCCTGGCGGACGGTGACGCCGGTGCGGTCGAGGTGCTCGAGCAGGGGGATGGCGGTCCGGCGGGTGGTGCCGAGGGCCTCCTTGGCCTCGGTGGCCGCGAACGGGCGGCCGTCGGGGAAGCTGCGGCGCAGGGTCGCCACCGCCGCCTCCAGGGTCGAGCGGCCGAGGTAGCCACCCGGGGCGACGGCCACCAGCACGCCCAGCCGGACCAGCAGCGCGGTCGCCTTGCGGTCGGCGCCGAGCTCGGCCAGGGCGGTGTCGCCGAGCAGCCCGACCCCCGCCTCGGCCAGGGCGGCCTCGACCCGGGCCCGCAGCGCCCGCTGGGCCGGGTCGAGCCGCACCCCGTGCCCCGGCCTGCGCAGGGTCGGGCCGTCGGCCACCAGCCGCCCGTCGGCACACAGCGCCTCCACCACCTCGGTCCCGGCCGACGCCGGCCAGCCGGGCCGGGCGGGATCGGCCGGGCGGCTGGCGGCCGCCCGCGCCGCCTGGGCCGGGAGGCCGGGCGCCGACGGGTCGTCCCGGTGCTGGCCCTCCACGGCCTCCAGCACCGCCGCCCCGGCCGCCTCCCAGGCCTCCCGGGTCCAGGCAAGGGTCCGCGACCGGACCACCCCACCTCCCGATCCCCGGGGGACCACCCCGGCGGTCCCCCGGACCCCTCCGCCCGATCCGCCGACCAGCGGCGAGGGCGGCCGGGAGGCGGTCGGGGGCGATGGCGGCGAGGCGGGGGAGGTCGGACAGGGGGACGACGGCCCGCTCGGCCAGGACCCGTTCCAGCAGGCCGTCCCGGCCGGCCGCCTCGCGGGCCTCCAGCTCCTCGGTGCGGCGGACCCGGGCGGCGGTGCCCCGGACGGTCGCGGGCGGGAACGGGTCGAGGACCACGCCTCCGCCGACGGTCTCGTCGCGGCCGCTGTCCCGCAGGACCAGGGGCTCGAACACGTCCAGGACCATCGGCCGCTCCAGGTGCAGCCGCACCAGGGCGTCGCCGCCGGGGCGGACCTCGGCGGCGTCGAGCGGCTGGAGGCGGGCCGCGGTCTCGGCCGCGCCGGCATAGACCAGGTAGGCGCCGCGCCCGCGCAGCGGGGCGGGAGCGCCGGCCAGGCAGCGCAGCCGGCAGTCGACCGTGCCGGTCGCCGCCCACTGGCCGGCCAGCACCACCATGTCGCCGCGGTCAACCTGGCCGGTGGCGACCCCGGCCAGGTTGACCGCCACCCGGCGGGCCGGCGCCGCCACCTCCAGGGGGCGGCCGTGGCCCTGGAGGCCGCGGACCCGGACCCGGCGCCCGGACGGCAGCAGCTCGGCCTCGCCGTCGGCCCGCAGCGACCCGCCGGAGAGGGTCCCGGTGACCACCGTCCCGCTGCCCCGCATGGTGAACACCCGGTCCACCGGGACCCGCGGCCGGCCCCGGTCCGGCGGCTCCGGCAGCCGGTCGAGGGCGGCGTCCAGGGCGGTCGCCAGCGCGTCGACACCCACGCCGGACGGGGCGGCGGTGGCCACAACGGCCGCCCCGGCCAGGGTGGTGCCGCGGAGCCGGTCGCGCACCTCGGCGGCCACCCGGTCCCGGGTGGCCTGGTCGACCAGGTCCACCTTGGTCAGCGCAACCACCCCGGTGGGGATGCCGAGCAGGTCGAGGATGGCCAGGTGCTCGGCCGACTGCGGCCGCCAGCCCTCGCTGGCGTCGACCACGAACAGGGCGCAGCCGACCCCGCCGACCCCGGCGAGCATGTTGTGGACGAACCGCTCGTGGCCGGGGACGTCGACGAAGCCGACCTCGCGGCCGGACGGCAGGGTGGTCCAGGCGAACCCGAGGTCGATGGTCAGGCCCCGCGCCTTCTCCTCGGCCAGCCGGTCCGGGTCGGTCCCGGTCAGGGCCTGGATCAGCGCCGACTTGCCGTGGTCGACATGGCCGGCGGTGCCGATGACGTGCGGCATCAGGGTCCGGGGGACGCCGGGGGACCCGCGGGGCCGGCGGGAGGTCCCAGGGCCGCGGCCAGCGCCCGCCCCACCACCTCGTCCTGCTCCGGGGGGACGGTGCGCAGGTCGAGCACGACCCGGCCCCGCTCGGCCCTGGCCACCACCGGGGGCTCGCCGGCACGCAGCCGGGCCAGCACCGCGGCCGCCCCGTCCGGGGCCGGGTCGACCTCGACGAGCACGCTCTCCATGCCCTCCCCCGGGAGGCTGCCGCCGCCGGCCACGCTGGTCCCGGTGCGCAGGGAGGCGGCCGGCCCGACCGAGGCGGCCAGGGCGGCGGCCCGTGGCTCGAGCTCGGCCACGGTCAGCAGCAGGGACCGCCACACAGGCAGCTCGTCGCGGCGGCCGGCCAGGTGGGCGGCCAGGGTCGCCTCCAGGGCGGCCAGGGTCAGCTTGTCGGCCCGGACCGCCCTGGCCAGCGGGTGCCGGGCCAGCCGCCCGACCAGCTCGGCCCGGCCCACCACCAGGCCGGCCTGCGGGCCGCCGAGGAGCTTGTCGCCGGAGAACAGCACCAGGTCGGCGCCGGCGGCCAGGCTGCCGGAGACCGACGGCTCGTCCCCGAGCTCGCCGGCCAGCAGCCCCGACCCGACGTCGTGGAGCAGCGCCAGGCCGTGCTCGTGGGCCAGCGCGGCCAGCTCGCCGAGGGCCGGGCGGGTGGCGAACCCCTCGACCCGGTAGTTGGACGGGTGCACGGCCAGCACCAGCCCCGTGTCCGGGCCGAACCCGGCGGCGTAGTCGCGCAGGTGGGTGCGGTTGGTGGTGCCGACCTCGCGCAGCACCACCCCGGCCGCCTCCATGATCTGGGGGAGCCGGAACTCGCCCCCGATCTCGATCAGCTCCCCCCGGGAGACCAGCACCTCCCGGCCCCGGGCGAGCCCGCCGAGGGCGAGGAGCAGCGCCCCGGCGGCGTTGTTCACGGCCAGCGCGGCCTCGGCCCCGGTGGCCTCGCGCAGCAGCGCCTCGGCCGCGGCCCCGCGCCGGCCCCGGGTCCCGGCCGCCAGGTCGTACTCCACGGCGGCGTACCCGGCGGCCTCGGCCACCGCCGCCCTGGCCGCCGCCGACAGCGGCGCCCGCCCCAGGTTCGTGTGGAGCACCACCCCGGTGGCGTTCACCACCGCCCGGGTCCGTGCCGCCCACCGACCGTCCAGCTCCCCGGCCACCCTCGCCGCCAGCTCGTCAACCCCCGGCACCGCCCCACCACCGGCCACCGCCCCCCGGCTGACCTCCAGCGCCCGCCGCGCCGCCCCCAGCACCGAGGACCGCCCGAACGTCGCCGCCCGCTCGACCAGGTCCGGATGCCCGAGCAGCACGTCCATGTTCGGCAGCAGCCGACGCGGATCGCTCGTCATGCCCCCATTGTCGACGACCCAGGGTCACGCCGCAGCCTCCAGTGCTGTGTCCGGGTCCGCCCCGACCCGGGGCCGCGCTTCACCCCCACCCGGTCCGCTGCCGGGTCCCCCGGTGGGGGAGCGTAGCCGACCGGGCGAGGAGGTGCGTTGGGTTGTCCACAGCCCCGGGGCGGCGAGGCTCGGAGTAGTGCAGCGCCCGGCCGGTCGGGAGGGCACGTACCATGCAGGTCTCCGGAACCAGGCTGAGGAGGACCCCGGTGGCTGTCGTCCCGCGACCCGCTGCGACGGTGGTGCTGCTGCGCGACGGGCGGGATGGGCCGGAGGCGTACCTGCAGCGGCGGCCGGCGGGGATGGGGTTCGCGGGCGGGCTGTGGGTGTTCCCCGGGGGGCGGGTCGACGAGGCCGACCGCGACCCGGTGGTGGACGCGACCTGGGGCGGGCCGCCCCCGGCGGCCTGGGCCGAGCGTCTCGGCCTGCCGGTCGACGAGGCAAGGGGGCAGGTGGTCGCCGCCTGCCGGGAGACCCTGGAGGAGGCCGGCCTGCTGCTGGCCACCCCGGCCGCCGGGGCCGAGGAGCTGGCCGCGGCCAGGGGCGAGCTGCTGGCCGGGGCGGCCGGCTTCGCCGAGCTGCTGGCCCGGCTCGGGGTGCGGCTGGACTCGGGCCGGCTGCGCTACTGGGCCTGGTGGGTGACGCCGGAGGAGGAGCCGCGCCGCTACGACACCCGCTTCTTCCTGGCCGGGTTGCCGGACGACGCCGCCGTCACCGTCCACCTGGCCGAGGCGGAGGGGGAGCGCTGGCTGCCGCCGGCCGAGGCCGCCGCCGACCAGTCCCTGCCGATGCTCCCCCCGACCCGCTACACCCTGCGCGACCTGGCCGCCTTCGGCTCCGTGGAAGCGGCGCTCGCCGCCGGCGCCGACCGGCCGGTCGAGCGCGTCCTGCCCGTCCTCGACGGCGCCGAGCTGGTCATGCCCTGGCGGGAGCGGTACCCGCTGCCCGCGGCCGCGCTGGAGGCCGGGGCGGCCCGGACGGCCCGGGGGGACCGCATGACCGAGGCCTGGAGTCCGCGGGTGACCCGGGTGCTGGCGCCCAACCCGTCGCCGCTCACCCTCGAGGGGACCAACACCTACGTGGTCGCCGAGCCGGACGCGGGGTCGGCGGTGGTGATCGACCCCGGGCCGGCCGACGACGGGCACGCCCTGGCGGTGGTGTCGGCCTGTGCCGGGCGCGGCGTCGAGCTCGTGCTGCTCACCCATACCCACGTCGACCACGCCGAGGGGGCCCGCGCCTTCGCCGAGCGGGTCGGGGCGCCGCTGGCCGCCCTCGCCCCCGGCTGGGCCACCCCGGACGCCCCCGACCTGGCCACCGGCGACCCGGTGGCCGCGGCCGGGCTGGAGCTCCGGCCGCTGCCGACGCCCGGTCACGCCGCCGACCACTGCTGCTTCCTGCTCGCGGCCGAGCGGGCGGTGTTCACCGGCGACCACGTGCTCGGCCGCGGCACCACCGTGGTCGAGTGGCCGGGCGGGGACATGGCCGCCTACCTGGCCTCGCTGGAGCTGGTGCGCGACCTGCGGCCGGAGCGGCTGTATCCGGGCCACGGCCCCCTGGTGGCCGACGCCACAGCGAGGGTCGAGGGCTACCTGGCCCACCGCCGCGACCGTGAGGCCCAGGTGCTGGCCGCCCTGGCCGCCGGCGACCGCACCCCGGCCGAGGTCGTGGCCCGGGTCTACGCCGAGGTCGACCCGGCCCTGCACCCGGCGGCCGAGCTGTCGGTCCGCGCCCACCTGGCCAAGCTGGTCCGCGAGGGCCGGGTCGCGGCCACCGACGGCGGCGAGCGGTTCCACCGCTGCTGTCCAGCCCCCGGGCCGATCTAGGGCCCAGCGGCACGCGCGGCCTCCCGGGCCGCGGCCACGGAGACGAACCGGAACCGCAGCCGGGTCCCGGGGCGGGCCTGGGCGGCCAGTGGGAGGTCGCGGCCGACCACCACCGCGATCACCGGGTAGCCACCGGTGGTGGGGTGGTTGGCCAGCAACAGGATCGGGTGGCCGTCCGGCGGCACCTGGAGCGAGCCCTCGACCATGCCCTCGGAGGCGAGCTCGGCCTTGCGCCGCCGCTCCAGCACGGGGCCGTCCAGGCGGACCCCGGTTCGGTCGCTGTCGGAGGTGACGCTCCAGGTGGCGTCGATCAGGGTGCCCAGCGCCTCGGAGGTGAAGACGTCGTCGCGGGGGCCGCGGACCGTGCGCAGCACCGGCTCGGGGTCGACCGGCGGGGTGGGGGCCACCTGCCCGAACGGGTCGCCGCCGGCCTGGTCGCCTACGGGCAGGCCGGCCCCCTCCACCAGCCGCGGCGGCCCGACCGGGGCCAGGGTGTCGGTGGAGCGGCTGCCCAGCACCGGCGGGACGTCGATGCCGCCGCGCACGGCCACATAGGCGCGGAGGCCGCTGGTCACCGATCCGACCCGTAGCACCTGCCCGGGCTCGACCCGGACGGCCATGTCCATCGGGAACTGCCGGCCGTCCAGGTCGGCGGCGACCCGGCCGCCGGTCAGGGCCACCCAGCCCCCGGCCTCCAGCTCCAGCTCCGGCCCGACGAGGGTGATCTCCAGCGCCGCCGCCCCCTCCTGGTTGCCGACCAGCCGGTTGGCCAGCCCGTAGGCCCGCCGGTCGGCCGCCCCGGCCGTGGGGACGCCCAGATGGGCCAGCCCGGGCCGCCCCAGGTCCTGGACGGTGGTGAGCAGCCCCGCCTTGCGCACCCGGATCATCCGGCCACCGTGAAGCGGACGCGGCTGCCCGGGCTCAGCAGCGCCGGAGGGTCGTGCTCGGGGTCGAACAGGGCCATCTCGGTGCGGCCGATGAGCTGCCAGCCGCCCGGAGAGGCGGTCGGGTAGATGCCGGTCTGGCCGCCGGCCAGCCCGACCGAGCCGGCCGGGATCGACGTCCGCGGGGTGTCGCGGCGGGGCACCTCGAGGGCCGGGTCGAGCCCGACCAGGTAGGGGAACCCGGGGCTGAAGCCGAGGAAGGCCACGGTGTACTCCGGGGCGGTGTGGCGCCGGACCACCTCCTCGGCGTCCAGGCCGGTCAGGCCGGCCACCTCGGGCAGGTCCTCGCCGTCGTAGCTGACCGGGATCTCGACCAGCTCGCCGGCCGCCGCCCCGGCCGGCGGCAGCTCCAGCTCCGGCAGCCCGGCGGCCAGCTCGTCGAGCGCCTCGCCCCGGTCCGGGGCGGCCACCACCAGCAGGGTCCGGTAGCCAGGGACCAGCTCGACCACGCCGGGCAGCTCCAGGTCGCGCAGGGCCGCATGCAGCCGGTGGACGGTCTCCAGCTCGTCCACCTCGACCAGCAGGCCCCGCTCGCCCGCCGGCCGCAACCTCACGCGAACGCCTCCAGGGTCACCCCGGCCTTCTCCAGGGCGGCCCGGACCGCCCTGGCCAGCTCGACCGCCCCCGGGGTGTCGCCGTGGACGCAGAGCGAGCGGACCTCGACCGCGACCTCGCCGCCGTCGACCGTCTCGACCCGCCCCTCGGTGGCCATGACCAGGGCCCGGGCGGCGACCTGCTCGGCGTCGTCCAGCACCGCCCCCTGCTCGCGCCGCGAGACGAGCCGGCCCTCGCCGGTGTAGGCGCGGTCGGCGAACCCCTCGCCCACGGCCTGGATCCCGGCCTCGCCGGCCGCCTCCATGGCCGCCGACCCGGGCAGGGTGAGCAGGGGCAGGCCCGGGTCGTACCGCCGGATCGCCTCGACCACGGCGGCCGCCTGTACCGGGTCGCGCGCGATCCGGTTGTACATCGCGCCGTGCGGCTTCACGTACCGGACCCGGCTGCCCGCCGCCCTGGCGAATCCCTCCAGCGCCCCGATCTGGTAGAGCACGTCCGCGGTGAGCTCCGCGGCCGGCACGTCGATCTCCCGCCGCCCGAACCCCACCAGGTCCGGATAGGAGACCTGCGCCCCGATCGCCACCCCCAGCTCCACCGCCGTCCGCACCGTCCGGTCCATCGTCGCCGGGTCGCCGGCATGGAACCCACAGGCCACGTTGGCGCTGGTCACCACCTCCAGCAGGGCGGCGTCGTCCCCGAGGGTCCAGTGCCCGTACCCCTCGCCGAGGTCGGAGTTCAGGTCCACGTCGCCTCCCTCCCGAGTGCCCGCCGCCATTGTCACCCAACTCGAAGGGGGTGCCAGTCACCCGGCACCCCCATCGAAACCTCTGGGCGGCCTGGTGTCAGAGGCGACCCCCGGCCGCTGGGGTGCTGACGGACCTCGCCGGCTGCTGGAGCCGCTGGAGCTCGAACTCGCCGTCTCGAGCCCCTCCGAGGAACGCCTCCCACTCGTTGGCCGTGAACATCAGCACCGGCCCTTGGCGATCCTTGGAGTCGCGGACAACGATCTGGTCGTCGACCAGGCCGACCTCGACACAACCGTTGGCAGTGCTGCGGGCGCTCTTGCGCCAGCCAGCACGAGACAGGTCCACCATCAACCCCTTCCCGGTAGGTCCTTCTGGATATCGGTCAGAGCCCGGACGGACTCGACCGGATTCAGCGCCGCCGCCTGCAGGTGACTGAAGATCAGCCGGTACTGCTCGATCCTGTCGGTGTCCTCGAGGTAGAGGTCGCCCCCCGAGTTCTCGATGAACACCAGGTCGGGGTCCGCGGAGTCGCTGAAGCTGTACAGAGTGAAATCGCCGTCCAAGCCGGCGTGCGGACCGGCGGAGAACGGGAGCACCTGGAGCGTGATCTTCGGCAACGCCGACACGTCGATCAGGCGCTGCAGCTGCTTGCGCATCACCGCCGGCCCCACGATGGGACGGTGCAGGGTCGCCTCGTCGAGGATGATCCAGAGATCCGGCGCTCCCTCCTGGGTGAGCAGCTCCTGGCGGTGCATGCGGAACTCGAGCCGCTGCTCGATCTCCTCGGCAGGGGCGTCGTGGCGGATCGAGCGGAGGACCTCTTTGGCGTATTCGCGAGTCTGGAAGAGGCCTGGAAGGACCATCGCGACGTACTGCCGGACGGAGGCGGCATCGAACTCGTAGCCGACCAGTGAAGCACCAGGAACTTCCCGGTACTCGTACCACCAGGGCTGCTGGCGGCTCTTGCGGGCAAGCTCAAGCAGCTCGGCACGCCGGGCCTCGGCCACCTCGTAGATCTCCAGCAGCGCCTTGACGTCAAGCGGACGGACGCCCACATGGGCCGTCTCGATCCGCGAGATCGTCGAGGGCGACAGCTCGAGCTTCTCCGCCACCTGCTCGATGGTCAGGCCGGCGCCTTCACGGAGCCTGCGCAGGATCCTGGCCAGCCGGCGCTGTTGCACCGTCGTCACCGCGCCCGCCGTCGTTGCTCACCTCCTCCGAGCCGGGGAGTGTAGCAGGTCTCAGAGTGCATGTTGCATCTTGGATCCGCAGCGTGCAGATTCGCATTCCGCGAGTTCGGCGAGATCGACAGGAATTGCGGTTTCCGCACGTTAAAAGCCATGTCGAAGGGCCCGAGGGGCAGGTTCGCCTCGGCCACAGGGTGAAGCATATCGCAGGATGAATCATCCGTACAGAGGGTTGTTGAGATGTACCTTCCAATATGGGACTTGCAAGCCGACAGTTTCGGGTGCATAGTACGAATTCCACAGGTGCCTCTGCTTGCCGGCAACGACCCGTCCGACCTGGCGACCCGACACCCGGCGGCCGCCACGACCCAATCCATGGATCGCGGAGAAGGGACAGGCGGTGGATGCAGTCCAGGTCAACGCTCGGGGCGGCCCTGCTGCTGCTCGGGAGCCTGGCCGCGGTGCTGTTCGCCGTCATCCTGCTGCTGCTGGAGGCCAAGGTGATCCTGCATCTCGGGGGGCAGCTGCACCAGAACCTCAGACTCCTCGCACCTCCGCCTGCCGGACGGCCACCGGCGACCAACCACCGACCAGTCCCCGAACCGGGACCCGAGGAGGAAAGGCGCGACGATGCCGCACGTTGAGACGCCCTGGGTCGGGCTGGCCGCCCTGGTGGCCATGTTCGTAATCCCGTTCCTGCCAAACTGGCTGTTCGAGGGGCCGCGGACCATCAGGCACCGTCCCCGGCGGCACGTCTGCGCCGACTGCGGAGCCCCGTGGACGCCGCGGCATCACCTGCGAGCTCGACGAGGCGCAGGACCGCCGCCCGCTGCGGGGCCAGCTCCGGCGGGTCCGCGCCGTCGAAGGCGCTGGAGCCGCGCCGGCGGTCGGTGGAAAGAATCGGCAACTCCTGACCAGACCTCCGTCAGGAACCGCTGCAGGGCCCGAGCAGGGGGATGATGCAGATCGACCGACCTCTCGCCCGAGCGATGGCACAAGAGCTCCTACAGCGGTGGCAACGGCTGTGTCGAGGTCGACCTCCGGGCGGACCGGTCGCCGTCCGCGACTCCAAGGACCGGAGCGGGCCGGTCCTCTTGTTCACCCACGATGAGTGGAAGGCGTTCCTGGCCGGGGCCCACGAGGGGGAGTTCGAGCTGCCCGCCTGAGGCTACCCCGGCACCGGCGCTACGGCTCGAAGCTGCTGCCGACGCCCTGGTCCTCGAGCAGCACCGCTTGGCTCAGGCGGCCTTGGCGGCGGTGATCAGGTGGCCCCTGATGGGCAGCTCGATCCTGCCCCCGGCGACCGTGAACGGCCGCAGGGCCTCGCCGGCGGCCTCGAGCATGCGGCGGTAGGCCTCCGGGTCGATCCGCCCGGCCAGCGGGGTCGCCTCGACCTCGGTCGCGACGGCCTCTTCGGCCGAGTCGTACCGGACGGTGCCGACGCGGGTCCGGGTGGCGGCGACCCGCAGGCCGGCGGCCTCGAACAGCGAGCCAACCAGGTCGAGGTCGCCCAGGACCCAGTAGGAGCTCTCCAGCTCCATCGCCTCGGGGCCGAGGTGCTCCACGAACGCCTCGTAGATCGCGCCGAAGCCCTCCTGGGCCTCGAGGCGGTCCCACACCTGGACGGCGACGGTGCCGCCGGGGGTGGCCACCCGGGCCATCTCGCGCAGCGCCCCGGCCCGGTCGGGGAAGAACATCAGGGCCGACTGGCAGAGGACGGCGTCGAAGGAGCCGGCCTCGAACGGCAGGTCGGCCGCGTCGCCCTGGCGCCACTCGATGTCGGGGCGGAGCCGGCCGGCCACGGCCAGCATGCCCTCGTTGAGGTCCAGGCCGACCACCCGGCCCCGGCCGCCCATCCGGTCGGCGGCCGTCCGGGCCACCACCCCGGTGCCGCAGGCCACGTCGAGCACGGCCTGGCCGGGGGCGACGCCGGCCGCCTCGACCAGGTGGGGCGCCCACTCGCCGAAGATCGCGGGGACGAACCTGGCCTCGTACACCTCCGCCGCCTCCACCGAGAGCTGGAAGGTCTCCACCGAACCGGTCATCGCGCACCTCCTGGGTCACGCCGCTTGTCCGGCCTCACCATCCCTCAGCGAACGGGCCCGAGCATGGGGCAGCTGCCCTATTCGGGGGCCGGCTTCGGTGGGCATACTTGGCGCCATGACCGAGGTGGAGGCCCTGGCCGCCGGGCGCGACGCCCTGGCGGCCGGGCGCTGGGAGGAGGCGCGCGCCGCCTTCGCGGCCGCCCTGGCCGAGCGGGAGACCCCGGAGGCCCTGGACGGCATGGGGGTCGCCCTGTGGTGGCTGGGCGAGATCCGCGACAGCGTCGCCAACACCGAGCGTGCCTACGCCGGGTTCCGGCGGGCCGGGGACGCCGTGTCGGCCGCGGTGGCCGCCATGAGCCTCTGCGTCACCTGGATCTCGAACTTCGACAACCACGCCGCCGCCGGCGGCTGGCTGGCCCGGGCCGAGCGGGTGCATGGAGGACGCCGACCCGAACCCGCTCCAGGGCTGGCTGTGGCTGATGCGCGGCTACCTGGAACCGGACCCGGGCCGCGCCCGCGATCCTCCAGCAGCGGGCCCTGGAGCTGGCCAGGGACCAGCGGCGACCCCGACCTGGAGCTGTCGCGCGCTCGGCGACCTCGGGCTGCTCGCTGGTGACCGAGGGCCGGGCCGAGGAGGGCCTGGCCCTGATCGACGAGGCCATGGCGGGCACCCTCGGCGGCGAGCGCCGCCGCCTCGACACCGTGGTGTTCGCCTGCTGCGACATGCTGGTCGCCTGCGACCTGGCCGGCGACCTGCAACGGGCGGTGCAGTGGTGCCAGGTGGCCGACCGGTTCATCGACCGCTACGGCTGCCCGTTCCTGTACGCCCGCTGCCGCACCCTGTACGGCGGCATCCTGGTCGCCAAGGGCCGCTGGGCCGAGGCCGAGCGGGAGCTGCTGGCCGCCATCCGCATGGCCCAGGGCGCCGGGCCGGCCTCGCACGCCGAGGCCCTGGCCCGGCTGGCCGACCTGCGCCTGCGCCAGGGCCGCCTGGAGGAGGCCGAGGGGCTGCTGCCCGAGCGCGGCGGCGGCCGGGCGGCGGCCCGGACCGCGGCCCGGCTGCGGCTGGCCCGGGACGAGCCGGCGGTCGCGGCCGGGCTGCTGGAGCGCGCCCTCGAGGACGACGGCCAGCCCGGCATCCATGGCGAGCACCATCTCCGGGCCGCGGCCGCCCTCGAGACCCTGGTCGCCGCCCAGCTCGCCCTCGGCGACCCGGACGCGGCCACCGCGGCGGCGGCGCGCCTGGCCGAGCTGGCCGATGCCGACGGCGACGGCCAGGTGGCGGCGCTGGCCGCCCAGGCCTCGGCCAGGGTGGCCGCCGCCGGCGGCCGGGCCGACGAGGCCAGGCGACTGCTGGGCCGGGCCCTCGGCCTGCTCGCGCGCCTCGACCTCCCGCACGAGACGGCGCTGGTGCGCCTGGAGCTGGCCCGCGCCCTCGCCGCCGGGAACCCCGAGCTGGCGGTCGCCGAAGCCAGGAGCGCCCTGGGGGCGTTCGAGGAGCTGGGGGCGAAGGGGGACGCCGACGCGGCCGACGCCCTGCTCCGCTCCCTGGGCGCGCCCGGCCGGACCGGCCCCAAGCGCGTCGGCGAGCTGACCAGGCGCGAGCAGGAGGTGCTGCGGCTGGTCGGCCTCGGCCTGTCCAACCCCGAGATCGCCCAGCGCCTGTTCATCAGCCGCAAGACCGCCGCCCACCACGTCAGCAACGTCCTGGCCAAGCTGGGGGTGCGCAACCGCGCCGGCGCCATCGCGTACGCCACCAGGCAGGAGCTCCAGGGCTAGCCGACCGGCGAGCCGCTTCCAGGGCCTCGGCGTAGATGGCCGCGTACGTCCTGGCGGCCGCGGCCGTGCCGAACCGGGCGGCGGCCAGCTCCCGGGCCGCCGCGGCCATCCTGGCCGTGCCGTCCCGGTCGGCCAGGACCGCCTCGACCGTCCGGGCCAGGGCGTCGGGCCGGCCGGGGGGGAAGGTCCGCCCTGTCCGGCCGTCGGCGACCACGTCGAGCAGGCCGCCGGAGGCGGCGGCGACCACCGGGGCGCCGGACAGCTGGGCCTCGACCGCGACCAGGCCCAGGCCCTCGTCCCGGCCGGGCACCAGCAGCGCGGCCGCCCGGCGGTAGCGGTCGGCCAGCCGGTCCTGGGGGAGCTGGCCGTCCCAGCGGACCCGGCCGGCCACGCCCAGCTCGCCGGCCAGGCGGCGCAGGGCGGCCTCCTCCGGGCCGGTGCCGACGACCCGCAGCGGCAGCTCGGCCGCCGGCCCGGTCAGCCCGGCCAGGGCGGCCAGGGCGACCTCGGCGCCCTTCTGCCGGTCGAGGCGGCCGACGAACAGCAGCTCGTCGCGGGGCCGGTCGCCCGGTCCCGGGTGGAGGGCCAGGTCGTCGACGGGCATGGGCGCGACCGCCACCGGCCGGGCCAGGCCGGGGGCGAACCCGGACGCCTGGCCGGCCAGCCAGCCCGACACGGCCGTCACCCGGGCCGAGGCCCGCAGCACCCTGGCGCAGGCGGCCCTGGCCGCCGGGCGGGAGCGGGCCAGGCGCACGTCGGTGCCGTGCAAGGTGGTGACCAGCGGCAGCCCGGTGCGGGCGGCCAGGGCCTGCACCCCGGCCGGGAACCACCAGTGGGCGTGGACCAGGTCGGCCCCGCGCCCCACCCGCCGCAGGGCCAGGGCGCCGGCGCCCAGCAGCCCGGCCAGGGCCAGGGCCCCGCCGGGAGACGCCGCCCGGCGGTGCATCTCGCCCGCGTAGGCCAGCCGCTGGGCTGGGGCGGGCGCGTACCGGTAGCGGCGGACCGCGACCCCGTCCAGCCGCTCGGCCGGGGCCAGCCCCTCGGCGGCCGGGGCGACCGCGGCCACCTGGACGCCCTCGTCCCGCAGGGCGGTGGCCAGCCGCAGCAGGAACCCGCCGGTCACGTCGTCGGCGGTCCGCGGGAAGGCGTGGGCCAGGAACACCACCCGCAGGGGCCTAGCCACCTTGGGCGCCATCGGCCCGGTCGGCGTTCTGGACCAGGGCGTCGGCCAGGGTCGGCCAGAACCCGGGTGGGAGCTCGTGGCCGAGCCCGGGGACGCGGAGCAGCCGGGCCCCCGGGATGGCCGCGGCGGTGGCCTCGCCGCCGCTGACGCCGATGACCTGGTCCTCGGTGCCGTGCACGACCAGGGTCGGCACCCGGATCTGGCCGAGGGCCGCGGTCCGGTCGCCGGCGGCCAGGATGGCCGCGAACTGCCGCCCGGTCCCCTTGGGGTGGTAGGCGCGGTCGTAGCCGCGGGCGGCCCCGCGCCGCACCGCCTCGGCGTCGAACGGGAACGCCGTCCCGGAGCTGATGGCCTTGGCGTTGGCCACCGCCTGCTCGATGAAGGCGTCCCGGTCGCCCGGCATCGAGGCCACCAGCACGCTGGCCGCCTCGCCGCTGGGCCGGCCGACGGCCTTGTCCCCGGTGGTCGACATGATCGAGGCCAGGGACCGCACCCGAGCCGGGTACCTGGTCGCCAGCAGCTGGGCGATCATGCCGCCCAGCGAGATGCCGGCGACGTGGGCGGACTCCACCCCGGCCGCGTCCAGCACCCCGGCGGCGTCGTCGGCCATGTCCTCGAGGGTGTAGGCCAGCGACGAGTGGTCGCCGCCCCAGACCGCGGTCAGGTTGACCGGCCGGGCGTCGTCGAACCAGGTCGACAGCCCGGCGTCACGGTTGTCGTAGCGGATGACCAGGAACCCGCGCGACGCCAGCTCCTCGCAGAGCCCGTCCTCCACGGAGGTGAGCTGCGCCCCGAGCCCCTGCACCAGCAGCAGCGGCCGGCCCGCCGGGTCCCCGACCGTCTCGTACTCGAGCTCGACCCCGTTCGCATGTGCTCTCGGCATGGCAGGCATCGTACTGTCCGTTGGGGTTCGACAGCCGAGGAGGAGGGCCGCATGCGGGTCTGCCTGATGATCGAGGGCCAGGAGGACGTCACCTGGGACCAGTGGCTCGCCCTCGCCGGGGCGTGCGAGGAGCACGGCCTGGAGGGCCTGTTCCGCTCCGACCACTACGAGTCGGTGATGGGGATGCGCGAGCGGGGCTCGCTCGACGCCTGGACCACCCTGGCCGCGCTGGCCGCCAGGACCAGCCGCATCCGCCTGGGCACGCTGGTCTCGCCGGCCACCTTCCGGCACCCGTCGGTGCTGGCCAAGAGCGGGGCCACCGTCGACCAGATCTCCGGAGGCCGGGTCGAGCTGGGGCTCGGGGCCGGTTGGCACGAGGGCGAGCACCGCGCCTACGGCTTCGAGTTCCCGCCCACCCCCATCCGCATGGAGCGGCTGGCCGAGCAGCTGGAGATCGTCACCCGCTCCTGGACCGAGGACGCCTTCTCCTTCCAGGGGCGCCACTACCAGGTCCAGGACCTGCGCGCCCTGCCCAAGCCGGTGCAGCGCCCGCGCCCGACCCTGCTGGTCGGCGGGGCCGCTGGGCCGAAGAGCCTCGCCCTGGCGGCCCGCTGGGCCGACGAGTACAACACCGTCGGCGTGCCGCTGGAGGAGCTGGCCGAGCGGCGCCGGCGGCTCGAGGAGGCCTGGCGGGAGGCCGGCCGGGACCCCGGGACGGCCCGCCTGTCGCTGATGACCACCTGCGTGGTCGGCCGCGACCGGGCCGAGGTCGCCGAGCGGGTGGGGCGGGTGCTGGCCGTCACCGGCAGCCACGACAGCGTCGCCGAGGTGGTCGACGCGCGGCCCAACTGGCTGCTCGGCACCGTGGACGAGGTCGCCGAGCGGCTCCGGGAGCTGGAGGCGGCCGGGGTGCGCCGGGTCATGTGCCAGCACCTGGACCACGCCGACACCGAGATGGTCGCGGTGCTCGGAGAGGTCGCTGCTAGCATGGACGCCAGTCCCTAACCCCAGTCCTTGGAGGTCGACCCCGGCTGCGCACCTTCAGCTCCCTCGACGTGCGCAACTTCCGGTTGTTCGTGTCCGGTCATCTCGTCTCCTCCACCGGCACCTGGATGCAGCAGGTCGGCCAGGACTGGCTGGTCCTCCGCCTCACCGACGCCCCCCTGCCGCTCGGCATCACCATCGCCCTCCAGTTCGCCCCCATGCTGGCCCTCGGGGCCTGGGCCGGGGTGGTCGCCGACCGGGTCGACAAGCGCCGCCTGCTGCTGGCCACCAACGCCGCCATGGCCACCCTCGCCCTCGCCCTCGGGGTCCTCACCGCGACCGGGGCGGTCCGGCTGTGGATGGTCTACGCCCTGGCCCTGCTGCTGGGCTGTGTCACCGCCTTCGACATGCCGGCCAGGCAGGCGTTCGTCAGCGAGATGGTCGGGCCCGACCGGGTCGCCAACGCCGTCGGGCTGAACAGCGCCAGCTTCAACACCGCCCGGGTGGTCGGCCCGGCCGTGGCCGGGGTGCTGATCGCGGTGGTCGGGATCGCCCCCGCCTTCTTCCTCAACGCCGTCTCCTACCTGGCCATGATCGGCGGCCTGCTGGCCATGGACCCGGACCGGCTGTACCGCCGGGCCGCGGTGGAGCGGGGCCGGGGCCAGATCCGGGCCGGCGTGCGCTATGTCTGGGCGACCCCGGTGCTGCGCTCGACCATCCTGCTGGTGGCCGTGGTCGGCATGCTCGGCCTCAACTACCGGGTGGCCGTGCCGCTGCTGGCCCGCTTCGCCTTCGACGGCGGCCCGGGCGCCTACGGGGCGCTGGCCGCCATCATGGCCGCCGGCTCGGTCACGGGCGCCCTCGCGGTCGCCCGCCGCGGCCGCCCCTCCCGCCTGCTGCTGATCGGGTCGGTGGCCGCCTTCGGCGCTGCTCTCGTTCGCCGCCGCCGCCGCCCCCACCATCCTGGTCGAGGCGGCGGTCCTGTTCCCCATCGGCGCGGCCAGCCTGGCCTTCGTGGCCACCGCCAACTCGACCGTCCAGCTCGGCTCCGACCCGGCCATGCGCGGCCGCGTCATGAGCCTGTTCGGCCTGGTCCTGCTCGGCTCCAGCCTCCCCAGCGGCCTCCTCAGCGGCTGGATGGCCGGCCAGTTCGGCCCCCGCTCGATCCTGCTCCTCTCCGGCGTCTCCTGCGTGGCCGCGGCGGCCGTCGCCGCCGTGACGGCCCGCGCGCCGCGCCGAGCACCCCCGCCGCCGTCGCCGGCGACGCCGAGCAGGCCGCCTAGCAGGAGTCCCGCAGGTCCGACAAGCCGCACCAGCAGCTCGGAGCGGGCGGATTCCAGCTCGGCCAGGGGTTCGGACATGGCCGCCTCGACCTCGGAGGCGACGGTGCCGTCGAGGTCGCCGGTGAGGCGGTCGGCCCAGCGGCGGCCGGCGCGGCGGGCGCTGGCCGACAGCAGCCGCGACAGCAGCCAGCCGACCAGGAGGCTGCCGATGACCAGGATGAGGGGGACGGGGACGTCCCCGACGGTCGGGAGGTCGGGGAGGTCGGCCTGGGCCCGGCCGGCCAGGTACAGGGTCAGGTACCAGAGCAGGCCGGCGGCGAAGGCCACGGTGACCAGGGTCTGGAGCACGCCGATGAGCGGCCACAGCCAGGAGCGGGGCGGGCGGGCGTGGTCGACCGTCCCCCTGGCCACGGCCGCGTCGATCGCCCCGGTGAGGCGCTCCTCCAGCCGGTCCGGGCGGGCCAGGCCCATGACCTCGGCCCGCAGGGCCGGAGGGGCGGCCGTGGCCGCCCGGCGGAGCAGGTCGTGGACCGGGTTGACGGTGCGGCTGAGGGTCGAGCGGCCGCGCCAGGCGCGGGCGTAGGCCACCGGGTCGATCGAGCGGGCCGAGGCGGGGCCATGCTCGCCGGCGCCGCGGGCCCTGGCCACCGCGGCCAGCAGCCGGCCCAGCGGCCCGGCGCCGGCGGCCCGGGCCTCGGCCAGGGTGCGGCGCCGGCAGGCCCGGCGCACCCCTTCGACGTCGACGGCCGAGCGGGCGGCGGCCACCGCCCGCCGCCGGGCGTCCCGGCGGGCCTCGTCGCCGACCAGCGGCCGGCCCGCGTCCGGGCCGGCCAGGCCGGCCAGGCGGGCCAGCTCGACCCCGCGCTGGCGGCAGTCGGCGGCCAGCCGCTCGGTCACCACCGCCTTGGCCTGGAGGCGCTCCGACAGCCAGTCGCGCAGGGCCTCCAGCTCGCCCCGGTCGGCCCCGTCGGGCGGGTCGGCGGCGACGACGAACACCGGCCGGCCGTGGATGCCGTCGGCCGCCAGGGTGCGGCGCAGGTCGGCGGTGAGGGCGGCGACCTGCCGGGCGTCGCCGATCACGTCGCGCCGGTTGACCACGAACACGGCCCGGTCGGCGTGGTGGGCCAGGGGCCGCAGGTAGTCCTCGTGCAGCACCCGGTCGTTGTACTTCTCCGGGTCCAGCACCCAGCAGACGGCGTCGACCCGGGGCAGGACCTGGTCGACGGTGGCCCGGTGGGCGGCCTCCACCGAGTCGTAGTCGGGCAGGTCGAGCAGGCACAGGTCGGTGAAGCGGGGGTCGTGGTGGCTGACCACCTTGTCGACCCCGACCCAGCGCAGCAGCGGGCCGAGCTCGCCGGCGGCGTCGGCCGGCACCCAGGCGACCGGCTCGGCGGTCACCGGCCGGGTCGGCCCGGGGCGGCTCACCTCCCGGCCGGCCAGGGCGTTGAGCAGGCTCGACTTGCCGGCGCCGGTGCCTCCGGCCAGGGCGCACACGAACGCCGTCCCCGGGAAGCCGAGCCGGGTCCTGGCCGCGGCCAGGGTCTCGCGCGCCGGCCCGGCGTCCAGCCCGAGCCGCTCGGCGGCGTCGGCGACCCGCTCCAGCGCCTCCAGGCAGCCCCCAAGGTCCCTGGTCATCGGCCGGGGGCCCCGCCGAGGGTGGCGACCAGGCGCTCGGCCTCGGCCAGGACCTCGCCGGCGGCCGCCCGCAGCGCCTCGGGGCCGTCGCCGGCGGGGGCGAGCAGGTCCAGGAAGCGGCGGGCGTCGCTCTCGAGGGCCGAGCGCAGGGTGCGGCGCAGGTCGCGCTCGGCGGCCCGGATGATGTCGGCCACCGCGGCCTCGCCGATCAGGGCCTCCAGCAGCTTCTGGTTGAGCACGGCGGTCCCGCCGGCGATGGCCACCTCGCCCCCGGTCAGGCCGGCCGAGTGGGCGAACACGGCCAGCATGGCCACCACCCCGATGGCGTTGACGCCGAGGGAGGCGGCGAACGCGAACGCCCGCCGGCTGTGCCCGCGCTCCTCGACCATCCTGGTCAGCCGGCCCAGCCACTCGGTGAGCTGCGCCCTGGCCTCGGCCTCCAGCTCCGGGCCGTGGCCCCACAGCCCCGGGTTGGCCTCCAGCAGCAGCGCCCCCGCCGGGTCGGCGGCCCACTCGGTGGCGGCCTGGCCGGCGGCGACGTCGGCGTGGCGGACCAGGGCCCCGACCAGCTCCTCGAACGCCTGCTCCTTGGTCCGCTGCAGCTCCGGGGCGCCCCGGGCCGGGTGGAGGTGGCGCGAGACCCAGGAGCGGACCCGCCCGATCCCGGTCGACAGCCAGCGGCCCACGTCGCCCACCCCGACGAAGTCCTGCCAGGACCGCATCACCTCGCCGCGCAGGAAGTCGCCCCCGGCCAGCCGCTCCTGGAGCCGTTCCTGCTCGCCGTCGTAGGCCCGCTGCACCGGGGCCCGCAGCGCGTCGGCCCGGCGCCGGTCCGCCTCCAGGTCGCCGGCGACCTCGTCCACCACCGCGGGCAGGCCGGCCAGGGCGCCCCGCAGCGCCTGGGCCTTGACCTCGGTGAGGGCCCCGGGGTCGGCCGACAGCTCGGCCAGGGCGCGGCGCACCGGCTCGATGGCGCCGGCCTCCAGGCCGTCGGTGGCCGGGTCGCGGGCCCCCTCGACCACCCCGAGCATGGGGAGGTCGCGGCCGCCCGGTCCGGCCGTGCCCAGGCCGGCCTCCTCGAAGCGGCGCCGGGCGTCGGACAGCACCGCCCGCTGGTCCGCCTCGCGGCGGGGGAGCCGGTTGACCACCACCAGCAGCGGCACCCCCCTGGCCTTGGCCTGGCGCAGGAACTCCCAGGGCACGTAGTCGGCGTAGCGCTGGGCGGTGGTGACGAACAGGCACAGGTCGGCCGCCTGGAGCAGCTCCTCGGCGGTGCGGCGGTTCTCGGCCTCGACCGAGTCGACGTCGGGCGCGTCGACCAGGGCGATCTCGGGGAAGGCGCGGTCGTGGACGACCAGCTGGAGGCGGTCGGCGTCGGCCAGGGCGGCCAGCACCTTGCCGCCCATGAAGGCGTCGACCTGGCCGGGGGCGAGCAGCACCACCGGCCGCATGGTGGTCGGCCGCACCACCCCGCTGGGGCTCACCGCCGCCCCGGCAAGCCCGTTGAGCAGCGACGACTTCCCGGCCCCGGTCGACCCGAGCAGGATGCAGACCAGCGGCGCCTCCAGGTCGCGGACGCGCGGCAGCAGGTAGTCGTCCAGGTGCCAGGCCAGCCGCCGCCGCCTGGCCGCCCCCAGGTCGCCCGGCCCGGGCGCGCTCGCCCTGGCCGCGGCCACCTGCCCGGCCAGCCTGGTCAGGGCCGCCTGCAGGGCCGTGGTGTCGACTGCGGTGGGCATGGTCCTCTCCGACTACCCGTCCGGTTGCTCGCCCTAGCATCTCACCGGGAGCGCCGAACGCCTGAAACCAACCGCATGCCGGAGAGGTCTAGATCTGCGTCATCGTCCATTGACACGGGAGGAACCACGGCATGGGCATCATCGGTTGGATCGTGCTCGGCCTGCTCGCCGGGGTCATCGCCAAGGCGATCCTGCCCGGCGACGACCCGGGCGGCATCATCGTCACCATCATCATCGGGATCGTGGGCGCCATCCTCGGCGGGTTCCTGGCCCAGGTGCTGTTCGGCAACAACACGGTGGATGACTTCTTCGACATCAGCACCTGGCTGACCGCCATCATCGGCGCCATCCTGCTGCTGGTGATCTACCGGATGGTCGCCGGGCGCCGGCGCAGGGTCCTCTAGCCGCTGGTCGACAGCTCCCGCTCGGGGGCCCGCTCCTCCAGGTCGCCGACGCCGATGCGGCTGAGCAGGCGGATCGGGGGGCTGTAGGCGCGGCCCGGGTCGCGGGGCAGGAAGGCGAGCTGGAGGTCGCACCAGGAGAGGCGGAGCGACTCGGCGTTGGTCGGGGTGGCGAGCACGAACTGGACCCGGTCGGCCAGGGCGTGCATGAGGTTGGCCACGTGGTCGATGTTGGTCGAGTCGAGGTGGGCGATGTGCTCGTCCATGATGAGCAGGTCGGCGGCCTCGGCCGTGCCCATGGTGGCCAGCAGCAGCAGGATGGCGATGGTGGCCCGCTGGCCGCCGGAGTGGGCGGCGTCCCGGTAGGAGCGCCGGCGCTCGGTGGCCCGGTGGGCCACCAGCACGTCGACCCCGTACTCCTCGGGCCGGTCGCCGGCCAGCAGCCGGAGCTCGCCCTCGGCGCCGGCCGTCTGGCAGACGCGGGCGAACTCGCCGCTGAGGCGCTGGACGACCTCCTTGACCCCCTCCGCGAACCGGCGCCGGGCCGCCTCGACCCGTTCCAGCTGCTCGTCCAGCTCGCGCTTGCGCCGCTCGGCGAGCTGGTTGGCCTCCTCGACGGCCTCGGCCTGGCGCTCGCGGCCGGTCACCAGCTCCGGGTCGCGGACCTCGGCCGGGAAGCGCTCGTCGTCCCCGACCTGGCCCCCGAGCCAGTCGATGTCGCGCAGCACCGACTCGGTGCCGGGCAGGTCGCCGGCGTCCAGCAGGGCCTGCTGCTCGGCGGCCAGCGGCCGCCCGGCCAGCTCGGTCTCCAGCCCGGCCAGCCGCCCGTCCAGCTCGGCCAGCTCGGGCAGCCGGGCGGCGAGGCGGATCTCGGTCTCGTTCTGGCGCTGCCTGGCCAGGGCCAGCTCGGCGTTGGCCGCGCCGAGGGCGCCGTCCACCTCGCGTAGCTCGGCGGCGACGGCCCGCTCCCGCTCGACCAGCTCCGGCCGGTCGACCCCGGCCCGTTCCCGCGCCTGCCCGGCCTCGGCGACCTGGCCCTGGAGGTCGTCCAGGCGCAGCACGGCGTCGAGCACGTGCATCGCCCGCTGCCAGGCGCCCCGCAGCTCGGCGATGGCCGCCTCCACGCCGTCCAGCTCCTCGCCGAGCCGGGCGGCCTCGGTCTTGAGGCCGAACAGGTGCAGCTCCCGGGCCCGGCGGCCGAGGACCGGCTGGCTGGGCGCCTCCAGCCGGGCCATGGCGTCGCCGTAGCGCATGCCGTCGGGGGCGACCGCGGCCAGGCCCCGGCCGGCCAGGCCGTGGGCCTGGGCGGCGTCGTGGGCGGCCTGGGCGTCGGCCCGCTCCAGCAGCAGCCCGGCCTCGACCGGCCCGAGCACGGCGGTGAGGGCGGCCCGCGGGTCGCCGGCCCCGCCCCTGGCGATCCCCCAGCGGTAGCCGGCCTCGACGGCCAGCGCGGTCGCCTGCCGGTAGGAGTGGGAGGGCACCAGCAGCGCCCACAGGGCGTCGCCGAGGGCGGCCTCGGCCCTGATCCTGGCCGCGTCGCCGGCGGCCTCGTCGGCCAGCTCCAGGACCTCGGCCACGACCGACGCCTCGATCCCGGCCTCGGCCAGCCGCTCCCGGAAGGCGGCCACCTCGGCCGGCACGGGCACGCCGCCGCCGGCCAGCACGGCCATGCGGGCCTGGACGCCGGCCAGGGTCGCGCGCAGCTCCTCGCGCCGGGCCAGGACCGCGGCCAGGCTCGACTCGGCCGCCTGGATCTCGCTCCCGGCCCGCTCGGCGGTCCGCTCGCCGGCCAGGCCGGCCAGGCGCACGGCGGTCGTCTGGGCCTCCTCGGCCCTGGCCTCGGCGGCGGCCAGGCGGACCTCGAGGGCGGCCCGGGCGTCGCGGGTCTCGGCCAGGCGGTCGACCAGCGCCTTGGCCTGGTCGGCCAGGGCGGCGGTCCTCGCCTCCAGCGTCGGCAGCCGGCCGGTCAGCTCGTCCAGGTCGCGCCGGTCGGCGGCGATCCGCTCGGCCGCGGCGTCCCGCTCGGCCCGCGCCGCCTCGACCTTGACGGCCACGTCGCGGTGCTCGGCCGCCGGGCGGGCCAGGTCGCGGAGCAGGTCGAGCCGTTCCCGCAGCCCGGCCCATTCGAGGTGGCGGGCGGCCTGGCCGTGGAGGGCGGCGAGGCGGTCCTGCTCGGCCCTGGCCGCCTCGACCGCCTCCAGGTAGGCGGTGCGGGCGTCGTCGGCCCGTTCCCGCTGGGCCTCGACCTCGTCGAGCAGGGCCCGCTCGCCGGTCAGCTCCAGCAGCCTGGCCAGCAGGCCGGCCGGCGGCTCGTCCATGGTCCGGTCGATGGCGCCCTGGGGCAGGGCCAGCACCTCGCGCAGCGCCCGGGTGATGCCGGTGCGGTCCAGCAGCTCGTCGTAGCGCCGCGGCCCGAGCCACTCCCCCTCGGGGTGGGCGGCCAGGAAGGCCTCAAGGTCGTCGGCCAGCGGCTGCTCGAAGCCCCAGCGGTGCAGGCCGGGGAGGACCAGGTAGTGGCGGCTGTCCGCGGTGACCAGGCAGATCACCGACACCCGGTCGGCGTCGCGGAGGCGCTCGTCGGCGGTCGCGAACAGCCGCTCGCCCCGGCCGGGCAGGACCGGGTTGCTGAAGGTGGCCCGCAGGAAGGCCCGCTCGGCCGGCGCGCCGCCGGGGCCGCCGTCGAAGATGTACCGGTGGGAGCTGCGCCCGGGGGCGAAGCTGGTCACCCCGAGCAGCAGCTTGATCCCGTCGAGGAAGCAGGTCTTGCCCGACCCGTTGGGCCCGGTGGCCACGTTGATCCCGTCGATCAGCAGCGGGATCGGGTCGGGCCGCAGCGACCCCCAGTGGACGAGCTGGACCTCCTCAATCCTTGGCATCGCCTTGCTCCCCCCCATTCCCTCCGTCCAGCTCGGCGGCCCGGCGCCGCAGGTGGGCGAGCCGCTGGTGGCGGGCGACCAGGGCCCGGGCCTGGTCGGCGGCGCCCGGCTCGTCCAGCGTGTCCAGCAGCGGCCCGGCCTCCACCCGGCCCTCGCGCAGCGTCAGGTAGCCGGCCCTGGCCAGCCGTTCGAGCACGCTCGGCAGCCCGGTGCCGTTCAGCCTGGCCCCCAGCAGCTCGGCCAGGTCGTCCGGGTCGAGCCAGTCCCGGTCGCCGCCCGCCCGGATCGGGCCTCGCCGGGCAGGAAGCGGAGGTGGAGCCAGCAGGTGGCCAGCACGGCCAGCTCGGCGGTGCCGAGCGACAGCACCGGGTCGTGGCCCTCCAGCTCCGGCACCGGCCCGTCCAGCCGGGCCAGCCAGCGTTCGGAGGCCGGCGAGTAGACCAGCTCGCAGCCGGCCTCGCCCAGCCGCCGGCGCACCTCGTCGCGGGTCTCGGGCTCGCCCAGCTCGGGCACGTCGGCGGCGGCCACCGACCCGACCAGCAGCACCCGGCAGAGCTCGGTCGCGTTCAGGTGGCCACCTCCTGGCGGTCGGAGCCGGCCGGGGGCGGCGGCGCGGGCGCCGGGGCCTCGCCCTCCGGCTCCCCGGTCAGGTCGATCACGGCCGGCCGCTCGGCCGCCGGCCCGGTCCCGGGGGCGCGCACGCCGGTCCAGGAGATGACCCCGACCTCGTCGCGCCCGACGACCTCCAGCCGCGGGCGCGGGTCGAGCTCGGCGGCCAGCGTCCGGTCGCCGGCCGGGCCCCAGCGCGACCAGGCCTCGACCACCGCGGCCATCCGGGCCGTTGCCTCGGCCCAGGTCCCGCCGACCACCCACCTGGCCAGGTCGGTCTCGCCCAGCCCGGCCAGCCAGGTCATCACGTCGGCGGCCAGCAGCACGAAGTCGGGCACCACCTCCGGCGACTCGACCGGCAGCAGGGTCGGTTCCGGCAGCGGCACCACCACCGGCTCGGGCCGGCCCAGGTGCTCGTCGAGGGCGTCCAGGGCGGCCCCGGCCCGGGCCGGGGCGACGGCCGGGGGCAGCCGCAGGCGGCCCGCGACCAGCCCGGCCAGCGCCGCCGGGTCGGTCGCGGCGACCAGCTCCTCGAGCTCCTCGGCGGGGCCGGGACCGGGCGCCGGGGCGCCCCGCACCTCCTCGACCAGGGCGTGCAGACGCCCGGCGACGGCCGCCGCCCGCTCCCGCTCGCCCTCGTGGCCGCCCGGCCGGGCCACCTGCCCGGCCATCTCGGTCAGGTCGGCCAGGTGCACGGCGGCGACCTCGGCGGCCGCGGCCAGGGCCTCGTCGTCACCCCGGTCGATCAGCCGGTGGAGCGCTGCCAGGTCGCGCTCGAGCACGGCGGTGGCGGCCACGAAGGGCGCGAACGCCGCCCGCTCGTCGACCCCGGCCGCCCTGGCCAGGCCCATCGCCGCCGCCAGGACCTTGACGGCCCGCTCGGGGGCGATGGCCGGGGCGGCCAGCACCGCGCAGACCGTCGCCACCAGGTGGCCCTCGTCGGACAGGCGCCAGGCCGGCGGCCCGCCCGGCTGCCCGTAGCGGTCGACCTCGACCACCAGCCCGTCGGTGCGCAGCTCGGACAGCAGCCGGTTGGCGGTGGCCGGCTCCAGCCAGGTCAGCGCCTGGCCGGCCTCCTCCAGCGACCAGCTCGGCTCGGGCAGCCCGGCCAGCTGGCGAAGGACCGCGACCTTGAGCCGTTGATAGGGTTGGCCGAGCAGCTCGGCGAACGGCCCCAGCGACGGCACGGCGCGGCCGGCCGGAGGCGGGGGGGAAGCGCGGTCCGAGCCCGGCCACATTGCTGCCACCATGGCACCACAACGTACCGCAAGCCGTGGCGGAACGACCTAGGTACTGCTACGGAGAGCGGACGTACCAGTCGATGTAGCCCAGATGGGCTACCCGGCGGTCTGCTTGTCCCGCTCGATCAGCACCCGGCGCAGGATCTTGCCCGAGGCCGCCTTGGGGATCTCGTCCACGAACTCGACCCGGCGGACCTTCTTGTGCGGGGCGACCCGCTCGGCCACGAAGGCCATCAGCTCCTCGGGGTCCACCGGCGAGCGCGCGACCACGAACGCCTTGGGCACCTCGCCGGCCGCCTCGTCGGGGCTGCGGACCACGGCGGCGTCGGCGACCTCGGGGTGGGAGAGCAGCACCGCCTCCAGCTCGGCCGGGGCCACCTGGAGCCCCTTGTACTTGATGAGCTCCTTGACCCGGTCGACGATGTAGACGTAGCCGTGCTCGTCGATCTTGCCCAGGTCGCCGGTGTGGAGCCAGCCGTCCGGGTCGAGCATGGCCGCGGTCGCCTCGGGCGCGTTCAGGTAGCCCTGCATCACCTGCGGACCGCGGACCAGCAGCTCGCCGGTCTCGCCCCGGGAGACGTCGGCCCCGGTGGCCGGGTCGACCACCCGCATCTCGGTGTTGGGCAGCGGCACCCCGACCGACCCCGGCTGGGGGCCCCTGGGGGTGTTGAAGTTGGTGGTGACCACCGGGCTGGTCTCGGTCAGGCCCCAGCCCTGCATGACCTCGCAGCCCAGCCGGTCGGTGCAGGCCTGCTCGAGGCTGGCGTCCAGGGGGGCGGCGCCGGAGAAGACCGACTTGAGCGCCGACAGGTCGTACTTGTCGACCAGCGGGTGCTTGGCCAGGGCGAGCACGATCGGCGGGGCCACGTACGCCCGGGTGATGCGCTGGTCCTGGAGCAGGGCCAGGAACTGCTCGAGGTCGAAGCGGGGCATGGTGACCAGGGTGGAGCCCCGCGACAGGGCCGAGGCCATGAGCACCACCAGCCCGTAGATGTGGAAGAAGGGCAGCACCGCGATCAGGCGCTCGCCCTCGTCGGCGAGCAGCGTCGGCGCCCCCTGGCAGAGGTTGGCGACCAGGTTGCGGTGGGTGAGCATGACCCCCTTGGAGATGCCGGTGGTGCCGCTCGAGTAGGGGAGGGCGACCAGGTCGCTGGCCGGGTCGATGTCCACCGCGGGCGGGGTGTCGCCGGCGGCGAGCAGGCTGGCGAAGGGGCTCGCGCCCTCGCCCTCACCGAGCACGAACACCTCCTCGACGCCGCTGCGGCCGGCCGCCTCCAGGGCCTTGTCCAGGAAGGGGGGGACGGTGAGCAGGAACCGGGCGTTGGCGTCGGTGAGCTGGCGGGTGAGCTCGTCGGTGGTGTAGAGGGGGCTGATGGTGGTGTTGACGCCGCCCGCGGCCGAGACGCCGTAGAAGGCCAGGGCGTACTCGGGGAGGTTGGGGGAGAAGATGGCGAACACGTCGCCCTTGGCGAAGCCGCGGGCGGCCAGGCCGGCCGCGACCCGGCGCACGCCCCCGGCGAGCTGGCCGAAGGTCAGGGTCCGGCCGCTCGGCCCGTCGATCAGCGCCGCCTGGTCGGCCCGGCCCATGGCGCCCTCCAGCACGAAGTCGTGCAGGGCCACGTCCGGGATCGTCACGTCGGGATGGGGGCTGAGCACGATCTCGCCGGCCATGGCTGCCTCCTGGGCCAAGGTTGTCAAGCGGACGACATGGACGTCAGACTGAAGCCTCGGCTGGAGGTGCCGCAAGGTGTCCGACCACTTCGACCACGATCATCTCGATGCGAGCGAGCGCGAGTGGCTGCGCTCCTCACGGCGCACCGCCGCCCGCCGAACCTGGCTGCTCATCGGCGTGCTGGTGGTGGCCGCCATCCTCCTGGCCTGGCTGACCGTCGACGGCCTGCCGTGGGGGGGCGGCGCACAGACGACCACGACCACCCCGGACCAGCGGGCCGTCGCCGACGGCGAGAAGGCGCTGGCCGACTGGGGCCAGTTCGCGGTCAGCAACAACCTGAGCGACATCAAGGACTCGTTCTGGGCCAACGGGCCGCAGTACAAGCAGCTGGCCAAGGAGGCCAAGGACGCGCAAGCCGATCGAGGGGCCGCCCTACACGATGACGATGTCCGGGGTCGAGGTGATCAACCGGCCCGCGACGACCAGCGGGTCCTGCGCGGGAAGGTGCAGATGACCCGGCCGGGCGAGAAGCCCCAGAGCTTCAACTGGGATGTCTGGCTCCAGCTCGACCCGGAGGCCGGGGGCCGCTGGCGGCTCTGGACGGTCCGGGACACGCCCGGGACCTGACGCTCAGTCGACCGGCGGGAGGATGATCTCCTCGCCCGGGTAGATCAGGTCGGGGTCGCCCGACTCCAGCCGGCCCTGGTTGGCCTCCACGACCTTGGCCCAGTACTCGGGTCACCTCCTGGTTGGTCGGCTCGCCGGAGCCCCCGCCGGAGGCCTTGGCCAGCCGGTCCCGGGCGATCGTCCAGAGGGTCTGGCCCTCGGCCACATCGTGCCTGTTCCTGTCGGCCTCTGGAGTGGGTTCGGCGGGAGCAGGGACCGGTGGGAGGATGATCGTCTCGCCGGGTTCGATCAGGTCGGGGTCGCCCGACCGGAGCCGGTCCCGGTTGGCCTCCACGACCTGGTCCACGTACTCGGCCACCTCCTGGTTGGTCGGCTCGCCGGGCATGTTGGCCTCGGCCATCGTCCAGATGCTGTCGCCCTTGGCCACCGTCTCCTTGGTGGCCTCCGGTGTGGGCTCGTCCGCTCCGGGTTCGCTCGGTTCCTTCGGTCCGCCCGACCCGGGTTCGTCGGCGGGCTCGCGCTCGCCGGGGCCCACGGTGGTCGTGGTCGCCGAGTTGAAGTTGTAGGCCGGGTCGCGCAGCCCGGTGGTCGAGGTCGTGGTGGCCGCGGTCGTGGTGGGAGCGGCGGTGGTGGTGGGAGCGGCGGTGGTGGTGGGAGCGGCGGTGGTGGTGGGAGCGGCGGTGGTGGTGGGAGCGGCGGTGGTGGTGGGAGCGGCGGTGGTGGTCGGGGGCTGGGTCGTCGTGGTCGGGGCCTCGGTCGACGGGGTGCTGGACGCCTGGCCGGGGGCGGGCAGGGGACGCGGTTCCTGGCCGGCCGGGTCCGGGGTGTAGGCCGTGCCCGTCGGCTCGGTCGGCTCCGCGGCGGTCGGGGCCGGGGTCGGCGGGGTCGTCTCCTCGGTGCCGGAGGTCGGGGCCTGGTCGGCGGCCTCGGGAACATACGAGGGCGGCGACGGCTCGGTCGCCTCCCCGGCCGAGGTCGAGGGAGCGTCCTGGGGGGCGGTGGAGTCGGTCGCCTGGGCCGCGGCCACGGGCTTGCGGGCCGGCGGGCCCATCCCGCTCCGGCCGTCCGCCGCCAGCGCCGGACCGGCCACCCCCAGGGTGCCGCCGCCGACCATCGAGGTGGCCAGGGTGACCGCGACCGCATGGTCGGCCACGCGGCGCGCCAGCGGGAGGGTCGCCCAGCTGACCGCCCTGACCGCCGCCGGCAGCCTGGTCAGGCTGGCCAGCAGGTACAGCACGGTCGAGGCCAGCAGCCAGTAGGCCATCACCAGCCCGACCGTGCGCAGCAGGGCCCCGAGGACCTCCTGCACCGGGCTGGAGGCCAGCCACTCGACCGGCTCGTCCCAGCCGATGCGCAGCCCCGCGAACCGCCCCAGCCCGTGCAGCGCCAGGACGGCCGCCAGCTCCAGCCCGAGCAGCCCGAGCAGCGAGCCCGTTCTCCGCAGCGGCGCGGACCGCCCGGCTGTTCCCATCGTCTGCCCGCCTTCGGCCGAGGATCGGGACAATATGTACAAGCAAGTCAAGTCTGTGCCACGCCCTCACGGGGTGTCAACGCGCGCTAGCATCGGGCTTCCGCTGGATCGGAAGGAGCGTCCCGTGCGCGTGGCCCTGCTCAGTCGCGAGTATCCCCCAGATGTGTACGGCGGTGCCGGAGTACATGTCGAATACCTGGCCAGAGAGCTGGCCAAACTGGTCGACCTCCAGGTGCACTGCTTCGGGGCCCCACGGCCGGCCGGGCCGCCGGGGTCCCCCGAGGTGACCGCCCACCCGACCTGGGACGCCCTGGAGGGCGACGGCCGCCACCTGGGGGCCCTGCGAACGGTGGCCACCGACCTGTCGATCGCCGCCGGGGTCGAGGGGGCCGACCTGGCCCACAGCCACACCTGGTACGCCAACCTGGCCGGGCACCTGGCCAAGCTCCTCTACGGCATCCCGCACGTGGTCAGCGTGCACAGCCTCGAGCCGCTGCGGCCCTGGAAGGTCGAGCAGCTCGCCGGCGGCTACCACGTCTCCCGCTTCTGCGAGCAGACCTCGATCGAGGCCGCCGACCGGGTGATCGCCGTGTCGGCCGGGATGGCCGCCGACATCGTCTCGGTCTACCCGACGGTCGACCCGGCCGGGATCCAGGTGATCCACAACGGCATCGACACCGACCAGTACCAGCCCGACCATGGCACCGGCGTGCTGGAGGCCTACGGGGTCGACCCCGACCGGCCCTCGGTGATCTTCGTCGGCCGCATCACCCGCCAGAAGGGCGTGCCCCACCTGCTGGACGCCGCCCTCGCCCTCGACCCGGCGGCCCAGCTCATCCTCTGCGCCGGGGCGCCCGACACCCCCGAGCTGGGCCGCGAGGTGACCGCCAAGGTGGAGAGGGTCCGCCAGGAGCGGGGCGGCATCATCTGGATCGAGAAGATGCTGGAGCGCCGCGAGGTCATCCAGCTCCTCTCCCACGCCACCGTGTTCGTCTGCCCCTCGGTCTACGAGCCCCTCGGGATCGTCAACCTGGAGGCCATGGCCTGCGAGACGGCCGTGGTCGCCACCGCCACCGGCGGCATCCCCGAGGTGGTCGTCAACGGCGAGACCGGCCTGCTGGTGCCCTTCGAGAGCGACGGCGCCGGCGGGGCCCGCGACCCGGACCGCTTCGCCGCCGACATCGCCGAGCGGCTCAACAGCGTCCTCGCCGACCCGGACCTGGCCGAGGCCATGGGCCGAGCCGGCCGCCACCGCGCCGTCGACCAGTTCAGCTGGACGGCCATCGCCGCCGAGACCGCCGCCCTGTACGCCCAGCTGACCTAGCCTTCGCGGGCGTCCAGCTCGGCCACCAGGCGCCGGGGGGCGACGGTGCGGTAGGCGTCGGCGACCAGCTCGGCGATCTCGTCCCAGTCGACCGGGACGTCGAGGTAGACGCCGAGCCAGCCGCGGTGGCCGACGTACGGCGGCCGGAAGAA
The DNA here is from genome assembly GCA_963733175.1 of uncultured Actinomycetota bacterium. Taxonomy (GTDB): domain Bacteria; phylum Actinomycetota; class CALGFH01; order CALGFH01; family CALGFH01; genus CALGFH01. The sequence goes on from CAVTCL010000017.1 coordinate 59,697, forward strand.
CCGCTCGGGGGCGGAGGCGACCAGCGCCTCCTGGGTGCCCGGCGGGGCGGCGCACCAGAAGGCGAGGCGGTCGTCGTGGTGGTGGTCGGCGTAGGTGACGAAGGTCGTCCGGCCCCGGACGAACCAGGTCGGCTCGCCGTGGCTGAGCCGTTCGGTCGCCTCCGGCATGGCCAGGCAGAGCCGGCGCAGCGTCTCCAGCGGGGCGGTGGTCATGGAGGCATGGTCGCGCGGGCCTGTGACGGCCGGGGTCAGGTCCGGCCGGTGCCGGACATGATCTCCTGGGCGATCTCGACCACGCGGCGGCGTTCGGCCCGGGCCCGGCGGCGCATCTGCTCGAACGCCTCCCCGGCGGTGACCCCGTCCCGGGCGACCAGGGCGCCCTTGGCCTGCTCGATCAGGACCCTGGCGTCCAGCGCCCGCTGGAGCTGGCCGGCCAGCTCGCCGCGCTCCTCGCTCTGCATGGTGTTGGCGATGGTCAGGGCGGCCAGGTCGGTGAAGGCGACCAGGGCCAGCTCGCCCTCGGGCGTCCACGGGCGCACCGTGGCCGAGAACACCGCCACCACCCCGATGGCCATCTGGTTGTAGGGGATGGGGCTGGCCAGCACCGCCCGGAGGCCCCGTTCGACCGCGGCCGGGGAGAACGACGGCCAGCGCTTCTCGGCGGCCAGGTCGGCCGCGTGGACCAGCTCCTTGTCGTCGAAGGCGTCGATGCAGGGGCCCTCGCCGTGCTCGATCTGGAGCTCCTCCAGGTGCCCGACGCGCTCGTCGGAGTCGGCCACGTTGCGCAGGAGCTGGTCGGGGTCGATCAGCATCAGGCTGGCCCCGTCGACGGCGAACAGCTCGTGGGTGCACTGGACGATCCGGCGCAGGGCGTCGTCGAGGTCCCCGGCGGCGTAGCGCAGGTCGCCGAGCTCGTGCAGCGCCTGGCGGACCTCGTGGGCGGACATCGGCATCGGCGGACCACCTCCCCGAGCGGCGTACCTACCCGCTCAGTCGACCCGCTTCACTGTTTTCACGTAGCACTCGGGTGATGCCGAGCTGGCGCAGCTGCTCCAATGCGCCTCGGCCTCATCCTCGCTCTGGAACAGGCCGCTGTACACCGCCCACCTGGTGCCGAGCTCGTACTCCTCCTGGTCGAGCAGGTCCGGCGTCCTTGACCCCCTGGCCTCGGACCTGCGCGAGCCGCGCGTCGGCGTCGGGCGCGATCGTTGTAGCTGCCGAGGACCACCGTGTGGAACTCCTCCGGCAGCGTCGTGGTGGTGGGCGCCACGGTCGTCTCCACGGGCACGTTGGCCTGGGCCTGGGGCGTCGAGCCGGTGGAGGAGAGCCCGAAGATGGCCCCGGCGACCAGGCCGACCACGGCGGCGACGGCGGCCATCGCCGGCCCCGGCCGCGGCCAGCGGGTGTCGTACATGGCGCCAGACGCTACAGCGCGCCCGACACCCGGCTCAACTCAGCCGTCCCCGTCCGGGGCGTCGGCCTTGCGCAGCTCCGAGCGGCGGATCTTGCCCGTGAGGGTCTTGGGCAGGTCGTCGACGAACTCGATCCTGCGCGGGTAGGCGTAGGCGGACAGGCGCTCGCGGACGTGCCGCTGGAGCTCGCCGACCAGCTCGTCGCCCGGCTCGGAGCCGGGGACGAGACGGACGAACGCCTTGACCACGTGGCCGCGCTGAGGGTCGGGGCTGGCCACCACCGCCGACTCGGCCACCGCCGGGTGCTCCAGCAGGGTGCTCTCGACCTCGAAGGGCCCGATCCGGTAGCCGGCCGAGATGATCACGTCGTCGGCCCGGCCCGAGTACCAGACGTAGCCGTCCTCGTCCTGGCGGGCGGTGTCCTTGGTGTGGAACCAGTCGCCGCCGAAGACCTCCTTGGAGTCCTCGGGCCGGTTCCAGTAGCCGAGCGGGTAGTGGGGGTTGGACCGGGCCTTGAGGCAGATCTCGCCCGGCTCGCCCTGGGGGACGGGCCGCTCGTCGGGGTCGAGGATGGCCACCTCCCAGCCGGGCAGGGGCAGGCCCATGGAGCCGGGCCGGACCTCCACGGTCGGGTAGTTGCCGCACAGCGGGTAGCTCTCGGACAGGCCGTAGTAGTCGAGCACCGGGCAGCCGACGGTCCGGTTCCACCAGGCGATCGCCTCGGGGTTGAGCGGCTCGCCGGCCGAGCAGGCCAGCCGCACCCCGAAGTCCAGGTCGCCGGCGTCGGCCACGCCCATCATGGCCCGGATGGCGGTGGGGGTGGTGAACAGGTTGCCGACCCCGTTGTCGGCGATCAGCCGCAGCGCCTTGCCGGGGTCGAAGCCGCCCTTGCGGCCGTGGACCAGCGTCTCCACCCCGAAGCGCCAGGGCCCGAGGATGCCGGGCACGATCCCGGCGATCCAGGCCCACTCGCCGGTGGAGTGGAACAGCTCGCCCGCCCGGACGTCGTGGCTGAACTGGAACTCCTCGTGCCCGAGCAGGTAGCGGTGGGCGTGGAGGATGCCCTTGGCCAGCCCGGTGGTGCCGGAGGTGTAGTAGAGCTGGGCCGGGGTGTCGGGGTCGGTGGCCGGGGTCTCGAACCGGTCGGACGCCGCCCCGGTGAGCTCCTCGAAGCTCTCGGCGCCGCCGCCGCCCACCACCACCAGGTGCTCGACCGACGGCGCCTTGTCGAGCAGGGCCGCCACCCGGTCGCGGTGGGCGGCCGAGGTCACCAGCACCTTGGCCTCGGAGTCGTTGAGCCGGTACACGATCGAGTCGTCGCCGTACAGCACCGACATGGAGAGCAGGATCGCCTCCACCTTGTAGGTGGCCAGGAAGCTGGCCGCGATCTCGGGCGAGGCCGGGGCCATCACCGCCACCCGGTCCCCCTTGGCGACCCCCAGCCCCCGCAGGGTGTTGGCCGTCCGGTCGGTGAGCCGGCGCATGTCGCCGAAGCTCCAGCGCTCGTCGCGGCCCTCGTCGGACACGAAGCGCATGGCCGGGCGGTCGGGCTCGTGCTTGTCGAGGACGTCGGCGGCCAGGTTGTAGCTGGCCGGGACCTCCCAGCGGAAGCCCGAGGTCATCTCCTGGTAGGTGCCGGGGCGATGGGTGCGGTAGTCGCGCATGGATTCCTCCTCGGCCGACGTGCTACGCATCTACCCATGACATCCCATGAAGGCACAACACCCACGTCCCGGCCGACGGTGCTGGTCGTCGGCAGCGGCTTCGCCGGGTTCCACTGCATGCGCCGCCTGGAGAAGCACCTGCCCCCCGACGCCGCCGAGCTGCTGCTGGCCAGCCCCGCCGACTACCTCCTCTACAGCCCGCTGCTGCCCAACGTGGCCGCCGGCGTGGTCGAGCCACGCCACATCGCCGTCGGGCTGCACGCCGCCCTGCGCCGGGCCAAGGTGCTGCTCGGGCACGTGGTCGCCGTCGACGTCCAGGGGCGGACGGCGACCCTGCTGCGCGCCAACGGGTCGACCTCCGAGCTGGCCTGGGACCGGCTGGTCCTCGCCCCCGGCGGGGTCAGCCGGACCTTCGACATCCCGGGGGTGGCCGAGCACGGCCTCGGCCTCAAGACCCTGGCCGAGGCGACCTACCTGCGCGACCACGTGCTCCGGGAGCTGGAGAACGCCGACGCCGCCGACGACCCGGACCGCCGGCGGGCCTGCTGCACCTTCGTGGTCGTGGGGGCCGGGTACTCCGGCACCGAGACCGCCGCCCAGATGCAGCTGGTCACCTCGAGGGCGGCCGCCGACTACCCGCGGCTGCGGCCCGAGGAGATGCGCTGGGTGCTGGTCGACCTGGCGCCACGGGTGCTGCCGGAGCTGGGCCGCCGGCTGGGCGACGACGCCATCGAGGTGCTGCGCCGCCGCGGGGTCGAGGTCCGGCTGGGCACGACCGTCGAGGAGGCGACCGCGGACGGGGTGCGGCTGTCGGACGGCGAGACGATCCCGACCCACACCCTGGTCTGGTGCACCGGCGTCACCCCGAGCCCGCTGATCGAGACCCTCGGGCTGCCGACCGAGCGGGGGCGGCTGCGGGTCGGGACCGACCTGGCCGTGCCCGGCGCCCCCGGCGTGTTCGCCTTCGGCGACGCGGCCGCCGTCCCCGACCTGACCCGGCCCGGCCAGCTCACCGGGCAGACCGCCCAGCACGCCCAGCGCCAGGGCAAGCTGGCCGCCCGCAACGTCGCCGCGTCGCTCGGCTTCGGCAAGGCGGTCCCCTACCGCCACCGCGACCTCGGCTTCGCGGTCGACCTGGGCGGCTTCGACGCCGTGGCCTCGCCCTTCGGGGTCGCCCTTGGCGGGCTGCCCGGCCTGGTCGCCACCCGCGGCTACCACCTGCTCGCCCTGCCGGCGGCCGGCAACCGCATCCGGGTCTCGCTCGACTGGCTGCTCGACTGGGCCATGCGGCCCCAGCTCGCCCAGCTCGGCTTCCTCCGCGAGGACCAGGCGACCATGGCCGCGGCCGAGCACACCGCCATCTACCCGGCGTCCTCCGCCGACGAGTGGGAGGCCGCGGCCATGGACGTCCCCACCACCCGGGCCGTGGTCACCGACCAGGGCCTGCCCCGGCCGCGGGCCCGCCAGCCGGGCTAGGCCTCGCCTGGCTCGGGGGCGTAGAAGGCGGCGGTCCGCTCGACGACGGCGTCGGCCTCGGCGGCGGTGGCCATGCCGGCGGCCTCCAGCGCCGCCCCCCAGGCGGTGCTGCTCAGGACGACGAACCGGCGGTACTCGGGCGTCTGCTCCATGCCGGTCGGGTCGACGGCCTGGCCGGCCAGGTGCATGCCGAGGGCGAGCAGGGTCAGGTCCCAGCCGACCCCGACCCCGGCCAGGTCGTCGGCCGTCCCCGGCGCCGCGGCGTGCTCCAGCTCGACCACCGTCGTCCCGTCCGCCCCCGGGGTCAGCCGCAGCTCGACCTCGTCGGCCGGGTTGTCGCCGTACACCCAGGAGACGGCCAGCAGGCGCGGTGGCTCGCAGCGGAGGATCTCGCCGCCGGCGTTGCCCTCGATCTGGAACCTCCCGCCCAGGCGGAGGTCGCCGGAGACCGGCCCGAACCAGCGCTTGAGCCTGTCCGGGTCCGAGCAGGCGTCCCAGACGTCCTCGACCGGCGCGTCGTAGCTGCGCCGCAGCACGACCGAGCGGCCGTCGCCGTTGGCGATGCGCCGTCGGCCGACCGTGCGGTTGATGGCCTCGATCTCGCTGGCGATGTCGAACGTGTCCATGCGACCCATCATCTCACTGAAACTTATATAAGTCAAGAATGATATTCTTGGGGACGAGGCGCGGCGCACCCTCGGGCGCTATGCTTTCTGGTCGCGGCCGGTCCCGGCCGCATGTTCCGGGCAAGGATGCCCGACCCCCTGGCACCCCTTGTTGGAGGCATGCGCATGACCAGGATCGGCGTGCTCACCGGTGGCGGCGACGTTCCCGGGCTCAACCCCTGCATCAAGACGCTGGTGTACGCCGCCGCCGACCGCGGCTACGAGGTGGTGGGGCTGCGGCGCGGCTGGGCCGGGCTGCTCGACTACAACCTGGACGCCGACGAGCCCCAGGACCACTGCGTGCAGCCGCTGACCAAGCGCGAGGTGCGCACCATCGACCGCACCGGCGGGACCTTCCTGCACACCAGCCGGACCAACCCGGCCAAGGTCGCGCCCACCGACGTGCCCGGGTTCCTGGCCGGGCAGGGCCAGTTCGAGTCCGAGGGGCCGTTCGACTTCACCAGCCACTGCCTGGCCGTGATCGACCGGCTCGGGCTGGACTGGCTGGTCGCCATCGGCGGCGACGACACCCTGTCGTACGCCGAGCGGCTGTCCCGCGAGGGCGTGAAGGTCCTGGCCGTGCCCAAGACGATGGACAACGACGTCTTCGGCACCGACTACTGCATCGGCTTCTCGACCGCGGTCACCCGCAGCGTGCAGTTCATCCACCAGCTGCGCACCTCGACCGGGTCGCACGAGCGCATCGCCGTGATCGAGCTGTTCGGCCGCAACTGCGGCGAGACCTCGCTGCTCTCGGCCTACCTGGCCGGGGTCGACCGGGCGATCATCTGCGAGGTCCCCTTCGACGTCGAGCTGCTCGCCCACTACCTGCTCGAGGACAAGGCGGCCAACCCCTCGAACTACGCCATGGTCACGGTCAGCGAGGGCGCCCGCATGCTGGAGGGCGAGATCCTGGAGCGGGGCGAGGCCGACGCCTACGGCCACCGCAAGCTCGGCGGCATCGGCCTGGTCACCGGCGAGCTGCTCAAGAAGCTCACCGGCGAGGACATCGTCTACCAGCAGGTCGGCTACCTGATGCGCTCCGGCGCCCCCGACGCCCTCGACCTGATGGTCGCGGTCAACTTCGCCAACATGGCCATCAACCTCATCGACCAGGACACCCCGGGCAGCATGCTCGCCCTGCGCCGCGGCACCTACACCTCGGTCCCCATCGACACCATGATGCAGGGCACCAAGCGGGTCGACGTCGACGACCTCTACGACGAGAAGCGCTACCGGCCCCTCATCCGCCAGGTCGACGGCAAGCCGATGTTCCTGTACTAGACGGGCTAGCCTACGGCTGAGCGTGGGCTCGACTGCACGCGAGTCCTCGGTTCATCTGGGGGGGAGTCCTCCCCCAGACCCCCCCAAGAGCTCGGCCGCCCGCGCTACTGGGCGTGGGCGGCCGATTCGCCGGTCCCGCCGGAAGCGCAACGGTCACTTCCAACCCACCGTCGGGGAGGGCCTTGGCGGTGATGTGGCCGCCGTGGGCGGTGGCGACCGAGCGGACGATGGAGAGGCCGAGGCCGGCGCCGCGGTCGGAGGCGGTGCGGTCGGGTTCCAGGCGGCGGAAGGGCTCGAACAGGGTGTCGACCTGGCCGGGGGGGATCGGGGGGCCGGTGTTGGCGACCCGGACCACGGCCAGGGGGCCGGCGCGGCCGGTGTCGACCTCGACCCGGCCGCCGGGCTGGTTGTGGCGGACGGCGTTCTCGACCAGGTTGGCGACCAGCCGCTCGAGCAGGGCGCGGTCGCCGGCCACCGGGGCCGCGCCCAGCACCCGGCTGACCCGCAGGCCGAGCCGCTCGACCTCGGGGAGCGGCCAGCTCGAGGGCGTCGGCGGCGGCCACGGCCAGGTCGACCGGGTCGGCCGCCCGGAGCTGGCGCTCGCTGCGGGCCAGGGTCAGCAGGCCCTCGATCAGGCGCTCGCTGCGCTGGTTGGCCTCGAGCACCCGCTCGGCCATGGCCCGCAGCTCGGCCTGACCGGTGGCCGGGTCGGCGAGGGCGACGTCGACCTCGGTCCGGGCGATGGCCAGGGGGGTGCGCAGCTCGTGGGAGGCGTTGGCCACGAACCGGCGCTGTGTCTCGAAGGCGGCGTCGAGGCGGCCCAGCATCTGGTCGAAGGTGTCGGCCAGCTCCTTGAGCTCGTCCTGCGGCCCCTGGAGGTTGATGCGCTCGTGGAGGGTGCTGCCCTCCAGCCGCCGCGCCGTGGCCGTGATGGCGCTGAGCGGACGCAGGACCCGCCCGGCGACCAGCCAGCCGAGCCCGATCGAGACCACCGCCATCAGGGCCAGGGCGATGCCCGACTGGGCCAGGAGCTGGTTGAGGGCCGCCGCCTGCAGCTCGCGCCGGACCGCCTCGGCCTCCTGCCGGACCGCCTGGACAGCCTCTGGCGAGGGGGCGCTGGCGATGAACCGGTCCCCGTCCTCACCGGCCTTGGCCCGCATGATCAGGAGCCCAGGGATGTCGCGGAGCGCCCCGGGAAGCTGGGTTGCCTGGCCCTGCGACCCTGATCCCGAACGGGAGCTCGAACTGGGACCGGACCAGCGCGTAGTTCACCGCCAGCAGCCCGGCCCCGGCGAGCAGGAACAGCCCCCCGTAGAGCAGGGTCAGCTTCAGCCGCACGCTGACGCTCGGCAGCACGCGCCCTCACAGCCGGTACCCGACCCCGGTCACGGTCTCGATCAGGGGCGGGCGGCCGAGCTTGCGCCGCAGGTTCATGATCGTGACCCGGACGGTGTTGGTGAACGGGTCAGTGTGCTCGTCCCAGACCCGCTCCAGCAGGTCCTCGGCCGAGACCACGGCCCCGTCGGCAGCCAGCAGGACCTCCAGCACGCCGAACTCCTTGCGGGTCAGGCGAAGGAAGTGGCCGCCCCTGGTCGCCTCCCGGCGGGCCGGGTCGAGGCGCACGTCGTGGCGGGCCAGCACCGGTGGCAGGGCGGTCGCGGCTCCGCCTGGCCAGGGCCCGCAGCCTGGCCACCAGCTCGCTGAACGCGAACGGCTTGCCCAGGTAGTCGTCGGCCCCCAGAGTCAGCCCCTCGACCCGGTCGTCGACCGTGCCCGAGGCGGTCAGCATCAGGATGCGGGTCGGGGCGGCCTGGCCGGCCAGGGTGCGGCAGACCTGGTCGCCGTGGACGCCCGGCAGGTCGCGGTCGAGCACCACCACGTCGTAGCGGTTCACGTCCAGCTTGGCCAGGGCGTCGGCCCCGTCGTGGCTGACGTCGACGGCCATGCCCTCGTGCCGCAGGCCGCGGGCGACGGCGGCGGCCAGGACCGCCTCGTCCTCGACCACCAGCACCCGCACGCCGCTCCTCCCTTGCCACGCTCTGCGCCCGGCCGCGCCCCGCCAGCCTGTCCCGGTCCACCTAACGCCTGCGTAAGGCATTCGCGAGACGGAGGCGTTACGGCCGGCGGCGTAGCACTGGGGCCTCAAGGAACTCCAAACAAGGAGCGGATGCATGCGACGCGACCTCCGGCTGGCCCTGGCCGTGCTCGGCCTCGGGCTGGCCCTGGCCGCCTGCGGCGGGTCCCCGGACGGCGACCGCGTGGCCAGCCTGTCGGGCGACGGCGCCACCGGGACGACCAACGGCACCGCCAGGGCCCCGAGCAAGGACCCCCAGCAGGCGGCCCTCGACTTCGCCAGGTGCATGCGCGAGCACGGCGTGAACATGCCCGACCCGGAGGTCGACGAGCAGGGCCGGATCCGGATGAGGATCGGTGGCGGCGGCGGTCCCGGGAGCGGCGCCCGGCCCGACCCCAAGAAGTTCGAGGCGGCCCAGAAGGCGTGCGGCGGCCTGATGGGCGGCGGCGACGACGACCGCAAGCTCGACCCAGCGGACCGCGACGCCATGGTCGCCTTCGCCAGGTGCATGCGCGGGCACGGCATCGACATGCCCGACCCGACCGGCGAGGGCGGCCTGGTCATGCGCAAGGACGACGACAAGGGCGGGCCCGACCCCGACTCCGAGAAGTTCCAGCAGGCCGAGCAGGCCTGCGACCACCACCTGGCCAACCTCGGCCGGGGCCGGCGCGAGTCCGGGGGCGGGTCGTGAGCGCCCTGGCGCCCCGCCGGCTGGCCGTGGCCGCCGCCGCCGGGGTGATGCTGGCCGGGGCGGCCTGGTGGACGGGGGCGAGGGCCGGGAGCCAGGGCGGCGACCAGGAAACCGGCGGCGAGGTCGCCACCACCACCGCCGAGGTGACCAGGCGCGACCTCCGGGCCCAGGAGGAGGTCGACGGCACTCTCGGCTACGGGGAGGCCAGGCTGGTGGGCAACCAGCGCGACGGCACCATCACCGCGCTGCCTGCCGAGGGGGCGACCGTCACCAGGGGCAGGGCGCTGTACCGGGTCGACGGCAAGCCGGTGCCGCTGTTCTACGGCCCGCTGCCGGCCTGGCGGGCGCTGTCGGTCGGGGTCGACGACGGCCCCGACGTGCGCCAGCTCGAGCAGAACCTGGTCGCCCTCGGCTATGACCCCGACCGGGCCATCACCGTCGACAACCACTTCAGCTGGGCGACCAGGGCCGCGGTGCGGCGCTGGCAGGAGGCCGCCGGGCTCTCCGAGACCGGGACCTTCGCGCCCGGCGACGCCGTCTGGCAGCCTGGCCCGGTCCGGGTCGGCACCCTGAAGGCTGCCGTGGGTGACAAGGCCCGGCCCGGCTCGCCGCTGCTGGAGGTGACCGGCACCGGGCGCCAGGTCACCATCGACCTGGACGCCAGCCGCCAGCCATACCTCAGGGCCGGCGATCGGGTCGACCTGGCGCTGCCCGGGGGCCGGACCACCACCGGCAGGGTCGTCTCGGTCGGCAAGGTGGCCACCACCCCGGCCGGCGCCGGCGAGGACGCCGACCCGACCGTCGAGCTCGTCGTCTCCCTCGACCAGCCCAGAGCCACCGGCAGCCTCGACCAGGCCCCGGTGGACGCCTCGATCACCACCGAGGTCCGCAAGGGCGTGCTCGCGGTCCCGGTCAACGCTCTGCTCGCCCTGGCCGAGGGCGGCTACGCGGTCGAGGTCGAACGCGACGGCCGACCGGGAACTGGTGGGGGTGGAGACGGGCCTGTTCGCCGACGGCCAGGTCGAGGTCTCCGGCGAGGGCCTGGCCGCCGGCGACCGGGTGGTGGTGCCGGCATGAACCCGGCGCTGGAGCTGCGCGAGGTGGTCAAGCGCGTACCCGGGGCCGCCCGAGGTGGAGGTCCTGCGCGGGGTCGGCCTGACTGTCGAGGAGGGCGAGCTGCTGGCCATCGTCGGGCCGTCGCGGGTCGGGCAAGTCGACCCTGCTGCACATCATCGGCACGCTGGACCGGCCGACCAGCGGCAGCGTCCGGGTCGCCGGCCACGACGTCGGCGAGCTGTCCGACCGCGTCCTCTCGGCGCTTGCGGGCCAGGCGCCATCGGCTTCGTGTTCCAGCAGTTCTTCCTCGCTGGAGGGGATGACCGCCGCTGGACAACGTGGCCGACCGGCCTGCTCTACGGCGGCGTGCCCGCCGCGCGAGCGGCGCCGCCGGGCCGCCGAGGCGCTGGAGCGGGTCGGGCTCGGCCACCGCATGACCCACAAGCCGAACGAGCTGTCGGGCGGCGAGCGCCAGCGGGTCGCGATCGCCCGGGCGGTGGTCGGCCCGGCCGGCCATCGTGCTGGCCGACGAGCCGACCGGGAACCTCGACTCGGCCACCGGGCGCCGGGGTCCTGGACCTGCTGCGAGGAGCTGCACGCCGAGGGGGCGACGATCGTCGGTCATCACCCACGACCACGGCCATCGCCGGCCGCCTGCCCCGGCGGGTCGACCTGCGCGACGGGCGCATCGAGCGCGACGTCATGACCGGGGTGGGCGGCATGAGCGGCAACCGGCCAGGGCGACTCGGTCTCGGCGACCTGCTGCGCGGTCGGCCGGGACCGGGCTGCGCACCCGGCGGCTGCGGGCGGCCCTGTCGGCCCTCGGGCATCGCCATCGGCATCGCGGCCATGGTGGCCGTGCTCGGCATCTCCGCGTCGAGCCGGGCCGACCTGCTGGCCCAGCTCGACACGCCTCGGCACCAACCTGCTCACGGTCACGCCCGGGCGAGACCTTCTTCGGGGCCGAGGCCAAGCTGCCCGAGGAGTCGCCGGGCATGCTGCGCCGGATCGGGCCGGTGCGAGCGGGTCGGCGGCCACCGGCAACACCGACGCCACCGTGCGCCGCAGCGACCTGATCCCCGCGGCCGAGACCGGCGGCATCAGCGTGCTGGCGGCCGACCCGGCGCTGCTCGACACCCTCGGCGGGCGAGCTGGCCGACGGGCGCTTCCTCAACGCAGGCCACCGCCGCGCTACCCGGCGGTGGTGCTCGGCGCCAAGGCGGCCGAGCGGCTCGGCATCGACCGGCTGCCGGCCGCCAGGTCTGGCTCGGCGGCCGAGTGGTTCACCGTGGTCGGCATCCTGCGACCCGGTGCCGCTGGCCCCGGAGCTCGACCGCGCCGCCCTGGTCGGCGTGCCCGGCCGCCGAGGCCTTGCTCGGCGTTCGACGGCTCGCCGGGCACGGTCTACATCCGGGCCGACCCCGACCAGGTGGAGGCGGTGCGCGACGGTCCTCGCCGGCCACCGCCAACCCCGCGCAACCCGAACGAGGTCCGGGTCAGCCGGCCGTCGGACGCGCTGGCGGCCCGGGCGGCCGCCGACGACCGCCTTCACCGCGCTGCTGCTCGGGCTGGGCGCGGTCGCCCTGCTGGTCGGCGGGGTCGGGATCGCCAACGTGATGGTGATCTCGGTGCTGGAGCGGCGCTCGGAGATCGGCCTGCGCCGCGCCCTGGGCGCGACCCGGGGCCAGGTCGGCGTCCAGTTCCTGGCCGAGTCGCTGCTCCTGGCCGCTGGCTCGGCGGCCTGGCCGGGCGTGGTGCTGGGGGCGGCGGTCACCGCCGCCTACGCCGCCGGCCGCGGCTGGTCGGTGGTCGTCCCCGCCGCCGGCCATGGCCGGCGGCCTGCTCGCCGCCCTGGCGATCGGCGCCGTCGCCGGCCTCTACCCGGCGCTGCGGGCGGCCCGCCTGGCCCCCACCGACGCGCTCCGGACCGTCTAGCTGTCCGGGTCGGGAGTCGGCACGAGGTAGAGGTGCTGGCCGGCCGCTTGGGAACTATCCAGGCGGCCGGCCAGCAGGACCACCGAGGCGCGGAAGGCGCGGATCTTGTCGACGATCTCGGGCACGCTCTCTTTGACCACGTAGCGGCTGCCGTCGACCAGGGTCAGCACGGTGTCCGGGGTCGCCTCGGCCCGCTCGATCAGGTCGCAGTTCACCGCCACGCTGGCGCCATGCAGGCGGGTCACGATGATCATGGGTCCTTCGGTCGGCAGCCGAGGCCCCGAGCTGAGCGGCTCCCGCTCTCCGCGTAAGGTCGCAAGGCCCGCTCAGGGCGGAGAGGAGGTCAATCGAGCCAGAGCAGCGGCGACATTCTGCGCGAGCCGCTGCGCAGCTTGGCCTCGGCCCGGTCCATCGACTCCCACAGCTCCTGGACCTGGCGATGCATGGCCTGCAGCTCGTCCGGGTCGCACCAGTCATCCTCGATGGTGCGGACCAGGTCGTGACGGTAGTCCTCCACGACGCCGCGCAACTTCAGGGTCTTGTCGGCGAGGTTGCGGAGGTCGAGGGCCAGCCGTCGGACGAGCATCGGGTCCGTCATCGCATCCCTCCACAACCGTTCGAGCCATGGTGCGAACGGAGCATACCGTCTGGAAGGGAGCAAGAAGGGGAAGGTCGGGGAAGGAATCACAGAAATGTTATTTACTGGCGGCGGAGCAAGCGAACCCGTTGCCTGAACGGCGATTCAGGCGGGAGCGGGTGCCGGCGTGCCCGCCTCGGCGGCCCGCTCGAGCAGGGGCCGCGGGGTCGCATCCAGACGGGCCCGGAAGTCGGAGCAGGCGGCGATGGCCGCGTGGTAGGCGGCCCGGCGCTTGGCCAGGCGGCTCGCCGCTCCCGGTCGACCAGGGCGTGGCCGTGCGGGAGGTCGGGCCTCTCCCGTGGGACACGATCGACGGTTAGCCTGGCCCTGCGGACTAGTCACGCCATCGACCCGCAGGTCGTCGGCCTGCGGGAACCGATACGATGCCTGCGGCAACGGTGAGCGTGGAGGTTCCCAGATGGCCCGAGTAGCGGTGGACGTGATGCTGAAGCGGGAGATCCTCGACCCGCAGGGCCAGGCGGTCGAGCGGGCCCTGCCGTCGCTCGGCTTCGAGGGGGTCTCCGACGTCCGCATCGGCAAGCACGTCGAGCTGACCGTCCGGGACGGCGACGGCGAGCAGGCGGCCAGGCGGATGGCCGAGGCGCTGCTGGCCAACCCGGTGATCGAGGAGTTCTCCGTGCGCGTCCTGCCCGACTGAGCGGCCGGAGGTGGCTCGCCAGTTGACCGGCCGGGAGGGGTCCGGGGAACCCCAGGGGGGTGCCCCGGTGGGTCGGTTCCGGCTGCCGAGCGCCGGCCGTCCCCGCCGGCTCGGCCCGGACGAGGTGGCCGCGCTCAAGGCGCGGCCGTGGCCGCGGCTGCCGTGGTGGCTGTGGCTGGCCGTGGCCGTCACGACCGTGGCCATGGTGGTGGTGGCGGCCGGCCTGTTCGGATCGGCCCCCGACCAGCTCCCGGTCGCGGCCCGGCGCTCGCCCCCGACCCAGGACCTGAGCCACGGTGTCGGCGAGGTCCGCGTCCCGGTCCTCCTCCCGGAGAACCAGGACCGGGTCGTCCGCCGCCAGGCCAGCTGCCCCCGCCTGGACCGGGTCACCCTGGTCGGCACGGCCGCCGAGGTGGCGCTGCTGGACGCGGCCGCCGACAAGCTCTGCGCCCTGCGCTCGACCGCCCCGATCCAGCGGGCCCGCGCCGGGCTCCAGGACGCCGCCGCGACCGTTGCGTTCGCCGAGTTCGAGCTGTCCATCAACGAGTCGACCACCGACTTCGGCCCGGAGCGGCCGGCGGTCCTTGTCCACGCCAAGTTCCAGCAGGGCGACGCCGCGCCCGAGCGGGTGGCGGCCGTGCTGGCCCACGAGGGCGCCCACGTGGCCGACGGCGGGCCGCCGACCGCCGCCGGCGAGCTGGCCGCCCGCACCGCCGAGCTCGAGGCGTGCGGCCGGCTGTTCGGCGGGGACGTCCAGCCGAACCGGGGCTGCGCCGACGCCGCCGCCCTGCTGTCGGGCGACGACGCGAGCGCGCTGCGGCGACTGAAGGAGGCGGGGTACCGGTGAGACTGGAGCTGGACTGGCCGGTCGGGCGGGCCGGGGTGGCGGTGGTCTCGCCGTCGGGGGTGGAGACGGCCTCCCTCGGCGGGGTGGCCGGCGACGACGAGTTCGCGGTGGCCTCGGTGACCAAGCTGATGACCTCGCTGGCCGCCCTGGCCGCGGTCGGGTCGGGCCGGATCGACCTCGACGAGCCGGTCGCCGAGGCCGGCGAGGGCGTCACCCTCCGCCATCTGCTGGCTCACGCCGGCGGCTTCCCGTTCGAGCCCCCGGGCCGGGCCCGACCCCCCGGGCAGCGCCGCATCTACTCCAACGTCGGCTTCCGGGTGCTCGCCGAGGCGGTCGCCGACGCCGTGGGCATGACCTTCGCGAGCTGGCTGTCGACCAGCGTGCTCGACCCGCTGGAGATGCCCTCGACCCGGCTCGGCCGCCGCCGCGAGGTCGACGGCGACCCGGCCGCCGGAGCCGTCTCGACCCTCGACGACCTGGTCCGCCTGGCCCGCTGCCTGCTCGACCGCGGCGCCCCGGTGGTCGGCCCCGACCTGTTCGCCGAGGCCACCACCGTCCAGTTCCCCGGCCTGGCCGGCCTGGTCCCCGGCGTCGGCCGCTTCGACCCCTGCGACTGGGGCCTCGGCTTCGAGCTCCACGACGGCAAGCGGCCCCACTGGATGGGCGACCGCCGCTCCCCATCGGCCTTCGGCCACTTCGGGGCCAGCGGCTGCTTCCTCTGGGTCGACCCCGACGCCGCCCTGGCCGCCGCCGCCGTCACCGACCGCCCCTTCGAGGACGACAAGTGGGCCATGGCCACCTGGCCCGCCTGGTCCGACCGCCTGCCCGCGGGGGGGTCCCGGGGGGCTCAAGCCTAGCCCCCCGGAGGATCGGGGTGACCTGGTAGCCTCCCGACCGGGTGGACGGGCGAACAGGGGAGCGGGTGTGCGGATCGGGGTGGTGACCTTCCCGGGGTCCTGCGACGACCGGGACGCCCGCGCCGCCGTGGCCTCGATGGGCGCCGACCCCGTGGCCCTGTGGCACGGCGACGCCGACCTCAAGGCGGTGGACGCCGTGGTCCTCCCCGGCGGCTTCTCCTACGGCGACTACCTGCGCTGCGGGGCCATCGCCCGCTTCTCCCCGGTGATGGGCGCGGTGGCCGGCTTCGCCCGCTCCGGCGGGCCGGTCCTCGGGATCTGCAACGGCTTCCAGGTCCTGTGCGAGGCCGGCCTGCTCCCCGGGGCGCTGCTGCGCAACGCCGGCCTGCGCTTCGTCTGCCGCGAGGTCGAGGTGGTGGTGGAGTCCACCACCACCGCCTGGACGGCCGCCTGCACCCCCGGCGCCACCCTGGCCATCCCGGTCAAGCACGGCGAGGGCCGCTACGTCTGTGACGACCCCGCCGCCCTGGCCGCCGCCGGCCAGGTCGTGTTCCGCTACGCCCCCGCCCACAACCCCAACGGCTCCCTGGCCGACATCGCCGGCGTCCGCAACCCCGCCGGCAACGTCGTCGGCCTCATGCCCCACCCCGAGCACGCCGTCGACCCCCTCCTGGGCCCGGTCGGCGGCCGGGTGTTGTTCGAGTCGGTCCTGGCCGCCCGTGTCTAGCCTCGTCGAGGGCCTGCACCGACAGCTGGGGCTGACCGACGAGGAGCTCGAGCGGATCCTCGGGGTGCTGGGGCGGGAGCCGACCCGGGCCGAGCTGGCCATGTACTCGCTGATGTGGAGCGAGCACTGCTCCTACAAGTCGTCCAAGGTCCACCTGCGGCGGCTGCCCAGCCAGGGGGAGCGGGTGCTGCAGGGGCCGGGGGAGAACGCCGGGGTGGTCGACCTGGGCGACGGGGTGGCGGCGGTGTTCAAGATCGAGTCGCACAACCACCCGTCGTTCGTGGAGCCGTTCCAGGGGGCGGCGACCGGGGTCGGGGGCATCATCCGCGACATCCTGGCCATGGGGGCGCGGCCGGCGGCCAGCCTGAACTCGCTGCGCTTCGGCGACCCGGCCGAGCCGCTCCAGCGCCGGCTGGTCGAGGGGGTGGTGGCCGGGATCGGCCACTACGGCAACTGCGTCGGGGTGGCCACGGTCGGGGGGGAGGTCGTGTTCGACCCCTGCTACGCCGGCAACCCGCTGGTCAACGCCCTCACCGTCGGGTTCATGCCGGCGGAGCGGCGCCTCAGCGGCTCGGCCGAGCAGCCGGGCGACCTGGCCGTGCTGATGGGAGCCAAGACCGGCCGGGACGGGATCGGCGGGGCCAGCGTGCTCGCCTCGGCCAGCTTCGAGGACGGCGACCAGGCCAAGCGCCCGAACGTGCAGGTGGGCGACCCCTTCCAGGAGAAGCTGCTGATCGAGGCGTGCCTGGAGCTGGTCGAGCGGGGCCTGCTGCGCGGGCTCCAGGACCTGGGCGCGGCCGGGATCAGCTGCGCGGTCGCCGAGGTCGCGGCCCGGGCCGGGATGGGCATGGAGGTCGACCTCGACGCCGTGCCCCTGCGGGAGCCGTCGATGGAGGCCTGGGAGGTGCTCGTCTCGGAGTCCCAGGAGCGCATGCTGGCCCTGGTCGACCCGGCGCGGCTCCCCGACGTGCTCGAGGTCTGCCGCCGCTGGGGGATCCTGGCCAGCGTGCTGGGCGAGATGACCGTGGGAGGGTCCCTGCGGGTGCGGTTCCGGGGGGAGACGGTGGCCGAGGTGCCGGCGGCCAGCCTGGCCGACGACGGGCCGGTGTACTCCCGGCCGCTCGTCCCGCCGGCGGCGCCGGCCGTCGCGGCCGAGGTCCCGCTGGACGCGGACCCGGCCGAGGCCGTGCTCGCCCTGGCCGCCGACCCGACCTGCGCGTCCAAGCGCTGGGTGTGGGAGCAGTACGACCGCTTCGTGGGCCACGGGACCGTGGCCGGGCCCGGCTGCGACGCGGCCGTGCTCCGGGTCCCCGGCGCGACCAGGGCGGTCGCCCTGGCCACCGACGGCAACGGCCGCTACGCCGCCCTCGACCCGGCCGCCGGGGCCGCCCTGGCCGTCGCCGAGGCGGCCCGCAACGTGGCCTGCACCGGCGCCCAGCCGATCGCGGTCACCAACTGCCTCAACTTCGCCAGCCCCGAGCGGCCCGAGGTGATGGGGGCGTTCGCGGCCACCGTCGACGGGATGGCCGCCGCCTGCCGCGCCCTCGGCCTGCCCGTCACCGGGGGCAACGTCAGCTTCTACAACGAGTCCTCGGGACGGCCCATCCACCCGACCCCGATCGTCGGCGTCCTCGGCCTGCTCGAGGACGCCACCACCGCCGTCCCCTCCGGCTTCCCCCGCCCCGGCCTCGACGTCTGGCTGCTGGGCGAGACCCGGGTCGAGCTCGGCGGCTCGGTCTGGCAGCGCCTGTCCACCGGCCGCCTCGAGGGCCGCCCCCCCACCCTCGACCTGCCCGCCGAGGCCAGCCTCCACCGCCTGCTCGCCGACCTCGCCGCCCGCCGCCTCCTGGCCGCCGCCCACGACCTCTCCGACGGCGGCCTCGCCCTCGCCCTGGTCGAAGCCACCCTCGCCACCGGGGTCGGCGCCACGGTCGAGCTCCCCGAGGTCCTGGGTCCGGCCGACCCGGGAGCCCGCCCAGCTCCCCCTGGCCGCCCTGGTCAGCGAGTCGGCCTCCCGGGTCCTGCTCGCCGCCCCTCCGGAGGCGGCCGACCAGCTGAAGGCCCTGGCCCGCACGGCCAACGTCCCCGCCGCCCGCCTGGGCGCGACAGGCGGCGACCGCCTGATCGTTCCCGGACTCCTCGACCTCCCCCTGTCGCAACTCCGCGACGCCTACGAAGGCGCCCTCCCCCGCGCCCTCGGCGAACTCCCCTGACCGGCTGACTGCCCTCCCGTTCCGTGGGCGGGCGGTCGCTCAGCGAAATCTCAGTGGTCCGTGCGACAGTGGGGGAAGGACGTCGGCTGGCCGGAGGACCGCATGGGTGGGTTGCGGCGGGCCGGCGTGGTCGGGGTGGTGCTGCTGGTGGTGGGGGCGGCGGCTCCGGCCGGGGTGGCTGGGGGGCAGGAACAGCAGCCCAGGATGGCGAACACCGAGCTGGTCGGGCATGTGGCGCCGCCCCAGAGCGGGGGGTACGGGGACGTCTGGGCCCACCGGGACGTGGCCTATCTGGGGAACCTGCGGCAGGCGGACTGCCGGCCGGCCAACGGGGTGTGGGCGATCAGCCTGAAGGACCCGGCCAAGCCGCGGCCGCTGGCCTCGTTCGCCAAGTTCCCGGGGAGCGACGGCGAGGACGTCTGGGTCGGCGAGGTCAGCACCAAGGCGTTCAAGGGCGACCTGGCCGCCGTCGGCATCCAGCGCTGCTCCCGGCAGGACCCGGGGTTCGCCGGGCTGGCGCTCTTCGACGTGACCAACCCGGCCAAGCCGAAGGAGCTGGGCCGGTTCCCCACCGGCGTCGTCACCGGCGTCCACGAGGTCGGCATCGTCCAGCGGCCCGACGGCCGGGTGCTGGCCCTGGCCGCGGTGCCCTACTCGTTCAACCTGAGCCAGGGCCGGCAGGGGGACCTGCGCATCATCGAGATCACCGACCCCCGCCGGCCCCGGGAGCTCGCCGACTGGGACGTCCGCCGCGACGGCCCGGCCGAGACCAGGGGCCAGCTCGCCGCCCGCCGGGACGTCTTCGCCCACAGCGCCTGGCCGTTCGACAAGGGGAACAAGCTGTTCGCCTCGTTCTGGTCGACCGGCGTGCAGTTCCTCGACATCCGCGACCCGGCCGCGCCCAGGCTGATCGGCCAGACCCCCTACCGACCCGAGGACGGCTACCGCGGCGCCCACTCGGGCTGGTTCAACGAGGACGAGACCCTGTTCGTCCAGAACGACGAGGCCATGCAGGCGGTCGGCAGCGGGTCGCAGAGGAGCTGGACCTTCCAGCGGGTGTTCGACACCAGCTCGCTGGAGCAGCCGAAGCTGCTGTCGACCTTCGCCACCGAGTCGGCCGTGCCCGGCAACGACGGCCGGGTGGCCACCGACGGCGTCTACTCGGTCCACAACGCCGTCATCGAGGGCGACCTCGAGTACGCCTCCTGGTACTCGGACGGGGTCCGGGTGGTCGACCTGTCCGACCCCCGCCGCCCCCGCGAGATCGCCTCCTTCGTCCCGCCCCCCTCCTCGCCCCGCCAGTCCGCGGCCACCGCCCAGGGCGGCCGCCGCGACATGCCCGTGGTCTGGGGCGTCTACCCCTGGAAGGGCCTGGTCCTGGCCAGCGACATGAACAGCGGCCTCTGGGTCTTCCGGGTCACCGCCGACGCCAAGGCACCCAACGGCGGCGGGTCGGGCCAGCCGGCCACGCCGCCTCCGGCCCCGACCCCGCAGGCGGGCCCGGCCGCCGACCGCGCCGGCGAGCCGGGCTCACCGGACACCCTGCTCTGGGTCGGCGTGGCCGGCCTGCTCCTCGGCCTGCTGGCCATGAGCCTGGTCGCCCGCAGCGCCCGCCGCCGCCAGCATCCTCCTCCCTAGGTCACGTCGCGGCGGCGGACCAGGTAGGCGCCGAGCAGCGCGAAGGCGGCCACATAGATCGCCAGGGAGAGGGTGGCCCGGCCGCCGGCGACGGCGTCGACCACGCCGGGCGGGGCCGAGCCGCTGGACCCGCCGCCGGGGGCGAGGGACCAGACCAGGGAGCCGGCGTTCACCCCGGGGAGCAGGTCGCGCAGGGGCTGCAGGGAGGTCAGCAGGCTGTCGGCCACCGCCGAGACCAGGTTCTCGACCCCGAGGACCCAGACCACGCCGAGGCCGATGGGCAGGGCGACCCCGCGGAAGGCGAACCCGAGCAGGGCCCCGAGACCGCACCACATGCCCATGATCAGCCAGCCCGACCCGATGCCCTCGGCCAGGGCGGCCACCGACGGGTAGTCGAGCGGCCGGGACTCCAGGGTGGCGATGATCGCCGCCGTGGTCGCGTTGAGGGCGAAGGTGGCCAGCACGATGACCAGGGTGCTGGCGGCCAGGGCGGCCAGCTTGCCGCCGTACACGGCCAGCCTGGTCGGCCGCTGGGTCAGGGCGGTCTGCATCGTGCCCCAGCCGTACTCGCTGCCGGTGGCCAGGGCGCCCAGGATCAGGGCCAGCGCCCCCGCGAACACCGGGAACCCGCCGAGCGAGGTCGGGACCAGCTCGCCGGGCAGCGTGCCGGCCAGCACGGCCTGCGGGTCGAGGCCCTGGGTCTGCTCGTTCTGGCCGCCGGTGACCCAGCTCGAGTAGGGGAGGATGTAGCCGAACAGCTGGTTCAGCGCCAGGGCCACCCCGAGCAGGATCCAGGTCGCGGGCCGCTTGCGTAACTTGAGGATCTCCGCGGCGAAGCTGCCGGTCATCGTCCCGTCCTTTCGGTCCCGGTCATCTCCAGGAACACCTCTTCGAGCGTGCGCTCCAGCGGGCGCAGCTCGGTCAGGGTCACCTCAGCTGAGGCCAGGGCGCGGCTGACCCTCCCTGCCTGCTCCGGCCCGGTCCGCAGCCGGAAGGCGCCGTCGACCACGGCGACATTCCCGGCGCCGACCAGCCGCTCCAGGCACTCGCGGGCCTGGTCCATCGGCTCGGCCCGGACCAGCAGGCCGGCCTGGCCGAGGAGGTCGTCGACCGTGCTCTCGGCCAGCAGCCGGCCGCCGGAGATGACCCCGACCCGGTCGCAGAGCTGCTGCACCTCGCCCAGCAGGTGCGAGGAGAGCAGCACGGTGTGGCCGCGCTCGCCCAGGTCGCGGATCAGGCCCCGCATGTCGCGCATGCCCGCCGGGTCGAGCCCGTTGGTCGGCTCGTCCAGGATCAGCAGCTCCGGGTCCTTGAGCAGGGCGGCGGCGACCCCGAGGCGCTGCTTCATCCCCAGGGAGTAGCCGGCGTAGCCGTCCCCGCCCCGGCCGGCCAGGTCGACCGTGTCCAGCACCGCCTCGACCCGCTGGTCCGGGACCCCGGCGTAGCGGGCGACCACCCGCAGGTTGTCGCGACCCGAGAGGTAGGGATAGAAGCGGGGCGCCTCGATCAGGACGCCGGTCCGGGCCAGGGCCAGCGGGCTCCCCGGCCGGTCGCCGTGCACCCTGGCCGACCCGGCGGTCGGCCTGACCAGCCCGGCCAGCATCCGCAGGGTGGTCGTCTTGCCGGCCCCGTTGGGCCCGAGGAAGCCGTACACCTCCCCGCGCCACACCGTGAGGCTGACCCGGTCGACGGCCGTGACGGCGCCGTAGGTCTTGCTCAGGTCGTCGGTCTCCACCAGTTGCTCGCCCATGCCCGCCATCCTCGGTCTGGTTGCTGGTTCTCCCGACGATGGTCGCGGACGGGGCCGCCGGCGTCGTCGCCCTGGGGAAGGCGATGCCCCTGCTCCCCAGGGTGCAGCCGCGACCAGGGCGGCTACCGCGCCGGTGGTAGCGGGGCGGGGCTCAGGGCTTGCGGAGCCGCCACAGGCACTCGGCCGGCCAGCGGCGCGACCAGGCCAGGTCCTCGGCGTCGCGGTAGGTGCTGGTCGCCCCCGGACCGGGCCGGGGCTCGAGCAGGTCCTCGACCACCAGGCCGCAGTCGCGGAACAGCCGGATCCAGGTCCCGTAGGGCAGGTTGAACTCGACCGTCCCGTCGACGTCCTGCATCCGGTACAACCCGAAGTAGTCGTTGACCAGCCGCTCGTCGGCGTGGTCGCCGTCCGGCGGGAAGGCGATGTCGTAGATGGGGCTCAGGTGGGTGAAGGCGAGCAGGCCGCCGGGGCGCAGGACCCGGGCCGCCTCGGGCACGGCCCGGTACGGGTCGGCGAACAGGAACGCCCCGTAGTCGGCGAACACCACGTCGAAGCTGGCGTCGCGGAACGGGGTCCGCTCGGCGTCGGCCTGGACGAGCGGGAAGGTGATCCCCGTCTCCTCCCGCAGGGCCAGGGCGTGGGCAAGCTGGCGCTCGGACAGGTCGAACCCGACCGGCCGGGCGCCGTTGCGGGCCAGGGCCGTCGACCACTGGGCGCCGCCGCAGCCGAACTCGAGGATGTCCCTGCCGGCCACCTCGCCGAGCACGCCCAGCTCCGACTCGGGGATGTTCCAGGTGCCCCAGGCGAGGTGCCCGGTGAACGCCTGGTCCCGGATCTGGGGCGCGTTGCGGCGCTGGTAGTCGTCGGCGTCCTCGTTCCACAGCCGCCGGTTGGCCCGGACGTGGGCGCCCTCGGTCACTGGCCGGCCCGGGTCAGGGGGTGGAGGTGCCGGCGCCGACGCCGCCGCGGGTGTTGGCCGGCGAGCGCAGGACGGCCGAGGCGCGGGCCAGGGCGTGCTGGACCAGCTCGATCAGGGTCGTCTTGGCCGACTCGCGCACCCGGGCGTCGCAGGCGACGATCGGGGTGTCCTCGCCGATCACCAGGGCCTCGCGCACGTCCTCGATCGCGTGGGCCAGGACGCCGTCGAAGCAGTTGAGGGCGACCACGAACGGCAGCTCCCGCTGCTCGAAGTAGTCGACCGCCGCGAAGCAGGCGTCCAGCCGCCTGGTGTCGACCAGCACCACGGCGCCGATGGCGCCCCGGCACAGGTCGTCCCACATGAACCAGAACCGGTCCTGGCCGGGGGTGCCGAACAGGTACAGGATCAGGTCGGTGTCCAGGGTGATGCGGCCGAAGTCCATGGCCACCGTGGTGGTCGTCTTGCCCTGGATCTGGCTGGTGTCGTCCACCCCGACGCTGGCCGTGGTCATGGCGGCCTCGGTCGTCAGCGGGATGATCTCGGAGACGGCGCCGACGAAGGTCGTCTTGCCGACACCGAAGCCGCCGGCGATGACGATCTTGACCGGGGTCGGCGCCCTCGACTCCCCAGCCGGGGAGCCCGATCTATATTGTCCGGAGTCCATAGAGCACCCTCTCGAGAAGCGCAAGGTCTGGGCGGTCGCCGACGCTGGCGGGCCGATGCACCGTGACCAGCCCTTCGGAGGCCATGTCGCCGACGAGGACACGGACGACACCGAGGGGCAGGTCGAGCCGTGCGGAGATCTCGGCGATGGAGAGAATGTCCCTGCAGAGCAGGGCGATCGACCGCCGTTCGAGGCTCAGGGTCAAGGAGGTCTCACCCTGCGAGGTGGTGGAGACGAGCGTCTCCAGCTCGAGGTCGTCGTCTGACGGGCGGGTCCGTCCGCCGGTCATGGTATAGGGTCGGACCAGCCGACCCGGCTCCTGCCGGCTGTCCTGCCGATCCTCGGTGCTCATCGGTGGTTCTCCCAGCCCCAGCCGTACTCATCGTGGCAGCGCCGCTTGCAGCTCGGCCCGGAGGGCGGGCGTGAGCACATCCCCCGTGCGGGCAACCAGCAGCGCCATCTCGTAGCCGACCAGGCCTATATCACAGGATGGCGAGGCTAGCACGGCCAGGCAGGAGCCATCGCTGACCGACATCACGAACAGGAAGCCCTTCTCCATCTCCACGATCGTCTGATTGACCGTGCCCGCGTCGAAGCAGCGGGCGGCGCCCTGGGTCAGGCTGGCCAGGCCGGAGGCCACGGCGGCGAGCTGATCCGCCCGGGCCCGGTCCAACCGCTCGGAGACGGCCATCAGGAGCCCGTCGGCCGAGACCACGATCGCGTGCGCCACCCCTGGAACGCTCCTGGCGAAGTTGGAGACGAGCCAGTTGAGGTTCTGCGCTTCCCTACTGAGTTGCGTCATCGTCGTCGCTCCTCGAGGACGAATGGGCGTCGCCGCCTCTGTCGGCATCTTCGCCTGCTGCCATCATCCGGCCGCGCTCGAGGCCCGAGCGGTAGCTCGACAGCATGCTCCGGACCTCCTCCGGAGACCTGGCCGCGGAGGGGGATGGTTGGGAGCTGTCATCGGGCGGCCTCGCGGCGGGCGCCGCGGTCTGCGCGGCCACCATCCCGGGGGCGAGGTTCGCCCGCGGGACCCTGCGGGGGAGGCCGGCCTTGGTCGTCTGGACCGAGGCCCCCTGGAGGGTCGCCGACGCGGGGGCGGGCGCCGCCGCTGGCTCGCCTGGGGCCGGTCCGGGGACCTGGGTGGGGCCGGCGGCCGGAGCGGTGGCGGCCTGGCCGGCCGGGGACCGGTCCGCCGCGGCGCCGCGGTCGGCCCCGGCGCGGGCGGCACGGCGGCTCGACCGGCTGGGTTGCGGCGGCGAGGCCGGCGCCGGTGGCGGCCCGGCGGGCGCGAACGGCTTGGCCCCTCCCGGCGGGGGCCCCGACGCCCCGGGGATCCGGGTCGGCAGCGGTCCGGTGCGGGCCCTGGCCCCGTCCCCGTCCGCAGGCGACCGGCCGGTCCTGGCGGTCGGCCCGGCCGGCGCCTCGGCCCTGGCCGCCTGCTCGGGCGCCGCCTCGGCCCTGGCCGCCTCGGCGCCGGCCGCCTCCATCCGGGCGGCCTCGATCCGCATCGCCTCCACCCGCATGGCCTCGGCTCTGGCGGCATCGGTCCGGGCCCGGTCGGTCTGGTTCCCGTCGGTCTGGTTCCCGTCGGCGCCGTCGGGCTGGGGGCGGGTCGGGTCGTCCGGCCCGGCCGGCCGGGAGGCGCCGAACCCGAAGCCGCCAGGGCCGGAGCTGGGCGTCCGGGCGGCGCCGGCACCGCTGAGCGGTGCCGGCGCCGTTCCCGGTGGGCTCGGCGGCCCGGCCGTTGGGCTGCTGGGCGGCGTGGCGCCGCAAGGGCAGGTGGTCGCCGCGGACGCTGTCCTCGAACCAGTCGGACCTGGCCGCCTCGAAGATCGGGAGGTGATCGCCGGTCTCCTCGGCCGCGGGCTCGACCGGCTGGGTCGAGGGGACCAGCTCGGCCGGGCCCCGCCGGCTCGGCGCCTCGATCGCCTCGGGCATGGGGGCCCGGACGGCCACCGTCGGCGGCAGCAGGACCAGCGCGGTGATGCCGCCGTACCACGAGTGCCGCAGCTGCACCTTGATGTTGTAGCGCTCGGCCAGCCGGGCGACCACATACAGCCCCAGCATCCGCGAGAGGGCGAAGTCGACCATCGGCGGGTTGGCCAGCCGCTCGTTGGCCTCGACCAGCTCCTCGTCGCTCATGCCGAGGCCGCGGTCCTCGATCTCCAGCACGTAGCCGTTGCTGACCTGCTGGCCGGCCACCTGCACCTTGGTCCCCGGCGGCGAGAACGAGGTGGCGTTCTCGATCAGCTCGGCCAGCAGGTGGACGACGTCGCTGACCGCCTGGCCGGCCACCCCGATGTCGTCGATCGGCAGCAGCTCGACCCGGTTGTAGTCCTCGACCTCGGCCAGGGCGGCCCTGACCACGTCGACCAGCGGCACCGGCTGGCTCCAGCGCCGGGCCGGCTCGGCCCCCGAGAGCACGATCAGGTCCTCGGAGTTGCGGCGCATGCGGGTGGCCAGGTGGTCGAGCTTGAAGAGGTTGTCCAGGGCGTCGGGGTCGGCCTCGGTGCGCTCCAGGTCGTCGATCAGCTCGAGCTGGCGGTCGATCAGGCTCTGGCTGCGCCGGGCCAGGTTGAGGAACATGTCGCCGATCGACTTGCGCAGGGCGGCCTGCTCGGTGGCGACCTGGATGGCCACCCGGTGCACCGAGTTGAAGGCGGCCGACACCTGGCCGATCTCGTCGTTGGAGTTCACCGGGACCGGTTCGGGAACGACGTCCAGGTCGCGCGGGTCCTTGGTGTGGTGCAGCTTGTCGACCAGGCCGGGCAGCCGCTCGTCGGCGACCTCGTTGGCGCTGCGGGTCAGGGTCCGCAGCGGCCCGACCATCGAGCGGGCCAGCCACAGCGACAGGGCGACCGTCAGCACCAGCACCAGGGCCAGGACGACCGAGTAGAGCAGGGCCTCGCGGGTGGCGGCGGACTTGGCGGCCTGGCTGGCCGCCGCGACGTCCTCGGCGATGGTGGCCTCGACCCCGCGGAGCAGGTCGATCCTGGCCGAGGTGCGCTGGAACCACTCCCTGGGGTCGAGGTCGACCTCGCTGGTGGCGTCGCCGGTCAGGAGGGCGTTGCGCAGGTAGTTGCGGAGCTCGTTGGTCTTGGTGACGTCGGGGTGCGACTGCAGCGCGTCGAGCCGGGCGGCCTGCTCGGGGCTGGCGTTGATGTCGAACTGGGAGCGCCAGGTGTCCTGGGCGCCGAGCGTGGTCGCGAAGCGCTGGAACTCGCCGGGGGCGAACCGGCCGGTCGACGCCACCGCGTAGACCACGCCGCGCTCCTGGCTGGCGGCCTCCTTGTAGCGGCCGAGGGAGACGAAGGTGGCGACGTTGCGGATCAGGTTGCGGTCGTCGGTCTCGCTGCCGAGCTCGAGCTCCACCGCGAACAGGCCGGCGATGTTGTTGGAGTAGTAGTCCAGCGTCCTGGCCACGGTCCAGCCCGGGTCGGCCTCGATCCGCTGGCGCTCCTCGTTGATCTGGTCGAACCGCTTCAGGGCGGCGTCGACCCGCCGCCGGAACGCCGAGCCCTCGGTGTCCGGGTCGAGGTTCTCCACGTCGTTGCGGAACGTCTGGAGCGCCTGGTTGACCAGCACCCGCTGGGAGACGACGCCGCCGTAGCCGGCGTCGCGGCCGCTCCCCACCCAGCCGGCCGACAGGTCCCGCTCCCTCTGCAGCTCGTGCACCAGCTTGGAGAGGCTGATGGCGAAGACCGCCTGGTCGTTGACCCGGTCGGCCTGGACGCCCCGGGCGACGCTGGACCCGATGCCGATGGCGGCCATGACCGTCAGGCCGACGAGCGGGATGACCAGCACCGCGATCAGCTTGGACCGGATCTGCATGTTTCGGATCATGTGCTGACCTCTGCGTCGTTGCCTGGGAGTTGGACTCGAGGCAGATGGGTGCTCGTCACCGCGGCGGCCGGCGGTCTGCGTGCCCGAAGGCGCACGGCATTCCTGCTCATAGAACGGCCCCGGGGAAGGGAAAGGCTGGCTCGGTCATACAGGGGGATCAGACGGGAATCTACCCGTTGCGCGCTTGGGTTTGCAAACATCCGCTACCTCGCACACCCCTGTTCATCAGCGATTACGGGCCTTCCGGGCGCAACGCATTCTTGCTCACTTCTCGGCCGGCATCCACTGCCACGTCGGGGTCCGGTGCTACGATCGGATGGCTTCCCCCAACCGCCGCTGGCCGCCCGGCCGAACCGGGCCAGGAGGAACATGCTCGACGCCGACCATCCACGCGAGGCGTGCGGGGTTTTTGGAGTCTGGGCTCCGGGGGAGCAGGTCGCCAACCTCGTGTTCTACGGGCTGTACGCCCTCCAGCACCGCGGTCAGGAGTCGGCCGGCATGGCCGTCGCCGACGGCCGCGGCGTGCTCGTCTACAAGGAGATGGGCCTGGTCAGCCAGGTGTTCGACGAGCCAACCCTGGCCACCCTCCAGGGGCACCTGGCCATCGGGCACACCCGCTACTCGACCACCGGCGGGTCCCGCTGGGAGAACGCCCAGCCGGCCTTCAAGACCAACGCCGCCGGGGGCGGGATCGCCCTGGCCCACAACGGCAACCTCACCAACACGGCCGCGCTGGCCGCGCTCGCTCGGCCCCGGCGGGCCGGACGGCGACGGCGCCGGGGCCGAGCGGCAGCCGAGCAGCGACACCGACGTGATGGCCGAGCTGCTGGCCCGCGAGGCCGACCTGTCCCTGGAGGAGGCCATCGTCCGCACCATGGGCCGCCTCGAGGGGGCGTTCTCGCTGGTCATCATGGACGAGCGGACCCTGTACGGGGTGCGGGACCGCCACGGGGTCCGGCCGCTGTGCATCGGCAAGCTGCCCGGGGGCTGGGTGATCGCCTCCGAGACGGCCGCCCTGGACATCGTCGGGGCCACCCTGGTCCGCGAGGTCGAGCCCGGCGAGGTCGTGGCCATCGACAGCCACGGCCTGCGGGCCCGGCGGTTCGCCCCGCCCGACCTGCGCCTGTGCGTGTTCGAGCACGTCTACCTGGCCAGGGCGGACTCCACCCTGGCCGGCCAGAGCGTCCACCAGGTCCGCCGCGCCCTCGGCGCCGCCCTGGCCCTCGAGGCGCCGGTCGACGCCGACCTGGTCATCCCGGTCCCGGACACGGCCTGGAGCGCGGCCGCCGGCTACGCCGAGGCCAGCGGGATCCCCTTCGGCGAGGGCCTGATGAAGAACCGCTACGTCGGCCGCACCTTCATCCAGCCGAGCCAGACCATGCGCCAGCTCGGCATCCGGATCAAGCTCAACCCGCTCAAGGAGGCGATCCGGGGGCTGCGGCTGGTGGTGGTCGACGACTCGATCGTTCGCGGCAACACCACCAAGGCGATCGTCGCCATGCTCCGGGAGGCCGGGGCCCGCGAGGTCCACGTCCGCATCACCTCGCCCCCGGTGCGCTGGCCGTGCTTCTACGGCATCGACATGCCGACCAGGGCCGAGCTGGTCGCCAGCGACCTGCTCCCCGACGAGGTGGCCAGCTACATCGGGGCCGACTCGCTCGGCTACCTGTCGCTCGACGCCCTGACCGAGACCGCGGCCCCCCCGGAGGAGGGGCCCAAGGGCCTGTGCACCGCGTGCTTCACCGGGAACTATCCGATCCCGGTGGAGGCGGCCCAGAGCCAGGGCAAGGAGCTGCTCGAGGGCCTGGCGCCCCCGCGCTAGCACCCGATGGACCCAGAGCCGATCACCTACGCCGAGGCCGGGGTCGACGTCGAGGCCGGCGACCGCGCGGTGGCGCTGATGCGGGCCGCGGTGGAGGCGACCCACGGGCCGAGGGTGCTCGGCGGCATCGGCGGGTTCGCGGGGCTGTGGCGGCTGGGCGGGGAGGCCGGCCGGGCCGCCGTCCCCGGCGACCCGGTGCTGGCCGCGGCCAGCGACGGCGTCGGCACCAAGCTGCTGGTCGCCCAGGCCCTCGACCGCCACGACACCGTCGGCATCGACCTGGTCGCCATGGTGGTCGACGACGTGGTCGTGACCGGGGCCGAGCCGCTGTTCGTCCTCGACTACCTGGCCGTCGGCCGGGTCGACCCCGAGCGGGTGGCCGCCATCGTCGCCGGGGTGGCCGAGGGCTGCCGGCTGGCCCGCTGCGCCCTGCTCGGCGGGGAGACGGCCGAGCATCCCGACGCGATGGCCCCGGACGCCTACGACCTGGCCGGGTTCGCCCTCGGCATGGTGGAGCGCGACCGGCTGCTCGGCCCCGACCGGGTCGCCGCCGGCGACGTGCTCCTCGGCCTCGCCGCCTCGGGGCTCCACTCCAACGGCTACAGCCTGGCCCGCCGGGTCCTGGCCCGGGCCGGGGTCGGCTACGACCGCGACCTCGCCGAGCTCGGCGGCCCGGTCGGGGAGGCACTGCTCACCCCGACCCGGATCTACGCCCCCCACCTGGTCGACCTGCTCGCCGCCGGGATCGACGTCCACGCCCTCTGCCACATCACCGGCGGCGGCCTCCCCGGCAACCTCCCCCGCTGCCTCCCCTCCGGCCTGACGGCCAGGGTCGACCGCGGGTCCTGGGTCCCGCCCCCCATCTTCCAGGTCCTGGCCGACCTCGGCCCGGTCGCCGACGAGGAGCTGGCCCGGGCCACCAACCTGGGCGTCGGCATGGTGGTGGTCCTCCCGGCCGCCGAGGCCGACCGCGCGGCGTCGTTCCTGGCCGAGCGGGAGGTCCCGTCGTGGGTGATGGGCGAGGTCGTGGGTGAGATGTAGGTGATGGGCTAGCCGGCGACCCCGGGGTGGACCCGGATCAGGCGGAGGCGCGAGATGTCGCGCATGCGGTCCTTGGCGATGCGGTCGGCGGCCTCGCTGGTGGGGACGCCGTCGGCCTTGGCCCGGTGGAAGATGTCGCGGACGGCGTTGTAGATGCCCTCGACCTTGGTCTTGGCCCGGTCGGGGGAGTAGCCCTGGAGCTCGTCGGCCACGTTGATCAGGCCACCGGCGTTGACGACGTAGTCGGGCGCGTACAGGATGCCGAGCTGGCGCAGGGCGTAGCCGTGCTCGTCACGGGCGAGGACGTTGTTGGCCGACCCGGCGATGGCCGCGCACTTCAGCTCGGGCAGGGTGTCGTCGTTGACCACCGCCCCCATGGCGCAGGGGGCGAAGATGTCGCACGCGACGGCGTGGGCCTTGCCCGGCTCCACGGTGTCGGCGCCGAACTCCTTGACCGCCCTGGCCACGTTGTCGAGGTCCACGTCGGCCACGGTGAGCCGGACCCCCGCCTGGTGGAGCAGGTGGCAGAGATGGGTCCCGACCTTGCCGACGCCCTGGACGACGACGTGCCGGCCGGCCAGGTCGTGCTGGTTCCACAGCTCATCGGCCACCGCCTGCATGCCCTTCAGCACCCCGTAGGCGGTGTTGATCGAGGGGTCGCCGCCGCCGCCGTTGGCGGGCGAGCGGCCGGTGACGAACCGGGTCTCCAGCGAGACGACGTCCATGTCGGGGATGTAGGTCCCGATGTCCTCGGCGGTGATGTAGCGCCCCCCGAGGCTCTCCACGAAGCGGCCGTAGGCGCGCAGCAGGGCCTCGGACTTGACCCGCTTGGGGTCGCCGATGATGACCGCCTTGCCTCCGCCCAGGTTGAGCCCGGCCACGGCCGCCTTGTAGCTCATGCCCCTGGCCAGCCGGAGGACGTCGGCCAGGGCGTCGTCCTCGGTGGCGTACGGATAGAAGCGGGTGCCCCCCAGCGCCGGGCCGAGGGCGGTCGAGTGGATGGCGATGATGGCCCTGAGGCCGGAGGCCGGATCGTGGTTGTAGACGACCTGTTCGTACTCGTCACCCATGAGCCCGAACGCTCCCAAGGATGACCTCCTGGACGGGCCCCGGCGGGATCGCCGCCAGAGCGGCAGACGCGTGGTGGGGGGTACCCACCCGGAAGGCCAACCTACCACAGGCCTCTCCTTATACTCCTCACCATGAAGGGGCATGCGTTCACGGCGTATCTACGCATCTACCAGCCGCTGGCGGCGTTCCCGCCCCGGGAACGAGCGGAGTGGGCCGCCTACGTGGAGGCCGGCCAGGTCCTGCCGGCGAGCCTGCTCGTCGGGCGCGAGGAGCGCCGCGGGCTGGCCCGCGCCCTCGGGCTGACCGTCGGCGCCGAGCGCGAGCACGCCCTCGTCGAGCGGGTGGGGGACGTGGTCTTCCTCTGCCCGCTCCGCACCGAGCTGCGGACCCTCCAGTCGCTGGTCGCCTTCCGCAGCTCGGTCCCGGACGAGGTGGCCGACGCGTTCGTGTCCGCGGGCGACGTCGAGCGGGCGGTCCAGACCCTGGAGCGCTGGGAGAGCGAGCGGCCCGGGTCGCGCAGCCACATCCAGCAGTCGGCATGGCATGTCCCCCTGCCCTGGTTCGCCCTGTTCGAGGACGGCGAGCGGCGGGTCGGGGCCCCGTCGTCAGGCCAGGTGGCCCGCCTCACCTACCGGACCACCATGCCCAAGGCGCGCAGCCGCGTCTCCCGGGCGGTCTCCATCCTCCAGGAGCTGATGGACGACGCCGAGATGGTCGTGGCCGTCGAGGAGCTGCGGGCCTGGCTCCACAGCTTCGACCCCGACAGCCTGGTCCAGCTCGACTACGGAGGACTAACCAGAGCAATCCCGTTCGAGGATCTGGTCGCCGACCACTCGGCCGCCGAGGTCTGGGAGGCGCTGGGCGCCCTCGAGTCGGGGGACATGGACCGTTCCAGTGAGCTGTACCGCACATTGAGCGAGCGCTGGTCGGCGCTGCGGGGGCGGGAATCCAGTAATTGAGGTCTCCGCACCTTTTGCTAAAGCTCTGGCGGTCGGTTGCCGATAGTCCTACTAGGCGGGGCGGAAAATAGCCCTAAGTTGCTATGGTCTGTCCCATTCGACGCCTCTAGGATATTCAGGACCTCCGCGAGAATCCGGTCTCGACGGGGGGAAGTTCGAGGTGAGGGGTGGCAACCATGTCCGCCAGTCGTACCGTCCAGTCTGCGCCCGCTCCTGAGGCGCTGCTCACCCCGGCGGAGGTCGCCGCGCTGTTCCGTGTCGACCCCAAGACCGTGACTCGCTGGGCCAAAGCAGGCAAGCTCTCGAGCATCCGTACCCTCGGCGGCCACCGTCGCTACCGCGAAACGGAAGTCCGCCAGCTGCTCCGCGGCGTCGAAGCCGGCGGCTAGCCCTTCGACCCGCGTGACCGGCCGCACCCAAGGGGGGGCCGGACGTCCAGACGGCGCCTCCCACCGAGGCGCCGTCTGCGTGTTCCCCCGCTGAGTTCCGCCCGAGCCCGCGGCTGACAGGAAGGCACTGCGCAGCCGGATCGAGCTGAGCAAGCCGAGTCGTCATACTGCTGGGGTGGCGGTGATCGTTGTCTGCATCCTGGTGGTGCTGGCCGGGCTGGTCGCGACGGTTCGGTGGGGCGGCCTGACGGTCGAGCCGCCGCATGCGCCGGCGGCGGAGGAGGGGCGGCTGCGCCGGGCGAACCGCCGCCCGTGGGGCTGGTGGTCCGGCGGTACCTGTGGAACGTGAACCTGGCGATGGCGGCGGGGGTCGGGGCTGGGGTGGTGGCCGCGGGGGCCGGGGGGCGGCTGGTGATGCGGCTGCTGGCGGTGACGGCCGGCGACGACGCCCAGGGGCGGGTCACCGAGGCCGACCAGGTCGTTGGGCAGATCACCGCCGGGGGCACGGTCGGCTTCGTCGTCTTCACGGCGCTGTTCTTCGGGGCGGCGACGGGCGGCGGCTACCTGCTGGTGCGGCGCTGGCTGCCCGGCGGCCGGGCCGGGGGACTGGCCTACGGCGCCCTGCTGCTCGTCCTGGCCGGGACGCGGCTCGAACCCCTGCGCCAGGGCAACCTGGACTTCGACCTGGTGGGCCCGGGCTGGGTGTCGGTGGTCGCCTTCACCGCCCTGGTGCTGTTCCACGGCATGCTGGTCGCCGCCCTGGCCGGACGGGTCAGCCGGGCGGTCCCGCTGCTGGCCCGCGAGCCCCGCGCCATCGCCGCCCACGCCCCGCTGCTGCTGCTCGCCCTGCTGCCGCCCGTGGTCCTCGCCCTGGCCGTCGTGGGCGCGCTGGTCGTCCTGGCGACCCGGGCCCGCCCGGTGGTCGCCGCCTGGCACGCCCGCCGCCTCGTCCCGGCCGGTCAGGTCGTCCTGGCGCTGGTCGCCCTGGCCGCGCTGCCCGGCTTCCTCTCCGCCGTCGCCGACATCCTGGACCGGGGGTAGTTCCGCCGGGGCTCGGCCGGGTGCTCGCCCCGTTTCGGGATGGGTTGTGGGCAGGGACGGGGCACAACGCCGGCAGAATCGCGCCGGCGCTACCCGGACGCCCCCGCTCGGCCGGCGAGCCACGCCCGCAGATGATCGAGGATCTCGGTCGGTGGCCGCTGGAGCACGGGAGCGACACTGTGGGCGACTTCCCGGAGCAGCACGATGCTGGCCATGGCGACGTCGTTGGTCGGGATGCCGCAGAGCCTGGCCAGCATCTGGTCGGCGCTGACGAGCTGGCCGCCGTCCAGCCGCCAGGCGAGGGTGACCAGCAGCTGGGCTGCCTCGTGCTCGGTTGGGGTGAGGAGGTC
This sequence comes from uncultured Actinomycetota bacterium, assembly GCA_963733175.1. Taxonomy (GTDB): domain Bacteria; phylum Actinomycetota; class CALGFH01; order CALGFH01; family CALGFH01; genus CALGFH01. The sequence continues at coordinate 93,383 of CAVTCL010000017.1, forward strand.
ATGCGACGCGGGCATGCCTTGTTCCTCCTGGCCTGGAGCCGCTGTCCGGCCGGATCAGCGCATCCTA
>CAVTCL010000018.1:0-112091 GCA_963733175.1 uncultured Actinomycetota bacterium
CAGGCGCAGGGAGTGCTCGGCCACGTAGTTGAGGATCATCTCGCGGCTGACCGGGGCGGTGCGGAGGACCCGGGCCATCCACCAGAGGCCGGCGATGCCGTACTCGGCGGCGAAGCCGTTGCCGCCGTGGACCTGGATGGCGACGTCGACGGCGTGCATGGCCGCCTCGGCGGCGGCGTACTTGGCCATGTTGGCGGCCTCGCCGGCCCCGGGCACGCCGGCGTCGGTCGCCCAGGCGGCCTTCTGGGTCATCAGGCGGGCCAGCTCGACCTCGATCTTGGCCTCGGCCAGCGGGTGGGCGAGGCCCTGGTGGGCGCCGATGGGCACGCCCCAGACCTGGCGCTGGTTGGCGTAGGCGGCCGCCTTGGCCAGGGCGTAGCGGGCGATGCCGTTGCCGGCGGCGGCGCCGATGATGCGCTCGGGGTTGAGGCCGTTGAAGACCTGGCGCAGCCCGTCGCCCTCGTCGCCCAGCAGCCGGTCGCCGGCGACCCGCACGTCGTCCAGGAACAGGAAGAACTGCCGCTCGGGGGCGTTGACGTGGAGCTCGATCGGGGTCCGGTCCAGCCCGGGGGCGTCGGTGTCGACGATGAACAGCGACAGGCGGCCCCGGCCGCTGCCCTCCTCGACCCCGGTGCGGCTGACCACCAGGACCGCGTCGGCCTCGTCGACCCCGGAGATGTAGTACTTGCGGCCCGACGAGCCGCCAGCCGTCGCCGTCCCTGGTCGCGACCGTGTCGAGCTGGTGGGAGTTCGACCCGGCGTCGGGCTCGGTGATGGCGAACACCATCTTGCGCTCGCCCGAGGCGATCGACGGGCAGCCAGCGCTCGCGCTGCTAGGGGGTCCCGAACCGGGCGAGCAGGGTGCCGCAGATGGCCGGGGACACCATCAGCAGCATCAGCGGGCAGCCCTGGGCGGCCAGCTCCTCGGTCACGATGGCCAGCTCGCTGATGCCCATGCCCCCGCCGCCGTACTCCTCGGGCAGGTTCACCCCGACGAACCCGGCCCGGCTCACCGCCTGCCACAGCTCGGTCGTCTTCTCCCCGGCCTTGGCCTTGGCCAGGAAGTAGTCGTGGCCGAAGTCGGCGGCGATCTTGGCCACCGCCTCCCGCAGCATCGTCTGCTCGGCCGTCTCGCGGAAGTCCATCGTCAACCTCCCTGGGGTTCCAGCAGTTCGACCGGCAGCTCGACGACCCGCGCCCGGAGCCACTCCCCGAGCCCCTTGGCCTGGGGATCGATCCGGGTGGAGGACGAGACGCCCTCGCCGAGCAGGCCGACGACCACGAAGTTGAGGGCCAGCAGGTTGGGCAGCGCATACCGGTGGACGACGAGCCCCCGCGCCTCGGGGATCAGCTCCCGGAACCGCTCCACGGTCAGGAACCCGTCCAGGAACCGGTAGGCAGCCTCGTTCCTGGCCCACACGCCAACGTTGGCGTTCCCGCCCTTGTCCCCCGACCGCGCCCCGAACACCCGCCCGAGGGGGGCGCGGACGGTCGGGCGGTGGGTCGGGGCGGGGGTGGGAGGTCGGGCGGGAGGTGGGGAGGGTCGGGGAAGGGTAGGTCGGGGGGCTGTGGACAGCCGGCACCCCCCGATCCGGCGATGGGCTACGCTCCCCCACCGGGGGACCCGGCGCCGGAGGGTGGGGTTCCGGCGTGCCCGGGGCCGGCCGGACCGGGTTGCGGCGGCTTGATGGGGAGGCGGCGGCCGTCGGGGAGGACCACGACCTGCTCGACCAGGTCGGCGGAGACCAGGGCCGGCCAGTAGACGCCGTACGGGGCGGCGTCGCCGGGTGGGGTGGTGGTGTAGCAGCCGGGGTAGCTGGCCAGGGCCAGCTCGATGGCGGCGTTCGAGAAGGCGCGGCCGACCTTGGCGGGGTCGGGGTCCTTGACGGTGACGCGGAGCTCGGCGACGGCCTCCTCGGCGCTGGCCGGGTCGGCGGCGGGGCGGCCGACCAGGCGGGACTCGGCCGTCTGGAACCGGTCGCGGCCGCCGAGGCGCTCGAACAGGGCCGCCTCCGCCATGGCCGCCTTGGCCTCGATGTCGAGGCCGGTGAGGACGAAGCTCATCGAGTTGCGGAACCCGCCGAGGTAGTTGATCGCCACCTTGAGCCGGTCGGGGGCCGGCTCGCCGCGGGTGCCGGACAGCCGCACGCGGTCGGGCCCGGCGCCGGCTCGACCCGGACGGTGTCGAAGCGGGCGACCACGTCGGGGTTCGCGTAGGCCGGGCCGGCGATCTCGTACAGCAGCTGGGCGGTGACCGTGCCCACCGAGACCAGGCCGCCCGTCCCCGGGTGCTTGGTCACGACGGCGCTGCCGTCGGCGGCCACCTCGGCGATCGGGAACCCCGGCGGGCGGGCGTCGGGCAGCTCGTCCAGGAAGGCGTAGTTGCCGCCGGTGGCCTGGGTCCCGCACTCCAGCACGTGGCCGGCCACCACCGCCCCGGCCAGCCGGTCCCAGTCGTCGGCGGCCCAGCCGAAGTGCCAGGCCGCCGGCCCGACGACCAGGGAGGCGTCGGTCACCCGGCCGCAGACGACCACGTCGGCGCCGGCCTCCAGCGCGGCCACGATCCCCCAGGCGCCCAGGTAGGCGTTGGCGGTCACCGGCGCCACCCCGGCCGCGGCCAGCGGCACCCCGGTGTCGAGGTGGGCCAGCGGCTCCCCCGCCGCCCGGAGGTCGTCGAGGCGGCCGAGCAGGTCGTCGCCCTCGACGTGGGCCACGCCGACGTCCAGGCCCAGCCGTTCGGCCAGGGCCCGCAGCTCGGCGGCCAGCCCGGACGGGTTGAGCCCGCCGGCGTTGGCCACCACCTTGACCCCGTTGTCGACGGCCAGGCCGAGGCACTCCTCCATCTGGCCGAGGAAGCTGGTCGCGTACCCCTTGGCCGGGTCGCGGCTCCGGGAGCGCCACAGGATCAGCATGGTCAGCTCGGCCAGGTAGTCGCCGGTGAGCACGTCGATCGGGCCGCCCTCCAGGAGCTCGGTGGGGGCGCTGCGCCGGTCGCCGTAGAAGCCGGAGCAGTTGGCGATCCGGAGGGGCTCCACGGCTCAGCGGCCCTTCCAGACCGGGGGGCGCCGCTCCACGAAGGCCCGCGGTCCCTCCTGGGCGTCCTCGCTCAGGTAGACCGGCTCGAACAGGCGCCAGCCCTCCTCCACCGCCTCGTCGAGCTCGCGCCCGGCCGAGGCGTGGACCATGGCCTTGGCCGCCCGCACCGACAGCGGCGCGTTGTCGGCGATGCGCCGGGCCATGCGGCCGGCCTCGGAGCGCAGCTCCGGGTCGGGCACGACCCGGTTGACCAGCCCGACCTCATACGCCCGCTGGGCGTCGATGGGCTCGCCGGTCAGCAGCAGCTCCATCGCCACCCGCGGCGGGACCAGCCACGGCAACGGCGCCGCCCACGGCGCCCCCCGGCCCCACCGGGCCTCGGTCACCGCGAACCGGGCCGAGGTCCCGGCGACACACAGGTCGCACATCTGGGCGAGCAGGAACCCGCCGCCGAACGCCGGCCCGTTGACCGCCGCGATCACCGGCTTGGTCACCTGGATGTTGCGGCCGAGGTTCGGGGTCATGTCCCGCGGCGGCACCGTCAGGCCGAGCGCGGCCATCTCCTTGAGATCCGCCCCGGCGCAGAACGCGTCCCCGGCCCCGGTGAGCACCAGCACGGCCGCGCCCTCGTCCGCCTCGAACCGCCGGAACCCCTCCCACAACCCCTCGGCGACCGCCCGGTTGACGGCATTGCGAGCCTCCGGCCGGTCGATCACCAGCCACACCACGCCGTCCTGGCGCTCGTAGGTGACCGCCTCACCCACCGGCCGCCTCCTCGAACTCGACGACCGTGGCCCCGGCGGCCACCTCCTGGCCCTCGGCGACCAGCACCCGCCGCACCGTCCCGGCCCGCGTGGCCGCGATCCGGTGCTCGGTCTTCATCGCCTCGACCACGACCAGGACCGCCCCGACCTCGACCCGGTCCCCCACCCGGACCGCCACGCGCCGGACGATTCCGGGCAGCGGGGACGCCGTCACCCCACCGGTCGCGCCCGACCCACCCGGTCCGGCGCCGAGTCCCCCGGTGGGGGAGCGTAGCCGATCGCGGGATGTGGGGGAGCCGGTTGTCCACAGCCCCTCGGCCGGGGGTTCCCGGAGCTCGGTGTGGCCGAGGGGGCTGTCCACGAACCAGGTGGTGCCGACGCGGTGGGCTTCGAACCGGCGGAGGACGCCGTCGACCTCCAGGTCGATGAGCCAGGTCGCCGCGACCCGCTCGGCGCGGGAGCAGCGCCACAGGCGTGACCCGGCGAGCGGGTCGCCGTCCACCTCAAGGGATTCGAGAGACCCGGCGCGGTCGAAGCGGTAGCCGACCGAGACCGTGGCGCCGGGACCGGACCCGGGTGGTGGGGCGAGCTGGAGGTCGACCTGCTGGAGCTGGGAGGGGTTGTTGCGCCAGCCGGAGGGGACGGCCGGGTAGACGGCCGCGGTGGCGCGGCGCTCGGCCTGGGCGGCGAGGGCGGCGACGGCGGCGTGCAGGCGGTCGGCCAGGGGGCCGGCCGGACCACCGGCCGCGGTCAGCTCGGCCGGGGGATGGCGGTCGAGGAAGGCGGTGTCGGTCTCGCCCGAACCGAACGCCTCCGAGCGCAGGGCCCCGACCAGCAGGTCGCGGTTGGTGACGATCCCGTGCAGGCGGGCGGCGGCCAGCGTCGAGGCCAGCAGCCGGGCCGCCTCCGGCCGGGACGGGGCGTGGGCGACGACCTTGGCCAGCAGCGGGTCGTACTGCACCCCGACCACCGACCCGTCGGCCACGCCCGCATCGACCCGCACCCCCCACCCGCCTGGACCCGCCCCCGGGGCACCCCCCGGAGCCACTCCCTCGGGCCCGACCTGGAACCGGTGCAAGGTCCCGGCCTGGGGGAGGAACCCGTTGGCCGGGTCTTCGGCGTAGAGGCGGGCTTCGATGGCGTGGCCGCGGAGCTCCACCCGGGAGAGCTCCGGGCCGAGAGGCTCGCCGGCCGCGATCAGGAGCTGGAGGCGGACCAGGTCCAGGCCGGTGACGGCCTCGGTGACCGGGTGCTCGACCTGGATGCGGGCGTTGACCTCCAGGAACCAGAACTCCTCCCCGGAGAGGAGGAACTCGACCGTGCCGGCGCCCACGTAGCCGACGGCGCGGGCCACGGCCAGGGCGGCGTCGGCCAGGCGTTCGCGGAGGGCGGGACCGACCGCGGGCGACGGGGCCTCCTCGATCAGCTTCTGGTGGCGGCGCTGGATCGAGCACTCGCGCTCGGACAGGTGCACCATGCGGCCGGCGGCGTCGGCCACGAGCTGGACCTCGACGTGGCGCGGGGCCTCGAGCCAGCGTTCGAGGAACACCTCGTCGTCGCCGAACGCGCCCCCGGCCTGGCGGCGGGCCGCCTGGACGGCCTCGGCCAGGTCGGCCGGGTCGCGGACCACCCGCATGCCGATCCCGCCGCCGCCGTGGGTCGCCTTGACCACCAGTGGGAAGCCGACCCGCTCGCCGGCGTCGGCGGCCGGGCCGGCCACCGCCTCGCCGGGGAGCACCGGCACCCCGGCGGCGGCCGCGACCCGCTTGGCCTCCAGCTTGTCGCCGAGGGCGGCCAGCACCTCCGGGGGCGGCCCGACGAAGGTCAGGCCGCGCTTGCGGCAGCCGTCGGCGAGCTCGGCGCGCTCGGCCAGGAACCCGTAGCCGGGGTGGACGGCGTCGGCGCCGGTGCGCTCGGCCGCGTCCAGGATGGCCTCGAGGTCGAGGTAGGAGTCGGCGGCGCCCAGGGGGACGGCCTCGTCGGCCAGGGTCACGAACGGGGCGTCGCGGTCGGGGGCGGTGAAGGTGGCCACGGTGGCGATGCCCATGGACCGGGCGGTGCGCAGGACCCGGGCGGCGATCTCGCCCCGGTTGGCGACCAGCAGCTTGGCGATCACATCCGGAACACCCCGTAGCCGTCCGTGCCCTTCACCTCCCCCGAGTGGCAGGCCGACAGGGCGATGCCGAGCACGGTGCGGGTGTCGCGCGGGTCGATGACGCCGTCGTCGTACAGCAGGCCGGTGTTGAACAGGGCCCTGGACTCGGCCTCGACGTGGTCGCGGACGGCCTCGCGCATGGACCGGTCGGCCTCCTCGTCGAAGGGCCGGCCGCCGGCCTCGGCCGAGGCCCGGTTGAGGATCGACATGACCCCGGCGAGCTGCTCGGGCCCCATCACCGCGGACCTGGAGGCCGGCCAGGTGAACAGGAACCGGGGGTCATAGGCGCGCCCGGCCATGCCGTAGCCGCCGGCGCCGTAGGACGCGCCCAGGATCAGGGTCAGGTGGGGCACGGTCGAGTTGGCCACGGCGTTGATCATCTTGGCCCCGTCCTTGATGATCCCCCGCTGCTCGTAGGCCTTGCCGACCATGTAGCCGGTGGTGTTCTGGAGGAACAGCAGCGGCGTGCCGGCCTGGTTGGCGAGCTGGATGAAGTGGGCCGCCTTGTTCGACTCCTCCGAGAACAGCACCCCGGCGGCATTCGCCAGCACCCCCACCCGGTAGCCGTGGACCGACGCCCAGCCGCAGCACAGGTTGGCGCCGTACAGCGGCTTCCACTCCGAGAACCGGGAGCCGTCGACCACCCTGGCCAGGATCTCGCGCACGTCGGCGGGGACCTTGAGGTCGACCGGGGCCAGGCCGAGCAGCTCCTCGGGGTCGTGCACGGGCTCGTCGGCCGGCCCGGCGGGCCCGGGGCCGAGCTTGCGCCAGCCGAGGTTGGCGATCACCTCGCGGCCCAGCCGGATGCAGTGATGCTCGTCGTCGGCCAGCTGGTCGGCCAGCCCGGAGGTGCGGGCGTGCATCTCGGCCCCGCCCAGCTCCTCGTCGGTGGCCTGCTCGCCGGTGGCCATCCGGACCAGCGGGGGCCCGCCGAGGAACACCTTGGCCCGCTCCCTGACCATGATGGTGTGGTCCGACAGGCCCGGGACGTAGGCGCCCCCGGCAGTGGACGACCCGAACACCAGGGCCACGGTGGGGATGCCGGCCCGCGACAGCCGGGTCAGGTTGCGGAACACCGCCCCGCCGGGGATGAAGATCTGGGACTGGGTGGGCAGGTCGGCCCCGCTGGACTCGATCAGCTGCACCAGCGGCAGGCGGTTGCGCTCGGCGATCTCCATGGCCCGCAGGGTCTTGCGGAGCCCGAACGGGTTGGTCGCCCCGCCGCGGACGGTCGGGTCGCTGGCCGCGACCACGCACTCGACCCCGGCCACCGGCCCCACCCCGGTGACGCCGCTGGCCCCGACGGGGAAGTCGGTCCCCCAGGCGGCCAGCGGCGACAGCTCCAGGAAGGGGCCGTCGCGGTCCAGCAGCAGCTCGACCCGCTCCCGGGCCAGCAGCTTGCCCCTGGCCCGGTGGCGGTCGACGTACTTCTGGCCGCCGCCCGCCCTGGCCTGGGCCAGCAGCCGGTCCAGCTCGGCCAGCGATTCCAGGTTGGCGGCCCGGTTGGCCCGGTAGGCGTCCGAGCCCGGGTCGAGCCGGCTCCCGAGCACGCCCATCCGCAACCCCCACATCTTGGTTACCGGAAGGTAACCACGGGCCGGGGCCCGGCGCTAGACCGTGCTCCAGGGTCCGGCCTCCCAGGCGGTGGCGCCCTACGTCGGGTCCAGGTAGCGGCGCTCGACGGTGGCCAGCACCGAGAAGAACGGGTCGATCATGTTGCCGACACGCAGGCGCCCGACCTGGCCGAGCAGCTGGTAGGCCTCCAGCCTGGAGAACCCGTGGCCGCGGTGGAGCCGCTCGACCAGGTCGGTGTAGGCGGCCCTGGCGCAGCTGGTCAGGTCGGCGCCGTGGAGGCCGGCCAGCGAGCCGATCGCCTCGGCGGTGTCGAGCTGGGGCAGGGCGACGAAGCCGGCCTCGTCGCGGTCGCGGGCGCGCATGGTGAGCTCGACCTCGGCCTCGAGCTCGACGGCGACGCCGGTGATCTCGCCGTCGCCCTGGGCGCCGTGGGCGTCGCCGAAGGCGACCAGGGCGCCCTCGACGTGGACGGGCAGGCGCAGGGTGGCGCCGGCCGTCACGGCCGGCTGGTCGACGTCGCCCAGGTACTCGGGCGACTGGGAGAACGACAGGCGCCGCTCCCGGCGCGGCGCCACCCCGACCGTGCCCAGGAACGGCGCCAGGGGCACGGGCACGCTGCGGCCGCCCCCGACCGGGAAGGCGGCGACGCCGTCGCGGTAGGGGACGCGGCGCAGCTCGGGCTCGAGCGGCGGCTGGAGGGTGGCGCCCTCGTGCTGGAGCGCCCCGAAGCCGCCGAACACGCCGGTCCAGGCCTCGCCGGCGGCCGGCGCCGGGTCGACCCGGTGCAGCTCCACCTCGACCACGCCGCCCGGCCTGGCCCCGGCCAGGTGGAAGGGCCCGGTCACCGGGCAGGCGCCGCCGAGCCGCTCCAGCACCTCGTCGATGTGCAGCCCGGGGGCCGTCCACCCGGCCGGCCCGAGCCCGGCCAGGCGGGCCTTGGCCAGTCCGCAGAGCGAGTCGGCGGTCTCCACCACCACCCGCTCGCCGGCGGCGACCTCGGCGACCGGCTCGGCCTCGGGGTCGAAGAACAGGCTGGTCGCGGTCCGGGGGAACCGCCGCATCAGCCGGCGTCCCGCAGCGCCGCCGCGGCGGCGATGAAGCACTCCAGCGGGGCCTTGAGGATGCCGGCCCCGATCTGGCCGCCGTCCTTGCCGGCCAGGCCGCCGTCGATCACCGGCACGACCCCGGTGGCGACCACCTTGTGGACGTCGATCCCGGTCGGGGTGCCGCGGAAGCCGAGGTAGGGGATCTTGAAGTCGGGGTGCTCGCCGTGGGTGATGTCGTACATGGCCAGGTTGTTGGCGATCATCGCCTCGGGCCCGCCGCCCTGGTAGGCCTGGAGGCCGAAGGCGGCCGCCTGGGCGAAGCCGCCGAGGCCGACCGTCTCGGTGATGTGGCTCTCGCCCCCGATCCACTGGATGTCGTCGGCGGTGAAGCCCTCGAACAGCTTGGCCTCGACCGTCGGCAGCGGCCCCCGGAACCAGCGCTGGCCGAGCCCGCCGACCCGGATGGCGTACTCCCGGCAGCTGATCGTCATGGCCGTGACCAGGCTGGACCCGGCGACCCCGGCGGCGGCGTCGGCCAGCACCTTGGCCGCGGCCATGGAGCAGCGCAGGAAGAAGTAGTCGGCCCCGCGCAGGAAGTCGATGGCGTCGCGGACCTCGTCGTCCCAGCCGTCGCCGGCCAGCTCCAGCAGCGTGCCGAACAGCTCGCGGCTGAACAGCAGGGTGGCGGCGGTGTTGCGGCTGTGCAGCTCGTCGCCCATGTGCAGGGCCCGCCGGATCAGCGGCACCAGGGGGATGCCGTCGCCGCGCCGCATGGCCGCGCTCAGCAGCGGGCCCAGCGACCCGGCCAGGTAGTCGAGGCCGCGGCGGACCTCGTCGTCGTAGACGCCGTAGTTGAGGCGCTTGCGCGACTCCCCCTCGTAGAGGTTGCAGAAGCCGCGGTTGCCGTAGCGGGCGCTCTCCACCACCAGCACCGGCATGGAGGCGGTGTAGATGCCGGCCACCGACCCGACGCAGCCGTGGTCGTGGCAGGCGCCCAGCCGGATGCGGCCGGCCGCGATGGCCGCGTCGGCCTCCTCGGGGCTGGCCGCCAGCTCCTCGTAGACGGCGGCGTGCAGCACGGCCCGGCGCTGGCCGCCGTGGTAGGCCTCCCAGGGCAGGGGCGCGCCCGAGGTGAGGATCGTCTCGGCGGTCATGTCCGGCACCACCTCGCCGGCCGGCCGGACGTCGACCAGCACCGGGTCGGCCTCGGTGAGCCGGGTGAACGCCTCCTGGTTGGCGGGCAGGGCTTCCTCCATGGCCGGTTCCTCCATCACCTGGTTCTCACCAGAGGTGCAGGTAGCGCTCGCGCTCCCACTCGCCGACGACGGTGTTGTACTCCCGCCACTCGGCACGGCGGACGCGGGCGTAGGTGGCGTGCAGCTCGGCCCCGAACACCTCCTTGGCCAGGGGGTCGGCCTCGAACTCGTCGACCGCCTCGCCGAGGGTGGCCGGGACCCGGCGGACCCCGGAGGCCCGGAGCTCCTCCTCGCCGACCGTGTAGGTGTCGACGTTGACCGGGTCGCCGGCCTTGAGCCGCCGCTGGATCCCTTCCAGGCCGGCGGCCAGGGTGATGGCCGCCCCCAGGTAGAAGTTGCAGGCGCTGTCGGCGATGCGCAGCTCCAGGCAGCGGCGGTTCATGGGCAGCCGGCACATCAGGGTGCGGTTGTTGTGGCCGTAGGCCCGGTACACCGGCGCCCAGGAGATCTCGTTCATCAGCCCGCGGGGCAGCATCCGCTTGTAGGAGTTGACCGTCGGGCAGACCACGGCGGTGATCGCCCCGGCGTGCTCCAGCACCCCGGCGGTGAACTGGTAGGCGAGCTCGCTGTAGCCGCGGTCGGGCCGGTCGCCGACCCCCTGGGCGCCCGGCTCGCCGCCCTCGGCCTGGAACAGGTTGCGGCCGCCGCCGGCCTCGGCCAGGCTCAGGTTGTAGTGGGCGCCCGAGCCGAACGCCTCCGACCAGGGCTTGGGCATGAAGGTGGCGATGCAGCCGAGCGAGCGGGCCACGTGCTTGGCCAGCAGCCGGAACACCACCATGCGGTCGGCCATGGCCAGGGCGCCGGTGTAGCCGAAGTCGAACTCGTACTGGCCGTCGCCGCCTTCGTGGTCGAAGGAGTACACGTCCCAGCCGAGCTCGTCCAGGTAGGTGACCATGGGGTCGAGGAACGGGTCGGCGAGCATGGTCGCCTCCAGGTCGTAGCCCCGGGTCGGCTGGTTGTCCAGGTCGGAGGCGACGAACGGCCGCCAGCGGCCGTCGACCTGGCGCAGCACGTACACCTCGGGCTCGACGCCCATCTGGGGGGCGTAGCCCATGGCCGCCGCCGCCTCCACCTGGCGGCGCAGCACCCGGCGGGCGTCGTGGCTGTAGGGCCGGCCGTGGAAGTACAGGTCGGCCGCGGCCAGCGCGTACCTGGTGTCCCAGGGCAGCACGGTGAGGCTGTCCAGGTCGGGGATGCTGACGCACTCGTCCTCGTTGGGCCCGAGCTTGCCCATCCCCTCCAGGGCGCCGACGGTGTAGAGCTCGGAGCCGGCGGCCATGGCCTCGAAGTGGTCGATGGGCACGCACTTGGACTTGGGGACGCCGTTCAGGTCGGTGTAGGCCCCGAACACATAGCGCACGCCGGCCGCCTCCAGCCGCCGCCGCGCCGCCTGCACATCGGTCATCTCCGAACCTCCCCGCTCGTCTCGCCTAGCCCGTGGTCGCCTGGTAGCGCAGGACCTTGCCGCCCCCGACGGTCATCAGCACCCCGCGCAGCACGCCCTCGCCGTACTCGGAGCCGGCGTTGACGGCCAGGGTCCGGCCCAGCCGCACCGTCCCGCCCGACTCGTGGATGTGGCCGTGCAGGCTGACCAGCGGCTGGTGGCGCTCGATGGCGTCGCGGACCGCGGTCGAGCCGACCGGGGCGGTGACCTCGCCGCCCATGGAGGTCTTGACCTTCAGGTCCTGGCCGAGCAGCGGGGCGGTGTCGAGCCGCGAGTCGTACGGCGGGACGTGCACGTTGAACAGGGCCCCGGCCGGGTTGGCGAGCCCGGCGGCCAGGTCGTCCAGGCGCCGGGCGATGGCCTCCTCGGGGTACTCGCGGGGGGTGTTCCACGGGGTCTTGTTGGTCCACCCGGTGGTCAGCAGCTCGTGGCCGGGTGCGACCTCGACGATCTCGCCCTCGGCGAGCACGACCCGCCCGCCGCCGTGCTCGGCCAGGACGCCGTCGACCATCCACGGGTCGTCGTTGCCGGGGGCGGTGAGGATGCGGACCTCCGAGCCGGCCAGCCGCTCCTCGGCGTGGCCCAGCCAGCGGCGCAGGGTCTCGGTCATCAGCTCGGCGAACAGCGCCTCGACGGCCTCGGGGTTGGCCTCCAGGTGCTGGTGCTCGTCGGGGGTCATGCGGCGGGTGTAGCTGCCGGCCACCCGGGCCTGGCGCTCCAGCTCGGCCGCGCCGGCCTCGTCCAGGAGCCGCCGGCGGCCGTGGACCCAGGCCTGCCAGCGCCCGCCGGGCACCGAGACCAGGGGGACGACCAGCTTGCCGGTGAGGTCGCCGCCCAGCACCAGCAGGTCGGCGCCGTAGAACCGGGCCGCGGCCACGAACTTGCGGAAGCAGGTCTCGGAGCCGTGGAGGTCGGTGGCGAAGAAGATCGTGGTCGCCTCCGGGTCCGGCCCCGAGCCCTTGGACCGCCGGCGCCGCAGCGGGGACACTCAGTACACCGCCTCGCGGTCGTCGACGTCCTGCCACCACTGCATCCGCTCCCCCACCCTGGCCCTGGCCCGCCACCTGACCGACTTGGGCGCCGCCTCGATCGCCGCCAGCAGGGCGTCGACCCGCTCGGCGACGGTCGCGGCGGCGCCGTTGCCCTCCGGGCGGTCGCGCAGCGCGGCCAGGTTGGCGGTGGCGGTGTGGTGGAACCCCCAGTCGCGGGCCAGCAGCCCGGCAACGTACCCGGCGTCGATCGCCTCGGGCCCGGCGCTCTCCCCGGGGGCGACCGGGTGGGTGGCCAGCACGGCGCTGGCGTCCATCCGGTCGGTGACCGTCTGCCGGACGATCTGGAGCTTCTGCAGGAGGAGATCTTCGACCGGCACGGTGACGTCGCGGGCGCCGAGCCGGTCGCGCAGCTCGATGGTGTGGCAGAACTCCAGGCGGTCGACGAACACGTCCAGCTCCAGGCCGCTCGCCGGGTGGCGGAAGGCGTAGCGGCGGCCCTCCATGGCCACCAGCAGGTCGCGGTCGACCTCCCAGCCGCGCTCCTCCAGCAGCCGCCGCAGCCCCTTGCGGTCCTCGTGGCGGCAGACGACGTCGATGTCCTTGGCCGGCCGGCCCAGCCGGTCGAGGGCGGCCGCGGCCGGCGGGCAGTGCAGGCGGATGCCGGTGGAGCCGACCAGCCGCAGCACCTGCCCGCGCGCCCCGGCCTCGTCCACCAGGGCGACCGCCGCCTCGTGGACCGCCGCCCAGCCGGGTCGGGGCGCCTGCCCGGACATCACTCGATGGGGATCTGCCGGAAGGCGAGGTCGACGTCGATCCCCTGCCGGCGCCGGTACAGCCGGGTGCCGAGGAACCAGGCCACGCCGAACACCACGATGCCGAGCACGATCCAGAACTCCCGCGACAGGTGGTCGAGGGTGAACATCGGGCCGGCGGCGATGGGGTCGTTCCAGAGCAGGAACAGCACCAGGGCGAAGAAGGCCAGGGAGATGGCGGCGGTCACGACCATGACCGGCACCCGGCCGATCCGGGACCCGGCGGCCGGGGAGGCCTGGAACAGCTCGCGCCGGGTCCGGGGGAACAGGATGGCCGCCACCATGGCCGCCCCCCAGACCACGACCAGGGCCTCGATCAGGCTCAGGAAGGCGATGTTGCGGTAGGCGATCAGCCACATGAACACGACCGCCCCGGCGGTCGACAGGCCGATGGCCACCACCGGGGTGTGGAACCGCTGGCTGACGTAGCCGAGCCGGTCGGGGGCCAGCCGGTCGAACGACCAGGCGATCATCGTCCGGGTCGTGTAGGCCAGCTCGGCCGGCACCCAGAACCAGATCCAGGCCACGAAGGTGGCCATGATCACCGTGGCCAGGAGCACGTTGCTGGTCAGGATGCCGGCCAGCACGGTGAACCAGGGCGCGGCCCCGACCGACGCCTCGGTGGAGCCGTCGGCGATCCCGGAGATCGAGTTGAAGCCGATGGCGCCCTGGAACTCGTACCCGAACGCCTTGGCCGCCAAGCCGTCGAACAGGGCGATCAGCAGCCCGGTGGCGGCGACCGCGCCCAGCATGCCGAACAGCTGGGAGCGGCGGACCCGCTTGACCTCGCCGCCAATCCCGATCGACTGGACGGCCCCGAGCAGGGGCAGCAGCGGGAAGACCAGGAACGCGATCGAGGTGCCGAGGTTGAAGCTGCCGGTCTCGTAGCCGTTCTGCTTGGCGGTGGCGACCACGCCGGCGTAGTCGAGCCCGGTGAGCTCGGTGAGGTTGGCCTTGAAGGTGTCGCGGCTGCCCAGCAGCAGCACCGCCACCAGGACCAGGGTGCCGGCCACGGCCAGGGCGAACAGCGCCTTCTGGACCGAGAAGTAGCGGCGGGTGCCGGTGGCCAGCAGCACCCCGGCCAGCACCAGGGTGGCCGTGCCGATCCAGAACACCCCGCTGGGCTCGGCGGTGGAGGCGGCCCAGTCGAGCAGGGTGCGGTTGCCGGCGACCACCCCGACGGTGGCGAAGAACGACGACAGGCCGACCTTGACGATCAGCGAGGCCGCGAAGGCGGCGTAGTAGAGGAGGATGACGGTCTCGACCAGCGAGCCGACGAAGGCGAAGCCGGGGCTGAGGCCGCGCGACAGCGACACGTAGACGCCGCCCGAGCGGGGGAAGATCACCGACCAGAAGTAGAAGGTGGCGGCGACGGCCAGCATGCCGAGGGCGGCCAGCAGGGTCGAGAGCCAGATGCCGGCGCCCGGGTACAGGCTGGGGCCGTAGTACTGGTTGAGCGCGATGGCGATCCCGACCGAGACCAGCCCCACGTTGTAGATGAAGACGTCGGCCGACCCCGCGACCCGGATCAGCCCCGACGCCGGCCGGGAGAAGACCCCGCGTCCGGCCAGATCGGCCTGTTTCGCCACCGTCGCTACCTCCTGGGACGACGTTTGCCGGCGACGGCTTATCAGGGGGGAGTTTGAATGTCAACGCTGCGTGGACCGTTCAAGTCGAAAAGCGACCTGAGAAGCGGTCGAGTGGTTGAATATCGAACCGAAGCACCAGGGAACGAGGGGACGGCGGACCGGGGACGGCGAACGAGAGGGAGGGCGGCATGCAGCGGGGTCGGGGGCCGGTGGATGAGGTGGACCGGGAGATCATCCGGTTGCTGCAGCGGGACGGGCGGACGAGCAACACCGACATCGCCAGGGCGCTGGAGGTGACCGAGACGACCATCCGCAAGCGGATCGCCCGGCTGATCGACGAGGACCTGGTCAACGTGGTGGCGGTGCCGACGCCGCGGGCGGTGGGGATGACCATGTCGGCCATCATCGGGATCTCGGTCCAGCTCCCCAGCATGCAGGCGATCTCCGAGCGCCTGGTCACCTACCCGGAGGTCCGCTACGTCGGGGTCGCGACCGGGCGCTACGACATCATCGTCGAGGCGTTCTTCAACGACCAGGAGCACCTGCTGGAGTTCGTCTCCCGCAAGCTGGGGGCGCTCAAGGGGGTGACCGGCGCCGAGACCAGCCTGATCCTCAAGGTGGCCAAGTTCTCCTACGAGTGGGAGATCCCCTAGCCGAGCTTGGTCAGGGCGCGGCGGAGGTTGCGGACGCCCTGGCCGATGCGCTGCTCGTTCTCGATCAGGGCGAAGCGCACGTGGCCGTCGCCCCCCGGGCCGAAGCCGACGCCGGGGGAGGTGGCCACCCGGGCCTCCTTGACCAGCTTGGAGGCGAACTCGACCGAGCCAAGCTCCCGGTAGGGCTCGGGGATGGGCGCCCAGACGAACATGGACCCCCTGGGCGGCTCGACCTCCCAGCCGATCCGGTGCAGCCCGTCGCAGAGGGCGTCGCGCCGGGACTGGTAGACCGCCTGGGCCCGCTCGGGGTGGTCCGGGTCCTCGTTGAGGGTCACGGTGGCGGCGATCTGGATCGGCTGGAAGGCGCCGTAGTCGAGGTAGGACTTGAGCTTGGCCAGCGCCTGCACGACCTCGGCGTTGCCGACCAGATAGGCCATGCGCCAGCCGGCCATGGAGTAGGACTTGGTCATCGAGTACAGCTCGACCGCGCACCGCTTGGCCCCCTCGGCCTGGAGGATCGACGGCGGGCGGAAGCCGTCGAAGCCGAGCTCGGCGTAGGCGTTGTCGTGGACCAGCAGGACCTCGTTCTCGAGGGCGAAGTCGACCATCCGCTGCATGAAGGCGAGGTCGACGCAGGTGGTGGTCGGGTTGTGGGGGAACGAGAGCACGATCACCCGGGGCCGGGGCCAGGAGAACCGGTAGGCCTGCTTGACGTTCTCGAAGAAGTCCTCGCCGGTGCCCACCGGGATCTCGCGGACCTCGGCCCCGGCGAACAGCGGCCCCCAGATGTGGATGGGGTAGGACGGCGAGGGCACCAGGGCGGCGTCGCCCGGCTGGAGCAGCACCCACATCAGGTGGGAGAAGCCCTCCTTGGCCCCGATGGTGGTGATCGCCTCGGTCTCGGGGTCGAGGTCGACGCCGAAGCGCCGCCGGTACAGGTCGGCCACGGCCTGGCGCAGCTTGGGGATGCCGCGGCTGGCCGAGTAGCGGTGGTTGCGGGGGTTGCGGACCGCCTCGCACAGCTTGTCCACGGCCGTCGGGGGCGACGGCAGGTCGGGGTTGCCGAAGCCGAGGTCGATCACGTCCTCGCCGGCCCGCCTGGCCGCCACCTTGAGCCCGTCGATGATGGTGAACACGTACGGCGGCAGGTTGGTGATCCGGCGGAACTCCACGGCGCTCCCCTCTCGGGCCGGGTGGGGTGGAGCACGCAGCGTACTCGATCGGCCTGGCCCTCAAGCACCAGGCCTGGGCCAAGGCGGTCCTGCTCCAGGTCATCCTCTGGAGCCACCCGTACGTCCGCGACGGCGACTTCTGAGGAACCGGGCCGCCGCCCCTGGTGTAGTGGGGGCATGCGCCTCCTGCTCGTGCTGCTGCTCGCGGTCGTGCTGGCGGCCGGCTGCGACCGCTCCCCTCCCGCCGCCGGCCGCCGGCGTGCGCGGCCAGCTACGAGGCCGCCGACACCCTGAGCCCGTCGTACCGGCCGGGGGCGCCGGTGCGGGCGGTGGTCGGCCAGGGGCACGTCCTCACCGGGACGGCTGCGCCCCGGTCGCCGGGGCCAGGGTCGAGCTGTGGCCCGAGATCGCCGGCCAGGGCCACCCGGACGCCCAGCGGGCGACCGTGCTCACCGCCGCCGACGGCGGCTACCGGTTCCAGAGCGACCCGCCCGAGCACATCCACATGCTCGTCTCGGCCGAGGGTTCGAGCCCCTGGCCAGCAACCGCTACCACCCCGAGGGCAGCCAGCCGGCCGCTTCGACGTCCTGCTCACGCCCTCGACGTCCTGACGGCTGGCGGGTGGCGGGGGCGCTCGGGTAACGTCCTGCCCTTGTGAAGGCCCCCCTCTCGGCGATCGAGTGGCATCCCGGCCCCGGAGCGGAGGAGCTCGTCCGCCGCAAGGCCGAGCTCCTGGTGCTGTCGCGCCAGCTCCTGGAGCGCGAGCGCGGGCTGGCCGCCTTCCGCGGCGAGCTGCACGCCTTCGAGACCAGCTACCGCAAGGCCCTGGGTGCCCGCTACGCCCGGCTCGACGAGCTGGCCGAGCGGCTCGACGAGACCGCCCTGGACAACGGCCACCACCCGGACGAGCCCGACGAGGACGACGACGGCCCGGCCGACCGCTACCCCGGCCAGGGCCTGCCCGGCGGGCAGAACTGGGCCTGGGGGGAGCGCGAGCCGGACAGGGAGCCGGAGCGACGGGCGCCGGTCGGCGACGACGCCAAGCGGCTGTTCCGCCAGCTGGCCCGCCTCATCCATCCCGACCTGGCCGGCGACGCCGCAGGAGCGGGAGCGGCGCACCAACCTGATGGTGGCGGCCAACGACGCCTACGAGCAGGGCGACGTGGCCGCCCTGGAGCGCCTGCTGGAGGACTGGCACGCCAGCCCCGAGGCGGTGACCGGCAGCGGGGCCGCGGCCGAGCTGGAGCGGACGCTGCGCCGCATCGCCCAGGTCGAGGCGAGCATGCGGCGCATCGACGAGGAGCTGGCCGAGCTGGACGCCTCGGCCATGGGCTGGCTGCGGCGCCGGGTCGAGAAGGCCGACCGCGAGGGCTGGGACCTGCTGGCCCACATGGTCAGGGAGCTGGACCGCCAGATCAGCGAGGCCCAGCTCGAGCTGGACCGCCGGACGGTCGCCGCGGGGGCGTGGGAGTAGGGCGGCGCTCGCGGGGTACGGGTCCCGTCGACGCAACGGCGGCGGACCACGGGTGGTGGCGGCATGGCCAGAGACATCCACGACGGGCACGGAGCGGCCCCGGAGACCAGCGCGACGGCGACGACCTTCCCGACCAGGCACCTCCCACCGGTCACCTACAAGGACATGCCCGAGGTCCTGCCCCTGCGCAAGGTCCTGGGCCCCGGGGTGATCGCGGCCGGGATCGGGCTGGCCTCGGGCGAGTTCATCCTCTGGCCCTACATCACCTCCCAGGTCGGGCTCGTCTTCCTGTGGGCGGCGATCGTCGGGGTGGTGACCCAGTTCTTCATCAACATGGAGATCGAGCGCTACACCCTGGCCACCGGCGAGACCGCCCTGACCGGGTTCAGCCGCTACTGGCGGCACTGGGGCCTGTTCTTCGCCGTGCTGACCTTCCTGGCCAACGCCTGGCCGGGGTGGATCACCAGCTCGGCCACGCTGGTCACCTTCATCTTCGGCGGCGGCAACGTGAAGCTGCTGGCCATCCTCGGGCTGGCCTCGATCGCCATCGCCCTGACCATGGCCCCGGTGGTCTACACCATGGTCGAGCGGATCGAGTTCTTCAAGGTCGGGATCATCCTGTTCTTCATCGTGGTCGCCATCGCCACCGCGATCACCGCCGAGGCCTGGGCGGCGCTGCCGGACGCGGTCACCAACTTCGGCCGCCTGCCCGAGGGCCTGCCGCTGGCCCTGGTCCTGCCGGCGCTGGCCTTCGCCGGGGCCGGCGGCGGCCAGAACCTGGTCCAGAGCAACTGGATGCGGGACAAGGGCTACGGCATGGGCGTCCACGTCCCCCATCTGGCCTCGCCGGTCACCGGCGCGCCCGAGGCCGCGCCCGGCACCGGCTACACCTTCCGCGAGGACGAGGGGAACCTGGCCCGCTGGAAGGGCTGGTGGGAGGTGGCCAACAAGGAGCAGCTGGTCAGCTTCGTGGCCATCACCATCGTCACCATCGTGCTGATGTCGCTGCTGGCCTACTCGACCGTGTTCGGCATCGAGGGCGAGAACAACATCACCTTCCTGGAGGCCGAGGGCAACGTCCTCATGGAGCAGGTCGGCAGCTGGTTCGGCTACCTGTTCTGGATCATCGGGGCGACCTCGCTGTTCGCGGCCGCGCTGGGCATCGTCGACTACACCTGCCGGCTGGTCGCCGACGTGCTCAAGGTCAGCTACCTGCGCGACAACGACACCTGGTCCGAGAGCCGCATCTACTTCACTCCTCGTCTGGGTGCTGGTGGTCTGGAGCGCGATCATCCTGCTGACCATCCAGTCCCAGCCGCTGATCCTGCTGATCATCTCCGCCTCCATCGGCGGGTTCATGATGTTCATCTACTCGGGCCTGCTCATCCTGATCAACAAGCGGTCGCTGCCGCCGTCGGTGCGGCATCAGCCGCTTCCGGACGGCGACCATGGTCTGGTCGGTGCTGCTGTTCGGGACCGCCTCGGTGATCGCCATCGGCGACCAGTGGGACAACATCAAGGAGCTGTTCGGCCTCTAGCGGCCGGCGCCGTGTACCGGTTCCTGCTCACGGTGGCCATCGCCCTGGTGGTCTGGGCGCTGCTGGCGGGGCTGGCCGCGCTGCTCGGGTTCCTGTAGATATACCGGGACATGAGCCATGCCGCCGATCGAGCACGCCCGAACCCGGTCTGGCTGCTGGTCGTCGTCGTGATGGTCGGGCTGGCCGTGGCCGGCCCGGTGATCATCGTCCGCGACCAGCTGGCCGACGACCCGCCGGCCGCGCCCACCGCCGCCGAGGGGGCGCAGCCGGTGGCGGCCGCCGCCGGCGGGGGCACGGTGAAGATGGCCGGGCTCAGCTTCGCCCCGGGCACCCTCACGGTGGCCAGGGGCACCACGGTGGTCTTCGACAACGACGACACCGCCCCCCACACGGTCACGGCCCGCTCCGGCGGGGTCGACTCGGGCGTGCTCGACCCGGGCAAGCAGTTCAGCCTGGCCGTCACCGACGGCTTCGACTACTTCTGCAGCATCCACCCGAGCATGACCGCCAAGATCGCCGTGACCTGACCAGGAGGCGTCGTGGACGTCATCGAGCTCCTCAACGACCTGACGGGCGGGCAGCTGCTGCTCTGGAAGGTGCTGCTCACCTCCGTGATCTTCGCCTGCGCGGGGTTGCAGGTGCTGCTGGCGGCCCGGTTCTACGAGGCGGCGACGGTGCCGCCCATCTCCACCGGGACGGCCGCCCGGACCCACCGCCTGAACGGCAAGCTGACGGTCACCCTGGCCGTGGTGGTCGCCCTGTCCTGCCTGGTCGGGCCGGCCGGGCCCACCTCGCCGACCCGGGTGCTGCTCCACTCGGTCTTCGGGAGCCTGGTCTTCGGCCTGCTGGCGGCCAAGTACACCGCCCTCAAGCTGCGGCCGTCCTGGGGCCGCTACCTGCCGTGGATCGGCAGCGGCCTGTTCCTGACCTTCGCCGCCATCTGGGCCACCAGCGTGGCCGACTACGTCACCGCGAGGTAGCCGAATGCGCGCCTTCCGCCTGCTGCCCCTGCTCGCCCTGACCGGCCTGGTCCTGGTCGCCGCCCCGGCCGCGGCCGCCTCCTCCACGTCGCGGCCCCGGCCGCCGCCCAGGACGGCGGGGAGGCCAGGATCGTCGACTTCGACTTCTCCCCGCGGGAGCTGACCGTCGCCGCCGGGACCAAGGTCACCTGGTCCAACACCGGCCAGCGGCCCCACACGGCCACCGACCGGGGCGGCACCTTCGACACCAAGCCGATCGCCCCGGGGGCCAGCGCCGAGGTCACCCTGAGCACGCCCGGGACCTACTTCTACTTCTGCCGCATCAACCCGGCCAAGATGAACGGCGTCCTGACCGTCGAGCCGGACGACCAGGCCAAGGTGGTCCGGGTCCAGGCGGTCGACCCGGGCCAGACCGGCGACAAGCTCCGCTTCGACCCGTCCGAGCTGACCGTGGCCGCCGGCACCACCCTGCTGGTGGCCAACGTCGGCGGCAAGCCGCACACCCTCACCGCCGACGACGGCTCCTTCGACACCGGCATCGTCGACCCCGGGGGCGAGGGCGGCCGCTTCGCCGGCAAGAACGCCAGCGTGACCCTGGACAAGGCGGGCACCTTCAAGTTCCACTGCGAGGTCCACCCGGCGGCCATGAAGGGCGTGGTGACGGTCACCGGCGAGGCCGCGGCCGCCGGGCCGGCCCAGGCGTCGGCCGGGCCGCGGGAGATCGACGTCGGCGCGGTCGACTTCGCCTTCGAGCCCAAGGACGCCTCGGTGGCGGCCGGGGGCAAGGTGACGGTGACCAACAACGGCCAGGCGCCCCACACCATGACCCTGGACGACGTCGACCTCGACACCGGCAACATCGACCCAGGGGCCAGCGCCGAGCTCACCGCCCCCGACGCCCCGGGCAGCTACAGCTACCGCTGCGCGGTCCACCCGGCCCGCATGCGCGGCGTCCTGGTCGTCCTTGGCCGCGACACCGAGGACCCCAACGCCCAGGCGGCCGCCCCCGCGCGGCCCCGGCCGCCCCGGCCTCCGGCGGCGGCGCGGGCCCTGGCGGCGGGGTCACCGCCTTCGTCCTGGCCACCGCCGTGGTCGCCGCCTTCCTTGGCGGGATCGGGGTGAGCGCCTTCGCCCTCCGCCGCCGCGCCGCGACCTAACGGCGGTCGATGAACAGGGCCTGGGCGGCGCGGCCGAGCGGGCCCTGCTCGTCGTGGAGGGTGGTGTCGGCCAGGCCGACGCCGGCGGCGGCGGTGGTGGCCGCCTCCAGGGCGACCCAGTCGCCGGCCGGGGGGCGCATGAGGTAGACGGTGAGGTCGGGGTTGATGAAGCGCCAGCGCCGGTAGTCGAGGGCGGCGCTGACCCCGTTGCCGGAGTCGGCGGCGACCAGGACCCGGCAGAGCGGCGACGGCGCCTCGCCCGGGACCAGGGGGTGGCGCATCCGCATCCAGACCGTGGCCGGCCCCGGCTCCAGGAACGAGCCGGCCACGAAGCGGACGTCCATGGCCGTGTGGTAGCCGACCTCCTGGCCGGTCGGGAAGAACGGCATGGTCCGGCCGGCGTCCGGCCCGGGCAGGCGCGGGCCCGGGACCAGGCCGGCGGGCAGGTCCAGGTCGGCGGTCCGGACCCGCAGGGCGGTGGCCCGCATGACCTCGGCCTCCCCGGCCAGCAGGGTCGCCTCGACCAGCTCGACGCTGCGCCCGCCCCGCAGCAGCCGGGTCGCCACCCGGAGCTCGGCGATCGGCAGGGGCCGCGCGATCTCGAAGGTGACCCGGGCCACCTGGAGGTCGCCCCGGTCCCCGAGGCGCTCCACGGCCCGGCCCAGCAGGGCCGCCGGCGGCCCGGCGTGCTGCAGCCCCGGGTCCCACGGCCCCCTGGTCAGCTCCGTGGCCCGGAACCGGTCCGGGCCGAGGACCGAGTAGAACGCATCGGACATGCGCGGAGTCTACGCATCCCGAGTTGACCGGGCCGGCTCGCTCGGTCGAGGCTAGGCGCCATGTGGGAGTACGCGATCCGCGAGTTCGTCCAGGAGTGGGGTGAGCAGACCGCGGACCAGTCGATGGCCAACTTCCTGGACGAGCTGAACCGTCTCGGAGAGGACGGCTGGGAGGCGGTCGGGATCACGCCGCGGACCCACTACGACCGGGGGGGCGGGCCGGGCGGGTGGGACAGCTTCACCTTCGTGGTGCTGCTGAAGCGGCTCCGGCCGGCCACCGACATGATGAGGAGCTGACCCGATGAAGGCGATCCGCGTCCTGCTCGTCGGCGCCGCCGCCGGGTACCTGGCCGGGCGGGTCATGGACCAGGCGACGACCTGGTTCTACGAGCGCCAGAGCGACGCCTCCAGGCAGCGCGAGAACGAGCTGCTGCCCGAGGGCGCCCCCATGGCCTCGGCCCGGAAGCTGGCCGGGCTGGTCGGGGCCGAGCCGACCGACGAGCAGGCCGGGCAGCTCGCCGCCGCCCTGCACCAGTCGCTCGGCCAGGGCTACGGGGTCGCCGGGGCCGCGCTCGCCGCCGCCGGGGTGCCGCCGCTGGCGGCCGGGGTCGCCACCGGGATGGCCGGGTTCCTGCTGGTCGACGAGGCGGCCAACAGCCTGTTCTTCACCCCGCCGCCGCAGGCCTACCCGGTCGAGAGCCACCTGCGCGGGGTCGTCGGCCACCTCGCCTTCGGCGCCACCCTCGGGGCCCTGCTGGCCGTGGCCAGGCGCCTGCGCCTGCTCTAGCGCTCCAGCAGCTCCCGGGGCTGGGCGCCGCGGACGGCGGCGTCGAGGACCTCGGCGACGTGGGCCATGGGGAGGCGCTGGCCGCGGCGCTCCAGGGCGTTGCGGAGCTGCATGAGGCAGCCGGGGTTGGAGGTGACCAGCAGGTCGGCCCCGGTGGCGAGCACGTTGGCGGCCTTGCGGTCGCCCAGCTCGGCCGCCGGCTCCGGTTCGACCAGGTTGTAGATGCCGGCCGAGCCGCAGCAGATCTCGCCCTCGGCGATCTCGCGCACCTCCAGGCCGGGGATGGCCCGCAGCGCCTTGCGGGGCTGGGCCCGGATGCCCTGGGCGTGGCCCAGGTGGCAGGCGTCGTGCCAGGCCACCCGCATCGGCAGCGGGTGCCGGGGGGCGACCGGGCCGAGCTCGACCAGCAGCTCGGACAGGTCGCGGACCGTCGCCGAGAACGCCTTGGCCCGCTCGGCGTACGCCGGGTCGTCGCGGAGCAGGTGGCCGTACTCCTTCATGGCCGAGCCGCAGCCGGCCGCGTTGACCACCACCTGGTCGACCCCGGCGGCGTCGAAGGCCTCGATGGCCGCCCTGGCGAACGCCTGGGCCTCGGCCTCGCGGCCGGCGTGCAGGCTGAGGGCGCCGCAGCAGCCCTGGGTGGACGGGGCGACGACCTCGCAGCCGTCGGCGGCCAGGACCCGGGCGGTGGCCGCGTTGACCTCGGGGAAGAACACCCGCTGGACGCAGCCGGTGAGCATCCCGACCCGCCGCCGGCGCGGCCCGGCGGCCGGGGTGACCTCGGGGACCTCCTCCAGGCGGCCCAGGGTGGGCAGGAGCCGCTCCATGGCCGACAGCCGCCCTCCCAGCCGGTCCAGCAGCCCGGCCCGCCTGGCCAGGACGCCGAGCCGCGAGCGCTGGTAGAGGCGGAGCGGGCTCGCGCAGGACCCGCAGCCGCCGCGGGTAGGGGAACAGCCGGAAGATCAGGGCCCGGAAGGCGCGGTCGCCCCGGGGGCGCGGGTAGCGGCGCTCGACCTGCTGGCGGGTGGCCTCGATCAGCTTGCCGTACTGGACCCCGGACGGGCAGGCGGTGACACAGGCCATGCAGCCCAGGCACTGGTCGAAGTGGCGGACCATCTCGTCGTTCAGGGCCTCGCCCTGGCGCCCGATCTCCATCAGGTAGATCCGCCCCCGGGGCGAGTCCATCTCCTCGCCCCAGAGCACGTAGGTCGGGCAGGTGGGCAGGCAGAAGCCGCAGTGGACGCAGTCGTCGATCAGCTCCTGCTCGGGAGGGTGGTGGTCGTCGAAGGCGGGCAGCACGCCGGCCCCGGGCTGGGTGTCGTCGGCCATCTCAGATCCCTCCCACGAACCGGCCCGGGCTCATCCGGCGCTCCGGGTCGAACCGCTCCTTGACCCGGCGCATCAGGCCGAGCGCGTCGCCGGCCGGCCCCCAGGCGTCGACCTGCCCGCTTGAGGTCGGAGCGGGGCCTTGACCACGACCAGGCTGCCCCCGCGGGCGGCCAGCCGCTCCCTGGCCTCGGCGATCCACCCGACCAGCGCTCGGGACCACCGGGTCGTCGGCCCGGAGGTCGCCCTCGCGGGCGCCGCTGGCCAGCCAGAGCACGCCGGTGCCGGCGTGGGCGCTGACGCTGGCCACCCCGGCCGAGGGCACCCGTCGGCCAGGACCGCCGGCCAGCTCGGCCGGCGGGAAGGTGGCCTTGAAGGCCAGCTCCGCCTTCTCGAACGGGAGCGCGCCGAGCTGGCTGAGGGCGGCGTCGGTCTCCCCCGGCCCGGCCACGGCCGCCTCCCCCACCTGGCCGAGCAGGCTCGACGGCGGCCGCCGCCTGGGCGTCCACCCCCGGCTGGATGCCCTCGAACACGACCGTGAGCCGGCCCGGCCAGCCCCACCCGTCCAGCGGTCAGCTCGACCGCGCTCGGCTCCAGGGCCGAGCGGAGCAGCCGCTGGACGGCCTGGCCGGCCCGCTCGGGGGTGTCCACCTGCGACGGTGACCACGGCCGCGGCCGCCGGCACCGGGTGCAGCCGGAAGATGACCTCGGCGACCATGCCCAGGGTGCCCAGCGACCCGCAGAACAGCTTGGCCAGGTCGTAGCCGGCGACGTTCTTGACCACCTTGCCGCCGGCCCGGGCCACGGTGCCGTCGGCCAGCACCACGGTGATGCCGATGATCAGGTCGCGGACGGTGCCGTAGCGCAGCCGGCGCGGGCCCGAGGCGTTGGCCGCGACCACCCCGCCGAGGGTGGCCCGCGGCTCGGGCGGGTCCAGGGCCAGCCACTGGCCGGCCGGGGCCAGGCGCTGCTGGAGGTCGGCCAGCCGCACCCCGGCCTGGGCCCGGACGACCAGGTCGCCGGCGGCGTGCTCCAGCACCTGGTCCAGCCGTTCGCTGGACACCAGCAGGTCGACCCGCTCGGGCGGGTTGCCGAGCCCGAGCTTGCCGCCGCCGCCCGAGAAGGCGACGGCCAGCCCGTCGTCGGCGGCGGCCCGCAGGACCTGGCTGGCCTCCTCGACCGACCCCGGGCGGGCCACCCGGGCCACCGGCACCCCGTCCACCGTCGTCCCGGGCGGGGCCGCCTGGACCAGCTCGCCGCGCTCCAGCTCCTGGAGGCCCACCGCTCAGAACACCTCCGCCAGGCCGGCCTGCTCGGCCGGGTGGACCCGGCGCGGGCCGGGCCGCTCGCCGCACAGCCGCGGGGTCGGGAACACCTTGCCCGGGTTGGCGCGCCCGTCGGGGTCGAAGGCGCAGCGCACCAGCTGCATGGTGTCCAGGTCCTCGGCGCTGAACTGCTTGGCGCATGTACTGCTTCTTGTCGAAGCCGACGCCGTGCTCGCCGGTGATCGAGCCGCCGTGCTCCAGGCAGGTGTACAGGATCTCGGCGGCCAGCTCCTCGGCCCGCTCCTCCTGGCCCTCGACCTCGCCGTCGTACAGCACCAGCGGGTGCAGGTTGCCGTCGCCGGCGTGGAACACGTTGGCCACCCGCAGCCCGCGCTCGTCGGCCAGCTCGGTGATGCGGCGCAGCACCTCGGGCAGGGCGGTCCGGGGGATGACCCCGTCCTGGACGTAGTAGTCGGGGCTGATCCGCCCCACGGCGGCAAAGGCCGACTTGCGGCCCTTCCAGAACAGGGCCCGCTGGTCCTCGTCCTCGGCGATCTGGATGGTGGTCGAGCCGGCCTCCTGGCAGTGCCGCTCGACCTCCTCGAACTGGTGCTCGACCTCGGCCTGCGGGGCCGTCCAGCTCCACCACCAGGACCGCGCCGGCCCCCTCGGGGTAGTTGACGTGCACGGCCGCCTCGGCCGCCTCCATGGCCAGGGCGTCCATCATCTCGATGGCCGCCGGGACGATCCCGGCCCCGATGATCCTGGACACGGCGTCGCCGGCCTGGTCGGTGCCCTCGAAGGCGGCCAGCAGGGTCCGGACCGCCTCGGGCTTGCGCAGCAGCCGCAGGGTCACCTTGGTGGCGATGCCGAGGGTGCCCTCGGAGCCCACGAAGGCGCCGAGCAGGTCGTAGCCCGGCGGGTCGGGCGCCTTGCCGCCCCCCAGGTGGACCAGCTCGCCGTCGGGCAGCACCACCTCGAGGCCGGTGACGTGGTTGGTGGTGAAGCCGTACTTCAGGCAGTGGGCCCCGCCCGAGTTCTCGGCCACGTTGCCCGCCGATGGAGCAGATCTGCTGGCTGGAGGGGTCGGGGGCGTAGTAGAAGCCGTCGGGCGCCACCTCCTTGGTGACCTGGAGGTTGAGCACCCCGGGCTCGACCACCGCCCGCCGGTTGTCCAGGTCGACCTCGAGGATGCGGCGCATGCGGGCGAGCACGATCAGCACGCCGTCCGACACCGGCAGGGCCCCGCCGGACAGCCCGGTGCCCGACCCGCGGGCCACGAACGGCACCCCGGCCTCGTGGCAGGCCCTGACCGCCCCCTGGGCCTGGTCGGCCGTCTCGGGGAGCACGACCACGCTGGGGACGACCCGGAAGTTGGCCAGGCCGTCGCACTCGTAGGTGCGCAGCTGGTTGCGCTCGGAGATCACCCCCTGGGGGCCGGCGATCTCCTCCAGCCGGCGGATGAGGGCCTGTCGGTCCATCGGCGCCGCCCTCCTGTGCTGCCGGTGTCAGTCCAGCTGCTCGTAGGCGGGGATGGTGAGGAACTCGACGAACTCGTCGGCCAGGGCGACCTGCTCGAACAGGGCCCTGGACTGGTCGGGGCGGCCCTCGGTCGTAGAAGAACTCGTCGCCCACCTGCTCGCGGATCCTCTCCAGCTCCTCGGTGGCGGTCTGGCGGACCAGGTCGGCGGTGACCGTCTGGCCCTCGGCCAGCTTGACGCCGTTGTGGACCCACTGCCAGACCTGGGAGCGGGAGATCTCGGCGGTGGCCGCGTCCTCCATCAGGTTGAAGATCGGGGCCGCGCCCTGGCCGCGCAGCCAGGAGGAGATGTACTGGATGCCGACGTTGACGTTGTTGCGCAGGCCCTCCTCGGTCGCCTCGCCCGGGGTCGAGGCGATGTCCAGCAGCTCGCCCTGGCCGACCTGGACGTCGTCGCGCTGGCGGTCGATCTGGTTGGGCCGGGAGCCGAGCACCCCGTCGAACACCTCCATGGCCACCGGGACCAGGTCGGGGTGGGCGACCCAGGTGCCGTCGAAGCCGTCGCCGGCCTCGCGCTGCTTGTCCTCGCGCACCTTGGCCACGGCCTGCTCGTTGATCTCGGGCCGCTTGCGGCTGGGGATGAAGGCCGACATGCCGCCCATGGCGAACGCGCCCCGGCGGTGGCAGGTCTTGACCAGCAGCTGGGTGTAGGCGCGCATGAAGGGCACGGTCATGGTGACCTTGTTGCGGTCGGGCAGGGTGAACTCGGGCCGGTTCCGGAACTTCTTGATGACCGAGAACATGTAGTCCCAGCGGCCGGCGTTGAGGCCGGCCGAGTGGTCGCGCAGCTCGTAGAGGATCTCGTCCATCTCGAAGGCGGCCGTGATGGTCTCGATCAGCACCGTCGCCTTGACCGTGCCCCTGGGCGATGCCGAGCCGGTCGGAGGCGAGCTGGAAGGCGTCGTTCCAGAGCCGCGCCTCCAGGTGGCTCTCCAGCTTGGGGAGGTACAGGTAGACGCCCTGGCCCCGTTCCAGCAGCCCCCGGGCCCCGTTGGCCATGAACAGCCCGAAGTCGACCAGGCTGCCCGAGGCCGGCCGGCCGTCGACCTGGACGTGCTTCTCGGGCAGGTGCCAGCCCCGGGGCCGCGGCATCAGGGTGGCCACCTCGTCGTTCAGGCGGTAGCGGCGGCCGTCCGGGCTCTCGAAGCTGATCGTGCCCTCGATGGCGTCGACCAGGTTCCGCTGGCCGCCGAACATGTTCTCCCAGGTCGGGGCGTTGGCGTCCTCGAAGTCGGCCATGAACACCCTGGCCCCGGAGTTGAGGGCGTTGATCAGCATCTTGCGGTCGGTCGGCCCGGTGATCTCGACCCGCCGGTCGGCCAGCCCCTCGACCGGCGCGACCCGCCAGTCCCCCTCCCGCACCGACGCCGTCCCGGGAAGGAAGTCGGGCAGCTCCCCGGCGTCGAACGCCGCCTGGCGCTCGCCCCGCCTGGCCAGCAGCTCCTCCCGGGTCGGCCCCAGCTCCCGCTGCAGCTCGGCCACCAGCCCGAGCGCGTCGTCGCTCAGGACGTCCCGGTACTTCTCCCGTGCCGGACCGTGGACCTCAACACCGTCAGGGGATGCCACCGAAGACCTCCGCTCACGAGACGTCTGCGTGTGCTCCATTGTATCGGAGCCGCCTGCGGCGGCAGATAGCTCCACTCCGACCGCCAGATTCGGCGGTCGGTCAGGGCGCGAGCCGCTCGATCTTCCAGGTGTCGCCGGCGCGGCGGTAGCGGAGGCGGTCGTGGAGGCGGTTGGGGCGGCCCTGCCAGAACTCGACGACCTCGTGGGCCAGGCGGTAGCCGCCCCAGAAGTCGGGCAGGGGGAGCTGGCCCTCCTGGTGCCCGGTGGCCAGCTCGGTCACCCGCCGCTCCAGGACGGCCCGGCCGTCGATCACCCTGCTCTGGGGGGAGGCGGCCGCGCTGAGCTGGCTGCCGGGCGGGCGCGAGTGGAAGTAGGCCTCGCTCTCGGCCCTGGTGGTCGGGGTGACCCGGCCCTCGATGCGGACCTGGCGTTCCAGCTCGCCCCACCAGAACACCAGGGCGGCCAGCGGGTTGGCGGCCAGCTCGGCCCCCTTGCGGCTCTGGTAGTTGGTGTAGAAGCAGAAGCCGCGCTCGTCGAACCCGCGCAGCAGCACCATGCGGGCCGACGGGCGGCCGTCGGGGGTCGCCGTGGCCAGGGTCATGGCGGTCGGTTCGAGCAGGCCGGACTGCTCGGCCTGCTCGAACCAGCGCCCGAACTGGACCACCGGGTCGGCGTCGACGTCGGCCTCGGCCAGCGCCTCCCTGGCGTACTCCTTTCGCATACCCCGAACGCTACTCCGTCGTGATCGCCCTGAGCACGTCGATCCTGGCCGCCCGGCGGCCGGGCAGGACCGCGGCCAGGATGCCGGCCAGGGCGGCGAACACCACGAAGATGACCAGCTGGCCGCCGGGCAGGGCGAACTCGGTGATGCCGACGCTGCGCAGGGCGCGCACGATCGTCCAGCCGAAGAACACGCCGACGGCCAGGCCGAGCACGGCCCCGAGGACGGCGATGATCACCGCCTCCCAGCGGATCATGGAGCGGACCTGGCGGCGGGTGGCCCCGACCGCCCGCAGCAGGCCGAGCTCGCGGATGCGCTCGAAGATCGACAGGCCGAGGGTGTTGACGATGCCGAACAGGGCGATCACCACGGCCAGGGCCAGCAGGGCGAAGAACAGGTTGACGACCTGGTCGATCTGCCTGGCCGTCTCCGCCTTGTACTCGGCCTGGTCGCGGACGGTGACGTTGGGGAAGTCGACCAGGACCCGGTCGATCGCCGCCCGCGAGGCGGCCGGGTCGGCCCCCGGGGCCGCCTGGACCAGGATCTGGGAGTCGGCCTGGTCGGCGTAGAACCGCTCGTAGTCGGCCAGGGACAGCAGGTAGTCGCCGTTGACGCTGTTGTCCTTGTAGATCGCCTTGACCTGGACCTGCTGGGTGCCGCCCCGCGGGAACTGGAGGGCGACCCGTTCGCCGACCGTCCAGCCGTTGGCCTCGGCCACGTCCTCCTTGACGGCCAGGCCGCCGCTCTGGAGGTCGGCGATGCTCCCCGACAGCACCTCGGTCTTGACCACCCGGTCGTAGGCCGCCGGGTCGATCCCGATGAGCTGCTTGGTGGCGCCGTCGAGCTTGAAGGCGCCGAGTCGGACCCCGACCACCGCGGCCAGCTCCGGCTGGTCGGCCAGGCGGGTGGCCAGGTCGGGGCTGAACGGCGTGAAGGTGTCGTTCATCAGGATGTAGTCGGCGGCGATCGTCCGGTCGAGGGTCTCGGTGGTGGAGGCCTTGATCGAGGCGGCGAAGATGCTCACGAAGGTGACCAGGGCCAGCCCGATCATCAGGGCGGCGGCGGTGGAGGCGGTGCGGCGCGGGTTGCGCATGGCGTTCTCGCGGGCCAGGCTGCCCGGCAGCTTGAACGCCTTGGCGAACGGCCAGCCGATCAGCCGGGCCAGCGGCCTGGCGATCAGCGGGCTGAGGATGGCCACGCCGAAGAACACGATCACCGCGCCCGAGGCGACGTTGACCAGCCGGTTGCCCTCGTTCTGGAACAGCCCGGCCAGCAGCAGGCCGATCCCGACGAGGGTCACGAGCACGCCGAGCACGATCCGGCGCTTGCGGAAGTGGGTGGGCGCGAACGCGGTCTCGGGCTGGAGGGCGGCCACGGGCGGGACCCGGGTCGCCTTGCGGGCCGGCAGCAGCGCCGCCAGCAGGGTCACGACGATGCCGACGGCCAGCGACACGACCACGGTGCGCCAGAGGAACACGGTGCCGGTGGTCGGCAGGTCGAAGTTGAGGATGCTGGTGAGCAGCGCCTTGAGGCCGTTGGCGATCAGCACCCCGAGGCCGAGGCCGACCAGGGAGGCGACCACGGCGACGATCAGCGACTCGAGCAGCACCGAGGTCATCACCTGGCGCCGGCTGGCCCCCAGGCAGCGCAGCAGGGCCAGCTCGCGGGTCCGCTGGGCGACGATGATGGTGAAGGTGTTGAAGATCAGGAACGCGCCCACCAGCAGGGCCACGAAGGCGAAGGAGAGCAGCGCGGTCGACAGGAAGCGGCCGAAGGTGTCGTTGATCGCCCTGGCCGCGTCCTCGGACAGCTCCTCGCCGGTGAGCACCTCGTAGCGGGGGTCGAGGACGGCCCGGACGCGGTCGCGGAGCTGCTCGGGGGTGGTGCCCTCGGCGGCGACCACGTCGATCTCGTCGAAGCGGCCCTCGCGGTTGAGCACCTCCTGGGCGGTGGGCAGGGTGAAGCCGGCCAGGGTGGCCCCGCCGAGGTTGCCGGCCGAGCCGAAGCCGATGATGCCGTGACCGTGAAGGTGCGGGCCGGGCCCTGGAGCAGGACCTTGACCCGGTCGCCGACCGCGAAGCCGTGCTTCTCGGCCGTCTGGGCGTCGACCACCATCTCGTTCGGGCCGCTGGGCAGCCGTCCGGAGCGGACGGTGGTGCCGGCCTGGAGCTCCGGCGCCGAGCTGATCGAGACCCCCAGGGTCGGGGCGCCGCCGGTGGTCACCGGCTTGCCGTCCTTGTCGACGAACTGGGCGAACCCGGTGACCGAGCCCTCGGCCACCTTGACCCCGTCGACGGCCTTGACCTCGTTGAGGACCTCCTCGGGGATCGGGTCGCGGACCTCGCCCATCTGGCCGGTGAACACGTCCTCGGAGCGGACGGCGACGTCGATGCCCTGGGTGACCTCGTCGAACAGGTTGGTGAAGGTGGCGTTGATGGTGTCGGTGAGCACGTAGGTGCCGGCCACGAAGCTGACCCCGAGCACGATGGCCAGGGCGGTCGCGGCCAGCCGGAACTTGTGGGCCAGGAGGCCCTTGAGCGTCGCCTTGCCCATGGCCGCCGTCAGCCCCCCAGCTTCTTCATGAGGTCGAGCACCTTCTCGGCGGTCGGGTTGGCCATCTCGTCGACGATGCGGCCGTCGGCCAGGAACAGCACGTGGTCGGCGAAGGCGGCCGAGTTGGGGTCGTGGGTGACCATGACGATCGTCTGGCCGTACTCGTCGACCGAGCGGCGCATGAAGCCGAGCAGCTCGGTGCCGGCGGCCGAGTCGAGGTTGCCGGTGGGCTCGTCGGCGAACACGATCGCCGGCTTGGAGGCCAGCGCCCTGGCCGCGGCCACCCGCTGCTGCTGGCCGCCCGACAGCTCGGCCGGCTTGTGGCCCAGGCGCTCGCGCAGGCCGACGGCGTCGATCACCCGGTCGAGCCAGGCCCGGTCCGGCTTGCGGCCGGCGATGGCCAGGGGCAGCTCGACGTTCTCGGCCGCGGTCAGGGTCGGGAGCAGGTTGAAGGCCTGGAACACGAAGCCGACCTTGTCCCGGCGGAGCAGGGTGAGCTGCTTCTCGGACAGCTTGGACAACTCGACGTCGCCGATGAAGATCTGCCCGGAGGTGATCGTGTCCAGCCCGGCCAGGCAGTGCATCAGGGTCGACTTGCCGGAACCGGACGGGCCCATGATGGCGGTGAAGCGGCCGCTCGGGAACTCGACCGAGACGTTGTCCAGCGCCCGCACCTCGGTCTGGCCCTGCCCGTAGACCTTGGTCACCTGGATGGCCCGCGCGGCCAGCGTCTCGGTGGTGTCGCCGGGCACGGTGGCAGCTGACATGGGATGGCTCCCCTTCTCGTCCTCGTCTGTGCTTGGTCTCGTTGGCGAGCCTACGCGACCTGGCAAGCCGTTTCGTCGGCCACGGCGCCGATTCCGTTCTCCACCTTTCGGAGGATGCTGGCATCATCCGGGTCATGCATACGGCAGGGGTCGACCTTGGCGGGACCAAGGTCCAGGGCGTGGTCATCGGCGACGACGGCGCCAGGCTCGGCGAGGCCAGGGGCAAGACCCCGGTCGAGGGCGGGCCGGCGGCGGTGGTGGCCGAGATCACCGGCGTGGTCAAGGCCGCGGCCAAGGCGGCCAAGGTCCCGGTGGGCAAGCTGGCCGGGGTGGGGATCGGGTCGCCGGGGCGGATCGACCCGGACACCGGCGACCTGTTCGGGGCGGCCAACCTGCCCGGGTTCGGCGACCCGGTGCCGCTGGGGACGATGGTCGCCGACGCCCTCGGGGTCAAGCGGGTGGTGGTCGACAACGACGTGGTCGTGGCCACCCTGGCCGAGCACCGGCTCGGCGCCGGACGCGGCTTCGACGACCTGCTGTGCGTGTTCGCCGGGTCGGGGGTGGGCGGCGCCCTCGTCCTCGGCGGCCGGCTGTGGGCCGGCGCCCACGGGGCGGCCGGCGAGATCGGCCACATGGTGGTGGTCGACGGCGGCGAGCTGTGCCCGTGCGGGCGCCGCGGCTGCATGGAGGCCTACGCCGGCCGGATCGCCCTGGAGCGCGCCGCCCGGGCGGCCGCGGCCGCCGGCCGCCCGACCGAGCTGCTGGCCATCCAGGAGCGGCTGCGCCGGCCCCGGATGAGCAGCGGCGTCTGGAAGGCCGCCCTCGACGCCGGCGACCCGCTGGCCCACGAGCTGATCGACCGCGCGGTCGAGGCCCTCGGCGCCGCCATCGCCTCGGCCGTCAACCTGGTCGACGTCCAGGCCGTCCTCATCGGCGGCGGCCTCGGCGACAAGCTCGGCGAGCCGTTCGTCCGCCGGATCGAGACGGCCATGATCCCGCACCTGTTCCTCCCCCCCGCCCAGGTGGTCGTCCGGCTGGGCGGCCTCGGCGACTACGCCGGCGCCATGGGCGCGGCCCTGCTCGTGTCCGAGGGTCAGGCGGGGGCCAGGCGGTAGACGTCGCCGGTGAGCGACAGGGCGTAGAGCTCGCCGCTGGCGTCGGCCCCGAACGAGCTCAGGCCGGGGACCTGGAGGCCGAGGTCGCGCTGCTCCAGGACCCGCCCGTCGCTGGTCCGGGCCGCCCTGATCCAGCCGGCGCAGTAGTCGCCGTACAGGTAGGCGCCGCGGAGGCCGCGGATGCGCTGGCCGCGGTAGACGAAGCCGCCGATCACGGTGCAGGCGCCGCCGGCCCGCCCGTACTCGATCACCGGGTCGACGGCGCCGTCGGGGCGGTCGCCGCCGTTGTAGGGGTGGCGGCCCTCGCGCCGGTTCCAGCCGTAGTTGCGGCCGCCCGACCCGGCCGGCTCGTAGTCGACCTCCTCGTAGGCGTTCTGGCCGACGTCGCCGATCCACAGGTCGCCGGTGGCGGCGTCGAACGAGAACCGCCACGGGTTGCGCAGCCCGTAGGCCCAGATCTCCGGCCGGGCGCCGTCGCGGTTCACGAACGGGTTGTCGGAGGGCACCCCGTAGGCGCGGCCGCCGGCCGGCCGCGGGTCGATGCGGAGGATCTTGCCGAGCAGGCTGTCCAGCGACTGGCCGTTGCCCTCGGGGTCGCCGCCGCCCCCGCCGTCGCCGAAGGCGATGTACAGGCGGCGGTCGGGACCGAAGGCGAGCTGGCCGCCGTTGTGGTTGCCGAACGGGTCGTCGATGCGGAGCACCGAGCGCTGCGACCCCTTGTCGGCCCGCTGGCCGGCCATGGCCAGCTCGCTGATCTGGTGGTCGCCGTTGCCGTCGGTGTAGTGGAGGTACAGGTAGCGCCCGTCGGGCGAGAAGGCCAGCCCGAGCAGCCCCTGCTCCCCGCCGGCGGTGACCTGCTCGGAGATGTCCACCACCGGGGTCGGGTCGAGCCGGCCCCCGCGGATCGCCCGCACCCTCCCGACCTGCTCGACCAGGTACAGGGTGCGCTCGCCGGGCCGCACCGCCATGGCCACCGGCTGCTCCAGCCCGGCCACCCTGACCAGCCGGACCCCGGCCGCCCGGAACTGGGCGCTGGTCGCGGCCTGGGCGGATGCCGCCGCCGTGGTCGATGCCGCCTCCGTGGTCGACGGGGCCACCGTGGTGGAGGTCACGCTGGTCGCCGGCCCAGCCTCCGGGTCGGGGTCACCCCCCGAGCAGCCGGCGACCACCAGGGCGAGAAGCAGGGCGAGAACGAGAGCGCGGCAGGGCCGCGGAGGGTTCGGCGCATGGCCGCCATTCTCGTCGGCCCGGACGGCGAACTTTGCTCGCCCGGCCTAGTCCTGCGCGTCGGCGTGCCGCCGGAGGCGCCGGTTGCCGGAGCCACAGCGAGGCGCGGGTGGGCTGCACGGTCTGGGCGACCACGCCCAGCAGCTCGGCGTTGAGGGCGTCCAGGTCGACCTGGTCGCGCAGCCGGGCCGCGAACGCCTCGACGGTGTGGGCGGCGTCGTAGCGGCGCCGGTTGAAGCGGCGGTCGACCACCAGCTGGACGCGGCGCCGGGCCGGCTGGAACATCGCCGCCAGGGCCAGGGTCGCGCCGGCCACGGCCCAGCTCGGCGGCTGGTCTCCGATGCCCCCGAAGAGCTGGCCCGCCACCAGCACCGCGCCGGCGTAGCCAAGTCCGAGCACCACCGTCAGCAGCCCGTAGGCGACCGTGCGGCTGATGATGCGGTCCAGGTCGTACAGCCGGTAGCGCAGGATCGCCGCCCCGGTGGCCAGCGGCAGCAGGGCCAGGCAGAGCGCCAGGGACGCCAGCACCACGGGGTCCTTGCCGAGCAGCCCGGCGACGAGGCCGACCAGCAGCAGCACCGACGCGCAGGCGCCCGCCAGGGCCAGCCAGCGCAGCTGCAGGCGCTCGACCCCGCGGGCGCGGCGGAAGCGCAGCACCAGCGACCCGGCCCCGGCCAGCAGGCCGACCAGGACCACGAGCGACCCCGGCCAGGGCCGGCGACCAGCAGCACCGGGGCCAGGGCCGGGACGGCCAGGGGGTTGCCGAGGTACTCCGGGGCCATCGGGTCGGGCTGGACGGCGAAGCCCACCACCGTCAGCACCGGCGCGGCCGCGGCCACCCTGGCCCACCAGCGCCAGCGGGGCGAGGGCAGCGACCCGGTCGGGGTCAGCAGGAGCACGAAGCCGGCGCACGACAGCGCGACGATGAAGGTCGAGTAGACGATCCCGACCAGGTGGCGGGCGGCCGGGAGCGATCCTGGCCGGACCAGCAGCCCGTACTTCACGTACGGTTCGACCAGCACGTTGACGGCCACCGCGAGGCCGACGCCGAGGAGCAGCCAGCCGACCGGATGGCGGGGCCGGCGGCTGGCCACCAGCGCGCCAACGGTCGCCGCGCTCACCACGGCCAGGGTCACGGGCCCGACGGTGGCGATCGTCGGCGCCGCCTCGGGCGAGCCCTCGAACCACACCAGCGACAGGAGCCGGATCGACGGCACCCCGCTCAGCACGGCCAGGCCGGCGAGCGCCCAGGCCAGCGCGGCCGGCCACCGGCGCGACCGGGCCGGCTCGGCGCCGTGGCTCACGGTCATGCTCGTCGCCGCATCCGTTCCCTCCGCACGGTCGGGAGCCATGGTGTCCAGGATGCCCGGCAGCGTGGCAAGCGTGCGTCCCGGCACCGTTACGGGGCGGCTCGGGAACCGGCGGCGGGTCAGCGGGGCGGGTGGGGAGGGCCACGCCCATGCGGATCAGGAGGCGCTGGACGCGGCGGTCGAGGGCGTCGCGGATGCAGCGGACCGCGTCGGCGTCCTTGTCACGGGGGTCGTCGATGCACCAGTCCTCGGAGCGCCGGTCGCCGGCGACGTCGTCCCGGTCGTACCCCATGACCACGACCAGCTCGGCCCCGTCGAGCAGGGCCGCCGACGGCGGCTGGCTGGTGACCAGGCCCAGGTCGACGCCCAGCTCGGCCAGG
Organism: uncultured Actinomycetota bacterium; assembly: GCA_963733175.1. GTDB lineage: Bacteria > Actinomycetota > CALGFH01 > CALGFH01 > CALGFH01 > CALGFH01. The sequence goes on from CAVTCL010000018.1 coordinate 36,977, forward strand.
GAGGCGGCGACCGCCGGGTCGGGGTCGACCGTCACCTGGCTGGCCGAGACGGCCCGCAGGCGACCCTTGGACCGGTGGGCGAGCAGCGCCGCGGCCACCCGGCTGCGGACGTCGTCGCCGACCCCGAGGAAGACCACCACCCGGGCCGGGCGCCGGCCCGGCCGCCCGTTCCCGCCGCCCGGCACGGCGACCAGCCGTGGGGGCGTCGCCGCCCCGTCCCTGGCCGCCGCGGCCCCCGACCCACTCCCGCTCATCTCCACCACCGCCTGGCGACGTAGGCATGTACCTAAGAAGACGCCACAACCAGGTCCCAGGTTCCATCCCGATCTACGCAGATGCTGTCAATTCCCTGACACCGGACCTGTCCGGAAGTTGTCGGCTGTCGGGGGCGCCTGCTGTAGTGGCCCGATGCGACGGATCGGGGTCTCAGAACGCCGGGCCCGGCTCGGCCTGCGCCACCACCTGGCCGCGGCGGCCAGGGCGGGCGCGGTCGAGGCGGCCCGCGACCTGGCCGGCCTGCACGCCACCGACCCGGCCACGGTGTACCTGGCCGCCCGGGCCCGGATGCGCGACCCCCAGGTCGCGGCCGTGGAGCAGGCCCTGTACGAGGACCGGTCGCTGGTCCGGATCCTCGGCATGCGCCGGACCATGTTCGTCGAGCCGGTCGAGCTCATGCCGGTGGTCCAGGCCGCCTGCACCGACGCCATCGCCGTCCAGCAGCGGCGCCTGCTGGTCGACATGATCGGCCGGGCCGGGCTGGCCGACGACCCGGCCGGCTGGGTCGAGGAGGTGGAGAAGGCCGCCGTCACGGCGCTGGAGGCGCACGGTGGGGCCACCGCCACCGAGCTCGCCGGCTACGACCCCCGTCTGGCCCAGCAGATCGTGGTCGCCGCGGGCAAGCCCTACGAGGGCCGCCAGAGCGTGGTCAGCCGCATCCTGCTGCTGCTGGCCGCCGAGGGCCGCATCGTCCGGGGCCGTCCCCGCGGGTCCTGGATCAGCGGCCAGTACCGGTGGTCGGTGGTCGACGCCTGGCTCCCGGACGGCGTGGCCCGATGGTCGCTCCAGGAGGCACAGACCGAGCTGGTCCGCGGCTGGCTGGCCGGGTTCGGGCCGGCCACCATCGCCGACGTGAAGTGGTGGACCGGGCTCCCCATGGGCCAGGTGCGCAAGGCCGTCGCCGCGGCCGGCGCGGTCGAGGTCGACCTGGACGGCGTCGGTGGCCTGGTCCTGCCCGACGACCTGGACCCGGTGCCGGCGCCCGAGCCCTGGGCGGCCCTGCTCCCCTCGCTCGACCCGACGACCATGGGCTGGGCCGGCCGCGACTTCTACCTCGGCCCGCACCGCACCGCCCTGTTCGACCGCAACGGCAACGCCGGCCCGACCATCTGGTGGGACGGCCGGGTCGTCGGCGGCTGGGCCCAGCGGCGCACCGGCGAGATCGTCCTGCGCCTCCTCGAGGACCCCGGCGCGGAGGCGGCCGCGGCCGTCGAGGCGGAAGCGGCCCGCCTGGCCGACTGGCTCGGCCCGGTCCGGGTCACCCCCCGCTTCCGCACCCCCCTGGAGCGCGAGCTGGTCGCCTAGGCTCGCCGGCAGGCCGGTCACTCGGACGGCATCAGGATCCAGAGCAGCGGGTAGACGATGATCTGGCTTCCCGGGATCACGATCAGGGTGACGACGAACAGGATCCGCATCATCGTCGGGCCCATCCCGAACCGCCGGGCCAGGCCGGCGCAGACCCCGCCGAGGATCCGGCCCTGGCGCGGCCGGACGAGTCCCTGACGGCGAAACGCTTCCATCTCTTCGGTCCTCCATTGACCTCGATGTCTCGACCTCCACCCTAGTGGCCTACCCGGGCGACGGCATCAGGGATCACCCTGGCGTTCCCCGGACCTGGCCGGGGCGGGTCAGGGTCCACCGGGCCGTGCTTGGCCCGCGCTGGCGGCATGCACGATGATCTCCGGGATCACGGGAGTGGGGGTGCCGATGGAGATCGCCGCGGGTGGCGGGGAGCCGTACGAGGAGGGCGACGAGGCCCGGTTCACCGGGCGGGTCTGGCTGAGCCGGGGGCTGACGGTGCCCGGCGGGGCGTCCATGGCGGTGGTGCACTTCTCGGCCGGGGCGCGGACCCGCTGGCACGCGCACCCGGGCGGGCAGCTGCTGTACGGGGTGAGCGGCCGCGGCTGGGTGCGCTCGCGCGGCGGGACGGGCCACGTGCTCACGCCCGGGCAGATGGTCGCCATCCCGGCCGGCGAGTGGCACTACCACGGGGGCGCGCCCGGCAGCCCCATGGCCCACATCTCGGTGACGACCGGCGGCCCGCCCGAGTGGGGCGCCCCGGTCACCGACCAGGAGTACACGGAGGGTTTCTGACCGACCGGCGGACCCGCCGGTCGGAGTCGGTTGATCGTCGGCCGACGGCCGACTCTACGTGTTCTAGGAGGTGGAGGGGCTCTCCGGCTGGGCCTCGAGGACCCGCTTGGCGATCTCGGCCAGGGGGAGCTGGCGGTCCATGGCGGCCCGGCGCATGCGGGTGTAGGCCTGGTCCTCGGTGAGGCCGAACTGCTCCATGAGCCGGCCCTTGGCCCGCTCGATGACCTTGCGGGCGGCCAGCTTGGACTCGAGGTCGTCGACGGTGCCCTGCAGGTCGCGGTGGTCGGCGGCCCTGGCCAGGGCCACGTTCACCCCGGCCAGGAGCTGGGCCGGCTGGAACGGCTTGACCAGGTAGCCGATGGTGCCGGCGTCGGCCGCCTGCTCGACCAGCTCCTTGTCGGAGAAGGCGGTGAGGATCAGCACCGCCGGGCCGTCGGCGGTGATCTGCCTGGCCGCGGCCAGGCCGTCGACCTTGGGCATCTTCACGTCCATGACCACCAGGTCGGGGCCGAGCTCACGGGCCAGGCGGACCGCCTGCTCGCCGTCGCCGGCCTCGCCGACCACGGTGTGCCCACCCTCCTCGAGGGTCTCGACGATGTCCACCCGGATCAGGACCTCGTCCTCGGCGACGAGCACACGCGCCATCCTGCTCCTTCCACCAGATGCGTCGGGTAGGCATCGTAGCCCGGAAGCGGCCTGACGCGGAGTCCGATCTTCGTCCAGGGCCCGCCGGACCGTCATCCGGTGCCCTCGTGGGCCTGCTCGATGGCCGCGACCTCGGCCCGGGGGGCGACCCGCCAGAAGGCGGCGTGGGTGCGCTCCCAGTCCTCCAGGATCTCGCCGGCCACCGCCGAGCCGGTCAGCTCGTGGTGGGCGACGACCAGCTCGCGCAGGAAGACCAGCTCGATCTCGTCCGGCCGGCGGGCCAGCACGAGCTCGTCGTTGAGCTGGTCGAGGGCGGTGCCGTCGGGGTCGTAGAGGAACAGCTCGCCGCCGCTCATGCCGGCCCCGAGGTTGCGGCCGACCGGGCCGAGCACGATCACCGACCCGCCGGTCATGTACTCGCCACCATGGTCGCCGACGCCCTCCACCACCGCGGTGGCGCCCGAGTTGCGCACCGCGAAGCGCTCCCCGGCCCGCCCGGCGCAGAACAGCTCGCCCCGGGTCGCCCCGTACAGTGCCGTGTTGCCGATCAGGACCGGGGCGCCGGCGTCGTCGTCCGGCGGGCGGACGACGATGCGACCGCCTCCCATCCCCTTGCCGACGTAGTCGTTGCAGGCGCCGGTGAGACGCAGGTCAATTCCCGGGGCCAGGAAGGCGCCGAAGCTCTGCCCGGCCGTCCCTTCCAGCTCGATCCGGGCCCGGCCGGCGGGCGGCCGGGAGCCGAACGCCTTGCCGACGGCCACGCCGAGCCGGGCCCCGACCGCCCGGTCGGTGTTGCTGATCGGGTACTGGAGGTGGACCAGGTCGCCGTCGCGGAGGCCCGGCCAGGCGTCGTCGTGGATCTGGTCGCCCAGCTCGGAGCGGGGACGCTGGATGGGGTCGGAGGCGACGAACCGCCTCGCCGGGGCGGCGCCCTCCTCGGCCCCGGTGGCCAGCAGCGGGGACAGGTCGAGGCTGTCGGCCCGGGGGTCGCCGGTGGGGCGCTGGGCGAGCAGGTCGACCCGGCCGACGGCCTCGTCCAGGCCGCGCAGCCCCAGGGAGGCCAGCAGCTCCCTGACCTCGGTGGCCACGTACTCGAGGTAGTGGACGACCATCTCGGGGGTGCCGGTGTACTTGGCTCTGAGATCCGGCCGCTGGGTGGCGATGCCGACCGGGCAGTTGTCCTGGTGGCAGGTCCGGACCATGAGGCAGCCCTCGGCCAGCAGGGCGGCCGTGCCGAAGCCGTACTCGTCGGCCCCGAGCAGGGCCGCCACCAGCACGTCGCGGCCCGTCTTGAAGCCGCCGTCGACCCGGACCTTGCAGCGCGAGCGCAGGTTGTTGGCCACCAGGGCCTGCTGGGTCTCGGCCAGCCCCAGCTCCCAGGGCCCGCCGCCGTGCTTGATCGAGGACAGCGGGCTGGCCCCGGTGCCGCCGTCGGCACCGGAGATCATGACCACGTCGGCCAGCGACTTCACCACCCCGGCGGCGACCGTGCCCACCCCGGCCTCGGCGACCAGCTTGACCGACACCTCGGCCTCGGGGTTGGCCTGCTTCAGGTCGAAGACGAGCTGGGCCAGGTCCTCGATGGAGTAGATGTCGTGGTGGGGCGGGGGCGAGATCAGGGCCACCCCCGGCTGGGTGTGGCGCAGGCGGGCGATCTCGCCGCTGACCTTGTGGCCGGGGAGCTGGCCGCCCTCGCCGGGCTTGGAGCCCTGGGCGATCTTGATCTGCAGCTCGACGGCGTTGGCCAGGTAGGCCGGGGTGACCCCGAAGCGGCCGGAGGCGACCTGCTTGATGGCCGAGCTGCGCTCGGTGCCGAAGCGGGCCGGGTCCTCGCCGCCCTCGCCGCTGTTGGAGCGGCCGCCGACCCGGTTGAGGGCGATGGCCAGGGTCTCGTGGGCCTCGGGGGACAGCGACCCGAGGCTCATGGCCGCGGTCGAGAACCGGGCCAGGATGTTGGCCGCCGGCTCGACCTCCTCCAGCGGCACCGGGGGGCCGGCCGGGGTGGTGGCCAGCAGGTCGCGCAGGGCGGCCGGCCGCCGCTCGTTGACCAGGCTGGCGAAGTGCCGGTAGCGCTCGAACCCGCCCCCCTTGACCGCCTGCTGGAGCAGGTGGGCGCCGCGCTTGGAGCCCTTCATCTCGGCCCCTTCGCGGACGGTGAAGTGGAGGGCCTGCATGACCTCGGGGTTGGTGGCGTGGTACTCGCCGCCGGGGCGGTGCTTGAACCAGCCCGGGTTCTCCAGCCGCGCCACCTCGGCCTGGCCGGCCCGGTGCCGGTCCAGGGCGTCGCAGGCCAGCTCGTCGAACCCGATCCCGCCGAGCGGGGACGGGGTGCCGGCGAAGCAGAGGTCGACGACCTCCTCGTCCAGGCCGACGGCCTCGAAGATCTGGGCCCCCCGGTAGGCGTCGAGCACCGAGATGCCCATCTTGCTCATGATCTTGAACACGCCCTCCTCGAGGGCGCTGCGGTAGCGGTCCTGGGCGGCCGCCGGGTCCGGGTCGACGGTGGCCGCGGTGGCCAGGGTGAGCCGGGGGCAGATGGCGTCGGCCCCGTAGCCGAGCAGGGTGGCCGCCTGGTGGGAGTCGACCGGCTCCCCGGTGTCGGCGACCAGGCTGGTCCGGGTGGCCAGGCCCTCCCGGAGGAGCCGCTGCTGCACCGCCCCGACAGCCAGCAGCGACGGCACCGGCACGTTGTCCGGCCGTGGGCGTCCGCTCCGGCGTCCGAGACGACCAGCAGGCAGGTGCCGTCGCGGACGGCCGCGGCCGCCTCCTCGCCGAGGCGCAGGCAGGCGGCGCGCAGCCCGTCCGGCCCTTCGGCCGCCGGCCAGGTGGCGTCCAGCACCCGCGGGCACAGCCCGAGGGCCGGGTCGCCGAGGGACTCCAGCCCGTCGGGGGTGAGGAGGAAGCCGTCCAGCTCGACCATCCTGGCCGCGTCCGGCTCCTCGGTGAGCAGCGGGTGGCGGCAGCCGAGCAGCGTCCTGCTCGACAGCACGTGGCGCTCGCGCAGGTGGTCGATGGGCGGGTTGGTGACCTGGGCGAAACGCTGGCGCAGGAAGTGGCCGACCGGCCGGGAGGTGGCCCCGAGCACGGCCGGGGGCGTGTCGTCGCCCATGGAGGCCGTCGGCTCCTTGCCGGCGGTCGCCATCGGCCGCAGCACGGTCGTGACCAGCTCCCGGGTGAAGCCGAAGGTGGCCTGGGCGGCGACCAGGCGGCGCTCGTCGGTGGCCGCGTCGACCGGCCGGCCGGCGTCGACGGCGCGCAGGTGCTCGGCCACCCAGGCGCTCCAGGGCCGGCTGGCGGCCAGCTCGTCCTTGATCTGGCCGTCGGTGAGCAGCCCGCGCTCGGGGTCGACGCAGAGCATCTGCCCGGGCCCGAGCCGGCCCCGTTGCACCCGGCCACGGCCGGCGGTGTCGACCGCGCCGGCCTCCGACGCGCACACGACCAGGCCGTCCTCGGTGGCCTCCCAGCGCATCGGCCGCAGCCCGTTGCGGTCCAGCGCCGCCCCGACCAGGTGGCCGTCGGTGAAGACCAGGCCGGCGGGGCCGTCCCAGGGCTCGGTCAGGCAGGCGTGGTAGCGGTAGAAGTCGCGCAGGTCCTGGCGGTCGTCTCCTGGCAGGGGCTCGACCGCCGGGACCAGCATGGCCAGGGCGTGGCGGAGGTCCCGCCCGCCCCTGACCAGCAGCTCCACCGCGTTGTCGAGCTTGCCGGAGTCGGAGCCGTCCGGGTCGAGCACCGGCCGCAGCAGGTCCTCGTCCAGCTCGCCGGCCCCCAGGTGCCCCTCCCGGGCCCGCATCCAGGCCACGTTGCCGTCGAGGGTGTTGATCTCGCCGTTGTGGCAGAGGAAGCGGAACGGCTGGGCGCGCTCCCAGGAGGGCGTGGTGTTGGTGGAGTAGCGCTGGTGGAACACGGCGAAGGCGACCGCGAAGGCGGGGTCGGCCAGGTCGGGATAGAAGGCGGCGAGCTGGTCGGCCGCGCACAGCGCCTTGTAGGTGACCGTCCGGGTCGAGCAGGAGGCGAGGTACAGGGCGACTCCGGCGGCCCGGGCGGCCGCGGCGGCCCGCCGGGCGGCCCGGAAGCAGCGGCGCTCGGCGTCCTCGGGGTCCACCGCTCCGGGACCCTCCGTCCCCGGCGACCCGGAACACGGCCTGCTCGATGGCGGGAGCGTTCGCCCTCGCCACCTCGCCGAGGGCGCCGTGGTCGACCGGGACCAGCCGCCAGCGGAGCAGCTCCAGCCGCTCGGCGACCAGCGCCTGCTCGACCAGCCGGCGGGCCTCCTTGGCCTCCTCGGGGGCGCGGGGGAGGAAGGCCATGGCCACCCCGAGCCGACCGGGGGGTCCGGGATCGGGCGCCGGCGGCCGGGGGGCCGTCGAAGAACCCGTCGGGCAGCGGGACCAGGACGCCGGCGCCGTCCCCGGTCCGGGCGTCGGCGGCCACCGCGCCCCGGTGCCGGAGGCGCTCGAGCCCGCCCAGGGCGGCGTCGAGGATGGCCCGGCTGGCGCGGCCGTGGACGTCGGCCACGAAGCCGATGCCGCAGGCGTCGCGCTCGTCGCGGCGGCGGTCGTACAGCGACCGGCCGCGCTGGCCGGGGCCTGGCAGCAGGTGGTCCGTCATCTCGCCTCCGGAGGTACTGCTCGGGCGGCGACGGAGCCGAGCGGTGTGGACATCGATGTCCAGGGACACGAAAACGGCGCCGCCTGGGGCGAGCGCCGTTGCTCTCGAACCATGAGCGTACGGAGGTGGGTCCAGCACGTCAACACGCTGGTGCGAGCGGTCGTCCGGCAGCCCCGGGCGGCTATCGGGCGCCGCCGGTCCTGGACCGCCGGGCGACCACGGCGCCGGCCCCGGCGGCCAGCGCCAGCAGCACCAGTCCCACGCCGATCAGCCGCAGCAGCGGGGCCGGGTCGAGCCGGGTCTGGGCCGGGGGGGCGGGCAGGCCGGGCACCGGCTCCAGCCGCATGGCCTGCTTGGGGACCAGGCCGAGGCGGACGGCCAGGCGGCCCAGCGCGGCCGGCCGGGCCGGGCCGCCGTTGGCGGGCAGTTCGAGCACGGCCCGCTCGAACGGCTGGCGCATGGCCCCGTCCGGCATCATCTGCGGGACGCCGAGAGGCCGGCCGAAGCGGTCGCGGGCCCGCCGGAAGTCCTCGGCCGACGCCGACGCCGGGTCGGTGCCCAGGTAGGCGCGGGCGATCAGCTCGTCGCTGAGCAGGGTCCGCAGCTGCCGGTTGGTCACCGGCGGCCGCACCGACGGCAGCGGGATGTTGGCGTCGGCCACCGCCTCGATGTCCAGCTGGGCCAGCAGCGGCGGCAGCTCGATGGGCCGCACGGCCGGCGGGCCGCTGGCGGTCGGGACCGACCCCAGCACCATGGTGTCGAACGCCTGCAGGGCCGGGCCGTCGCTGGTCCAGACCGAGCCGAGCGGCCGGCCAAGGACCATCTTGCCGCCGGCCGCCCGGTAGGCGGTGTGGAAGGTCCCCGCCTGGCTGTCCACGACCCGGTAGCCGCCACAGGCCGAGCCGTTGACGTTGGAGAACAGGCCGTCGGGGACGGGGAGGCTGTCGGCGACCGGGTCGAGCGGGGCGGCGTCGACGCGCCACAGCTCCACCCCGGACAGGCTCCGCGAGGGATGGGCGGCCATCCTGGTCCCGTGCTGGCGGACCCAGGCGGCCAGCGACGGGGTCATGGGACCGCCCCCGGCGCTCCCGCCGGTCAGCACGAAGTAGCGCACGCCGGCGGCGTGGGCGGCCGGCCCGTCGGCGAACTCGGTCACGGTGACGCCGGCGGCCAGCAGCCGGGCCCGGTCGTCGGGCCCGCTGGCGTTGACCGCCGAGCAGTCCGGCACCTGGTCGCCGACGGTGGCCACCAGCCGCCCGAGGCCGTCGTCGGCCTGGCCGCCGTACCTCGCCCCCCAGTCGACCCCCTGGGCCACGAGCAGCCCGGCCAGCGCCACCGCGACCCCGGCCCCGATCCACCGGGGCGGTACCCCGGCGGTCCCCCGGTCCCACCGGACCGCCGCGGCCGCCCAGCCGCCGGCCAGCGCCAGGCTGACGGCCGCGGCGGGCACGGCGAACGGGAGGGCCTGGGAGGCCGGGTACCCGAGCGCGACCGCCCCCACGGCCCCGGCGGCCGTGGTCAACGTCCAGGCGAGCGCCCGGGCCGGCCCGGGGTGGTCCCCCGGTGGGTCGGGGTCGGCATCCGGCCTGGCGCCGGACCGGTGGCGCCAGGCCAGGATGGCCGCGGCCAGGCCGGCGGCCACCAGCAGCCAGGTGAGCCGGTCGTCGGCCAGGGAGGCGACGACGGACCCACGCCCGGGGGGCCGGCCGAGGAGCCATGCGGCCTGCCCGGCGCCCAGCTCCTGGCCCGCCACCCAGACCGGCAGGACCAGCCAGAGGCCGACCGCGAGCCCGAGCGCGGCCATGTCCCGCCAGGCCTCCTGGTAGCGCCCCTCCAGCAGCTCGGCCACCACCGGCACCGCCAGCACCGGCAGGGCCAGCGGGCTGACCAGCAGCGCCAGCCCCCCACCGGCGGCCACCAGCGGCAGCCACCGCAGGGTCGGCCGCGCCGGCACCCCCCAGGCCAGGGCCAGCGTCACCAGGGCGAGCACCACCGCCAGGATCGTCCCGGTCGCCGCCCGCCCGCTCCGCACGAGCACGGGGTCGAGGGCCACCAGCAGCCCCGCCAGCGCCGCTCCCCCCAGCCGCCAGAGCCGGTCGCGCCCCTGGCGTTGCGGCGGGGCCGGACCCGGCCCGGCCGCCGCACCGGTACCGGGTCCGACCCGCATGAGGAGCAGGAAGAGCAGCACCGTCAGCCCAACCACACCCGCCAGCAGGTACCGGCTCGGCACCCTGGCGTCCCTGATCGCCCCCTCCAGCGAGGTCCCAGCCTCCGCCCCCCGCAACACCACCCCCACACCCAGCGCATACAACGGCTCGATCGGCCCCACCCGCGGGTCCTGCACCACCAGGCCGCCCTCGCTCCCCCCGGCAGCCCGCACCACCGCCACCTCACCCGCCCGGCTGTCCGGACCCCCACCCCCACGCCACCCCGCCGCCACCAACCCCACCACCGCAACCACCAGCACCACCAGCGCCAGCAGCCCAACCCCCCCAGCCCCAACCCGTGGCGCCGCCACCCCGGCCGCCCGTGCCTGCCGCGCCTCGGCACGAGCCGCCCCCGCGCCGCCGCCCGAGCCTCGCGCTGCCGCCCAGCCTCCGCCCGGGCACCCTGCGCACCTCGGCCTGCTCGGCCCGCTTTCGCCCAGCCTCGGCGCGGTCCGCCTCCCGAGCCTGCGCCCGAGCCGCCTTGGCCTCCAGCGCGTGCCTGCCGAGCCGCGGCACTGGCGGCTCGGCGCTCCTCGCACCTGGCCACCCTGGCCGCTCGAGCCTCGGCCCGAGCCTCCCGCCGGACCTCGGCCTTCGCCGCTTTCGCCTGCCCGGCCTCCACCCGAGCCACCCGCCGGGCCTCGGCTTGGGCCGCCTTCGCCTGCCGCGCCTCTTCCTGGGCGGCGGCCCGTGCCTCCGCCTGCGCTTCTTCGCCTGGCGGGCCTCCTCCTGCGCCGCCGCCCGTGCCGCCGCTCCGCCTTGCGGGCCTCCTCCCGAGCGGCGGCCTGGGCTTCTGCCTGCGCCGCCTCACCCGGCGGCCTCCTCCGAGCGGCCGCCGGCTTCCGCCTGGGCCGCTTTGGCCTGGCGGCCCTCCTCCTGGCGGCGGCCCGTGCCTCCGCCTTGGCCGCCTTCGCCTGGCGGGCCCTCTCCTGCTCGGCCGTCCGTGCCTCCGCCTTGGCGGCCTTGGCCTCGCGGGACCTCTCCTGCGCGGCCTTTCGGGCGTCGGTTCGTGCCTGGCGGGATTCCGCTCGGGCGACCTGGCGGGCTTCGGCCTGGGCGGCCTTGGCCTGGCGGGATGCTTCGCGGGCTGCGGTGCGTGATTCGGCGCGGGCGGCGCGGACACGGGCGACCTCGGCGCGGGCGGCCTGGCGGGCCTCCTGGCGGGCCGCCCGCTCCTGGCGGGTCTGCTCGCGGCGGGCCTCGGCGCTGGCGGCCTTGGCCCGACCCGCCGCGGCACGGTCGGCGCGGCGTGCTTCCGCCTCGGCTTCCTTGGCCCGGCGGGCCTCGGCGCGACCCACGGTGGTGCGGCGCTTCCCGGCGGGCTGGCCGGTCTTGCCTGGGGCCTGCCGTCCCCACCGGCGCAGCCGCTCGAAGGTGGCCTCGTCCATCCCCGGCGCGACCTGGCCGGGGCCGACCACCGGTTCCAGCTCGCGCCCGCTCAGCCCGATCAGCCGCCCCGACTCGGCGACCGGCAGCCCCTGGCCGGCCACCTCCACCGCCGCGGCCGCCGCTGCCCCTTCGGCCTGGCCCGGTGCCGCGCGGTCGTCCGCCGCCTCCTCCGCCCCGGCCTCCGGCTCCTCCAACTCCCGCGCCGGCGGGGACCCCGCCTCCACCCCCTGTAGCGGCGGCTCCGCGGGAACCGGCGTCGTCGCCCCGGTGATCGCTGTCCAGAGCTCGCCGATCTGGAGGGGGCGGTAGAGGACGGCGCGTGTCGGCCCGGCGGGGACGGCCTCGGCGTGCTCGCCCTCCTGGAGGAGGACCACGGTGCGACCCAGGAACCGGCCGTCGATGACGGCGAAGGTGCGCTCGTGGAGGTTGGGGGGCATGTCGACGATGACCACGTCGGCGTGGCGGATGGCGCCGTCGAGCTCCTCGCTGTACCAGTCGAGCACCCGGACCCCGCCCGGGGTCTCGATCAGGGAGCGGAGGGCGCCGGCGAGCATGTTGTCGCGGGAGACCAGGACGACCCGGAGGGTGGGGCCCTCGGGGTCGGGAACCGGTGGGCGGGCCCGTGGGCCGGGGCCCGGGAGCGGCGGGCGCTCGGGCCCGTTGGAGCGGACCGGGCGGTCGGGCCCCGGCTCGGGGCGGGATGCGGACGGCTCGGTGGTCGAGGCGGTGCGGCCCCCGGACAGGCGCTCGACCCAGCCGCGGCGGTCGCTCACCGTCCGGCCTCCTTGCCGCCGTCGGCCACCCTGATGGCCGACACGACCAGGTTGTCGCGGTAGCTGCCCTGGGCCCGGTCGAAGGTGCCGGCGCAGGTGATGAGGCGCAGCACCGGCGCGGTGGTGGCCCCGTAGACCTCGTCGTCCGGCAGCGACTGCTTGGGGTAGCTGGCCAGCGACTCGACCCGGAACCGGACCACCCGGCGGTCGGCCCTGACCACCCGGATCTGGTCGCCGGGACGCAGGTCGCGGAGCCGGTAGAACACGGCCGGGCCGGTCCTGGAGTCGACGTGGCCGGCGATCACGGCCGGCCCGAGCTGGCCTGGCTGGGGACCGCCGGTGAACCAGCCGGCGACCTGGTAGTCGTCGGGCACCTGCATGGTCCCGTCGGCTTCGAGCCCCAGCCGGACCAGGGGCGAGGACACGCCGATGGCCGGGATCTCCACCCGCACCGGCGGCGAGGAGGGCAGGCGGCGCCACGACCCGACGGGGAAGTCGATGACCTCGGTGGTCCGGGTCGGGCCGGCCGGCGGCGGGGTGGTCGCCCCGGCGACCGCCGACCGGCTGGCAGGGGGAGCGGCATGCGACACCCGCTCCCCCTCCGGCTGGCCCGCGGCACAGCCGGCCGAACCGGCGACCAGCAGCCCCAGCACGACCACCCCCCGGCGGACCCGTTCACCCATGGTCATGGCACGCGAGCAACCCCTAGCCGGTCGACCGCCGCTGCTGGACCACGAACCCGGCGGCCGCGGCCAGGCCGCCGCCGATCAGCAGGAACAGCGCGAACCTCCGACCGCCCGGGCTGGAGCTCGGGCTGGTCCCGCCGGCGCCGGTGGCGACCCCGCCGGCGGCGGACACCGCGGAGCCGGCGTCGCGGATGTCGAGCAGCTCGAGCTTCTGGCCGATGCCGCCCACCGCGACCAGCGACGAGATGGAGCCGCTGGGCAGCTGCACGTCGCTGGCCTTGGCCAGCACCTCGCCGCTGCCGGCCTTGCGGACCTCGACGTCGACCGAGCCCGCCGGGACCTCCTGGTAGTCGCTGGCCGACGGGAAGCGCGCGTTCGAGATGAGCACGTCGCCGTTGGTGACCAGGTCCGCCGCGCCCTCGCCGGGGATGGCCTGGATGAACCGCACCTTGCTCTTGCTGCTGGCGGGGCGCGACAGGTCGTCGGTCAGCAGGGCCGCCTTGACGGAGGTGAGCTGCCCGTACACGGCGACGGTGTAGGCCTTGCCGGCCTCCAGGTCGACCGTGGCCGCGATCACCGGGGGCGAGTCGACCGGCTCACCGGCCTCGCGCACCTCGACCTTGAACTTCCCGGGCTTGACCTTGAGGTAGTCCGAGACGGTCTTGTACGGCACGCCCTTGAGCTGCAGCTTGCCGTCGACGTAGACGACGTAGACGTCGCCCTTGAGCAGGCCCGGCGCGAAATGGGCGACCCGCACCAGCGCCTGGTCGTCCGGCTGGGCGCCGGAGGCGGCTCCGGGCATGGTGAGCAGGGCCGCGGTCATTGCGGCCAGGGCCGCGGCGGCCAGTCGTCGGCGAAACATTCGCCCCTCCTCGTTGGTCGTTCGTCCGGGGGGACGCGAACGACGACGAGTGGTGCGCCCCCCGCGATCCCGCCACGTATGCCGTCACGAGCCGATTCGGTCGTCATTATCGTCGCTGACCCCTCCTGCGAGCGCCCCCAATTCTGCGTAGTTCGGATCAGAAGAGCAGGTGAACGGGGTAGTATTCGTTCACCCAATTCTCGTGATACCTGAGCCTCTGGTCACTTGTGCGAGGCTTGAGGTTTCTGGGCGACTTATTCCAACAGTTCATCGCCGCCCATCAGACGGCTACGCTTGCTCCATGACTGACGTTGCCCCGCCGGTACGGCGCCGGCTGTCCGACGACGCGATCGAGCATCTCCACAGCCTGATGGCGGGCTGGCAGCTCATCGCCGACCTCGCCTTCGCCGACCTGCTGCTGTTCCTGGCCGTCGAGGGCAGCGAGAGCTTCCGCATCGTCGGCCAGCTCCGGCCCTACACCGCCCGGACCCTCTACCCGGTCGACCTGGTCGGCGAGGTGGTCAAGCCGACCTGGCACCCGTATGTGGAACGGGCCTGGCGGGAGGGCCGGCGCCAGCGCTCGCTGGAGCCGATCCTGATCGACGCCGAGCCGGTCCGGGTCGAGACCGTGCCCGTCCGCCACCAGGGCGAGATCGTGGCCGTGCTCAGCGTCGAGTCCCCGGAGATCCCGGCCCGCCCCACGGGCCGGCTGGAGGCGTCCTACCTGGGCGCGGCCGAGGCGCTGCTGGAGATGGTGGCCACCGGCACCTTCCCGTTCGTGGAGGCCATCGACCCGACCGCCTCGCCCAGGGTCGGCGACGGCCTGGTCGTGCTCGACGCCAGCGGCCGGGTCGAGTTCGCCAGCCCCAACGCCACCTCGGCCTTCCGGCGCATGGGCACCAACGCCCTGCCGTTCGGCCAGCCGCTCCCCCACCGGGCCGCCATCCTGGTCGCCGAGGCCATGGCCGGCGGGCGGCCGGTCGAGTCCGAGATCGAGGCCGCCGGGGCGGTGACCGACGTCCGGGTGGTCCCGCTGCTGCGCGACACCGGGCGCCGCGGCGCCCTCGTGCTGGTCCGGGAGGCGACCGAGCTGCGCCGCCGCGACCGGGTCATCTCCCGGCGCGAGGCGACCATCCGCGAGGTCCACCACCGGGTCAAGAACAACCTCCAGACGGTCGCGTCCCTGCTGCGGCTCCAGGCCCGCCGGCTGGGGGACCACCCGCAGGCGGTGGCCGCCCTGGAGGACTCGGTCCGGCGGATCACCTCGATCGCCCTGGTCCACGAGACCCTGACCGAGGAGTTCGAGGGCGCGGTCGACATGGCCGACGTGGCCAGGCGGGTGGTCAGGATGCTGGAGGGCTCCCTTGGCCACGAGGACGCCCAGATCGAGCTGCACACCGCCTCGGTGCGGGTGGACGCGGCCGTGGCCACCCCGCTGGCGGTGGTCCTGAACGAGCTGGTCCAGAACGCGGTCGAGCACGGCCTGGGCGAGGGGCGCGGGAAGGTCACCGTCGAGCTGCGCGGCGGCGGCGACCAGCCGGTCGTCCTCGAGGTCCACGACGACGGGGCGGCGGGAGCGGGCTCAACCGGCCGTCGACAGCCCCGGGGCGGCCTCAGCTCCGGGGGTGGGCTCGGGTTGCGGCTGGTCAGGGCGCTGGTCGAGGAGGAGCTGAACGGCCAGTTCACGCTCTCCCATCCCGCCGGCCGGGGCAGCATCGCCACCGCCGTCATCCCCCCGGTCGAGCGGGCGGACTGACCCGTGGCCCCCGTCCAGGTGCTGATCGCCTCGCCGCTGGAGGCCGAGCTGGCGGCCAGGATCCAGGCGGCCGACCCGCGGGCCGAGGTGCTGTTCGAGCCTGATCTCCTCCCGCCGGCCCGCTACCCGGCCGACCACCGCGGCGACCCGGCGTTCCGGCGCGACGCCGACGGCGAGGCCCGCTGGCGGGCGCTGCTGGACCGGGCCGAGGTGCTGTTCGGCGTCCCCGGGGACTCGGCCGACGACCTGGCCGAGGTGGTCACCGGCCTGCCCAGGCTGCGCTGGGTCCACGCCACCAGCGCCGGGGCCGGTGAGCAGGTCCGGCGGGCCGGCCTGCCGGCCGAGGCCCTGGAGCGGGTCGCCGTCACCACCTCCAGCGGCGTCCATGCGGTCCCGCTGGCCGAGTTCGCCATCTTCGGGCTGCTGGCCATGGCCAAGGACCTGCCGAGACTCGTCGAGGACCAGCGGGCCAGGGCCTGGCCCGAGGTCCGCCAGCCCTTCCGCGAGCTGTCCGGGCAGACCCTGTTCCTGGTCGGCCTGGGCGAGATCGGGCGCGAGGTGGCCCGGCTGGGCAAGGCGCTCGGCATGCGCACGGTCGGGTTCCGGCGCACCGAGGGCCCGCCGCCCGAATGGGTCGACGAGGTCCACGGCCCCCGGCGCCTGGCCGAGCTGGCCGGCCGGGCCGACGCCATGGTGGTCAGCCTCCCGTTGACCGACCAGACGGCCGGGCTGATCGACCGGGCCACCATCGAGCGCCTGCCCCCGGACTGCATCTTCGTCAACGTCGGCCGGGGTGGGGTGGTCGACGAGCCGGCCCTGGTCGACGCCCTCCGCGACCGGCGCATCGCCGGCGCGGTCCTCGACGTGTTCGCCACCGAGCCCCTGCCCGCCGACTCGCCCCTCTGGACCCTGCCCAACGTGCTCGTCACCCCGCACGCGGCCGCCCTCTCGGCCCGCGAGAACGAGCGCATCACCGAGCTGTTCGTGGACAACCTGCGCCGCTACCTCGACGGCCTACCGCTCCGCAACGTGGTCAAGCCGGGCGTCTTCTACTGACGACTGCGGGGGCCTCCGCCCGCATCCCCGAACCGGACCGATCAGGCCTCGGCTCGGCGCCGTCCGGCACATGACGGGCAGCAAACCGCAGCAGCACCTCCATCTGGCGGATGCGCTCGTTGACGACCAGGGCGCCGTGGCCGGCGTCGAAGCGGTCGAGCTCGAACGGCTTGCCCAGCTCGGTCAGGCGCTCGGCGTAGTTGAGCACCTGCTGGAGGGGGCAGCGGGTGTCGTTGTCGCCCACCATCAGCAGCACCGGGGTCTCGACCTTGTCCACGTGGGTGATGGGCGAGCGCTCGACGTACAGGTCGTGCTTGTCCTCGGGGCCGCCGCCGAACAGGCTGCGGTCGAAGGCCTGCAGGGCCTCGGACTCGTCGGCGTAGGCCGACAGGTAGTCGGCCACCGGGACCACGGCCATGGCCGCCCGCCATCCCTCGGGGACGGTGCCGATCGCCTGCAGGGTCACGTACCCGCCCCAGGAGGCGCCGCTGATCACCACCTGGTCGGGGTCGGCCAGGCCGCGGGCGACCAGGTCGTCCCGGCCGGAGACGACGTCCTCGATCTCGGGGCGTCCGGGGTCGCCCTCGAGCACGTCCTGCCAGGCCTTGCCGTAGCCGGTGGAGCCGCGGTAGTTGACCAGCCCGACCGCGTAGCCGTGGTCGACGAACGCCTGCACCTCGGGGTCCCAGCTGTCGGCGTCGTGGTGGTGGGGGCCGCCGTGGACGATCAGGACCGTCGGGTGCGGTCCCGCGCCCGGCGGCACGGCCAGGAACCCGTGGACCTGGTCGCCCTGGGGGTTGGGGAACGTCCAGCTCTCGTAGGCGACGCCGGAGGGGGCGCGCGGCCCTGGCGGGCGCAGCACGGCCTCGCCGGCGCCGACGGCCCGGACCTCGGGCGCGGCCGCCCCCGAGGAGAGCCGGTACCAGACCGCCCCGTCGGGCCGCACCCCGGCCCGCTGGATGGAGCCGGCCGGGTGGTCGAGCCGTTCCAGGGCGCCGCTGCGCAGGTCGAGGCGGTACAGCTCGTCGCGGCCCATGTAGGTGTGGACCAGCAGCAGCGACCCGGCGTCGGGCCACCAGTCGGCCACGTCGACCTCGCCGGGCAGCTCCAGCTCGAGGTCGACCCGCTCGCCGCCGGCCGGGTCCCAGATGGCCGGGCGCAGCCGCCCGGTCCGGTCGGCGAGCACGACCAGGCGCCCGTCGCCGGCCAGGGGGGAGAACCCGGCCGAGGCCACGAACAGGCCGAAGCCCTCCCCGTCCCAGAGGTCGGCCACCGGGGCCATGCCCTCCAGCTCGAACGCGCGCAGGGCCGGGTGCAGGTTGTCGCCGTGCTCGGCGTGGTGGACGACCAGCAGGCGGCCGTCGCGGCTGAGGCCGCCGACGTCGACCATCTCCTGGTGGCGGTAGAGCTCCTCGCTGGTCCCGCCGACCTCGCCGACCCGGACCGAGAAGCCGTCCCGGCCGGCCAGGCCCACCGCGACCAGTCCCTTGGGGCCGAGGGCGAGCCCGGCGCTCCAGGCCGGCTCGGCGTCGGTCACCAGCGGGGCCGCCTGGCCGCCCTCGAACGGCTGCTGGAGCCAGCGGCCGACCTCGTCGCCCTTGGAGTCCTCGAACCAGACCACCCGGGCGCCGTCGGGGGTCAGGCCGCCCGCGACCACGCCGGTCGGGTGGTCCGACACCTGGCGGTGGCGGTCGGCCGCCCGGTCCCAGGCGTGGACCTGCCAGGAGCCGGAGAGGTTGGAGACGTAGACGAGGTGGTCCGGGTCGTCGGGTGCCCACCGCGGCAGGGTCAGCGAGGGGGCGCGGTAACGCTGCTTCCAGCGAGGCTCGGTCATGGGAGCATCGTACGCATGGGACCAGGACAGAGCATCCTGATCACCGGCGCCAGCTCGGGCATCGGCCGGGAGGCGGCCATGCGCCTGGTCCGGGCCGGGCACCTGGTCCTGGCCGGGGGGCGGCGGCCCGACGCCCTGGCCGGCCTGGCCCGCGCGGCCGGGGACCGGCTGGAGCCGGTGGTGCTGGACGTGACCGACCCGGCCTCGGTCGAGGCCGCCAGGGAGCTGGTCGAGCGCCGCACCGGCGGCCGCGGCCTCGACGTGCTGGTCAACAACGCCGGCTACGCCCTCCCGGGGCCGCTGGAGGCGCTGGCCGATGCGGACCTGCGCCGGCTGTTCGACACCAACGTGTTCGGGCTGCTGGCGGTGACCAGGGCGTTCGTGCCCGCGATGCGCGAGCGGGGCGCGGGCCGGGTGGTCAACGTCGGCAGCATCATGGGCCGGGTCGCCATGCCCCTGCTGGGCGCCTACAACGCCAGCAAGCACGCCGTGGCCGCCGCCACCGACGCCCTGCGCATGGAGCTGGCCCCGTTCGGGGTCACCGTGGTCCTGGTCGAGCCGGGCGCCATCCGGACCGGCTTCGCGGCCAGGGCCCTGGCCGCCCTCGCCCCCTACCGCGACCCCGGCTCGCCGTACGCGGCCGCCCTGGCCGGCACCGACGCCGCCTGGGCCCGCGTCTACCGCTTCGCCCCCGGCCCGGCCGCCGCCGGCCGCGCCGTGGCCCGCGCCGCCACCGCCGCCCGCCCCGCCCCCCGCTACGTCGTCCCCGCCCGCAACCGCCTGGTCGTGGCCGCCCTCACGGCCCTCCCCACCCCCGCCGCCGACGCCGCCAAACGCCGGGTCATGGGCCTCCCGGGTCGCCCGCGGCTCAGGCGTCCAGGGGGGTGACGCGGAGGTGACCACCTCCCGCGTCGGCGAGCTCCTCGGCCACGACCGCCGCTGGCAGTAGGGTTCCGGGGAACCCATCCGGCGGCCGTGGTGTATGAGGGGGCGAGACCGAGTCCGTGGAGGGCCGACCACTGGACGAACAGGAACTCGTCGAGCAGGCACGAGGGGGCGATGCGCGCGCCTATGCGGTGCTGGTCCGGAGGTACCAGGACCTCGCCTTCCGGACGGCGTTCGTGATCGCTGGCGGGTCGGCCGACGCCGAGGACGCCGCCCAGGAGGGGTTCGTGAAGGCCTGGTACGCGCTGCCGCGGTTCAGGGCCGGGTCGCCGTTCCGGCCGTGGCTGCTGGCGATCGTGGCCAACGAGGCCCGCAACCGCCGCCGGAGCGGCCGGCGCCGGGACGACCTGGCCCTGCGGGTCGCCGAGGACCGCCCCTCGGGGGACGCGGCCCCGTCCCCCGAGGCGGCGGCGCTCGCCGGCGAGCAGCGCAAGCTGCTGCTGGACGCCGTCGGCCGGCTGGGCGAGAACGACCGCCAGGTGATCGCCTGCCGCTACTTCCTGGAGCTGTCCGAGGCCGAGATGGCCGCCGCCCTCGGCTGCCGGCCGGGCACGGTGAAGTCGCGGCTGTCGCGGGCCCTGGACCGCCTGCGGGCCGCCATGGCCGAGCCGGGACCGCTGGCCGCCGCCCCCGACGCCAGGCTGCAGGGAGGTGACCGATGAGCCAGCGCGAGCTCGACCTGGAACGGGCCCTGACCGACCTGGCCGCCGCCCTCGAGTTCCCGCCCACCCCCGACCTGGCCGCCGCGGTCACGGCCCGGCTGGGCGAGGCCCCGGCCGCGGCGCCCGCGCCGCCCAGCTCCGGCGGCCCGGGCCCGGCGGTGGCTGGCCGGCCTGGCCGGCTGGCGGCGGCTGGCCGCGGCCGGGCTGGCCGCGGTCCTGCTGGCCGCGGCCGTGCTGGTGGCCTCGCCGGGGACCCGCGAGGCGGTGGCCAGGCGGCTCGGGCTGCGCGGCATCGGCGTCGAGCTCGGCGGGCCGCCACCGCCGACCGTGACCACGACCCCGGGCGGGCGCCTGGAGCTGGGGCTGGGCGACCGGGTCACCCTGGAGGAGGCCCGCCGCCGGGTCGACTGGCCGGTCCTGGTCCCGCCGCCGCCGGGCTCGGGCAGCCGGACGCCGTGTACGTCAACGAGGCCGTGCCCTCCGGCGGCCGGGTGGACCTCGTCTACCGGTCCCGCCCGGGCCTGCCCGCCTCCCCCTTCACCGACGTCGGCCTGCTGATCACCGAGTTCCAGGGCCAGCCCACCCCCGAGTTCCTCAAGAAGGTCACCGCCATGGGCGTGGTCGAGGAGGTCACGGTCGGGGGCGAGCCCGGCTACTGGTTCAGCGGCGAGCCGCACTTCTTCACCTACCAGGACGCCGCCGGCACCCTCCGGGAGGAGCAGACCCGCCTGGCCGGCAACACCCTGATCTGGCAGCGAGGCGACCTGACCCTGCGCCTGGAGGGCGAGCTCCCCAAGGAGGAGGCCATCCGCATCGCCGAGTCGATGCGCTGACCGCCAGGTTCCGGCCGCCGGCCGGGTCAGCCGAGGCCCAGGTCGAGGGTCGGGCGGAACCCGGTCGACCAGGAGCGGGCGGCTGAGGCGGCGACCTCGAGGACGGCGAGCTGGTCGCCGACGCGGGAGGGGTTGGTGGAGCCGGGGGTGGCCTTGGCGGCCAGGCTGCCCTCGATGTTCAGGACGGAGCGGTCGGTCGGCGGCGAGGGCGGGGTGGATCGCCGCCAGCTCGTCGGCCTCCAGGTCGGCCAGGCGGGCGCCACGGGAGCCGGCCAGGCGGACGGCGGCGGCGACGGCGGCGTGGGCCTCGCGGAACGGGACGCCGTCGCGGACCAGCGCCTCGGCCAGGTCGACGGCGGTCGTCTCGGCCGCCTCGGCGTCGCGGCGCATGGCCGCCCGGTCCGGTTCCAGCCCGGCGACCAGGCCGGCCATGGCGGCCATGGAGCCGACCACGGTGTCGGCGGCCTCGAACGCGGCCGCCTTGTCCTCCTGGAGGTCGCGGGCATAGGCCAGGGGCAGGCCCTTGAGGGTGGCCAGGAACCCGGCCAGCCGTCCCAGGACCGTGCCGGCCCGGCCCCGGACCAGCTCGGCCACGTCGGGGTTGCGCTTCTGGGGGAGCATGCTGGAGCCGGTCGCCCAGGCGTCGGGCAGCCGCACCCAGCCCCGGCCGACCCACAGGGCGACGTCCTCGGCCAGCCGGGAGGCGTGGACCATGGCGATGCCGGCCGCGGCCAGCAGCTCGGCGACCGCGTCCCGGTCGGCGGTGGCGTCCATGGCGTTGTCGAAGGCGGCGGCGAAGCCGAGGGCGGTGGCGGTGGCCGCCGGGTCGAGCGGGAACGACGACCCGGCGATGGCCCCGGCCCCGAGCGGGCTCACGTCGGCCCGGCGGCCCGCGTCCTGGAACCTGCCCACGTCCCTGGCCAGGGCGAAGCCGTGGGCGGCGAGCTGGAAGGCCCACAGCACCGGCTGGGCCGGCTGGAGGTGGGTGAGCCCGGGCACGACGACGTCCGGACCGGCGGCCCGCCCGGCCCCGACAAGGGCGTCGATCAGCCCGGCCAGGGCCTCGACGGCGTCGGCGCAGGCCTGCTTGCACCACAGGTGCAGGTCGGTGGCGACCTGGTCGTTGCGGCTGCGGCCGGTGTGGAGCTTGCCCCCGGCCGGGCCGACCAGCTCGGTCAGGCGGCGCTCGACCGCGCTGTGGATGTCCTCGTCGCCGTCGGTGAAGGCGAACGCGCCCGCCTCCAGCTCCCCCGCCACCTGGGCCAGGCCGTCGAGCAGGAGCTTGCCCTCGCCCTCCTCCAGCACCCCGGCCGCGACCAGGCCGCGCACGTGGGCCCGGCTCCCGGCCACGTCCTGGCGCCACAGGCGCCGGTCGGTGGCCAGCGACGAGGTGTAGGCCCACATGCCCGGGTCGGGCGCCCCCGCGAACCCCCCCGCCCACAGCGGTCCCTGGCCCTTCGGGCCCCCGGGCGTCACCCATCCCGGTGGACCCTGGCCCAGGTGCGGGCGGGCAGGCCCCACAGGGCCACGAACCCGCGGCCGGCGTCGTGGTCGAAGGCGTCGCCGCTCTCGTAGGTGGCCAGGTCGGGCCGGTACAGGGCCCGCTCGGCCCGCCGGCCGGTCGGCTGGCAGCGCCCTGGCGACAGCTCGAGGCGGACCTCGCCGGTGACCGCCGCCTGGGTCTCGGCCACGAACGCGTCGAGGGCCGCCTTGAGGGGCGAGAACCACAGGCCGTCGTAGACCAGCTCGGCGTAGCGGATGTCCAGGCGGGCCTTCTCGTGGAGCACGTCGCGGTCCAGGGTCAGGTCCTCGAGGTCCCGGTGGGCGGCGATCACCGCCAGCGCGCCCGGCACCTCGTAGACCTCGCGGCTCTTGATGCCGACCCGCCGGTTCTCCATCATGTCGACCCGGCCGAAGCCGGCCTCGCCCCCGGCCCGGTTGAGCGCCGCCACCACCCCGGCCAGCCCGACCTCGTCGCCGTCGACGGCCGCCGGCACCCCGGCCTCGAACCCGACCACGATCTCGCGGGTGCCGCTGGCCGTGGCCGGCGAGACCGTCCACTCGAAGGCGTCGGACGGGCGGGGCCTGCCAGGGGTCCTCGAGCACCCCGGCCTCGATGGTCCGGCCCCACAGGTTCTGGTCGACCGAGTACGGCTTGTCCCCGGTGATCCCGCCAAGGTCGAGGCCGTGCTTGTCGGCGTAGGAGATCGCCTCGGGCCGGCTCATGGCCGAGTCCCTGACCGGGGCCAGGATCTCCAGCTCGGGGGCCAGGGCGCCGCAGCTCACCTCGAAGCGGACCTGGTCGTTGCCCTTGCCGGTGCAGCCGTGGGCCACCGCGCCGGCCCCCCGGCGACGCGCCTCCTCGACCAGCAGCTGGGCGATCAGCGGCCGCGACAGGGCCGACACCAGCGGGTAGCGGCCCTCGTAGAGGGCGTTGGCCCGGACCGCCGGGACCAGGAAGTCGGCCGCGAAGCGGTCCCTGGCGTCCACCACAACGGCGTCGGCCGCCCCCGCGGCCAGGGCCCGCTGGGCCAGGGCCGGCAGGTCCTCGCCCTGCCCGACGTCGGCCAGCAGCGCCACCACGGCGCGACCCTGCTCGTGGACCATCCGGTGGACGGTCACGGTCGTGTCCAGCCCGCCCGAGTAGGCGAGCACGACAAGGTCGGCGGTGGGTGGGGTCATGCGGTCGCTCCTCGGTAGGGTTCGGCGATGGCAGGAGCTCTGCGGGGGTCACGGCGAGGGACGGCGAGCTGGCGGGCCATGACCCGTCCGGGGGTCCGCTCGGTGCAGACGACCAGGACGGTGTCGTCCCCGGCGACGGTGCCGGCGACCCCGGCCACGCCGGCCCGGTCGAGGGTCGAGGCGAGCGCGCCCGCGTGGCCGGGCGGGGTGCGGAGCACGACCAGGTTGCCGCTGGGCACGATGGCCAGCAGCGACGCCCCGAGCATGCGGCGGACCTCGTCGTGGTCGGCGCCGAGGCCGTTGTCCGGCTCGGGCAGGGCGTAGACGAGCCGGCCGTCCGGCCCCCGGACCTTGACCGCGCCCAGGTCGTCGAGGTCGCGGGAGATGGTGGCCTGGGTGGCGTCGAAGCCCTGGGCCCGCAGGTGCTCGAGGACCAGGGCCTGGCTGGACACCTGCCTGGTCCGCAGCAGGGCGGCCAGGGCCCGCTGGCGGGCCGCCTTCAGCGACACAGGCCGGCCTCCTCCAGGGCCGCGCCCAGCCGGGCCAGCCCCTCGTCGATCTCCTCCTCGGTGACCACCAGCGGCGGGGCCAGGCGCAGGGCGGTGTCGGTGACCGGGTTGACGACCAGGCCCCGGCCGAGCGCGGCCAGGGCGGCCTGCCTGGCGTCCGCCGGGGCCTCGGGGCCGAAGTCGAGCGCGAACCACAGGCCCGCCCCCCGGACCTCGGCCCCGGGCAGGCCCTCGTCGGGCTCGCCGGCGGTCGGCGGGGCCCAGGTGGAGCGGCCGGTGAGGCGGCCCCGCAGCTCCTGGAGCCCGTCGGCCAGCCGGGTCGAGACCTTGTCGACGTGGCCGCCGAGCAGCGGCTCGATCACGTCAAGGGTGGCCAGGGCGGCGGTGCAGGCGACCGGGTTGCCGCCGAAGGTGGTGCCGTGGTCGCCACGCTGCATGGCGTCGGCGACCTCGGTCCTGGCGATGGTGGCCCCGATCGGGTAGCCGGAGCCGAGCGCCTTGGCCATGGTGACCACGTCCGGGCGGATCTCGTCGTGCTGGTGGGCGAAGAAGCGGCCGGTGCGGCCCATCCCCGACTGGATCTCGTCCACGATCAGCAGCACCCCGGCCCGCGAGGTCAGCTCCCGGACCGCCCGCAGGTAGCCGGGGGGCGGGACCCGGATGCCGGCCTCGCCCTGGATCGGCTCGACCAGCACCGCCGCCGTGTCCGGCCCGATGGCCGCGGCCAGCGCGTCGGCGTCGCCGAAGGGGACGTGGGAGAACCCGGGCGGCAGCGGCTGGAACGGGGCGTGCATCTCAGGCTTGCCGGTGGCGGCCAGGGTGGCCAGGGTGCGGCCGTGGAAGCCGCCAAGGGTGGCCACGATCCCGGTGGCCTGCTCGCCCCGGTTGGCCCGGCCCCAGCGCCTGGCCACCTTGATGGCGGCCTCGTTGGCCTCGGCCCCGGAGTTGGACAGGAACACCTTGGCGTCGCCGCCGAACAGGCCGACGAGGCGTTCGGCCAGCTCCACCTGGGGCCCGGTGAAGTACAGGTTGGAGGTGTGGCCGAGGGTGCCGAGCTGGGCGGTCACCGCCTCCACGACCCTCGGGTGGGCGTGGCCGGCCGCGACCACCGCGATCCCGCCCAGGAAGTCCAGGTACTCGCGGCCGCGGGCGTCCCACAGGTGGACCCCCTGGCCGCGGACGAACTCGACCTGGGGCCGGACGTAGGTCGGCCACAGCACCGCCGCCTCCCGCTCGGGCAGGTTGGTCATGTCTCGACCTCCCGATCCATCGGGGCACCCCCTTGGGGTTCCCCGAACCCCTCCGGCTCTTCCGCGGCGACCATGGTCCCGACGCCGGAGTCGGTGAACAGCTCCAGCAGCAGGGCGTGCTCGCGGCGGCCGTCGAGGATGTGGGCCCGGCCGACCCCGCCGCGCAGGGCGGTCACGATCCCGGTGAGCTTGGGCACCATCCCGGCCGCGACCTGGCCGCCGGCCAGGATGGCCTCGACCTCGGCCACGCCGAGCTGGGGGAGCAGCGAGCCGGGGTCGTCCAGGTCGGCGAACAGGCCCTCGACGTCGGTCAGGTAGACCAGCTTCTCGGCGCCGAGGGCCGCGGCCAGGGAGCCGGCGGCGGCGTCGGCGTTGACGTTGTAGGGCTGGCCCTCGGGGCCGGCGGCCACCGTGGCCACCACCGGCACCAGGCCCTTGTCGGTGAGGGCGCGCAGGGCCGTGGGGTCGACCGCCTCGACGTCGCCGACGTAGCCGAGGTCGCGCCCGCCCGGGTCGACCCGGGGCCGGGCCCGGAGCAGCAGGCCGTCCTCGCCGGACAGGCCGACGGCCAGGCGGCCGTGGGTGTTGATCCGGCCCACCAGGGTCTTGTTGACCCGCCCGACCAGCACCATGCGGGCCAGGTCCATGGTCTCGGCGTCGGTGACCCGGTGGCCGTCGACGAACACCGGCTCCTTGCCGAAGCGGGCCATGAGCTGGCTGACCTCGGGGCCGCCGCCGTGGACCACGATCACGTCCACGCCCACATAGCGCAGCAGGACCACGTCGTCGACGAAGGCGTCGAACCCGGCCGTGCCCATGGCCGCCCCGCCGTACTTGACCACCACCGTGCAGCCCGACAGCCGCTTGATCCACGGCAGGGCCTCGTGGACGGCGGCCGCCTTGGCCTGGAGGTCGTCGAGGGAGGCAGCCCTAGTCACGATGACTCCTCCGGGGCCATCCGGCGGCGATGGACCGGATCCGTCGCCGGCTGGGCCTCATGTGGTGTACTCCGAGTTGAGGCGGACGTACTCGGGGGTGAGGTCGCTGGTCCGGACCTCGGCCCAGGGGCCGGTCCCGCCCAGGTGGAGCCGGACCTCGACCTCCCGGGCGGCCATGGCCGCGCTCGCGTCGGCCCCCGTGGGCCGGCCCTGGCTGACCAGCAGCACCCGCTCCAGGGGCCCGGCCGGCGGCTCGATCCCGGCCGCCCCCGGCCCGCCGGCGACCTCCAGGCGGGCCATGCCCGGGTCGAACCCGACCCCGGCCGTGCCCGCGGCCTGCAGCACCCGCCCCCAGTTGGGGTCGCCGCCGTAGACGGCCGCCTTGACCAGCGGGCTGTCGGCGACCCGGCGGGCAACGGCCAGCGCCTCGGCCTCGCCGGCGGCCCCGCCGACCTGCACGCTGACCACCTTGGTCCCGCCCTCGGCGTCGGCCAGCAGCTGCCCGGCCAGGTCGTGGCAGACCGCCCGCACGGCCCCGGCCAGGTCCCCCGGGTCGGGCCGGGCCCCCGACGCCCCCGAGGCCAGCAGCAGCACCGTGTCGTTGGTCGACTGGGCCCCGTCGACGGTGATCCGGTTGAAGGTGGTCGCGGTGCCCGCGGCCAGCGCCGCCCGCAGCACCTCCGGCTCGGCCACCGCGTCGGTGGTCAGCACGGCCAGCATGGTCGCGTGGGCCCCCGCGACCAGCAGCTCCGGGGCCAGCATGGCCGCCCCCTTGGCCATGCCCCCGACGGTGGCGCCCCCGGCCACGCGCGTCCCCGCCTGCTTGGCCACCGTGTCGGTGGTGCGGATGGCCTCGGCCGCGGCCGGCCCGCCCGACCGGTCGAGGGCGCCGGCGGCCTTGGCCACCCCGTCGGTCACCCTGGCCACGTCCAGCGGCACCCCGATCACCCCGGTGGAGCAGACCAGCACCTGCTCGGCCCGGCAGCCCAGCTCGGCGGCGGCCCGCTCGGCGGTGGCGAGCACGGCCGCCGGACCGGCCGGCCCGGTGCAGGCGTTGGCGTTGCCCGAGTTGAGCACGACCACGCGGGCGTCGGCCGAGCCGGCCAGCCGGTCGCGCGACCACACCACCGGCGCCGCCACCACCTGGTTGGTGGTGAACACCCCGGCGGCCACCGTCCCCGGGTCGCCGACCACCAGGGCCAGGTCGGGCGCGCCCGACGCCTTGAGCCCGCAGTGGACCCCGCTGGCCCCGAACCCGGCCGCCGCCGTCACCCCCAGCCGCCGGTCGACCCGCACCGCGGCCTGGCGCGCCCCGGTTCCCGCCGCGCTCGTCACGGGCCCGGCGGGACGAGGTCGAGGCCGGCCGTCTCCGGCAGGCCGAGGGCGAGGTTGGCGCACTGGACGGCCTGGCCGGCGGCGCCCTTGACGAGGTTGTCGATGGCCGCCGCGGCCACCACCTTCCCGGCCCGCCGGTCGGCCGCGGCCGCCACCTGGGCCCGGTTGGTGGTGGCGACGGCGCGCGTGGCCGGCCAGCCGGCGGCCGGCTCGAGCAGGTCGACGAACGGCTCGCCGCCGTAGGCGGCGGCGTAGCAGGCGGCCAGCTCGTCGTCGCCGGCCGACGGGGCCAGGGTGGCGTAGCAGGTGGCCAGGAGGCCCCTGGTGGTGGGCACCAGGTGCGGGGTGAAGGTCACCGTGACCGGGGCGCCGGCGGCCAGGGCGAGCTCCTGCTCGATCTCGGGGGTGTGGCGGTGGCTCCCCACCTTGTAGGGGTTGACGTTCTCGTTGGCCTGGACGAACAGGTTGCCGTCGGCCAGCGAGCGGCCGGCCCCCGACAGCCCCGACTTGGCGTCGACCACGATCCCGTCGGTCGCGACCAGCCCGGCCGCGACCAGCGGGGCCAGCGCCAGCAGGGCCGCGGTCGGGTAGCAGCCGGGCACGGCCACCCGGGCGGCGCCCCGCAGCTCCTCGCGGTGCAGCTCGGGCAGGCCGTAGGGCCAGGCCCCGAGCTGGTCGGGGAACGGGTGCTCCGCCCCGTACCAGGCGGGGTAGGCACCCGGGTCGCGCAGCCGGAAGTCGGCCGAGAGGTCGACGACCAGCCCGGCCGCGGCCAGCGCCCGCGGGGCGAGCTCGGCCGCCCGGCCGTGCGGCAGGGCGCAGAACAGCACGTCGGCGCCCTTCTCCAGGCCCTCGGAGACCGAGCAGAAGGCGAGCTCGCCGTAGGCGGCGCGCAGGCCCGGGTAGCGGGAGTGCAGCGGCTGGCCGGCCGCCTGGTCACCGGCGGCCCAGGCGACGTCGAGGTCGGGGTGGCGGGCGAGCAGCCGCAGCAGCTCCGCCCCGGCGTAGCCCGAGGCGCCGAGCACGCCGACGTTGCGAGGGGAAGTCATGAGGATAGTTATGCAGAAGACCCTGAGAATATGCAACACCCCGCAGAACCTCGCATTCCTGCAGCAGTGCCGCTGTTGCGGACACCGCATGGATATGCAAGGCTCGACCCGGACAGACGCGTCAGGACGCGGCGGCAGCCCGCTCGGGCGGCCGCCGATTCGCGTGTCGTCCTCCGACTCCGCTGACCCGTCATCGAGGCCTGCTGCCATGACCAAGTCACCGTCAGCCCTCCGCCACCCGGCGCCCACCGGGGCCGCCCCGGCCACCGACGGCACCCCGTCCCGCCGCGTCCCCTGGCCGCCCGACCCCTACCACTACCTGGACGGGCGCCTGTGCGTGGGTGACCTGCCCCTGGAGGAGGTGGTGGCCGACACCGGCACGCCCGCCTACGTCTACGACCTGGACGCCGTCGCCGCCGCCTACCGGCGGGTGGCGGCCGCCTTCGAGCCGCTGGGCGCGCGGGTCCTGTACGCGGTCAAGGCCAACGCCAACCTGGCCGTGCTCGGCACCCTGGCCGGGCTGGGGTCCGGCTTCGACGTGGTCAGCGGCGGGGAGCTGGTCCGGGTGCTGCGGGCCGGCGGCGACCCGGAGGCGTGCGTGTTCGCCGGCGTCGGCAAGACCAGCGAGGAGCTGGCCCTGGCCGTCGGCCACGGCGTCACCGTGCACGTGGAGTCGGCCGACGAGCTGGACGCCCTCCAGGCGGTGGCGGCCCGGCTGGAGCGGCCGGCCCGGTTCGCGATCCGCGTCAACCCCGACGTCGAGGTCGACACCCACGTCAACATCCAGACCGGCCACGACGAGGCCAAGTTCGGCGTCCCGGTCGCGGTGGCCCACGAGCTGCTCGGCCGGGCCGCCCGGGGCGAGCTGCCCCTGTGCGACCCGGTCGGGGTCCATGTCCACGTCGGCTCCCAGCTCCCCGACCCCGAGGGCGTGGCCGCCGGGGCCAGGGTCGGGCTGGAGGTGCTCGAGGCCGGGCGGGCGGCCGGCCTGGAGCTGGACTGGCTGGACGTCGGCGGCGGGCTGCCGGTGGACTACGCCGGAGGGTCGGCCCTCGGGCCCGAGCTGTTCGCGGCCGCGCTGGCGCCGCTGCTGGCCGGCGGGAACGTCCGGCTGGCGGTCGAGCCGGGCCGGGCCCTGGTGGCCAGGGCCGGTGTCCTGGTGGCCAGCGTCCTGTACCGCAAGCACCGCAGCGCCGGGCGCATGCTGGTGGTCGACACCGGCATGCACCACCTGCT
This sequence comes from uncultured Actinomycetota bacterium, assembly GCA_963733175.1. GTDB lineage: Bacteria > Actinomycetota > CALGFH01 > CALGFH01 > CALGFH01 > CALGFH01. The sequence goes on from CAVTCL010000018.1 coordinate 66,602, forward strand.
GCGGCCGGCCCTGTACCAGGCGGTGCACCGGGTGCGGCCGCTGCGGGCGGCCCCGCTGGCCGGCCCGACCGAGGTGGTCGGCCCCATCTGCGAGTCCACCGACGTGCTCGCCACCGAGGCCGACCTGCCCGACCTGGCCCCGGGCGAGCTGGTCGCCTTCATGGACGCCGGCGCCTACGGCATGACCATGGCCAGCAACTACAACGGCCAGCCGCGCCCGGCCGAGATCGTGGTCGCCGGCGGCGTGGCCAGGGTCGCCCGCCGCCGCGAGACCTGGGAGGAGCAGCTGGCCTGGGAGACGGGGACCGGCGCGGCCGTCGCCGCCACCCGCGGACCGGCCGGCACGCTCGGCTGGTAGCCAGGCGGTCGGACCGGTGGGCTACCATGGTCAGGGCACAGGTCTGGTGGTGGTTGCAGCGGCATGGCCGACGTCCTGCTCGACGATGTCTCCCGGGTGTTCCCAGACGGCTCCGCGGCCGTCTCGCACCTGAGCCTGCACGTCCGCGACGCCGAGCTGCTGACGATCGTCGGCCCCAGCGGCTGCGGCAAGAGCACCGTCCTGCGGCTGATCGCCGGCCTCGACCCGCTCGGCGGCGGCACCATCAGCATCGGCGGCCGGGTGGTCAACCAGCTGACCCCGGGCGAGCGCAACGTGGCCATGGTGTTCGAGGCCGCCGCCCTCTACCCGCACCTGACCGCCGCCCAGAACCTCCGCTTCGGGCTGGCCATGCGCAAGCTGCCGGCCGACGAGATCCAGCAGCGGGTCGAGGCCGAGACCCGGGTGCTGCGGCTGGGGCGCTTCCTGGACCGCAAGCCGAAGACCCTGTCGGCCGGGCAGCGCCAGCGGGTGGCCGTCGGGCGGGCCACCGTGCGGGTCCCGGACGTGTTCCTGCTCGACGAGCCGCTCACCCACATGGACGCCGGCGAGCGCATCCGGCTCCGCACCGAGCTGGCCCAGCTCCAGCACGGCCTCGGCGTCACGGCCATCTACGTCACCCACGACCAGTCCCAGGCCATGGCCATCGGCGACCGGGTCGCGGTCATGCGGGCCGGCCGGATCGAGCAGCTCGACGAGCCGCGGACGCTCTACCTGCGCCCGGCCAACACCTTCGTGGCCAGCTTCATGGGCGAGCCGGCCATGAACCTGGTGGCCGGCTTCATCGAGGAGGAAGCCGGCCGGGCCTTCGTGGTCCTGGGCGGCCAGCGCCTGCCCTTCCCGGGCACCCCGTCGGGGCTGCTGCGGGGCCGGAGCGGGCCCGTGACCGTCGGCATCCGGCCCGAGCACGTGACCGACGCCGGCTCCGAGCCCGGCCTGCCGGTGCTGTTCTCGACCGCCGCCCGGATCGAGCGCCTCGGCCACGAGCTGCTGGTCAGCTGCCCCATCGCCACCACCTCGGTCACCGTCGTCGACCACCCGGGGGTCGAGCAGCGCCCCGGCGGCCAGGCCCACCTGATCGCCCGCTTCCCCCGCGGCCACCCCGTCCGCCGCGACGACCGGGTCGAGCTGGCCGTCGACGTCAGCCAGCTGTCCCTGTTCGACCCCGCCACCGGCCAGGCCCTCTGGAACCCGGCGTCCTAGTCGACCGCGGAGCCGTCAGGCTATCGGTCGTCGGCCGAGGCCGACTCAGCCGTCCCGGTCGACCCGCATCAGCATGGGGGCGCGGGGGCGCAGGGTGACGGCCGCCTCGACCTCGGCCGGGCGGGCCGGGAGCAGGCTGAGGCGGTAGCGCTGGGCGACCATGGCCACCACCAGGGGGAGCTGGAGCATGGCGAAGCCCTCGCCGATGCAGCGGCGGGGGCCGCCGGAGAAGGGGAAGAAGGCCATGCGGTGGCGCCCGCGGGCCGCCTCGGGGGCGAACCGCTCCGGCTCGAAGCCCTCCGGGTTGTCCCAGAAGCCGGGGTGGCGGTGGGTCACGTACGGGCAGAGGGCGACGTTGGCCCCGGCCGGGATGCGGTAGCCGCCGACCTCGTCGTCGGCGGCGGCCCGGCGCAGCACCAGGTAGATGGGCGGGTACAGGCGCATCGCCTCCTGCACGACCATGGAGGTGTACGCGAGGCGGCCCAGGTCGGCCACGGCCGGCGGGCGGCCGCCGAGGACCTCGTCGACCTCGGCCCGCAGCCGCCGCCAGGCCGCCGGGTGGGTCGAGAGCAGGTACCAGGTCCAGGTCAGCGCCGAGGCGATGGTGGCGTGGCCGGCGATGAAGAAGCTGATCGTCTCGTCGCGGACCTGCTTGTCGGTCAGGCCGGTCCCGGTCTCCGGGTCGGTGACCTCGACCAGCATGCTGACCAGGTCCTCGCCGCCGGGCGAGCGCCGGCGCTCGGCGATCAGCGGGTACAGGATCGAGTCGAGCAGCTCCAGGCGGCGCTCGAAGCGGCGGGTCGAGGGCAGCGGCAGCCGGGCGGTGTCGACCACCGAGGTCAGGCGCCGAGTTGGCGAAGGCCAGGATGTCGCCGACGGCCGGGCCGGCCCGGTCGAGGTCGCGCCGCCAGTCGGTCTGGAACAGGGACGCGGCCAGGTTGGCCAGGCTGACCCTGACCATCGCCGACTCGACCTCCAGCGGCCGGCCGGTGTCGGCGTTGACCGCCCAGGAGTCCAGCACCTCGGAGGTGGCCTCGACGAACTGCCGCCCGTAGCCCTCCAGCGAGTGGCGCCGGAACGCGGGCTGGGCCATGCGCCGGGAGCGGACCCAGCCGGCCCCCTCGGCCCCGACCAGGCCGCCGCCCACGATCGCCTGGAGCCGGTCGCGCACGAACGGCGGCCGCGGGTAGTTGGCCGCGTTGTCCTGCAGCACCTGCTTGACCGCGTCCGGGTGGGCCAGCAGGTACAGGGTCAGGGGGCCGCGGAAGCGGACCGTGTCGCCGTAGCCCCGCCAGGCGTCCAGGAACGCGTGCACGTTGTCCCGGCGGATCTCGGGGATGCTCCCCAAGAACAGATTTCCCCTGGGCCCCGGGGGCGTGCGGCCGTCCGCCGTCGCGACCAGCTCGCCCTCCGTCTGCTCGTTCCCGATGATCGGCGCCTCCGGGAGCTACGACCTGTTTACCACTTCCCTCCGCATCCGGGAACCACCCCCGACGTGCGCCGGTCAGCTCGGCAGGAGCTCGACGATCTCGGTGGCGATGCGCTTGTGGCCGTCGGGGTTGGGGTGCGGCCAGCCCGGCAGGTCCTGCTGCAGCTCGGTGTTGCGATGGTCGAGGCCGGTGGACACCATCCGCGCGTTCCGCCAGTACCGGGAGGCGTCCACCCCGTCCCGGTAGATCGTGACCCTGTTCAGCAGGACGAGGCCGTCGTCGACCGCGCCGGCGCACGCCATGGGCAGGCTGGAGAGGAGGCCGCCGGTCCCGGCCATGTTGTAGTACTCGACCCAGTAGATCTCGACGTTAGGGTCGGCGTCGCCGAGCTGGTCGACGATCTTGACGACGTTCTCGGCGATGGTCGCCATCTTCCCCGGTCCGTCCCACGTGGCGTTGGTCACGTTGTTGCCGCCGATCATCGCCGCCCCCTTGAAGACCAGGTCCCTGCACTGGGCCGCGGTCACCCCGTTCAGCCTGCCCCTGAGGCTGCTGAAGGCGAGGCCGCCCAGGACCTCCGTCCAGTTGGTGTCGTTGATGCCGGCGGTGATCACCACCTTGTTGCCGCGAACGCCCTTGTCGGCGCGGGCCTTGAGGAGCGCCACCGCCTGGACGATGGGCGTGTCGAACGCGGTCTCCTTCATGCAGGCGGTCGTGCCGCCGTCGAGCACCCCGCCGGCTACCGTGCCCTTCGGCCAGAAGGCCTTGCTGGTGCCAAAGCCGCTGTGGGCGAGGTTGTGGTACTGGCCCGGGTCGGCCCAGACCTTGCCGGGCCTGGCGGCCAGGCGCCGGTAGACCTCGGCGGCGTAGCTGTAGTCGGGTGCGTCGCAGATGAGCTTGACCTGTCCATCCTGGTGCAGGTGGTGATGGCCCGAGGTGATGGAGTCGCCCAATGCGATCAGCACGGGCTTGTCGGCCAGCGGGTCGTTCCCGCCACCGCCCCCACCACCGGGCGGCCGCCCGGTGGTGGGCGGTGCGGTCCTGCTGGTGGACGGGATGCTGCTGCTCGTGGACGACGTGGTGGTGCTGGTCGGGGGGACCGTGGTGCTGGTCGGGGGGACCGTCGTGCTGGTCGGAGGAGCGGTGCTGGAAGGCGGAGCGGTGCTGCTGGTCGGCGAGGTGGTACTGCTGGTCGGCGGGACGGGGTCAGCACCGCCGAGGAGGCGTTGCAGGTAGTCGCACAGCCCGTCGAGTTGCCCATCGAATGCGGCTTCCAGGACCGCCATCAGCTCGTCGTCGATCCGCACCACCACGTTCGCCGTCGCCAGCGGCAGGCCGCAGACCATGAGGTAACCGTTGAGGTCCTCGGGCGTGAGCGTCATCGTCGCCGGCTCCACCACGCTGGACGAGGTCGACGATGCCGGAAGGCTCGTCGTGGTCGGCACGGTGGTGGTGGTCGGCTCGACGGTCGTGGTCGGCGCGAGGCTGGTGGACACGGCCGTCGCGGAGCCGGTGACGGGCTCGCCAGCCGTGAGGCCCTCGCCGACCACGTCGTTGCCGCGGGCGAAGCTGGCCCCACCCACCAACAGCGCCACCATGAGCAGGGAGAGCAGTCCGCGTCGCCACATCATCGGGTCCTCAGCGCCAGGTGCCGGGCCGGAACGCCGCCGGGGCGGAGGCGTCCTCAAGAGACATACGAGCGGGCCAGGCTCCCGGATCAGTCAGTGGGACGGCCGCCACCGCCCGGGCGCGCGGGCCCGGTCGCGGGTTCGCGATACGATCCGGCCATGCGCCTCGTGATCGCCCGTTGCAGCGTCGACTACACGGGACGGCTCAGCGCCCACCTCCCCCTGGCGACCCGGCTGCTGCTGGTCAAGGCGGACGGCTCGGTGCTGGTGCACTCCGACGGCGGGGCGTACAAGCCCCTCAACTGGATGTCGCCGCCGTGCACCCTGGTCCAGGAGCCCGGCGCCTGGCGGGTCACCAACCGGACCGGCGAGTCGATGACCATCCAGATCACCGAGGTCCTGCACGACTCCTCCCACGACCTCGGGGTCGACCCCGGCCTGGTCAAGGACGGGGTCGAGCGCCACCTCCAGGAGCTGCTGGCCGACCGCTGCGCCGTCCTCGGCGACGGCTGGTCGCTGGTCCGCCGCGAGTACCCCACCGACATCGGCCCGGTCGACCTGCTCTGCCGCGACGACCAGGGCGCCTACGTCGCCGTCGAGATCAAGCGCCGCGGCGAGATCGACGGCCTGGAACAGCTCGCCCGCTACCTGGAACGCCTCCGCCCCGCCCTCGGCGACCGTCCGCGGCGTCCTCGCCGCCCAGGCCTTCACCCAGCAGGCCAGGACCCTGGCCGCCGCCCGCGGCATCAACTGCGTCGCCCTCGACTACGACGCCCTCCGCGGCATGGAGCCGAAACTCAGCTCTTATGAGAGTGGATATATTTGCGTAGTTTGACGGTGAGTAGAGCGGCCCTTGGGTGGAATGTGGGGTGGCAGTGGTAGGCGCTGGCGAGTGGCTGATCGGAAGGGGCTGAGGCGTCAGGAGGAGGTTTCAGAGTGTACGTGGCTGATGTGTAATTGAATGAACGGACGGCGGCCGATGGCGGTGAACATCGGGGCGAGAAGTGGGCGGGCGAGGCGCCGTCGCCTCGAAGGCACGCTCCCAGAGCCGGAGATCCTCGGCGGATAGCCATGACGGCCGCGACCATCGCCTCCAGGGCCGCCCACGCGGGCGACCGCAGCCTGGGCGACAGCTCCCGGATCACATAGCGGCCGCGGAACTCGACCAGCTCCAGGCCGGCCCGGACCAGCCGCTCGGCCAGGCGCAGACCGGCTGCGTTGTAGTCACCGATGGCGGCGCGGAAGGCGAGATACTGCTCCTGCAGATAGACCAGGTCGAGGTGCTCGGCCTGGGGGATGACAGAATGGCGGTGAGGTAGGCGTCGACCAGGTACAGGCAGCCACCGGGGCGCAGCAGGGTGGCCAGGTGGGCGACGATGGCGTCCTCGGCGCCGCCGTTGTGGGCCAGCACGTGCCGCAGCATCACCACCTCCAGCGACCCGGCCGCCAGGCCGGTCCTCGGCCCGACCCTGCTGGACGGCGACGTTAGCCGAGGACGGCGGCGGCGACCAGGGCGGTGGCGGCGGCGAGCCGCTAGGGATCGGCGTCGACGCGCCGTGACCCGCCCTACAGGCCCGACGGCGGCGGGCGAGCGCGGGGAGCATCGCGCCAGGACCGCAGCCGACGTCGGCGACGCGAGCCCCGGCCACGATGCCGGCCGGCTACCACAGGTCGGCCTCGGCTTGTCTGGCCGCCTCGGCCATCGTCTGGTAGCGCTCGACTCGGCCTGGTCGAGCTCCAGGGGGTAGCGGCGGTCAGGGCTCACCAGACCGTCACCGCCGCCCCGGGCCGTGCGCCGGCTGGACAAGTCTGTAGGCGGGACCGGTTAGATCGGCCTGTGGTTGTTGCTTGCTGAACTCCTCGGCTCCAACCGGTACTGGACCGCTGGGGGTCCCCGACCAGACTCGGACGGTGGTTGCTCGGCGCCTGGTCCAGGGTGCCGACCAGCCGGTGCGGGTAGCGGATCCCGAAGCCGTTGACGGCGGCGCCTGCCATGAGCAGTCCGGCGGCGACCAGCATCGCGAGGTGGAAGGCATCGGTCGAGGCCGCTGAGCGGCGGCGCGGACCTCGGGCGAGACTCCGCCGACGGCTGGTTGAGGGGCGCCAGGCGTTGCGGAACGCGCGGGAGCCGGTGTCGACGCTGGGCACCTGCTGGCTGATGGTGGCGTAGAAGCTGGCGGCTACAGCCACGAAGATCAAGGCGTTCACCAGTGGGGAGCCGACGCGAGAGATGGCGTTGTTGATAGCCGAGGCTACGCCCGAGTTCCGCGCTGGGACCGAGGTCATCAGGGCGGTCGTGAGAGGGAGCGACCATGATGGACAGCGCGATCCCGAACACGAGGAGCCGGGGAGCAGGTCGAGTGAGTAGTCGGCCGGCGGCAGGATCGACGCCGACCGGCCAGCCGCCGAGCATCCAGCCCTGGCTGTCGGCTGGGATCCGCGCGAGCCACAGCAGGCCGAGCGCCATGATGGCCGGGCCGAGGCTCATGAAGAGCCGTGGGCCGAACCGTGCCGCGAGCTTCCCGATACGCGAGGAGAACAACACCAGGAACAGGGAAGCTCGGAGACCAGTGCGATGACCGGCGGCCTGTTCGTTGTAGCCGAGGGTGCCGATCATGAAGATACCCAAGGAAGGTGAGCGTCACGTACAGCGCGCCGTAGATGACGAACGTCGAGATGTTGGTCACCGTGAAGTTCCTGGATCGGAAGAGCTTGGTGGCACCAGCGGGTCGCTGCGTCGGGTCATCAGCAACGGGAGGGCGATCGCCGCGACCGCGCCGACTGCCAAGCTCACCGACGGCGATCGGCTCGCTCCAGCCGTGCTGCTGGCCGCGGATCGTACCGAAGGCGAGTCCGGCCGACGGCGACGGCGACCACCAGCGAGCCGAGCCAGTCGAAGCGTCCGGTGGCCTGCTCGTCGCGGGATTACGGCACGAACCGGACGGTGGCGAGGTAGGCGATCAGCAGGAAGGGAAGGTTGATCAGGAACGCCATGCGCCAGGAGATGGTGTTCACCAGCAGACCGCCGACGAACGGGCCGAGGATGGTCGTCGCGAGCTGACGCGCCGGCCCACAGGCCGAAGGCCCGTCCCTGCTCCTCGCTCTGGAAGCTGGCGGTGATGATGGCGAGCGAGCTCGGGCACCAGGACGGCGCCGGCGGCGCTCTGCAGGATCCGGCAGACGATCAGGAACTCCACGTTGGTGAGATCCCGCACAGTAGCGAGGTGGCGGCGAACTCTACGAGGCCGATGCGCGAACATGCGCCGGCGGCCGAAGTAGTCGCTGAGCGCCCCGGCCAAGATGAGCAGTGCGCTCAGTGTGACGAAGTAGCTGTTGGCGACATAGGACTGCGCCTAGAGCGTCTAGAACAGGTAGGAGGACAATTCCTCGCCGATCCTCGGCAGGGCGAGGTTCACCACCGAGGTGTCGAGGAAGACGATGACTGAACAGAGGATGACGGCCAGCAGCGTCCAGCGTTTCCGTGCTGGCGTGAGAGAAGGCTGCCTCGGCGACTAGGGTACCACCTGCAGTGCTCATGACAACTTCGTTTCTGGTGCGGCTAGCAGCTCGAACCGGCTGCCGACCGAGTTCGGCTGGTACGCCTGAGGCATCGCCTCGTACAGGGCGTGATGGGCCAGCCAGCTGGTGCAGTGGGCGGGCACGATGAGTTGTGGCTGTTCCTCGGTCAGCGCCGTCACCGTCGTCGCCAGCACCGGGCCGTCGCGCAAGTGCAGACCTCCGGTCACCAGGTAGATCTGGTCGACGCCGGTGAGCCGTTTCGCCTGGCGGACGATGTTGACGATGCCGGCGTGGCCGCACCGGTGATGATCACGAGGCCGCGGCCGCGGACGTGCGCCACCAGCGCCTGGTCTTCGTGGACCAGCGGGTCGTGCCGCCACTGGCCATCCACCCATGCCTGGTGACCTGGCGGCAGGCCGGTCTCGAACGCCGTACTGCGCGGCACCTCGCCGGTGACCAGCAGCACACCGCCGAGAAGGAACGACGGTTGCCGGTCCTCGACCAGGGCGAAGCCGGCGTCCTCGATGCCTGCCGGCTTGGCGTCGGCAGGTCGACAAACCGGTCCGGCGAGGCGATCCGCCGGCGCGTCCAGAAGTCCGGGATGGAGCAGGACCGGCAACTTCCGGCACCCCGATCCGCTTGATCAGCCCGTGCAGCCCGGCCACGTGGTCGAAGTGCCCATGACTGAGCACAATCGCCTGGAACGTGTCCGGCGAGATGCCCAGCCGGTCCAGGTTCTCGACCAGACCGAACGGGCTGACACCGGCGTCATACAGGACACGATGCATCCGCCCACCCTGGTACACATCGATCAGCGCCGAGTAGCCGTGCTCGGCGCGCAGGAAATCCAACGTCGACCCGCCGACCGCCACGCCGCTGGGCGCGACCGGCAGCGGCCCGCTGGTACCAGACAGCCCCCAACGGCGCACCGGCCCCACGTCGGGCAGCAGCATGTCGGCGGTGTTGTCCACCAGGGTGGTCACGTCGACCCGATCGACCGGCTCAAGATTAAGAAGCGTCACTGCCGAACCCCTCCACAGATCTCGGCGCTGATCAGCGCCACGGTCAGGGGCGAGCCTCGTAGACGAGGTTGAACGGTGTTTCCGCCACCCGACGAAACGTACGGAATCCGGCCGCCTCCACCACATCGCCGATGGCGGCTTCGCCGGCCTGGTTGCCCAGCGCGTTGTCGGCGCCTTCGGAGATGGCGTGCGGCACGCAGAGGAAAGTGGAGAACGAGTAGTAGACCCTGCCCACTGGGGTCAGGTTCTCTGCCACCGAGCCGCCTGCATAGGGTTCGACGATCAACCAGACGCCGTCCGCGGAGAGGGCCGACCGGATGTGACGGGCGGCACCGATCGGGTCCCCCATGTCGTGCAGGCAGTCGAACGTTGCCACCAGCCCGTAACCGCTGCCGGGAAAGTCCTGCGCCCGGGCCACAGCGAAATCGCACCGGTCAGCCAGGTCCGCCTCCGCGGCCGCCTTACGGGCAAGCTCGATCGATTCCAGGTGTGGGTCGAACCAGAGGACAGACGAGGTCGGGTAGGTGTCGGCCAGGATGCGGGTCGACGCTCCCAGCCCGCAGCCGACATCGGCGACAGGGATGCCCGCGACCAAGCGCTCCCGAAGACCGGCGACCGCCGGGATCTATGAACTCACCAGGTTCGCGACATAGCCGGGCCGGAAGAACCGCTCTGTGCCGGTGAAGACGTCCGGGTCATGCTCGCCCCAGGCCACCCCGCCGCCAGTCCTGAACGCGTCCAGGATCATCGACTCGTCGGACAGGCACGCCACCGCAAGCTGGAACGCCCCCGGTAGCACCAGCCCAGCCGGGTCGGCGAAGGCGAGCGCTTGCGCCTTGGTCATCGAGTACCGGCCGGTCTCGGCGTCGTACGAGATGTAGCCGCCCGCTGCCTGACCAGGCAGCCATTCGCGAACATACCGCTCTGCGGTCGAGGTGTACGCCGCCAGCTCGCTGGGCGTGAGCGGTCCGGCCTCAGCCAACGTCTGGTAGAGGCCCAGCTTGTCTCCGATGAGCACGTTGCCGGCCGAGATGGTCGCGCCGAGGTCGTTGACGAAGCGGCCGAGAAGCTCAGCGACCTGCTCCTCGTCGATCGTTGCCGTGTCGGTTCCCATGTCATCCTCCAGGCGGTGCGGTGATATGCGATGCCTGAAGCATGGGCCGCCGACCTTGCGGCAACGTGGATTGAACGTTGCCGCAACGTTGGCCAGACCTTGGCGTGAGCTAGGCGAGGAGCTTGGTGTGGGCGTCCTGGACCGCCTGGCTCGGGTTGACGCCCAGTTCCTCGCGCAGCAGGACCCGGAGGCGTTCATAGGCGGCAAGCGCCTCGGCCACGTTGCCTCTCGCCGCCAGCACTTGCATCAGCAGCAGATGGCCTGTCTCACGGAGCGGTGCGACTTCCAGCAGTTCCCGCGCTGCCCGCTCCGCTCCCGGCAGTTCCGGTCCACCTAGCTGGAGGCACGCCGTCGCGTAGCATTCCAAGGCACGCGCGTGCATATCGGCGAGGCGACGGCGCCACGACTCGGCCCACGGCGCGTCGGCCTCGGGTAAGAACGGTCGGCGTGCCACAAACAGCGCGGTCTTCGACGAGCGACCACGCCCGCCGCCAGTCCTGCCGGGCAACAGCGGACTCGGCCGCGTGCAGCGCCGAAGGTGGCCGCCTCGACGTCAACATGCGCCGGCTCGGGCAGCGCCACCGACAGCTCCGCACGTCCCCGGAGAACCTCCGGCCCGACCGCTGCGCGCACCTTCGAGATCAGGGCATTGAGCGCGGCGCTTGCGGCGGCGGGCGGGTTGTCGCCCCACAGGACATCAACGAGACTGATCGCGTGGAACTCGCTGAGACCGGAACAAGACCAGGTAGCTGAACAGCAGCCGGGCCTGCCGGCCAGGAAACGCCTGGTCGACCCGCCGGCCGGACAACTCCACGGCGAACGTCCCGCACAACTGCACACGGGTGGATCCGGGTTCGTCCTGCACGTTGCACACCTCGACGCATTGGCGCTAGACCTAGAAGGATACGTCCGGGAAGGAGTCCGATGACTCGCCAGGTTCGATGTGAATGCGGCTACACGGCTCGCGGCGAAACCGACGCCGCGGTGATCGCCCTGGTGCTGGCACACGTCGCGGCCGACCATCCCGACCTCGCCGGATCCGAGACCGCAGACGACATCCGGGGCTGGATCGAGCTACTCCCAGACTGACCCGAGCCAGGCGGTCCAGGACGCCCACACCAAGCTCCTCGCCTAGCTCACGCCAAGGTCTGGCCAACGTTGCGGCAACGTTCAATCCACGTTGCCGCAAGGTCGGCGGCCCATGCTTCAGGCATCGCATATCGCCACACCGGAAGGAGGAGACACTTGGCCTGCCTAAGATCAGCCGTTCGCCGTCGCCTTCCGCTGCTGACGGCCCATTCAGAGGGGAGTCCCATGGGGATGCCACGACGGTCCGGATGGCTGCTTCTCCTCCTGCTGGCGCTGCTCGCATCGGTCGTGCCGTCGGCGGCCACCGCCGCGGGACCCTCCGGGGACGCGACCGCGCACCGCTTGGTCGCCGGGCCTGGAGGGTGGCTCGGGCAGCACCATCGGCCCCGATGGGGCGCTGTATGTCACCGAGAACGCCGCCGGCAGGATCACCCGGGTCGATCCCAGGACCGGGGCCACCACGACCTATGCCAGCGGGCTGCCGAAGTTGATCCCCGCCGTCGGCTTCGGTGGGCCGGTCGACGTCGCCTTCCTCGGCCGGACCGCCTATGTGCTGGTCACCCTGGTCGGCTCCGACGTCGGCGGCAGCGACGTCGTCGGCATCTACCGGGTGGAGGGGCCGAACAGCTTCACCGTGGTCGCCGACATCGGCGCGTTCTCCATCGCCAACCCGCCGGCCACCGACTTCTTCGTGCCCAGCGGCGTCCAGTACGCCCTGCAGGCCGTATCGTGGCGGGTTGCTGGTGACCGATGGGCACCACAACCGGGTGCTGCGGGTCACCGGCGACGGCCAGATCACCGAGCTGCGAGCGTTCGGCAACATCGTCCCCACCGGACTGGAGGTGCGGGGCAGGACCATCTACATGGCCGAGGCCGGCCCCGTCCCCCACCTGCCCGAGGACGGCAAGGTGGTGGCGTTCCGGCCCAGGTCGACCACGGTGAGGGAGGTGGCAGCTGGCAGCCGCCTGCTGGTCGATGTGGAGTTCGGCCGCGGGCACCGGCTGTACGCCCTTTCCCAGGGCGTCTTCACGCCCGGGAACCCTGAGGGCTCGCCCGCGGAGCCGAACACCGGCGCCCTGGTCAAGGCCAACCGGGACGGCACCTTCACCGTGCTCATCGACCGGCTGAACCAGCCGACCTCGCTCGAGTTCATCGGCAAGACCGCGTATGTCGTCACGCTGAGCGGGGAGATCTGGAAGATCAATGGAGCCCGCATTTAGGCCCCGCAGGGCAGTGCTTTCCGAGGAGATCCTCATGCACAGCGTCGCCGTCCCCACCGACCCCAAGCCATCCGACGCGGGCGTCACCGGGGCCTCCACGCCGCCAATCGGCCGCTACCTGCCCGTGCCGGTCCAGGTCCACCAGGCCGACCCGGACGCCCCCGAGGTCGCCAGGTGCCTGATCGCGCTCATCGCCACCCGCTGGCCTGCCACTCCGGCCGAGCACGTTGGCAGCTCGGCGGTGCCCGGCCTGGCCGGCAAGAACATCATCGACCTGCTCCTGGCCGCCGAACCAGCCGACATCTCGGCCATCACCCAGGCCCTGCTCGAGCTTGGCTTCCAACCCCAGGTCCCGGCGGCGTTCCCGGCCACCCGGCCGATGCTGTGGGGCGCCTTCCGCCACGGACTCACCGACCTACCGGGTCCACGTCCACATAGTCCCGACCGACAGCCCCGAGGTCGCCGCCATGCGCGGCTTCCGGGACGACTCTGCGCGCCGACCCGGTCCTGCGCCGGCGCTATGCGGCCCTCAAGCGGGCCATCGCGGCAGGCGGCGCGGATCGATCTGGTGACCTACACCAAGGCCAAGCACGACTGGATCGCCGCCACCCTGGCCCATCTTGGCCTGGCGGGCCACCAGCCGCGCCGCCTCTACCAGGACGACCCGGACCTGGACAGGTCCCACCGACTGGCCTCATGACCCACCCACCCTTCTCGCACGCGTGCCTAGTTACCGGGGCGGCAAATACGGGTGGAGAGGCGCTGCGACGAACGACAGTTCGCCACGCTCCACCCGGCCCTCGATCGCGGAAAGGGCGCCTTCTCACGGAGGAGGCTAGCTCGTGGCTGAGGGTGTGCTGGTGGGACGGGTGGCAGCGGTGCTGCGCTATCCGGTCAAGTCGATGGCCGCCGAGCCCGTCGAGGACGTCGACGTGTCATGGCACGGCCTGTCCGGAGATCGACGGTGGGCATTCGTGCGACCCGACCTGCCGAGCAACGGCTTCCCCTGGTTGACGCTGCGGCAGCGCAACGACCTCAACGACTATCACCCTTGTTGGACGGAGCGGGAACGCCCAGACGCATCCGCGGTCATCGTCCGTACCCCGGCAGGTGCCCGATTCGATGTCACTGCGCCGGCTCTCGCGGCCGAGCTCGGTGAAGGCGTACGGGTGATGAAGCTGAACCGGGGAACGTTCGACACCATGCCGCTGTCGCTGATCACCACGCGCACCGTCGAGAGCCTCGGCGCGCTGCTGGGCACCGATCTGGACGTGCTGCGTTTCCGGCCGAATCTGGTGATCGAGGCGTTCGGCGCGGCGGCGTTCCCGGAGGACGAGTGGGTCGGACAGGCCCTGACGGTCGGCACGACGTGGATGCGGATCGACGGGCGTGACAAACGGTGCGTTGTCGTCAACGTCGACCCGGTCACCGGCCGCCGCGACCCAGAGGTGCTACGCGCTATCGCCACCCACCGGGAGACATGCCTCGGCGTGTACGGATCGACGATTCGTCCCGGGCGGGTCGCGGTCGGCGATTCCGTGGTTCTGCAGCCATGAAGGATCCACGGTCCACACGGTCTGGAACCCGCCACCCCGACCCTGTTCTAGACCCCGGGTGGTTGACAGCCGGAGTGGGCGGGACGATCCTTGCCGGGCGCTGGTCTTGCAACGAGGGAATCCGGTGTGAATCCGGAGCTGCCCCGCAGCGGTATGTGGGAACGACAGCCGTCACCGAGGCGCCGAACGCGCCTCGGTCAAGCACTGAGCCAGACAGTCTTGGGAAGCGACGGCCGGTAGGAACCCGGCGCGGCATCGACCGCGCCGCCCGCCCACGAGCCCGAAGACCTGCCAGCGCCCGCGCGGCGAGCGCGGCCAGTCCAGGCCTCGAGGGAGGGCTCATGACAAGTCGTTCGACCGTTCACGGGTTCCCGCGCATCGGAGACCGCCGGGAGCTGAAGACCGCCACCGAGGGCTACTGGGCGGGCCGGGTGCCGGCCGAGGAGCTGGAGGCGACCGCCAGGGAGCTGCGCCGCCAGGCCTGGACGTTCCTGCGCGACGCCGGGGTCGGGCAGGTCCCCTCCAACCACTTCTCGCTGTACGACCAGGTGCTCGACACCTGCGTCCTGGTGGGCGCCGTGCCCGAGCGCCACGGCGGCGCCGGCGGCGACGTCGACCTGGACACCTACTTCGCCATGGCCAGGGGGCGCGCCGACGCCACCGCCATGGAGATGACCAAGTGGTTCGACACCAACTACCACTACCTGGTCCCCGAGCTCGGGCCGGCCACCGGGTTCCGCCTGGCGGCCAGGCCCAAGCCCCTGGTCGAGCTGGCCGAGGCCCGCGAGCTGGGCATCGCCACCCGCCCGGTCCTGCTCGGCCCGGTGACCTTCCTGCTGCTGGGCAAGCCGGCCGACGGCGCCCCGGCCGCCTTCGACCGCCTGGAGCTGCTCGACCCGCTGCTGGAGGTGTATGCCGAGCTGCTGGACGAGCTGGAGGCCGCCGGGGTCGAGTGGGTGCAGCTCGACGAGCCGGCCTTCGTCCAGGACCGGTCGCCGCGGGAGCTGGACGCCCTCGGCCGCGCCTACGACCGCCTCGGCCAGGCCCCGATCCTCCGGGGGACCACCCCGGCGGTCCCCCGGACCCCCCGGCCAGGCCCAAGCTGCTGGTCGCCAGCTACTTCGACCACCTGGGCGACGCCCTCGGGGTGCTCGCCGGCGCCCCGGTGGAGGGGATCGGCCTCGACCTGACCCGGGACGGCGCCCGCAACCTGGACCTGCTGGCCGCGGCCGGCGGCATCGGCGACCGGACCCTGGTCGCCGGGGTGGTCGACGGCCGCAACGTCTGGGTGAACGACCTGGAGCGGTCCCTGTCCACCCTGGCCACCCTGCTCGGCCTGGCCGGCGAGGTGGTCGTGTCCACCTCCTGCTCGCTCCAGCACGTCCCGATCGACCTGGACGCCGAGCAGGCCCTCGACCCCGAGATCCGGCCCTGGCTGGCCTTCGCCCGCCAGAAGGTCGCCGAGGTGGTCACCCTGGCCCGCGGGCTGGCCGAGGGCACCGAGGCCATCGCCGAGGAGCTGGAGGCGAACCAGCGCACGCTGGCCGCACGCCGGGGGTCGGGCAGGACCCACGACCCGGCGGTGCGCCGGCGCCTGGACGCGATCGGCGAGCCCGAGCTGCACCGGGCCAGCCCGTACGAGGTCCGCGAGAAGGCCCAGCGGGCCCGGCTCGGCCTGCCGCCGCTGCCCACGACCACCATCGGCTCCTTCCCCCAGACCGGCGAGGTCCGCAAGGCCCGGGCGGCCCGCCGCCGGGGCGAGCTGGACGAGGCCGGCTACCAGGCGCGCATGCGCGACGAGATCGCCGAGGTCATCCGGATCCAGGACGAGCTGGAGCTCGACGTGCTGGTCCACGGGGAGCCCGAGCGCAACGACATGGTCCAGTACTTCGGGGAGCAGCTCGACGGGGTGGCCGTCACCGAGCTCGGCTGGGTCCAGTCCTACGGCACCCGCTATGTCCGGCCGCCGATCATCTTCGGCGACGTCGCCCGCCCGGCCCCGATGACCGTGGAGTGGCTCACCTACGCCCAGTCGCGCACCCGGCGGCCGGTCAAGGGCATGCTGACCGGTCCGGTGACCATGCTGAAGTGGTCGTTCGAGCGCGACGACCAGCCGCGGGAGGCGACCGCGCGCCAGCTCGCCCTGGCCATCCGGGACGAGATGGCCGACCTGGAGGCGGCCGGGATCGGCGTCATCCAGGTCGACGAGCCGGCCCTGCGCGAGGCCCTGCCCCTTCGCCGCGACCGCCGCCAGGCCTACCTGGCGTGGGCGGTGGAGGCGTTCCGGCTGGCCACCGCCGGGGTCCGCGACGAGACCCAGGTCCACACCCACATGTGCTACTCGGAGTTCGGCGAGATCCTGCCCGCGATCGACGGGCTGGACGCCGACGTGACCTCGATCGAGGCCGCCCGCTCGCGCATGGAGCTGGTCCGCGACCTGGAGCAGGCCGGGTACGGGCGCGAGATCGGCCTCGGGGTCTACGACATCCACTCGCCGCGGGTGCCGCCGCCCGACGAGATGGCCACGCTGCTGTCCGAGGCGCTGGAGGCGGTCGGCCCGACCCGGCTCTGGGTCAACCCCGACTGCGGCCTCAAGACCCGCGACTACCCGGAGGTGCTGGCCTCCCTGCGCAACATGGTCGCGGCGGCCAGGACGGTCCGCGGAGGGTGCTCGGCTAGTGGCGGTCTGCTTGGTGGCCTTGAGCGAGTACAGCAGCGGCAGGCGCGCGTCGTCGGGCTCGGGCAGCCGCCAGACGCCGGAGGAGGGCTCGGTCTCGACCATGAACGGGAACATCTTCCAGGGGACCCAGGGATGCTCGTGGAGGTACTCGATGCGCAGCCCGGCCGCCGCCAGCGAGGTGATGATCTCGCCCATGCTGTGCTGCCAGGCGTACTCGAACGGCTCCTCCACGGGGGCGTCCGGGTCCGCGTAGGACCCTTCGTTGGGGAACACCAGCGGGTCCGGGGACGGCCAGTAGTGGTAGCGGAGGCGCAGCTCGGTGGCCGTGTCGTCGTCGTCGAAGGCCCAGGCGAACGGGTGGGCCTCGGCGATGTAGAAGAAGCCGCCCGGGCGCACGAAGTGGGCGACCACCTCGGCCCAGCGGGGAAGGTCGGGCAGCCAGTTGAGGGCCCCGAAGGAGGTGAACACCACGTCGAAGTCGCCCTCCAGGTTGTCCGGGAGATCGACCACGTCGGAGACCACGAAGCGGCCGTCCAGGCCGGTCTCGCCGGCCAGGACGCGGGCCTGCTCGATGGCCCGCTCCGAGATGTCGGCCCCGGTGACCCTGGCCCCCCGCCTGGCCCAGGCGAGCGTGTCCAGCCCGAAGTGGCACTGCAGGTGGAGCAGGTCCTTGCCGGCGACGTCGCCGACCTCGGAGACCAGCAGGGGGTACAGGTCGGCCCGCCCCCCGGACTTCCAGCCCTCGACGTCGTAGAACGCCGAGCGGACGTGGATCGGCGTCCACTCGTTCCAGAGGGCGCGGTTGGCGGCGACGCGCGGGTCCATGGCGGGAGCGTGGCACGTGGCCGGGCCCGGCGCACGGGATTTGCGCCGCCCGGCGTGGCCCGGTGGGGCGGGGCCAATAGTCGGGAGTCCAAACCCGGATGAGCGCAACGCTCCCCGGCTGAAGGGCAAATCCCCCGCTCGCCCCGCCCCACCGGACGACCACGGTGCAAGGGTACCGCGCGGGCCCGTCTTTGACGGCAGGCTTACGTGGTTTCGAGGATCGTGGCAGCCTAAGGGGAAGACATCGCGAGCCTGGAGCTGCCAAATGACGTTTGCCACCCCCTTGGCGCTCCTGGCGTTGCCCTTGATCCCCCTCACCATCCTCGCGCTGGTCATGGCCAGGCGGCGGCGGATCCGCTACGCGATCCGCTACCCCGCCCTGGACGTGCTCGCCGGGGTGGTCGAGCGGGAGCGGCGGGGCCGGTGGATTCCCGCCGCCCTGCTGGTCCTCGCCCTGGCCGCGCTGCTGCTGGGCGCGGCCCGGCCGATGGCGCGGGTGCCCGTCCCCCGCGACGAGGCCACCGTCATGCTGGTGATCGACGTGTCCGGGTCGATGAACGCCGACGACGTCGACCCGACCCGCATGGAGGCGGCGCAGCGGGCGGCCACCCGCTTCCTGGACCGCCTCCCCGAGCGCTTCCAGGTGGGGCTGGTCACCTTCTCCAGCGAGGCCGAGACCCTGGTGCCGCCGACCACCGACCGGGAAGCGGTGCGCAGCGCCCTGGCCACGCTGAACGCCAACGGCGGGACGGCCATGGGCGACGGGCTGGCCCGGGCCCTCGACGTGATCGAGGCGGCCCGCCAGGAGGCGGTCGGCGGCCCCGGCCCGACCACCACCGTCGACCCCAACGCGCAGGGGGGCACGCCCACCCCGAGCACCCGGTCCCGAGCACCCCGGACCAGGGGGCCCAGCAGCCGGCCGTGCCGCCGGCGGTGACGCTGCTGCTCTCGGACGGGGCCAACTCGGCCGGGGGCGACCCGTTCGTCCAGGCCGAGCGGGCCCGCCAGCTCAGGGTGCCCGTCTACACCATCGCCCTCGGCACCGCCAACGGGGTGCTGCGGCAGCCGAACGCCTTCGGCGGCACCCGCATCCAGCCGGTCCCGCCCGACCCGGACAGCCTGGCCAGGATCGCCGAGACCAGCAACGGCCGCTTCTTCCAGGCGCCGACCAGCGAGAACCTGACCGCGGTGTACGACAGCCTCGGCTCCCGCATCGGCTTCCGGCTCGAGGAGCGCGAGGTCACGGTGGCGTTCACGGCCGCCGGCCTGCTCCTGCTGGCCGCCGCGGGCGCGCTGCGGGCGCGCCGTGGCGCCCGGCTTCCCTGATCCCGACCAGTAAGGAGACCAGATGACCGAGAACGACCAGCGACGCCTCGGCGTTGCCGACCCCGCCAACCCCTCGACCGCCCTCGAGGCGGCGTTGTTTGAGATCAAGCGGGTCATCGTCGGCCAGGAAGGCATGCTGGAACGGGTCCTGGTCGCCCTGCTGTCGGGTGGGCATCTGCTGCTGGAGGGGGTGCCGGGGCTGGCCAAGACCCGCACCATCGCCACCCTGGCCCAGGTCCTGGGGGGCAGCTTCCAACGGATCCAGTTCACCCCCGACCTGGTCCCCTCCGACCTGGTCGGCACCCGGATCTGGCGGCCCGACCAGGGCGGCTTCGAGACCGAACTCGGCCCCGTGCACTGCAACTTCCTGCTCGCCGATGAGATCAACCGCGCCCCCGCCAAGGTCCAATCGGCCCTGCTGGAGGTGATGCAGGAACACCAGGTCACCATCGGCAAACAAACCTTCCAGGTCCCCGCCCCGTTCCTGGTCCTGGCCACCCAGAACCCGATCGAGTCCGACGGCACCTACCCCCTCCCCGAAGCCCAGGTCGACCGCTTCCTCATGAAAGTGGTGGTCGACTACCCCAACTTCTCCGAAGAGATGACCATCGTCGCCCGCAGCCTGGTCGACCCCCCACCATCACCCAAATGCTGTCAGCCTGGAACAGCTCCAGGCCCTCCAGGCCCACACCGCCACCGTCTATGTCGACCGCCTGGTCGCCGAGTACGCCGTCGCCCTGTGTGACGCCACCCGCCACCCCGCCACCTACCAACTCCCCGACCTCGCCGGCTACATCGCCTACGGCGCCAGCCCGCGGGGCTCGATCAACCTGGTCGCCGCCGCCCGCGCCCTGGCCGTGCTGCGGGGCCGCAGCTACTGCCTGCCCCAAGACGTCCAAGAACTCGCCCGCGACGTCCTGCGCCACCGCCTGGTCCTGACCTACCAGGCCCTGGCCGAACAAGTCACCCCCGACAGCCTGCTGACCGCCGTCCTGGCCGCCATCCCCCCACCCCGCATCGACCTCGCCAGAGAACAACCCGCATGAGCTTCCGCTGGCCCGAGCTGCTCTGGGCGGTGCTGCTGGTACCGCTGGTGCTGCTGGTGTGGATGCGGGGCGAGCGCCGCCGCGGGCAGCGGGCGGTCGCCTTCGGCAACCCGGCGCTGCTGCCCAACATGGTCACCGCCCGGCCCGGCTGGCGGCGGGTGGTCCCGATCATCCTCTACCTGCTGGCCGCCACCGTGCTCCTGCTGGCCCTGGCCCGGCCCGAGGCCACCGCCCAGGTGCCGCGCGACCAGGCCACCATCATGCTGGTCATGGACACCTCGCGGTCGATGCTCAACACCGACGTGTCGCCGACCCGCATCGAGGCGGCCAGGGAGGCGGCCGACGCCTTCCTCGAGGAGATCCCCGACCGGTTCCAGGTCGGGCTGGTCACCTTCGCCGGCGCCCCCAGCGTCGAGGCCCTCCCGACCACCGACAAAGAGGTGATCCGGACCGCCCTGCGCAACGCCCCGCTCCGCCGGGGCACCGCCGTCGGCGACGCGGTCATCCGCGCCCTCCAGGCCAGCCGGCCCCGCAACGCGGCCAACGACGAGCGCCCCCCGACGGCCATCCTCCTGCTCACCGACGGCGAGAGCCGCAGCGGCATCCCCACCGTGGTCGCCGCCCAGCAGGCCCTGGAGGAGAAGGTCCCGGTCTTCACCGTGGCCCTCGCCTCCCTGCCGCCAGCCGAGCTCGAGCAGATCGCCGAGATGAGCGGCGGCCAGGCCTTCACCGCCCCCACCAGCGAACAGCTCACCGCCGTCTACCGCGACCTCGGCTCCCGCCTCACCTACGTCGAGGAGAAGCGCGAGCTCACCTCCTACTTCATGGGCGGAGCCGCCGTCCTCCTCCTCCTCGGCGCCGCCGCCTCCATCACCTGGTTCCTCCGCCTCCCCTGACCAGGGCCGTTCGCCGCCTGGTGCCGAGTACGCCGTCGCGCTGTGTGACGCCACCCGCCACCCCGCCACCTACCAGCTCCCCGACCTCGCAGGCTACATCGCCTACGGCGCCAGCCCCCGAGGCTCGATCAACCTGGTCGCGGCCGCCCGCGCGCTGGCGGTGCTGCGGGGCCGCAGCTACTGCCTGCCCCAAGACGTCCAAGAACTGGCCCGCGACGTGCTGCGCCACCGCCTGGTGCTGACCTACCAGGCCCTGGCCGAACAGGTCACCCCCGACAGCCTCCTCACCGCCGTCCTGGCCGCCATCCCCCCACCCCGCATCGACCTCGCCAGAGAACAACCAGCATGAGTTTCCGCTGGCCCGAGCTGCTCTGGGCGGTGCTGCTGGTACCGCTCGTGCTGCTGGTGTGGATGCGGGGCGAGCGCCGCCGCGGGCAGCGGGCGGTCGCCTTCGGCAACCCGGCGCTGCTGCCCAACATGGTCACCGCCCGGCCCGGCTGGCGGCGGGTGGTCCCGATCATCCTCTACCTGCTGGCGGCCACCGTGCTCCTGCTCGCCCTGGCCCGGCCCGAGGCCACCGCCCAGGTGCCGCGCGACCAGGCCACCATCATGCTGGTCATGGACACCTCGCAGTCGATGCTCAACACCGACGTGTCGCCGACCCGCATCGAGGCGGCCAGGGAGGCGGCCGACGCCTTCCTGGAGGAGATCCCCGACCGGTTCCAGGTGGGGCTGGTCACCTTCGCCGGCGCCCCCAGCGTCGAGGCGCTCCCGACCACCGACAAAGAGGTGATCCGGACCGCCCTGCGCAACGCCCCGCTCCGCCAGGGCACGGCCGTCGGCGACGCGGTGATCCGCGCCCTCCAGGCCAGCCGGCCCCGCAACGCGGTCAACGACGAGCGCCCCCCGACGGCCATCCTCCTGCTCACCGACGGCGAGAGCCGCAGCGGCACCCCCACCGTGGTCGCCGCCCAGCAGGCCCTGGAGGAGAAGGTCCCGGTCTTCACCGTGGCCCTCGCCTCCCTGCCGCCAGCCGAGCTCGAGCAGATCGCCGAGATCAGCGGCGGCCAGGCCTTCACCGCCCCCACCAGCGAACAGCTCAACGCCGTCTACCGCGACCTCGGCACCCGCCTCACCTACGTCGAGGAGAAGCGCGAGCTGACCTCCTACTTCATGGGCGGAGCCGCCATCCTCCTCCTCCTCGGCGCCGCCGCCTCCATCACCTGGTTCCTCCGCCTCCCCTGACCAGGGCCCTACGTGGTGAGCACGATCCGGCCCTCGATCTGGCTGGTGAAGGGGGTGGGGAGGGCCTCGACGTACTCGACCAGGGCGTCGAGGTCGACCGGGCCGACCACGCGGTTGGTGCCGTCGCGCAGGACGGTGAACCCGTCGCCGCCGCCGGCCAGGAACGAGTTCACCGTGACCGTGTAGGTGACGCTGGCGTCGTTGGGCACCGGCGTGGAGTCGTCGCCGGGTGGGCCGACGAAGACCGCGTCGATCACCCCGGTGGTCGGCGAGGTCAGGTGGTAGCGGTAGTGGAGGCCTGAGATCTCCAGGATCCGGTTCGACGGCGTCTGGAACTGCTGGCCGAGCAGGGTCCAGACCTGCGCCCCGGTCAGGTCCATCTTGACCAGGTCGTTGGCGAACGGCTGGACCGTGAACAGCTCGCCCCAGGTGACCTCGCCGGCCTGGATCCTGGCCCGGATCCCGCCCGGGTTCATGAACGCGAACTGGGTGCCCATCTCGGCCCGCTGGGCGTCGGCGATCAGGTTGCCCAGCGGCGACTCCCCGGCCGCGTTCGCCCCGCCGTCGCGGCCGGCCAGCAGGTCGGTGGCGGCGACGTTGACGACCCGGTTGACCAGCGGCGCGACCTGCTCGACGGCGTCGTCGACGATCGCCTGGACCGCCGGGTCGCCGGCGACCTGGTGGGCCGGGTCGGCGATGTCGGGCGGGTTGTAGGTCCAGGCCCCCTGCAGGGTGGCCGAGGCCGCCGCGACGTCCCTGGTCTTGCGGTCCAGGGTGAGGCGGACGTCCTCGAACGCGCGCCCGAACGACGACGCCTGCACGACCAGGCGCCCGTCGACCCGCGAGTTCAGGGCGGTGTGGGAGTGCCCGGCCATGACCACGTCGACCTCGGGGTCCAGGGCCCGGGTGACGTCGCTGATCCGGGGCGAGATGGTGCCGAAGGGGAACCGGTCCTGGGTGCCGCCCTCGTGGATCAGCAGCACCATCGCCTCCACGCCCTTGGCCTTGAGCTCGGGCACGTAGCTGTTGACCGCCTCGGCCTCGTCCAGGAACTCGAGGCCGTCGACCGCCCCCTGCTCGACGATGGTCGGGGTGGTGATGGTGGTGGCGCCGATGAAGGCGATCGGGACGCCCTTGACCCGCTTGATCAGGTAGGGCTCGAAGATCGGCTCCTGGGTGTCGGCGTCGACGATGTTGGCCGACACCAGCGGGAAGTCCTGGCCCTCGAAGGTGCTGCCCGGCGGGAACTGGGACGGGCCGCCGTCGAGCAGCCGCAGCAGCTCGTCCAGGCCCTCGTCGAACTCGTGGTTGCCGGGGGCGCCGACGTCGAAGCCGATCTCGTTGAGGACGCGGATGGTCGGCTCGTCCTGGAGCAGCCCCGACTCGGGCGGGCTGGCCCCGATCATGTCGCCGGAGTGGACCAGCACGGTGGTGCCGGGGTTGGCCCGCTTGCGCTCCAGCAGGTAGCGGGCGAGCACGGCCGCGCCCCCGGCCGCCCCGCGGAACCCGCTGTAGGGGTCGGTGTAGATCTGCCCGGCCCCGGTGAGGTTGCCGTGGAAGTCGTTGATCCCCAGCAGGTGGGCGTCGAAGTAGCGGTCGCCCCCCTCGAGCATCTCGAACAGGATCCGGCCCTGGGCGGTCTGCGGGCCGGGGATGCCCATGAGGAAGGCCAGGGTCGGCGCGACGTCGATGGCCTCGATCCCGGCCACCGGCCCGCGGTTGCGGATCCCGGGCCCGGCGGCCACGAAGGTGCCGTGCATGTTGAGGTTCCGCCGCATGTCGACCATGTCCGGCCGGTAGCCGTGCTGGCCGAAGAACTCCGAGGGCGCGATGGCCACGCCCGGGGTGGCCGCGTCGAACTGGTAGGGCGGCCGGGCGATCACGACCACGTCGCCCGAGCGGGTCGGGTGCTGGGAGTCGCTGCCGTCGACGTCGGTCAGCTCCTCCTTCTTGAGCACGTCGAGGATGACCTCGCGGCCGGGCGTCCTCGGGTCCTCGAGCCCCTCGAAGGCGGCGATGATCTGGTCGCGGACCTTGTCGTACTGGTCCAGCGGGACCAGGCCGGGCTGGTCGCGGCCGGCCAGGTTCAGGTAGATCTGGGCCGTCCCGCCGGCGTAGCAGGCCTTGGCCTTGGTGGTGGTCGCGGCGGCGGCGTCGAGCCGGCAGTTGCCCGGCTGCTCGCTGGGCTGGAGCCCGATGTCGGTGAGGACCTTGCCGGCGTTGATCGCCTCCCAGGCGGCGGCGAACCCGTGGTCGGAGCTGGCCATCACGACCGCGTCGTCGGGCATGAACCGCCTGGTCAGCCCCAGCTTGTCGTCGGCCCCGTTGTAGGCGCTGCGGATGAAGCGGGAGCGGACCCCGATGCGGCCGTCGCGCGGGCCCTCGCCGTCGACGTTGTCGAAGAACGGGTTGGGCCGGCCGTCCAGGTCGGTCGGGGTGAGCAGGCCGAGGAACTGGTGGCTGAACTCGTCGGTGACCGGGAACCCGACCATGGCCAGGTCGGTCTCGGGCTGGAGCTCGCCGAGGACGAAGCGGACGACCGCGTCGCCGTAGCGCGATTCCAGATCCAGGCCCTGCTCGACGTAGGTCTCCTCGTCGATGATGTGGGCCTCGAGCGGCGCGAAGTCGGCCGCGATCCAGGACGGCAGGTTGTCGGCGATGTACTTCTCCAGCGGGTCCTCGCCGGCCCCGCCGGCCGGCAGGGCCGCGCAGGCGTCGGTCCGGCAGGTGGCGTTGGCCCTGGCCACCGAGGTGAAGTAGATCTTGAAGCCGGACAGGTCGGCGGCCAGGTCGGTCAGCTTCACGTAGAAGCCCGCGCTCTGGCCGGCCCTGGCGCCGATCAGGCCGTCGGCGCCGCGCAGCTTGACCTCCTCGAACCGGCCCTCGCGCAGGGTGGCCGCGGCCTGGCTGGCGTCCTTGGCGGCGGCCGCCGGGACCAGCAGCACGCGGTCATAGGCGCGCCGGTTGTCGGCCCGGGAGTCGAACACGTAGACGTCGTAGACCCGGTCGGGGTTGGCCGCGGCGAAGGTGGAGGCGACGGTCAGGGTGGTCTGCTGGGGCGCGGTGGCCGGGTCGCCGGCGGGGACGTTGCTCCAGCCGCTGGCCGGCTCGAACTCGGCCAGCTGGTAGGAGAGGCCGAAGCGGGCCGCGCCCGCCTGCTCGTCGGGGTCGGCCGGGGCGGTGAGCACCCCGCGGGTCGAGAAGAAGGTGGTGAAGTCGACCGTCGGGCCGGCGATGTTCGCCTGGCGGCCGGCGACCCAGTCGAGCTGGGCGACCTGGCGCCCGGCCCGCTCGGCGGCCGAGGCGATCGAGTCGGCCTGGAGGACCCCGGTGGCCGAGAAGCTGGTCCCGCGGGAGAAGTCGGTGCCGGTCTGGTGGAAGGTGTTGTTGGTGGAGCCGTGCTTGCCCGGCCAGGCGCCGGTGGCCAGCGAGTACCAGCCGACCCCGGTGTTGGGTGGGAAGCCCTGGGTGAGGCCGTTGCGGCCCTGCACCCCGCGCCGCTTGAGCTCGCGCATGTTGGGCATGGCCCCGCTGGCCGCGAAGCGGTCGACCAGGTCGGGTCGCATGCCGTCGGCGGCGAACAGGATCGCCGACTGCTCGGCGGGGGCGGCCTGGGCGGCCGCGGGCTCGCCGGGGCGGGGGCCGCGGTGGCCAGCAGGGCGGCCAGGACGGCGACGACGAGGGCGATGGCGGGGAGACCGCGGGAGCGGCGGCGAGCGACCATGGGGCACCTTCCTGGAACCGGCGCTGGATGCAGGCGGTGGAGCTGAACCCGGAGACCCGGTAACGCTTCCGTACCGGGCATACCGTGTCAAGAACCCATCAGTTGGGCATTGAAAGCGACGGTTGCGGCGATGGACACTACTGGCCATGGCTCGTCGGGCGAGGCAACTCGCACCCGCCCCAGCGGAGGTGGCTCGGGATGGAGCTCTCACGGAGGCAGTTTCTCGCGTTCCTTGGCGTGACCGGAGGTGCCGCCGCCGCCGACACGCTGCTGGTGACCGCCGCCGTCGGGGCGGAGGTGTCGGTGGGCGACTTTCTCGGGCGGGGCGCCACGCCGGTTCGGCTCCCGCATCAGCTCCCGATCTATCTGAGCAGCGAGAGCTTCCTGCCCACCTCCGGCCAGGTGGGCGACTTCGGCGCACCGCTGGCCGAGTACAAGGTGCTGGACGACGTGGTCGTCGCGCCCGAGTTCGAGCGGTATCTCATCGTCGCCTGGGGCGACCGGGTGTTCGACGACCGCGACCAGTACGTCGGCTACAACGCCGACTACACGGCGTTCCGCCGGCTCCGCGGCTCCGGCGACGGGTTCCTGTGGGTGAACCACGAGTACATCTCGTTCCCGCTGTCGCTCGGCGCGCCGGAGACGCCGGCGACGCTGCAGACGGCCAACCCACGCCCCGCGACCTCGTTCCCGGCCGTGGTGGGCTTCGACATCGACGGCCCGACCGTGCCCCAGGGGACCCGCTGGGGCGAGTTCCTCTACAACATGGGCGGCACGATCGTGCGGCTCCGCAAGGGCCACAGCGGCCGCTACGCCCCCGTGGCCGACCGGCGCAACCGCCGCATCCACGGCCTGTCCGGGCTGGCCCTCAACGCCGGCCGGAGCGACCTGCGCCCCGACGGCACGCCCTTCTCGTCGCTGGTGTCGTGGGGCGACCGTCCCCACCAGCAGGGCGACCGGAGGTATCTGATCGGCACCGGGCCCGCCGCCACCGAGGTCATGCCCCACTCCAGCGACGGCCTCGGCAACCGGATCATCGGCACCGGCTTCGGCTGCTCCGGCGCGCTGACCCCATGGGGCACGGTGCTGTCGTGCGAGGAGAACTTCCAGGGCGGCGCCGGCGCCTTCTTCGTCGGCGTGCAGGAGAACGTGCTGCCCGACGGCACCCAGACCGGCTACGTCGTCGGCACCCCGGCGACCGTCACCGACCCCGTCAGCGGCCAGACGTTCCACAACTACACCACCGGGACCTTCTTCGGGCTGGTCGGGGAGAAGTACGGCTGGGTGGTGGAGATCGACCCGGCCGACCCAACCTGGCGCGCGCGCAAGCACACCGCGATGGGCCGGGTGCGTCACGAGAACGTGGCCATGCGGGCCGTGCCCGGCCGCAAGCTGGTCGCCTACATGGGCGACGACCGCCGCGGCGGCCACATCTGGAAGTACGTCAGCGACGGGAAGGTCCATGACCCCGACAGCCGCTCCACCTCGCGGCTGCTGGAGAAGGGCACGCTGTACGTCGCCCGCCTCGACCCGGGCGCCACCGGCGGCACGGGCGAGTGGATCCCGCTGGTGGCGGACACCCCCGTCGACCCGATCGCCCCGTCGGCGCTGGCGGCCGCCGAGGCGGCGGCCCGCGGCGTCCCGGTGGAGACCGTCACCGCCGCCAAGATCCGGCTGCCCAAGCGCGCCGGCGTGGCCGGCCAGACCAGCGACGGCGGCCCCTACGACGTCTTCATCGCCACCGAGGCGGCGGACCTGGCGTCGTACCGGACCAAGGGCGGCACGGTCGCCGCGGCCACCCTCGGCGACTACTACACCAGCCAGGGCGCGATCCTGGTCGACGCCTTCCTCGCCGGGAACCTCGCCGGCGGCACCCCGTCGGCCCGGCCGGAGGACCTGGAGGTGAGCCCCCACAACCGGCGCGAGACCTTCATCGCCTACACCGACGGCGCCCCCGGCGGCGACGGCTACCCCGACTCGCGGGTGTTCGTCGTCGGCAAGTACACCCCGGAGGTGGACGACACCCAGCAGTTCGGCGGCCTCTACAAGATCAGGGAGGACAGCCACGACTCCACCGGCACCACCTTCCGCTGGGAGCGGTTCCAGCAGGGCGGCGAGTCCGGCGCCGAGGACGGCGACGGCTTCGCCAACCTGGACAACCTCGCCTTCGACGAGGACGGCAACGTCTGGGGCGTGACCGACATGTCCACCGCGCTGCACAACGGCTTCACGACCGTCTACAGCGGCCCGACGCTCCAGCCCGGCACCACCGCCATCGACCACACCTCGACCGGCTCGGCGGCCGGCAACCTGGTCGGCACCTTCGGCACCAACTGGATCTTCTACCTGCCGGTGCGGGGACGCGCCGCCGGCGTGATCCACCCGTTCGGCTACGGTCCGCCGCGCTGCGAGATGACCGGGCCCACCTTCGTCGGCGACACGCTGCTGCTGTCGGTGCAGCACCCCAGCGAGGACTCGCCGATCAACGGCGACCCGAACGCCGGCGGGGTCGCCGCGTCGATCCTGACCCGGCGCGGTCGAGATGCTCGACCTCGCCGGCGGCCTGTACGTGCAGGTCCGCACGGTCCCCCGCGGCAGCAACTGGCCCAACACCGGGCCGGCGGAGCCTCCCAAGCCGTCGGTGATCGGCATCCGGCGCCTGGGCGGTAAATGAAGCCACGTCCGTTCCGCCGCGGCTGACGAACGAGCCCCGCCGACGCCGGAAGGAGCCGACCCAGGCGCCGGATCCAAGGCCGCTGCTCTAGAGTGCCTGGACGGCAACCACACCCAGGGCGACCTGCAACGTGACCTCGACCGGGGCGCCGGGGCCGTCGCCGCCTGGCGACCCCGGCGCCGACGCCTCCTCCGCCCGCCGCATCCGGCTGCACGGCTGGCACCATCCGGCCATCCTGGCCGTGGCCGCGGCCACCGTGGCCGCCGGCTTCGCCCAGTTCGGGGCCACCACCGCCCTTGGCGACGTGGCCCGGGCCTTCGGCGAGACCAGCGACGGCACCTCGGTGGTGGCCAGGGTCGGGCTGTCCGGCACCACCCTGGGGATCGGGCTGGCCATCGTGCGCCTGGCGTCCCTGGCCAGCCTGCCGCTGGCCGCCCTGGCCGACAGCTACGGCCGCCGCCGGATGCTGCTCGGCTGCGTGACCGGCGGCCTGGCCGTCACCGCCCTGGCCGCCCTGAGCCCCGGCTACTGGTGGTTCGTGGCCCTGTTCGCCTTCGGCCGGCCGATGCTGTCGGCCACCAACGCCATCGCCGTGGTGGTGGCGGCCGAGGAGACCGAGACCCGCGACCGGGCCAAGGCGATCGCCCTGATGACGGCCGGGTACGGCATCGGCGCCGGGCTGACCGCGCTGGTCCGCGGGGTCGCGGGCGACGGGCTCGGGTTCCGCGGCCTGTTCGCCCTCGCCGTGGTGCCCCTGGCCGCCATCCCCCTGCTCGCCCGCCGGCTCGAGGAGCCCGACCGCTTCCAGCGGCTCCGGACCGCCGAGGACCCCGAGCTGGCCGCCGCCCGACCCGCCGTCCTCGGGAGGGTCAGGGCCGACCTGCGCCCCCGCCTGTGGCTGCTGGCCTCGCTCGCCTTCGCGATCGCGTTCGTCACCGGGCCGATGAACACCTTCCTGTTCGTGTACGCCGAGAACGCGCTGGGGATGTCCCGCTCCTCCACCGCCGCCATGGTCCTGGCCGCCGGGCCCATCGGCCTGGCCGGGCTCCTGGTCGGGCGGTGGGCGGCCGACCGGCTGGGGCGCCGGATCACCGCCGCGAGCGCCCAGGCGATGGTGGCGCTGGCCGGGATGCTGACCTACAGCGGTTCGCGGGCCGCGGTGGCCGCCGGCTACCTGGCGGCGATCCTGGTCGCCTCGGCCTACGCGCCCTCCTTCGGCGCCCTCAGCGCCGAGCTGTTCCCGACCAGCGTTCGGGCCACCGTCGCCGGGTGGCTGGTGGCCGCCGGTGTCCTGGGTGCGGTCGCCGGGCTGGTCGCGTTCGGCCTGCTCACCGACGCCCTGGCCAGCTTCGCGACCGCCGCCGTGCTGATCTGCGCCCCGGTGATCCTGACCTGCGTCCTGTTCGCCCGCCTGCCCGAGACCCGCGGGCTGGAGCTGGAGCAGTCGGCTCCCGACTGAGGCCCCCGGTCCCGTATCCTGCTGCGGCGCTGCGGCTCTGCCCGGTTAGGCGGGTCCGCTCGGGGGGCAGTGAGGGTGGGCGTCGCCGAACGGCGCGGATTGGCAAGAGCAAGGAGGACGGGCATGGCGGCCTTCGACCCGGCGACCCTCGACCGCTGGCGGGCGCTCGCGATCGTCGACCGAGACGGCAGCACGGTCGGGACCATCAGCGAGTTCTACCTGGACCGCGAGACCGGCCACCCGACCTGGGCGCTGGTCAACACCGGCCTGTTCGGCACCACCCAGACGTTCGTCCCCCTGGTCCACGCCACCGAGATCAGCGACGGCCTCCAGGTCCCCTACGAGAAGCGCCACATCAAGGACTCCCCCAGGGTCGACCTCCACGACGAGCTCAGCCCGGACGAGGAAGCCACCCTGTTCGCCCACTACGGGGTGGAGTACCAGCTCCACCCGCCGACCGACGCCGAAGCCGGCCCCGCGGACACCGAACACGAGCCTGGCGAGGCCCCCGACCCGGCCCCGGCGGGAGCAGGGCTCACCGGTTCGCCAGCCGCCGCCGACCCCGAGCCCGATCCCGGTCCCGGCGAGCCCCCCGGCCCGGTCCCGGCCGACCCAGGGTCGGTCGACACCGAACCGGGGTCCGCTCCAGCCGCCACCACCGAACCGGTCCCCGACGAGCCCGGCACGACCGGGGACGACACGACTCTGGCCGGGGACGGGTCCGGGTCGGCCGACGGCCTCTCGTCGGCCGAGCACCCCGAGGGCACCGGGATCCCCGAAGGTCCCGGGATCCCCGAGCGCCCGGACGACCCCGATCCCGCGCTGACCACGGCGGACGGCTCTGGCTTCGACTCGGCCCAGGCCGGGCCGGCCGACCCCGACCTCGCCCGGACCGCGCCGGTGGCCCACGGGCTCCCCGGGTCGACCGCGGCCTCTCCGTACGGGTTCGGCCCGCCGACGATCGACAAGGGCGCCGACCCGTCCGAGCTCCCCGCGGAGGAGCCCTCCCGGCCGCCCGCCGAGGCCGGCTGGGCGCCGGGCGCCGCCGGGAGCTTCGAGGAGCACGAGCCGGTGGACCGCCCCGCCGGCGCCAGCGACCGCTGGCGCGAGGCCAAGGCGGCCGCCGAACGCGAGCGGATCGCACGTGCCGCCGCCGCCCAGCCCGAGGAGCGCTCTCCCCTCGAGCGGGCCAGGCGCCGCCTGGAACGCCTCGTCGGCGGCGGCCAGGACCACCCCGACCCCGACGACATCTCCCCCGCCGAACGCGAAGCCGCCGAACGCGCCCGCCGCGCCCGCCTCGGCCTCGACGAGGAAGACCACCGCCGCAAGCGCTGACAGGCCCGGCCCCGTCCCCGGAACCTGCTCCAGCTGGCGGGAGGGCGCTCAGGCGGGTTCGGGGGATGCGGGTGCCTGGGTCGAGGGTTCGGCCAGTCGACCGGCCGCGGTCGAGGCCAGTTGCCGGAGCGCCGCCGGGCGGTCGGCGACCTGGCCCCCCTGGAGACGGATCGACACGGCGACCTCGCCCCGGACGACCGCGATCATGTCACCGCGCAGGAAGGCCTCGTCGCCGACGCCCGGGACGGCCTCGCCGAAGCGCCGGTTCACGCGGACCAGCAGCCTGACCAGGTCCCCGGCCGCCGTGAACACGGACACCGATCCACCGCCCGACGCCGCCCGGTACTGGCACCCGCGCATCCGCCCCACCGGCAGCGGCTGCTCGACGAGCGGCCGAGCCGCCTCCACCGCCTCCCCCAGGGCGAGCGCGGCATCCTCCCCCGTCACCACCCTGGCCGGGTCCACCCCCGGATCGGCCAGAGCTCCAGCGACCCCGGCCACCCACGCGGCCCCCGCCGGGACCCCGTCCCGGTCGGTCCCCGTCGCCACCAGGTCCCCATCCAGCCCCGCCCCGGCCCCTTCCGGCCCGGCGTCCTGCCCGGCATCCGCCGGCTCCCCGGGCGCCGCGACGGTCCCTCCCTGCCCAGCCCCTGCCGGCACCCCGGACGCCGTGGGGGCCCGGCCCTCGCTGACGAGCTCGACCCGGAAGACGTGCCCCAGCCGCGGCCCGATGGTGGCCCTGACCACCCCGCCCTCCCGGAAGCGGCCATACACGTCCGCCGGGACCAGCCACGCCTTCACCTTGTCCGAGCGCCCGGAGTCGACGGCCATGAAGTGGGCGAGCTTGTCGTTCCCCCGGCTGTAGGACCGCCTGCGCACGACCTGCCCCTCGACCTCCCGCCTGGACACGAGGTCGAGCACGGCCCTGAGCATCGTCCACACGCCCCACCCGGCGACCAGCAGGGCGGCCACGGCCAGCAGGGTCGATGCCGTGCGGACCCACCGGGCCGCCTGGTCGGCCTCGGCGTACCCGTCGGTCCAGCCGCGCAGGCCGAGCATCAGCCGCAGGCCCACGTAGCCGGCCACCGCCTCGACCAGGCCGACGAGGAACGCGAGCGGCGGCTTGCGACCCCAGGCGAACCCGAGCCGCGGGTACCTGACCTTCACCACCCGCCAACGTCCGCCAAAGGCGGACCAGGCCCGATGATCGTCCTCGGCCCCCATCGGCAGGGCATGCACCGCCGCCGTGGCCACCCCCAGGGCGGCGCCGTAGCCCAGATACCGGTCCCAGATGGCCACCGACGCCGGCGGCAGGGTCGGGAACACCTCGTTGCGCCCGAGGTAGTCGCGGACGCCGAGCCACCGGGCGGCCGCCTCCGCCCCGGCCGGCGTGTCCCGCTGGTCGCCGAAGAGCTTGATCGACGAGGTGAGCACGACCCAGATCACCAGCCCGGCGCCGATGGTGCCGAAGTCCAGGCCGCCGGCGGCGTTGGCGTACAGGACCCCGAGCCCGGCGGGCACCAGCGCGGCCGCCCGGAGGATCGCCTTGGCCGACCCGCTCCAGCGGTCGCGGGCCAGCCCCCGTCCGCGAGCGTCGCCGACCACCGCGCGCTGGAACGCGCGCCACCACCTGCTCGACTGGTCCTGTGGACCGGTGGTGAGCGCCTCCGCCGGCACGACCCCGTCCACGGCCAGCCCGGCGACGTGGTCGAGCACCATCCGCTCGTAGGCCTCCAGCCCCTCGCCGGAGGTCCGGCGGACCCGGCACACCGTCCGGCCCGGCCCGTACTGCTCCAGGTCCACGTAGTCGCGGGCCGCCAGGTCGAGCAGCGTGGCCGGAATGGCGTCGGCCGTCACCCGCCAGTCGTTGGTCAGCAGATCGACAACCGCCGGCGGCTCTTCGCCCAGCTCCATGGTCGCCGGTCCCGGATCGACGCCCCGGGCCCGGGTCGCGAACGCCATCCCGAGCAGCAGCAGTACCCACAGGACGACCGCCGCCACCGTCGCCACCAGCAACGGCGTCGCGAACTGCGGGAAGGTGAGGGCCCCGTCCTCGGCCGCAAGCAGCCACGAAGGGTGGAGCGCCTGCTCGGCCAGTGCCGCGGCCACCTGCTCGTCCGGCACCGGGCCCGCCTGCCCGCCGCTCCCGGTCGCCTAGAACTGGACCCGGACCGGCCCCCGCTCCTCGCCGCCGACCTGGAAGTACTCCCGGGTCCGGAACTTGAAGATCGCCGCGAAGATGCTCTGCGGCACGGTGGTGACGGCGTTGTTATAGGTGAGCACGGCGTCGTTGTAGTACTGGCGGGCGTAGGCGGTGCGGTCCTCGGTGGCCGACAGCTCCTGTTGCAGCTCCAGGAAGTTCTGGCTGGCCCTCAGGTCCGGGTAGGACTCGGCCACCGCGAACAGGCTCTTCAGCGCGCCGGTGAGCCCGTTCTCGGCCGAGGCCTGGTCCGCCGGGCCCTGGGCGTTGATCGCTCTGGCCCGCGCCTCGGTGACCGCCTCCAGCGTGCCCCGCTCATGGCTGGCATACCCCTTGACCGTCTCGACCAGGTTGGGGATCAGGTCGTAGCGCCGCTTGAGCTGCACGTCGATCTGGCTCCAGGCGTTGTCGACCTGGTTCCGCCGCCGCACGAGCCCGTTGTAGATCAGCACCGACACGACCGCCACCACGACGACGACCGCGAGAACGATGAGAGTGGCGGTCACGAGCAGTCCTTTCGCCCTCCAGAAGGGACCACGGTTCCAACCCGGCCAAGTCACAAGCCCCCGACCAAGCGCGCCCCGACCAGGACCGGCTCACCGCAGGCTATCCCAAAGCAAGCCAGCCGAGGAACCCCGCCTCACCCCGTCAGCACCGTCCGCAACTCCGCCACCGGATACGTCGTCTCCGCCCCCGACACCAGGTCGTCGACCTCCCCAACCCTCCTCCCATCCAGATACGCCTCAGCCACCCAAACCACCGTCACCCCAACCCGATAGACACCCCGACGCCGGAAGGTGGTGTTCACCTCACTCTCCAGACCCCGGAGTCCCCGGCCCCTCGGTCACCAACGTCTCCCTTCGCCCGAACGCTCCACCGGTACTCCACCACCCGAAACTCCGCCCGCAGCATAGATCCGCCAATGTAGCTGCACCGGCGGCTGCGATCGCACCTTCCACCCAAAAGAACGACTTCAGGTTCGCCAAGTCCTTCATCTCGGAGCTCACCCCAATCTCCCCGCCCGGCAGTCTTCACCCTCCGCATCGCCGCAAACACTTGAGACAGTGTCACACCGGAGGTGGCAATCTAGCTTCTCGAGGGTTGAGACACGCAGATCCAGCTGGCTCTTCACGGCCGTCAGGGAAGTGGAGATTTCGCAATGCGAAAGCTTGATTCGTCTGAAGACATGGCGCCACAGAGCACAATGTTCCAGGGCCTTGTTGACTGCTTGGATCGCAGAGAACTTCGTAGACATAGGACGGCCCAAGGCTGACATTCGCACGCCCTACCATTGACGGATGACACTGATAGACTCTTTGCCTGAGCGACAGCATAGCCCCGTTTCCTTGGCTCGAGATATTAGCTCTCAGAGATCCTCGGGAGCATTCCTCAGCCCACGCATCGGAATTTCCTGGAGAGCTACTGCCCACAAGAATAAGGACTAGGACAACACTGGCAGTCAGAGCAATTCTTGTCATCAGTCAGCCTTCCACGACGGACGCCCGGCCAAGGAGCCAACGATGCGCATCTCTTGGTTTCACCAAGGTAAACTCAAACAGATCGCTTCCCGCTGGTTCCTGTACGAATCAATTTCCCATTTTCCGTCTCGATCCGAAGGGCCTTCGAGCTAAATAATGCGGTTACCGTCCAAAGTCGTTCGTGGAGCTTGGTAACGCGTCTTATCTCGATGGACGTCTCTATCCCATCCCACATATAGGCGCGTTGCAACAACTCGTAGATTGCTTTCTCGTCGCTCACCAAGCAAGGGCAATCGCTCGAGTAGATCGAGAGTAATAGGTCAGGATTTCGAGAACGGTAGGCCGCTTCACGGATCCGCAAGATTTCTCTAAGGCGCGAGACTACTTCTCAGGCGTTGAAGTTGATCGAACTGCTGCGGATGTGGATGGCTCTAGGTACTCAGGCGTTGTCAATGTGACCTGGTCGTCCTCGCCAGCGATAGAGATGACTACAACTGAGGACCGCCGCCAGCGAGGCTGCTAGGCCTATGGTGATAAGGCGTCGGGTAGTACTCGACGGAGCCAAGGGATCTCCGAGCGGCATGGTCTTCCTCTTGGTGGGGCTGGATGGTAAGTGACCAGCTAGGCGCCTACAACCGGCAATGATGCTGTTGTGGACAAACGATCCACTCATCGAGCGGCAGTACTCAAGGGTATAGGTGTGACTTTACTACCAATTGGGTCCAGAGGAGGTCAGGCCAGGCCGTGCATCGCATGATCGGCCAGCCGACGAGTGGCGGCGGGCAACGAAGCGGGCTCCGGTGCGTGAAGCGGGTGGGTCGCATAGGGGTACCCGGCGGCCCCGAAGTCTAGGTCGACTGTCGCGGCGAGGTCCTCGCGAGACAGTCCTGCGCATTAAGGTCGACTCCATCCATGGCGGAATTGCAGCGCAAGCTGCATCGAGCCGAAGTGTCGGGAACAGCGGGAATACTGGTGAACAGCTGGACGCTGGGGCTGCTGAGTGTTGCCGAGGGGCTGAGGGGCTGAGGATGGAGTACTGGACTCCGGCGAGGGCGCTGGTGGTGGTGGCGCATCCGGATGACATCGAGTTTGGGTGTGCGGGAACGGTGGCGCGGTGGGTTCATGAGGGGGCGCACGTCACCTATGCGTTGGTGACCAATGGGGCTGCGGGGTCGAGTGACCCGGAGATGACGCGGGAACGGCTGGCGGAGTTGCGGGAGGCGGAGGCGAGGGCGTCGGCCAAGGTGGTGGGGGTCGACCAGGTGGAGTTCCTGGGGTATGAGGATGGGCTGCTGGAACCGACCCTGGAGGTTCGGGAGAAGATCGTGCGGCTGATCCGGCGGGTGCGGCCGGAGGTGGTGGTGACGACCGATCCGACGACCCGGTACTTCGCGGACCGGTACATCAACCATCCGGACCACCGGGCGGCCGGGGAGGCGACGCTGGCGGCGGTGATCCCGGGGTCGGACACGCGGCTGGCCTACCCGGAGCTGATGGAGGAGGGGCTGGAGCCGGTCAAGCTGACCGGGGTCTGGGTGATGATGAACATCGAGCCGAACCTGGTCGTGGACATCGGCGAGTTCATCGACAAGAAGATCGAGAGCCTTGCCTGCCACGTCACCCAGGTCGGCGAGGACCTGGGTGAGGATGCCGCGGGTTCGTGCGCGGCATGGCCGAGTTCTCAGCGGCCGACCAGCCGTTCCGCTACGGGGAGGCGTTCCGGGTGTTCCGGTTCGACCTGCCCTGGGAGCCGCCCCGCGCCGACCCGGAGGCCCCGCTCAGCGAGGCCTGACCGGTCCGACCCCGCTCCCGTCCGGGTCAGAGGACGGTGAGGCGGACGTCGACGTTGCCGCGGGTTGCCCGGGAGTAGGGGCAGCGGCGGTGGGCCTTGGCGACCAGGGACTCGGCCTCGTCGGGGGGGAGGTTGGGCACGGTGACCCGGAGCTCGACGTCGATGGCGAAGCCGCCCTCGGGGTGCTTGGCCAGGGCGACCAGGGCGGTCACCGAGGTCTGGCCGGGGTCGAGCTTCTCCATCCGGGCGACGGTGGCCAGGGCGTTGTCGAAGCAGGCGGCGTAGCCGGCGGCGAACAGCTGCTCGGGGTTGGTGCCCTCGCCGGAGCCGCCGACCTCCTTGGGGGGATTGATCTGGACGTCGATGGCGCCGTCGGAGGAGTAGGCGCGGCCGTTCTTGCGGCCGCCGGTGGCGGTGGCTTCGGCGGTGTAGAGCACCTCCATGGGTCCCTCCTTGGCGTCGTGGCGTCGGGCCCCCCTGGGCATCATGCCGGAGGGTGGCCGCCATTGCCGTCCGAAGGGGGAAGGGCCTGGCCGGCGACGACCTCGGCGGCGACCTCGCTGACGCGGCGGCGGCGGGCGCGGGCGGCCTTGCGGAGGCGGTCGAAGGCGCCGGCCGGGTCGAGCTGCTCGCGCTCCATCAGGATCCCCTTGGCCTGCTCGATCACGACCCGGTGGTGGAGGGCGTACTCGAGCTGGTCGATGATCTGGGTGGTGCGCTCGGACTCGGCGGCCGCCCTGACCAGGGAGGCGACCACGCCGGCGTAGGTGAGCAGGGCCTCGACCTCCTGAGCCTGCCAGGGCCGGTCCGGGCGGCGGACCGCCGTGAGCGTGCCGGCGGGACCGGCCGCGCCCTCGACCGGCACGCAGAGCAGGCCGTTCACGCCGGCCAGCTCGGGCCGGCCGGCCAGGGCGGGCCAGCGGGCCTCGCCAGGTAGGTTGGTGGTGCGGACGGCCGCGCCGGAGGCCAGGACCTCCACCGACGGGCCGGACCAGAGCTGCGGGGCGACGTCCTCCAGGGCCTGGGCGAGGTCGCCGGCGGCGACCGCGCCGTGCAGCTCGCCGGCCTCGTCGACCAGCACCAGGGCGACCCCGGCGACCAGGAACAGCCGGGTCGCCGCGACCAGCGCCGGGCGCACGACCGAGTCCAGCAGCTCCCCGCCGGGCGGCGACGGGGACGGCTCGGGGACCCCCTGCTCCAGCCCGCCCTTGTAGTCCTCCATACCCTCTCCTGCCGGCCTCCGGTCCGCCCCGCCCAGGGGCGGTCCCCCACGCGAGGACGCCTGACCGCCACCCCAGGTCCCGAACCCCGGGCGGGCGCACGCCCCCCGGTGTCCTCTACTGGATGCAACGCGCGACGGCGCACCTGCATTACGCGCCCCCGTAGGGGCAACAATGATGACAACATGGGACATCCGCGACGCAAGGGGCGGTCCGTGCGGTTGCGGCACCGGTTCGCCAAGCGGGTCGGGACAACGGCCGTCCGAGGGCCAACCCCAGCCACCGTGCCGGCCGACCCGCCGCCGACGACCTAGATCTCGGCCGTCCCGCCGGCGTCGACCTTGGGGATCTCGGGCGGCGAGGACCCCTCCTCCAGGGCGACCACCTTGCTCAGGGCCTCGTCCTCGTTCTCGAGGAGGAACTGGCGGGCGGCGGTCCGCGCCTGCCCCTCGTCGTCGGCGTCGACCTCGACGTTCCAGGTCACCCGATAGCGCATCATCGCCTCCGGCATCGTCGGGAGCGCCGGACGGCTGGCCGGCGCCTGCCACGACCGGCCATGTTCCACGTGGAACACCGCGGCAAACTGGGCGACCCCGCTAGAGCGGGCTCGCCCCGGCGGCCGTCTCGGCCTGCCGCCGCGCGGCGGCGTCGATCGCGACCAGCACGAGCAGCACCAGGTCGAGCGCGACCAGCAGCCCGACGGGGAGCCCGAGCGGCCAGACGAACCCGACGGCCAGGGTCATCGCCGCCGAGGCGAGCCACAGCCACAGCATCGGGTCGGGGCGGGAGCGGACGGCGAGCCCGATGACCACGGTCGAGAGCAGGTAGACGGCCGTCCCGCCGCCCAGGGCCACGGTCGTCGCCCGCTCGAGCTGGCCGGTGGCCGCCTCGCGGATCGCGAACTCGGTCCCGACCGCGACCGAGACCAGCCCGGCCAGCAGCGGCAGGTGGGCGTAGTTCCAGGTCAGCCCCTGGAGCACGGTACGGATGGCGCCGTCGTCGAGACGGTCGAAGTACAGCCACCACAGGCAGGCCACGACCACGAAGCCGCCCATGGCGGCGGCCACCGTGGCGGTCGTCCAGTCGACGTTGGCGGCGCCCTGGGCGACAGAGATCACCGACTCGCCGAGCACGATGAGGGTGAACAGCCCGAAGCGCTCGACCAGGTGGCTGGCGTGGATGGGCGCCTTGGCGATCTGGTGGCGGCCGACCCAGGGTGCCGACAGCTCGATGGCCAGCGCGACCCCCCAGAGCACGTACCGCGCCGGCTCGGGCACGAACACCGAGGCCAGCCAGAGCGACGCCCCGATCGTGAAGGCGACCAGGTACAGGTTGAGCAGCGGCCGGGCCGCGGCCGCGTGCCGCCGGGCCCGGGCGTTGAGCAGCACCACGATGCCGCGGACGGCCACGTAGGCGAGGGCGAACCGGGCCGAGCCGCCGTGCAGGGCGTCGTGGACGCTGAGGGCCATGGCGACGACCGCCACCATCCCGGCCAGCACCAGGACCCGGTGCAGCGGGTCGTCGGTGTCGAACCGGTCGGCGTAGACCGTGTAGCCGACCCAGGCCCACCAGACGGCGACGAACAGGCCGGCCGTCCCCAGGAAGTCGCCGAGGCTGCGGTAGTCCTCCAGGGTGTGGACGACCTCGGCGATGGAGATGACGAAGACCAGGTCGAAGAAGAGCTCGAGCCAGGTCGCGTGCCGCTCGCCCTGGTCGGCGTCCAGCGTCCTCAGCTGGGGCGGCCGGAGCCACGGCCGTCGGGTGGAGGTTGCCATCGGGCCTCGCTTACATGATTACCGTCACCTGCCCGCACCGAACACCGGCCGGCCGCCCCGCATTCCCGGCCGCCGTCCCGGGTTGCCGGGAATCGATGGCCCGGTGCCGGTGGTAGCGTCCCCCAGAGGGCCCGGACCGACCACCGGAAGGAGGCCGCTGGTGGGCGTCGAGCCGATGTGGGCGCCGTCGCCGGAGCGGGTCGAGCGCGCCAACCTGACCCGCTACCTGCGATGGCTGCGCGACCGGCGGGGGCTGTCGTTCGGGTCCTACGACGAGCTGTGGCGCTGGTCGGTGGACGACCTGGACGGGTTCTGGTCCTCGATCTGGGAGTTCTTCGAGGTCGGCGGCCCGGTGCCGAGCCCGGTCCTGGCCGAGCGGCGGATGCCGGGGGCCCGCTGGTTCCCGGGCGCGACCCTCAACCACGCCGAGTTGTCGCTGCGCCGCCACGACGACCACCCGGCGCTGCTGTTCGGCAACGAGGCCGGGGAGCTGGGCACGATCGGCTACGCCGAGCTGGGCCGGCGGGTGGCCGCGGCCGCGGCCGGGCTGCGGCGGCTCGGGGTGGAGAAGGGCGACCGGGTCGTCGCCTACCTGCCCAACGTGCCCGAGACGGTGATCGCCATGCTGGCCACGGCCAGCTTGGGCGCCGTCTGGTCGAGCTGCGCCCCCGAGTTCGGCGTGTCCAGCGTGGTCGACCGCTTCGCCCAGATCGAGCCCAAGGTGCTGGTGGCGGTCGACGGCTACCGCTACAACGGCACCTGGCACGACCGGCGCGACGCCCTGGCCGAGATCCGCCGCCGGCTGCCCACCCTGTCGGCCACCGTCCTGGTGGGTGGTCCCGGCCGGGAGGCCCGGGGGGCGCAGGCGGCCGACGGCGGCCGGCCGGTGGACGGGAACGGGACCATCGCCTGGGAGCGGCTGCTGGAGGAGGGCGCCGGGGCCGAGCTGGCCTTCGAGCCGGTCGCCTTCGACCATCCGCTGTGGGTGCTGTACTCCTCGGGCACCACCGGGCTGCCCAAGGCGATCGTCCACGGGCACGGCGGGATCGCCCTGGAGCTGCTCAAGTCGATCTCGCTGCACCTGGACCTGGGCCCGGCCGACCGCTTCTTCTGGTTCACCACCACCGGCTGGATGATGTGGAACTTCCTGGTCGGCGGCCTGCTGCTCGGCTCGACGGTGGTGCTGTACGACGGCAGCCCCGGCCACCCCGACATGGGGGCGCTGTGGCGCTTCGCCGAGCGCAGCGCCATGACCTACTTCGGCACCAGCGCCGCCTTCGTGCTGGCCAGCATGAAGGCCGGGGTCGAGCCGGCCCGCGAGGTCGACCTCTCGGCCCTGCACTCGATCGGCTCGACCGGCTCTCCCCTGCCCCCCGACGGCTTCGACTGGCTGTACCGGCACGTGGCCCCCGACGTGCTGGTCGGCTCGACCAGCGGCGGCACCGACGTGTGCACCTCGTTCGTGACCTCCTGCCCGCTGCTGGGCGTCTACCCGGGCGAGATCCAGTGCCGCGCCCTCGGGGCCAAGGTGGAGAGCTTCGACGAGCACGGCCGCTCGGTGGTGGGCCGGGTCGGCGAGCTGGTCCTCACCGAGCCGCTGCCCAGCATGCCGCTGTACTTCTGGAACGACCCCGACGGCGAGCGCTACCGCGACAGCTACTTCTCGACCTGGCCGGGGGTGTGGCGCCACGGCGACTGGCTCGAGATCACCGAGCGCGGCACCTGCATCATCAGCGGGCGCTCGGACTCGACCCTCAACCGGGGCGGCGTCCGGATGGGCACGGCCGAGTTCTACCGGGTCGTGGAGGGCCTCGACGAGGTCGTCGACAGCCTGGTGGTGGACGCGAGCGACCCCGGCGGCGAGGGCCGGCTGCTGCTGTTCGTGGTCCTGCGGCCCGGGGTGGAGCTCGACGACGGGCTCCGGAACCGCATCCGGGCCGCGGTCAGGGCCGACCTCTCCCCCCGGCACGTGCCCGACCGCATCGACGCGATCGCCGAGGTCCCCCGGACCCTTTCGGGCAAGAAGCTCGAGGTCCCGGTCAAGCGGGTGCTGGCCGGGGTGCCGCTCGAGCAGGCGGTCAGCGAGGGCGCCCTGGCCAACCCCGACGCCATCCACCAGGTGGTCGCGCTGGCCCGCGACCCGGGCTAGCCGCCATTCCCGGCGAGGCGGCCTTGACATTGGTTGCGCAGATTTCCGCTTCGCGTGGGATGCTTACCTGTGGCCGACGCGGGTAGCAGCAACTCGATCGGCCACTCAGGGTAGTGCGCGCTTGACACGATGGTTCCTGGGCGGCGGCGTGTCGTGCCGCGCCGGGGGCGTTGTCGACCTGGGCGGAGGCGGGTGCGCGAACCAGAGGTGCTGCCCAAGGGCAGCGGCGGCGCCGGCTCGATCTGGTGGGACTCGCAGGAGCCCCCGGGCCGGCGGCCTTCGCGCGACCGGCGGCGGCGGCCGCTGGTGGCGGCGCTGCTCTCCTGCCTCGTGCCCGGCGCCGGCCAGCTCTACCTCGGCTACCGGCGCCGGGGGGCGGCGATGCTGGTCGTCACGATCCTGTGCCTGGCCGTCGCGGCCGGGCTCTGGAGCGAGCCGACGGCGGTCTCCCGCATGCTGGTGCAGCCGCAGTCCCTGCTGGCCCTGCTCGTGGCCGACCTCGGCCTGCTGGTGTTCCGGGTGGTCGCGGTCGTCGACGCCTACCTGCTGGCCAGACGGGACGACTTCCGGGCGCCGGCGCCCACCAGCGGCTGGCGCAAGGGCGCGGCCGCCGGGCTGGTCGTGATCCTGACCCTGACCGCGGCCCCGCACGCGGCCGCCGCCTTCTACGACCTCCAGGCCTATGACCTGTTGACCTCGGTCTTCGCGGGCGAGGACCCGCAGTGGCACGCCCGGGACCGGGACCGCCACCAGACCGGGAACGGCCTGGTCACGGCCATTCCCGGCCGGGTCACGGTGCTGCTGCTGGGCGGCGACGCCGGGCCGGGCCGCCAGGGCCGGCGCACCGACACGATGATGGTGGCCAGCTTCGAGGTGGCGACCGGCAAGGTGGCGCTGTTCGGGCTGCCCCGCAACCTGGTCCAGGTGCCGCTGCCCGACGGGCCGGCGGCCGACTACTTCAGCGAGTGCCGCTGCTTCCCGCGGCTGCTCAACGAGCTCTACGCCTTCGCCGAGGACGAGCGGCCCGACCTGTTCCCCAACAGCCGCCGGCCCGGCATCGCCGCCGTCGCCGGGGCGGCCGAGGAGCTGCTCGGGCTGCCCATCGACCACTACGCCCTGGTCGACCTGCTCGGGTTCGTGGACGTGGTCGACGCCCTGGGGGGCGTCACCGTCAACAACGTCAAGCCGCTGCGCATCGAGATCGACCGCCTCGGCCGCGAGGGCAGCCAGCCGGGGTACGAGATCCAGCCGGGGCTCAAGCGCCTCAACGGCTTCACCGCCCTCGCCTACTCCCGGTCGCGGGAGACGACCAGCGACTACGACCGCATGCAGCGGCAGCGGTGCGTGATCGGCTCGCTGGCCAGGCAGACCCAGCCGGCCGAGATGCTGGCCGCCTTCCCCAAGCTGGTCAGGGTGCTCAAGCGCAGCGTGGCCACCGACATCCCGGCCAGCCGGCTGCCCGCCCTGATCGAGGCCGCCGGCGACCAGCCGGTCAAGGTGGCGACGGTCGGGTTCACCCCGCCGACCTACA
Organism: uncultured Actinomycetota bacterium; assembly: GCA_963733175.1. Taxonomy (GTDB): domain Bacteria; phylum Actinomycetota; class CALGFH01; order CALGFH01; family CALGFH01; genus CALGFH01. Next base: position 110,114 of record CAVTCL010000018.1, read on the forward strand.
ACATCGGCTGGTCATCCGGCTACCCGATCCCCAACGTGCCCAAGATCCAGAGCGCCGTGCGCCGGATGACCAGCCAGGCAGCCGCCACCACCCCGACCACGGCCAGCCCCGACGGGCTCGGCGGGACCACGCCCACGACCCGGGCCCCGGCCACCGGCGGCAGCTCGACCAAGCGCAAGCCCGCCTGCACCACGGCCGCCTGACCCGGCCGGGCCGCTCCAGGCGTGGACGGCCACGGCCGGCCGGTCGCCGGCCGCCCCGAGCACGTGCACGTGGCCTGGCGGGAACAGCGTGCTGGCCCCGGCCCGCCAGGTGGTCCGCCGCCCGGTGGTCCAGATGGTCGGGTCGAGGCACTCCTCGCTGAGGCCGCCCTCGACCACCGTCACGGCCACGGTCGCGCGTCCGTGGTCGTGGGCCGCCGTCACCAGCCCCGCCGGCCACCCGAGCAGCCAGGCCTCGACCTCCGCCGCGACCAGCAGCGGCACCGACCAGGCCGGGTCGCCGGGTCCCGGGGCTGTGGACGGCCGGACGTCACGGTCTCCCCGGTCGGCCGGGGCTGTGGACGACCGGAAGACGCCGCCTCCCCGGTGGGCTACCCTCCCGGAAAGGGGCCCCATTTCAGGCGGGGCGGGCTCGTTCGTGGGCCCGTACGCGCCAGCGGGGGCGGGTCCGTACGCGCCGGCGGGTCCGTACGCGCCGGCGGACCCGTACGCGCCGGCCGCCGCGGGGTCGTTGGCGAGGCGGATGGTGAGCTCGACCAGGTCGGCGTCCGACCATGCGGGCGCGGCCGGGAGGTCGAGGGTGTCGAGGGAGCGCATGCGGAGTCCTTTCGGTGGACGCCCCGGCGCTCGGGGGCCGTGCGGCAGCGGGTAGACGCCGGGCGGGGAGAAGGGCTCGGGGACCGGCCCGGGCGGACGGCTCGCCTCAGCGGGAGGGCGGAGCCGGGCGCCGGGCCCGGGGACACGCGCAGGACCCCTTCAGCCTCGGGGTGAGGCGGGGGTCGCGGCCCTGGGTGGCGTTCCGGTGCGGCATGGCAAGCGGGAGGGTGCCGCCACCGGCGCCGTCTGTCAAGACCAAGGGCGCGAACCGGCCACCTTTATCGGATCGCAACCATCCCGTGCTGCTGCGGTTGCCGGATCAACCTGGTTGATTGGGGTGATTCGGCTATGGTTTCGCCACCTTTGGTGCCTGCGTCCCCCGTAGTACGGCCTTGCTGGCACCCGACAAGCGCCCGACCCGGCCAGGTTCGCGGGCGGTTGCCGTTTCTCCCGGTCGTACGTGAAAGGAGCACGACAGCATGAGGACCCGCCTCCGCCTCGGAGCGGCCGGCGCCGTCGCCCTCGGAGCGCTGCTCCTGGCAACGGTCCTGGCCTCCCCGGCCCTCGCCTGGCACTCCACCGTCGAGGCCGAGGCCAGCTGCCTGCCCGACGGCAGCGTCTTGGTCGAGTTCACCGTCACGCCCTTCGAGGACGGCCACGACGCGACCGTCGACGTCTTCTACGTCCTGAACGACGACAAGCCGGTCGGGCTGGTGTCCGAAGGGGACCTGAGCAAGGCGATCTCCGGCGAGTTCGACCTGCCGCCCGGCACCACCGGCACCCTGACCCTGGTCGCGCTCGTCCACTGGGAGAAGACCGACGAGAAGACCAAGAACAAGGTCCACGTCGACCTGCCCAAGTGCGAGGAGGAGACCACCACCTCGACGGCTCCGGCGACGACCGCGCCGCCGACGACCGCCCCGGAGACGACCGCACCCCCGCCGACCGCCCCGGAGACGAGCGTGAGCCCGTCCACCTCGCTGGAGGAGACGACCACGACCGCGGCCGCGGTGGGTGGGGCCACCAGCACCACCGCGGGCGGCCAGCTGCCCTTCACCGGGGCCGGCGGCTCCGGGCCGATGCTGCTGGCCGGGATCGCGCTGGTCGGCGGGGGCGCCCTTGTGCTCCTGGTCGGCCGGATCCGGGACCGCCACGCGACC
>CAVTCL010000019.1:0-239940 GCA_963733175.1 uncultured Actinomycetota bacterium
CATCGTGCGCGACAAGTTGATGTTTGCCACAGACGTCGTGCGCTACCATGGCGACCCGATTGCCGCAGTGGCCGCAGACAACGTCGATATTGCCGAAGAAGCCCTGCACCTGATCGAGGTGGAAATCGAGGCGCTGCCGGCCCTGATCGATCCCAAGGAGGCCGCACACAGTGCGCTCATGGCCCACGAGGGCTGGGAAGGCTATGCAGCGATTCCGAACCTGGGACGCCAGGGCAATGTCACGTCGAGCGGCCGTGTGCAGTGGGGCGACGTGCAGCAAGGCTTTGCGCAGGCCGATTATGTCTTCGAGGACCGCTATGACATCCCCATGGCGCATCAGACGTACATTGAGCCACGTGCCTCTATGGCGCAGGTGGAGCCCACCGGGCGCATTTCCGTGTGGACCACGACCCAGGGCATCTTCCCGCTGCGCGACAGCCTGGCAGGAATCTTTGGCGTGCCGCAGACCAAGATCCGGGTCATAGCCACGGAAATTGGTGGTGGCTTTGGCGGTAAAATCGCCGCGGTCACTGAGCCAGCGGCTATTTTACTGGCGCAGAAAAGTGGCCGGCCGGTCAAGATCACCTACAAGCGCGACGAGGATTTTCTCAGCACCACGCCGCGGCGCCCGGCCGTCATCGAACTCAAAACCGGCATCATGCAGGATGGCACCCTGGTGGCGCGTCAGGCCCGGGCCTACTTTGGCAATGGCGCCTATCACATCGCCACCGGCTACAACTTCGGCGAGGGCATGGCCGGGCGTCTGGCAGGGCCCTACAATGTGCTACACGCCGACATGTATGCCTGTACGGTCTATACGAATCAGCCGCCGTGTGGGGCGTACCGTGCACCTGGCAGTCCGCAGATTATCTTTGCCGTCGAATCGCACATGGATATGCTGGCCGCACGGATTGGCCTCGATCCCCTCACCCTGCGCAAAAAGAACGCCCTCAAGGTGGGGGATCGTTCGATTATTGGCGCACTGGACGACGCGGCTGACTTGCGTGAGATGATCGAGCGCATCGAGCAAGAATCCGGCTGGCATACACCCAAAGGGAAAAACCGTGGGCGTGGGATTGCCGTAGGTTTCTGGGCCTCACGCGGTATGCCTGGCAGCAACACGTTGAAACTGAATCCCGACGGTACCGTGGCGATTACCACGGGCTCGGTGGATCTGAGCGGTACGCACGTGACCTTGCAGCAGATCGCCGGTGAGGAGCTGGGCGTTGGCCTCGACAAAGTGGGGGTGCTGACCGGCGATACGGATGTCGCGCCTGTGGCACCTCTGAGCGCCGGGAGTAACATCGTCCGGAGCATGGGCATGACGGTGAAGGTCGCGGCGGAAAAACTGCGGCAGCAGATTTTAGAGGTCACGGCTGGGCAGCTTGAGGCCAACATCGATGACCTGGAAATTCGCGAGGGCCGGGTCCAGGTCAAAGGCACGCCGGACCGCGGCATGACCTTTAGTGATGTCTACAAAGTGGCGTCGATGTCCCAGGGTGGCCCACCCACAGCGTCGGCCTCGACGCCCATGCAAGGCACCACGTTGCAATACTCCTTGCAGGTTGCTGAGGTGGAGGTCGATCCGGACACTGGCGAGGTCAAGGTGGTCGACTTGACAGTGGTGCAGGACGCCGGGTTTGCCATCAACCCGATGTCGGTGGAAGGCCAGATGGAGGGCGGGGCTACGCAGGCCCTGGGCTATGGCCTGGCAGAGCAGATGATGTTCGACCCCAAGACGGGCCGCAACGTCAATGCCGGTTTCCTCGATTACAAGATCCCCAGTGCCCTGGATGTTCCCAATATCAAAAGCGTCATCGTCGAAGTTCCGGCGAAAGACACGCTCTATGGCGCGCGTGGGGTTGGTGAACCGCCCATCGTCGCCACCGCGACGGCCATTGCCAACGCTGTGGCCGATGCCATAGGGGCGCATGTCACGGCCCTGCCGCTCACCCCAGAACGCGTGCGCGAGGCTGTACGCCAGAAGCAAGCTTGAGCAGGACGAGGGGGATGAGAAGGTAGGGGAGAAGCTGCGTGATGGGGTGCGCCTAATGCTGTTTGGAGAGAGATAGGTCTCAGTTGAAAATAGGGGAAAGAAAAAAAATGAATCTGGATGAGAGAAAACAGGATATAGAAGGTATGGATGAGGAGCTGGCGCAACTGGAAAAGCGGTATGGTCTGCTTTCAGAGATTACGATAAACTGTATAAAGCCGGAGAACTCGAACAGAGAGAGATTTATCTAGTGGGTGGGCTCGATGAAGCGAAACTGGCAAGTGAGGAAGCTAAAGAGAAGAGATGTATAAGCATCTGCGCACGTTACGCCAGCAAGAAGGAATTGGTGCACTGAAACTAGCAACAGAACGTGCTCAAGCTGGCGCTGCATAGTGGCTCTACCAGATTTCCGACATACGGGGCATAGGTCTACTCACTACAGGAGCAGTATCCGAGCATCCAGGGTGCGACACTGGTGCTGGCGACGATTGGTCTGACGCTGGCGAAGCTGGAGGGACAGGTGACGTGCGCGGGTGACGAGAGACACGATGTCTGGGAACTCAAAGACTAAGAAGCTGGAAGCATACGTAGCTACAGCTACGAAATCTATCGGGCTGGAGAGAAAATAGACTGGAATGAACTGTTCGAGCACCCTCATATACCTGAGCTGGCCAGTACCTATCCACACCACAAGCATATCCCACCGGATATCAAACACCACCGCGTGCCAGCACCTGGTATCAGTTTCGAACAGCCTAACCTGCCCGCGTTGATTCAGGAAATCATGCGTGAGGTTCTTCCTACCAGGGGGCTGAGGGTAGAGCAACACCTGCAGAGGGTGAAACATGAGACTGACCCGAATGGCATTACGTGTGGTCTCCCCTTGGGCATAGGCCAGGGCATCCTGCAGACCGGCGAGGATACTCTTACTGGCTGCGCTCATGTGTGTGTCGTGCTGCATACGTCCTCACGTATCGGTAACCACCTGGCGCAGGAGCTGTTAGTCATGCTGAGATAGTTTGTCCAGTTCGTTCTTGGCAAAGACAGTCACCGCGCGTCTGTGATCACGACGTCACTGCTGCGTCACGCCCTCCCAGGACTTCTTGCTTTCTTTTGTCACCTCTCTGGGGTATAACTGTGCCCGAGTGGCCTTGCCAATTCCCACACCGTCTTCTGCACGCTGCATCGGTCTCGGGAGGGTGGGCAATGACTTTTGAGGAGATCCTCGACCAAGCGATCGCCATGCTCCAGCGTCGCGGGCGTGTGTCCTACCGCGCGCTTACGCTCCAGTTTCATCTTAATGAGGAGTCTCTCGCAGCACTCAAAGAGGAACTGATTGAGGTCCACCACCTTGCGGTCGATCACGATGGCAGAATGTTAGTGTGGATGGGAGAAGCGCGTATGACGTCTGCTGCCTCCTCCCCCCAACCTCCTCAGGGGATCTCCCCAGCTACACCGCAGGCCCCTGACGCCGAACGGCGCCAGCTCACCGTCCTGTTTTGTGACCTGGTGGACTCGACGGCGCTGGCGCGTCAACTCGATGCGGAAGACCTCCGCGCCGTGGTGCGGGCCTATCAAGCCACCTGTGCCGAGGTCATCCAGCGCTTTGACGGCCACATTGCCCAGTACCTCGGCGATGGCTTGCTGGTGTACTTCGGCTATCCCAGGCTCATGAAGACGAGGTCCAGCGGGCCGTCCGCAGCGGGCTCGGGATGGTCGAGGCCGTGGGGAGGTTGAATACGCGCCTGGAGCGGGAGTACGGGGTGCACCTGGCGGTGCGGCTCGGCATCCACACCGGGCTGGTGGTCGTCGGCGAGATCGGCAGTGGCGGGCAGCAGGAGCAGCTCGCCCTGGGGGAGACGCCGAACATTGCGGCACGCCTGCAGGGCCTGGCGGCCCCAGATACGGTGGTGATCAGCGAGGCGACCGCGCACCTGATCCACGGCTATTTTGTGTGTCAGCCGCTCGGGGCGCAGGCGCTTAAAGGCCTGCCTCAGCCGCTCCAGGTCTATCGCGTCCTGCAGGAGAGTGGAGCGCAGACCCGGCTCGACATCGTCACACCGCGCGGCTTGACCCACTGGTCGGCCGGGACGAAGAAGTGGGACTCCTGCAGCGGCGCTGGGACCAGGCCACCGCAGGGATGGGGCAGGTGGTGCTGCTCAGCGGCGAGGCGGGTATTGGCAAATCCCGCCTGGTGCAGGTGCTGAAAGAGCACATCACCGCTGCGCCCCACACCCGCATTGAGTGGCGTGGGTCACCCTATCACCAGCAGAGTGCCCTCTACCCCGTCATCGACCATCTCCAGCGCCTGCTGCGCGGGCACCACGAGGCTTCGCCAGCCGAGCAACTGCGCACACTGGAAGCTGCGCTGACCGCATCGGGGGTGGCGCTGTCCGAGGCCGTGCCGCTGCTGGCGGCACTGCTCTCGCTCCCTCTGCCGGCCTCCTATGCACCCCTCACTCTGACGCCGCAACGGCAGCGCCAGCACACGCTGGAGACCCTCCTGGCCTGGCTGCATGCGGAAGCGCAGCGGCAGCCGGTCCTGCTCATCGTGGAAGACCTGCACTGGGTCGATCCCTCCACCCTGGAGCTGCTGAGCCTGCTCATTGAGCAGTGCGCCCAGAGGCGCCTCTGTCTCGTCCTGACGGCGCGTCCCGAGTTTCACCCCCCGTGGGCGATGGTGGCCCACCTCACTGCCCTGACGCTGCGGCGGTTGGCCCCGGCCGAGGTCGGGCGTCTGGTGACGCATGTGGTGGGTGACAAAGCGTTACCCCCGGCGATGCTCCAGGAGGTGGTGCGCAAGACGGATGGCGTGCCGCTGTTTGTGGAAGAGCTGACCAAGACGGTGCTGGCGTCCGGGCTGCTGGAGGAGCAGGAGGACCGGTATGCGCTGCATGGTCCGCTGCCACCGCTGGCGATCCCCGCCACGCTGCATGATGCCCTCCTGGCGCGGCTGGATCGCCTGGCGGCCGCGAAAGTCGTGGCGCAACTGGGGGCCACGATCGGGCGCACGTTTGCCTATGAGGTGGTGCAGGCCGTCGCGTCCCTGGATGCCGCGACCCTCCAGAGGGCGCTGGCGCAGCTGGTGGAGGCGGAGGTGGTAGTGCAGCGCGGGCTCCCGCCCCAGGCGACCTACACGTTCAAGCACGCGCTGATTCAGGACGCGGCCTACGAGTCGCTGCTGCGGAGCACGCGGCAGCAGTACCATCAGCGTATTGCTCAGGTGTTGGCCGAGCGCTTCCCCGAGACCGCCGAGACGCAGCCGGAAGTGTTAGCGCAGCACTACACCGCCGCCGGCCTGCATGCCCAAGCTCTGCCCTACTTGGCAGCGGGCCGGGCAACGCGCCCTCGAGCGCTCGGCGCTATCGCGAGGCTGTGGCGTCCTTCGAGCAGGCGCTCAGCGCCCTCCAGCATCTGCCAGAGACAGCGCGACACGCGCGAGCAGGCCATCGATCTCCGGCTTGCTCTGCGCTCGGCGCTCCTGCCGTCGGGCGACTCTGGGCGTATCCTGGCGTACCTGCGCGAGGCCGAGGCGCTCGCGGCGGCCCTCGACGACCCTCGACGGCTGGGACGGGTCTCTGCGCTTTCTGTCACGCCATTTCTACCTCATGGGCGTGTATGACCAGGCTATCGCCGCGGCCCAGCGCGCCCTGGCGCTCGCCACGGCCAGCGGCGATGTCGTCCTGCACGCGCTGGCAAACCAACTGCCTCGGCCTAGCCTACGAGGCCCAGGGCGACTATCGCCGGGCGATCGACTGCCTCGGGCAGACCGTGGCGTCCATCGATGGGGCGCGGCGCCACGAGCACTTCGGCGATACTATCCTGCCCGCCGTGCCGCCCATGCCAGACTGCCATGTGCCATGCCGAGCTGGGCACGTTCGCTGAGGGCAGTACCCTCGGCGGAAGAAGGGCTCCGGATTGCCGAGGCGGTCGATCACCCCGGCGAGCCTGATGTGTGCCTCGTGGGGGATCGGTCTGCTGGCCCTCCGCCAAGGCGACTGGCCAGGGCACTGCTCCTACTCGAACGGGCTGTGGGTATCTGTGAGGACGCAGACTTCCCGGTCTATTTCCCCTGGATGGCGGCGGTCTTGGGTGCGGCGTATACTCTATGCGGGCGCGTCACCGACGCCGTGGCGCTGCTCACGCGGGCGATGGAACAGACCAGAGCCATGGAAATAGGTCGGCCGACAGGCGCTCTGTAGTCTCGCCCTGGGGGAGGCGCAGCTGCTGTCGAGCCGCCTGGAGGAGGCGCACGCTCTCGCTAATGGTCCTTTTCAGAAATAAGCATAGGGTTTGATACCCAACTTCTGGTACACTGAGGGCGTCATCGTGACCTCCAAACCCATACCGCCGAAAGGAAGCTTATGTCTGGCCCGGCTCCGACTTTTCAACCCCGCTTTCCCAAGGCGTTTGTCGATGATGCCCAGACCGTGGTGGCTCAACGGACGGTGGCCCTGCGTCGTTGGCAACGAGCGCGCCTGGTCCTGCTCCTCCATGACAACCCCAAGCTCTCCAATGTACAGGCTGGGCAGCAGGTCAGCCTGTCCGACCAGGCCGTGCGCTTTTGGCGACGACGATGGGCCAGTGACGATTTTTCGCTTGATGATAAGCCGGGCCGCGGCCGCAAGCCCGGCTTTTCCCCCCTTCGAGCACGCCTCGGTTAAGGCCACCGCATGCGAGTTGGTGTCGCAAACACATCAACCCCTGAGTCGGCAGTCCACCGCTGATATCACCCGTCGCGTCAACGAGGTGATCCACCGCCCGATCAGTGCCAGTAGCGTCTGGCGCATGTTGCGCCGCGACGCTCTCCAGCCCTGGCGCTATCGCTACTGGATTTTCCCACGCGATGCCCACTTTGGTCCCAAAGCCGCCGCGATCTTGGATTTGTATGCGGGTCTCTGGCAAGGCCAACCGCTTGGGGACAATGATTTTGTCATCAGTAGCGACGAAAAAACAAGTATCCAGGCCCGCATCCGCTGCCACCCGAGCGTGGCGCCTTCACCGGGCGAGCCCTTGCGCATCGAACCGGAATATCAACGCGGTGGCGCCGTGCAATATTTGGCGGCCTGGGATGTGATGCGTGGCCTGGTGTTTGGCCGCTGTGAAGCCAAAACGGGGCTTGCCTCGTTTCGCCGCTTGGTCGATCAGGTGATGCAACAAGCGCCCTATTGTCACGCCGATCGGGTGTTTTGGATAGTGGATAATGGCTCGTCGCATCGTGGGCAGAGTGCGATCAAGCGTCTTGAGGCGCAGTATCCCAACGCGATCATGGTGCACACGCCGGTGCATGCGAGCTGGCTCAATCAGATCGAAATCTATTTTTCGATTATGCAACGCAAGGTCCTGACACCGAACGACTTCGAGTCCTTGACGGCCGTCGCAGACCGTCTGAAGAGCTTCGCACAGCTTCACAATGCCCATCCCAAGCCCTTCAATTGGAAGTTCGACCGCCAGCAACTAGGCGATTACATGACGCGTCTCAACAAACGACGAGTCGAGCGCGGGGAAGAGCCTTTGGAAATGGCCGAGCAACCTACAGACAGAGCTGAACGACCTATGGAGATAGCTGCTTAACCCTATGAGGATTTATGAAATAGCACCACTTAGCGGCCTAGCGCTCACCCGTGCGCAACAGGAACGCGGCAACGAAGCGTATGCCTGCGCCCGGCGAATGCAGCCGACGCGAGCCACTGGCAGTAGGCAGGCCGAAGACCCTACCGCCAGGCCCTCACCTGGCCGAGGCCTCAGCATGCGTCCGCTCCAGGCGCACTGCCACCGCGGCTGGGTACGCTGTATACCGCGACTGGTCAGCGGGAGCAGGCACGCTCCGAGCTGACGGCGGCCATCGATCTCTACCGTGCGATGGATATGACCTTCTGGATACCGCGGGCCGAGGCGGCGCTGGCACAGGTGGAGGGCCACTAATGGACTATGATGACATCGTCACCCAAGCCCTCACCCTTCTCCAGCGAGAGCAGCGGCTGTCCTATCGGGTGCTCAAATTGCGCCTTCAGCTCGATGACGACATGCTGAAAGCGCTCAAGGAAGACCTGATCTATGCGAAAAAGCTGGCGGTGGACGAGAACAGCACAGAGCTCGTCAGGAGAGAGGCGTAGCGGCACAGATAGCCCTGGGTGACACACCGAACCTGGCGGCGCGCCTGCCAGGGCTGGAGGCGCTGTAGTGAACGACATGGCCGCATGGGTGCACGCCGAGGCTGAGACGGTGGCAAGCTCGTTCCTCATGGATATCACTACCCACCTCCTGGCATCTCGACATCCCCACACACCACCCGATTGTGCACCTGCCCCTGTAAAAATGCCACGACGTTCGCCGCGCACAGGTTCAGACCGTTCATCAGCGCTTCTGGCGTGGTGCCAGCCGTGTGGGGAGACAGCACCACATTGGGCAGGGCGAGCAGCGGGTCGTCGGGAGCGATGGGCTCCTGCGTGAACACGTCCAGACCAGCTCCGGCGATCTTGCCGTCTCGCAGGGCCTCATACAACGCCTCCTGATCCACGAGTTGCCCCCGTGCGGTGTTCAGAAAAAGGGCGCCGGGCTGCATCAGGGCAAACTCCTGTGCCCCAAAGATGCGTTCCGTCTCCGGGGTCGAGCGCAGATGCAGGGACACCACATCAGCCTCACGCAGCACATCGGCCATGGTCGGGAGATAGCGGAAGCCGATATCCTGTGCCGCGGCCAGGTTGGGGTGGAAGGACCAGGCCAGCACCGACATGCCAATACCTTTGCCGAGTTGCGCCATACGCAGGCCAATAGCCCCGGTGCCGATGATTCCCAGGGTTTTGCCGCAGACTTGCGTGAGCATGCCACGCACCCAGGCGCCGCCTTTCACCTGCGCGTCGAGGCTGGGGATTTTGCGGGCCAGGGCCAGCAAGAGCGCTAGCCCTTGCTCTGCGACCGCATCCGTAGCCGTATTAGGGGTATTCGTCACCGCGATACCTGCAGCCTGGGCGGCGGCCAGATCCACGTTGTCGGTGCCGGTGCCCCAGATGGCCAGATGTTGCAAGTGGGGACACGCCTGCAAGACCTCAGCGGTGAATTTACAATAGGCACGGATATTGACAACGGTATGCGCCGCGCGGATACGCGCCACGAGTTCGTCCTGCGTCTCCGGACGCGAGGTGTACACCGTCACATTGCCGTGCGCCTGCATGGTCTGCAACGCTGGCGTCCCCGAGATCACCGGAGGGAAATCGTCCGGGATGATGATCTGTGCTGCAGCCTGTGGCATGCTCAACTCCTTGCGAGGGCTTTTAATGAGTCGCGCGGGCCGATTTGCGACGACATCTAGCGCTCAGGATGCTGTATAATCTCTCCTGTTGTCAAGGTCCCGCAGGAGAGCTATCCCTTCGTCCTGCGGGCGAGGGTTTGATCACAGGGTGAGGGCCCCTGGACAGGGAAGGACACGTCTATGGCAATTGCAGCGCAGCAGTACAACGTTGGCGGGATTCTCCTGGCGCGCCCGTTCAAGGTGCGGCGGCTGGGCCATTTCGGCTTTAACGCGTTGAAGATGGCGGAAGGGTTGAACTTCTATAATGCCCTCCTGGGTTTCAAAATCTCTGATGAACTCGATTTTGCCAGGGTGCCGGGCATGCCAGAGCAAGTGAAAGAGTTCGACGCACGGGGGTTTTTCATGCGCCACGGCACGGACCACCATTCGTTTGTGCTGTTCAACAAAGGCGTCATGGATCTCCGGCCGGATCGCAAATTCCGCCCTGAAGTGACCATTAACCAGATCACCTGGCAGGTCGGTAGCCTCAAAGAAGTGGTCGAGGCGTTTCACTACTTTCAGGAGCGTGATATCCCCATCCAGCGCGTTGGTCGTGACATGCCTGGCAGCAACTGGCACTGCTATGTCTACGATCCGGATGGGCATACCAATGAGTTTTATTATGGCATCGAGCAGGTCGGCTGGAATGACTTGAGTAAGCCGCGAGCCATCTACTATCGCGGCTTTCGCCAGGAGCCGCCATTGCCGCAGATGTCTGAAAACGCTGAGGTCGTCGAAGCGCTGCACGACAAGGGGGTCGATATCTTTGGCGGCCATCGCTACGAAGAAAAATTAGCGGCCACGTATGACGTCGAAGGCGTCCTCCTGCCGCGTCCTTTCAAAATTACCAAGATTGGGCCCGTGCACCTGTTTGTCGAGGATGTTGACGCCGCTGAGGCGTTTTACACCACTACGGTGGGCTTTGTGAAAACGGAGGAGAGCACCTATCACGGCGCCCGCTGTGTGTTTTTGCGCGCTGGCAACGAGCATCACAGTCTCGCTCTGTTCCCCAAAGAACTGCGTGCCGAACTCGGGTTCAGTGCGCACACCACGTGCAAATCCTTCGGCGTTGAAGTAGGCAGCTATCAGCAACTGCGCGAAGCCGTCGCCTTCCTGAAGTCGCACGGCGTCACCATGCTCGACCCACTGCCCCCGGAACTTTCACTCGGCACGGACTATGTGGCGCACGCCCTTGATCCTGATGGGCACTGCATCCAGTTGTACTACTACATGGAGCAGGTGGGTTGGGACGGTCAGGTACGTCCGCAGAGCCAGCGACGGCATGTGACAACGGCATGGCCAGAAGCCCTGGAGCCATTGTCCGATACCTACACAGACCAGGTTTTTCAGGGTCCGCTTGGCTGACCTGTGACCCGTCAGGGGGCAGGCAGTACAGCTCGGCGGAAATACATATCCCGTTTGCAGCATCGCATGATCCGTCAAACAACGGTTCCCCCGCGCCAAACTGGGCGGCATGCGGGCGCAGCACTAGCGACCGGTGCTCTCAGGGAGATGGCTCCGCACATACTGCTCGATGGCGGGGCCGACACCGTTCGTGATGAGGAGGTCGGTGGCCTCCAGGGTCAGGCTCCCGTCTTGTACCGGGATGCTCAGAAGGTCCGCCAGGAGGCTGAGGGCAATGCCCATAGCGCCTTCCCACTGCAGGCCATGGTCGACGGCGGCCGCGCGCAGGGACTGACGCAGGATGTAGAAGAGCTGCACGTCCTGCGGCGTCTCGGGGCGAGTCCTGCCCACGGGAGGCTCCTCAGCGCTGACCTCCTGGCATGGGCAGAAGACGAAGGCCGCCACCCGATTCTGGCGGGCGCGTACCCGTCGCTGCAACCAGACGCTACAATCCTGTCCGAGGGTGGGGCTCATGCCACGACGCGCCGCCCATGGCACCCATAAATCGCCGAGCAAGACCATGCCGACGTACCGGGCATCCGCAAACGAGAGGCGATGCGTGGTGATATGGGTCTGGAACATCTGCGTGAGCTGGTGATAGGTGGCGGCTTCCTGGGGCGTAGTAAATTCCTGCGTATTGAACGACTCCATACGCGATTCCTCCTTCCCATATCACTCTGGTGTGGCCGATCAGCCTGTGCCGCTGGGGTGCCGATGCGTGTCAGCTGAGGCAGCTGCAGTGCCACGGGGCCCTCGAAACATGCAGGTCTTCGCTGCACCTCAAGCAGTGGTACAACTGCATCCATACGGCTGTGAGCCCTGAGCCCACAATCCCCCAGAGTATAGCACGTCCTCTGGGGAGAGCCCGCACATCACTGGCGCAGGCTACGATGAGTGGACCGAGCCCCACATCGGCATGGATTGATCTTTATGTTTCCCCCAGCACTTCCCACACGGTCGCCAGCAGCTTGCCCCGTTCCACTGGCTTCAGCAACGTCCGATGAGCCCCGGCCTGTATAGCCTGCCCCAAGACTTCCAGCGGCACGGCCAGCCCCCCTGCGGAGACGGCAATGATCTTCATGCAGGGCGCGAGCATCCGGAAACTATCGATGAGAGCCACCCCATCGATATCCGGCATGACAAGGTCCATCAGGACGAGATCAATAGAACGCGTCTGACAGCATTGCAGTCCCCCCACCCCATCGTAGGCTTCGACTACGGCATAGCCGGCCTGTTCGAGGGTCTGCCGGTACATAGTCCGGAGTACAGGGTCATAGTCAATCACGAGCAGGCGAACAACCCTGCTGCAGACCTCTGCGAGCAGTGTCCGCACGGTGGCCAGAAATGTGCCCTCTTCTACTGGCCTCCGTAACGTCCGGTCGGCTCCGCCGAGCGTCGCGATAACCGCCTCAGCCGCCGCGAATACATGCCTCCCCGCGACCGCCAGCACCTTCACCTGGGGGCGCTGCCTCTTCACCTGGCGAATGAGCTGGTAGCCACCGCCGGCCAGCACAAGAGCCGTAATCACCAGCGCGAGTGGATGCATCTTGACCATGCTGGCGAGGCCTGATGGGGTGTCGGAGGCTTCTACGACGCTATAGCCCGCCTCGTGCAGCACTCGGGCAAAGGTCTTACGCTCCTCCGGGTCATCATCGATCACGAGAATGGTCGCCATACTGGAGCCTTCCTCCAGGCGTGGATAGAGCCGCGGCACGCCACCAGGAAGAAGACAGGGGTAGAGAAACCCTACGTCATATGAGAAGCAAGCGGATTCCTGGGAGCATGACCACAGTGATCGTAGGGGAGCAGTAAGTGTACACTAATTATATTAAAAAGGGAACAATCTTAGGCATGTGATCACGGGGTCTGCTGCGTGTGGCTGATCCTGCGCCCGCTCCTTTTCTGCTGATCTCCCGAAAGTTGTGTAATAGAGAGGGGCTCACGAGGCTAGAGGAGCACGGCGGCAATCTCTCTACAGTCGTCAGAGCTGTATCACACGTGGCTGTCACGTGGCGTCCTGGTACGGTCGCTCGGCGTGCCTGGACCGGCGCACGCCGAGGTGTCCGCAGAGGAGCGGAGGAGGGAGGCGATGGACCACTCAGGAGACGTTACCGCCTCGCTGCGTGCAGATACCCTCCGCGACTGCTTACCAGCGGGAGCGGCTGGGCTCACGACGCGGTTCACGCGGCTTGGCCTCATTCACCGTCAGGGCACGGCCGTCGAGCTCTGTACCGTTGAGGCCCTGGATGGCAGCTTTGGCTGCCTGGGTCTCAGGCATCTCCACGAACCCGAAGCCTTTGGAACGCCCCGTGTCACGGTCGGTAATAATGTTGACCTTGTCCACCGCACCATAGGACTCGAAAAGCTGGCGCAGGTCGTGATCCGTCGCACTAAACGCAAGGTTCCCAATAAAGATATTCACGCAAAGGTCCTCTACATCTGCAACATGGAAACGATCGCCAGCTTATCCGAACAGTATGCAGGAGCCCAGGGCCAGAGCAAAGTGTAGGAGAAACGGCGAAGAGATCCTATGGTCCGCAACCTATCGCAAAGACTTATAGGAATGATGAGAGAATTTTATCAAAGCGGTGGAGGTGTGGCAAGGAAAAATGGCATACGAGCATCGATGCTATGGATGTGCCAAGGGAGCAGTTACGGATCCAGCAACAGCCACCCTGGAGAGTGGCCGTGACGCATCTTGCCGCGTGTGCGTGTGTCCCAGGGAGCCATGCACGTGTATGGTGAGCCTGGAACCATGTGGACGTATGCCAGAGTCTCATAATGCCTGAGTTGCGGGAGGAGCCCGGGGGGTTTTCGGTGTCCCCTCTCACGGTGGTGAGAGGGGACTATCATACCCGCTGGGCTCCCGATGGCATTATCCGTTTGATACAGGGACACGGCCGGCAATCCAGTCGACGACACGTTCGCCTATCATGACCACCGTGGCATGCGCACCACCTGACCGTGGAATGCGCGGCATCACCGACGCATCAACCACCCACAACCCTTGGACGCCCTTGACTTTGCAGTATTGATCAACGACCGCCATGGGGTCTGCATCAGGTCCCATCTTACAGGTCCCGGACACGTGTCTGGCTGTGCCCACGGTTTGACGGATCCAGCGGTCGAAAGCGCCGTCGTCGGCCAGAATGGCGTCCGTCGGGTGGATCCGGTACTCAGCCACGTCTTTGTACGCGTCGGATTCCAGCAGTCTCATCGCCAAGCGCAGGCCTTCCCTCACCCGTCGTATATCGTTAGGGTGCTGGAGGTAACAGTAGTTAAAGGCCGGCTGTACTGTGGGGTCGGCTGAGGCCAACCGGACGTATCCTGCGCCGTCGGGCAACCCGAGCGTACACGAGATGCGTGCCACCCGGTCAGGGGGAACGTCACCAGCCAGGTATCTGGTGCGTACACCGGGGACGCGCTCTTGCCGTGGGTCGACGACTGGGCTGCTCCTCAGCAGCATGTCGTTGATGGCGCTGGATCCTTCAGATGTATAGTGCAAACTAAAGTGCACCGCATCGGTGTGAGCAGTGAGGGAGATGCCGTCTTTGACCTTGAAGGTCATCTGGGCGCTGAGGTGATTCCAGAGGTTCTGTCCCACGCCGGGGAGCTCATGCACGACGGGAATCCCAAAACGCTGCAGTTGGTCCTTGGGACCGATGCCCGAGAGCATAAGCAGGTGGGGCGATTTGATCGCCCCGGCGCTCAGCACCACACGGCCGGCTTCGACGTGGAACACCTCGCCCCCGCTTTCGGCTTCCACGCCGACGGCCTGTAAACCCTTGAACAGGATCTTCCTGACGAACACCCTGCCCCGCACTGTCAGGTTCAGACGGTGGCGCGCCGGATTGAGATGCGTGAGCGCCGCGCTCATGCGCATGCCGTCCAGGTTGTTCGAGGGCGACACGCCAAGGCCAGCGGGGTGTAGGCCATTCGTATCCGCCGTGGTGCCGAACCCCGCCTGCACACAGGCGGCATGGAAGGCCTGTTGGATGGCAGGCCAGGGCCCTGACTGACGGCGCCTGACTGGCATTGGTCCGTCCGTGCCATGGCAATCATCCAGCATGTCGAGATCATGCTCCGATTTTCTAAAGTACGGCAGGACCCTGGCATACGACCATTCCTCGTTGCCGAGCGCAGCCCAGGCGTCAAAATCCTCGGGGAATCCCCGTTGCATGGCCTGCCCGTTGATGGACGACCCTCCCCCGATCACCTTGCCCTGCGCCACATGGATCTCTCCTTGCTCCTCGGTGATGGTGCCCCGCAGAGCCCAGTTGTGTTCTGAGTCTTGAGCTTCGGCATATCGTGTGTGGCCGAACTTTATTTCATCCGGCAGGTTGGCTGGATCAGGGTAATCCGCCCCGGCTTCCAGCAACAGCACGGAGGTATGCGGGTTTTCAGCCAATCTGCTGGCCAACACCGATCCAGCCGCTCCCCCGCCGATGATCACCACGTCATATTGCATGGACCCTCCTTCACTGCTTTGTCTGCTACGCCAGGATGTCTCCGATTGCCCGGATGTCCCTGCGGGACATTGCTGCTGGGATGCACCACGTGACGGCGACGCCCGCATCCATCACATCGAGCACGCGGTTCTTCTCGAGAGCCTGCCCGCCAGCCTAGCCTGATGGAGCATCAACGTAAGCGCTCAATTTATAGCAGTTTGTAGCTCGCAAATACTGGCTGAAATGCCATGCGGCTCTCCATCGTTTGCGAGCCAATCTCGTGCAAATAAGGCGAGTCTCATAGAGGCAGATACCTCTACGAATAGGCTCACTTCAACCATCTACAAACTCTGATAAATTGAGCGAGCCGCCTTATTGGTTACTAGCCCGTCATCAGGACTGCTTTAGCACTGCACATCGGACTGGACCGGTTCTGTCACACGGCGTATTTGCTGCGGTGTGTAGCCCAGTATGCCGCCGAGCACGGCAGCGTTGTCAGAGCCGGGGTAGGGTGACCAGCCGGTTATGCGGCCAGGGGTACGCGACAGCAGTGGCACTACCCCCTGCGTCACGACCTCACCGCGCTGTGGGTCAGAGAGTCGCACGAGATTGCCTCGACTCCACAGATGAGGTTCCCGGACCAAGTCGGCGATCGAGTTCACGATACTCGCTGACAGCCCGGCACGGCGCAGGGCGCTCGCCGCCTCCTCGGCTGGTAGAGCCCCGACCAACCGCACCATCTCCTGGCGCGCTTGCGCGGCCTCCTCGGATCGTGGCCTCCCGAGTCGCTCCAGCGCGGAGAAAACCTCCTCCCACGCTGCACTCGAGGCGGCGACGAAGCGTCCGTCGGCCGCCGCGGCGGTCAGACTGCTCGGATACACGGGCCACTCGCCGCCGGCCCGTTCCCGGCGTATGCCGAGTGCGCTCCGTACTGCCAGCAGGTCGCCGGTCATGCGCAATACGGCCTCGTACATCGCTACATCGACGACTTGCCCCTGGCCGTCTCGGTCGCGGCGCAGCAGGGCGGCGAGCACGCCCAGGACGTTGAAGAGGGCCGTACCGTAATCGCCCGCCAGGACACCATCGCGCAGGGGCGGGCGATCTGGCCAGCCGTTCAAATAGGTCATGCCACCAAAGGCGAGCCCAACCGGGTTGAAGGCGGAGCGACGGCTGTACGGACCGCTCTGCCCAAACCCGGAGGCCCGTAGCAGCACGAGCCGCGGATTGATGTCGAGCAGCGTGTCCGGACCGAGGTTCCAGCGCTCCAGCGTGCCTGGTCGGAAGTTCTCAACGATCACATCGCTGACGCGCAGCAGGTCAAGAAAGACCGCCCGACCTGCCGGCGTGCGCACGTCGAGCGTCACGCTGCGCTTATTGCGGTTTGTCACCAGGAAGCCCAGATCATGAGCCCCCAATGGCCGAGCCGGCGGGCGATCAGCAGGCAACTCTACCATGATGACCTCGGCGCCGAAATCCGCCAATATGGTAGCCGCCGCCGGACCGGCGAGCCACTGCGACAGATCCAGGACGCGCATACCGTGGAGCGGCCCTGCAGAGGGGTCACCCGCCGCCGCAGGCCCCTCTCGCCGTCGATGAGTGGTCATCGTCTCGATGCTGGTCCGCACAGCGCCTGTGTGCTCACCAAGCCTTGGGGCACCCAGCGGCTGGCGTGCCGGCGTGCGCGAAAATTTCGGCACAGGCGCTGGGGCGAGAAAATCTTGTCCCGACTGCGACCGCAGCGTCAGGAAAGCCTGGCGCGCCTGCACGTGCTCGTCCGCCAGGATGTCGTCGACCGACTGAATAGCCGTGCCAGCCACACCAACTGCGAAAAAGCGCGCCTCGACGTCGGCAAGATCGTGCCTGGCAACCCAGGCCCTGACCAAATCGTCTATCGCCTGCCGATGCTGCAAGCGCGCAGCCATGGTGGCAAAACGTGGGTCGTGCGGCGCCTCGGGAGCCTCAATCGCCTCGCAGAGCCGTACAAATGGCTGGTCGCCAGCCCCGGAAAGGGCGATCCATTTGCCGTCTCGGGTGGGGTAAATGTTGGCTGGAGACACCCCCGGATTCTGCGTGCCAAACCGTGCTGCGACCGTACCGGTCTGATCGAACTGGACGACCACAGCTTCCTGCAAACGCACGGCGGTTTCGTAGAGCGCCAGGTCCACGACCTGACCACAGCCGCTACGGCGGGCGTGCAACATCGCCATCAGCAGACCATTCACGCCGTGCACACCGGTCCAGTAGTCGGCCAGCGGTACAGTGACAGGAATGGGCGGCCGGTCGGGGAAGCCGGTGGTAAATTGCACGTTCGCAAAAGCCTGGGCAGTGCGATCGTCGCCGCGCTCCCCAGCCCGCGGTCCGGTGTGGCCGAATGGCGAGATACGCAGGCAGCACAGGCGCGGCTGACACTGCTGCAGCGCCTCCGGCGACAAGGCGGCGGCCTCGAGCCGCCCCGGCCCCAGATCCTCTACAATGGCGTCAGCCGCCGCGAGCAGCCGTGCAAACCATGGTTCCTGCCTCAGAGCGTGCACATCGGCGCACACAGAGTACTTGCCGCGGTTTTCCGACTGGAAATAGAGCGCATCTTCACCGGCAATGGCTGGACCGCGGCGCCGGAGCGGCGACCCTGCTGGCGGCTCAATTTTGATCACGGTAGCTCCCAGGTCAGTGAGCAAACCACCGGCGAACTCACCGGCGAGGGTCTCGGTGAGCTCGATAACCACGATCCCCTCGAGCGTGCCGCCCCGGTCGGCATCCGGCAAGCTAGGGAGGCTCGCCACGTGCTGCACAGGCTGTTTGACGGTCATGATGCGTTTCGCTCCTTGCTGTGCCACTGCATCGCCAGCTGCGCAGTGCTGCTGACCCGGCGTCAGGCGAGACCAAATAGCCGCGCCGCGTTTCGGTACAGCCACTTTTCCTTGACGTTGTCCTTGAGCGGCAAGTTGAGATACTCCTGGATCAGCGTCTCGTACGGCTGGCCAACCAGCCCTGCCGAGATGCCTATCAGCACTTTGTCCTGGATGAGCGTGTTGCCGAACTGCATGAGCATTTCCCAGCCAGAGCCCGGCTGGCCGAGGTATTTGGCGCGATGGGCGGAGGTGTCCACGTGCAGATTGGGATGGCGGCGTACCAGCGCCACCATCTCGTTGACCCACGGCCAGCCGCCCAGGCCGCCGATAATGGTGAGTTCCGGAAAGTCCATGGCCACCTGGTCCAGGTGTCTGGGATGCCCGAGGTCATACGGCCGGTCCGTGGCATAATTCATCGACGCATAAATGCGCACCGGGATACCGAGTTCTGCCGCCTTGGCATACAGCGGATAATAGCGTCGGTCGCTGGCCGGCAGACAGTCCACCAGGGCTGACACGCCGAGGGCATGAAAGCCCTCCTGGCGCACCCGGTGTTCGAGCTCACGCACACCACTCATGCCTTGCAGGCAGCTGATGCGCGCCAGGCCCAGGAAGCGATCGGGATAGGTGCGCAGCAGTGCGGCGATCTCGTCGTTCGAGATGCCAAACGGCACTGCCCGCTCAATCCCCAGGGTGCTGAGCCTGTCCACAAAGGCGTCCATGGCCATTTTGGGGCTGGCGTCGCCTTCGCGGCGACTGCGGAAAATGCGGCCGTAGTTCGCCATCCCGTAGCCCGCTGGCCGCTCCGCGGCGCTCCGAGGCGTGGCCTGGCCAGGCTCGACCTCGCCTGGGGCCTGACGCGGCACGTTACATTCCATGTCGATGATACGGACCATGAGCGTCTCCTTATCTCATGCACGATCGTGTTAACGACGTATGGTCAAAATAGCTGTCGCATCGGCGCAGCGGGCTGCGCGTGCGGTGGATGGCAGTGTTGTGTACGTTCTCCGATCTCTCTATGTGTCGCCAAGTGCACCGCGAATTCATGCGCAACCCGATACGCGATTTGACCCCTATCCTACCCGCAACTGCTTGCCACCAAAGAAATTACTTCGAGACATACAGTAGGTATAGGATGAGGCCGAGAAAAGAGCCAAATGGTCTGATATCAGAATGCAGGTGAGAGGGGCAAAAGTCAAGCATTCCAATGGATACGAATAATCGGGAACAACAGCACCACCCTCGGAGGCGTCCTGGTGCCGTCGTTGTGGGGACTCCACGTCTTGCTTCCAGGATGGCATCCCCTTGGCGCTCGACGTGTGGCCTGCTCCATGATATGCCGCTCTGGCACAGCCTCGTGGGCTCAGTCCCAGAACTCGACCTGCAACCCGGGCACCAGGGCATAGTCGCGCCGATTCCGCGAGATAAGCGTCGCTGCATGGGCCACGCAAATGGCGGCAATGCGGAGATCATGGGTCGAGAGACGAAGGCGCTGCTGCCGCCACTGCTGGTAGAGGGCCTCGGCCTGCGGGGTGTAGGACAAGACGGCCACCTGCCGCATATCCCGCAGCGTCTGCTCGAAGAGGGCATAGGCCCGGGCGAGATCGACTTTGGCCTGGCCCGCTTCGGCTTGCCGGATGACGTGTAAACGCCCTCGCAGCAATTCTTCAAGCACAATTACCGGGACAGCCTGTTCGTGGGGCGGAATCGTTACAACGCGGGCCACATACGTGGGGTCGCCGAGGAGAATCTCCGTCAACACGTCGGTGTCAAAAGCCTCCATGTCTGGAGTGCAGTATCACGCATGCGATAGGCCCCCGTACAAATGTCGCGCAGGGTCGGATCGGTTCTATACGTCCCAGCAAGACCTGCGATGCCGGTCGGCGCGAGTTCCAGAGACACTAATTCCTCGCGTGCAAGGCGCTGGGCCAGTTCCACGCGCAAGGCGGCCACGGCCTCCGCCCGTGTCGGCCCCACTGCGCGGATAGCAGGTGCACCCACAAGGGTGGCAGCAAATTGGCCATTGCTGGATTCGATCAACACAGGAAACGTCATCGTGCACTCCTCCTCACTACCAATTGTACGCTCTCTGCACAGCAGGCTCAATGTGTGGTTCCCGAATATTCGTAGCCGTTGGGATGCTTGACTTTTGAGCCTCTCTCTTGCACCCTGACATCAAACCATATTGCTTTTTTCCTGGCCTCATCTCATAAGGGTCTTTCCTATGATCTCCGTCTTCTCAGCCCTGATGGCTTACCTCGTCTCGCACTTGCGGTCTCACGATGCTCTGCGTCTCGGAAACATGGCCTTACGACACCAGCTGGCCGTCTACCAACACACCGTCAAGCGGCCCAAGCTCCGTCCGTCTGATCGGCTTTTCTGGTCCTGGTTGTCGCGCCTGTGGCCAGGCTGGCAACAAGCTCTGGCGTTCGTGCAGCCTCGCACGGTGATTGCCTGGCAGAAGAAACGGTTCCGGGATTACTGGCGACAACGCAGCCAGAGCGGCATGCCTGGCCGTCCGGCCATTGCCAAAGAAGTCCGCGACCTCATCCACGATATGTGGCGCTCCAATCCCCTGTGGGGAGCGCCTCGTATCGTGGGTGAACTCCGTAAGCTGGGTATCAACGTGGCCACATCCACCGTGGAGATGTATCGACCACAGCGTCGCAAGCCGTCATCGCCCACTCTTTCCCTCGCGATAGATTGCCCACATCCCCGAGCGGTCGCGCCACCTGCAATTGGCCCCGTGATGGTCCTGCCTGAAGTTGGTGGCCTCCATCACCATGATGAGCGGCAGGCCGCGTGACGGTCGATGGGCTCTCGGTCCATCCGGTGAGCGAGACAAGGAGAACGATGTGCGCTCCCTCTTACGGTTTCTGCTCATGGTATTCCTGAGTATGGGGGTCTGGATGGCGATCGGCCCTCGGTCAAGCAACACAATAGCCTGGTGCCCTGCCGCCGCGAGCTGAAAGGCGGCACTGGTACCGAGTACCCCACCACCAATAATGTCGATCTGCGCCTCGCTTGGAACCATACGATGCCCCTCCGACGCCATGTCTCGATGCGCGCTCAGGTGGTGCTCAAAGTAGAGAGCGTATCCCAAAACATCAGCTCATAGCCTTGCAGCATACGTGCTGCCCGCACAATGCGGCGCGCCTCCACACCCCGTTGCAAACCAGTCTCGATCACCATCAGTGCTGGGAGACTCACGTCGGGCGGCGCGGCCGCAAACTGGGTGAAGAACTGCACGGCAGCTTCCTGCCAGCCATAGCGCTGACGTAACACCTGCGCCATACGGCCACAACTGGCTCCCCAGGCAGCAAAATTCACCGAGAGGGCCGCCGCGACTTCCGCCTCACTGCCATAGAGACAAAGCCAGGCCAGATAGGCGCTATACGCCTGGGCCCCGAGCGTGGGTTCATAGGCGGCGAGGTCGGCCGGAGCCATCCCGACAGCCGTGGCCAGGGGCTCTAGAGCCTCCAGGGCTGCTGCTTCGCCGTCGAGCACGGCGCGGAAGAACTGCTGACTGGCCGGCGCGGCACATCGGGAGATAAGGAGGGCAATACTGCGCAGGTCACTCGGGATGATGGAGCTCTGTTCCCCAACAAAATACCGCAACTGAGAGGGTGTGAGGCGACCCTCCTCCAGCGCGTGCAGGTACGCATGCTGACGGAGGCGCTGTTCCATAGGCTGCAGCACCTCCTGAATCGTGTGGACCAGGGCCTGGGCGGGTGAGGGAGTCCCTGGGGTCATAGCGCCTCCTCCTGCACGTTGTGGGCAACGCTGCACCTATTGGACGCACCAACGACGGACTGGAGCGCCGGGCGCGTGCCAGGCGATCTTGGGCATACATGGCGCCAACCGACCAGCACGATCCAGCCCGTCTACGTCGCCGGACAGCGCACATCATACCATGCTTTTTCAGGATCACACGCGTGCGTACCCGTCCACGCGGACCGCATCGTACGCGCTCTGGTCCAGGCCAGGGGCGTTCAGGTCCACAGCGCCGGGCAACGCCTATCATACCATGGCCGGCACGCAAGACGAGCACCCTATGATATGGGCAACAGGAGTGCCGGGCCTGGGTCAGGAAGAGTTGCGACCGCAGGTGTGGCTAGCGTATCATAGCCCCCAGCATCATCGACCGCCAGCGGCGCTGGACACGTATACGAGCCGTAGACACCATGGATGGCGGCATGAGCCTGCGCAGACCACGCGGAGAGGTTTTTAGGCAGGGAGAACAGAGATGGCATCAAAAGAGATTCAGGTCGCATATGGCATCGATGTCGATGCCGTGGCCGGCTGGCTCGGGTCCTATGGCGGGGAAGATTCTCCGGACGACATTTCTCGCGGCCTTTTCGCGGGTGAGATTGGCACACCGCGCCTACTGAAACTCTTTGACAAGTACCACCTCAAGACGACGTGGTTTATTCCCGGGCATTCGATCGAAACCTTTCCTGAGCAGACACGCATGGTGGTCGAGGCAGGACATGAAATCGGGGCGCATGGGTATGCACATGAGAACCCTATTGCCATGACCCCGCAGCAAGAAGAGGATGTCCTCCGTACCTGTGTCGGCCTCATCGAACAGGTGACTGGGCACCGCCCGGCAGGCTATGTCGCTCCCTGGTGGGAATTCTCCAATGTGACCAATGAGATCCTCCTGCACCATGGCTTCAAGTACGATCATAGCCTCATGCACAACGACTTTCATCCCTACTATGTCCGCGTGGGTGACCACTGGACGAAAATCGACTACGCCCGGTCTGCTGTGACCTGGATGCAGCCGCTGGTACGCGGGCACGAGACGAACCTTATTGAGATCCCAGCCAACTGGTACCTGGATGACCTGCCACCCATGATGTTTATCAAAAAATCGCCCAACAGCCATGGTTTTGTCGACCCACGCACGATTGAGCAACTGTGGCGCGATCAATTTGACTGGGTGTATCGGGAATACGACTACGCCGTGTTCACCATGACCATTCACCCGGATGTGAGCGGTCGTCCCCAGGTCCTGCTGATGCACGAGCGCCTGATCGACTACATCAATCAACACGAGGGCGTGCGCTGGATGACGTTCGAGGCGATTGCGGACGACTTTGCCCGCCGCTTCCCACGCGCCTAGTGCTGCGCCCCGGTGCTGCGCACGGCTGATTGCCGCGCCAGTTTGGCGCGGGGGAAACCGTTGGTGTGACGGATCAAACGATTTGCAAACGGGATAGGGATTTCCGCTGAGCTGTCCTCGCATGAGGTGACGTATGTGTGTGCTGTGCTGGCAATTTTTGACTGAGAACCATTGGACTGACTGGCGGTTTGAGGACAACGACCCCACCACAGCCACGGCGGGCAGCGATCACGAGCGCGCGCGCCGACGAGATCGGTACCATCGCATCCAGGTTCTGAACCAGATCCTCACTCATTATGGTTTGCTCGTCGATGATTGGCACAGCCGCAGCTATCTGCTCAGTGATCGTAAGGGTAAGACGGCCATTGTCCAGGATCTGGGCGTACTCTGGGCCACGGCCCAACAGCTCGCCGGGCGACCTCTCGATCCGCTCGACCCCTGGCTCCTGGCTCGGCTCAGTCATCCGCCAGCTGCACGCGAGCCTGGCGTATGAACCGCACCACACCACGACCAATCACCATTGTCACAGGGTTTCTCGGGAGTGGGAAGACCACCCTGTTGCGCCGACTCCTGACCAGCCCGGAGATGCATGACACCGCCGTACTGGTCAACGAGTTTGGCGAGGTGGGACTCGACCACTATCTGGTCCAACGCCTCGATGAGCAGACCATCCTCCTCGGCCATGGTTGCGTCTGCTGCACGGTGCGCCAGGATCTGGTGCAGGCCCTCACGGTCCTGCTGGATCGCGAACAACGCGGGATGATCGCCTCGCTCAGGCGAGTGGTGATCGAAACGACGGGTCTCGCAGACCCCGCACCGTTGGTCTTTACGGTGGTAACGGATCCTATGCTCCAGCATCACTTTCGTATCGACAGCGTGGTCACCACTGTGGATGCCGTGAACGGGCCATTGCACCTCGACCGCCACCCTGTGTCCCGCAAACAAGTGGCACTGGCTGATGCGATCATTCTCACCAAAACCGACCTGGCCCTCTCTGACACTGTGGCGATGCTCAGAGGACAGCTCCGCAGGTACAATCCTGCGGCACGCATGACTATCGCCGTCCTCGGTGATCTCGATCCGCAATGGCTGCTGGGTGCACAGATAGGGAATCGGTTCCAGGGACCCGGTCTTGGGGATCTCGGGGTGGTCCTTGTTGGACACGATCACCAGCTCGAACGGGTACTTGCCGTCGCTCTTGCGCCACTGGCCGCCGACCAGCGGGGTCTTGGCCACGTTGGGGACCGGGCCGCCGCTCCAGGAGATCTTGCCGACCACCGTGTCCAGGTTGACGCCCTTGATGGCGGTGGCCAGGGCCTGCTTGTCGTCGACGTTGGCCGACGCCTTGAGGGCGGCCGCGGCGACCTCGAACAGGGCGTGCACGAAGCCGATGGGCTGGGTCCACTGCCTGCCGGTGGCGGCCTGGTACTCCTCGGCCACCTGGGCGGCGCTGGCGCCGGTCAGCGACGACTTGAACGGGTGGGCGGGGCTCCACCAGACCTCGGTGGACATGCCGTCGCCGATGTCGCCGAGGGCCTCCACCGAGGCCGGGAACAGCAGCGCCTTGCCGACCGAGGCGATCTTGGGCTGGAACCCCTGCTGGGAGGCCTGCTTCCAGAAGGTCGTCCAGTCGGGCGGGATGGGCACGCCGGTGACGATCTCGGCGTCGGCCGCCTTGAACTTGGCGATCTGGGAGGAGAAGTCCTCGGTGCCGTTCTGGTAGCGGCCCGGGTCGACGATCTTGTAGCCCTCCTTGGTGAGGACCGGCGGGAAGCCCAGCTTCTTGTCGCCCCAGGCGTTGCCGTCGCCGTCGTTGGGCCACAGCGCCGCCACCACCTGGTTGTTGTCGACCTGGCCCCACATGTCGGTGAACACCGCGATGATGTCCTCCAGGCCCCAGAAGAAGTGGTAGGTCCAGGCGAACGGCTTCTCGGGGTCGCCCTGGCGGCCGAAGAACCACGGCTGCCAGGGGGCGACGCTGGAGATGCAGGGGACGCCGTTGGCCTCGCACTGGTCGGACACCGGGTTGGTCGTCTCCGGGGTGGAGGCGACCAGCATCAGGTCGACCTGGTCGGCGTTGATGAGGTCGCCGGCGACGGTGGCGGCCCGGTTGGGGTCGGACTGGCTGTCCTTGGTGATGATCTCCACCGGGTAGGAGGTGCCGCCGATCACCAGGCCGCCCTCCAGCGCCTTGCGCACGCCCCCGAGGATGAAGTCGTCGGCCTCGCCGAAGCCGGCCAGGGGGCCGGTCCTGGGGGAGACGTAGCCGATCTTGAGGGTCCGGGCGGCGTCGGCGCCCGACTCCGACTGCTTGCAGCCGGCCAGGACCGCGGCTCCTGAGAGCCCGGCGAGCTGCATGAACCGGCGGCGATCGATGCCACTGCCACTGCTCACGAGCGACCTCCTGGGTCGTGACGCAGCCGTCAGGTGATCGGCTGCAAGGTGTCGGTTGCCGGGATCTCGGGATGGACGGTGTTGGAGACGATCGCCAGCTCGAACGGCCAGGTGCCGCCCTTGCGCCACTGGCCCCCGACCAGCGGGGTCCTGGACACGTTGGGGAAGTCGGCCTGGGCGCGGCTCCAGTCGACCTTGCCGACGATCGTGCTCAGGCTGGTCGCCTTGATGGCGTCGGCCAGGGCCTGCTTGTCGGCGACGTCGCCGACCTGCTTGAGCGCGGACGCGGCGACCTCGAACAGGGCGTGGACGAAGCCGATGGGCTGGATCCACTGCCGGCCCGTCCGGGCCTGGTACTCCTCGGCCAGCTGGCCGGCGCTGGCCCCGGTCAGCGACGAGGTGAACGGGTGCCTCGGGCTCCACCAGACCTCGGTGGAGACGCCGGCGGCGGTGCCCATGGCCTCGATGAACGACGGGAACAGCAGGGCCTTGCCGACCGAGGCGATCCTGGGCCGGTAGTCCCGCTCGGCCGCCTGCTTCCAGAAGGTGGCGAAGTCCGGGGGCAGCGGCACCCCGGTGACGATCTCGGCCCCCTCGTCCTTGAACCGCTCGATCTCGGCGGCGAAGCTGTCCTTCTCCCCCGGGTAGCGGCCCGGGTCGACGACCCGGTAGCCCTGGGAGCCGAGGACCTTGGGGAAGCCGGCGCTCCAGGCCCGGCCGTCGCCGTCGTCGGGCCAGAGGCCGCCGAGGACGTGGTTGTTCTCCACCTGGCCCCACATGTCGGCGAACACCCCGATGATGTCCTCGAGGCCCCAGAAGAAATGCCAGGTCCACCGGTAGGGCTTGGGCTTGGCCGGGTCGGGGGCCGGGTTCCGGGCCAGGTACCAGGGCTGGTAGGGGGTGACGGTGGAGATGCAGGGCATCCCGGCCTGCTCGCAGGCGTCGGCCACCGGGTTGGTGGTCTCGGGGGTGGAGGAGACCAGCATCATGTCGACCTGGTCGCGGGCGATCAGGTCGCGGGCGACCTCACCGGCCCGTTCCGGGCTGGACTGGCTGTCGCGGACAAGGATCTCCACCGGATGGGAGCGCCCGCCGATCTCCAGGCCGTCCTTGAACACGCCCTTGGCGCCCTCGATGACGAAGGTGTCGGCCTCGCCGAAGGCGAACAGGGGACCGCTCTGGGGGGAGACGTAGCCGAGCCTGATCGGCTGGCGGTTGCCGAGGGAGGAGGCGGTGCCGCAGCCGGCCAGGGCGGCCGCGCCCGAGAGGGCGGCGAGCCGCACGAACCGGCGGCGGTCCAGGTTGCCGTTCACGTTGCACCTTCCTGGGGGTGTCCCACCTTCCGTCCCTGGCCGCCGTCAGGTCGGCGGCGGTCGGCCTCCCTGCCAGGCGGCCTCCAGCAGGGCCCGGAGCTCGCTCACCCCGGCCCGGCGCGGCGTCTGGACGACCCTGGCCACGGCCTGTCCGGCCGCCCGGTCCAGCTCGGCCTCGGCCAGGCCGAGCTCGGCCAGGCTGGCCGGCGTGCCCAGCCGCCGGCCCAGGTCCCAGATCCCCCCGGCGACGTCGTCGACCCCGAGGCTGCCGGCCAGCCTGGCCAGCTGGGGCCGGGCGGCCGGGGTGACGAAGTGGACCGCGTGGGGGAGCACGACCGCGTGCAGCTCGGCGTGGGGCAGGCGGTAGGCGCCGCCGAGCAGGTGGCAGAGCTGGTGGTGGATGCCGATCCCGGCGCTGGCCAGGGCGGTCCCGGCCAGCCAGGCCCCGAGCAGGGCGTCGGACCGGGCGGCCAGGTCGGAGGGGTCGGCCACGGCCCCGGGCAGGCCGCGGTGGAGCGCCCTGGCCCCCTCCTCGGCCAGCAGCGAGGTGACCGGGTTGGCGCCGGGCGCGTACAGGGCCTCGACGCAGTGGGCGAGGGCGTTCATGCCGCTCGGCCCGGTCACCTCGGCCGGCAGGCCGGTGGTGAGGGCCGGGTCGTACACCACCGTCCGGGGCAGGACCCGCGGGTCGCGGCCGGTGCGCTTGCCCTCGGGGCCGGTCAGCCCGTAGATCGGGGTCACCTCGGAGCCGGCGTAGGTGGTGGGCACGGCCACGATCGGGACCTGGTGCTCGAGGGCCACCGCCTTGGCCATGCCGGTGGCCGACCCGCCGCCCATGGCGACCAGGCAGTCGGCGCCGGCCTCGGAGGCCGCGGCCACCGCCGCGGGCGGCCGCCTCCACCGGGACGTGCTGCTGGACGTCGGTGAAGCTGGCCGCCCAGCGGCCGCCGAGGCGCTCCACCAGGCCGTCGATGGCCCGCTTGCCGGCGATGGCCAGCACCCGGCCGGCCCCCAGCCGGTCGACCTCCTCGCCCAGGTGCTCGACCGAGCCGACACCGAACACGACCCGGCCGGGCAGCGCGTCGTACACGAACGCGGGGGAGGGGGGCATGGCGCCCGACTGATAGCCGAACGGTCCAGGGAAGTCAAGGCGGCGGAGACCCGCCGGGTCCGGCATCAGCGCGGGTACCAGACTGGCAGGTCCGCGTCGACGTTGACCCAGACCGACTTGGGATCGGTGTAGCCGTGCATGGCCTCGAAGCCCATCTCGCGCCCGTAGCCGGAGTCGCCGACCCCGCCGAACGGCGAGCCCGGGCTGACCCGCTTGTAGCTGTTGACCCAGACCATGCCCGACCGGATCGCCCGGGCCACCCGGTGGGCCCTGCCCAGGTCGCGGGTCCAGAGCCCGCCCCCGAGGCCGTAGTCGACGCTGTTGGCCAGCTCCAGGGCCTCGGCCTCGCCGGAGAAGGTGGTCACGGTCACGAACGGGCCGAACACCTCCTCGCGGTTGACCCGCGCCCCCGGGTCGGCCCTGACCACGGTCGGCTCCACGTAGCAGCCCCTGGCCAGCGCCGGGTCGTCGGGGGCGCGGCCGCCGCACAGGACCTCGCCGCCCTCGTCGCGGGCCACCTTCACATAGGCCAGCACCCGGTCGCGGTGCTCGGGGGAGGTGAGCGGGCCCATCTCGGTCGCCTCGTCCAGCGGGTCGCCCAGCCGGATGCTCCGGGCCAGCGCCAGGAAGCGCTCCTGGAACTCCTCGGCGATCGGCTCCTCCAGGATCAGCCGGGAGCCGGCGATGCAGGCCTGGCCCTGGTTGTGGAAGATGGCGAAGGCCGACCCGTTGACCGCCGCGGCCACATCGGCGTCGGCGAACACGATGTTGGCCCCCTTGCCGCCCAGCTCCAGCTGGAGGCGCTTGAGGTTGCCGGCCGAGGCCTCGACGATCCGCCGGCCGACCTCGGTGGAGCCGGTGAACGACACCTTCTGCACGCCCGGGTGGGCGGCCAGAGCGGCCCCGGCGACGTGGCCGTAGCCGGGCACCATGTTGACCACGCCGGGCGGGAAGCCGACCTCGGCCATCAGCTCGGCCATGCGCAGCGAGGACAGCGGGGTCAGCTCGGCCGGCTTCATCACCACCGTGTTGCCGGCGGCCAGGGCCGGCCCCATCTTCCAGCTGCAGAACATCAGCGGGAAGTTCCAGGGCACGATCTGGCCGACCACCCCGACCGGCTCGCGGACGACGTAGTTGAGGAAGCCCCGTTCGACCGGGATCACGCTGCCTTCGAGCTTGTCGGCCATGCCGCCGAAGTAGCGGAAGGTGGCGGCCGTGCGGGGCACGTCCAGGCGGGTCGAGTCCCGGATCGGGTGCCCGGTGTCGGTCGACTCCAGCCGGGCCAGCTCGGCGGCCCGCTCCTCGACGGCGTCGGCCAGCTTCAGCAGCAGCCGCCCCCGCTCGGCGGCCGGGGTGGCGCTCCAGGCGCCGAAGGCCGACCGGGCGGCCGCCACCGCCCGGTCGACGTCGGCCTCCCTGGCCTCGGCCACCTCGGCCAGCAGGCTGCCGTCGTGCGGGCTGGTGACCTCGATGGTGGCCCCGTCGG
The DNA here is from genome assembly GCA_963733175.1 of uncultured Actinomycetota bacterium. GTDB lineage: Bacteria > Actinomycetota > CALGFH01 > CALGFH01 > CALGFH01 > CALGFH01. Next base: position 29,418 of record CAVTCL010000019.1, read on the forward strand.
CGGCGTCGACGAACTCGCCCCCGATGAACAGCCGGGTCGGCCCGGCCACGCCGGCCACGGGGCCGCTAGAGCTCGACCGGGTACGTCGGCAGCTTGCCGCTGGAGATGAGCTCGGGCAGGTCGCCGGCGGCGTTCTCCCAGACCAGCAGCATCGACCGCTTGGGGGCGTAGCCCTGGTGGCGGATGTCGGCCGGCATGGCGGCCACGTCGCCCGGCTTCATGACCACCTTGGAGCGGATCTGGCCGGAGTCGCGGTCCTCGACGTCCCAGTAGATCTCGTCCGACAGCTGCAGGAACCACTCCACCCGGTCGTTGCCGTGGATGATCGGCAGGATGTACTCCTCGGTGGTGGGGCAGAACAGGCTGTCCTTGCAGACCGAGACCACCGACGGGTTCCAGGTCACGTCGGAGCGCGACAGGTAGGCGAACAGGTTGAACGAGGCCAGCTCGTCCTCGAAGCCCGGCTCGGCCCGGATCTCCGGCTCGTCCTGGGGGACGTCGGTGAAGTGCCGGTTGACCGGGAAGCCGCTGTCGTCGCTGCGGATCTGCTCGTCGCCCTTGACCCCGACCATGCGCGCGGCCGCGACCCGGTGGCGGGTGATGGCCTTGCGGTTGTCGCCGTTCTTGGGGCCGAAGGCCGAGCCGGTCTCGTCCGGGCTGGCGAAGGGGTCGAAGGTCGCGTTGGTCCAGTCGTCCAGCATCGCCTTGAACGTCTCGCGGATGAGGGGGGTGGGCATGTTCTCGAGGTGGTCGAGCTCGGCCTTGCGGTAGCCGTCGTTGTAGCGGCCGGCGAACAGGTCGACCGTGCCGTAGTGGTTGACGGTGCCGATGACCCCGTCGAAGTTGACGATGCCGTAGAAGAAGTCCCAGGCCACGTCCCGCTGCAGCGCCTTGAGGAAGGCGTCGGCGCTCATCACGTGGCTGCCGGTCGGCCATTCGATGTAGACGAAGTAGTCGTCGCGGCGGAACGTGAACTCGCCCAGCTCGAAGGGGCGGTAGCCGGCCTCGTTGGGGTCTCCGGAGCGGACGTCGACGGTGGGTTCGGCCTCGGTCGTTGCCACGGTGCTACCTCCTGCCTTGCGCCCCTACGGGGTGGTCTGCACGATCTCGGCCCACTTGAAGACGGTGTCGGGGCCCTCGATGGTCTGCATCAGGATCACGCCCGGCCGGTCGGCGTGGAAGCGGTAGGCGGCGCCGGAGGGGAGCAGGGTCATGTGGCCGCGGCTCGCGGTGATCTCGCCCATGCGGGGGCCTCCGGGCTCGCCGTCAAGGACGACCGAGCCCTCGGAGCCGGGGTCGGGAGCCTGGCCGTCGGCCACCTTGGCCAGCTCGATCCGGACCTCGCCGTCCATGACCAGGGCGAACTCGTCATGGGCGCAGGTCCGCCAGTCCGAGGTGCCCTCGGCCCGGATCGCCTCCAGCACGTACTGGCGGTTCTTGCCGACCGCCACCTTCTCGTACGGCCGGGACCGCGAGGCGGTCTCGAAGACGTTGGAGAAGGCGTAGTGATGGGGCTCGTCGTCGATGACCTCGACGTGGCCCTTCTCGTAGTCGTCCAGCGAGCCGAACCTGGTCGTGAATCGGGACAACCAGACCACTCCCTCCGCTCGGACTGTTGCACACGCAACAACAACATGTCCCAAGCATAAACGTACATCAGGGCGACGGCCTGGGGAACCGGGAGCGGCCGCCCCAGCCCTCGGGCGGGGGCGGGGGCTCCGAGCGGGGGGCGCCCGGGACCAGCTTGGCCACGGTGCCGACGGTCATGGCCGTGGCCTGGGCGATCACGTCGTGGACGTCGGGGGCGTCGGGGAGCACGCAGCGCAGGTCGGTGACGCCGGCGTGGGCCAGGGCGATGACCCGGTCGTGGCACTGCTCCAGGGTGCCGAACACCCCGGCCCGCGTCGGCGGCCCCAGGCCGGCGAAGGCCGGCTCGGCGTCCCAGCGGGCCGCGGCCTCGGCCACCGTCCGGCCGATCGACACCGGCAGCCGCACCGCCACCCCCAGGCCGGCCGGGTCGCGGCCGGCGAGCGCGAACAGCTCCCGCACGACCCTGGCCTGCTCGGCCACCCGGTCGACGTCGGCGGCGGCCACCAGCACGTCGTCGGCCACCCCGGCCAGCCACGCCAGCCGGTCGCGGTCCAGCCGCTCCGGGTCGCCCACCTCGACGGCCACGGTGGGCCGGGGCCGGCCGTCCCCGAAGCCGCCGCGGAGCCGGTCGACCTCGTCCCGGGCGTCGCCGAGCAGGGTCAGCTCGAGCCGCTCGACCGGCAGCCCGTCCAGCGCCGCCACCGGCCGCCCCCCGGCCACGATGGCCCCCAGCCTGGCCCTGGCCACCACCGGGACCAGGTCGCGCAGCCCGCCAAGGGGGTCCGGAGGGCTCAGGGCCAGCCCCCCGGTGGATACGGGGGTCGGGCCGTCCGCTGGTGGCGGCCCTGGCGGGGCGCTATCGTCCATCCAGACCGCGCCGATCCCGGCGCGGTCGCACATCCGCGCCACCTCGGTCATCCGCCCACCCCGGCCCCGGGCGTCGAGCACGACCCCGAGCCGCACCAGACGTCCGGGCGGCGCAAGCGTCGGCTGGAAGGCGGCCATGGCCCAGATTGTAGGCACGACGACCCCGGGGGACCGGTGAGCGTGGTGGAGTGGGGGGTGCCGCGGTCGCTGGAGACGTCGCTGCTGGCGTTCTTCCACCGGCTGCGGGAGGCCGGGGTGCCGGTGTCGATGGTCGAGGTGCTGGACGCCTTCGCCTGCCTGGCCCACGTCGACCTGGCCGACCGGTCCCAGTTCCGGGCCGCCCTGTTCGCCACCCTGGTCAAGCGGCCCGAGGACCAGCAGGCCTTCGGCGTCCTGTTCGACGTCTGCTTCCCGCTGACCCCCGCCCGGGGCACCCTCGGCGTCGGCCCCTCGGGTCCCGGGACCGGCGCCGACCCGTTCGGCGACGCCCTCCACCCACCCGGGTCCGAGCCGGGTCCCCCGGTGGGGGAGGCTACCGCGGCGGGCGGGGAGGGGGACGGGGATGTCCACAACCCCCTGGACCCGTCCGGCGAGCTGCTGGCGGCCCTGCTGGACGCCCTGCGCCACGACGACGAGGCGGCCATGCGCGCCCTGGCCGGCCTGGCCGTCGACCGCTTCGGCGGCCTCGAGGCCCAGCCGGAGGCGTCCGAGCGCTACTACCTGTACCGGATCCTGCGCCAGGTCGAGCTGTACCGGCTGCTGGCCATGGCCCTGGGCGACAGCCAGGGCCCCGACCCCGCGGCCAGGCACGGCCGCGAGGAGCTGGCCCGCCGGATCGAGGACTTCCGGCGCCTGCTGGCTGAGCAGCTCCGCCACCGCATGGCGGCCAGCGTCGGCTCCGAGCAGCTGGCCGAGCTGTACCGCGAACGGCGGCTCGAGGACGTCGACTTCCTCGGCGCCAACTCGGGGCAGCTCCGCGAGCTGCGCCAGGCGGTCCGCCCGCTGGCCCGCAAGCTGGCCGCCCGGGCGGCCCAGAAGCGCCGGCTGCGGCGCCGCGGCCGCCTGGACGTCCGCCGCACCGTGCGCCGCTCGCTGTCCTCGGGCGGGGTCCCGGTCGACCCGGCGTTCCGGGTCGTGCGCGCCTCCAAGCCCGACCTGTACGTGCTGGCCGACGTCTCCGGCTCGGTGATCGAGTTCGCCAAGTTCACCCTGTCGCTGCTGCACGCCATGAACCAGGAGTTCGCCAAGCTCCGCAGCTTCGCCTTCGTCGACGGGATCGACGAGGTCACCGGCCTGCTCGACGAGGGCGGCCACCGCATGGACCTGCGCGGCGCCTTCGCCAGGGCCAAGCTGGTGGCCGACGACGGCCACTCCCACTACGGCAACGTGTTCCGGCGCTTCGCCGAGCGCTACGGCGGCGACATCGACGCCCGCAGCACCGTGATCGTCATGGGCGACGCCCGCAACAACTACCGCGAGCCCGGCCTGGCCGCCTTCCGGGAGCTGGCCGAGCGCTCCCGCCGCCTCTACTGGCTCAACCCGGAGCCAAGAGACGACTGGGACACGACCGACTCGATCATCTCGGCCTATGGTCCTGCCTGCGACCGCGTGTTCGAGGTCCGCACGCTGCGCCAGCTGACGGCGTGCGTGGACGAGATCACCTAGATCAGGAGGGATGGCATGTACGTGCTGATCGTGTCGGCCAGGATCAAGCCGGAGCAGCGGGGCCGGTTCCTGGAGGCGATCGAGGAGAACGCCGTCAGCTCGGTCCGCGACGAGGGCGGCTGCCTCCGCTTCGACGTGGTCCGCGACAACGACGACCCCGACCACTACCTCTTCTATGAGGTGTACCGGGACGAGGAGGCCTTCCAGGCCCACCGCGACACCGGCCACTTCGCCCGCTGGCGCGAGGCCGCCGACGTCTGCCTCTCCGAGCCCCTGGAGGCAACCCACACGGCCATGGTGGTCACCCGCGGCGACCGCGGGTAGGCGGTCAGTTGGCCGGGGCGGTGGTGGCCGTGGCCGCGTCCGCCGGGGCCTGGGCGGCGGTGGGGCGGACGGCGCCGATGAAGTCGCCCCGCAGGAACGGGGTGATGCGGACGTTGGCGCCGGTGTAGGGGGCGTCGATCATGTTGCCGGCCCCGATGTAGATGCCGACGTGGTGGATGGTGGCCGGGTCGGCGGTGTTGTAGGCGTAGAAGACCAGGTCGCCGGGGAGCATGTCGGCCACGTTCCAGACCCGGGTGCCGTACTTCCACTGCTCGCGCGAGGTCCGCGGCAGCTCGATCCCGCCGGCCTGGTAGGCCCGCAGCATCAGCCCCGAGCAGTCGTAGAAGCCGAGCTCGCCGGTGGCGCCCCACTTGTAGGGCTGGCCGAGCTTGTCGTAGGCGTACTGGACGGCCGCGGCCGCGACCTCCTCGGCGGGGGCGCCGGGGGGCAGGCCCTGGCTGGCGGCGTAGGTCGAGGCGATGGCCAGGACCTTGGTCACGTACCAGTCGGCGTGGTTGTAGGCGAAGACCGCCCCGGCCACGTCCGCGCCCTTGTTGGCGCCGTTCTGGCAGAGGTAGTTGGCCGCGGTGAAGATGGCGTCGACCGGGTTGTAGACGTCGGCCCCGCCGCCGTCGGCGTCGATCGCGTAGGCCCCCCAGGTGTTGCCGGCCTTGCCGCCGACGCCGATCTGCATGGGCCCGGCGGCCCCGGCGAAGTTGGCCCCCGAGCTGACCCCGGGCGCGGTCGAGCGGGCGTGGTCGGTCTCGACCTTGCCGATGGCGGCCAGCACCGACCAGGGCAGCCCCGGGCAGCTGTCGGCGGCCGTCTGGTAGACGGGCAGCAGCTGGGGCGGGATGTCCTGCTGTGCCTGCTGGCTGGGGGTCCCGCCCCCGATCAGGGAGGTGGAGATCCCCAGGGCCAGCAGGCCCAGGACCAGGAAGACGGCGGCGAAGACGCCGAACAGGAGCTTGACCACTCATCCGGCCAATCGGTGGTATTTTCGGATAGTCGAGTCGGTTGACAGGATAGGGCGGAGGTGCTGTCTCGGTCCACCGGGCCGGGAAGCACCCTTCCGGGTCCGATTCCCGCTGGTCGACTGCCTTGGTGTCATTGCACATCAGTGTAATCTGTTGGTAATCACACGTGGACAGATCCTCCCAAATGCGCATCCGAACACCACGATATCTGGAGACCGAATCTGGAGACCGACCGGGGGTCGTTGTGAGCCAGCAGCAGAGGCCCGCCTGGACCGGGGGTTCCGACGAGGCCCTGGTCCCGCTTGGCCGTGGCGACGAGCAGGCTCCGGCGACCGAGCCCGACCAGCGGGACGGCCGCGACCGGCGACCCGCCGACGGCGCCCGGCCGCCCGGCGGCCACCCCCGGCCCGCCGGCCCGCCGGCCCGCCCCGCCGACCGGGTCCGCCGGCCGGCCGCGACCAGCCCCGGCCGGCCGACCAGCCCCGGCCGGCCGAGCCGGGCGAGCCGACCGCCCCGGCCGACCGGCCCGTCCCCGACCCACCGGGCCGGGGCCAGCCGCGGCCGGAGGCCTCGCGCGACCTGGTCGCCGGCCGGCCCGAGCGGGCCGACCGGGCCGGCCGGCTCGCCGGGGTGACCAGCCCGGCCAGCGGCCGCTCGACCGCCACCGCGGCCGACTTCACCCCCGAGCGCTACCTGCGCGGCCAGGCCGCCCCGCCCCGCGACGGCTGGCGGCGCTTCGTCTACTGGCTGACCGGCGGGCGGGTCAACTTCGGCCCCAGCCCGGCCGAGGTGGCCGAGCGCCAGCTCATCGCCAGGGCCAAGGCCCCGGTGGCCGGCTGCCGCTCGATCGCCGTCATCAGCCGCAAGGGCGGGGTCGGCAAGACGACCACCACCCTGATGCTCGGCCACACCTTCGCGTCGCTGCGCGGCGACCGGGTGGTCGCCCTCGACGGCAACCCCGACGCCGGGTCGCTCGGCTACCGGGTCCGGCGCGAGACCGCCGCCACCGTGACCAACCTGCTCGCCGACGAGCAGGACATCATCCGCTACGCCGACATCCGCTCCTACACCAACCAGGCCCCGACCCGCCTGGAGGTGGTCGCCTCCGACGACGACCCGCGCATCACCACCGCGCTGGGCGAGGAGGACTACCGCCGGGCCATCGCCCTGCTGGAGCGCCACTACAACCTGATCCTGCTCGACACCGGCACCGGTGTCTTGGAATCGGCTACAAAGGGAATCCTCCAGTTGGCCGAGCAGATCGTCGTCGTCATGTCGCCGAGCCTGGACTCGGCGAGGGCGGCCAGCTCGACGCTCGACTGGCTGAACGAGAACGGCCACGCCGAGCTGGTCCGCAACGCCATCGCGGTCGTCAACGCGGTGCGTGAGGAGGGCCTGGTCGAGGTGGACAAGATCGAGGAGCACTTCCAGGGGCGCTGCCGGGCCGTGGTGCAGGTGCCGTGGGACCCGCACCTGTCCGCCGGCGCCGAGACCCAGGTCGACCGTTTGCGCCCCGTTACCAGACGGGCGTACTTGGAGGTAGCCGCCGCCGTGGCCGATGGATTCACGGCATGACCATCGGAGGGAACTACCGATGCTGTTGCGCATGATCGTCGTCGCGCAGGACGTCAACTTCACCCCCGACTTCGACGCCATCCCCGGCGCCGGACCAGTCCAGACGCTGATCAACGGGATCGGCGCCTTCGCCCTGCTGATCTCCCTGGTCGGCATCATCATCGGCGGGGCCATGTGGGGTGTCGGCTCGCTGTCGTCCAACTACCACCAGGCCGCCGTCGGCAAGCGGGCCACCCTGTACTCGGTGGTCGGGGCGATCATCGTCGGCGCGGCCGCGGCGCTGGTCAACTGGGCCTTCTCGCTCGGTCAGACGGCCTAGGGACACGATGGCGAGCTCCCCGACGCCGGGGGTCCGGCGGATGCGCCGGGCCTGTTCGGCGTTGGCGGGGGCGTGAGGGCCATGGCCGTTGGCGACCAGCGGGCCCGGGTGCTGTACCGGCTCCCCGAGCAGCGGCGGTTCGGCGCCGGCGGCATGCCCGGCCTGCTGACCATGGCGCTGCTGGCCGTGGTGCTGTTCCTGGGCGGGCTGATCGTTGGGCGCGCCTCCATGACCAGGGACCAGGCCGGCGGCGCCGCCCCGGCGACCACCGCCCCGGCGGCCACGGCCACCCCGTCGGAGACCGCCGCCGCGACCCCGGGCACGGCCGCCGACGCCCCCTCCGCCGCGGCGACGGCGACCAAGGAGATCGGGCCGCGCCGGGTCGAGAACGGGGTCAAGGTCGGCTACGCGCACTCCCGCGAGGGCGCCATCGCCGCCGCCGCCAACTACACCACGGCGCTGTCCAGCGACCTCATCCTCGACCCGGCCAAGCGCAAGGCGGCCATCGACACCCTGGCCGCCCCCGAGGCCAAGGCCCGCCTGCAGAAGACCTTCGACCAGGCGGTGGCCTCGCTGCGCAGCGGCCTCGGGGTCACCGGCGCGGCCGCCGACGACGCCCAGGTCCTGCTGCGGGGCACCCCGGTGGGCTGGCGGGTGGAGGAGTACAGCGACCGCGCGGCCAAGGTCGCCATCTGGGTGACCAGCGTCGGCGGGTCGATCGGCGGGACCGACGGCCCGGTGCCGATCCGCGAGGGCTGGGGCACGACCACCGTCGACCTGCGCTGGGCCGGCGGCGACTGGAAGCAGGTCGACAGCACCACCACCGACGGGCCGGTCCCGATCGCCGACGTCGCCCCCCCGACCGCCGCCCCCGAGCTGGTCAGCAAGGCCAGCGAGTTCAAGGAGTTCACCTATGCACCAGGACCGTAGGCGCGCCTGGGCCCGCACGGTCCTGGTCCTTGCCGCCATCGCCGCCCTGCTGGTGCTGGCCGCCCCGGCCGCCATGGCCCAGGGCCAGCCGGCCGACCCCGCCCAGGAGCGCTGCGACTCCATCCCCAACCCGGTGGCCCGCAACGTCTGCCTGGCCGGGACCAACCCCGGCCAGGCGGTCACCAGCGCGGTGTCCGGGGCCGCCCAGAACGTGGTCGAGACGGCCGGCGACAGCGCCCTGCGCAGCTTCACCGCCGCGGTGGCCGCCGCCGGCAAGTTCTTCCTGGAGAAGGTGGGCGGCCTGATCCACGGCACCACCAGCCCCGACGTGGTCAACGCGGACTGGTTCGCCTCCCAGTACCGGGTCATGCTGGCCCTGGCGGTGGTCATCGCCCTGCCCATCCTGCTGGTGTCGGTCGCCCAGTCGATCGTGCGCGCCGACGGCATGCAGGCCATCCGCTCGGCCTTCGTGTTCCTGCCCCTGGCCGCCATCCTGTCGGCCGTCGGCCCGGCCATGGCCCAGATGCTGATCAACATCAGCGACTGGATGAGCGCCGCCCTCGGCGCCAACGCCGCCGCCGACGCCCAGAAGTTCATGACCGACGCCGGCGCCGCCCTGGCCGGGCTGGGCGCCGGCACCGTCAACCCGGCCGCGCCCGTGTTCGGGGTGCTGCTCGGCGCCCTGATCGTCACCCTCGGGGCCCTGTCGATCTGGCTGGAGCTGCTGCTGCGGGCCGCCGCCATCTACATCTCGGTGCTGTTCCTGCCCCTGGCCCTGGCGGCCATGATCTGGCCGGCCGGCTGGCGCTGGTGCCGGCGCCTGATCGAGTTCCTGATCGCCATCATCTTCGCCAAGGTGTTCATCGTGGCCATCATCAACCTGGCCGCGGCCGGGCTGGCCCGGGGCGGGCTGGGCGACAAGTTCGAGGGCGTCCTGGCCGGCGGGGCCCTGCTGCTGATGGCCGCCTTCACCCCGATCGCCCTGCTCAAGCTCATCCCCCTGGCCGAGGCGGCGGTGGTCACCGCCGGCCACCAGCGGGCCGCCCTGCGCCAGGCGACCACGGGCGCGACCGCCCTCACCACCAGCTCCTCGGTGGTCTCGGGCATGATCAACACCCGCTTCCGCTCCAGCGCCGCCGCCGGCCCGGCGGCCGGCTTCGCCGCCCCGGCCGCGGCCGCCACCGCCGGAGCGGCCGTCGTCGGGGCCGCCCGCAACCGCGCCACCTCCAGCTTCGCCGCCATGAGCTCGACCCCCGAGGGCGGCGGGGGCGAGTCGGCGCCTCCGGCCCCGGCCGTCATCCGCTCCTCGGCCCGCCCCTCGGCGGCCAACGTCGGCGGCAACGGCGGCGCCGCCAGCGCCGGCACCAAGCCGCTGAAGCTGCCGGACCTGTCCGGCGAGAAGGGGTCGGATGCGTAGCCCCCTCGAAGTCCGCTACCGCTTCGGCCCGCTGGAGCGCCGCGGCTGGGTCGGCTCGCTCCGCCCCGGCCAGCTGGCGATCCTGGCCGCGGCCGTGTTCTTCACCATCCTGCTGGTCCAGGCCCTCAAGAGCGGCCTCGGACTGCTGGGCGGCGTCATCCTCCTCAGCCTGGGGGCGCTGCTCAGCTTCGTCCCCCTCCATGGCCGGCCCCTCAACGAGTGGGTCCCCGTGATCGGAGTGTTCATGGCCCGCAAGGCGACCGGACGCAGCCGCTTCCGCTCGCGCGCCCCCGAAGCCGGCACCAGGTTCGCCGGCGGAGACGAGCCCGTCAGCCTCCCCGACTCGATCGGCAAGGTCGAGCTGCTCGCCTTCCCCTTCCGCGGGGTCGAGCTCGGGGTGCTCGCCGACCGGCCCAACCACACCTTCTCGGCCGTCATCCAGGCCAGGGCGCGCTCCTTCGTGCTCCTCGACCCGGTCGACAAGGCCCACCGCCTGGCCGGCTGGGCCGGGGTGATCGCCGGCCTGGCCCGCGAGGGCAGCCCGATCAGCCGGGTCCAGTGGATCGAGCGCACCGCCCCCGACGACCCCGACGCCCTCAGCCGCTACCTGCGCGAGGCCATCGACCCGTCCATCGGCCTGGACGCCCTGCCCCTGCAGAGCTACCTGCGCCTCACCCACGCCGCCGCCCCGGTCACCGAGCAGCACGAGCTCTACATCGTCCTCCAGGTGAACGCCAGCAAGGCCGGCCGGGCCATCAAGCAGGCCGGCGGCAAGGACACCGGCGCCTGCATGGTCCTGGCCCGGGAGCTGGAGGTGATGGCCCGCCGGCTCGAGTCGGCCGAGGTCGAGGTCCTCCACGCCCTCGGCCCGCGCCGCCTGGCCGCCACCATCCGCCTCTCCTACGACCCCCACGCCCGGGCCAACCTGGCCCGCCTGGACAGCGTCGACCCCGACCGCGAGGGGGGCGTCTCGGCCCGCAACGCCTGGCCCATGCGCGCCGAGGAGCACTGGAGCTACTACCGCACCAACGACGTCGTCCACGCCACCTACTGGATCGCCGAGTGGCCCCGCATCGACGTCGGCCCCGACTTCCTGGCCCCCCTCCTGGTCCAGACCCGCTCCCAGCGCACCGTCGCCGTCACCATGGAGCCGGTCCCCCCGCTCAAGGCGATGCGCGCGGTCGGCTTCGCCAAGACCGCCGACGTCGCCGACGAGGAGCTCCGCCAGAAGCTCGGCTTCCTCGGCACCGCCAAGCGCCGCAACCAGGCCGACGCCGTGAACCGCCGCGAGCAGGAGCTCGCCGACGGCCACGCCGACGTCCGCTTCTCCGGCTACATCACCGTCACCGCCGACAGCCCCGAAGCCCTCGCCGAAGCCTGCGGCGAGGTCGAACACGCCGCCGGCCAGTCCCGCCTGGAACTGCAGCGCTGCGACGGCGAACAGGAGCTCACATTTACCTATACGCTCCCCTTGGGACGTGGGTTAAAATGAGGAAGCGTGCCCTGAGGGTGCTGAGATGAGGACAAAGCCGCGTCGACCCGCCCATCGCGTGACCACGGCGCATCTCCAAGCCGCCTACCCGTTCATCTCCGAGGGCGGTCTGGGCAGCGAGGGCGTCTATATCGGGCGCGATGTTTTCGGCGGCTCATTCTGCTACGACGCGTGGTCGTTGTACGGTAAAGAGATCACCGGACCGAACATGCTCGTGATCGGCCAGATTGGCTACGCGAAGAGTTCTCTAGTCAAGACCTTTTTATGGAGACAGATGCTGTTCGGGCGGACCGCCTGGGTGATCGACCCCAAGGGGGAGTACGACCAGCTGGCCTCGATGTGCGGGGTGGAGCCGATCCGGTTCGCGAGTGGGGGGACGCTGCGGCTGAACCCGTTGGACCCGATGATCGGGGGGGATGCGCAGCTGGCGCTGCTGCGGTCGATCTCGGAGGTGATGCTGGGGCGCAACCTCAGGCCGGAGGAGGATGCGTGCCTGGAGCGGGCCCATCACGAGGCGGTGGTGGAGGCGGGCACGCGCAACAGCCAGCCGATCATTCCCCAGGTGGTGAACCGGCTGCTGGAGCCGTCGGACGCGACCGCGTACGAGCTGCGGACGTCGACGGCGAGGCTGGCCGAGGACGGGCGGCAGCTGGCGCTGTCGTTGCGGCGGATGGGGGCCGGGGACCTGCGGGGGATGTTCGACGGGCCGACCTCGCCGGGGCTGGACCTGTCGGGGCGGCTGGTGGTGTTCAACCTCAGGGAGGTCAAGGACGAGGCCCGGCCGATCCTGATGGCGTGCACGGCGGCGTGGCTGCAGGGGTCGTGGGCGCGCAACGACGGGGTGCGGCGGATCGTCGTGCTCGACGAGGCGTGGGTGGTGCTGCGGCACCTGGCCATCGCCCGGTGGCTGCGGGAGAGCTGGAAGCTGGCCCGCCAGTACGGGGTGCAGAACATCGCCGTGATGCACCGGCTGTCGGACCTGACGGCGGCCGGCGACTCCGGGAGCGAGCAGGTCCAGCTGGCCAAGGGGTTGCTGGAGGACTCCGAGACCCGGGTCATCTACCGCCAGTCGCCCGGTGAGGTGGAGCAGGCCAGGGAGCTGCTGGGGCTCACCCAGACCGAGATCGAGCAGATCCCGATGCTGGAGCGGGGCGAGGCCCTGTGGCGGGTGGGGCGGCGGTCGTTCATCGTCCAGCACCGCATCGACCCGATGCTGGAGCGGGAGATCGTCGACACCGACGCCAACATGGGCCCCCGGTCGGCGCCCTGGGTCACCGAGGCCGACGAGGCCGTCGACTCGGTGTCATGAGCCTGCGGCCGGCGGTCCGGCGCGAGGGCCCACTCGACCAGGCCCTGCTGACGATCGTCGTGATCCTGCTCGGGGCGACCTTCGTCATGTGGCTCACCGGCCAGGTCGCCGGGTACGTCAACTCCGGCAGATGGCCCGAGGTGTCGCTGCCGGAGATGGGCGGGGTGATGACCAGCGTGCCCCGCCACCCGCTCGACCCGGCCGCCGCCTGGCCCGAGGACGCCCGCCCGCTCCTGCCCGGCCCGGTGCTGTTCTGGGCGACCTTCCTGGTCCTGCTGGCGGTCCTGGCCACCGCCTGGGTGTTCCTGTCGTCGCTGCTGCGCTCGACCCGCCGGCGCATGGGCCGGGCCATGGTGGTCGAGCGCGCCGCCCCGGCCGGCGACCAGGTCGGGCCGACCGGCTGGGCCCGCCCGCAGCTGTTCAAGGAGCTGTACGTGCGGGGGCCGACCCCCTGGCGGGTCACCCTCGGCCGGGTCAACGGCCGCCTGGTCGCGGCCGAGCCCCTGCAGTCGGTGATCGCCCTCGGCCCCACCCAGAGCCAGAAGACCAGCGGCCTGACCATCCCGGCCGTGCTCGAGTGGGACGGGCCGGTGCTGGCCGCCTGCGTCAAGCCCGACCTGATCCGCTCCACCATCGGCCGGCGCTACGCCAAGGGCGACGTCTTCCTCTACGACCCGGCCGGGGCGACCGGGATGGAGGCCAACACCTGGTCGCCGCTGCCCCGCTGCGAGACCTGGGAGGGCGCCTACCGGATGGCCCTCTCCCTGGTCAACGCGAGCCGGCTGGCCAGCCGGTCCGACCGGGAGATGGAGGCGATCCCCGGGGCCGCCACCAACCTGCTGGCGTCGATGCTGCTGGCCGCGGCCATCTCGGACCGCTCCATGAGCGACGTGCTCCGCTGGGGCCAGCGCCAGGACCGGGGCGAGATCACCGCCGCCATCAACGTGGCCAACGAGCCGGCCGCCATGGACGCCTTCGAGTCGATCTGGAGCCTGGCCGAGCAGCGCCGCAGCCAGGTCTACGCCCAGGTGCTGGGGGTGATCGCCGCCTACACCGACCCGACGGTGAAGGAGGCGTCGGCGGGGACCCGGTTCACCGCCGAGCGCCTGCTCGACGGGGTGGCCAACACCGCCTACGTCAGCCTGCCCGCCCACGAGCAGCGGCGGCTCGGCCCGCTGACCGTCGCGCTGGTCCAGGACGTCATCGAGCTGGCCTTCGAGCGCTCCCGCAACCGGGGGGCGCCCAACGACCCGGCCCTGCTGGTCGTCCTCGACGACGCCGCCAGCTCGGCCGCCCTGCCCCAGCTCGACGTGTACGCGGCCAGCGCCGCCGGGTACGGGGTCCAGATGGTCTCGACCTTCCGGCACCTGTCCCAGATGCGGGCCCGCTACGACGACCGGGCCGAGGCGGTGCTGGCCAACCACCGGGCCAAGGTGATCCTGAGCGGCGTGACCGACCCCGAGACCCTGGCCCTGCTGTCGCACCTGCTGGGGGACGAGACGATCCGCCACCTGGCCACCCCGGCCGCCCTGGCCAAGGCGGCCAAGGACCGCGGCGACGCCGACGCCGCCCGCGCCGCCCGCAGCCGCGGCGGCGCCTCCCCGGCCGACGCCCTCGGCTGGATCTCGCCCGGCAACGGGGTCCTCATCTACGGCCACCTGCCGCCGGCCGCCATCACCCTGCGGCCATGGTTCCGCGACCGCCAGCTCCAGGCGATGGTCAACCCGGCCGACGCCGCCGGGACCAGCCGCCGCCGCGCCATCCGCTGAGGTGGGGGACTACAGCCGGCTGGTGAGCTCGAGGGCCCGGTCGGCCAGCTTCACGACCACCTCGGCGAAGCCGCGCCAGCTGTCGTCGCCGGTGCCGTAGGCGCCGGTGGCGTGGCGGGCGACCACGCCCTCCAGGATGACGGCGAGCTTCCAGGAGGCGAAGGCGACGTAGAAGTCGAGCCGGGACAGGTCGCGGCCCGACCGGGTCGCGTACGCCTCGGCGATGGCGGCGCGGCCGGGGAAGCCGGGCATGACGGTCGGGGCCGTGCCCAGGGGGAGGGTCTGGTCGCCGGGCTCGGCCCAGTACACCAGCAGCAGGCCGACGTCGGCCAGCGGGTCGCCAAGGGTGCACAGCTCCCAGTCGAGCACGGCCAGGACCTGGCCGGCGGGGGAGAGGACGACGTTGTCGAGGCGGAAGTCGCCGTGGACGATCCGGGCCGGGCCGACCTGGGCGGGGAGGTTGGCCTCCAGCCGGCGGTGGACCTCGTCGAGGGCGGGCAGGGGGCGGGTCCGGGCCTGGTCGAGCTGGCGCTGCCAGCGGGCGAGCTGGCGTTCCAGGTAGCCGTGGTGGCGGCCGAGCTGGCCGAGCCCGACCTGGCCGGGGTCGACCCGGTGGAGGGCGACCAGGGCGTCCACCAGCGAGTCGGCCGCCCTGGCCCGCGCCGGCTCGTCCAGGCCGGCGGCCACGGTGGCCTCGTCGCGACCGACGATGCCGTCCACGTAGGCCATCACGTAGAAGGGGGCGCCGGTGACGGCCGGGTCCTGGCAGAGCCCGAAGGTGGCCGGCACCGGCACCGGGGTGCCGGCCAGGGCGGAGATGACCCGATGCTCGCGGCCCATGTCGTGGGCCGAGGGCAGCACCCCGTGCAGGGGCGGGCGGCGCAGCACCCAGCTCGTCCCGGCCGCGTCGGTGACCTGGTAGGTGAGGTTGGAACGGCCCCCGGCGATCTGGCGGATGGCCAGCGGCGGCCGCACCCCGCCGACGTTGGCCTGGAACCAGGCCGTGACCCCGGCCGGGTCGATCCCCGGGGTCACCCCCGTCCCGCTCCCGAACCATGCCCCACCGACCCGGACCCGGCGGCGTGGCGGACGGCCTCGGCCACCGCCGGGGCCACCCCGCGGTCGAACACGCTGGGGACGATGTAGTCCGGGCGCAGCTCGTCGTCGTGCACCCGGCCGGCGATCGCCCTGGCCGCGGCGACCTTCATCTCCTCGGAGATGGTGTGGGCCCCGGCGTCCAGCGCCCCCCGGAACACGCCCGGGAAGGCGAGCACGTTGTTGATCTGGTTGGGCTCGTCGCTGCGGCCGGTCGCGACCACGGCGGCGTGGCGGCGGGCGCCGGCCGGGTCGACCTCGGGGTCGGGGTTGGCCAGGGCGAACACGATCGCGTCGGAGGCCATGGTGGCGATGTCGTCCGGGTCGAGGATGCCGGGGCCGCTGACCCCGACGAACACGTCGGCGCCGGCCAGCACCTCGCGCAGCGTGCCGGCCCGGCGGTCGGGGTTGGTGTGGGTGGCCACCCAGCGCTTGCTCTCGTCCAGGCCCTCGCGGCCCGGGTGGATGGCCCCGGCGCGGTCGCAGGCCACGATCTGGGTCGCCCCCTCGGCCTGGAGGATCTTGATGATGGCGACCCCGGCCGCGCCCGACCCCGACAGCACCAGCCTGGTCCCGGGGAGGTCCTTGCCGACCACCCGCAGGGCGTTCTCCAGGGCGGCCAGGACCACGATGGCGGTGCCGTGCTGGTCGTCGTGGAACACCGGGATGTCGAGCGACTCCCGCAGGCGGCGCTCGACCTCGAAGCAGCGGGGGGCGGCGATGTCCTCCAGGTTGACCCCGCCGTAGCCGGGGGCCAGCAGCTCGACGGTGCGGACGATCTCGTCGGTGTCCTGGGTGGCCAGGCAGACCGGCCAGGCGTCGACCCCGGCGAACTGCTTGAACAGCAGCGCCTTGCCCTCCATCACCGGCATGGCCGCCTCGGGGCCGATGTTGCCCAGCCCGAGCACGGCCGAGCCGTCGGTGACCACGGCCACGGTGTTGCGCTTGATGGTCAGCTTGCGGGCGTCGGCGGGGTTGGCGGCGATCGCCAGGCAGACCCTCGCCACCCCGGGGGTGTAGGCCATCGACAGGTCGTCGCGGGTGCGCAGCGGCACCTTGGAGGTGACCTCCAGCTTGCCGCCCAGGTGCAGCAGGAAGGTGCGGTCGCTGACCGCGTGCACGTCCGCTCCCTCGATGCCGCCGACCGACTTGGTGATGGCGTCGGCGTGGCGGGCGTCGACGGCGTTGCAGGTGAGGTCGACGACCAGCAGGTCCGGGTGGGACTCGACGATGTCGACCGCCACCACGGTGCCCGCCGACTCGCCCACCGCGGTGGTGATGCGGCCGATGCCCAGCGGGTCGGCACCCAGGTGGACCCGCATGGTGATCGAGTAGGAGGCGCTGGGGATGCCCATTTGAGCTCCTTGGACGGCGGCGGGATGGGCATGAGCCTACTCCAGAGCAAGCCGCGGCTAGGCTGGGCCGGTGACCGCGCGCGACGATCCCCTCCCGGCCCCGCTGGCCGTCCCCGACCCGGGCCGGCTCGACCCCTCGCGCCCGGACTACCGGGCGATCCTGGCCGCCCACGGCCAGGCCCTGGACGCGGGCGAGGACGGCTACCTGGACCCGTCCACCGGCTGGTGGTGCTTCACCGCCGCCTACCTGTGGTCGCGCGGCGCCTGCTGCGACAGCGGCTGCCGCCACTGCCCCTACGTCCACCAGTCCGAGCGCCTTGCCGATGGCGCTGAACAGCAATGATAGACGCACTCTATTGCTGAATATAGCAACAATTGATTGGATCTATAGCATCTTCCCGGGTTACAACGAATTCCCAGCTCCAACGTGCCGGGAGACGCGCCCCGGGAGGTGGTCCCGCCATGCCCGAACCCGCTTCCACGACGGCCGAGGGATGGCGGTCGGACCCGCGCTGGCGCGGGGTCCGGCGCGACTACAGCGCCGAGGACGTGCACCGGCTGCGGCCGCAGGTGCTGGTCGAGCACACCCTGGCCCGGGTGGGGGCCGAGCGGCTGTGGCGGCTGCTGGCCGAGCGGGACCACGTGCCGGCGCTGGGGGCCCTGACCGGCGGGCAGGCGGTCCAGATGGTCAAGGCCGGCCTGGAGGCCATCTACCTGTCGGGCTGGCAGGTCGCCGCCGACGCCAACCTGGCCGGGCAGGTCTACCCCGACCAGAGCCTGTACCCGGCCAACAGCGTGCCCAGCGTCGTCCAGCGGATCAACAACGCCCTGCTCCGGGCCGAGCAGGTCGCCAGGGCCGAGGGCGCCGACCGCTCCTATGTGGTGCCGATCGTGGCCGACGCCGAGGCCGGGTTCGGGGGGCCGCTGAACGCCTACGAGCTGACCGGCGCCATGATCGCCGCCGGGGCGGCCGGGATCCACTTCGAGGACCAGCTGGCCATCGGAGAAGAAGTGCGGCCACCTGGGCGGCAAGGTGCTGGTGCCGACCAGCCAGTTCATCCGCACCCTGCAGGCGGCCCGGCTGGCCGCCGACGTTGCCGGCGTGCCAACGGTGCTGGTCGCCAGGACCGACGCCCTGGCCGCCACCCTGCTCACCAGCGACGTGGACGAGCGGGACCGGCGCTTCTGCACCGGGGAGCGGACCGCCGAGGGCTACTTCCGGGTCACCGCCGGCCTCGACGCCCCGATCGCCCGCGCCCTGGCCTACGCCCCCTACGCCGACCTGCTGTGGTGCGAGACCTCCACGCCCGACCTGGACCAGGCCCGCCGGTTCGCCGAGGCGGTCCACGCCGAGTTCCCGGGCAAGCTGCTGGCCTACAACTGCTCGCCCAGCTTCAACTGGCGCCGGCAGCTCGACGACCAGACGATCGCCCGGTTCCAGAAGGAGCTGGCCGCCATGGGCTACCGGTTCCAGTTCATCACCCTGGCCGGGTTCCACAGCCTGAACGCGGGCATGTTCGAGCTCGCCCGCGGCTACGCCGCCGAGGGCATGCCCGCCTACGTGCGGCTGCAGCAGCACGAGTTCGCCCTCGAGGCCGACGGCTACACCGCCACCCGGCACCAGCGCGAGGTCGGCACCGGCGTGTTCGACCTGGTCGCCCAGGCCGTCGCCGGCGGGCAGGCCTCGACCCTGGCCCTGGCCGACTCCACCGAGCACCACCAGTTCTGACGGCCGGCTCGCTCATCCGGCCTACGCAATCTGGGGGGTGTAAATCCGGCAGTTTGGGATACGATGCCCGCGGACCGGTCGATTGGGGGCGACGATGTCCAAGGGCGGCGGCGCGACCTTGCGTCTGGGCCGCCACGCCCTGATCCCCCTGGTCCTCGCCCTGCTGGTGGCGCTGGCCGGCGGCACCGCGGTGGGCGCCGCCCCCGCCCAGCCCAAGGCTCCCGACGCCGCCCTGGCCGCCAAGGCCAAGGCCCTCCAGGCCAAGCTCGACGCCCAGCACGCCGAGGTTGAGCGGCTGGCCGAGCGGCTCAACGCCACCGAGGACCGCCGCGACCTCCTCCAGCGCCGCCTGGACGGCCTCCAGGCCAGGCAGCGGGCCGCCCAGAAGGAGCTCGACGCCGCCCAGCTCCAGCTCGACGAGCAGGCCAGGGCGACCTACATGAACGGCCCCCAGTGGATGCTCGGGGAGCTGGTCGGCGGGGCCAACCCGTCGGACGCCATGCGCCGGATCCCGATGCAGAAGGCCGCCCTCGAGGCGCGGGCCGCGATCGTCACCGACGTCCGCGTCCGCAAGTCCGAGGTCGACAGCCTCAACGAGCGGGTCGCGGCCGACCTGGCCGAGGCCCAGCTCGTCCACAAGCGCCAGGACGACGAGCGGCGCCAGGTCCAGCGGCTGGCCACGCAGCTCCAGTCGACCCTGGACAAGATCGACGAGCAGCTCGCCGGCTACCTCGAGGCCGAGGCGGCCAGGTCCGAGGCGGCCCGGCGGGCCGCCTGGTCCGGCTACATGTCGGGGGTCGGGACGGTCCAGTCCTGGCTCCAGGCCGGCCCGGTGGCGCGGGCGGCCGTCCGCTGGGCGCTCGCCCAGCTCGGCGACCCCTACCGCTGGGGGGCGACCGGGCCGGACATGTTCGACTGCTCGGGGCTGACCAGCTCGGCCTACCGGGCGGCCGGGGTCAGCATCCCGCGGGTGTCGCGGGCCCAGTGGGGCGCCGGCCTGCACGTCGCAGGTGTCCAACCTGCTCCCCGGCGACCTCGTCTTCTACGCCGACAACCCCCGGGACCCGGCCACCATCCACCACGTCGGCATGTACATCGGCAACGGCCTGATGGTGCATGCGCCCCACACCGGCGACGTGGTCCGGGTCGCCTCGATCTGGCGGGAGAGCTACGCCGGCGCCACCCGGATCGTGCCCGGGGTGGTCACGCCCGGCCTGCCGGGGCCGCCGCCGACCGCGCCCCCGCCGACCAGCCCGACGCCGCCGACGCCGCCGCCCATGACGACGTCGCCGCCCACCACCAAGCCGTCGCCGGCGCCGCCGACGACCCGGCCGCCGACCTCGACCGCGCCGGGCGGGCCGACCACCACCGGCGCGACGACCACCACCGGGGCGACCACCACGACCGCGCCGCCGACCACGGCCCCGCCGACCACGGCCCGCCCCGGCCCGACCACGGCCCCGCCGACCACCACCGCCGAGGCGCCGACCACCACGGCGGAGCCGGCCACGACCGACCCACCGACCACCACCTGACCGGGACGGCGCGGATCGGGGGGAACGGCGCCCGGGCGGCTGCTCTATCATCGGCCGGTCCGCCGCGACCCCCGCCCCCCAGGAGCTGCCGCCGTGCCCGACCCCGAGCGACTCTGGTCGCCCTGGCGGATGGAGTACATCCGCCGCGGGGAGGGCGGGGAGGCCGGCGGCTGCATCTTCTGCGACCTCCCGGCCGCCGGTGAGGACCAGGACGAGGCCAACCACCTCCTGGCCCGCGGGAAGGTCAGCTTCACGCTGCTCAACGCGTTCCCGTACAACCCCGGGCACCTGATGGTGGCGCCGTACCGGCACGTCGGCGACTACGAGGAGCTGACCGCCGAGGAGCTGGCCGAGCTGACGGCCTTCGCCGGCCGGGCCATCCGCGCCCTGCGGGAGGAATCGGGCCCCCACGGGTTCAACCTGGGCATGAACCTCGGCCAGGTCGCCGGGGCCGGGATCGCCGACCACCTGCACCTGCACCTGGTGCCCCGCTGGGGCGGCGACACCAACTTCATGCCGGTCGTCGGCCAGACCAAGGTCCTGCCCGAGCTGCTGGGCGAGACCTGGCGGCGGCTACGTCCGCATTTCTCGTCGCCATGAATATTGCGTACCGCGTATCTAGTCCGGAGCGATGGGTGACGATGCTCAATCCGACGGAGGAAAGGTGGACGGCGACCCGTTAGCGTGGGACGCGGGAGGCGAGCGTCCGCCGCGAGCCGGGGCAATGCCACCTCTGGGGGGCCCGACGTAACTGGACAAAGGCGGTCGATGCGGTGAGTGCAGAGCCGACGCCGAGCGGATCGGTGGAGCTTCGCGACTACCTGGCGGTGTTCAAGCGCCAGTTGTGCTGATCCTCGCCATCGCCCTGCTGGGGGCGGCGGCGGCCGCCGCCTACACCTTCCGCCGTACCCCGGTCTACGAATCGAACGCCTCGGTGCTGGTCAGGGCGATCACCACCAACGCCTTCGACCCCGGGTCGCGGGTCGACCAGCAGCTCAACATGTTCAACCAGCGCCAGCTGGCCCAGTCGGAGCCGGTCGCGGCGGTCGCGGCCAAGTCGCTCAAGACCACCGCCACCCCGGCCCAGCTGCTGGAGCACGTCAAGGTCGACGTGCCCGCCAACTCCCAGATCCTGCGGATCAGGTACCGCGACACGGTGCCGCTGACCGCCCAGCGCGGCGCCGACGCCTTCGCCACGGCCTACCTGGCCTTCCGCGAGGCCGACGCCCGCGCCCAGGCCAAGGCCAGCCAGACCAGCCATCCAGCGGGACGTGGCCCGGCTGCAGAAGCAGGCCAGCGAGGCCGAGAAGGCGATCAGCGACCCCGACGCCGACTCCAACGCCCGCCAGGCCGCCCAGGCCCGGCTGGCCTAGATCAACAACCGCCTCCAGCCGCTGCTGGCCCAGCTCAACGGCTTCCTGGCCCTCGACTTCACCCCGGGCACGGTGATCGCCCCCGCCGCCCTGCCCGACAGCCCGGCCAGCCCCAACAACCGCCTCGACGTCGGCATCGGCCTGCTCGTCGGGCTGTTCCTGGGGGTCGTGCTCGCGTTCGTCCGCGACCGCACCGACGACCGCCTGCGGGGTCGCGAGGACCTGGCCGAGCGGCTTGACCGGCCGGTCCTGGCCACCGTCCCGCCCCTGTCCAAGCGGGTCCGCCAGGAGGGCAGGCTGCGCTGGAAGCGGCGGCACAGGAACAGCCTGGTCACCCTGGAGCAGCCCAACAGCCCGGCCGCCGAGTCCTACCGGACCCTGCGGACCCGGCTGGCCCGCCTGGCCAGCCAGCTCGACATCAACTCGGTGATGGTCGTGTCCGCCGGGGTGGGGGAGGGCAAGAGCACCACCGCGGCCAACCTGGCCGTGGTGCTGTCCGAGACCGGCAAGGACGTGCTGCTGGTCTCCGCCGACCTGCGCCGGCCCCGGGTCCACCAGTTCTTCGGCCTGCCCAACAAGACCGGCCTGTCCAACCTGCTCACCGACGGCACCCCGCCCGACAGGCGCAAGGGCCCGGTGGCCGACGGCAAGCAGATGGCCTCGGAGCTGTGGTCGGTGGCGCCCAACCTCTGGGTCATCCTGTCGGGCCCGCTGCCGGCGCACCCGTCGGCGCTGATGGACTCCGACGCCATGCGCCAGTTCCTGAAGGAGCAGCGCGACCTGTTCGACTTCATCATCCTCGACTGCCCGCCGGCCCTGGTCGTGGCCGACGCCATGGCCCTGGCCCCGCTGGCCGACGCCGTCCTGGTGGTGGCCGACGCCAAGGAGAGCGACCGCGAGCTGGTCAGCCGCCTCAAGGAGGAGATCGAGCAGGTGGGCGGCAGGATCATCGGGGCCGTGCTCAACCGCTCCAAGCAGGCCGGCAAGAGCACCTACTACTACGAGGCCCAGGACTAGGGCCAGCCCCACTACCCATCGATACGTAGTGCGCCCCGGCCCGGGGCGCACTACCCGTTTGGGCGCTCGTCATGGCTACTTCAGATGCGTGACGAGATTACTTCAACCACCGCATGTGCCTGGCTCCCGGCCGGGAGAAGCTCCGCCCGGTGCTGACGCACCAGCAGAGCTGGACTCGGGAGTCGTGACCGGTGCCGCCGCCGCCAGAGCAACACATCCGTATCGGCCTTCCGACCCGCGCTGCCATCCCGACGGACTACGGCAGATCGGAAAGGACGGGCGACGTGCGGCGGGCCTTGACCGAGACGGTGGGGCTGGAACCACCCTTCCATAGCAGCCTGCTGTTCTCTCCCCGGATGGCCGCCGCCCGCTCCGACATCAGCCGCCAGTACCGCAGCCACTACATCCTGATGGGGCTCACCGACACCCTGGCGGTGTTCTTCGCCCTGCTGCTGGCCTACCAGCTCCGCTTCGACGAGCTGCTGCCCACCCTCGACTTCTGGCTGCTGCTGCTGACCGTGCCCCTGATCACCCCGGTGGTCTACCTGACCATGCGGCTGTACCGGGTCCACCAGTTCTCCACCGCCGAGGAGTTCCGCCGCATCATCGTGGCCATCAGCCTGATCATCTCGGCCACGGTCATGGTGTCGTTCTGGTCCAAGGCCTCGTTCTCGCGGGGCTGGATGCTGCTGTCGTGGGGCCTGGGACTGGTCCTGGCCCTGTCGGTGCGGCGGCTGTGGCACTGGCGGGTCCGGCGCATCCGCCTCGAGGGCAAGCTCACCTTCCGGACCCTGGTCGTCGGGGCCAACCTGGAGGCCGAGCGGCTGGCCGTGACCATGCAGACCAGGGAGCTCGGCTTCCAGCCGGTCGGGTTCGTCGCCGGCGGCATGGACGACCTGCGGCTCGACGACCAGCGGGTGGTCGGGTCGGTGGACCGGCTGCGCGACCTGATCCGCGAGACCAAGGCCGACTGCCTGTTCGTCGCCTCCAGCGCCGTCACCCCCGAGGACGTCGTGCAGATCATGAAGGCCCGGCGCCAGGAGAACGTCGAGGTCCGCTTCACCGCCAACCTGCCGACGGTGCTGTCCAGCCGCCTCGCCCCCCAGGCCATCGGCGGGGTCATGACCCTGTCGGTCAACGTGCTCCAGCTCACCCGGGCCCAGGCGGCGGCCAAGCGGGCCTGCGACGTGCTCATCTCCGGCCTCGGCCTGCTGCTGCTCCTGCCGCTGTTCGCGGCCGTGGCCGTGGCCGTCAAGGTCACCTCCAGGGGCCCGGTGGTGTTCCGCCAGGAGCGGATCGGGCTGCGCGGCCGCCCCTTCACCCTGCTGAAGTTCCGCACCATGGTCGTCGGGGCCGACCTGCTGCTCGACGGCCTCCGCGAGCGGAACGAGGCCGACGGGCCCCTGTTCAAGCTGCGCGAGGACCCGCGGGTGACCCGGGTCGGGGCGGTCCTGCGCCGCTACTCGATCGACGAGCTGCCCCAGCTCTGGAACGTCCTCAAGGGCGAGATGAGCCTGGTCGGGCCGCGGCCGCCGCTGGCCGGCGAGGTCGCCCTGTACGAGGAGTGGCAGCTCGACCGGCTCGAGGTCCGGCCCGGCATCACCGGGCTGTGGCAGGTCAGCGGGCGCAGCGAGCTGTCCTTCGAGGACTACGTCCGCCTCGACCTGTTCTACGTCGAGAACTGGTCGATCGCCTACGACCTGTTCATCCTCTCCAAGACCGTCCCGCTCCTGGTCTCGACCAGGGGCGCGTACTGAGGCCGCGGCCATGCGCGCGCTCCTGGTCTGCTCCTCCGGCGGCCACCTGATCCAGCTCCACAACCTCAAGCCATGGTGGGAACGGCACGATCGTCTATGGGTGACCTTCGAGAAGCTGGACAGCACCTCCCTGCTCGCCGGTGAGCAGGTCGCCTGGGCCTACCACCCGACGACCCGCAACCTGGCCAACCTGGCCCGCAACACCCGCCTGGCCTGGAAGCTGCTGCGCTCCTACCGGCCCGACGTGGTCGTGTCCAGCGGCGCCGGGGTCGCCTTCCCGTTCTTCCTGCTGGCCAAGCTGTTCGGCAAGCGGACGGTGTACGTCGAGGTCTACGACCGGATCGACTCGCCGACCATGACCGGCCGGCTCTGCTACCCCTTCAGCGACCTGTTCCTGCTCCAGTGGGAGGAGCAGCGCCGCAGCTACCCCAAGGGCAAAGTCATCGGGAGCCTGCTGTGACAGAGCCCGGCGGGGGGCCGCTGCTGCTGGTCACCGTCGGGACCGACCACCACCCGTTCGACCGTCTCGTCGCGCTGGGCCGACGCCTGGCTGGCCGGCCACCCGGGGGCGCTGCGCTGCCTGATGCAGACCGGCACCTCGGCCCCGCCCACCGGGGGGGTGCGAGTGGCGGGCCTACCTCGAGTTCGACGCCCTCCAGGCGGCCATGGCCTCGGCGGCCGCGGTCGTCTGCCACGGCGGGCCCGGGACGATCCTGGGGGCGCGGCACATGGGCGCCGTCCCGATCGTCGTCCCCCGCCAGCACCGGCTGGGCGAGCACGTCGACGACCACCAGGTCGCCTTCTCGCGCCGGCTGGCCGCCGACGGCGGCGGGATCCACCTGGCCGAGACCGAGGCCGAGCTGCACCGGCTGCTCGACCGGGTGGCCGACGAGCCGGCCGCGTTCCGCGCCGGCCCGGCCGGCCGAACCCGGCCGGCCGGGACCGGGCCACGGCCGTGCGCGAGTTCGGTCGCCTGGTCGACGGCCTGGTCGGCGACCGACGCCGACGCCGCGAGGCCCACGTGGAGCGCCGGTGAGCACCGTCCTGTTCATCGGCGGGCTCGGCCGCAGCGGCAGCACCCTGCTGGACCGGATGCTGGGCCGCCTCGACGACGTCTGGTCGGTGGGGGAGCTGGTCCACCTCTGGGAGCGCGGCGTCAAGGAGAACAACCGCTGCGGCTGCGGCCAGTGCTTCGCCGACTGCCCGTTCTGGCGCCGGGTCGGCCAGGTCGCCTTCGGCGGCTGGGACCGCCTCGACATCGAGGAGGTGCTGGCCCTCAAGGCCTCGGTGGACCGCAACCGGTTCGTGCCCCTGATGGTCCTGCCCGGGCTGGCCCCCGCCTACCGGGCCCGGCTGCGGCGCTACCTGGACCTGCTGGAGCGGCTGTACGGCGCCGTCCGCGAGGTCAGCGGCCGGGAGCTGGTGGTCGACGCCAGCAAGCACGCCTCCCACGCCTTCCTGGTCCGGCGCCTGCGCGGGGTCGACCTGCGCCTGGTCCACCTGGTCCGCGACAGCCGCGGGGTCGCGTTCTCCTGGACCAAGCGGATGCGGCGGGCCGAGGTGGTCTCCGGCGACGCCCTCATGGCCACCGACACCCCGCTGCGCATGAGCGCCCGCTACCTCGGCTACAACCTCCTGTTCCACCTGCTCACCCTCACCGGGGTGCGCGGCATCCTGCTGCGCTACGAGTCGCTGGTGCGCGACCCGGCGGACGAGCTCGCCCGCGTGCTCGCGCTGGCCAGCCGGCCGGCGGCCCCCGGCGAGCTCGGCTTCGTCGGCGACGGCTGGGTCGAGCTCGGCCCCAGCCACGCCCTGGCCGGCAACCCGATGCGGTTCCGCAGCGGCCGGGTCCCGCTCGCCGTCGACGAGGAGTGGCGGGGCCAGCTGCGGCCCGGGCAGCGGCTGCTCACCTCGGTGTCGACCTGGCCGCTGCTGCTGGCCTACGGCTACCTGCGGGGAGGCGGCCGTGGCCGCTGAGCCGCCGACGGTCAGCGTGGTCGTCCCCACCCGGGACCGGCCCGAACAGCTGCGCCGGGCCGTGACGGCCATCCTCGGCCAGCGCTACCGGGGACCGATCGAGTGCGTGGTCGTGTTCGACCAGAGCGACCCCGACCTGCCCTGGCCCGAGCCGCCGCCCGGCCGCCGCCTGGTCCTGATCCGCAACCAGCGCACCCCCGGCCTGGCCGGGGCCCGCAACAGCGGCATCCTGGCCGCCACCGGCGAGCTGGTCGCCTTCTGCGACGACGACGACGAGTGGCTGCCCGAGAAGCTGGCCAGGCAGGTGGCGCGGCTGCTGGCGACGCCCGGGTCGGCCGTGTCCACCACCGGCATCCTGGTCCGCTACCAGGACCGGACCATCACCCGGCTGGCCCCGACCATCCTGGTCACCCATCGCCAGCTGCTGCGGTCGCGCCTGACCGAGCTGCACCCCTCGACCGTGCTGGCCCGCCGCCGCCAGCTCCTGGACGACATCGGCCTGGTCGACGAGCAGATCCCCGGCAGCTACGCCGAGGACTACGAGTGGCTGCTGCGGGCGTCGCGGCACGCGCCCGTGCTGGCCGTGCCCGAGCCCCTGGCGATCATCCACTGGCACCAGTCGTCGTTCTTCGCCGACCGCTGGCGCACCATCATCTCCGCCCTCACCTACCTGGTCGACAAGCACCGCGAGCTCCAGCAGGAGCCGTCGGGGCTGGCCCGCATCTACGGCCAGATCGCCTTCGCCCACGCCGCCCTGGGCGAGCGCCGCCCGGCCAGGCGCTGGGCCCGCCGGACGCTGTCGCTGAACCGGCGCGAGCGCCGCGCCTACCTCGCCATCGCCATCAGCCTGGGCCTGGTCAGCGCCAAGACGGTGGTGCGAATGGCCCACGTGGCCGGAAAGGGCATCTAGTGCCTCCCGGCGGGGCAGGTCAGCGCGGTAGAGCACGATCAGGCAACGATTTGACCGACGAATCGTGACCTTGGTTAGATGCCGCGCAGCACGGCACCCCCCGTCGTCAGCGGGCCTTCCCCCCAGGGCCCGCCGCACCGCCGCTCCACTCCCGTCCATGGTGAGCAGTCACCAAGGAGGAGCTGTATTGCGCCACGCCCCCCGCCATACCCGCCCGCCCGAGCCTCGCGGCAGCCGTTCCCGTGTCCTCACCGCCGTGGCTCTGCTGGCCGCCCTGGTCGGCGCCCTGGCGGTGTCGGCGCGCGCCTTCCCCCCACCGGCGCCCAGGGCGACGACGCCCTGACCCCGAGGGCGGCCTGGCTGGGCGCCTGGGTGCAGCCGTCCGGGTCCTTCAGCAAGGCGGCCCAGCAGCGGGCCGTGCTCGACCTGGAACGCTCCATCGGCCGCCGGCTGGCCATCGACCACACCTACGTGCCGTTCGGGTCCCAGCTGGGCTGGCGCCCGGCCTGGGACGTCGAGCTGGGGCGCATCCCCCTCATCACCATCGGCAGCGGGGCGAGCACGGCCGAGGTCGCCCAGGGCCGCCACGACGTCTACCTGCGCCAGCTGGCCGAGGGCGTGCGCGAGCCTTGGCAAGCCCGTCTTCCTGCGCTACGCCCACCGCATGGACGACCCGGCCAACAGCTCCTGGGTGGGCTCGCCGGCGTCCTACCGCGCCGCCTGGGCCCACGTCCGCGAGATCTTCGCCGGCCTGCCGGCGTCGTTCGTCTGGGCGCCGACCGCGGCCGCCTTCGCCAGCGACTCCGCCGACCGCTTCTACCCCGGCGACGGGCAGGTCGACTGGGTCGCCGCCGACGGCTACAACGGCCCCGGCTGCCCGTCCACCGGGGGACACCCCGGCGGTCCCCGGACCCCCCGGCCCAGAGCGGCTGGCGGGAGCTGTCGGACATCTTCGGCGACTTCTACGTGTGGGGCAGCTCCCACGGCAAGCCGCTGATGGTCGGCGAGACGGGCTCGGTCGAGGACGGCGGCGACCCGGCGCGCAAGGCCGCCTGGTTCGACAACGCCGCCAGGGACCTGGCCACCGAGATGCCGAACGTCCAGGCGCTGGTCTACTTCGACGCCAAGAAGGCCTGCGACTACCGGGCCGCGTCCTCCGCCCGTTCGCTGGAGGGGTTCAAGCGCCTGGCCCGTGACCCGCACTTCCAGACCACGCCGCTCCCGCCGACCTCCAGCACCCGGCCGACCGCCCACCACCTCGCCGACCGCCAGCACCAGGCCGACCCCCTCGAGCACCCCGCCCACCAGCTCGCCGGGCTCGGGCGGCGGGTCGCCGGGGCCGGCCGGCTTCACCGGCGCCATGGCCCCCAACTCGGGCGCCCTCTGGGGGACCAGCAAGTTCGACAAGGGCTGGGAAGCCCAGATGGGGCGGAAGTTCGACATCGTCCACTTCTACCACCAGTGGAGCCAGAGCTTCCCGACCGCCGAGGAGCGCGCCCTGGCCGCCGAGGGCCGGCTGCTGCTGCTCAACTGGAAGTCGCCCGGCTCCTGGCCGGCGGTGGCCAACGGCAGCCAGGACGCCCAGATCACGGCGACCGCCAACCGCCTCAAGGCGTTCGGCAAGAAGGTCCTGCTGGCCTTCCACCACGAGCCCGAGAACGACATCGGCGGCGCCGGCCAGCCGGCCGACTACGCCCGCGCCTTCCGCCGGGTGGTCGACGGCTTCAACCGGGTCGGGGCCGACAACGTCCTGTTCGTCTGGAACATGATGGGGTTCGTCGGCGGCCACGGCGACATCTACCCGACCCTGTACCCGGGCGACCAGTACGTCGACTGGATCGCGTACGACCCCTACAACTGGTACGGCTGCAAGGCCGGCCACAAGACCCGGTCGTTCGCCGAGATCACCAAGCCGTTCTACGACTGGACGGCCGCCCACGCCCCCGGCAAGCCGCTGATGCTGGCCGAGTACGGCCTGCGCGAGCAGCCGGCCGGTTCGCCGAGCAAGGCCGACGTGGTTCCGCGACTCCCTGGTCCAGCTCAAGACCACCCGGACCCGGATCAAGGCGCTGGTCTACTTCAACAACCTGCACAAGTGCGACTGGCGCATCACCAGCTCGAGCGCCTCGGTGGCCGCCTACCGCGACATCGGCCGCGACCCGTTCCTCAACCGTTTGCACTAGGTTGCAG
Organism: uncultured Actinomycetota bacterium; assembly: GCA_963733175.1. Taxonomy (GTDB): domain Bacteria; phylum Actinomycetota; class CALGFH01; order CALGFH01; family CALGFH01; genus CALGFH01. The sequence continues at coordinate 58,590 of CAVTCL010000019.1, forward strand.
TAGGCTATGCACAGTTGACGTGCCGCTCGTGGCACCCGGGCGCTTATCCTGCTCGGGTGCCCGAGCGAACTCGACGACCTGAGCTCGACGAACGGGGCGCCGGCGGCGCCGGCTGCGCGGCGCTCCGGCCTGCCCGACGGCTGGCCGGTGCTGGCCCTCTTCGGCGGCTTCCCGCTCTGGTGGGCGCTCGGCCTCTCGGCGGTGATCTGCATCCTGTTCGCCGTGCCCATGCTGGCCTGGCTGCTGGCCAGGGGCCGGGTGCGGGTGCCCAAGGGGTTCGGGCTGTGGCTGGCCTTCCTGTTCTGGATGCTGCTGTCGGCGACCCAGCTGGACGAGGCCAGGAGGTGGTACGCCTTCTCCTACCGGGGCGTGCTGTACCTGTCGATGACGGTCATGTTCGTCTACGTCTACAACCTGCCCCGGTCGGCCATGCCGACCAGGAGGATCGTGCTCGCCCTGGCCCTGTTCTGGGCGGCGGTGATCTGCTTCGGGTTCGCCGCCCTGGCCGCCCCCACCTTCCAGCTCACCACCCCCGTGTCCCTGCTGCTGCCCGAGCAGCTGGCCAGCAGCCCGTACGCCCAGGACCTGTTCAGCCCCAGGCTGGCCCAGGTCCAGACCTTCATCGGCTACGCCCTGACCCGGCCGGCGGCCCCGTTCACCTACACCAACGAGTGGGGCGGCGCGGTCGGCCTGCTCACCCCGATGGCCCTGGCCGCCCTCGGCCTGGTCCGCTCCTACCTGGTCCGCAACGCCATCCGGCTGCTGCTGGTGGCCTCGCTGGTCCCGATCGTGATCTCGGCCAACCGCGGGCTGTGGGTCGGCCTGGCCGCCGGGCTGGTGTACGCGGCCGTCCGGGTGGCGCTGCGCGGCAACGCCAGGGCGCTGGTGGCCATCGTCGGCTTCCTCGCCGTGGCCACCGCCCTGGTCGCCTTCACCCCGCTGGACCGCTATGTCGGCGACCGGCTGGCCCACCAGCACAGCAACGAGCGCCGCGAGAGCCTCAGCGCCCAGGCGGTCACCGGGGCGCTGGAGCGGCCCCTGCTCGGCTACGGCGGGCCGCGGGAGTCCGTCCGAGACGCCCAACGCCCCCGACATCGGCACCCACGGCCAGGTCTACCTGGTGATCTTCTCCCACGGGGTGCCGGGGCTGGTCTTCTTCTTCGGCTGGTGGCTGTGGGTGCTGTGGATCTCCCGCCGGGCCGCCACCGGGCCGCCCCTGTGGTGCCACGTGATGCTGCTCATCGGCGTGCTCGAGTTCCTCTACTACGACATGATGCCGACCCAGCTGCACCTGATGATGGTGGTCGCGGCGGTGGCCTGGCGGGACCGGGAGGCTCAAGCCGCCGCCGCCGAGCGCCGATCCAGAGCACACACCCAGGAGACGGTACAAGCCCAATGACCGGAGCGAACGGCGCCACCAAGCTGGCCCGGCGAGCGGCGCGCTGGAGCGCCCAGGCGTACGCGCGCCCCACCGCCGGGCTGCGGCTGCTGCCCGACTACCTCATCATCGGCGCCCAGCGGGCCGGCACGACCTCGCTGCACCGCTACCTGGTCCAGCATCCCGGGGTCAGGACCATGCTCCGCACCAAGGGCGTCCACTTCTTCGACGTCAACTACGGCCGCGGGATGGGCTGGTACGGCTCGCGCTTCCCGACCAAGCTGACCGCCTGGTACGTGGCCCGGCGCCACGGCACCGAGCTGCTGACCGGCGAGGCCAGCCCCTACTACCTGTTCCACCCCCACGTGCCCCACCGGGTGGCCGAGCACCTGCCCCGGGTCAAGCTGATCGCGCTGCTGCGCGACCCGGTCGGGCGTGCCTACTCGCACTACCAGCACGAGGTCGCCCGCGGCTTCGAGACGCTGTCGTTCTCCGAGGCGATCGAGGCCGAGCCGGCCCGGCTGGCCGGGGAGACCCAGCGCCTGCTGGCCGAGCCGCTCTACAACAGCTTCGCCCACCAGCACCACTCCTACCTGGCCAGGGGCCGCTACCACGAGCAGCTGGCCACCTGGCGGTCGCTGTTCGACGACGAGCAGCTGCTGGTGCTGTCCAGCGAGCGCTTCTTCGCCGAGCCCGGGCGGTGGTTCAAGCAGGTGCTCGACTTCCTCGAGCTGCCGGCGTTCACCCCCGACGCCTACGACAGGCACAACGCCCACGACTACCGGCGGATGGGTGACGAGGTCCGCCGGCGCCTGGTCGAGCACTACCGCGAGCCCAACCGGAGGCTGTACGCGTCGCTCGGCGACGACTTCGGCTGGAGCGCCTAGTGCAGAGCGTGGCGGCGGACGACGCCGCCCGGCGGGACCTGACCACCCTGGCCAGGGGCGGGGCCCTCAACCTGGTCGGCGCCGTCGCCTCCGGCCTGCTCCACTTCGTGCTGCTGGTGGTGGTCACCCGCGGCCTGGGGGCCCAGGGCACCGGCGCCTTCTACGAGGCCGTTGCCCTGTTCCTGATCCTGTCCAGCGCCGCCACCCTCGGCTCCGACGTCGGGCTGCCGCGGATGGTGCCGCGCTACCGGGCCCTGGGGCGCACCCGCGACCTGCGCCGCGGCCTGGCCGTCGGCCTCTGGCCGGTGGCCGCCGCCGGCTGCCTGCTCGGGCTGCTGAGCTGGTGGTACGCCCCGGAGCTGGCCGACGTGTTCTCCCGCCACGGCGAGGCCGAGACCGCCCAGCTGGCCGACTTCATCCGCACCTTCGCCGTGTTCGTGCCCGCCTCGGCGCTGTCGCTGGCGGTGTTCGCGGCCACCCGCGGCTTCGCCACCATGCGGCCGACGGTGTACCTGGACAAGGTCGCCCGCCCGGCCCTGCAGCCCCTGCTGGTCCTGCCGGCCATCCTGGCCGGGTCGGGGGCCACGGTGGTCGCGCTCGCCTACCTGGGGCCGTACCTGCCGGTGCTGGCGGCCGGGCTCCTCTGGCTGGCCGTGCTGCTGGGCCGGGCCGAGCGCCGCGGCGGCGGCGACGACGCCCCGGCGCCCCAGCCCGCCCGGCCGCTGGGCCGGCTGGTGGGGGAGTTCTGGCGCTTCACCGGCCCCCGCGGGCTGGCGGCGATCTTCCAGACCACCTCGCTGTGGCTGAACACGCTGCTGATCGGGGCGCTGCGCTCGACCAAGGAGGCCGGGGTGTACGCGGCCAGCTCCCGCTACCTGGCCATGGCGGCCATGGTCGCGGTGGCCATCCGCCAGGTCCTCGCCCCCAAGCTGAGCGAGCTGCTGGCCCGCCGCAGCACCGAGCGGGCCTCGGCCGCCTACCAGACGACCACCAGCTGGATGATCGCCCTCAACTGGCCCATCTACCTGGCCCTGCTGACCTTCGGCCCGGTGCTGCTGGCGGTGTTCGGCCGCGACTTCGCCGGCGGCGACGTCGTGCTGGTCGTCCTGTCGGCCACCATGCTGCTGGCCACCGCCGTCGGCCCGGTCGACGTGGTCCTGCTGATGGGCGGCCGCAGCGCCTGGAACCTGGTCAACACCCTGGTCGCCCTGGCGGCCAACCTGGCCCTCAACTTCGCCCTCACCCCCCGCTACGGCCTGGCCGGGGCGGCGGTCGCCTTCGCCGCCGGCATCCTGCTCAACAACCTGCTCCCCCTGGTCCAGGTGTGGCGCTCGATGGGCCTGCACCCGTTCGGGCCGGGCACCGGCGTGGCCGCGGCCCTGTCGGCGGTCAGCTTCGGGGCGGTCGGGCTGGTCCTGCGGGCAATGCTCGGCCCGACCCTCACCGGGTTCGTGGCCTACGCCGTGGTCGGCTGCGGGCTGTACGCGGTCCTGCTGTGGCGCTTCCGCGACCGGCTGGAATGGGAGGCGCTCCGCGGCATCCTGCGCCGCCGCCCCGGGCGCCGGCGGAGGCGCGATGGGCGGGCGGCCGCTGCTGGTGGGGTGGGGCTGGTGCGGTGGCCGTCCTGGCCCTGGGCGGGGTCGCGTTCGCCGTGGCCCGCGGGTCGGGTCGGGCCGGCCGGGCCGGGCGGGGACGCCGCCCGGCCGAACGTGCTGGTGGTGGTCACCGACGACGCCCGGGCCGAGACCCTCCAGGTGATGCCGAAGACGCGGCGCTGGCTGGCCGACGGCGGCTACCGCACGGCCATGGCCGGCAAGTTCCTCAACCGCTGGTCGCTGCGCCGGCCCCCGCCCCACTTCGACCGCTACGCCCAGGCCAACGGCGGCTACTACGACCAGCTGTGGCAGGTCGACGGGGCCATGCGCCGGGTCCCCGTCCCCACCTACTCGACCACCTTCATCGGCGACCAGGCCCTGACCTACCTGGAGGAGTTCGAGGGCGACGACCCGCGGGTGCCGGAGCGGAGGTACGCCGGCGCCGGCTTCCCCGAACTGGAGCGGGTCGGGGAAGCCGGGGAGGCGGTGGTGGCGGGCAAGCCCGGGTACCTCCGCCGGCGGCCGCCGGCCGACCCGGGGGAGGTGGCCGCCCTGCGCACCGGCCAGGCGCGCACCCTGCTGTCGGTCGACGACCTGCTCGCCGACGACGACCCCGGCAACGACCCGCCGGCCACCCTGGCCGCCGAGCTGGCCGCGGCCCGGAGCTGCGAGGGGGCGAGCTGCCCATGAGCGGTGCGGCCACTGAGGTCCGCCGGCCCGAGCTGGAGTGGCTGGCCGAGGTGCTGTGGGGACCCAACTCCGGGGTCGAGCTGGTGGTGGGCGGGCGGGTCCCCGCCGGGGTGCCGGCGTCCCAGCGGTGGGGGGTGCTGCCCGACCTGCGCCGCCCGCGGGTGCTGGTGCCGCTGACGTCGGGGCGGGTCGCCGCCGAGGCGGTCCGCCAGTACAGCGACGGCATGACCCAGCGGGCCCGGCTGGCCAAGGCGGCGGTCGGTCTCGCCCTGGCCAGCGGCGCCCTCCCCTGGTGGCTGGGCCGCCGCGGCCTGATCGTGGCCGCCGCCGGGCCGGCCGCCGGGACCCTGCTCGGCGACCACGTCCCGGCGGCCCTCGGCCGGTCCGACCTGGCGGCCGCGATCGTCCTCGGCCCGGTCCGGCCCAACCGCAAGCCGGTGGTGCAGCTCATCGGCCGCGACGGCCGGCCGGTCGGCTACATGAAGGTCGGCTGGAACGACCTCACCCGGCGCCTGGTCCGGGCCGAGGCCGACATGCTCCGGCGCCTCGGCGATGCCGACCCGCGCGGCTTCACCGCCCCCGACCTGCTCCACCAGGGCGAGTGGGAGGGCCTGGACATCACGATCAGCTCGGCCCTGCCGCACCGGCTGTGGCGCCGCGGCCGCCGCTACGCCCTGCCCCCGGTGGCCGTCTCCCGCGAGATCGCCGCCATCGGCGGGGTCGAGGAGACGACGCTGGGGGAGAGCGGCTGGTGGTCCCGGCTGCGGTCCCGCCTGGCCCCGATCCGCCAGGCCCTGCCCGACGAGCCCGCCGACCCGCCGCAGGGCCCGGCCGGGGTTGCGGGCGCCCCGGGGCCGGCGGCCGCGCTGGACGGCACCCTGCAACGGCTGGAGGGGCTGGCCGGGACCCGGCTGGTCTTCGGCACCTGGCACGGCGACTGGGGTCCGTGGAACCTGCGCGCCACCCCCGGGCGGCTGCTCGTCTGGGACTGGGAGCGCAGCGCCGACCACGTCCCCCTCGGCTTCGACCTGCTCCACTTCGGCTACCAGACGGCCCTCCAGGGCCTGGGCCAGCCGCCGGCCACGGCCGCCGCCACCGGCCGCGACCGGGCCGCCCCGCACCTGGCCGAGCTGGGCCAGCGGCCGGGGGTCGAGGAGCTGCTGTGCGACCTGTACCTGTTGGAGCGGCTCTGCCGGGCCGCCGAGGCCGAGGTGTCGGCGGTGACCGGGCGGCCGGACACGGTCGGGGCCGCCCTGCTCGGCGTGCTCGGCCGCCGCCTCGTCCCGGGGCGATCAGGGGGGACCGGATGACCGACCATCGGCTGGTGTTCGTCGGCGGGCTGCACCGCAGCGGCACCACCCCGCTGACCCGCTGCCTGGCCGCCCACAGCAGATCAGCGGGTTCGCGGGCACCGGGGTGGAGGAGGACGAGGGCCAGCACCTCCAGACCGTCTACCCGCCGGCCAGGGCCCACGGCGGCCCCGGCCGGTTCGCGCTGCACCCGGCCGCCCACCTCACCGAGGGCTCGCCGCTGCTCACCCCCGACACGGCGACCCGCCTGCTGGACCAGTGGCGCCCCCACTGGGACCTGTCCAGGCCGGTCCTGGTCGAGAAGTCCCCACCCAACCTGCTCATGACCCGCTTCCTCCAGGGCGCCTTCGGCGACGCCCGCTTCGTGATGGTGGTCAGGCACCCGGCCATCGTCAGCCTCTCCACCCGCAAGTGGGCCAGGCTCCGCTCCCTCGGCGCCCTGCTCGACCACTGGTTCGCCGCCCACCGCCTGTTCGAGGAGGACGCCCCCTTCCTCCACCACCTCCTGGTGGTCAAGTACGAGCACCTGGTCGCCGACCCGCAGCGGACCCTGGCCGAGGTCGCCGCCTTCCTCGAGCTCGACGGCGACATCCCCGCCGACAGCATCGACACCCGCCGCAGCGCCACCTACGAACGCCAGTGGACGGACCTGTCCAACGGCGGCCCCTGGCGCCGCGAACGGTTCCGCGCCCTCTGCCGCCGCCACGAGCCCGCCGCCAACCACTTCGGCTACAGCCTCCTAGACCTCGACCGCGCCGACCCGTTCCCGGTCGGTTCCCCCCGCCTCCCCTGACGGCCGACGCTCCCCGCCTACGCAGCGGCGAGGAACCGGATGTCGTGGTCGGTGGCGTCGGGGGCGGCGAACTCGAGCAGGCGCTCGCCCTCCTGGGCGGCGGCGGCGCGGGCGGTGGCGGGCACGCCGGGTCGAGGGGGGGATCTCCAGGATGGCCTGGCCCTGGGCGCGGGCGAGCCGCCAGATGGCGACGACCTGGCCGTCGATCAGGAGGGTCGGCTCGACCACGGCACCGACGCAGACGCGGCTGCGGTGGTCGTCGGTCATGATGCGGGTGCGGTCGGCGTGGGCGAGCAGGACGTTGTCGAAGTAGGCGAGGAAGCGCGGCGGGGCCGGGGTGTCGGGGTCGGGGCGGGGGGCGTCGGGGAGGTCGTAGAGCACCCGGCCGTGCTCGTCGCGGAAGCGGCGCAGGCCGGGGCCGAGCTGTTCGACCGGGTCGCGAAGGCGGGTGAGGCCGCACCAGGCCTGGATGTCGGCGACCGAGGCCGGGCCGAACGCGGCCAGGTGGCGCTCGATCAGGTCCCGGGCGAGGACGAGGGTGGCCAGCGGCCGGCCGAGCCAGGACTCGGCGAGCACGAACGGGGTCGGGCCGTGGACGCCCCAGGTGCCGCTCGGGGGAGGGTGGACCAGCGGCAGCAGGCACTGCGCCGACCAGGCCAGCGGGCCTGGCTCGTGGCCGGGCCAGCGCTCGGCCAGCAGCCGGCCGAGCGCCGGCCGGGTCAGTGGGCGCTCGGCCAGGAGCCGCCGGGCGGTGGCGGCGAGCTCCTCCGGGTCGATCCCGGCGGTGGCCCGGGCGAAGGTCCGCCGGCTGCGATCCAGCACCGGTTGCAGGAGCGGCCGCCAGGCCAGGTAGTCGGCCGCGGTCACCAGGTGCTGGGTGCCGCGCAGCAGCGACCCGCGGACCACGCTCGCGGTCCTCGAGGGCCCGGGTCAGGGCGTCGCGCTCGAAGGCGGCCAGGCGGGCCCAGAGCGCGAGGTAGGGCGGCTCGGGGTCCTGGGCGTTCAGCCCGGCCAGCCGCTCGACCGCCTCGATCACGGGCAGGTCGCGGCGGCCAAGCAGGAGCTGGCGCGCCAGGGTGGCGCGGTTCAGGGCACGCCGGCCGAGCGACGTCGCCGGCGCCGGCCATCGCGGGCCCGATCCTAGGTGCGGGAGCGGTCCTGGGCGGCCGCCGGCTGGGTCGGCTCGGGCTCGGCCGGCTCCGGCTGGCCGGCGCGGCGGTGGCGGCCGGGCCGGCGGGCCGGTCGACCCGGCTCGGCCACCAGGCGCGGGTGCCGATCAGGGCGGTCACGGCCGGGACCAGGAACACCGAGATGACGAAGGCGGCCAGGACGATGCCGACGGTGACCGCCGACCCCCATCTGGGTCAGGAAGGCCACCCCGGCCAGCAGCAGCGACCCGAACGTGCCGGCCAGGATCACCCCGGCCGAGACGACCGATGGGCCGGCGTGCTCGACGGCCAGGTCGGCGGCGGTCCGCGGGTCGTTGCCGCTCGGCCGCCTCCTCCCGCAGGCGGGCGATCATCAGGATGTTGTAGTCGGTGCCGATGGCGACCACGAACAGGTAGACCAGGATCGGCAGCAGGAACAGCACCCCCGGCTCGCCCCCGAGCCCCTGGAAGATGAACACGGCCGCGCCCAGCGAGGCGGCGTAGCCGAGCATGACCGCCAGCATCAGGTAGATGGGCGCGACCAGGCTGCGCAGCAGCAGGGCGAGGACGAGGGCGATCAGGATCCCGGCGACCGGGAAGATGACCCGCAGGTCGCGGCCGGTGGCCTGGCGCAGGTCGGCGGTGGCCGAGGTGGTCCCGCCGACCAGCACGGTCGTGCCCGGCGGGGCGGCGGCGTGGGCGGCGTCGCGGAGCGGCTCGACGGCGTCGAGGGCCTCGGCCGAGGACGGGTTCATGGTCAGCAGCAGGTCGACCTGCCCGACCCGCCGGTCGGGGCTGAGCTGGGGCGGCTGGACCTGGCCGACCCCCTCGACCTGCTGGAGGGCCGCCCCGAGCTGGGCCAGGGCGGCCTCGTCCAGCGGCTGGTCGCCGCGGACGAAGACCTGGGTCGGGTTGAGGGCGCCGGCCGGGAAGCCGGACTGGAGGTCGGTGAAGGCCCGCCGCGACTCGGTGTCGGAGGGGAGCTGGCTGACGAAGTCGTAGTTCTGGCGGAAGCCGAGCGTGCCCGCGGCCAGGGCGACCACGACCGCCCCGCTGACCAGCGCGACCAGCACCGGCCGCCGGGCCGACCAGCCGGCCGAGGCGGCCGAACACCGACGCCTTCGGCGGCCGCTGCCAGCTCTTGGACGGCCAGAACACCCGCGGCCCGATCAGCGCCAGCAGCGCCGGGATCAGCGTCAGCGCCGCCAGCAGCATGAGGGCCACGGCCACGGCCAGGCTGGGACCGAGGGTGGTGAAGAACCCGAGGGAGGCGAGCAGCATGGCGCTGAAGGCGATGATCACCACCCCGGCGGCCGAGGCGATGGCCTGGCCGACCCGCTCGACCGCGACCGCGACCGCGGTCTTGGGCTCGTCGCCCGCCCGCAGCCGCTCCCGGAACCGGAACAGCAGGAACAGGATGTAGTCGGTGCCGATCCCGAACAGCACCACGGTGAGCAGCGTGGTCAGCTCCGTGCCGACCTGGAAGTCGAACAGCTTGCCGGCGGCCGCGATCAGCGACTGGGCCAGGGTGAACACCAGGCCGACCGAGATGATCGGGAACAGGGCGGCGATCGGGCTGCGGAAGATGAGCAGCTGGAGCCCGACGATGAGCACGACGGTGGCGATGCCGACGATCCGTTCGGCGTCGGTGAAGGCCTCCTCGCTGTCGGCGAACAGGGCCACGTCCCCGGTGTAGCCGATGCTGAGCCCGCTCCCCTCCAGGGCCTCGCCGGAGCGCTCGCGCACCTCCCGGAGCGCCTCGACCACGGCCTCGTCCTGGGGGGTGCCCTGGAGGGCGACGGTGACCAGCTGCACCGCCCGGTTGGGCGACACGCGCCTGGGGCGCGGTCTGGGCGGCCACCACCCGCTCGATCCCGGCCCCGGAGAGCTGCCTCGGCCAGCTGCTGGACCCGCTGGGTGTCGGCGTCGGCCAGCGGCGCCCCGTCGGCCCGCTTGACCACCCCGATCACGGTCGCCCCCGACGCCTGCGGGAACGCCGTCTCGGCCAGCTCCTGGGCCTGGACCGACTCGTAGGAGTCGGGCAGGAAGCTGGTCTGGTCGGCGTTGATGATGTCGGTCAGCCGCGGCGAGAACGCCACCACCGCCACCGACACCACCACCCAGGCCAGGATCACCTTCACGGGATTGCGGACCACGAACCGCCCGAGCGCACCGAACACCATTCCTCCATCTCTGGCCGGGGGACAGCCTCCTGAGCAAGCTCCTTCCACTCTAGGGGAATCCGCCCGCCATACCCTTGAGCCCGGTCAGCGCGGGGACAGGACGCAGAACTCGTTGCCCTCCGGGTCGGCCAGGACGACCCAGGGGACCTCGCCCTGGCCGACGTCGGCCGGGGTGGCGCCCAGGGCGAGGAGGCGTTCGACCTGGGCCGCCTGGGCGGCGGGGAGGGGCTGGCCAGGTCGAGGTGGACCCGGTTGGGGCCGGTCTTGGGGTCGGGGACCGGGACGAACACCAGCGGGAGGCCGAGGCCGTCGGGCTCGGGGGCTCGACCGCGGCCTCGTCGGGGGTGTCGAGGGTCACCTCCCAGCCGAGGGCCTCGGCCCACCAACGGGCCGACGCCGCCGGGTCGGCGGCGTCGGCCACGAGGTTGACCAGGCGGGTCCCCATGCGGCGGCCGGCCCGGGCTACGGGGTCCCGGAGAACTGGACGAGGCCCTGGTGGGCCTCGCCGCCGGCCTGGGTGAACTCGCCGCCGAAGGCGACCGCGCGAGCTGGTGATGGCCGCGCCGAAGGCGCCGAAGACGCCGTTGGCGCCGGGGTTCCAGGCGAGCAGGCTGCCGCCGGAGGTGCGCAGGGCGGCCAGGTGGCCGCGGCCGGCCCCGCCGATGGTGGTGAAGTGGCCGCCGACGTACAGGGTCGAGGAGGCGACGGCCAGGGCCTCGACGTCGCCGTTGGTGGCCACGTTCCAGACCGGGGGTGCCCCCGGCGGTGGGGCCGTAGGCCTGCACGTAGCCGCCGGTGGCGCGGCCGCCCACGAACACCGTGTTGCCCGAGGCCGACAGGGTGAGGTCGGCGGCGATGGCGGCGGTGGAGGCCGGGGCTCCAGGCCCGCAGGGTGGCGATGCCGGTCGACACGGCGGCCGCGTTGCGGCGCGAGGTGCCGTTGACCAGGGCGAAGTCGCCGCTGAAGTAGAGGGTCTGGTTGTCGGGGGAGACGGTCCATGGACAGCACCGTGGCGAAGTTGCCGGCGCCGTTGGAGACGTTCGGCTTGAAGGCGGTGGCCAGATGTCGCCGCTGGTGGCGTTGAAGGCGGCCAGGTGCTGCCGGCCGGCCCCCTCGGCCGAGGTCGAAGTCGCCGCCGACGTAGACGTTGGCGCCGTTGCTGGAGGTCGTGAGCGCCTTGACGCTGTCTGTTCACGTACGGGCTCGCAGGCGAAGGCGCCGCCACTGGTCGGGTTGAGGGCGGCGACCCGGGCGCGGACCAGCCCCGCCGACCGCGGTGAAGTCCCCGCCCACGTACACCCGGGTCCCGGCGGGGGAGACCTTGAGGGCCCGGACCACGCCGTTGGCGTTGGGGTTCCAGGAGAGCAGGCTGCCGGTGGCGGCGACGCAGGCGGCCAGCCGGTTGCGGGCCGTGCCCGTCGACCTGCGGTGAAGCTGCCGCCGAGGTAGATGGTGCCGCCGAGGTAGGCGACGGCGTTGACCCGGCCGTTGGTCTCGCAGGTGCCGTCGTCCGGGCTCTGGCGCTGACGAGCGCCGCCGCCGGGCCCGAGAGGGCCACCGACAGGGCGAGCGCGGTGGCGACGGCCAGGAGCAGTGCCGGCAGCGGCAGCAGTCGTGAACGCACGGTCATCAGGTGGTGCCCCCCTTGCCTCGTTCGGCGTTCGAGCGGTCCGGAGCCTACTCAGGCTCGGCCCGCCGGTCGCCAATCGGTCCCGAAGGGCGGCAAGGCGCTCCGCTGGGACGGCGACGTTGTCGTCCCTGCCGGTGCCGATGCGGACGTCCGGCTTGTGCCGGCCGTGGTAGTCCGACCCGCCGGTGGCCAGCAGGCCGCGCCGGTCGGCCAGGCCGGCCAGGGACCGGCGCAGCTCGGCGTCGTGCTGGGAGTGCCAGACCTCGACCCCGTCGATCCCGGCCTCCAGGGCCTCGCCCAGCACCCGGTCGCGCTCGCCGGCGGCCAGCCGGCCCGGGTGGGCCAGCACCGCCACCCCGCCGGCCTTGGCGGCGATGGCGACCGCGTCGGTCACCGAGACGCCGGGGCGGGCACATAGGCCGGCCGCCCCGACGACAGGTAGCGGTCGAACGCCTCGGCCACGTCGGCGACCACCCCCCGGGCGACCATCGCCCTGGCGAAGTGGGCCCGCGACAGGGCGCTGGCCCCGGCGACCTGGACGGCGTCGGCGTGGCCGACCCCGCAGAGGCGCTCCAGCCGCTCGCCGATGGCCTGGTTGCGCTCGTCGCGGCCGCGCCGGGCGACCTCGACCGCGTCGGCCAGGTCCGGCTCCAGCAGGCCCTCGCCGTACAGCAGCACGTGGACCACCCGGTCCCCGACGGTGGCGGTGAGCTCGCAGCCGGCCAGCACCTCGACCCCGAGGCGCTCCCCGGCGGCCCGGGCCCCGGCCACCGCGGCCACGGTGTCGTGGTCGGTGACGGCCAGGGTCGCCACCCCGGCCGCCGCGGCGGCGGCGACCAGCTCCTCCGGCCGGTCGCCGCCGTCGCTGGCCAGCTATGGGCGTGCAGGTCGACCAGACCCCCCGATCGATCCTCACCGCGCTAGCGGTCGGACGGGGCGGTGAGCTGGTTGGCCTCCAGCCAGGCGATGACCTGGTGGACCGAGTCGTCGACGCTCTCGGACTCGGTGTGCAGGACGATCTCGGGGTCGAGGGGCGGCTCGTAGGGGTCGGACACCCCGGTGAAGTTCTTGATCTCGCCCGACAGCGCCTTGGCGTACAGGCCCTTGACGTCGCGCTCGGCGCAGGCCGACACGGGCGCGGCCACGTGGACCTCGACGAAGTTGTCGACCGCGGTGCGGACCCGGTCGCGGGCCTCCCGGTAGGGGGAGATGGCCGCCACCAGCACGGCCACCCCGTGCTTGGACAGCTTGCCGGCGACATAGCCGATGCGGGCGATGTTGGTGTCGCGGTCCTCCCGGCTGAAGCCGAGGCCCTGGCAGAGGTTGGTGCGGACCTCGTCGCCGTCGAGCAGCTCGACCCGGTGGCCGCGCTCGGCCAGGGCGGGGCCGAGCTTGGCCGCCACGGTCGACTTGCCCGCGCCGGACAGGCCGGTGAGCCAGAGCACGAAGCCGGTGTCGTTGGTCATGGGACGCTGTGCCTTTCGTGGGTGGTGGGTGATGGACCGGCTGCTCGGGGACAGGGACGGTCAGGAGCGGTAGGCCTCGATCAGCAGCTCGGCGACCTCGGCCCGGGAGAACTCGGGCGGTGGCAGCTCGCCGGCGGCCAGCATCGACCGCACCTGGGTGCCGGAGAGGGCGACGTGCTCGCTGTCGGGGTGCGGGCAGGTCTTGCCGGTGGCCATGGCCAGGCAGCGCCGGCAGTAGAAGGCGTTGTCGAAGCGGAGCGGGGTGATGCCGAGGTCCTCGGCGGGCAGCGAGGCGATCAGCTCCTGGGCCTCGAAGGTGCCGTAGTAGCTGCCCACCCCGGCGTGGTCGCGGCCGACGATGAAGTGGGTGCAGCCGTAGTTCTTGCGCACCAGGGCATGCAGCACGGCCTCGCGCGGCCCGGCGTAGCGCATGGGGGCGACCAGGGCGGCCAGCAGGACCCGGGAGGCCGGGAAGTAGCCCAGCACCGCCTCGTAGGCGCGCATGCGCACCTCGGCGGGCACGTCGCCCTCCTTGGTCGGGCCGACCAGCGGGTGCAGCAGCAGCCCGTCGACCATCTCGAGCGCGCACTTCATGAGGTACTCGTGCGCCCGGTGGACCGGGTTGCGGGTCTGGAAGCCGACCACCGTGGCCCAGCCCCGCTCGGCGAAGGCGGCCCGGGTCTCGGCCGGGGTCAGGGCGCGGGCCCCCACCGGCCCCTCCAGCGGCGCCACCACGGCCTGGATGGGCCCGGCGACGGCCCGGCTGGGCGCACCCAGGACGCGGGCCACGCCGGGGTGGTCGGGGTCGGTGGTGCCGTAGACCAGCTCGGCCTCGGCCCGGCGGTCGCGCTCGAACACCTCGGCGACCTCGAGCACGCCCAGCAGCTCGCCCCGCTCGCCCCGGAGGGCGAGGCGGCCGGCGTCGACCCGGACCCCGTCGGGGATGCCGAGGCAGACCGGGATCGACCACAGGGTGCCGTCGGGCAGGCGCATCGACTCGGTGACCGACTCGTGCTCCTTGGCCCCCATGAAGCCGGTCAGCGGGCTGTAGGCGCCGGTGGCCAGGGCGCGCAGGTCGGCCGCCTCGGCCGCGGTCAGCGGCAACGACGGCAGCGGGCCCGACGCCAGGGCGTTCGCCTCGTCGGCGTCGAGGCGCCGGTCGACGAGCTGGCCGCCGTGCGGCAGGCCGCCGCGCGGGCCGGTCAACCTCTGCTCGCTGATCGTCACGGTGGGAGCTCCTTCTGGTTCGCTCTGGATGGTCGGGTCAGTTGTCCAGCCCGGCGCCGCCGGAGGTCAGCTCGAGCTCCATCGAACGCTGCATGGCGAAGGTGGCCGCCTCGAGCTTGGAGTGCATGCCGAGCTTCTCGAGGATGTTCTGGATGTGGGTGCGGACGGTGTGCTGGCTGATGAACAGGTCCCGGCCGATGCGGGCGTTGTCCCAGCCCTTGCTGAGCAGGGCGAGCACCTGGCGCTCGCGCGGCGACAGGCGCGACAGCGGCGAGTCGGGCGTCCGGTCCCGGGCGACCATGCGCCGGGCCAGCTCCAGCAGCATGCTCCGGGGGACCGCCCCCTCGCCGTCCAGCACCGCCCCGGCGACCCGCAGCACCGTGCTGGCGCCGTAGGTCTTGCCCACCACCCCGGCGGCGCCGGCCCGGATCGCGGCCAGCAGCAGGTCGGCGTCGTGGTCGTCGCCGAGCACGATCACCCGCGCCTCCGGGCAGGCCTCGAGCATGCGCGTGACCAGGTTGGGCGAGCCTTCCAGGCCCAGGGCGGCGTCCACCAGCACCAGCTCGGGGCGGAGGCTGGAGACGTGCGTGAAGGCGTCCTCGGCCAACGAGCAGCGGCCGATGACCTGGTGGGCGTCGTCCCGGGAGAACAACGCCTCCAGCGCCTCGTTGAACAGCGGCTGCGAATCGGCTAGCAGCACCCGTGCCATGACCATCCTGTCTTCCGAGCGAGCTCTCGCGAGCCTTCCGGCTGCCTACTGTGGCCGATCCGCCCGTCGGTGCCCTGGTACAGCCGCAGTAAGTCGCTCTACGACAGTCGACGCCAGTTGCGGATCCCTGGAGGGGCGTTCGCGGCGAATCAGGGTGCTCGCCCGGCATCTCCGGTCCAAAGGGTCCGGTTACGTGGGGTCCGGTCATGCAGCCGTACCATCTCTAGTCAGTTCTTCAGATGGGCAGCTTGTCCCCTGCGAAGTACGTTGACGGCCCACAAGCAGCGACAGGGGGACTACTGCAGTGGCAGCAGCGTGTCGGCCGGCACGCGCGCCGGGCAGCTCGCGCGCGCAGGGGGCCAGGAGCAACGGTACGCCCGACGACGTCGCCATGCTCGCCCACGAGCTGCGGCGGCGCATGGCCGCGGTGCGGGTCGCCGGCGAGGCGATCGCCCTGCTCCGCGACCAGGGCCTCGACCCCACCCCGATGCTGGAGCTGCTCCTGGCCGAGGTCGGCGACCTCGACCAGCTGGCCGGCGAGGTACTGGGCGACCGCCGGCAGGAGCCCACCGAGGCCGCGCCCGACGTGGCCGTGGCGGTGCAGTCGGCGGCCAGGACCGTGGCCGTGGCCCGCGGGGCGACCGTACGCGTCCAGGCCGGCGTCCAGGCCGAGGTCGAGGCCAGCCCGACCATGCTCCGCCAGGCCATCGAGAACCTGATCGACAACGCGGCCGCCCACGGCGGTCCCGGCGGGGTCGAGGTCGACGTCCGGGCCGACCCGGTGGCCGGCCAGGTCGAGGTGGTCGTGGCCGACCGCGGCGCCGCCGAGGCGCCCCCCGCCGGGCACGGCATCGGGCTGTTCGTGGTCCGCCGGTTCCTGGAGGAGGCCGGCGGAAGCTCGTGGGTTGCGCCGCGCGACGGTGGAGGTACGCTCATAGGGCTGCGCATGCCGCTGCGGCCGGCCGCCGAACCGGAAGCAATGGACACCGCCGTCAACACCTGATCGGCGCCTCTCGGGGGGGAGCGGCAATGCGGCAACCGGTCCGGGTCGTCCTGGCCGACGACCACGACGCCTTCGTCGAGGGCCTCGGCATGGTGCTGGACGCC
The DNA here is from genome assembly GCA_963733175.1 of uncultured Actinomycetota bacterium. Lineage (GTDB taxonomy): Bacteria > Actinomycetota > CALGFH01 > CALGFH01 > CALGFH01 > CALGFH01. The sequence continues at coordinate 74,714 of CAVTCL010000019.1, forward strand.
CAGCACGACCTGGAGGTCGTCGCCCTGGCCGGCGACGGCGCCTCGGCCCTGCAGGCGGTCCTCACCCACCATCCCGACGTGCTGGTGGTCGACACCCACATGCCCGGGCCGGCGGTCACCGAGCTGGTCCGCCTTGTCGGCCAGGCCGAGCCCACCACCAGGGTGCTGCTGCTGGCCGAGGACGCCAGGCTCGCCCCCTCCCGGGGCCTCGACCCGGGCGGTCCCGCCGGCATGACCCGGGCCGTCTCGGGCCGCGAGCTGGCCGAGGCCATCCGGGCGGTGGCCGCCGGCTACAAGGTCACCCTGGCCGACCCGCCCCCCGACCCGCCGGCCCCGCCGGCCGCCGCCGACCAGCCCCCGGCCCGGCCCGAGCGGGACGACCACGCCGAGCTGCTGCTGCGCAGCCTGTCCGAGCGCGAGCGCCAGATCCTGGCCCTGCTGGCCCGCGGCTACTCCAACCGCCGCATCGCCGAGGCGTCGGTGCTGTCGCTCAACACGGTCCGCACCCACGTGCAGAACGTGCTGGTCAAGCTGGGCGTACACTCCAAGCTGGAGGCGGCCGCGCTGGCCGTGCGCCAGGGGCTGGTCAGCATCGAGGACCCGATCGCCTAGGCGCCACCATCCCCAACCTGGAGGTCGTCGACGTCCGTGCGTGCCCGTAGGCTCGATCGTCGCAACTTTCTCAAGGCCGACGCTGGCGCGGCCGGGGCCGTGGCCGGCGGGCTGCTCGCCTGGCGGTTCTGGCCAGGCGGCGGAGCGCCGGGCCGCCGGCGACCAGTTCGTGATCGAGTGCTGGCCCTGGGACGGCGGCCCCCAGTTCGACGGCTGGCCCTACCGGCTGCCGTTCCCGAGCGCGCCCGTCGAGCATCGGCGCCGCACCGACGAGCGCTGAAGGATTGGCAGGCCCCTCGCATGCGCGCCGGGGCATGCTCGACGGGCGCGCTCAGGTGTAGCCGAACCCCTCGGCGACGTCGGCGGTGAGGCTCGCGGATGCGGGCCACCTCCTCGGGGGTGAGGCGCTCGCGCCACACCTGGAGGTTGGCCCGGCTGTCGAGGCGGCGGGCGGCCGTCTTGGACACCCCGCCGCCCGACAGCGACCAGCGCATCGCCCCGCCGCCCGACCCGGCCGAGGTGGCGGCCAGGATGGCCCGCTCGGCGCCGGGCCCGAAGGGCAGGCCGAGCCGGTCGTACAGGGCCGCGAACGCCGGCACCGGGTCGGCCGACAGGTCCTCGTGCCGGACCACCTCCAGGCCGCCGATCTCGGAGCGGTAGGCGGCCACCGTGCCGTAGATCACCCGCCACAGCAGGCTGGCCGGGCCGACGCCGTCGCCGTCGGCCGCCAGGGCCGCCTCCAGCTCGGGCACGAACCGCTCCAGGCGGTCGCGGACCAGGGCCGGCTGGGCCAGCAGCTCGGCCAGCCGGGGCGTCCAGCCGAGCCGGCGCCAGCTCGAAACGGTCGCCACCGGGTCGCGGACCGTGACCACCACCCGGCAGCCGACCCGGCGAGCCAGCCACGGGGCCGCGAACACCGCGTACGGGTCGTCGAGCAGGGCCCGGCGCCCGCGCAGGCGGCCCAGCCCGAACCCGGCCGCGTACTTGACCGTCCGGGCCACGTCGTAGGGATGGTGGTTGCGCCGCAGCTCGGCCAGGGGGTGGAAGCGGAGCCGGACGGTGTCCCGGAACGCCGGCAGCCAGACCCGCTCGTTCTCCTCGCTGATGTACTGGAAGGCGTGGCTGACGTCGGCCCGCAGCACCCCCGGGGAGCGGCCGGGCGGGTGCTGGGGGTTGAGCGGCTCGTTGACGTACACCAGCGCGCCGCTGGCCTCCAGCATCTTGCCCACCCAGCTCGTGGCCGTCCGCGGCATCCCGGTGACCAGCAGCGGAGCCCCCCCGTCGGCGCTCACTTGCGGGCGTTGGCCTCCTCGATCACCTTGGCCGCCATGTGCGCCGGCAGCTCCTCGTAGTGGGAGAAGCGGCGCGCGAACGAGCCCCTGCCCCTGGTCATCGAGCGCAGGTCGATCGCGTAGCGGACCGCCTCGGCCTCGGGCACGGTCGCCCGGACCAGCGTCTTGCCGGTGCCGACGGGGTCGGTGCCGACCACCCGCCCGCGCCGCGACGACAGGTCGCCAAGGATGTCGCCGACGTACTCGTCGGGCACCAGCACCTCCAGCTCCAGGATCGGCTCCAGGAGTGCGATGTCGGCCTGGGCGGCGGCCTCCTTGAGGGCCATGCTGCCGGCGATCTGGAAGGCCATGTCGGAGGAGTCGACCGAGTGGAACTTGCCGTCGTACAGGGTGACCCGGATGTCGACCACCGGGAACCCGGCGACCAGGCCGTCCTCCATGGCCTTGCGCACGCCCTTCTCGACCGAGGGGATGAACTGGTTGGGCACGGACCCGCCGTAGATCTTGTCGGCGTACTCGAACCCGCTGCCGCGGGGCAGCGGCTCGACCTCGATGTTGCAGATGGCGTACTGGCCGTGGCCGCCCGACTGCTTCACGTGCCGGCCCATGGCCTTGACCGGGGCCTTGAAGGTCTCCTTGTAGGGCAGCAGCAGCGGCACCTGGGTGACCTCGACCCCGTACTTGCGCTTGAGCCGTTCCAGGGTGACCTCGATGTGGTTCTCGCCCATGCCCCACAGGATCGTCTGGTGGGTCTCGGCGTTGCGCTCCACCCGCAGGGTCAGGTCCTCGGCCTCGGTCCGGGCCAGCCCCGAGGAGAGCTTCTCCTCGTCGCCGCGCGACTTGGGGGCGATGGCGATCGGCAGCAGCGGGTCGGGCATCACCGGGGCCGGCAGCACCACCGGGGCGTCCTTGGTGGTCAGGGTGTCGCCGGTGGAGGTGTCGGCCAGCTTGGCCACCGCCCCGATGTCGCCGGCCACCACCTGGTCGGCCGGCTCCTGGGCCTTGCCGCGGACGGTCAGCAGGTGGCCGACCCGCTCGTCCTTGCGCTTGGTGGCGTTGAACACGGTCGAGTCGGGCCGGAAGGTGCCCGAGACCACCCGGAACAGGTTCATCCGACCCACATACGGGTCGGCGATGGTCTTGAACACGTAGGCGGCCAGCGGGCCGTCGGGGTCGGCGCGGCGGCCCTCGACCTCGGGGCGCTCGGCGGGGGAGGGGAAGGCCTGGGTGCAGACCTCCAGCAGCTCGGCAACGCCGATGTTGCGGATGGCCGCCCCGGCCAGCACCGGGAACAGCCGCCCGGCGGCCACCGCCTGCTCCAGGTCGCCGATCAGGTCGGTGGGGGCGATCTCCTCCCCGCCGAGGTAGCGGTCCATCAGCTCCTCGTCCTCGGACTCCTGGATGACCGCCTCGATGAGCTGCTCGCGCAGGCTGGCCGCGGCGTCGGTCAGGTCGTCGGGGACGTCGCCCTCGGTCCGCTTGCCGCCCTCGTGGGTGAAGGCCCGGCCCGACAGCAGGCCGACCAGGCCGCGGAAGCTCCTGCTCCTCGCCGATGGGCAGGTACAGGGGCGGGCAGGCCTTGCCGAAGGCGGCCTGGATGCTGTCGAGGCTGCGGGAGAAGGAGGCCCGGTCGCGGTCGAGCTTGTTGATGAAGAACGCCCGGGGCAGGCCCAGCTCCTCGGCCATGGTCCAGACGACCTCGGTCTGGGTCTCGACCCCCTCGACGGCCGAGACCACGAACAGGACCCCGTCGGCGGCCGGCAGGGCCGAGCGCACGTCGCCGACGAAGTCGGCGTAGCCGGGGGCGTCGAGCAGGTTGACCTTGAAGCCGTCGTGCTCGACGGGGGCGACGGCCAGGGAGACCGAGATCTGCTTGCGCGTCTCCTCGGGCTCGAAGTCGGTGACGGTGGTGCCGTCCTCGACCCGGCCGATGCGGTTGGTGGCCCCGGTGGCGTGGCACACCGCCTCGACCAGAGAGGTCTTGCCGGCTCCCCCGTGACCAACGATCAGGATGTTGCGGACATGATCGGTGGGATAGCTCTTCACAGGCTGCCAGCCTCCCTCGATGTCGCCAGGTGGCGGCGATGCTACCACCGCATATTGCCGTAACCGGTCGCCGTTGAGCCGGGTCTGTAAGGAGTGCTAGCCTCCCCAAGTTCAGCCATGGGCGTTCTCCCCAGGGACGCCCCCGGAACGACAGGTATCCTTCGTGCTCTCGTCCAAGGCCCGTGACACCTTCCGCCACGTCACCGAGCCGGCCGGCCACGCCCTGGCCAAGGCCGGCATCACCGCCAACGGCCTGACCGCGATCGGGCTCGCCGGCAGCCTCGGCGCCGGCGCCCTCATCGCCACCGGCCAGCCCGTGCTCGGCGGGGCGGTCAGCCTCCTCTCCGGCCTGCCCGACATGCTCGACGGCGCCGTCGCCAAGGCGTCCGGCCGGGTCTCGCGCAAGGGCGCCTTCCTGGACTCGGTCGTGGACCGGCTCTCGGACGCGGCCGTGCTGTCGGGCGTCATCTGGTTCGCGGTCGTCCGCGACCTGGGCGTCATGGCCATGCTGGCCGCGGTCGTGCTCGGCCTGTCGCTGATCGTCTCCTATATCAAGGCCAGGGCCGAGTCGCTCGGGTTCGCCTGCAACGTCGGCATCGCCGAGCGGCCCGAGCGGGTCATCGTCCTCGGGTTCGCCCTGCTCCTGGGGCACGCCGAGGCCGGCCTGTGGGTGCTGGTGGCCGGCACCGCCATCACCGTGGTCCAGCGCGTCCTGGTCGTCTGGCAGCAATCCGACGTCAGGCCGGACATCGGCAGGTGATCCCCAACAGCCAGGCGGCCTCTCGCCGCTGGCTGGCCGCATGGCAGCTGGTCCGCAAGCTCCCCGAGCCGGTGGCGTTCGGCCTCGGCCGGGTCGGCGGGCGGGTCTACCTGCGCCTGGACCGTGACCGCCGCGAGGCCCTGACGGCCAACCTGGCCCAGGTCCTCGGCCCGGGCACCGGCCGCCGCGAGCTGGAGCGGGCGGTCCGGCGCGGCTTCTCCAGCTACGGCCGCTACTGGGTGGAGGCGTTCCGGCTGGAGGACCTGACCGCCGCCGAGATCCGCGGAGCGCCTGCGCATCGAGGGCCGCGAGCACATCGACACCGCCCTGGCCGGCGGCCGGGGGGCGATCTTCGCCAGCCCCCACATCGGCAACTGGGACGCCGGCGGGGCCTGGCTGGCCGCGGTCGGCTACCCGGCCACGGCGGTGGTGGAGCGGCTGCGCCCGGCCGAGCTGTACGAGCGCTTCGCCGTCTACCGCCGCGCCCTCGGCCTGGAGCTGCTGCCGCTGGACGACGGCACCGAGACCCTGCGCGGGGTCATCCGGGCCCTGCGCGCCAACCGCCTGGCCTGCCTGGTCTGCGACCGCGACCTCACCGGGGGCGGCCTGGAGATCCGGCTGTTCGGGGCCCCGGCGGTGATGCCGGGCGGCCCGGCCTCGATCGCCCTCAAGACCGGGGCGCCGCTGCTGCCCTGCAGCGTCTACCACGACCGCCGGCCCGGGCACTGGCGGGCCGTCGTCCACCCGCCCCTGGTGCCCGAGCGCTCCGGCGACACCCGCAAGGACACCCTGGCCCTCACCCAGCGCCTGGCCACGGAGTTCGAGGGCCTGATCGCCGCCGCCCCCACCCAGTGGCACGTGCTCAGCCCCTACTTCCGGAGCGGGGCCGGCCGGTGAACATCGGCCTGGTCTGCCCGTACGAGTGGACCGTGCCCGGCGGGGTCGGCAACCACGTCCGGGCCCTGGCCGGCGAGCTGCGCCGGGCCGGCCACCGGGTCGACGTGCTCGCCCCGGCCGAGCGGCCGGTGGCCGAGGCCGGCTTCGTCGGCCTCGGCGGGTCGCTGGCCGTGCCCTACAACGGCTCGGTGGCCCGCATCGCCATCGGCCCCCGGACCCTGGCCCGGGTCCGCCGGGCCGTGCGCGAGGGCGGCTACGACCTGCTCCACGTCCACGAGCCGCTGTCGCCCAGCGTCGGGCTGCTGGCCGTCACCCAGGCCGGCCGGGCGGGATCCCGGGGGGTGCCGGTGGTGGGGACCTTCCACGCCAACCTCGGCCGCTCGCTGGCCCTGGAGGCGGCCAGCCCGCTGCTGCGCCGGGTCTACGACCGGCTGGCCGGCAGGATCGCGGTCAGCGCCTCGGCCCGCGACACCTGGCAGGGCCACTTCGGCGGGGCCATGGCGGTCGTCCCCAACGGGGTGGCGCCCGAGTTCTTCGCCCGCCCCGACCCGCTGGACGGCTGGAAGGGCGACGGCCCGACGGTGCTGTTCGTCGGCCGGCTCGAGCCCCGCAAGGGCCTGACCTACCTGGTCAGGGCGTTCCTGCGGCTGAAGCCGGCCTTCCCCCGGCTGCGCCTGCTGGTGGTCGGCCGCGACGACAGGCACCAGCGGGACAAGGCCATGGCCATGGTCCCGCCCCGGCTCCGGCCCGACCTGGTCTTCGTCGGCTCGGTGCCCCAGGCCGACCTGCCCTCCTACTACGCCTCGGCCGACCTGTTCTGCGCCCCGTCGCTGGGCGGGGAGTCGTTCGGGATCGTCCTGGCCGAGGCCATGGCCGTCGGCCTGCCGGTGGTCTGCTCCGACATCGGCGGCTACCGCGACGTGGTCCGCGACGGCGCCGACGGGCTGCTGGTCCCGCCCCGCGACCCCGAGGCCCTCGCCGCCGCCATCGCCGGCCTGCTCGACAACCCGGCCCGGCTGGCCGCCATGGGCGAGGCCGCCGCCGCCAGCGCCCGCCGCTACGCCTGGCCGGTGGTGGCCGCCGAGGTCGCCGAGGTCTACGAGGCCGCGCTCGCGGGCTGATCCCTCAGGCTGATCCCTTTCGGTACACTGCGCCGGCGGAGCGGCGAGTCGAGGAGGCGGCGTGGACGTGGCGGCGGCCCTGTGGGGCGGGATCATCGGGGCGATCGTGGCGGCGACGGTGTACGCCGGGTTCCTCGGGTTGCGGCTGACCCGGCTGGACCTGCTCCGGTTCGAGGGCGGCCTGCTGGTCCGGGACCGCAGCAGCATGGTCTACATCTACGGGGTGACCGTGCAGGTCGTCGCCGGCGCCCTCCTGGCGCTGGTCTACCTCCAGGTGTTCAAGGGGATCGAGTCGGCCACCTTCGTCGGCTGGGGGGCCCTGCTCGGCCTCGCCCAGGGGGTCCTGGCCGTGCTCCTGCTGCCGGTCCTGGGCATGCTCAACCGCAACGTGCGGGCCGGCGACGAGCCGCGACCCGGCCAGTTCGGGCGCGCCTACGGCAGCCTCACGCCCGTTGCCCTGCTGGTCGCCTCGGTGGTCTTCGGCACCTGGGTCGGCATCGTCCTGATTCCTTGAGCACCCTCCATCTCCTGCGGGAGCAGATCGCCGCCAACCGCCGCGCCTACCAGCTGACGGTGGCCATCGTGGTGGCCGGCCTGGCCCTGTTCGGGCTGCTGGTCACCCTGGCCCTGGGGCTCGGGGTGAGCGGGCTCGGGGCCGGGCTCGGCCTGGCCGTGCTGGTGGTCGCGTTCGCCCCCGGGGTGGGGGAGCGGGCCGCCCTGCGCGACGCCGCCGCCGAGCCCGCCGACCCCGGCCGCTGGCCGCGCTACCACAACCTGGTCGAGGGCCTGAGCCAGGCCGCCGGCCTGCCCAGGCCCCGGCTGTACGTGGCCGACAGCGACGCCGCCAACGCCTTCTCGGTCGGGCGCGACCCGGAGCGGTCCGCCCTGGTGGTCACCCGCGGGCTGCTCACCACCCTGAACCGGGTCGAGCTGGAGGGCGTGCTCGCCCACGAGCTCAACCACATCTGGAGCTGGGGGGCGCGCCTGGCCACCCTCGGGGTCGCGTTCGGCCGGGTGCCGGGGCTGCTGCGGCTGCTCGCCCCGGCCCGGCGCGAGTTCGACGCCGACGAGGGCGGCGCCCGCCTCACCCGCTACCCGCCCGGCCTGGTCTCCGCCCTCCGCAAGCTCGCCTCGGGCAGCCAGCCGCCGGGCCAGCCCGGCCTGCGCCACCTGTGGATCATGGCTCCCGGGGACGCCACGCATCCGCCGGTTGACGAGCGGATCGCCGCCCTGCAAGAGCTGTGAGGGGCCGGCTCAGGCCGGTCCGCAGGGGCTCGGAGGCCCGGGCCAGGACCGGGCCGGCCACGGCCAGGATGAGCACGTAGGCGGTGGCCAGCGGGCCGAGGTCGGGCTCGCGGCCGGCGGCCACGGCCAGGCCGGCGATCACGATGGAGAACTCGCCCCTTGGCGACCAGGGCCGTGCCGGCCCGCCACCGTCCCCGGGGGCCGACCCCGATCCGCCTGGCCGCCCACCAGCCGGTGGCGATCTTGGTGGCCGCGGTGACCAGGGCCAGGGCGGTGGCGGCGAGGGCCACCGGGGGGATCGAGCGGGGGTTGGTCTGGAGCCCGAAGAACACGAAGAACACGGCCGCGAACAGGTCCCGCAGGGGGGTGAGGAGGTCGTGGGCGGCCTCGGCGGCCCGGCCGGACAGGGCGATGCCGACCAGGAACGCCCCCACCGCGGCCGACACCTGGAGCTGCTGGGCCAGCCCGGCCACGACCAGGGCCAGGCCGAGGATGACCAGCAGCAGGACCTCGTCGCTGGGGGAGAACACCAGCCGGCTCAGGGTCTCGCCGTAGCGGACCGCGACCACCAGCACCAGCGCCACCGTGGCCAGGGCGACCCCGACCGGCACGGCGCTGGCCAGCAGGCCGCCGCCGACCAGCAGCCCGGTGACCAGGGGCAGGTAGGCGGCCATGGCCAGGTCCTCGACGACCAGGATGGACAGGACGACCGGGGTCTCGCGGTTGCCGAGCCGGTTCAGGTCGCCGAGGACCTTGGCCACGATCCCCGAGGAGGTCACGTAGGTCACCCCGCCAAGCACCACCGCGGCCAGCACCGACCAGCCGAGCAGCAGCCCGGCGAGCAGGCCGGGGGTGAAGTTGAGCCCGAGGTCGACCAGGCCGGCCGGGGCGGCGGCGCGCAGGCTGTCCATCAGCTCGCTGGCCGAGTACTCCAGGCCGAGCAGGAGCAGGAGGAGGATCACCCCGACCTCGGCCCCGACCTCGATGAACTCCTGCGCGGTGACCAGCGGCAGCAGCCCGCCCTCGCCGAAGGCCAGCCCGGCCAGCAGGTACAGGGGGATGGCCGAGAGGCCGAGCCGGCCGGCCAGCCGCCCCAGGATCCCCAGCCCCAGGATCACCCCGCCCAGCTCGAGCAGGACGGCGGCGCCGTGGTCCACGGCCGGTCAGCTCCCCAGCAGCTTGCTGAGCTCCTTGACGCCCTGGGCGGTGCCGACGACGACCAGGGTGTCGCCGGGTTCCAGGCCGGCGTCGGGGGTGGGGGCCGGGATGGCGCCGTCGCCCCGCACGATGGCCACGATCGACACGCCGGTGCGGCTGCGGGCCTGGGTGTCGGCGATCGACCGCCCGGCATAGGGGCTGCCGGGCCGGATGGGCAGCCAGTCGATGGCCAGGCCCTCGATCCGCTGGGTCAGCGCGGCCAGGTGCTCGACCAGCCGGGCCGCCCCGAGCAGCTCGGCCAGGGCGTCGGCCTCGTCGTCGGTGAGCTGGATGACCTCCTGGCAGGCGTCGGGGTCGTCGCGGTCGTAGACCAGCAGGTCGCGCCGGCCGGTGCGGTGGGTCACGACCCCGAGCTGGCGGCCGGCCCTGGTGGTGAAGTCGTGGCGCAGCCCCACCCCCGGCAGGTTCGTCTCCTGGATGTCCATGCGGGTGCCGCTTCCTCTCATCGATAGCCCTGGCGTTCCAGCTCCACGGTGACGGCCTCCGGGAGCTGGACGGTCCAGCCGCGGGCGGCCAGCTCCTGGCCGCTGACGGGCTGGCGCAGCAGCTCCTGGCCGCCGTAGCTGACCACGAAGGTCCAGCTCCTGCCCAGGTCGGCGACCTCCTGGAAGGTGGTGGTGGCCCGGGGGGCGGCCTGCCCGAGCCCGAGCCGGCCGCCGTCGGGTCCGGCGGCGTCGACCTGGAGGGGCAGCCCGGCCCGGTTGTCGACCCGCACCGTCCGGTAGTCGGGCCGCCCGCCGACCGCCGTCGGGACCAGCCACAGCGCCCCCAGGGCGGCCGCCACGACGGCGAGCAGGGTCAACACCACCAGCGGCCGGTCGATCTCGGCCCCGGGTGGTCGTACGCGAACGCTCATGTCGGAGAACCTCCAGCCTCGGCCGCGCCGGCGGCACGCCGGGCGGCACCGTCAGATCGGTGCGGGCTGGAGCGACGGGGGAGCGCGGGCGCCGGCCGCCGCGGCGGCGGCGCGGCGGGGCGTGCGGTCGGTCCGCCGCCGCGACGCCAGGGCGGCGACGGTGGCCAGGGCGGCGGCGAGCACCCCGGGCAGCGCCGGGCCCGGCCGTTCCCGGTCGTCCCGCTTGGCCCCGGGCGCCACCAGCGGCCCGAGGACCCGGTCGCGGAGCAGGGCCTGCCCGAGCCCGTCCGGCGACCCGCCCAGCGCCGCCGCCGCCGCCGCCCGGGCCCCGCCGCCCGGACGGCGGCCCCGGCCGGGGCGAGCAGGCCGAGGCAGCACACCACGGCCAGGACCAGCCTGGCCGTCCGGGTCGGGCGCGACACGCTCATCCCGTCCGACGGTAGCGGACGGCGGCCCCGGCGGGGAGGCCCGGTTTTCCACAGCGTTGAAGCGGGCCGCTGGGCTGGTGTAGCCTGAAGGCCAAAACTATGCCCCTGAGCAGGCAAAACGTTGCCGCTTGATGGGTTTGCCAGAGGCGAGGAGTTCTCCAGCATGGAGCCCAGCAACCAGGTCACCGGGACCGCGCGGGTCAAGCGCGGCCTCGCCGAGATGCTCAAGGGCGGCGTCATCATGGACGTCGTCACCGCCGACCAGGCAAGGATCGCCGAGGAGGCCGGGGCCGTCGCCGTCATGGCCCTGGAACGGGTGCCGGCCGACATCCGGACCCAGGGCGGGGTGGCGCGCATGAGCGACCCCGAGCTGGTCCACCAGATCATGGACGCCGTGTCGATCCCGGTCATGGCCAAGGCCCGCATCGGCCACTTCGTCGAGGCCCAGGTGCTCCAGGCCATCGGGGTCGACTACGTCGACGAGTCCGAGGTGCTGTCGCCGGCCGACGAGGCCCACCACATCGACAAGTGGCAGTTCACCGTGCCGTTCGTGTGCGGGGCCACCAACCTGGGCGAGGCCCTGCGCCGGATCGCCGAGGGCGCGGCCATGATCCGCTCCAAGGGCGAGGCCGGCACCGGCAACGTGATCGAGGCGGTGCGCCACATGCGGGCCATCGCCGGCGGCATCCGCCGCCTGGCCGGGCTGCGCGACGACGAGCTGTTCACGGCCGCCAAGGAGCTGGCCGCCCCCTACGACCTGGTCGCCGAGGTGGCCGCCTCCGGGCGGCTGCCGGTGGTGCTGTTCACCGCCGGCGGGATCGCCACCCCGGCCGACGCGGCCATGATGATGCAGCTGGGCGCCGACGGGGTGTTCGTCGGCTCCGGCATCTTCAAGTCCGGCGACCCGGCCCGGCGGGCCCGGGCGATCGTCGAGGCGACCACCTTCGCCCGCGACCCGGAGATCGTGGCCAAGGTGTCGCGCGGGCTCGGCGAGCCGATGGTCGGCATCGCCGCCGTGCCCGAGGGCGAGCGGCTGGCCGACCGCGGCTGGTAGCCCGTGCCCGCGGCAGCGAGGATCGGCGTCCTGGCCTACCAGGGCGACGTCCGCGAGCACCTGGCCGCCCTGGCCGCCGTCGGGGCCGACCCGGTCGAGGTCCGCTCCCTGGCCGACCTCGACGCCGTGGAGGGCCTGGTCGTGCCGGGCGGCGAGTCCACCGTGATCGGCAAGCTGGCCGCCCGCTACGGGCTGCTCGAGCCGCTGCGCAGGCGGGCCCGGGCCGGCCTGCCGGTGTTCGGGACCTGCGCCGGCATGATCCTCCTGGCCCGCGAGGTCGAGGGGCCGCCCCAGGACCTGCTGGGCGTGCTCGACGCGCGGGTGCGGCGCAACGCCTTCGGCCGCCAGGTGGCCTCCTTCGAGGCCGAGGTGGACGTCAAGGGCGTCGACGGCGGGCCGGTGTCGGGCGCGTTCATCCGCGCCCCCTGGGTGGCCGACGCCGGCCCCGAGGTCGAGGTGCTGGCCGAGCTCGACGGCAAGGTGGTCGCGGTGCGCCAGGGCAACCTGCTCGCCACCGCCTTCCATCCCGAGCTGACCGGCGAGGTGCGCCTGCACCGGTGGCTGGTCGACGCGCCGAGAACCGCGCCGAGAACCAGGTCGCAGAAAGGGGACCATCATGAGCGGTCATTCGAAGTGGGCGACCATCAAGCACCAGAAGGGCGCCAAGGACGCCAGGCGGGGCAAGCTGTTCGCCAGGCTGATCCGGGCCATCGAGGTCGCGGCCCGCGAGGGCGGCAGCAGCCCCGAGGGCAACCCCACCCTGGCCGACGCCATCCAGAAGGCCAAGGACAACTCGGTGCCCAACGACACCATCGACCGGGCGGTCAAGCGGGGCGCCGGCGAGCTCAGCGGCCAGCGGCTGGAGCTGGCCACCTACGAGGCGTACGCCCCCGGCGGGGTGGCCATGATGGTCGAGGTCCTGACCGACAACCGCAACCGGACCGCCGCCGACGTCCGCCACGTGGTCACCAAGGGCGGCGGCAGCCTGGCCGACGCCGGCAGCGTCGCCTACCTGTTCAACCGCCGCGGCCAGCTGGTCGTGCTCGGCGACGGCGTCGACGAGGACCGGGTCATGGAGGTGGCCCTGGAAGCCGGGGCCGAGGACGTCGAGCCCGGCGAGCAGGGCTTCACCATCACCACCGCCCCCGGCGACCTGCGCGCCGTCCGGGCCGCCTTCGACGCCGCCGGCATCCCCTACGACTCGGCCGAGGTCACCATGGTCCCGAGCATGTCGGTCCCCCTCGACCGCGACGTCGCCCTCCGGGTCCTGCGCCTCCTCGACGCCCTCGAAGACCTCGACGACGTCCAGGACGTGTACGCCAACTTCGACATCTCCGACGAGGTCATGGCCGAGGTCAGCTGAGCCCCGGTCAGGGGTGGGGGCGGCGGAAGCGACGCTCGGCTGTTGGGCGGTCCGGAACCGGCCTCCCGGCGGACCACGGTGCGCCGGACCGAGATGTCGCGCCGCAGGCCACCGACAGCCCGGCGCCAGGCCAGAAGCAGGTAGCCGCACAGCCTCTAGCTGTCGGCAGGCCGGGTGTGCGGACCCCGGCTACCTCGACCGCGGCGGCGGCCGATCGGCATGTCCGCTACAGGCGGCCTCGCCGGCGGCTGAACAGGAACAGCACCAGCAGCACGATGATGATGATCAACAGCAGGGTACCGAGCCGCATCTCGCCTCCCTTCGGGGTCGAGCGCGGGCCTACCCTTCCGGAACCGAGGCTAACCAACCAAACCGCCGCGGATGGTTGAGCCTGTCCCGGGCAGGGGGTAGGCTGCCGCCAAACACCTGTTCGAGAGGTTCGGGAGCCAGGGAGGGTCGGCCATGCGGGTGCTGGGGGTCGACCCCGGGCTCGGCCGGTGCGGCTGGGCGGTGCTGGAACGGCGGGGCGGGCGGGTCGCCGCCGCCGGCTACGGCACGATCCACACCGACGGGGAGCAGGTCGCGCCGCGTCTGGCCGCCCTGGCCGCGGGGCTGCGGCAGGTGCTGGCCACCCACCGGCCCGAGGCGCTGGCCATCGAGCGGCTGTTCTTCAACGCCAACGTGCGCACGGCCATGACCGTCGGCCAGGCGTCGGGGGTGGTGCTGCTGCTGGCCGCCGAGCACGGCCTCGAGGTCACCGCCTACACCCCGCCGCAGGTCAAGCTGGCGGTCACCGGCACCGGGAGCGCGCCCAAGGAGCAGGTCGGCTACATGGTCAAGGCGCTGCTCGGCCTGGCCGCGGTCCCGACCCCGGCCGACACCGCCGACGCCCTGGCGGTGGCCCTCTGCCACCTCAACCACGCCGGCCCCGGCGGGCCCGGCACCGGGGGACGACGCGGGGGAGCGCTGGGGGCGGCGCCGGCCGCCGACTGGCTGGCCCGGGCCGCCCCGACCTCGCCGGGCTCCGGGCTGCCTGCCAAGGAGGGCCGGCCGGTGATCGCCAGCCTGCGCGGGCGGGTGCTCGAGCTCCTGGAGGACGGGGCGGTGCTCGAGGTCGGCGGGGTCGGGTACCGGGTGCACCTGACCCCCAAGGCGGCCGCCGCGCTGCCCCGCGACGGCGAGGTCCTGGTCCACACCGTCACCTACGTGCGCGAGGACACCCTGGCCCTGTACGGCTTCGCCACCACCGACGAGCGCCGCGCCTTCGAGCAGCTGCTGTCGGCCACCGGGGTCGGGCCCAAGCTCGCCCTGGCCGTGCTGGCCGTGCATTCCCCCGACGCCCTGCGCCGGGCCGTGACCGCCGGCGACGCCGACGCCCTCACCCTGGTCCCCGGGGTCGGGCGCAAGGGCGCGGCCCGGCTCATCCTGGAGCTCAAGGGCAAGCTGGGCGACGGCGAGCCCGACCTGCCGGTGGAGACGGCCGGCCGCCCGGCCTACGCCGAGGTCCGCGAGGCCCTCGGCGCCCTCGGCTACGGCCCGGCCGAGATCAAGACCGCCCTGGCCGCCCTCCCGCCCGACGCCGGCGCCCACTCGACCGAGGAGCTGCTGCGCCTCGCCCTCCGCGGTCTCGGGTCAGCCCGATGAGCCCGGAGATGGACGGGGGCGACCTCCTCGACCCCTGGCCCTCGGACGCCGAGCGGGCCAGCGAGGGCAGCCTGCGCCCGCGCAAGCTGGAGGAGTTCGTCGGCCAGGCCAGGGTCCGCGAGCAGCTCGGGATCGTGCTCGAGTCGGCCCGGCGGCGCGGCCTGCCCCCCGACCACCTGCTGTTCTCGGGGCCGCCGGGCCTGGGCAAGACCAGCCTGGCCGCGATCGTGGCCGCCGAGCTCGGGGTCGGCTTCCGGGTCACCTCGGGACCGGCCCTGGAGCGGGCCGGCGACCTGGCCGCCATCCTCACCGGCCTGGAGGCGAGCGACGTGCTGTTCGTCGACGAGATCCACCGCCTCCCCAGGGCGGTCGAGGAGGTCCTCTACCCGGCCATGGAGGACTTCCAGATCGACGTCGTGCTCGGCAAGGGCCCGGGGGCGCGCAGCCTCCGCCTCGACCTGCCCCGCTTCACCCTGGTCGCCGCCACCACCCGCACCGGGCTGATCACCTCGCCGCTGCGCGACCGCTTCGGCTTCTCGGCCCGGCTCGACTACTACGCCCCGGCCGACCTGCAGGCGATCGTGACCCGCTCGGCGGCCATCCTCGGGGTGGCCATCGACCAGGCCGGGGCCGAGGTCCTGGCCAGGCGGTCGCGGGGCACCCCGAGGATCGCCAACCGGCTGCTGCGCCGGGTCCGCGACTACGCCGAGGTCCGGGCCGACGGGTCGGTGGACGAGCCCGTGGCCGAGGCCGCCCTCGAGCTGTTCGAGGTCGACCGGCTGGGCCTGGACAAGCTCGACCTGGCCCTGCTGCGGGTGCTGTGCGAGCGCTTCGGGGGCGCCCCGGTCGGCCTGGCCACCCTGGCCGTGTCGGTCGGGGAGGAGCAGGACACGGTCGAGGACGTGGCCGAGCCGTACCTCCTCCAGCTCGGCTTCCTCCAGCGCACCCCCCGGGGCCGGGTGGCCACCGCGGCCGCCTTCGCCCACCTCGGCCTCGCCGTGCCCCGCGGGACCGGCGCCGACTCCCGCTCCGGGCTCCCTTTTTCAAGAGCACCCGGAGTAGGATTGCCGCCGCATCGGCACCCTCGGAGGTCCTGAATCCATGGAAGGTAGCGGGTCGCTCGTCGTCCTCGTGCTGATGGTCGGCGTCTTCTATTTCCTGCTCATCCGCCCCCAGCAGCGCCGGCTCAAGGCCATGCAGTCGCTGCAGTCCTCGCTGGCCCTGGGCGACGAGATCGTCACCTCGGCAGGATTCCTCGGCACCATCCGCCGCTTCGACGGGGAAATCGTCACCATCGAGCTGTCCCCGGGCGTCGAGGCCCGGGTCAACCGCCGGGCCATCTCGGGCAAGGTCAACCCCGAGCCCGCGAGGGAGGCCGTCGAGGCCGACGACGAGGAGCAGCCCGAACGATGACCCTCCCGGAGCGCCGGCCGACCGCCGAGCTCCGTCTGCTCGACCAGGTGGCCGGCCACCAGGTCATCCAGACCTACATCGCCCTCGCCGACCAGTTCACCGGGCGCCTCGGCTACACCGAGCACGGCTTCCGCCACGCCAACCTGGTCGGCCACATCGCCTACAACATCCTCGACCGGCTCGGCTACGACCGGCACCAGGCCGAGCTGGCCGCGGTCGCCGGCTACCTGCACGACGTCGGCAACGTGATCTCGCGCCAGAACCACCCCCAGACCTCGGCCCTGCTGGCCCTGCCCATCCTCGCCGAGCTGGGCATGGCCACCGAGGACATCGGCCTGGTCATCGGGGCCATCGGCAACCACGAGGAGGAGCTCGGCCATCCCGTGTCGCCGGTGTCGGCGGCGGTCAACATCGCCGACAAGTCCGACGTCCACCGCTCCCGGGTGCGCAAGGACGCGCGGGTCGAGTTCGACATCCACGACCGGGTGAACTACTCGGCCACCCACTCGTTCGTGCGGGTCGACGCCACCAGCCGCACCATCACCCTCGAGCTCCAGATCGACACCACCGTTTCCGACATCCTGGAGTACTTCGAGATCTTCCTCGTCCGCATGATGATGTGCCGCCGGGCCGCCGAGGGCCTGGACTGCAAGTTCCGCATGACCGTGAACGGCCACAGCCTGCTCTGAAGCGAGAGAAAACCGCTAGGCTCTCTCTTTCGAACCCTTTGCAACACGAAGGAGCGCCACGTCCGTGCCAGGAATCCGTCGCTACGTCATCCCGCTGCTGGTCGTGTTCACGCTGGTCGGCGTGGTCTGGGCGGTGATCGCCGTCCAGGGCCTGGAGCCCCGGCTCGGCCTCGACCTGCGCGGCGGGTCCAGCGTCACCTTCGTGCCCACCAACCCGCGGGGCGGCGAGCCGACCCAGGAGCAGCTCGACACCACCGTCGACATCATCCGCAACCGGGTCAACTCCAAGGGCGTGGCCGAGTCCGAGGTCAACCTCGAGGGCGGCAACATCGTGGTCTCCATCCCCGACGTGCCCAACCCCGACGAGGTGATCGACGCCGTCGGCACCACCGCCCAGCTCCAGTTCCGCCCGGTCAACCAGATCGTCGGGCCCAGCGAGCCCGCCTACAAGCAGGACCCGTTCAAGGCGGTCGACTGCACCAAGCCCGACACCTACGCGGACAGCGACAACCCCGACAAGGAGGTCGTGCTCTGCGCCCGCAACGAGGCCGGGCAGCTGCAGCCCGACGCCAACTCGCCCAAGCTGCTGCTGGGCAAGGTCGCCCTCGGCGGCACCGACATCTCCTCGGCCCGGCCCCAGCTGGCCACCACCGGCCAGGGCGGGGTCACCACCGGCCAGTGGGAGACCCAGCTCAACTTCAGCGGCCGCGGCGGCGACCGCTTCCAGGACCTGACCGGCAAGGCGGCCTGCAACCCCGACGGCGACCCCAAGCGCAACATCGCCATCACCCTGGACGCGGTGGTCATCAACTACCCGCCGGTCGCCTCCGACGTCCAGTGCAACCAGGGCATCAGCGGCGGCTCGGCCGTCATCACCGGCCAGACCCAGGGCGAGGCCGAGAACCTGGCCCCGCTGATCTCCTCGGGCGCCCTGCCCCTCAAGCTCGACCCCCAGAGCCGCACCACCGTCAGCGCCACCCTCGGGGCCGACTCGCTCCACGCCGGCCTGATCGGCGGGGCCGTCGGGCTGGGCCTGGTGTTCCTGTACGTGCTCCTCTACTACCGCGGCCTCGGCCTGGTGATCTGGGTCGGCCTGGCCATCGCGGCCGCCCTCAACGTCGGCATCGTCATCCTGATGGGCGAGCTGATCGGCTTCACCCTGACCCTGGCCGGCATCGCCGGGCTGATCGTGGCCGTCGGCATCTCGGCCGACACCTATGTGGTCTTCTTCGAACGGCTCAAAGACGAGGTCCGCGACGGCAAGACGCTGCGCACCTCGGTCGACCGGGGCTGGCAGCGCTCGTTCCACACCCTGGTCTCGGCCAACACGGTGTCGTTCTTCGCCGCCGTCATCCTGTACCTGCTGGCCATCGGCCCGGTCCGGGGCTTCGCGTTCACCCTCGGCCTGGCCACCCTGATCGACTTCTTCGCCGCCTGGTTCTTCGCCCGGCCGGCGGTCTCCCTGCTCACCCGACTCCGCCTGTTCCAGGAGGGTCGCTTCGTCGGCATCCGCGCCGCCGTCTGACCCCGCAAGGAGGATCCCGTCCGTGTCCCTCGCCAGCCGCCTGTACCACGGCGAGACCAGCTTCGACATCGTCGGCCGCCGGCGCCTGTGGTTCACCATCTCGGGCGTGCTCGTGCTGGTCTCCCTGATCAGCCTGATCGTGCCCGGCCTCAACTTCGGCATCGACTTCAAGGGCGGGGCCGTGTTCCGGGTCCAGCCGGAGCGGCCGGTCACCGAGGCCCAGGTGCGCCGGGCCGTCGGGTCCGCCGCCGAGGTCGTCCAGGTCACCGAGAACGAACCGGTCCAGGTGATCGTCCAGACCGAGGAGCTGGGCCAGCCCGAGGTGGCCAGGATCAGGACCGAGCTGGCCGAGCTGGCCGGGGTCGAGCGCAACCAGGTCTCCACCGAGAACATCGGCTCCAAGTGGGGGAGCACGGTCTCCCGCAAGGCGGTCATCGCCCTGCTGGTGTTCCTGGTCGTGGTGACCATCTACGTGTCGCTGCGGATGGAGTTCAAGATGGCCGTGGCCGCCCTGGTGGCGCTGCTCCACGACCTGATCATCACCTGCGGGATCTTCGCCCTGGCCCGCTTCGAGGTCACCCCGGCATCGGTGATCGCCCTGCTCACCATCCTCGGCTACTCGCTGTACGACACCGTGGTGGTGTTCGACAAGGTCCGCGAGAACACCGGCGCGCTCACCGCCATGTCGCGCACGACCTACTCCCAGGCGACCAACCTGGCCGTCAACCAGACGATGATGCGGTCGCTCAACACCTCGCTGGCGTCGCTGCTGCCGATCCTGGGGCTGCTGCTGGTCGGCTCCTACCTGCTGGGGGCCGAGACCCTCAAGGACCTGGCCCTGGCCCTGTTCGTGGGCGTGGCCGCCGGCGCCTACTCCTCGATCTTCATCGCCCCGCCGATCGTGGCCATGTGGAAGGAGAAGGAGCCCCGCTACGCCCAGCTCCGGGCCCGGGTCGAGCGCCTGGCCGCCCAGGGCCCCGGGGCCGAGCGGCCCGAGCGGCCGAGCGCCCCGAGCGCCCGGTCCGCGCCGGCGCCGGCGGCACCCGCGCCCGGCGCGCCGCGGCCCCGCCGCCCGAGCCGGAGCCGCTGCCCTCCCCGGAGCTGCCGCCCGACGACGAGCTGGAGGAAGCGGAGGCCGAGGCCGAGGAGGAGGCCGTGGTCGCCCAGGCGCCAGCCCGCCGCCAGCCCCAGAAGCCGCGCCCGACCCAGCAGCGGCGCAAGCCGTCCGGCCGCCAGCAGTCCCGTCCGGCCAAGCGCCGCCGGCGCTAGCTCCCGACAGGAGGACCCTGACCGTGCCCATCGACATCCAGCGCCTGCGGGCCCTCATCCGTGACGTGCCCGACTTCCCCAAGCCGGGGATCGTCTTCAAGGACATCACCCCGCTGCTGGCCAACGAGGTCGGCTTCTCGTCGGTGATCGACGAGACCGTCGTCCACTTCGGCCGCGGCAACGTCGACAAGGTGGTCGGCATCGAGGCCCGCGGGTTCATCCTGGCCTCGCCGGTCGCCTACCACTTCGGGGCCGGCTTCGTCCCCGTCCGCAAGGCGGGCAAGCTGCCCTACCAGGTCGAGGCCGAGGAGTACGCGCTCGAGTACGGCAGCGCCACCCTGGAGCTGCACGCCGACGCCATCGTCCCCGGCGAGCGGGTCCTGATCGTCGACGACGTGCTCGCCACCGGCGGCACCGCCCGGGCCGCGGCTCGTCTGGTGGAGCGCCTGGGCGGTAAGGTCATCGGCATCGCCACCCTGATCGAGCTCGAGTTCCTCGGAGGCAGGAGGCTGATCGAAGGCTATGAGTTCTTCAGCCTCGTCCGGTACTGAGCACCCGATCCACGTGGTCGTCGAGATCCCCAAGGGATCCCGGAACAAGTACGAGCTCGACCACGAGACGGGCCGCATCCGCCTCGACCGGATGCTGTTCAGCCCCGTCCACTACCCGACCGACTACGGCTTCGTCCCCGACACCCTGGCCGAGGACGGCGACCCCCTGGACGCCCTCGTCCTGCTGGGCGAGCCCACCTTCCCCGGCTGCGAGATCCAGGCCCGCATCGTCGGCATGCTCGACATGGCCGACGACAAGGGCCCGGACCAGAAGCTGCTGGTCGTCCCGTTGACCGACCCCCACTGGAACCACATCTACCGCCTGGAGCAGGTCGCCCCCCATCTGCTGCGCGAGATCGAGCACTTCTTCACCGTCTACAAGCAGCTGGAGGACAAGACGGTGGAGGCGTACGGCTGGCGCGACGCCGAGATCGGCCGCCACATCCTGGCCGAGGCCCTGGTCAGGGAGATGCGCCACCGGCAGGCTGGCCACGGCGAGAGTACCGTGGGAGCCTAGTCGCCGGCAGGTCGCCCCCGAACGACCGGGCGGCGACGGACGACCAACCTGGGTGGGGCCAAGCACGATGGCGCAGCAGCATCCGACGGCGGTCCCCGACGGGCTGGCGCTCGACCGCGAGCCCCAGCCCGGCGCCGCCGTGGCCGGCGAGAACGGCGCCGCCGCCGAGGCCGTCACCCGGCCCTATGACGCCGGGCTGCCGCCCGAGCCGGACGTCGAGTCGCTGCTCCAGCGGGTCCGCCAGCGCAACCCCCGGGCCGACACCGCCGCCGTGGGCCGCGCCTTCGAGCTGGCCCGCGAGCGCCACGCCGGGCGCCGCCGGGCCTCCGGCGTCCCGTATCTGGCCCATCCCCTCGGGGTGGCGACGGTCGTGGCCGACCTGGGCCTGGACGCCGCCTCGGTCGAGGCGGCCCTGCTCCACGACGCGGTCGAGGAGGGCCTGGTCACCCTGGAGGAGATCGCCACCCAGTTCGGCCCCGAGGTGGCCAAGATCTCCGACGGGCTGGTCAAGCTGGACCGGATCGGGTTCGAGGGCCGGGAGGCGGCCCAGGCCGAGATCATCCGCAAGATGGTCATCGCCATGGCCCGCGACATCCGGGTGCTGGTGATCAAGCTGGCCGACCGGCTCCACAACATGCGCGACGTCGGCTACCTGGACCGCGCGGCCCAGGAGGGCAAGGCCCGCGAGGTCCTGGAGATCTACGCCCCCCTGGCCAACCGCCTCGGCATCCACCAGATCAAGTGGGAGCTGGAGGACCTGGCCTTCGCGACCCTGTACCCGCTGCGGTACGAGGAGATCGCGCGCATGACGGCCGAGCGCAACCCGGCCCGCGAGCAGTACGTCACCGAGGTCATCGACCAGGTGAACGCCCAGCTCAAGCAGGTGAAGCTGCGCGCCGTGGTGAGCGGGCGGCCCAAGCACTACTACTCCATCTACGAGAAGATGGTGGTGCGGGGCAAGGAGTTCACCGACATCTTCGACCTGGTCGGGGTGCGCATCCTGGTCGACTCGATCAAGGACTGCTACGCCGCCCTCGGCCAGGTCCACGCGGTCTGGAAGCCGGTCCCCGGCCGGTTCAAGGACTACATCGCCATGCCCAAGTTCAACCTCTACCAGTCGCTGCACACGACCGTGGTGGGGCCCCAGGGCAAGCCGCTGGAGATCCAGATCCGGACCAAGGCCATGCACCGCACCGCCGAGTACGGCGTGGCCGCCCACTGGCGCTACAAGTCCAAGGACGGCAAGCCGGCCACCGAGCAGGAGATGGGCTGGCTGCGCCAGCTGATCGACTGGCAGCGGGAGCTGTCGGACCCGCGCGACTTCATCGAGAACCTCGACACCGAGATGTACGTCGACGAGGTGTTCGTGTTCACCCCCAAGGGCGACGTGATCCAGCTCCCGGCCGGGGCGACCCCGATCGACTTCGCCTACGCGGTCCACACCGAGGTCGGCCACCGCTGCGTCGGCGCCCGGGTCAACAAGCGGCTGGTGCCGCTGGAGCACGCCCTGGAGAACGGCGACAACGTCGAGATCTTCACCTCCAAGGCCCAGGACGCCGGCCCCTCGCGGGACTGGCTGGGGATCGTCAAGACCCCACGGGCCCGCAACAAGATCCGCCAGTGGTTCGCCAAGGAGCGGCGCGAGGACGCCATCGAGGCCGGCAAGGACTCGCTGGTGCGGGCCATGCGCAAGGCCGGCCTGCCGCTGCAGAAGCTGACCCAGGGCGGGGCCCTGACGGCGCTCGCCGCCGACATGCGCTTCGCCAGCCTGGAGGCGTTCTACGCCGCCGTCGGGTCGGGCCAGACCTCGGCCCAGGCGGTGGTCAGCCGCCTCCAGGCCGACCTGGGCGGCCAGCAGCAGGAGGACGACGAGGACGACGACCTCATCCTGGAGCGGGCCGTCCGCCAGGCCCGGCCCCAGCCGGCCACCCGGGGGGTGGTGGTCAAGGGCGCCGACGACGTCTGGGTGAAGCTGGCCCGCTGCTGCACCCCGGTGCCCCGCGACCCCATCATCGGCTTCGTCACCCGCGGCCACGGCGTCAGCGTCCACCGCGAGGACTGCCCCAACGCCGACAACCTGCGCCGCGACCAGAACCGCATCATCGAGGTCGAGTGGGACACCTCGGGGCCGAGCGTGTTCGCGGTCACCATCCAGGTCGAGGCCCTGGACCGGACCAAGCTGCTGCGCGACATCACCGAGGTCCTGTCCGACCACCACGTCAACATCATGTCGGCCCAGGTGGCCACCGGCCGCGACCGGGTGGCCACCCTGCGCTTCACCTTCGAGCTGGCCGACATCTCGCACCTGGCCCACGTCCTGTCCACCGTCAAGAAGGTCGAGGGCGTCTACGACGCCTTCCGCGTCGTGCCGCATGCTGGGAACGGCACCGGGGAGCGCTAGGTGCGGGCGGTCGTCTCCCGGGTGGCCTGGGCCCGGGTGGTGGCGGACGGGGAGCTGACGGGGGAGATCGGGCCCGGGCTGCTGGTCCTGGTCGGGGTCACCCACGGCGACACCGAGGCCGACGCCGCCTGGCTGGCCGCCAAGGTGGCCGCCCTGCGGGTGTTCGACGACGGCCAGGGCAAGATGAACCGTTCCCTGGCCGAGACGGGCGGCGGCGCGCTGGTGGTCAGCCAGTTCACCCTCTACGGCGACGCCCGCAAGGGCCGCCGCCCCTCCTATGTGGCCGCGGCCCCGCCCGACCAGGCCGCCCCCCTGGTCGAGGCCGTCGCCAAGGCCATCGCCGGCGCCGGGGTCCCGGTCGCCAGCGGCCGCTTCGGCGCCGACATGCGGGTCGAGTCGGCCGGCGACGGCCCCGTCACCATCCTCCTCGACACCGCCAGCCGGTCCTGACGGCCACCCGTTCAGCGCTGCTGCAACGCCAGCCGGGCCCCGAACCCGACCAGCACCACCCCGCTCACCCCGTCCAGCACCCGGCGCACCCACGACCGCGAGAGCACCACCCGCGCCCGGTCGACCACCACGCTGTACAGCCCCAGCCAGCCGAAGGTCATCACGCAGAACACCAGCCCCAGCCCCACGATCCCCCCGGCCCCCTGTTCCGGCGAGGCGAACTGCGGCAGCAGGCTCAGAAAGAACGCCGCCATCTTCGGATTGGCCAGGTTGCTGACCACCCCCTGCCGAAACCCCCGCCCCGCCGCCCGGGCCGGGTCCGCCACGCCGGCCCGCTGGCGTCCCGGCGCGGCGTGCGGTCCCGGTGGGGGCGTGCCGACCCGGGAACGGATGCCGACGGCTGTCCACAGGGACTGGAGGCCGAGGGCGACCAGGTAGGCGGCGCCCACGGCCTTCATGACCAGGAAGGCCGGCTCGGACGCCTGGATCAGCTCGGCGATGCCGACGCTGGTGGCCAGGGTCCAGACGGCCTGGCCGGCGGCGACCCCGGCGGCGGTGGCCACCCCGCAGCGGCGTCCACCGGCGAGGGCGTTGCGGACCGTCAGGGCCGTGTCGGGGCCGGGGACGCAGATCACCACGGCCGAGACCCCCAGGAACGCCACCAGCTGGCCGATCATGGATCGTTCGCCTCCGGGCGGCCTAGGACTCCTTGACGGTGAGCTTCTCGATCCAGACCGACTGGGTCGGGGTGTCGCCGCTCTGGCCGCCCACCGGGACCTGGGCGATCTTGTCGACCACCTCGCGGCCGTCGACCACCTCGCCGAAGACCGAGTAGTTGGGCTGGAGGCCCTTGGAGTTGTCCTCGAAGTTGACGAAGAACTGGCTGCCGCCCGAGTCGGGGCCGCTGTTGGCCATGGCCACCGAGTACTTCTTGTAGGCCTCGGGGCTGGAGGGCAGCTCGTCCTTGATGGCGTAGCCGGGGCCGCCCCGGCCCGTGCCCTCGGGGTCGCCGCCCTGGATGACCGCGATCCCGGCCGCCTTGGGCACGATCCGGTGGAACCAGGTCGAGTCGTAGAACTTCTCGCCGGCCAGGAACACGAAGTTGGCCGTGGTGATCGGCGCCTTCTCCGGGTCGAGGCGGACGGTGAAGTCGCCGCAGGAGGTCTGGAAGGTGGCCAGGTAGGTCGTGTCCGGGTCGACCTTGGTGGTGGGCGGCTTGCTGAAGGTCGGGCGCTCCACCTTGGCGCGGGATCTTGCCGCCGCAGGCCACCGCGGCGGGGGCGGTCGGGGCCCCGGCCCGGGCGTCGTCGAACTGGGTGGCCGGCGCGGTGGTGGTGGCGCCGGCCACGGTGGTCGCGGCCGCGCCCGCCGGGGCGTCGTCGTCGCCGGTCAGCCAGAGCCCGCCGGCCACCGCGGCCACGACCACGACCAGCGGCCAGCCCGCCGTAGGTGAGCAGCGCCCGGCGCCGCCGCGCCCGCTGGCGCTCGGCCTCCCGCCGGGCCCGGAGCCGGTCCAGCTCCCGCTTGCGTGTCTGCTTCGACATCCCGTCCCTTCCCGCCTCCGGTGAAGCCCCGAGTCTATCGAGATCCCGAGGTGGCGGCGGGACCCGTTCCGGTAGCATGCGGCCCATGCTCGTGACCGGATTTCCCGCCGGGACCTTCCAGACCAACTGCTGGCTGGTCGCCACCGCGCCGGGCTCGGAGGCCCTGGTCGTCGACCCCGGCCAGGACGCCCTGGCCGGCATCGAGGAGCTGTGCCGCCGCCACCGCCTCAAGCCGGTGGCGGCGCTGCTGACCCACGGCCACCTCGACCACGTCTGGACGGTGGCCCCGCTGGCCGGCGCCCACGGCATCCCCGCCTTCGTCCACCCCGCCGACCGGCACCTGCTCACCGACCCCCTGGCCGGGTTCGGCCCCGACGCCAGGGCCGCCTTCGCCGGGCTCACCCTGCAGGAGCCCGACGACGTCCGCGAGCTGGCCGACGGCCAGGTGGTCGAGCTGGCCGGCCTGCGCCTGACCGTCGACCACACCCCCGGCCACACCCCCGGGCACGTCACCTTCCGGTCGGCGCCCGACGGCGACCAGCCGGGCCAGCTGCTGGCCGGGGACCTGGTGTTCGCCGGCTCGATCGGCCGCACCGACCTGCCCGGCGGGTCGACCGCCGAGATGCTGGCCTCGCTGGCCTCCCGCTTCCTGCCCCTGCCGGACGAGACGCAGGTGCTGCCCGGCCACGGCCCCACCACCACCGTCGGCCGGGAGCGGGCCACCAACCCGTTCCTGGCCGGGCTGGACCCGGTGGGCGGGAGCCGGCCGTGAGCGGCCGGTTCGAGGCCCCCAAGGGCACCTTCGACCACCTGCCCCCGGCCTCGGGCGCCCGGGCCGAGGTCGAGCGGATCATGCTCGAGCAGGCCCGCCTGGCCGGCTACCAGCCGATCGAGACGCCGATCTTCGAGGACACGGCCGTGTTCGCCCGCGGGGTCGGCGAGGCCACCGACGTCGTCCAGAAGGAGATGTACACCTTCAGCGACAAGGGCGGCCGCTCCCTCACCCTGCGCCCGGAGCTGACCGCCGGGGTGGTCAGGGCGCTGATCGAGCACGGCCGGCTCACCACCGGCCTGACCAAGGTCGTCTGCTCCGGCCCCCAGTTCCGCTACGAGCGGCCCCAGGCCGGCCGCCAGCGCCAGTTCTCCCAGGTCGACATCGAGGCCATGGGCTCCGGCGACCCGGCCATCGACGCCGACGTCGATCCTGGTCGGCCACGAGGTCTTCCGCCGGCTGGAGATCCCGGTCACCCTGCTGCTCACCAGCCTCGGCGACCCGACCTGCCGCCCCGCCTACCGGGAGGCGCTGCTGGCGTTCCTGCGCGGGCTGGGCGACAAGCTGCCGGCGGCCGCCCGGGCCCGCGCCGAGCAGAACCCGCTCCGGGTCCTGGACATGAAGGACCCGCTGGTGGAGGAGCTGACCGCCGGGGCGCCGCTGGTGCGCGACTTCCTCTGCGGCGCCTGCAAGGCCCACGACGAGGCGGTCCGGGAGCTGCTGGCCGGCGTCGGGGTCGAGTGGGAGGACGCGCCCCGGCTGGTCCGCGGCCTCGACTACTACCAGCGCACCACCTTCGAGTGGCAGGCCGGGTCGCTGGACGCCGCCCAGAACGCCCTCGGCGGCGGCGGCCGCTACGACGGCCTGTCCGAGGCCCTCGGCGGGCCGCCGGCCCCCGGGATCGGCTGGGCCCTCGGCCTGGACCGGACCGTGCTCGCCCTGGAGCAGGCCGGCCGCCTCCCGGCCGACCCCTGGCGCCTGGACGCCCTGGTCCTGCCGCTGGTCCCGGCGGCCAGGCTGCCCGCCCAGCGGCTGGTCCGCGACCTGCGCCGGGCCCGCCTGGTCGCCGACCTGCCCTATGCCGACCGCACCCTCAACGGCCACATGAAGGCCGCCGCCAAGGCCGGGGCCCGCACCGTGGTCATCCTGGGCGAGCAGGAGCTGGCCGCCGGCCAGGCCGCCGTCCGCGACATGGCCGCCCGCGAGCAGCACCCGGTCCCGCTGGACGAGGTGCGTGGCCCGGGTGCGGCGGGTCGCCGGAGGAGGTGCCCCATGACCCGGCCGCTGCTCGGGGCCATGCGCAGCCACGGGTGCGGGACCCTGCGGGCCGCCGACGCCGGGATCGAGGTGCGGCTGGCCGGATGGGTGGCCAGGCGGCGCGACCACGGCGGCGTCGCCTTCCTCGACCTGCGCGACGCCTCCGGGGTCGTGCAGGTGGTCGTCCACCCCGACCAGGCCCAGGCGGCCGCCATCCGGGCCGAGGACTGCGTCCGGGTCGCGGGCACGGTCAGGGCCCGCCCGGCCGGCAACGAGAACCCCGAGCTGCCCACCGGCGAGGTCGAGGTGGCCGCCGCCGACGTCGAGGTGCTGGCCCCCTCCGAGACCCCGCCGTTCCCGCTGGAGGGCCGCGTCGACGCCGACGAGACCCTGCGCCTCCAGTACCGCTACCTCGACCTGCGCCGGCCCGCGGCCCGGCGCGGCCTGGAGATCCGGGCCAGGGCCAACGCCACCATCCGCCGGGTGCTGGAGGAGCGGGCGTTCCTGGAGGTCGAGACCCCGTACCTGACCAAGTCGACCCCCGAGGGGGCGCGCGACTTCCTGGTCACCACCCACCTGGCCCCGGGCCAGTTCTACGCCCTGCCCCAGTCCCCCCAGCTGTTCAAGCAGCTGCTGATGGTGGCCGGGGTCGAGCGCTACTACCAGATCGTGCGCTGCTTCCGCGACGAGGCCCTGCGGGCCGACCGCCAGCCCGAGTTCACCCAGCTCGACCTGGAGCTCTCCTTCCTGGACGAGGAGGACGTGTACGCCCTCGGCGAGGAGCTGATGGCCGCCGTGTGGGGCGACGTCCTCGGCGAGGAGCTGACGATCCCCTTCGAGCGCCTCACCTACGCCGAGGCGATGCGCCGCTTCGGCACCGACAAGCCCGACCTGCGCTACGGCATGGAGCTGGTCGACCTGGGGCCGGTGTTCGCCGGCACCGGGGTCGGGGTCTTCGCCGGGGCGCTGGAGGCCAAGGGCTCGGTCCTCGGCCTGCGGGTCGAGGGGGGAGGGGACCTCACCCGCAAGCAGCTCGACGCCCTCACCGAGCAGGCCAAGGCCCGCGGGGCCAAGGGCCTGGCCTGGGTCGCGGTCGAGCCGCAGCGGCCTGCGCTCGCCCCTGGACAAGTTCTTCACCGACGCCGAGCGCGACGGCCTGCTGAAGGCCACCGGCGCCCAGCCGGGCGACCTGCTGCTGCTGGCCGCCGACCGCACCCCGGTGGCCCAGACCGTCCTCGGCGACCTGCGGGTCCGCCTGGCCGCCGACCGGGGCCTCGTCCCCGAGGGCCGCTGGGCGTTCGTGTGGGTGACCGAGTTCCCCATGTTCGAGTGGGACGAGCAGGCCCGCCGCTGGGACCCGGCCCACCATCCCTTCACCGCCCCGGCCCCCAAGTGGGCCGACACCTTCATGGACGCCCCCCAGGAGGCCACCGCCCGCGCCTACGACCTGGTCCTGAACGGCTACGAGCTCGGGTCGGGCAGCATCCGTATCCACCGCGCCGACGTCCAGCGCCGCGTCTTCGAGGCCCTCGGCATCGGCCCCGAGGAGGCCGAGGACCGCTTCGGCTTCTTCCTCAAGGGCCTGGCCTACGGCGCCCCCCCGCACGGCGGCTTCGCCTTCGGCCTCGACCGCCTCTACATGCTCCTCGCCGGCACCCCCTCCATCCGCGACGTCATCACCTTCCCCAAGACCCAGTCCGGCGCCGACCCCCTCACCGGCGCCCCCACCCCCATCCCCCCCGCCCAGCTCGCCGAGGTCCGCCTCCGCCCCATCGACCCGCCGGCCACGCGCCCGGATCGGGGCTGACGGCCAGGTGAACACCAGATCACGGGGACCGGTTGCCGGTGTCAGGCGGCGGTGGTTCAATGCGGGTCTCGGCAGCGCCCGACGTTGTTGGTGGCCGGCTTTCGTTTGCGCCAACACTTCGACGTAGGGGACCGTACTTTCGGTCGCGGAAGGCACCCGGCTTCGGTAGCGGGTACCGGAAACGGCTGGGGCGGACCCCACCTGTTCCCTCGAGAGCAGGTGCAAACGTCGACCGGTCACGGCACTCGTGGAGCGCTGCCGCAAGGGCCCATCCGGCGCTCACCGCCCGGGTGGGCCCTTGCGTATCCGGCGGGTGAAGGCTTCAGGTCGGTCTGGCGCGGGTTGACGGCGTAGCGCATGACTCCCTCCGGGTCGGGGTCGGGGCCCGGCCAGTCTGGCACCGGGGCGTGACGCCGGCTCCGGGCGAGCGGCTACGATGGCCCGGACATGGACCTGTTCTCGGAGCGGGCGGACCGGCTGGCCGACCAGGACGCGCCGCTGGCGGCGCGGATGCGCCCGCGGACGCTGGAGGAGTTCGTCGGCCAGGGGCACGTGCTCGGGTCACAGAGCGCGCTGCGGGCGCTGATCGAGGCCGACGAGCTGCGGTCGGTGATCCTGTGGGGGCCGGCCGGGACCGGGAAGACGTCGCTGGCCCACATCATCGCCCAGGCCACCCGGTCGCATTTCGAGGAGCTCTCGGCGACCAGCGCCGGGGTCAAGGACGTGCGGGCGCTGCTGGCCGCGGCCCGCGACCGGCTCGGCGCCCTCGGGCGGCGCAGCATCCTGTTCATCGACGAGATCCACCGGTTCAACAAGGGCCAGCAGGACGCCCTCCTGCCCGGGGTCGAGGACCGCACGGTGGTGCTGGTCGGGGCGACCACCGAGAACCCGTTCTTCACCGTGAACGCCCCGCTGATGAGCCGCTCGCTGCTGTTCCGGCTGGAGCCGCTCGGCACCGACGACCTCGAGCTGATCGTGACCCGGGCCCTGGCCGACGCCGAGCGGGGCCTGGGCGGGCGCGGCCTGACCCTGGACGCCGACGCCCTGGCCCACCTGGTCGACCGGGCCGACGGCGACGCCCGCCACGCCCTCAACGCCCTGGAGGCGGCCGCCCTGGTGGTGACCGCGAAAGGCGTGGACACGCTCACCCTTGGCGACATCGAGGACGCCCTGCAGCGCCCCCGGGTCACCTACGACCGGGCCGGCGACCAGCACTACGACGTGGCCAGCGCCTTCATCAAGTCGATCCGCGGCTCCGACCCCGACGCCGCCCTCCACTACCTGGCCCGGATGCTGGCCGCCGGCGAGGACCCCCGGTTCGTGGCCCGCCGGCTGGTCATCTCGGCCTCGGAGGACATCGGGCTGGCCGACCCGCAGGCCCTGCCGATCGCGGTCGCGGCCTTCCAGGCGCTGGAGTTCGTCGGGCTGCCGGAGGCCCGCCTCAACCTGGCCGAGGCGGTCGTCTACCTGGCCCTGGCGCCCAAGTCCAACAGCGCCTACGTGGCCCTGGGGGCGGCCGCCCGGGAGCTGGAGGAGGCCCGGCCGGGACGGGTCCCCAGCCACCTCCAGTCCGCCTCCTACGCCGGGGAGAAGAAGCTCGGCATCGGGGTCGGCTACGTCTACCCCCACGACCACCCCGGCCACTGGGCCGCCCAGCGCTACCTCCCCGAGGGCCTCCGCGGCGGCTACTACCAGCCGTCCGACCAGGGCCGCGAGGTCGCCATGGCCGAGGCCTGGCGCCGCCGCCGCGGCCAGCCGCCCACCGGCGGCGACCAGCCCGACCCGCCGGGCGACCGCGGATGAGCGCCGGGGCGGCCGCGGCCGGCGGGTCGGGCACGGCCAGGCGCATGTGGCAGGCCCTGGAGACCCTCCACATGACCGTCTACTTCGCCCCCGAGCCGCGCGACGCCTACCGGCGGGCGGGGCTGCGCGGCGGCTGGATGGGCTACTTCGCCTCCCGGGCGGCGGCCATGGGCCCGGTCCCGGCCGAGGTGGTGATGGCCACCTTCTACAACTTCCACCCCCGCATGGTGCGCCGGGCCATCCCCGACGCCTGGGGCTTCGCGCCCCCCGAGCGGGTGCTCGCGGCCCGGTACGAGGGCGCCGACGCCGCCCTGCGGCGGCTGCTCGGCCCCTGGGTCGAGGGCGCCGAGGTCGCCGAGGCGGCCGCCCTGGCCCGCCAGGCCATGGAGGGCCGCGACCCGTCCGGCCGGCCCCTGTTCGCCGCCCACGCCGCCCTGCCCTGGCCCGAGGAGCCGCACCTGGCCCTGTGGCACGGCGCCACCCTCTACCGCGAGTTCCGCGGCGACGGCCACGTCGCCTGCCTGCTCGGTCGACGCCGTCGACGGCTGCGAGGCCCACGTCCTGGCCGCGGCCGCCGGCCAGCTCCCCGGGCTCGGTCCTGCGCGAGTACCGCGGCTGGTCCGACGAGGAGTGGTCGGCCGCCGCCGCCCGGCTGCGGGACCGCGGCTGGGTCGACCCCGGCGGGTCCCTGACCGCCGCCGGCCGCGCCGCCCGCGACGCCCGCGAGGCCCGCACCGACGACCTGGCCACGGACCCCTGGGACCGCCTGGGTCCCGACGCCTGCGCCCGCCTCCTGGCCCTGCTCGACCGCCCCGTCCGCCTGGTCGTCGAGGGTGGCGGCATCCCCTTCCCCAACCCGGTCGGCCTGCCGGCGCCCACCTCCTGACGGGCCCCGGCCCGGGGGACCGGAATGCCGCCGACCCGCCGGCTGTTGGCCCGGTTGACGTCCCACCCTCACCCCCCGGAGCGCCGCCGATGGCCGACGACTGCA
Organism: uncultured Actinomycetota bacterium; assembly: GCA_963733175.1. GTDB lineage: Bacteria > Actinomycetota > CALGFH01 > CALGFH01 > CALGFH01 > CALGFH01. The sequence goes on from CAVTCL010000019.1 coordinate 106,239, forward strand.
CCCACCTGGACCAGATCCGTGTCTCGAGCGTGAACCAGCCGGGGTGCCAGGAGTGCCTGGCCAGCGGGGGGACCTGGGTGCACCTGCGGCTCTGCGTCGAATGCGGGCAGGTGGGGTGCTGCGACAACTCGCCCAACCAGCATGCCACCAGGCACTTCCAGGCCACCGGGCACCCGATCATCCGGTCCTACGAGCCGGGTGAGGACTGGTGGTGGTGCTATGTGGACGAGCTGACCTTCGAGCTCGAGGGTGTCGAGCCGGCACGAGCCAGCGGGTGACGGAGCGCCGTCACTGGACCCTGCTGGTGGTGTGCCTGGCCACCGGGGTGCTGCTGCTGAACGTGGCCGCGCCGAGTGTCGCCCTGCCCGACGTCGGCGCCGACCTCGAGGCCGAGCTGGCCGTGCTCCAGTGGGTGGTCAGCGGGTACTCGCTCGCCCTGGCCGCCACCCTGCTCACCGCCGGGACCCTGGCCGACCTGGTGGGGCGGCGGCGGATGTTCCTCGGCGGGCTGGCCGGGTTCGCGGCCGCCTCGGCGATCTGCGCGGCCGCGCCGACGGCGCTGGCCCTGATCGCCGGCCGGGCCGCCCAGGGGCTGGCCGGGGCGGTGCTGCTGTCGTCGTCGCTGGCCCTGCTGGCCCAGGACTTCACCGGGGTGGCCCGGGCCGGGGCCATCGGCGTGTGGGGGGCGACGGTGGCGGCGGCGTTCGCGATCGGGCCGCTGGAGGGCGGGCTGCTCACCGAGGCGTTCGGGTGGCGGGCCATCTTCGTGGTCGACGCCGCGGTCGCGCTGGCCTGCCTCCCGGTGGCCGTGCGGCGCCTGCGCGAGTCCCGCGACCCCGACGCCGCCCAGGTCGACTGGTGGGGCACGGTCACGCTCTGCCTCGGGCTGTTCCTCGGGGTGTTCGCGCTCACCCGCGGCGCCGTCCTCGGCTGGGGGAGCGGGGTCATCGTGGCCAGCGCGGCCGCCGCGGCGGCGCTGCTGGCCGCCTTCGTGGTGGTGGAGCGGCGCGAGCGCCGGCCCATGCTCGACCTCGGCCTGTTCCTCACCCCGACCTTCACCGGGGCGTCGGTGGTGGTGCTGCTCCTGGCCGCCTCCACCTTCGGCCCGTTCCTGTACCTGACGCTGTTCCTGCTGGACGTCGGCGGTGCCTCCCCGACCGCGGCCGGGCTCCAGCTCATGCCCCTGTCGGTCGCCGCCCTGGTGGTCTCGATGCTGGGCGGGCGCTTCGCCAGGGTCCTGCCGGTGCGGGTGGCCCTGCCCGCCGGCCAGCTGCTGTCGGCGGCCGGCCTGCTGGCCATGCGCGGGGTGGAGGCGTCCTCGCCCTGGACCTTCCTGCTGCCGGGCCTGCTGCTGGTGGGGGTCGGGATCGGCCTGTCCAACCCGGCCGTCACCTACGCCGCCCTCGGGGTGGTCCCGGCGACCCGCAGCGGCATGGCGTCCGGCACCAACAACACCTTCCGCCAGGTCGGGCTGGCCATCGGCATCGCCGTCCTGGGGACGCTGCTCCCGGCCCGGGCCGAGGGCGACCCGGCCGCCTTCGCGGCCGCGATCGACCGCATCCTGCTGGTCAGCGCCGTGGTCGCCCTCGTCGGGGCGGTCCTGGCGGTGGTCCTGATCCGCCAGCGGGACTTCGTCGTCGACCCGGTCCCGGCCGGCTCCTAGGCGGGACGGGCAGCGGGAAAACCTTCTCCCTCGCGTCGCGGTAGACTCCCGGCGTCCCCGCCCCCCCGAAATCCGCGGGCCGGACCCGGGTCGGCGGGCTAAGCTGGAGCGTTCAAGACCCGACGGACAACGAGGAGCAGAACCCGTGAGCCTGCTGGCCATCGCCTGGACGATCGTCGCCTTCCTGGTCGGCGCGGCGGTTGTCGTGCTCTGCGCCGTGATGGTCAACCTGTTCCGGGTCCTCACCTCGACCAAGGACCTGATCGACGGGGTCACCACCCAGACCGTGCCGCTGCTGGGCGAGGTCAACACCACCGTGTCCATGGTCAACCAGGAGCTCGTCCGGGTCGACGGCATCCTGGCCACCGCCGAGGGGGTCACCGCCTCGGTGGGCGGCATGGTCAACACCGTCTCGGCCACGATCTCGAGCCCCCTGGTGAAGCTGAGCGCCTTCGCCTACGGGCTGCGCAAGGCGGCCGGCGCGGCCTCCTCCGACGACCAGCCGGCGGGCAGGGGCCGCCGCCGCTCCCGGAGGCGGCGATGAGGCCATGAAGCGCGTCTTCTGGGGCCTGGTGGGGCTCGGGATGGGGGCGGCCATCGGCGTCGGCGTGATGCGGTGGGCGTCGCGGACGGCGGACCGGCTGGCCCCCCAGTCGCTGGCCGAGGAGCTGGTCCACACGGCCGCCGACTGGCGCGAGCGCCTCTCCGGGGCGCTGGAGCAGGGCCAGGCGGCCATGGCCGAGCGGGAGGCGGAGCTGCGAGCTCAGCTCGCCGAGCCAGGGAGCGGGGCAGGTTAGCGCCCCGACCCGGTTCGGCGGGAACGCTGGCTCCCGACCCACGAACGCGAGGTCCACACCATGAACTCCACAGCCATCCGACGCCGCTTCACCGACTTCTTCGTGAAGCGTGACCACCGGCTGGTCCCGTCCAGCCCGCTGATCCCCAACGACCCGACGCTGCTGCTCGCCAACGCCGGCATGAACCAGTTCAAGCCCTACTTCCTTGGCGAGGTCGAGCCCGACTACCGCCGGGCGACCAGCGTGCAGAAGTGCACCCGCACCTCCGACATCGAGATCGTCGGCGACCGCAGCCACTGCACCTTCTTCGAGATGCTGGGCAACTTCTCCTTCGGCGACTACTTCAAGGAAGGCGCCATCGCCTATGCCTGGGAGCTGGTCACCGAGGGGTTCGGGCTGGAGCCGGACCGGCTCTGGGCCACCGTCTACCTGGACGACGACGAGGCGATGGAGCTGTGGCGCCAGTTCCTGCCCGCCGAGCGCATCCAGCGCCTCGGCAAGGAGGACAACTACTGGGACATGGGCGTGCCCGGCCCGTGCGGGCCCTGCTCGGAGATCCACTACGACCGCGGCCCCGCCTTCGGCCCCGGCGGCGGCCCGGCCAGCGAGTCCGAGCGCTATCTCGAGATCTGGAACCTGGTGTTCATGCAGAACATCCGGGGCGAGGGCGACGGCAAGGACTACCCGATCATCGGCGAGCTGCCGGAGAAGAACATCGACACCGGCATGGGCCTGGAGCGGGTGGCGATGGTCCTCCAGGACGCCGACTCGATGTACGAGACCGACCTGTTCGCCCCCGTGCTCCACGAGGTCCAGGAGCTGTCGGGGGCCGGCTACGGCAGGGAGGACCGGGTCGACCGGCGCTGCGGATCGTCGCCGAGCACGGCCGCACGGCCAGCTTCCTGATCGCCGACGGGGTGCTGCCCTCCAACGAGGGCCGGGGCTACATCCTGCGCCGGCTGCTGCGCCGCTCGGTCCGGCACCTGCGCCTGCTCGGGGTCGAGGACCCGGCCCTGGCCCGCGTCGGCCAGCAGGTGGTGGCCAACCTGGGCGAGGCCTGGCCGGAGCTGGTCGCCCAGCGCTCGCTGATCGAGCAGGTGGTGGCCAGCGAGGAGGAGTCGTTCTCGCGCACCCTGCGCCAGGGCTCGACCCTGCTCGAGGGGGCCATCCGCCGGACCCGGGAGCAGGGCGCGGCCATGCTCCCCGGCGACACCGCCTTCCAGCTCCACGACACCTACGGGTTCCCCTACGAGCTGACCCTGGAGGCGGCGGGGGAGGCGGGCCTGGACGTCGACGCCGACCGCTTCCGCGAGCTCATGGACGACCAGCGCCGCCGGGCCAAGGAGGCCCGCCGGGAGCTGGACGCCGACCTGCGCCGGCTCGACGCCTACCGGGACCTGTCCGGCCGCCACGGCCGCACCACCTTCGTCGGCTACGAGACGACCGCCGCCGAGGGCCGCATCCTGGGGCTGCTCCGCGACGGCGAGGAGCTGGCCGCGGCCGGCGAGGGCGACCAGGTCGAGCTGATCCTGGACCGGACGCCGTTCTACGCCGAGGGCGGCGGCCAGGTCGGCGACACCGGCCTGGTCCGGACCGGGAGCGGGGCCGTGCTCCAGGTCACCGACACCCGGCCCGGCCTGGAAGGGCTTCTCGGTCCACACCGCCCGGGTGGTGTCGGGCGAGGCCCGGGTCGACGACACGGTCCACGCCGAGGTCGACGCCGACCGCCGGGGGGCGGTCGCCCGCAGCCACACCGCCACCCACACCCTCCACTGGGCGCTCCGCGACATGCTCGGCGAGCACGCCCGCCAGCAGGGATCGCTGGTCGACGCCGGCCGGCTGCGCTTCGACTTCGCCCACTTCCAGGCCGTCCCGGCCGAGCGCCTGGCCGAGATCGAGGCGGCCGTCAACCGCCAGCTCCTGGCCGACCCGGACGTGAAGGTCTGGCACGGCAGCCTGGCCGAGGCCGAGGCGGCCGGGGCGATCTCGCTGTTCGGCGAGAGGTACGGCTCGGTGGTGCGGGTGGTCGAGGTCGGCGACTTCTCGCGGGAGCTGTGCGGCGGCACCCACGTGGGCCACGGCAGCCAGGTCGGGCCCGTGCACGTGCTCGGCGAGGCCTCGATCGGGGCCAACCTGCGCCGCATCGAGGCCCTCACCGGCCTGGAGGCGCTGCGCTACGTCGACCGCGAGCGCCAGCTCCTGGCCGAGGTGGCGGCCCTGCTCAAGACCCGGCCCGAGGACGCCCCCGAGCAGCTGCGGCGCCGGCTGGAGGCGCTGGCCACCGCCCAGCGGGAGCTGGAGCGCCTGCGCGTCGCCGGGCTGGAGCGCCAGGCCGGGGAGCTGGCCGGGCGCGTGTCCAAGGAGGCGGGCGGCTGGCTGGTGGTCGAGCGGGTGCCGGAGGCAGGGGCCGACGACCTGCGCCGGATCGCCATCGCGGTCCGTGACCGGGTCGGGGCCGGGCCCGGGGTGGTCGTGCTCGGCTCCGAGACCCAGGGCAAGGCGGCCATGGTGGCCCTGCTCACCACCGACCTGGTTTCTGGGTCGGCCGGCGCCGGGGCGGCCGTCAGGGACGTGCTCGCCCGGGCGGCCAAGGCGGTCGGCGGCGGCGCCGGCGCCAAGGGCGACCTGGCCAGCGCCGGCGGGCGCGACCCGAGCCAGCTCGGCGAGGCGCTCCGCATTGCCAGGGCCGACGCGCTTTCGCTACTCGACGGGGGAGAGAAGGGCGCCGTGGGATGACGGGTCGCGTCCTCGCCCTCGACGTCGGGACCCGGCGGCTGGGCGTCGCCGTCTCCGACCCGACGGGGACGGTGGCCAGCCCGCTCGCCACCATCCCGCGCCGGACCCCGGCCGAGGACGCGGCCGCCCTGGCCGCCCTGGCCGCCGAGCACGAGGCGGCCACCGTGGTCGTCGGCCTGCCCGTCACCCTGGCCGGCAGCGAGGGCCCGGCGGCCAGGGCGGTCCGCGCCTACCTGGAGGAGCTGCGCCCGCTGCTGGGCGGCCTGGCCTTCGAGCTGGCCGACGAGCGCCTGTCCACCGTGGCCGCCGAGCGGGCGCTGGTCGGCGGCGGGGTCCGCCGCCGGGACCGGCGCGAGGTCGTCGACCAGGTCGCGGCCAGCGTCTTCCTCCAGACCTGGCTCGACGGCCGCCGGGGGAGCCGGGCGGTGAGCCGGGTCGAGCGGCGGCTGCGCCGGCGCCGGCGGCGCCGCGGCGTGCTGGTCATGGGGCTGCTGCTGGCCCTGGTGGGGCTGGTCGTGTTCCAGGCCCTGCAGTGGAGCGCGGCCAGGGAGAAGAAGCCCGTCCCGCCCGGCCAGCAGGTGACCATCACCGTCAGCGCCGGCGAGAGCAGCGTCGAGATCGGCCGGTCCCTGCGCGACGCCGGGGTGGTGGACAGCGTCAACCGCTTCCGCGACGTCGCCGAGGAGCGCGGCCTCGACGGCCTGCTCAAGCCCGGCACCTACAAGCTGGTCACCGGCATGGGCATCGACGCCGTGCTCGACATCCTGGCCAAGGGCCCCAGCACCGGGATCCCGCTCACCATCCCCGAGGGCTTCACCGTGGCCCAGATCGTCGACAAGCTCGCCGCCACCGAGCAGTTCACCAGGGCCGAGGTCGAGCAGGCGGTCAAGAGCAAGGAGCTGATCGTGCCCCACCGGCCCAAGGGCGTGACCTCCCTTGAGGGCCTGCTGTTCCCCGACACCTACGGCATCGAGCCCGACGACACCGCCGAGGGCGTGGTCCAGGACATGCTCAACCAGCTCGAGATCGTGCTGTCGCGCTACCAGCTCTCCACCGCGCCCCGGGGCCTCAGCCCCTACCAGCTGCTGATCGTGGCCAGCATGATCGAGCGGGAGGCCAAGGTCGCCGGGGACCGGCCCAAGATCGCCGCGGTCATCTACAACCGGCTGGCCGCCGGCAAGCGGCTGGAGATCGACGCCACCGTCGAGTACGCGGTCGGCCACGCCAAGCTGACCGCCAAGGACCTCCAGTCCAGCTCGCCCTACAACACCTACATCCGCGCCGGCCTCCCCCCGACGCCGATCGCCGCCCCCGGCGAGGCCGCCATCCAGGCCGCCCTCAAGCCGGCCGACGGCGACTGGATCTACTACGTGCTCGCCACCGAGGAGGGCGAGCACGCCTTCACCAACAGCTACGAGGAGTTCCTGGACCTCAAGGCCAAGGCCCGGGCCAAGGGCCTGCTGTAGCCGTGCCCGTCGCCGCCGTGCTCGGCTGGCCCCTCGCCCACACCCTGTCCCCGGCCCTGCACCAGGCCGCCTACCGCGCCGCCGGGCTGGACGACTGGACCTACCTGGCCCGCCCGACCCGCCCCGAGGACCTGGCCGCGGCCCTGGACGAGGTCAGGTCGGGGGCGGTCGCCGGGGTCAACCTGACCACCCCGCACAAGCAGGCCGCCGCCGCCCTGGTCGACCTCCTGGAGCGGCCGGCCGACCGGCTGGGGGCGGTCAACACCGTGTTCGTGCGCGAGGGCCGGCTGGTCGGCGGCAACACCGACGTCGCCGGGGCGGTGTGGGCCCTTGGCAGCCAGCTCGCCCTGCGCGACGGCCGCTGGCCCGGCGATGGCCCGGCGGTGCTGCTCGGCACCGGCGGCGTGGCCCTGGCGGTGGCGTTCGCCTGGGGCCGCCTGGCCGCCGCCCGCCGGCACCAGGGCCTGCCGGTCGCCCCCCTGCAGGTGGCCGGCCGCGACCCCGCCCGGGCGGGCACGGTGGCCGGGCTGGCCGGCCCCGGGGCGCGGGCGGTGGACTGGGCCGGCGCCGCCGAGCTGGTCGCCGCCGCCGACGTGGTCCTCCAGGCGACCACCCTGACCGCCCGGGGCGAGCCCATCCCCGGCCAGGACCGGCTGCGCCGCGGCGTCCGCGTGCTCGACTGCAACTACGGTCCGGCCAGCCAGGGCCTGGTCGAGGCGGCCAGGTCGGCCGGCGCGGCCGCCGCCGCCGACGGCCTCGGCATGCTCTGCGCCCAGGCCGCCGGGGCCGTGGTCAAGATCGCCCGGGTCCGCCCCGACCTGGACGCCATGGCCGCCGCCGTCGGCCTCCCCTGGCCGGCCCCCGGGTCCCCCCGGGGCCTGATCTGAAAGAACTGTTGCAGGTCTTGCCGGACCGTGGTTCCCTGGAACCTGCAACAACTCTTTCAGGTCGGGAGGCGCGCGATGGCCAGGACCGAGCGGCGGCTGGAGGTCACCGACGGGGCGGTGCTGGCCGCCCTGGCCCATCCCCTCCGGGTGGCGCTGCTGTACCAGCTCAACGCGCTCGGGTCGCGCACGGCCAGCCAGTGCGCCGAGGCGCTGGGGGAGACGCCGGCCAACTGCAGCTACCACCTGCGCCAGCTGGCCAAGGTCGGCCTGGTCGCCAGGGAGGAGGCCCCCAACGGGCGGGAGCGGCCCTGGCGGTCGGTCTACACCGGTCTGAGCCTGCACGCGCCGGCCGACGACGCCGACCCCGAGGTGGCCACCGCCGCCCGGGCGACCAGGGCGTCGCTGGCCAACATGGAGATCCAGGAGCACGCCCGCCTGGCCCGCCAGTACCTGCGCCTGGAACCGAGGGCGCCCAGGCCCTGGCGCGAGGTCGCCGGCGTCAACAGCTACTCGCTGCGCCTCACCGCCGAGGAGCTGGCCGGCCTGGTCCAGGCGCTCGACGCGGCCATCCGGCCGTACATCGGGATGACCCGCGACGACCCGCCCGAGGGCTCCCAGCCGGTCCACCTGGACTTCAAGGCGTTCCTGCGCCCGGAGGCCCTGACGTGAGGGCCGGCTGGGCCCTGCTGCGCCGGCGCGACTTCGGCCTGCTCTGGGCCGGCGGGCTCATCTCCGAGACGGGCGACTGGTTCCTGCTCGTCGGCCTGCCGGTCTGGGTCCTCCAGCTCACCGGCTCCAGCCTCGTCACCGCGACGGTGTTCCTCGTCGGGCTGCTCCCCGGCCTGGTCGTGGGCCCGCTGGCCGGCGTCCTGGTCGACCGCTGGGACCGCCGCCGCACCCTGGTCGCGGTCAGCCTGGCCCAGGCCGCGTTCCTGCTCCCCCTGCTGGCCGTGGACGGCCGGGACCGGCTCTGGATCGTCTACCTGGTCATGGCCGTGGAGGCCAGCCTGGCCCAGCTCAACGACCCCGCCCGCAACGCCCTGGTCCCGTCCCTGGTCGCCAGGGCCGACCTGGTCGGCGCCAACGCCCTCATCGGCCTCAACGGCAACCTGGCCCGCCTGGTCGGCAGCCCCCTCGGCGGCATCCTGGTCGAGGTGTCCGGCCTCCCCGGCCTGGTCATCGGCGACGCCGCCTCGTTCCTCCTCGGCGCGGCGTTGATCGCCCTGGTCCGTTCCGATGCGGGTGGGTCCGCCGCCCGAACCCGTCCTGGCGGTGCCAGGGCCCCCGGAGGGGGAGCCTGACCGCCAGGCCGATCGGGCGCCGGGGGTTGTCCACAGCCCCGGTCCCGACCCTCGACGCGCCGGGGTGGTGCGGGAGTGGGTGGATGGGCTCCGGGTGACCGTCGGGGACCGCGGGTTGCGCTGGGGGCTGGTGGTGAACGGGCTGGCCGGGGTCGCCCAGGGGATCTTCACGGTGCTGTTCGTGCTGTTCGTGACCAGGGTGCTCGGCGGGGACGGGGCCGACGTCGGGCTGCTCAGGGGCGTGCAGGCGATCGGCGGGCTGCTCGGCGGCGTGCTGGTGGTGGGGCTGGCCAGCAGGCTGGAGGCCGGGCGGCTGCTCGGGGTGAGCCTGCTGGTCTTCGCCGCGGTCGACCTGGCCATCTGGAACGGCCCGGTGCTGACCACCGCCGACTGGCTCTACCTGGGGCTGTTCGTGGCCGCCGGGATCCCGGGGGTCGGGGTGCTCACCGGCCTGACCTCGCTGGTCCAGGAGCGGACCGCCGAGGCCTATCTGGGCCGGGTGTTCGCCACCTACATGGGCAGCTTCAACGGCCTGATGGCGCTGGGCATGCTGCTCGCCGGGCTGCTCGGCGACACCCTCGGGGTGGTCGCCGTGCTCAACGCCCAGGCGGGGCTCTACCTGCTGGCCGGGCTCATCGCCGTGGCCACCCTGGGACGCCGGGTCCCTCGGGACCGCTACCCGCGGGCCTCGAAGCGGGTGCGCATGCCGTTGGCGTAGTGGTTCTCCTTGGCGCCGTCGGCCTCGGTCTCCAGGATGTTGCAGAACAGCGCGTAGCTGCCCGCCGCCAGCTCGAAGGTGCCGGGGCAGGTCTGCTTGGCCGGGAAGGCCTCGATCTCGCCGACGAAGGCGCCCTCGGGCAGCTTGTCCTCGTCGACGGTGCCGTCGGCGGCCAGCGGCAGGGAGGCGGGGTCGGCGGCGCGGACGACCACCAGCTCGTGGGCGTCCTCGCCGGTGTTGCGGGCCTCGAAGGTGACGGTCCCGGCGGGCACGTCGGCCCGGGCCGGCAGCACCGACCACTCCTTCAGCTCGACCGCGATGGTGGCGTCACTGGTGGCGGCGTCGCCGACCGGCTTGCAGGCGGCCGCCTGCCCCGAGGCGGTGCCGCTGCCCGACGCGGTGCCGCTCCCCGATCCCGTCCCGCTCCCCGAGGCGGTCCCGCTGCCGCTCGCCGACTGGGTGCCGTCCACGTTGCGCACCCCGGCCCCGTCGTCCGACCCGCAGCCGGCCAGCAGCAGGGCCAGGCCGACCCCGAGCCCGGCCAGCCGGCGCCCCCTCCGGTTCCTCATCCCCTGACCCTCCCGACGTTCACGCCTTGGTGAGCTCGCGGCCGCTGAGCCTACGGAAGCGGGGCGGGCGCTGTCGAGACCTGACGGCGGCGACCGCCCAGGCGCCCAGGGCGACCAGCCAGGCCACGTGCAGGACCCAGGTCCACCAGCTCATGGCCAGGTAGTCGGGCAGCACCAGCCTCCAGGCCCGGTACAGCGGGTTGGTGGTGGCGGTGGCGTCCACCGCCCAGGTGACCCGCCCGGCGGCGCCCTCGGCGACCAGCCACAGCTGCGCCAGCACCCCGACCCCGCCGGCCACGGCCAGCAGCACCCGCCGGCGGTGGTCGGGGCCGGTCCACCAGGCGACCGCCAGGGCGGCCAGGGGCAGGACCACCACCACCTGCCGGCCCGCGAACCACCAGCCGTGCATGGTCAGGGCGACGAAGGTCGCCACCAGCCAGCCGGCGGCCAGGGGCGCGGCGACCGCCGCCCACCCGCGCGGCCGGCGGGCCAGCATGACGGCCAGCGCGGGGACGGCCAGCAGCCACGCCGGCTGCCAGGCGGCCAGCCCGAAGCCCCGGTCCACCAGCAGGCCGAGCAGCCGGCGGCTGCGTCCGAGGTAGTCCGGCTCGGTGCCCACGACCGACAGCTCCCCGCTGGCGAAGTGGTCCCCGGCCGCGTACGGCGTCCAGCCTCCGTACCACCACCGGTGCAGCACCAGGAAGACGACCCCGGCAACGACCAGCGACCCGGCCAGGACCAGCGCCCGCCGCCCCCGCCCGGCCCTCGCCAGCCCCCAGCACCCGACCAGCGCCAGCGCCGCCGCCACCGGCACGTACTTGACCGCCAACCACGGCAACGCCACCACCGCTCCCCCGACAACCAGGGTCGCCCCCACCCCGCTCCGGCCCCCGGTCCGGGTTGCTCCCTGACCTGGGGCCGGTGAGGGCGGCAACGGCGGCCAGGGTGACCAGGGCCGCGGGCAGCTCGGGGTAGAGCTGGCTGCCGTAGACGGCCAGGGGCGGGGAGAGGGCGAACACGGCGGCGGCCAGGGTCGCGGTGCGGAGCGGTACGGCGAACCGGCGGACGGCGGTCCACAGCAGGAGGGCGGCCAGCAGCCCGGCCATCGCCGCCATGGCCAGCTTGGCCCCGACCCAGCCCCCGGCCGCCACCGGGCCGGCGAGCAGCAGCGGCAGCAGCGGGTCGTGGGGGCTGAGGCGCCGCCCGTCGGGCAGCGGCTCGGTCTGGGTGGGCAGGGGCAGGGCATGGAACGGCCGCCAGCGGGCCTCGGCCAGCTCGTCGGCGATGTCGAGGTCGCCGTCCTCGGCCAGGCTGATGGCGGTGAGCAGGTACTGCGGCTCGTCGGCGGTGGTCCACGTGCCGTGGGTGGCCGGCACCGCGATCCCGCCGGCCGCCGCCAGCATCGCCAGCAGCCCCACCACGACCATCGCCCACCCGATCCGGGCGGCCTCCAGGCCGGGGGGTGGGTCAGGTCGGGGCATTGCCGTGGCGGACGACCAGGAGCCAGGTCAGGACCCCGGACAGCAGGAGAAGGAACAGGGCGGCCAGGCTGGCGTCGGCCAGGAAGGCGTCCTCGGTGGCGTTCCAGATGCGGGTGGCCAGGGTCTCGAACCCGGGCGGGGCCAGCAGCAGGGTCGCGGGCAGCTCCTTCATGGTGGAGAGGAGGACCAGGCCCGCCCCGGCGAGCAGGCCGGGGGTGGCGAGGGGGAGCTCGACGGTGCGCAGGCGCCGCAGGCGTCCGGCGCCGAGGGTGCGGGCGGCGTCGTCCAGCCGGGAGGGGATGGCGGCCACCGCGACCTGGGAGGCCCGCAGGGCCTGGGAGCCGAAGTGGACCACGTAGGCGAACACCAGCAGGGCCTGGGTCTGGTAGAGGGCGGCCAGCGGCCACGGCGCCTGGAGGGTCCAGAAGGCGAGGGCGAGGGCCACCACCAGGCCGGGGAGGGCGAACCCGCCGACGATGACGGCGTTGGCCCCGCCGGCCAGGCGGCTGCGTGTGGCGGACGGTCAGGTAGGCCACCGGCAGCACCGCGGCCACGGCGAACAGCGCCGCCGCCACCGCCATGGCGGCGGTGTTGACCGCCGGGACGGCCAGCGAGCCGGCGTTCCCGACCAGCGCCCCGGCCCGGGTCGAGCCGGCCACCAGCCCCCGACCGGCCCAGAAGGCGAGCACCCCCACCGGCGCCACCAGGGCGAGGCCGACGACCCCGGCGACCAGCCCGACGGCCGGCCCCCGCCAGCGCCCCAGGGGGACCCGCAGGGCCCGGGCGCCGGTGGCCAGCCGCCCCGGGCGGCCGCCGCGGGTGACCGACCGCTCGGCCGCGACCACGGCCACCGCCAGCAGCCCCAGCAGCAGGCTCTGGGCCAGCGCGCCGGCCCGGTCGAACACCCGCGAGGCGTAGATGGAGCTGGTCAGGGTCTCGTAGCGCAGCAGCTGGACGGCCCCGAAGTCGCTGATGGTGTACAGGAACACCAGCAGCGTCCCCGCCCACACGGCGCTGGCCGCCTGGGGCGCCACCACCGTCCGGAACACCGCCGCCGGGCCGCGCCCGAGCAGCCGGGCGCTCTCCTCCAGCGACGCCGGGAGCTGGCCGAGGCGGGCCACCACCGGCAGGTACACGTACGGGTAGGTGAACAGGGTGAGCACGTACAGCGCCCCCCAGAACCCCTCGAAGGCCGGCAGCCGCTCCACCCCGAGGGGCTCCAGCAGCCCGGCCAGCAGCCCGCCGGGGGCGAAGGCGGCCAGCAGGGCGAACGCGGCGATGAACGACGGCATCACCAGCGGGAGCGGGAGCAGCAGGCGGGCGACCCGGCGGCCGGGCAGGTCGGTCCTGGCCACCAGCCAGGCCAGGACGGTCCCGAGCACGGCCGAGGCGCCGGCCACCGAGACCCCGAGGGCCAGGGTCCGGGCCAGCGGCCCCAGGGTCGCGGCCGAGGCCCAGGCGGCGAGCGTCCCGCCCTCGGTCAGCCCCCGGACGGCCAGGTAGGCCAGGGGGGTGGCGAACAAGCAGGCGACCAGCGCCGACAGCGCCACCAGGGGCGCCGGGGCGGGCCGGCGGCCAGCCCTCGGGCTGGCGGGTGGGCGGCGGCGATCAGACGCCGTTGAAGCCACTGGACCGGATCAGCTCCACCGTGCGTTCCAGGCCGCCTCCCAGCGCGTCCACGTCGTAGTCGGGGGAGCGCAGGCTGGCCAGCGGCGGCAGCCCGGAGGCGGCCGGGACGCCGGAGACCAGCGGGTACTCGAAGGTCTGGTCGCTGAAGTAGCGCTGGGCCTCGGCCGAGAGCAGGAAGTTGAGGAAGCGGGTGGCCTCCTCGGTCTTGTCGGTGCCGGCCAGCACGCTGGCCGTCGACGGGATCACCAGGGCCCCGACGTCGTCGCCGGCGAAGCTGTGGTTGCGGCTGGGGGTGCCGGGGCTCTCCTGCTGGAAGCGGTAGTTGTAGTAGTGGTTGACCAGGCCCATCTCGACCTCGCCGCGGCTGACCGCCTCGACGATGGCGTTGTTGTTGGCATAGGTCCGCGGCTCGTTGGCGGCCAGCTCCTTCAGCCAGGTGGCGGTGGCCTCCTCCCCCTCGAGCTGGCGCATGGCGGTCACGAAGTCCTGGAAGGAGCCGTTGGAGGGGGCGACGGCGACCTTGCCGGCGAAGCGCTCGTCGGTCAGCTCCAGCACCGAGTCGGGGAGGTCGGCCTCGGCGACCTGCTCGGAGTTGTAGACCAGCACCCGCTGGCGGCCCGAGATGCCGACCCAGCGGCCGTCGGCGTTGCGGAAGCGCTGGTCGACCTTGTCGAGCACGCCCGCCTCCAGCTGGCCGAGGCGGCCCTTGCCGGCCAGGAAGCCGGTCGCCCCCGGGCTCTGGGACAGGAAGATGTCCGCCGGGGTCCGCTCGCCCTCCTCGTCCAGCAGCAGGGCCAGCTCGGCCGAGTCGCCGTACTTGACGTCGATGGCGATGCCGGTCTCCTTGTTGAACTGCTCCAGCAGCGGCCCGATCAGGTTCTGGGTCCGCCCCGAGTAGATGGTCATGGCGTCGCGGGAGCTGCCGCACCCGGCCGTTGCCAGGGCCAGCAGGAGGGCGACGGCGACGACGGCGGTCTTGCGGGACATCCGGCCTCCATGTTTAGGTTCGCCTAAATCCTAGTCGTCCGCCCTTCGACGGCCAAGTCCCAGGAGCCGAGCACCCGACATGGCCCTCCGCCTGCCAGCACCGCCCGAACCGCCCGGCCACGGCCCCCCGGCCGGGCCCGGGCCGGTGGTCGTGTTCCTGCCCGCCCACGACGAGGAGGCGACGGTCGCGGCCGTGGTCGCCCGGGTGCCGGAGCTGGTGGCCGGGCGCCGGGTCGAGTGCCTGGTGGTCGACGACGGCTCCGGCGACCGCACCGCCGAGCTGGCCGCCGCCGCGGGCGCGACCGTGCTCTCGGTGGCGGGCAACCGCGGGCTGGGCGCGGCCGTCCGCCTGGGCCTGGCCGCCGCCACCGAGCGGGGCGCGGCCGCGGTGGCGTTCTGCGACGCCGACTGCGAGTACGACCCGGCCGAGCTGGAGCGCCTGGTCGCCCCGATCCTGGAGGGGCGCGCCGACTACGTGGTCGGTTCCCGGTTCGCCGGCGAGATCCGGCGCATGCTGCCCCAGCGCCGCCTGGGCAACCTGGCCCTCACCGGCCTGCTCCGGTTCGTGGCCAGGGCCCCCATCGGCGACGGCCAGAGCGGCTTCCGGGCCCTGTCCGCCGCCGCCGCGGCCGACGCCGAGATCATCCACGACTACAACTACGCCCAGGTCCTCACCCTCGACCTCCTGGCCAAGCGCCACCGCTACCTGGAGGTCCCGATCGGCTACCGCTTCCGCACCACCGGCCGGTCCTTCGTCCGTCCCCTGCGCTACCTCCGCCAGGTCGTGCCGGCCGTCTGGCGCGAGCTCAACCCGACGACGGCTTGGAGTCGGCCTTCGGCCGACGATCAGTGGACTTCGACCGGCGATGCCGGTCGCTAGTCCTCGACCACGTGGCTGGTGAAGCCCTCGCGGGCGGCGGCCCAGGCGGCGTGGTCGAAGGCGCCGTCCGGGGCTAGGGCGTCGGCGGCGGCCCAGGCCATGGCCAGGGCGTGGTGGGTGTTGTCGTGGACGAACAGGCCGAGGCGGCCGAAGCTGAGCAGGGCCGGCTGGGCGGCCGCCCAGGCGTCCAGGGCCTGGAACGGGGTGGCGTAGCCGACCCGGTAGACCGGGTAGACGTTGGGGAGGCGGCGGACCGCCACCCGGCGGACCGGTCCCGGGTCGGGGAGGCCGCGGTCGCGCAGGGCCGCGCGGACCAGGCCGGCCAGCCGGTCGTTGCCGGCCCGCCACAGCTCGCCGTCGCGCGAGCAGGGCAGCTCGGCGCAGAGCACGGTCCGCCCCGGCGGGTCGTCGCCGTCGCGGTAGTTGGCCGGCTCCGACACCCGGGTCACCGGGGTGCCGGGGTCGGGCAGGTAGTGGGCGTCATAGGGGCTGTAGCGGCCGCCGTCCAGCACCAGGTAGACCAGCACCATGGCCCGGAACCCGAGCTCGCCGGCCGCGGCCAGCACCGCCGGCGGCGGCGCCGGGGAGGTCATCCTGGCCAGGGTGGGCAGGGGGACGGTCGACCAGACCCGCCGGGCCTGGAGGGTCTCGCCGCCGGCCAGGGTGACGGTGGCCCCGTCCGGGCCGAGCTCGACCCGCTCGGCCGCGGTCCGGTAGCGCAGCTCGGCCCCGGCCTCGGTGGCCGCGGCGGCCAGGCGCTCGCAGATGGTCCCGAAGCCGTGCCTCGGGTACCAGAACCAGGGGCCGCCGGAGCGGCCGGCGCCGCGGGCCACCCGGGCCAGCAGCCGGCCCGGGGAGCCGGCCGACACCCGGCGGCGGGCCTGCTCGCCGGCCAGCTCGCTCGGGTCGAGGCCCCACAGCTTGCGGGCGTACGGGAAGTAGAACCGCCGGCACATGGTCGGCCCCAGCCCGGCCCGGAGGGTCTCGGCGAAGGTGTCGGCCCGGGGCCGCCGCGCCCAGGCGGTGGCGGCGTCGGCGGCGGCGCCGGCCGCGAACGACGGCGGCAGCCGGCGGGCCAGGTCGGCCGGCTTCAGCGGGAACCGGATCCAGCGGCCCTCCAGGTAGATGCGGCCGTTGCGGGGGCGCCGCTGCAGCTCGTCGCCGAGCAGGCCCTGGAGGTCGCCGAGGATGCGGGGCTCGATCGCCGGGTGCAGCCGGTGGCTGCCGTGGTCGACCCGGATGCCGTCCAGCTCGAAGCTGGCCGCGGCCCCCCCGGGGCCGGGCGCCCGCTCCAGCACCACCACCCGGTGCCCGGCCCTGGCCGTCCGGTAGGCGGCGCCCACCCCGGCCGGCCCGGCGCCGAGGACGATGAGGTCGGCCGGTTCAGCCAGCCGCGGCACGCGGGTAGCCGACCGTGGGGCCGCCCACGTAGTCGAGGTCGACGGTGTCGCCGGGGCGGAACTCGGGGGCGTCGAGCACCCGGACCCGCAGCGCCGCCCCGTCGGGCAGGCGGGTCAGGTAGACGGCGTCGTGGCCGAAGTACTGCACCGAGTCGATGGTGGCGGCCCGCCCGGCCGAGACCCGGAGCTGCTCGGGCCGGAGCAGCACGTCGACGTCGCCGCGGAGCTCGGCCCGGAGCGGCACCCGCCCGATGACGGTGTCGGCCAGCCCGGCGGCGGCCACCCCCGGCAGCAGGTTGGCGTCGCCGAGGAAGCCGGCCACGGCCCGGGAGGCGGGCGCCCGGTACAGCTCGGCCGGGGCCGCCTGCTGCACGATCCGGCCGGCCAGCATCACCGCCACCTCGTCGCCGACCACGAACGCCTCCTCCTGGTCGTGGGTGACGAACACGGCGGTGACGCCGAGGTCGGCCAGCAGCCGCTGCACCTCGGCGCGGATCTGGAGGCGCAGGATCGTGTCCAGGTTGGAGAACGGCTCGTCCAGCAGCAGCACCGACGGGCGGGTGACCAGCGCCCTGGCCAGCGCGACCCGCTGGGCCTGGCCGCCGGACAGGCTGGCCGGCAGGCGGTCGCCGAAGCCGGCCAGGTCGACCAGGGCCAGCGCCTCGGCGACCCGGGCCCCGCGCCGCTCGGAGCGCGACAGCCCGTAGCCGACGTTGCCGGCCACGCTCAGGTGGGGGAACAGGGCGCCGTCCTGGAACACCATCCCGATGCGCCGCCGCTCCGGGGGCACGAACACCCCGGGGCCGCACAGGACGCGGTCGTCCAGGCGGACCTCGCCGGCGTCGGGCCGCTCCAGGCCGGCGATGCAGCGCAGCAGGGTCGTCTTGCCGCAGCCGCTGGGGCCGAGCAGGGCCACCACCCGGCCGGCGGGGACGGCCAGCCCGACCTGGCCGAGCACGGTCGCCGACCCGAAGGCCTTGGCGAGGCCCTCGACGGCCAGCGCGCCGGTCGCGGGGGATTGAGGCATGCCTAAATGCTACCTCCCGTGGCCAGGGCATCCAACCTTGACAATAAAATGTAAAGGTTAGTAGCCTGCCGCCATGCGTGTGGGAGACGCCGCCCGGCAGGTCGGGACCAGCGCCCGGATGCTGCGCTACGCCGAGCAGCTCGGGCTGGTCGCCCCGGCCCGCACCGCCGGCGGCTACCGGGACTACGGCGAGCGCGACCTGCTGGCCGCCGCCGCCGCCCTCCAGCTCCAGGCGCGCTACCGGGTGACCCCGGCCGCCCTGGCCTTCGGCCTGCGGGCGCTCCACGACCCCGAGGTCGCCTCCTCGCTCCGCCAGCTGGCCGGCCTCGCCCGGGGCCGGAGGGGTCCGGGGAACCCCGAGGGGGTGCCCCGGTCGATCGGGCCCCCCGGCCCGGCGACCGCCCTCGACTTCGAGACCGCCAAGGCCAGGCGCCTGCTCCGCCTGGCCTCCCCTGGCGCGCGGCCGAGCTGGCCCTGTGCGCCTCCAACCCGCTCTCCACCAAGGACGACGTGGCCGCGGCCATCCACCAGGAGCTGGGCGCGGCCGTGTTCGCCGTCCACGGGGCCGACCGCGACACCTTCTACCGGCAGGTCGCCGGCGTGCTGGCCAGCCGGCCGACGCTGGTCGTGGACGACGGCGCCGACCTCACCGCCACCATCCACACCGGCCGCCGCGACCTGCTCGACGGCGTCGCCGGCGCCACCGAGGTGACCTCGACCGGCGTGCTCCGGGCCCGCAACATGGCCCGCGAGGGCGCCCTCGCCTACCCGCTGCTGGCCGTCAACGACGCCGCCACCAAGCACCTGTTCGACAACCGCTACGGCACCGGCCAGTCCACCATCGACGGCATCCTCCGGGCCACCAACGTCCTGCTGGCCGGCAAGGTGCTGGTGGTGGTCGGCTACGGCTGGTGCGGGCGGGGGGTGGCCGCCCGGGCCCGCGGCCTCGGCGCCCGGGTGGTGGTGTGCGAGGTCGACCCGCTCAAGGCCCTCGAGGCGGTGATGGAGGGCTACCAGGTGCTGCCGGTCGCCGAGGCGGCCCGGGTCGGGGAGGTGTTCGTGACCGTCACCGGCAACCGCGACGCCCTCACCGTCGAGCACCTGACGGCCATGCGGCCGGGCGCCGTCGTGGCCAACGCCGGCCACTTCGACCTGGAGGTGGACGTGGCCGGGCTGCGCCGGGTGGCCACCTCGGCCACCGAGGTCCGCCCCGGGGCCGTGGCCTACGGCCTCCCCGGCGGCGGGCGGGTGGTGGTGCTGGCCGAGGGGCGCCTGGTCGGCCAGGCCTGCGCCGAGGCCCACCCGGCCGAGGTCATGGACCTGACCTTCGCCACCCAGGCCCTGGCCGTCGAGCTGCTGGCGACCGCCGCCGACCCGCTCCCGGCCGGGGTCCACCCGGTCCCGGCGGCGGTCGAGGAGCGGGTCGCCCGCCACAAGCTGGCCGCCATCGGGGTCCGCTGCGACGACCTCACCGCCGCCCAGGAGGGCTACCTGCGCGGCTGGCGTCTCGGCACCTGACGACCAGCCGTTCAAGCCGCCCGGTTGGCGCTCCGAACCGCCGTCGGCTGTGGACCGCTGCCGGCCCCCGAGGGCCGGCAGCGGTACCCTTCCCGCCCATGAGCCCGCTCACCGCCTCCGTCCTGGCCGGACTGCTGGGGCTGGCCTTCGGGTCGTTCGCCAACGTGGTCATCCACCGGGTGCCGCAGGGCCGGTCCGTGGTCCGGCCCGGTTCCTCCTGTCCCGCCTGCGGGGCGCCGGTCGCCCCCCGCGACAGCCTGCCGCTGGTCGGCTGGCTGCTGCTCGGCGGGCGCTGCCGCTCCTGCCGGGCCCCCATCCCGGTCAGCTACCCGCTGGTCGAGCTGGCCATGGGGGTGCTGTGGTTCCTGCTCACCTTCCGGCTGGTCGCCGTCGGCCTCGGCTGGGCGGTGCCCGCCTACCTGGCCCTGGCCTTCGTCTGCGTGGTCCTGGCCGTGATCGACGCCCGCACCCGGCTGCTGCCCAACCGCATCACCTACCCGGCCTTCCCGGTCATGCTCGGCCTGCTGCTGCTGGCCAGCATCGGCCTCGGCGACCTGGGCCGCCTCGTCCGGGGGCTGCTCGCCGCCGTCGTCGTCGGCGCCTTCTTCCTGGCCCTGGCCCTCATCTCCCCGCGCGGCATGGGCCTTGGCGACGTCAAGCTCGCCCCCACCCTCGGCCTGGCCCTGGGCTGGCTGTCGTGGGGGGCGGTGGCCTTCGGGGTCTTCGCCGCCTTCCTGCTGGGCGGCCTGGCCGGCCTGGCCGCCATCGGCCTGCTCGGCCTCACCCGCAAGTCGCTGCTGCCCTTCGGTCCCTGGCTGGTCACCGGCGCCCTGCTCGGCGTCCTGGCCGGCGCGGACGTGGCCGCCTGGTACGCCGGCACCCTCACCGGGTCCTAGCGGCACGAGCCGTTGGGCCGAGATCCAGAACCCGTCCGGGCTGCCTGCCTCGCGGCGCCGTTCCGCTAGCATCCGCCCCGATGCTGCGCTATCTGACCGCCGGGGAGTCCCACGGGCGGGCGCTGGTCGCCGTGCTCGAAGGGCTGCCGTCGGGCGTGCCCCTGACCAGCGCCGAGATCGCCCGCGAGCTGGCCAGGCGGCGGCTCGGCTACGGCCGCGGCAAGCGCATGCGCTTCGAGCAGGACCGGCTGGAGGTGCTGGGGGGGCTGCGCCACGGGCGCACCCTGGGCTCGCCCCTGGCCATCCGCATCGACAACAGCGAATGGCCCAAGTGGACCGAGGTGATGAGCCCGGACCCGGTCGAGGACCCGGAGGCGGCCGCCACCGGCAAGGGGGTGGCCCTGACCCGGCCCCGGCCCGGCCACGCCGACCTGACCGGCATGCAGAAGTACGGCTTCTCCGAGGCCCGGCCGGTGCTGGAGCGGGCCAGCGCCCGCGAGACCGCGGCCAGGGTGGCCGTCGGGGCGGCCGCCAAGGCCCTGCTCGGCCAGGTCGGGGTGGCCGTGCTCAGCCACGTGGTCCGGCTCGGGCCGGTGGCCACCCGCTCGCGGGCCGTGCCCACCCTGGCCGACCTGGAGGAGATCGACGCCTCGCCGGTCCGCTGCCTGGACGGGGAGGCCGAGGGGCGCATGGCGGCCGCGGTCGACGCGGCCAAGGCGGCCGGCGACACCCTCGGCGGGGTGGTCGAGGTGGTCGCCCACGGGCTGCCCCCGGGCCTGGGGTCCTACGTCCACTGGGACCGCAAGCTCGACGCCCGCCTGGCCGGCGCCCTGATGAGCATCCAGGCCATCAAGGGGGTCGAGGTCGGCGACGGCTTCGCAGGCGCCGCCCGTCCCGGGTCCAGGGCCCACGACGCGATCGTGCCCGGGGGCAAGGGCCGGCACCCTCGCGGCGGCGCACCGGGCGGTCCGGGGGGATCGAGGGCGGCATGTCCACCGGCGAGGTCCTGCGCGTCCGGGCGGCCATGAAGCCGCTGTCGACCCTGGTCAAGGCCCTGGACACGGTGGACGTGGCCACCGGGGCCAGGGCCAAGGCGGTGGTGCAGCGCTCGGACGTGACCGCCGTCCCCGCCGCCGGGGTCGTGGCCGAGGCCGTGGTCGCCCTGGTCCTGGCCGACGCCCTGCTGGAGAAGACCGGCGGCGACTCGCTGGCCGAGGTCCGCCGCAACCTCGACGCCTACCTGACCGGCCTCGGCCCCCAGGCCGACGAGGGGTAGGGGAGGGCGGCCGGCTGGGCCGCGACCAGACCCTGGCGGGCCCTGGCCAGCTCGCGCTGGGACCGCCACAGCCGGACCCGCAGGGCCACCAGGGCCAGCGTCAGCAGGGCCAGCACCGTGACGGCCACGCCGCTGTTGACCACGGTGCGCCGCTCGAACAGGGCGAGGTAGCCGTCGAGCTGCCGCGGCCACAGGCTGAAGGCGACCGAGGCGGCCGCGCAGGAGACGAACACCAACAGCAGGAACCGGCGCATCTGGCCTCCCTCCGGCGTCCAATCTGACCGGCCCATGCTCCCCGGGGCGGTCCCGCCGCGGCTGTCAGCCGCTGGACAGCCGGGCTGTCATCCCCCTGACGCGGCCCTCGGCGCGCCAGGCTGTTAGGCTTGCCGCCATGCGCCAGATCCAGCCAACCATCATGGTCATCGGCTTCATGGGAGCCGGGAAGACCTCGGTCGGCCGGCTGGTCGCCCGGGCCCTGGGGCGCGAGTTCGTCGACACCGACCTGATGATCGAGCGGGCCGCCCGCATGACCATCTCCGAGCTGTTCCAGCGCGAGGGCGAGCTGAGCTTCCGGCGCCGGGAGATGGCCGCCATCGACCGGGCCATCTCGGTGCCCGGCCGGGTGATCGCCGTCGGCGGGGGAGCGGTGCTGTCGGCCGAGAACCGCACCGCCCTCAAGCAGGCCGGGCTGCTGGTCTACCTGCGGGCCACCCCCGAGACCCTGGCCGGCCGCCTCACCGGGGTCACCGACCGGCCGCTGCTCAACAACACCGCCGACCGGGCCGGCCGCATCCGCGACCTGCTGGTGGCCCGCGGCCCGATCTACGAGACCGCCGGCGACGTGGCCATCGACACCGACCGCTCCGACACCGAGCAGGTCGCCGTCGAGGTCATGGAGTGGTACCGGCGCCGGGTCGGCGCCATGGCCGGCCGGTGATCCGGGAGGTCGCCAGCGTCACCGTCCCGACGGCAAGGGGTGGCTACCCCGTGCGCATCGGGACCGGGCTGGTGGACCGGCTCGACCAGCTGCTGCCGGCGTTCCCGGGGGCCGAGGCGGCGGCCGTGGTGTCCTGCGGGCCGGTCGCGGAGGTGGCCGGGCGGGCCGGGCAGGCCCTCGGCAGGCGCGGCCTGGCCGTCCACCACCTCGAGGTCCCGGCGGGGGAGGAGGCCAAGCGCCTGGAGGTGGTGGCCGGCCTGTACGAGCGGCTGGCCGGGATCCCGACCCGCCGGGCCGACCCGGTGGTGGCCGTCGGCGGCGGCGCCACCACCGACGTGGCCGGGTTCGCGGCCGCCACCTGGCTGCGCGGCGTGCCCCTGGTCAACATCCCCACGACCGTGCTCGGCATGGTCGACGCCGCGGTCGGGGGCAAGACCGGGGTCGACCTTCCCGCCGGCAAGAACCTGGTCGGCGCCTTCCACCAGCCGGTGGCGGTCGTGGCCGACCTCGACACCCTGGCCGGCCTGCCGGCGGCCGAGGTCCGCTCCGGCCTGGCCGAGGTGGCCAAGGCCGGGCTGGTCGGCGACCCCGCCCTGGCCGAGGCCCTGGCCCGCGCCGCCGGGCCGGCCGTGGCCGCCGACCCGGTCGCCCTCGCCCCCCTGGTCGAGGGGGCGGTCCGGGTCAAGGCGGCCGCCGTCGGCGCCGACGAGCACGAGGAGGGCGGCGACGGGGCGGTCGGTCGGCTGATGCTGAACTACGGGCACACCCTCGGGCCATGCCCTGGAGCGGCTGGCCGGGTACCGGGGGATCCGGCACGGGGAGGCGGTGGCGCTGGGGATGGTGTTCGCGGCCCGGGTGGCCGAGGCGGTCGGGCTGGCCCGGCCGGGCCTGGCCGACGGCCACGTCGAGCTGCTGGCCGCCCTCGGCCTGCCCGTCGGCGGGGTGCGCCTCGACCCCGACCAGGTCCTGGCCGCCATGGCCACCGACAAGAAGCACCGCCAGGGCCTGCGCCTGGTCCTGCTCCGCCGCCCCGGCCAGCCCGAGGTCGTGGCCGCCCCCGACCGCCAGGTGCTGGTCGCCGCCATCGCCTCGCTGGCCGGGGGGGTCGGGGGACCGCCGGGGTGGTCCCCCGGTGGATGGAGGAGCCTCGATGAAGCAGTACCCCGCGACCGGGCAGGGCCCGCTGGTGCTGGTCCTGCACGGGCCCAACCTGGGAGCGCTGGGCCGGCGCGACCCCGGCCACTACGGGGCCCTGGACCTGGACCAGATCATGGACCGGCTCGCCAAGCTGGCCGGCGAGCTCGGCCTGGCCGTCGAGGGCCTCCAGTCCGACCACGAGGGCGACCTGGTCGAGGCCCTGCTGGCCGCCGCCGGGCGGGGCGTGCGCGCCGCCGTGTGCAACCCGGGCGCCCTGGCCCACACCTCCTATGCGGTCCGCGACGCCGTCGAGGCGTCCGGCATCCCGGTGGTGGAGGTCCACCTGTCCAACGTCCACGCCCGCGAGCGCTGGCGCCACCACCTGGCCGTGGCCCCGGCGGCCGCCGCCGTGATCGCCGGCATGGGCCCGGCCAGCTACGACCTCGGCCTGCGGGCCGCCGCCGACCTGCTGGCTCGCCGCGCCTGACCCGGGTTGGCAAGATGGGACCGGGGGGGTCCGGGGGACCGCCGGGGTGGTCCCCCGGTGAACGGGGGCCCGGGGGAAAGGAACGCTCGCGTGTCCAACGACGGCCATGCCTACACCGAAGCCAGGCGGCACGCCCTGCGCGGCCTGCTCGCCCACGCCGACCTGTCGGCCCTGCTGGTCACCAGGCCGGCCAACGTCCGCTACCTGACCGGCTTCACCGGCAGCTACGGGGCGTTGCTGCTGCTGCACGACCGCACCCTGTTCTTCACCGACGGCCGCTACCGCCACCAGGCCGCCGCCGAGGTCCCGGGGGCCGAGGTGGTGCTCGCCCCCGGCGACCTGATCGGCGCCGTCGGCGGGGTGGTGCGCACGGCCGGGAACGGCCTCGGCTTCGAGCCGGCCGGCCTCACCTGGGGCGACGGCCAGCGGCTGCGCTCCGGCCTGCCCGGCCAGGCCGTGATGCCGGCCCCGCCGCTGGTCGAGGAGCTTCGCGAGGTCAAGGACGAGCGCGAGCTGGCCGCCATGCGCGAGGCGGCCCGGCTCGGCGGCGAGGCCCTCGAGGGGGTGCTGGCCGGCCTGCGCGAGGGCGTGACCGAGCGGGAGGTGGCGGTCGACCTGGAGCTGGCCATGCGCCGGCTGGGCGCCGACGGGACGGCCTTCGACACCATCGTCGCCTTCGGGGAGCAGGCCGCCGAGCCCCACCACCACCCCGGCGACCGGCCGCTCCGCGCCGGCGACCTGGCCACGCTCGACTTCGGGGCCAGGGTCGACGGCTACTGCGCCGACATGACCCGCACGGTCGTGCTCGGCAAGGCCAGCCAGCGCCAGCGCGACCTGTACGAGCTGGTCCGCGGCGCCCAGGCCGCCGGGCTGGCCTGCCTGGAGGCCGGGGTGCCGGCCGGCGAGGTCGACCGGGCCTGCCGCCAGCCGATCGCCGAGGCCGGGCTGGGGGACTCCTTCCCGCACCCGACCGGCCACGGGATCGGCCTGGAGATCCACGAGGCCCCCCGGCTGGGGGCCGGCTCGCGGGACCGGGTCGCCGCCGGCACCCCGGTCACCATCGAGCCCGGCGTCTACCTCCCCGGGTTCGGCGGTGTCCGCATCGAGGACCTGGTGGTCGCCCGCCCCGGCGGCCACGAGCTGCTCACCACCACCCCCAAGGAGCTGCTGGAGCTTTGACGCGAGACGGGCGACCAGACACCGACACTGGACGAGCTGGCCGAGCGGTACTTCCAGGTCACCATGGACGCGGCGCCGTTCGACGCCACCATGTTCGGGGTGCCCGGCTGGGACGCCGAGGTCCCCGACCTGTCCGAGGCCGCCGAGGCCGAGACCGACGGGCGCCTGGCCGACCTGCAACGCCGGCTGGCCGCCATCGACGCCGGCCGGCTCGGCGCCCAGGACCGGATCACCCTGGCCATGCTGGAACGCGGCCTGGCCGACCACCGGGCCGAGCTGGCCGCCCGCTGGCCCGAGGTGACCGTCTCGGCCACCGGCAGCGGCATCCAGACGGCCGTGCTCGGCCTGGTCCCCAAGGTCACCCTGGCCACCGCGGACCACGCCGCCGACTACCTGGAGCGCTGCGCCAAGCTGGCCGGCTGCCTCGACCAGGCCGGCGACCGGCTGCGGGCCGGGCTGGCCAACGGCCGCACCCCGCCGGCCCTGGGGGTCCGCGCGGCCGTCCGCCAGCTCGACGCCTACCTGGCCGCCCCCGCCGGCGACGACCCGCTGCTCACCCCGCCGCCACCGGCCGGGGTTGACGCGGACCGTTTCCGCGACCGGCTGGCCGAGGTGGTCGCCGGGTCGGTCCGGCCGGCCATGGCCCGCTACCGCGACCTGCTGGCCGGCCAGGTCCTGGAGCGCGCCCGCCCCGACGACCGCTGCGGCCTGGCCCACCTCGGTGACGGCGAGGCCGTCTACCGGGCCGCGGTCGCCCACCACACCACCACCGACCGCGACCCGGCCGAGCTCCACCAGCTCGGTCTCGACCTGGTCGCCGGGCTGGCCGAGGAGTACCGCGAGCTGGGGCGGCGGGTGCTCGGCACCGGCGACATGGACCAGGTCCTGGCCCGGCTGCGCGACGACCCGGGGCTGCGGTTCGCCACCGGGGCCGAGATCCTCCAGTCCGGCCGCGACGCCCTCGACCGGGCCGTGGCCGCCCTGCCCGCCATCGTCGGCCGGGTGCCGCGCGCCCCCTGCCGGGTCGACGAGATGAGCGCCTACGAGGCCAAGGACGCCGTGCTCGGCTACTACCAGCCGCCGGCCGGCGGCCAGCCCGGCGTCCACTGGCTCAACACCTCGGCGCCGGAGACCCGGACCCGCTACGAGTACGAGGCCCTGGCCTTCCACGAGAGCGTCCCCGGCCACCACCTCCAGTTCGCCCTGGCCCAGGAGCTGGAGGAGCTGCCCCGGTTCCGGCGCTTCGGCTACGTCACCGCCTTCAGCGAGGGCTGGGCGCTGTACACCGAGCGCCTGGCCGACGAGCTCGGGCTGTACTCGGGCGACCTGGAACGCTTCGGCATGCTGTCGTTCGACTCCTGGCGGGCCTGCCGGCTGGTGGTCGACACCGGCCTGCACCAGCTCGGCTGGAGCCGCGACCAGGCGGTCGGCTACCTGCTGGCCAACTCCGCCCTCACCCGGACCAACGTCGAGAACGAGGTCGACCGCTACGTCGCCTGGCCCGGCCAGGCCCTGGCCTACATGATCGGCCGCCTCGAGCTGGTCCGGCTCCGGGAGCTGGCCCAGGCCCGGCTGGGCGGCCGGTTCGACCTGCGCGCCTTCCACGACATGGTGCTGGGCACCGGCGGGGTACCCCTGTCGGTGCTGGCCGAGGTGGTCGAGGGACACCTGGTAGGGTGACGCCATGGCGACAACCAATGACCTCAAGAACGGCATGACGCTCAACCTCGACGGCAACCTCATGAACGTCGTCGAGTTCCAGCACGTCAAGCCGGGCAAGGGTGGCGCCTTCGTGCGGACCAAGCTCAAGAACGTCCGCACCGGGCGCACGCTGGACAAGACCTTCCGGGCCGACGAGCCGGTCGAGGTGGCCATCCTCGAGAAGCGCGAGATGCAGTACCTGTACCGCGACGAGACCGGCTTCGTCTTCATGGACACCCAGACCTACGACCAGGCGGTGGTCGACGCCGACGCGGTCGGCGGCGCCGCCAGCTGGCTCACCGACGGCGCCACCCCGTACGTGACCTTCTACGAGGGCACCGCCATCGGGGTCGAGCTCCCGGCCGCGGTCGAGCTCCAGGTCACCGAGACCGAGCCCGGCATCAAGGGCGACCGCGTCTCGGGCGCGACCAAGCCGGCCACGGTCGAGACCGGGGCGGCGGTCCAGGTGCCGCTGTTCGTGGAGACCGGCGACCGGATCAAGGTCGACACCCGCTCCGGGGCGTACCTGACCCGGGTGCAGTGAGCGACCCGGTGGCCGCGCCAGGCACCCGCTCGGCCGCCCGGCGGCGCGCCCTCGACATCCTGTTCGAGGCCGACCTGCTGGACCGGCCCGTGGCCGAGGTGCTGGCCCGCCACCGCGACGACCGCGAGGCCGGGGCGCTGGACGCCTACACCGTCGAGCTGGTCGACGGGGTCGCCGGGCTGCTTCCCCAGCTGGACGCCCGCATCGCCGACGCCGCCGAGCACTGGACGATCGAGCGGATGCCGCTGGTCGACCGCAACCTGCTCCGCCTGGCCGCCTACGAGCTGGCGGCCCGTCCCGAGGTGCCGACCGCGGTCGTCCTCGACGAGGCCATCGAGCTGGCCAAGCTGCTCTCCACGGCCGACTCGGGCCGGTTCGTGAACGGCGTCCTGGCCCACGTCGCCGCCGAGGTCCGCGGCTCGGCGCCTCGACCGGCGCCCCGACATCCGTTGTTGCCGGTTCGGGCCCTGCCAGCCCAGTATTCGCCCATGGCCGACAGCAACCCCCGGCATCTGGCCGAACCCTCAAGGCGGTTCGGCCTGTCGCCGCTGCAGCGGCTGTTCCTGGTGGCCATGCTCAGCCTGGCCGCGATCACGGCGGTGATCGCCCTGCTGACCCGCGACGCCGGCACCGGCGGCCAGCAGGCGGCCGGGCCGGCCACCACCCGGGCCCAGGCCGCCACCACCGCCCCGCCGGCGACCACCGGCCCGCCGAGCACGGCCACGGCGACCAGCGCCCCGGCCACCACCCGGCCGATCCGGCCCACCCCGGGCAACCTGCTCGCCGACGGCGACTTCGAGCGCGACCTGGCCGGCTGGACGCCGCTCGGCGGGGCCGGGGTGGAGCGGGTCGAGGGCGGGGCGTCCGGCCGCTGGGCGGCCGCCGTCACCCCCGGCGCCGGCTCCGCCGGCCAGGCGGGCATGATCCGGCGGGGGGCGGCCACCGCGAGGGAGGGCGCCACCTACGAGGCGATCGTCTGGGTCCAGGCCCCCGGCGGCGGCCAGGTCGTCCTGGCCCTGCGCGAGCTGGCCGGCGGCCGCGAGGTCAGCGCCGACCAGGCCGGCTACACCCTGCCGGGGAGCGGCTGGCAGCAGCTCGCGGTCGAGCACCACACCGCGGCGCCCGGGTCGAGCCTCGCCCTGGAGGTCGTGGCCCACGACCTGCCCGGCGACGGCCGCCTGCTGGTCGACTCGGTCGACCTCCAGACCGAGTGAGCCGGCCGATCCGGGCGATCCGTACGTAGGGTTCCGTAGTCTTGCTGATGATGCTGCCTGGTCAGGTTTCTCTATCGTCGAAGGAGCGCAGGCTTCAAGCGAGAGCCGCGCGGATCGGCGTGCGGCGGCGGACGCCGACAGAGGAGGAGCGGGTTCCCATGCGGTGGCGGCGAGCAGCCACGATCGGCCTGGTCGCGTTCGCCCTCCTCGCGCTCGCCCGGCCCGCGGCCGCCGTCACCTACGTCGGCCTCCACGACCTGACCTGCGGCGGCGCCACCACCGAGGGCAGCGGCATGCCCACCGACGCCCGCCTGGACGTGGCCCTGGTCGACCCGGCCTCCGACCGCACCATGACCCGTGGCCAGGTCACGACCAGCGCCTCGGGCACCTTCGAGTGGCGGGCCAAGGTCTCCCTCAGCGGCATGCGCGAGGTGCGCGCCGTCGTCCGCCGCCCCGGCCAGAGCCGCCCGCTCGCCTGGGTCGAGCACTCGCTCGCCCGGGCCTGCCCGCTCGCCTCCACCGGCCCCAACCGCACCCTGCCCCTGGTCGGGGTCGGCCTCAGCTCCTTCGCCCTCGGCATCCTCGTGCTGATCGCCTTCGCCTACCAGGGCCGCCACACCGGCCCCGAGGGCCGCCACCTGGCCGCCCCCTACCGCACCCGCCAGACCAGCCTCTGGTAGGGCTTGGCCACCCGGCCCGGCCGGGTCAGGCGTGCTGGTGGTCGCCGCTTGCGTGGAGCAGGTCGCGCATGGCGTCGCGCAGGCCGTCCAGGGCGGCGGCGTCGACGCATGCGTCGGCCCCGGCGACCTCGCCGACCCCGACCACGAAGGCGTTGGGGCTGGTCGAGCGGAGCCGCCGGACCAGGGCCTCGGGCCGGGGGCCGGCGGCGCTGGCGTCCAGGACCAGGAAGCGGGCCCGGCGCTCGACGGCCTCGACGTAGGCCGCGTTGGCGTCGGCGGCCTCGCCCACCACCTCCCACTCGGCGGTCACCGCGGCACGCCGCAGCTCGAGGCGCCGCTCCCGTTCGGCGGCGGCGACGACGATGCGGACGGCGGTGCACATGCGCAGGCTCCAGCGGTCGGCGGCGGGTCGGCCGCCATGCTAGCCGCTTCGGGCCTGGCCCGGCGGTCCGCCCCTTGACATCTCAGCTATCGCTGTTAAGTTTACAACGCTAAGCTATCAGCGATAGGAGGTTGTGATGCTCGAGCGGCTGGGACGGTTCCTGCTCCGGCGGCGGTGGGCGGTGCTGGCGGCCACGCTGGTCGCCGTGGTGGTCGCCGGGGTGGTCGGGGGGAGCGCCATCACCAGGCTCAAGTCGGGCGGGTTCGACGACCCGGCCGCCGAGTCGACCAGGGCGGCCGAGGTCCTGCGCGACCAGTTCGGGACCGGCGACCCCAACCTGGTCCTGCTGGTCACCGCCAAGGGGGGCGACGTCGACGACCCGGCCGTGGCCGCGGCCGGCGAGGCGATCACCCGGCGGCTGGCCGCCGAGCCCGACCTGGCCCAGGTCCTCTCCTACTGGGCCGCCGACGCCCCGGCCCTCAAGAGCGCCGACGGCGCCCAGGCCCTGGTCCTCGGCCGCATCACCGGCGACGAGGAGGACCTGGACGCCCGCGCGGCGGCCCTCACCGACGCCTACGCCCGCGACGACGCCGACCTGCGGGTCCAGGTCGGCGGCCAGGCCCAGGTCTTCCGCGAGGTCGGCGAGCAGGTCGAGGCCGACCTGGCCAGGGCCGAGGCCATCGCCGTCCCCATCACCCTGCTGCTGCTGGTCCTGGTGTTCGCCAGCGCCGTCGCCGGGATCCTCCCGCTGGCCGTCGGAGGGTTCGCCATCATCGGCACCCTGCTCGTGCTGCGGGTGCTGGCCCAGGTCACCGACGTCTCCATCTACGCCCTCAACCTGACCACCGCGCTCGGCCTCGGCCTGGCCATCGACTACAGCCTGTTCATCGTCTCCCGCTACCGGGAGGAGCTGCGGGCCGGCCGCGACCCGGGCGACGCCCTGATCGTGACCATGCGCACCGCCGGCCGCACGGTGCTGTTCAGCGCCGCCACCGTGGCCGTCTCCCTGCTCGCCCTGCTGGTGTTCCCGCTCTACTTCCTGCGCTCCTTCGGCTACGCCGGCATCGCCGTGGTCGCCCTGGCCGCGGTCGGCGCCCTGGTCGTCCTCCCGGCCCTGCTGGCCGTGCTCGGCCGCCGGGTCGACCGCTTCCGCCTGCCCATCGGCCGCCGCGCCACCGTCCGGGAGCCCGGGACCGGGTTCTGGCACCGGATCGCCACCTGGGTGATGCGCCGGCCGGTCCCGATCGCCCTGGCCGTGGTCGCCTTCCTGGTCCTGCTCGGCACCCCGTTCCTGGGCGTCCGCTTCGGCCTGCCCGACGACCGGGTCCTGCCCCCCGGCGCCGAGGGCCGCCAGGTGGCCGACGCGATCCGTGGCAACTTCGCCACCGACGAGTCCAGCGCCCTCTCGGTGGTCGCCCCCGGCATCGGCGACCCCCGGGCCCACCTGGCCGACATCGACGGCTACGCGGCCGCCCTGTCCCGGCTGGACGGGGTCGAGCGGGTCGACGCCCTCACCGGCGCCTACGCCGACGGCGCCCGGCTCCAGGGCCCGCTGCCCGCCGCCGACGCCGCCATCGCGCCCGGAGGCGCGGCGCTTCGCCGCCGCCGACGGCACCTGGCTGTCGGTGGTGCCGTCGGTCGAGCCCTTCTCGGAGGCCGGCGAGGAGCTGGTGGCCGCGGTCCGCGACCTCCCGGCCCCGCTGGGCGCCCAGGTCACCGGCCCCTCGGCCCAGCTGGTCGACACCAAGGCGTCGCTGTTCGGGCTGCTGCCGGTCGCCGCGGCCATCATCGCCGTCGTCACCTTCGTGCTGCTGTTCCTGATGACCGGCAGCGTGGTCATCCCGGCCAAGGCGCTGGTGCTGAACCTGCTCTCGCTGACCGCCGTCTACGGGGCCATGGTCTGGGTCTTCCAGGACGGCAACCTGGCCGGTGTCCTCGGGTTCACGCCAACGGGTACGATCGACACGTCCATGCCGGTGCTGCTGTTCTGCATCGCCTTCGGGCTCTCCATGGACTACGAGGTGTTCCTGCTGTCGCGGATCAAGGAGGAGCACGACCGCACCGGCGACACGGTCGCCGCGGTCGCGGTCGGGCTGGAACGGACCGGCCCCATCGTCACCACCGCGGCCGCCCTGCTGGCGATCGTGTTCGTCGCCTTCGCCACCTCGCAGGTCAGCTTCCTCAAGCTGTTCGGGATCGGCACCGCCCTGGCCATCCTGGTCGACGCCACCCTCATCCGGGCCCTGCTGGTGCCGGCGTTCATGCGCCTGGCCGGCCAGGCCAACTGGTGGGCGCCGGCGCCGCTGCGCCGGCTGCACGCCCGGGTCGGGCTGGCCGAGACCCCGGAGCCGAGCGGGGCCTGATGCCGGCGGCGCGGTCCTCCACCCCCTCCCGCCGGGCGCGTGCCCGGCGGGGGGAGGGCCCGCGCCTGCGCGAGGAGATCCTGGCCGCGGCCACCCGCCTGCTGGTCGAGACGGGCGACGAGGAGGCGGTCTCCATCCGCGCCGTGGCCGAGGCCGTCGGCGTCACCCCGCCCTCGATCTACCTGCACTTCGCCGACAAGACCGAGCTCATCTTCGCCGTCTGCGAGGAGCAGTTCCGCCAGCTCGACGCCGAGATGGCCGCCGCCGAGGCCGGCGCCGCCGACCCGCTGGAGGCGCTGCGCCGCCGCGGCCAGGCCTATGTCCGCTTCGGCCTCCGCAACGCCGAGGCCTACCGCGTCCTGTTCATGTACAAGGACCACGTCCCCGAGGGCTTCGACCGCGAGACCATGGCCCGCTCCGAGACCTTCAACCACCTGGTCGACTCGGTCCAGCGCTGCCTGGACGCCGGCGTCTTCAGGCCCGGCGACCCCTTGCAGATCTCGATCGGCCTGTGGGTGCTGGTCCACGGCATCACCTCGCTGCTGCTCGCCGCCCCCGGCTTCCCCTGGCCCGCCGAGCCCGCCGAGCTGGTCGACCGCCTGATCGCCGACCACCTCCAAGGCCTCCTCCCCACCCCCTGACCGGCCATCCCCGGGTCCCTCCGGGTTCGGGTTGTCCCCACCCCGGTTGGCCTGCCTGCCTGATGGGCCGGAGGGGCTCCGCGGCCTAGCCTCGAACTGGCAAGATCGAGGCGACAGCCAAGGAGCATGCGATGGCGGTCGAGCAGGTGGCGGCGGGCGGGCCGGGCGGCGGGACCGTGGGGCGGTTGCTGGCGCCGCTGGGGCAGCTCCGGACCCTGACGGCCACGATCTACCTGCTGGGGGCCATGTTCGTGGGGCTGGCCTGGCACGTGCTGCTGGCCGTCGGCCTGACGCTCGGCCTCGGCACCCTGGTCATCTGGGTCGGGGTGTTCGTCCTGGCCCTGACCGTGCTGGCCTGGCGGGGCGGGGCCTGGCTGGAGCGGCGCTGGGTCGGGGCGATGCTCGGCGTCCACATCCCCGACCCGTACCGCCCGCAGCCGGAAGGGTCGCTGTGGCGGCGGGCCCGGGTGGTGGCCGCCGACCCCGCCACCTGGAAGGACCTGGCCTACCTGATCGTGCTGTTCCCGCTGGGGCTGGTCTGGTTCGTGGTCACCACCACCCTGTGGAGCCTCGCCCTCGGCATGCTGACCGCGCCGCTGTGGTTCTGGATCCCGGCCGATGGGGGGATGGCGCTGTTCAACGACGGCGTCCGCGCCAACCTCGTGATCGACACCCTGCTCGAGGCGCTCCTGGCGTGTCTGGTCGGCGCCGTGCTGTGCGTGGCCGCCGCCTGGGCGGTCAGGGGCATGGCGGCTCGCCCACGGCGCGGTCGCCGCGGCCCTGCTCGGCCCCAGCCAGAACCAGCTCCAGGCCAGGGTCGAGGCCCTCCAGGCCAGCCGCGACCGGGCCGTCGACTCGGCCGAGGCCGAGCGCCGGCGGATCGAGCGCGACCTGCACGACGGCGCCCA
This sequence comes from uncultured Actinomycetota bacterium, assembly GCA_963733175.1. GTDB lineage: Bacteria > Actinomycetota > CALGFH01 > CALGFH01 > CALGFH01 > CALGFH01. Next base: position 139,643 of record CAVTCL010000019.1, read on the forward strand.
GCAGCGGCTGGTCGCCCTGGCCATGGACCTGGGCATGGCCAGGGCCAAGCTGGAGTCCGACCCGGCGGCCGGCGCCGCCCTGGTCGGCGAGGCCCACGAGGAGGCCAAGCGGGCCCTGGCCGAGCTGCGCGACCTGGCCCGCGGCATCCACCCGGCCGTGCTGGCCGACCGGGGCCTGGACGCGGCCATCTCCGCCCTGGCCGCCCGCTCGCCCGTCCCGGTCGACGTCGACGTCGCCACCGGGCGCCTGCCCGGGCCGGTCGAGTCGGCCGCCTACTTCGTGGTCGCCGAGGCCCTCACCAACGCGGCCAAGCACGCCCGGGCGGCCGAGATCGGCGTCCGCATCACCCGCCACCGCGACCTGCTCATCGTCGAGGTCATCGACGACGGCGCCGGCGGGGCCGACCCGGCCAGGGGCACCGGCCTGCGCGGCCTGGCCGACCGGGTGGCCGCCGTCGACGGCCGCCTGGCCATCACCAGCCCGCCGGGCGGCCCCACGGTGATCAGGGCGGAGCTGCCGTGCGGGTCGTGATCGCCCCGAGAACCCCTCGGTGATCAGGGTGGAGCTTTCATGCGGGTCGTGATCGCCGAGGACTCCGTGCTGCTCCGCGAGGGCCTGGCCCGGCTGCTGGCCGACGGCGGGGTCGAGGTCGTCGCCCAGGTCGGAGACGGCCCCGGCCTGGTCGCGGCCGTCGACGCCTACCGGCCCGACCTGGCCGTGGTCGACGTGCGCATGCCCCCCAGCCACACCGACGAGGGGCTGCGGGCCGCCCTGGAGGTCCGCGAACGCGCCCCCGGCACCGCCATCCTGGTCCTGTCCCAGTACGTCGAGGAGCGCTACGCCAGCGACCTGCTGGCCGGCGGCGCCGAGGGCGTCGGCTACCTGCTCAAGGACCGGGTCGCCGACGTCGGCGAGTTCCTGGCCGCCGTCCGCCGGGTCGGCGACGGCGGCGCCGCCATCGACCCCGAGGTCGTCGCCCAGCTCCTCGGCCGCCGCCGCCGCGCCGACCCGCTGGCCTCCCTCACCCCCCGCGAGCTCGACGTCCTCTCCCTGATGGCCGAGGGCCGCAGCAACGCCGCCATCGCCGACCGCCTGGTCGTCACCGACGGCGCGGTCGAGAAGCACATCTCCAGCATCTTCACCAAGCTCGGCCTCCCCGCCGCCCCCTCCGACCACCGCCGGGTCCTGGCCGTCCTCACCTACCTGCGCGCCTGAGCCTGCCACGTGGTAGACTGTGCGAGCACGACGTCTGTGGACGTAGAAGATCCGGGCACATGGCGCGACGTAACCTGACCGTGCAGCTCGACGAGGAAACCGATCCGGCAGGCCAAGATCCTCGCCGCCGAGCTGCGGCACGTGCCGTCAGTGGGCTGGTGGCGCGCGAACTGGAGCAGCTCGTGGCCCGGACTGCGCCAGCTACGAGGAGGCCATGCGTCCGGGCCGATCGAGCTCACTGGCGGAGTCGGAGCCCCACGTGCGGCAGGACCTGGCGGCGGGACGAGCTCTACGAGGAGTAGCGGCTCGTGGTCCGAGGTCCACGACTCACCTTCGTCGACATCCAACGTCCTGACCTACGCCTATGACCGAGCTCGGAGACCGGCAGGCAGCCCGTCGCCAAGGCCCGCCTTGACGGATGCTGTGGCGCGCTCGCACCGGCAGACTCAGCACCCAGGTTCTTCAGGCAGTTCTGACGTCGTCGCCACCCGGAAGCTCGCCGCGCCGATGGATCGAACGACGGCCAGGAAGATCGTGGCGCTCTACGCCGAGTGGCCGGTCGTGCAGGTCGATGTCCGCCGATCCTCGCCGCCTCCGCGCTCGAGGAGCGGCCACTCTCGTTCTGGCGATCGCCTCGAGCGCGGCCTGGTCGCTGCTTCCCTCGACCGAGGACCTCCAGCATGGCCGGTGGTCGGCGGCGTGCGGCGCGATCCGTTCGCCTGATCGACAGCCCAGCGCCGGCCGACCAGCGGACGCTTGAGCCTGCGGGGCCGGGGGGCTACCATGCCCGGCGACGAGCGACCTTTAAGGGCCGGTCCTGTGAGGCCGGGAAGGGAGCCAGAGCCGATGCTGTGCTGTGCCACGCCTCCATGCCCGACGGGCTGGAGGCGTTCCTGATGTCCGGGCCGACGACGGTGCTGGACGCCGCCGACGTGCACCGGGCGCTGGTCCGGATCGCCCACGAGATCGTCGAGCGCAACAAGGGCGCCAGCGAGCTGGTGGTGGTCGGCATCCACACCCGCGGGGTCCCGCTGGCCAGGCGGCTGGCCGGCAAGCTGGGGGAGATCGAGGGCCGGCCGGTCCCGGCCGGCGCCCTCGACGTGGCCATGTACCGCGACGACATCGGCATGCGGCCGCCCCAGGCCACCCACGACACCGAGCTGCCGTTCGACCTGGCCGGCAAGGTCGTGGTCCTGGTCGACGACGTGCTCTACACCGGGCGGACGGTGCGGGCGGCCCTGGACGCCCTGACCGACTTCGGCCGCCCTCGGGCCATCCAGCTGGCCGTGCTGGTCGACCGCGGCCACCGCGAGCTGCCCCTGCGGGCCGACTACGTCGGCAAGAACCTGCCCACCGCCCCCGACCAGGCGGTCCGGGTCCAGCTGGCCGAGACCGACGGCGCCGACGGCGTGGTCATCGAGGACGCGACCAGGAAGGCGGTGGCGTCCTAGATGGAGAAGCACCTGCTGTCCGCCGGCTGACCTCACCGCCGGCGACATCACCCGGGTCCTGGACACCGCGGCCCACCTGGCCAAGGTCACCGACCGGGCGATCAAGAAGGTCCCGACCCTGCGCGGCCGGACCGTCTGCAACCTGTTCTTCGAGGACTCGACCCGGACCCGGATCTCCTTCGAGCTGGCCGCCAAGCGCCTCTCGGCCGACGTGATCAACTTCTCCGCCAAGGGCTCCAGCGTCTCCAAGGGCGAGAGCCTCAAGGACACCGCCATCACCCTGGAGGCGATGGGGGTGGACGCCATCGTGATCCGCCACGGCGCCTCGGGGGCGCCCTGGCGGCTGGCCGAGTGGGTCGAGGCGGTGGTGGTCAACGCCGGCGACGGCACCCACGAGCACCCCACCCAGGCCCTGCTCGACCTGTACACCATGCGCCAGCGCTTCCCCGGCTTCGACGGCCTCAAGGTGGCCATCGTCGGCGACGTCCTCCACTCCCGGGTGGCCCGCTCCAACGTGCTCGCCCTCACCACCATGGGGGCCGAGGTCACCCTGGTCGCCCCGCCGACCCTGCTCCCGGCCCGGGTCGACACCTGGGGGGCGGCCGTCTCCTACGACCTGGACGCGGTCCTGCCCAAGCAGGACGTGGTGATGATGCTCCGGGTCCAGCTGGAGCGGCAGAAGGCCGGGTTCTTCCCGTCGCTGCGCGAGTACGCGCGGCTGTACGGGCTGGACGGGCGCCGCCTGGACGCCATGGCCGACCACGCCATCGTCATGCACCCGGGGCCGATGAACCGCGGGGTCGAGATCGCCGCCGAGGTGGCCGACTCGCTGGAGCGCTCGGTCATCGCCGACCAGGTGGCCAACGGCATCAGCGTCCGCATGGCGCTGCTGTATCTCCTGCTCGGGGGTCCGGAGGTGACGGCATGAAGCTGCTCCTGAAGGGCGGGCGGCTGGTCGACCCGGCGACCCGCCACGACGGGACCGCCGACGTGCTGGTCGACGACGGCCGGGTGACCGAGGTCGGGACCGGCCTGGACGCGGCCGGGGCCGAGGTCGTCGACTGCGACGGGCTGGTCGTCTGCCCCGGCCTGGTCGACCTGCACGTGCACCTGCGCGAGCCGGGCCGCGAGGACGCCGAGACCATCGAGACCGGGTCGCGGGCGGCCGCCCTTGGCGGCTACACCGCCGTCTGCCCGATGCCCAACACCGACCCGGTGGCCGACAACGCCGGGGTGGTCGAGATGGTCGCCGCCCGCGGCCGCGAGATCGGCCTGGTCGACGTGTTCCCGGTCGGGGCGGTCACCCTCGGCCAGCGGGGGAGCGAGCTGGCCGAGCTGGGGGCGATGGCCCGCTCGGCCGCCCGGGTCGACTGCTTCTCCGACGACGGCCGGCCCATCCGCGAGGCCCGGCTGCTGCGCCTGGCCCTCGAGTACGCGCGGGCCTTCGACGCGGTGATCGCCGACCACGCCGAGGACGCCTCGCTCACCGACGGCGCCCAGATGCACGAGGGCGAGGTGTCGGCCATGCTCGGGCTGGCCGGCTGGCCGGCCGCCGCCGAGGAGATGGTGGTCGCCCGCGACCTGCTGCTGGCCGAGCTGACCGGCGGCCGCCTGCACCTGTGCCACGTCTCCACCGGCGGCGCGGTCGAGCTGGTCAGGGCGGCCAGGGCCCGCGGAGTGCGGGTCACCGCCGAGGCCGCCCCCCACCACTTCACCCTGACCGACGAGGCCGCCCGCAGCTATGACCCGGTGTTCAAGGTCAACCCGCCGCTGCGCGAGAAGGCCGACGTCGAGGCGGTCCGCCAGGGGCTGGCCGACGGCACCATCGACGCCATCGCCACCGACCACGCCCCCCACGCCCGCGAGGACAAGGAGGTCGAGTGGGCCACGGCCCCGCCAGGCATGCTCGGGCTGGAGACCGCCCTGGCCGTGACCCTCACCGAGCTGGTCGAGCCCGGCTACCTGGACCTGGCCGCCGCGGTCGAGCGGCTCACCGCCGGGCCGGCCCGCTGCCGCCGGCTGGACGGCCACGGCGGCCCGGTGGCGCCGGGCGCGCCGGCCAACCTGGCCGTCTTCGACCCGGCCGCCACCTGGACGGTCGACCGGGCCCAGCTGGCCAGCCGGGCCCGCAACACCCCCTTCCACGGCCGCCAGCTCCGCGGACGGGTCGTCCACACCCTGCTCCGCGGCGCCTTCACCGTCCGCGACGGGCGGGCCCAGCGGTGACCGGAGGGGTGGTCGCCCGTGGCTGACTGGCTCCTGGGCGGCGCCGCCGTGCTGGCGGTGGCCGCGCTGGCCGCCCTGCTGGTCCTGTCGGCGGTCCGGCGGACCGTGGCCCGCCAGGAGGCCGGGCTGCCACCGCCGCCCGGCTGCCCGCCGGCCGGGACGCCGCTGCTCGCCGACCAGGCCCGCTACCTCGGCACCACCTTCGCCCCCTCCAGCGTGCGCCGCTTCAACGGCTACGGCCTGCTCGGCCGGCGCCTGGTCGGCCTCGCCCTGGAGGAGGGCGGGCTGCGGGTCGACCGCGACGGCGACCCCTGGTGCATCCCCGCCGCCGACCTGCGCGGGGTCGAGGTCACCTCCCACCACGCCGGCAAGGAGGTCTACGCCGACAAGGTGCTGGTGGTCGACTGGCAGCTCGGCCCGGCGGTGCTGCGCTCCGGGTTCGTGCTCGGCGAGGCGACCGCCCCCGGCTGGGCGGCGCGGCTCCGGCCGCTGGTGCCCCGATGACCCGCCGGGGAGGCGGCGCTGCTGGTGCTGGAGGACGGCACCGCCTTTCGGGGCGAGGCGTTCACCGCCCGGCCGGCCACGGTGGCCGGGGAGGTGGTGTTCAACACCGCCATGGGCGGCTACCAGGAGGTCCTGACCGACCCGTCGTACGCCGGCCAGCTCGTCTGCATGGCCGCGCCCGAGGTCGGCAACTACGGCACCGCCCCGGCCGACGCCGAGTCCGACCGGGTGCAGGTGGCCGCGTTCCTGGTCAGGCAGGCGGCCCGGCGGCCCTCGAGCTGGCGGGCCGAGCGCAGCCTGGCCGAGGAGCTGGAGGCGGCCGGGGTGCCCGGGGTCGAGGGGCTCGACACCCGCCGGCTGGTCCGGCACCTGCGCCAGCGCGGGGCCATGCGGGGCGCCCTGTCGACCGAGGTCGACGACCCGGCGGAGCTGCGCCGGCTCGCCCTGGCCGCCCCCGACCCCAACGGCCTGGCCATGGTCGACCGGGTGACCAGGGCCGCGCCGGTCGAGCTGCCCGCCGAGGGCGCCGAGCGGCACCGGGTGGTGCTCTACGACTTCGGGGCCAAGGCCAACATCGCCAGGCGGCTGCGCCGGGGAGGGGCCAGGGTGCTGGTGGTGCCGGCGGCCACCCCGGCCGCCGAGGCGCTGGCCTGGCGGCCCGACGGGGTGATGCTGTCCAACGGCCCCGGCGACCCGGCGACCGTCGGCCACGGCGTCCAGGCGACCCGCGAGCTGCTCGGCCGGGTGCCGCTGTTCGGCATCTGCCTTGGCCACCAGCTCCTCGGCCAGGCCGCCGGTGGCCGCACGGTGCGGCTCAAGTTCGGCCACCGGGGCGTCAACCAGCCGGTGGTCGAGCTGGCCACCGGCCGGGTCGCCGTCACCAGCCACAACCACGGGTTCGCGGTCGACGGCGACAGCCTGCCGGCGGGGGTGGCCGTCACCCACGCCAACGCCAACGACGGCGTCGTCGAGGGCCTGGCGTGCCTGGACGTGCCCGCCTTCTCGGTCCAGTACCACCCCGAGGCCGCCCCCGGACCCCATGACGCCCACCCGTTGTTCGAGCGGTTCGCCGACCTCATGCAAGGAGCGCGACATGGCTGAGCAGCGCACCTTCCGGGCCCTGGGCGGCGTCGACCAGGGCGCCCTGCCGCCGGCGGGGGAGGTGGCCGACGCCCTGCGGGCCGAGTTCGAGCGGGTCTTCACCCTCAAGGCCAGCCTCCGCGGGGAGGCCGAGGCCGGCGTCTCGCCCACCGGCCGGCGCACCACCGCCCAGGACGAGGCCAAGCTGCGCACCCTGGTGGCCAGCGTCGAAGGGGCCAGCCGGTTCGCCATCCGCCTGCGCCTGCTCAGCCCCGCCCAGGTCCGGGCCCTGTGGGCCGAGGCCATGGCCCGGGGCCTCTACGACGGCTGGGACGCGGGGCAGTCGGCCTATGACCGCCGACCGGGGGCGAAGCTCCCCCCCGGACCCCCCCACCGAGGTCCGCGGGGGACGCCTAGTGCCCCTCCGCCAGGACCTGCGCTCGATCGTGGTCGTGGGGTCGGGGCCGATCGTGATCGGGCAGGCGGCCGAGTTCGACTACTCGGGCACCCAGGCCTGCCGGGCCCTGCGCGGGCTGGGGCTGCGGGTGGTGCTGGTCAACTCCAACCCGGCCACCATCATGACCGACCCGGAGGTGGCCGACGCCACCTACCTGGAGCCGCTCACCCCGGGCCCGGTCGCGGCCGTGCTCGAGGCCGAGCGGCCCGACGCCCTGCTGCCCACCCTCGGCGGGCAGACGGCCCTCAACCTGGCCGTGGCCCTGCACGAGAACGGCGCCCTGGAGCGGCTCGGGGTCGAGCTCATCGGGGCGACGGTCGACGCCGTCCGCCGGGCCGAGTCGCGGGTCGAGTTCACCGAGACCTGCCGGGCCGCCGGGCTCGACCTGCCCCGCGGGGTCGAGGTCGGGACGGTCGACCCACGGCCTGGCCGCCGCCAGCGACCTCGGCCTGCCGGTGGTCATCCGGCCCTCGTTCACCCTCGGCGGCTGGGGCGGCGGCATCGCCCGGACCGCCGAGGAGCTGCGAAGGCTCCTGGCCGAGGGCCTGACCGCCAGCCCGGTCGGGCGGGTCCTGATCGAGGAGTCGGTGCTCGGCTGGAAGGAGTTCGAGCTCGAGGTCATGCGCGACCGGGCCGACAACGCCGTGGTCGTCTGCTCGATCGAGAACGTCGACCCGATGGGCGTCCACACCGGCGACTCGGTCACCGTCGCCCCCCAGATGACCCTGTCGGACCGCGAGTACCAGGACATGCGCGACGACGCCCTGACGGTGCTGCGGGCCGTGGGGGTCGAGACCGGCGGGGCCAACGTCCAGTTCGCGGTCGACCCGCGCAGCGGCCGCCGGGTCGTGATCGAGATGAACCCGCGGGTGTCGCGCTCCTCGGCCCTGGCCTCCAAGGCCACCGGGTTCCCGATCGCCAAGGTGGCCGCCCAGCTGGCCGTCGGCTTCACCCTGGACGAGATCCGCAACGAGGTCACCGGCAAGACCGCCGCCGCCTTCGAGCCGACCCTCGACTACGTGGTCGTCAAGGTCCCCCGGTTCAACTTCGAGAAGTTCCCCGGCGCCGACCCCGAGCTGACCACCCGGATGAAGTCGGTGGGGGAGGTCATGGCCATCGGCCGCACCTTCCCCGAGGCGCTCCAGAAGGCCTGCCGGTCGCTGGAGACCGGCCGCGACGGCCTCGGCGACCCGGCCGGCGACCCGGCGCCCGGCAGCCCCGGCGCCGCCCCCGAGGCCCTGCTGGCCGCCTGCGCCCGGCCGACCGCCGAGCGGCTGGAGGCGGTCGAGCGGGCCCTGCGGCTCGGCCGCACGGTCGAGGAGGTGGCCGCCGCCTCGGACATCGACCCCTGGTTCGTGGACGGGATCGCCCGCGTCGTCGAGGTCGGGGCCGAGGTCGCCGCCGCCGCCTCCATCGACGACCTGGGACGGGGCCTGCTCTGGCGGGCCAAGCGCCACGGCTTCTCCGACCCCCAGCTGGCCGCCGCCGTCGGCGCCACCGAGGGCGAGGTCCGGACCCGCCGCCGCGCCCTCGGCGTCGAGCCGGTGTACCGCTCGGTCGACACCTGCGCCGGCGAGTTCGAGGCCTCCACCCCCTACCACTACTCGACCTACGAGGAGGAGACCGAGGTCCCGGCCACCGGCCGGCGCCGGGTGGTGGTGCTGGGGTCGGGCCCCAACCGGATCGGCCAGGGGGTCGAGTTCGACACGGCCTGCGTCCACGCCGTCCAGGCGCTGCGGGAGGCCGGCTACGAGACGGTGATGGTCAACTGCAACCCCGAGACCGTCTCCACCGACTACGACATCGCCGACCGCCTCTATGTCGAGCCGCTGACCTGCGAGGACGTCCTGGAGGTGTGCCGGGCCGAGGCCGCGGGGGGCGACCTTGTCGGGGTGATCGTGACCATGGGCGGCCAGACCCCGCTGCAGCTCGCCCAGGGGCTGGCCGCGGCCGGGGTGCCGCTGCTCGGCACCCCGCCCGACGCCATCGACCTGGCCGAGGACCGGGGCCGGTTCGGGACGATCCTGGAGCAGTGCGGCCTCGACGCCCCGCCCTGGGGCCAGGCGGCCACCGTCGACCAGGCCCTGGCCGTGGCCGACCGGGTCGGCTACCCGGTCCTGGTCCGCCCCTCCTACGTGCTCGGCGGCCGCTCCATGGAGGTCTGCTACGACGCCGGCGCCCTGGCCCGCTCCGGCGCCCTGGCCGCGATCGGCCTGGCAACGGGAACCGCCCCGTGCTGGTCGACCGGTTCCTGGAGGACGCGGTCGAGGTCGACGTCGACGCCCTCTGCGACGCCACCGGTCAGGTGCTGGTCTGCGGGGTCATGGAGCACATCGAGGAGGCCGGGATCCACTCCGGCGACTCGGCCTGCGTGCTCCCGCCCATCACCCTCGGGGCCGACCAGGTCGCGGCCGTCGAGGAGGCCACGGCCCGGCTCGGGCGGGCCCTCGGGGTGGTCGGGATCCTCAACGTCCAGTTCGCGTTCAAGGGCCAGCGGCTGTACGTGCTGGAGGCCAACCCGCGGGCCAGCAGGTCGGTGCCGTTCGTGGAGAAGGTCACCGGCCTGCCCGTGGCCAAGGCGGCGGCGTTGCTGATGACCGGCTCGACCCTGGCCGGGCTGGCCCTGGAGGCGACCGAGCCGGCCCACGTCGGGGTCAAGGAGGCGGTGCTGCCGTTCGCCCGCTTCCCCGGGGCCGACTCGCTGCTCGGCCCCGAGATGCGCTCCACCGGCGAGGTGCTGGGGATCGACGCCCGCTTCGGGGCCGCGTTCGCCAAGAGCCAGGAGGCCGCCTACGGGGCCCTGCCGGCCAAGGGGGTGGCCTTCCTGTCGGTCCGCAACGCCGACAAGCGGGCCATCGTGCTGCCGGCCAAGCGCCTCGCCGACCTCGGCTTCACCCTGGTCGCGACCACCGGCACGGCCGGGGTCCTGCGCCGCAACGGGATGGACGCCGAGGTCGTCCGCAAGGGCCACGAGGGGCCCGACAACGTGGTCGACAGGATCCGGGCCGGGGACATCGACCTGGTCGTCAACACCCCGGCCGGCCCGGGGGCCCGGGAGGACGGCTACGACATCCGGATCGCCGCCGTGGCCGCCGACATCCCCTGCATCACCACCCTCTCCGGCCTCACCGCCGTCGTCCAGGGCATCGAGGCCCGCCTGGCCGGCGACCTGACCGTCCGCCCCCTCCAGGCCTGGCACGACGGCCCAGCCGGCAGGCGGTCCGGTCCTTCCCCGACCGGCGGGGCCAGGCCATGACCCCCGTCCGCGAGCTGTGTGAGGTGCTGGAACGGCGCCGGGTCGGGGCCTACCACGCCCTCACCCTGGTCGCGCCCGGGATCGCCGAGGGGGCCAGGCCAGGGCAGTTCGTCCACCTGCTGGCCGGCCAGGACCGCGCGTTCCCGCTGCGGCGGCCGTTCTCGATCCACCGGGTCGAGCGGCCGGGGGCGGCCTTCGGCAGCGTGGAGGTCGTCTTCGACGTCGTCGGGGCCGGCACCCTGGCCCTGTCCAGGCTCCGCCCCCACGACGTGGTCGACGCGCTCGGGCCGCTGGGCCGGCCGTTCGACCCGCCGGCGGAGCCGGCCGGCTGCCTGCTGGTCGGCGGCGGCTACGGCACCGCCCCGCTGTTCTTCCTGGCCACCGAGCTGCGGATGCGGCGCTGCCGGGTCGACTTCGTGATCGGGGCGGCCACCTCGGGCCGCCTGCTCGACGCGATGGAGGCCAAGCGGCTCGGCCACAGCCTGACCGTGACCACCGACGACGGGTCGGCGGGGCGGCGCGGGCTGGTCACCGACCCCCTGGGTGACCTGCTCGCCCGCACCGGGGCGGCCAGGGTCTACGCCTGTGGCCCCATGCCCATGCTGGCCGCGGTCAGCCGGGTCGCCGCCGCCGCCGGCGTGCCCTGCCAGGTCGCGGTCGAGGAGCAGATGGCCTGCGGCACCGGCATCTGCTTCTCCTGCGTGCTGCCGGTCGGGGGTCCGGGGGGCTCAAGCCTAGCCCCCCGGAGGACAGGGGCTCGTCCGGGGGACCCGGATGGCCCGGTCGTGCCTGGAGGGACCGGTGTTCGACGGCGCGGCCATCGCCTGGGCCGAGCTGGGCTTTCCGGAGCTGGAGCCGACGAGATGAGCGTGGAGGATCGGGACCTGTCGGTCGACCTGTGCGGGGTGCGGCTGAAGACCCCGGTGCTGGCCGCCTCCGGGTGCTTCGGGTTCGGGCGGGAGATGGCCGGCTGGGTCGACCTGGCCGCCATCGGGGGCATCGTCACCAAGTCGGTCAGCCTCGAGCCCCGCCGCGGCCGCCCGACCCCGCGGATGGCCGAGACCCCCTCGGGGATGCTCAACGCCATCGGCCTCCAGAACCCGGGGGTGGAGGCGTTCTGCGCCGGTGATCTCCGGTTCCTGGCCGACGCCGGCGCGACCGTGGTCGCCAGCCTGGTCGGCCGCAGCCCCGGCGACTTCGGCCGGCTCGCCGCCCGTCTGGCCGGCGAGCCGGGGGTGGCCCTGGTCGAGGTCAACCTGTCCTGCCCCAACGTCGAGCACCGCGGCGAGGTGTTCGCCACCGACCCGGCGGCCGCGGCCGCGGTCGTGCGCGCGGTCAGGCAGGCCACCGGCACGCCGGTGCTGGCCAAGCTCACCGCCGACGTCACCGACCTGGTCGCCGTGGCCAGGGCGGTGGTGGACGCCGGGGCCGACGGGCTGACCCTGATCAACACCCTGCTCGGCATGGCCGTCGACACCGGCAGGCGCCGGCCCCGGCTGGCCGCGGTCACCGGCGGGCTGTCCGGCCCGGCGATCCGGCCGGTGGCCGTCCGCTGCGTCTGGCAGGTCGCCCAGGCGCTGCCCGGGGTCCCGATCGTCGGCACCGGCGGCATCGTCAGCGGCGAGGACGCGGCCGAGTTCCTGCTCGTCGGGGCGACCGCGGTCGCCGTCGGCACCGGCAGCTTCGTCAACCCTCGAGCGGTGGTCGAGGTCGCCGAGGGCCTCGACCGCTACCTCGCCGCCCAGGGCGTCAGCTCCCCGGCCGAGCTCCCGGCGCTGTTCAAGGCCGAGCGCTGAGCATGGCGATCCCGATCGACCGGGGGGCTAGGCTTGAGCCCCCGGACCCCCCGTCGACCGGGGGGTTGGGCTTGAGCCCCCCGGACCCCCGCCGGTCACAGGTCCGGGGTAGGCTGCGCGGATGGAATCGCCGCTGGTCCTGGCCCTGGACACCGACGACCTGGAGCAGGCGGTCGCCTGGTCGGAGGCGGCCGGGGAGGCGGCCGGGATGGTCAAGGTCGGCCTGGAGCTGTTCGGGGCGTCCGGCCCGGCGGCGGTGGCCGCCCTGGCCGGCGACGGCCGCCGGGTGATGCTCGACCTCAAGCTGCACGACATCCCGGCCACCGTGGCCGGTGGCATGCGGGCCGCCGCCCGGGCCGGGGCCGAGCTGGTCACCGTCCACGCCCTCGGCGGGCCGGCCATGCTGGAGGCCGCCGTCCAGGCCGCCGGCGACGGCTGCCGGGTGGCCGCGGTGACGATCCTGACCAGCGCCCGCCCGGCCGACCTGGCCGCCGCCGGCCTGCCCCCGGCCGCCGAGTCGGTCCCACGCCTGGCCGAGCTGGCCGTCCGGTCGGGCTGCCGGGCCGTCGTCTGCTCGCCGCTGGAGGCCGCCGCCCTCCGCGACCGGCTCGGCCCGGCGGTCGAGCTCATCTGCCCGGGCGTCCGTCCGGCCGCGGCCGCCGCATCCGACGACCAGGCGCGGGTCGCGACCCCGGCCGAGGCCATGGCCGCGGGGGCCACCCGGATCGTCGTCGGGCGGCCGATCACCAGGTCAGACGACGTGGGCGCGGCCGCCAGGGCGGTCCGCGACCAGGCGGTCGCGGCAGGGCCCCGGGGGGGCGGGGACGAACGCGCGAACCGCCTCAAAGCCCCGGACACTCATGGTCGATTTGACGCTTTGTGAACACAGGAGGGTTCTGACCAGCGCCGATAGATTGTGGCCGCCGCCAAGGTATGCATAGAATCCGCGAGTCTTCGATCCCGAACGAGGTCACGAGGAGGCACGAATGCCCCTGCCAACCCTGACGCCCGAGCAGCGCCAGCAGGCGTTGGAGAAGGCTGCCGAAGCCCGCCGCAAGCGGGCTGAGCTCAAGGCACAGCTCAAGAGCGGCAACACGAGCCTGGCCACCGTCCTTGCCAAGGACTCCGACGAGACGGTGGGCAAGATGAAGGTCTCCAGCGTGCTCGAGAGCATGCCGGGCGTCGGCAAGGTGCGCGCCCGCAAGATCATGGAGAAGCTCGACATCTCCGCCTCCCGCCGGGTCCGCGGCCTCGGCTCCAAGCAGAAGGACGCCCTGCTCGCCGAGTTCGGCGGCAAGAAGTAGCAAGCACCGCGCGTTGACCAACGGCGGGGGGTACCAGCAGTCGGGTCGGCGGGGAAAGCTGATCGTGCTCGCCGGCCCCTCGGGGGTCGGCAAGGGCGCCATCGTGGCCCGGCTGCTGGCTGCCCTGCCCGACCTGGAGCTGTCCATCTCGGCCACCACCCGCGGGCCGCGGCCTCGCGAGGACGAGGGTCGCCACTACCACTTCGTGGACCGCGACAAGTTCGACGAGATGATCGAGGGCGGCGGGTTCCTGGAGTGGGCCGACATCTTCGGCGAGCGCTACGGCACGCCGAAGGAGCCGATCACCCGCGCCCTGGCCGAGGGCCGCGACGTGCTCGTCGAGATCGACGTCCAGGGCGCCCGGCAGGTCAAGGCGGCCGAGCCGCGGGCCTTCATGGTGTTCATCACCCCGCCGAGCCTCCAGGAGCTGGAGCGGCGGCTGCGCACCAGGGGCAGCGAGACCGACCAGCAGGTCCGCGGCCGGCTGGCCAAGGCCTCCGACGAGCTGGCCGCCGAGCCCGAGTTCGACGTGACGGTGGTCAACGACGACCTGGAGACGGCCGCCCGCGAGGTGGTCGAGATCGTCGACCGGCTGAGACGGCGTACCATCAACGGCGGTCACACGCGTGTCAAGGAGCGGAAGCACTGATGATCGAACCCAAGATCGACGACCTGCTGGCCAGGGTCGACAGCAAGTACACCCTGGTCATCCTGGCCGCCCGGCGGGCCAGGCAGATCAACGGCTACTACAGCCAGCTCGGCGAGGGCATCGGCGAGTTCGTGCCGCCGATGGTCGACGCCGGCCCCAACCGCAAGGCCCTCTCGGTCGCCCTCCAGGAGCTGGTCGAGGACAAGCTGAACTGGGAGCGCCCGGCCGAGGTCGCCGAGTCCATCAAGTAGGGACGGTGGCCCAGCCGGCAGGGGGTCCCGGGGGTTCGCCCCGGGCGGTGCTGGCGGGGGCCCGGGTGCTGCTCGGGGTGACCGGCGGGATCGCCGCCTACAAGGCGGCCGAGCTGGCCCGCGAGCTGCAGCGCGCCGGGGCCGAGGTGCAGCCGCTGCTCACCGAGTCGGCCGAGCGCATGGTGAGCCGGGCCACCTTCGCCGCCCTCACCGGCCGGCGGGTGCCGGCCTCGGTCTGGGACGACCCGGCCGCGGTCGAGCACGTCGCCCTGGCCCGCTGGGGCCAGGTCCTGGTGGTCGCCCCGGCCACCGCCCACACCCTGGCCCGGCTGGCCGCCGGCCTGGCCGACGACCTGCTGACCAACGTCGCCCTCGCCTTCGGCGGGCCGGTGGTGGTCGCCCCGGCCATGCACACCGAGATGTGGGAGCACCCGGCCACCCGGGCCAACCTGGCCACCCTGGAGGGCCGCGGGGTCCTGGTCGTGCCCCCGGCCTCGGGACCGCTCACCTCCGGCGACGTCGGCCCCGGCCGCCTGGCCGAGCTGGACGACCTCGTCGCCGGCGTCGCCGCCGCCCTCGGCCCGGCCCGCGAGGCGCCGGGGACCTCCCCGGACAGCGGCCTGGCCGGGACCCGGCTGCTGGTCAGCCTGGGCGGCACCCGGGAGCCGCTCGACCCGGTCCGCTACCTCGGCAACCGCTCCTCGGGCCGGATGGGCGCGGCCATCGTCGCCGAGGCCCTGGCCCGCGGGGCCGAGGTCACCGCCGTGGCCGCCGCCACCACCGTCGACCTCCCGGCCGGGGCCCGGGTGATCAGGGTCGAGACCGCCCAGCAGCTGTACGACGCCGTCCTGGCCGAGGCCGGCGCCCAGGACGTGCTGATCATGGCGGCCGCGGTGGCCGACTTCCGGCCCAAGCGGGTCGCCGAGGGCAAGCTCAAGAAGGACCAGGGCGTCCCCGAGGTCGTCCTCGAACCGACCCCCGACACCCTGGCCGAGCTGGGCCGCCGCCGCCGCCCCGACCAGGTCCTGGTCGGCTTCGCCGCCGAGACCGGCGACCACCTGGCCGGCGCCCGCCGCAAGCTCGAGGCCAAGCACCTCGACCTGGTCGTCCTCAACCACGTCGAGGGGGCCCACTCGGCCTTCGGCGCCGACGACGCCGACGCCTACCTGGTCGACGCCGACCACCGTCGAGGAGCTTCCCCGGGCCGCCAAGGCGGCCATCGCCGCCCGCCTCCTGGACCGGGTCGAAGCCCTCCGGGCCGCCCGAGCCTGAGCACACTCTAACTGGAATGAATCGTTCCGTTCCGATATAATGGAACAGAGCAGTTCGTTCCCCCAATTTCGTTTCCCAAGGAGGCGACATGGCCGACGCGGCGATCCATCCCTTCCGGGTGGAGATTCCCCAGGCAGACCTGGACGACCTGCACGACCGGCTGGCCCGGACCCGCTGGCCGTCCGAGGTGCCCGGGGCCGGCTGGAGCCGCGGGGTCCCGCTCGGCTACCTCAAGGACCTGGCCGGGTACTGGCGTGACGGCTATGACTGGCGCGGGCAGGAGGCCCGGCTGAACCAGCTGCCCCAGTTCACCACCGTGGTCGACGGGCAGACGGTCCACTTCCTGCACGTCCGCTCGCCCGAGCCCGACGCCCTGCCGCTGGTCGTCACCCACGGCTACCCCGGCTCGGTGGTGGAGTTCCTGGACCTGGTCGGGCCCCTGACCGACCCCAGGGCCCACGGCGGCGACCCGGCCGACGCCTTCCACCTGGTGGCCCCGTCCCTGCCCGGCTTCGGCTTCTCCACCCCGGTCCGGGAGCCGGGATGGGCGATGGGCCGCACGACCAGGGCCTGGGTCGAGCTGATGGCCCGCCTCGGCTATGACCGCTACGGCGCCCAGGGTGGCGACATCGGCGCCGGGGTGACCGGGATGCTGGCCAACCTCGACCCCGGCCGCGTGGTCGGGGTCCACCTCAACAGCGACCCGCTGGCCGTGGCCGCGGTCGCCCTCCCGCCTGGCGATCAGGCCGACAAGGCGGCCGTCACCGACGCCCAGCGGGCCAGCCTGGAGCGGATGCGCCAGTTCCAGGCCGACGGCCTCGGCTACCTCCAGCTCCAGACGACCCGGCCCCAGACGGTCGCCTACGCCCTGACCGACTCGCCGGTCGGCCAGCTGGCCTGGATCGCCGAGAAGTTCAGGGAGTGGACCGACCCGGCGGCCGAGCTGCCCGAGGACGCCGTCGACCGCGACCAGCTGCTCACCAACGTCAGCATCTACTGGTTCACCGGCACCGGCGCGTCGGCCGCCCAGTTCCTGTACGAGGCGGCCCACGGCCACGACTGGCCGGGCCCCTCGGACGTCCCCCAGGGCTGGGCCGTGTTCGCCGCCGACGACCTGGTCCGGCGCCTGGTCGACCCCGACGGCAAGATCGAGCACTGGTCGGAGTTCGACCGGGGCGGCCACTTCGCCGCCATGGAGGCTCCCGACCTGCTGGTCCAGGACGTCCGCGCCTTCTTCCGCAAGCTGCGCTGAGGGCCGCCGGCCGCCGGCCGCCGGGCCGGGCGTGCAGTGGTCGGTTGCCTCGCATCGGCGGCCCGGCTACCCTTCGGCGATGGCTTGCCGCCCAGTGCGCGGCGCGAACTTCCTTGGAGGCACACACGTGGCGAACCGGTACCTGTTCACGTCCGAGTCGGTGACCGAGGGTCACCCGGACAAGATCGCGGACCAGATCTCGGACGCCATCCTGGACGAGATCCTGCGCGACGACCCGACCGGCCGCGTGGCCTGCGAGACCCTCATCACCACCGGCCTGGTGGTGGTGGCCGGGGAGATCTCCACCAGGACCTACGTCGACATCCCGAACGTGGTCCGCCGGACCATCCTCGGCATCGGCTACGACCGCGCCAAGTACGGCTTCGACGGGGCCACCTGCGGGGTCACCGTGGCCATCGACGAGCAGTCGCCCGACATCGCCCAGGGCGTCGACCACGCCTTCGAGGAGCGCGCCGGCGACACCGACCCGCTCGACACCCAGGGCGCCGGCGACCAGGGGATGATGGTCGGCTACGCCTGCAACGAGACCCCCGAGCTCATGCCGGCCCCGATCGCCCTGGCCCACCGGCTGTCGCGCCGCCTGGCCGAGGTCCGTCGCTCCGGGGTCGTGCCCTACCTCCGCCCCGACGGCAAGACCCAGGTCACCGTGGAGTACGAGGGCCGCAAGCCGGTGCGGCTGGACACCGTGGTCGTGTCCACCCAGCACGGCCCCGACGTCGACATCGAGACCCTGCTCGCCCCCGACATCCGCGAGCACGTGATCGACGCGGTCCTCCCCGAGGACCTCGCCTCCGAGGGCATGCGGGTGTTCGTCAACCCGACCGGCCGCTTCGAGCTGGGCGGCCCCAACGCCGACACCGGCCTGACGGGCCGCAAGATCATCGTCGACACCTACGGCGGCATGGCCCGCCACGGCGGCGGCGCCTTCTCCGGCAAGGACCCGACCAAGGTGGACCGGTCGGCGGCCTACGCGGTCCGCTGGGTGGCCAAGAACGTGGTCGCGGCCGGCCTGGCCGAGCGCTGCGAGGTCCAGGTCGCCTACGCCATCGGCGTCGCCCACCCGGTGAGCGTGTTCGTCGAGACCTTCGGCACCGAGCAGGTCGACCCCGAGAAGCTGGGCAAGCTGCTGCCCGAGTTCTTCGACCTGCGCCCGGCGGCGATCGTGCGCGACCTCGAGCTGCGCCGGCCCATCTACAAGAAGACCGCCGCCTACGGCCACTTCGGCCGCTCCGAGCCCGAGTTCACCTGGGAGTCGACCACGCGGGCCGAGGAGCTGGCCAGGGCGGCCCGCTCGCTGTAACCACCGCGACCGGGGAGGAACCCGGGCTGGACCTGGACGTGAGGACCGCAGGCGTCCAGGTGCTGGTCGACGTTCCGCTGCTCCACCTGGACCGCCCGTTCACCTACCGGGTGCCCGAGGCCCTCGCCGGCCAGGTCCACCTGGGCAGCCGGGTCAAGGTCCCCTTCGGGGGCCGCCGCCGCGTCGACGGCTGGGTGGTCGGCCGCACCCCCGACCTGCCCGACGACGCCCGCGACCTCCTGCGGGTGGTCTCGCCCATCCCCTCCTTCGGCCCCGCCGAACTCGACCTGTTCCGCTGGGTCGCCGACCGCTACGCCGGCGGCGTGGTCGACACCCTCCGCCTGGCCATCCCCCCTCGGGTCGCCGCCGTCGAGAAGCCCCCCCAGGACCCGGCCGACCCCGGTGCCCCGGCCGCCCCCGGTGCCCCGGCCGCCCCCGGTCCCCCGGCGCCGGCCCCAGCCCCCGGTCCCGCGCCGGGTCCCGCGGCGCTGGACCCACCCGGACCCCCCGGGTCCCGCGCCTCACCCACCCGGCCCCGGGCCGAGTCCCCCGGTGGGGGAGCGTAGCCGATCCCGGATCGGGGCGGCCCCGGGTTGTCCACAACCCCCGCGGACCCGCTGGTCGAGCTGGTCGGGGCGCGGGCGGCCGGGGGCGGTGTACTGGCGGCCGTTGCCGGGGGAGGACCGGGGGGCGAGGGTGGTCGCGCTGGTCGAGGCGGCGCTGGCCGGGGGGCGGGGGGCGATCGTGGTCACGCCGGAGGTGGCGGCCGGGTCGGCGGTGGGGGACGCGGTCCGCAAGGCCTTTCCCGACGCCGCCGACCTGGCCAGCGACCTGTCGGACCGGCGCCGCTACCGGGCCTGGGCGGAGCTGCGGCGGGGCCGGCGGCTGGTCGTGGTCGGCGGCCGCTCCAGCGTGCTCGCCCCGCTGCCGGCGCTCGGCTGCGTGGTCGTGGACGACGAGGCCAACTTCGCCCACAAGGAGCAGCGGACCCCCCGATTCCACGCCCGCGAGGTCGCCCTGCGCCGGGCCGCCGTCGGCCGGGCGCTGTGCGTGCTCACCGGCACCGTGCCCTCGGCCGAGGCCCTGGCGGCCATGCAGGCCGGCCAGTGCCGGCTGCTCACCCCCGACCGGGCGGCCGAGCGGGCGGCCAGGCCCCTGGTCGAGGTGGTCGACCCCGACGACGAGGGCCCGACCGCGGCCCGCCTCCACCCCCGCGCCCTGGCCGCCATCCGGGCCGCCCTGGCCCGCGACGAGCCCGCCTACGTGCTGGTGCCGCGCCGCGGCGGCGCCGACCCGGCCGCGCCCGGGGCCCGGACCGCCGGCCAGGTCGCGGCCGAGCTGGCCCGCATCCTGCCCGGGGTGCCGGTGTGGCGGCTGGACCGGGAGGTGGTCGACCCGGGCATGGTCCCCCCCTGGGCCGGGCAGCGGCCGGGCGTGGTCGTCGGCACCGTCGCCGGGGTCAAGGACCACCCGCCGCTGACCGGCTGCCGCACCGTGGTCGTGGTCGGGGCCGACACCGCCCTCGGCCAGGCCGAGGTCCGGTCGGCCGAGGAGGCCTACCGGACCTGGAGCCGGGCCGCCGCCTGGTGCGGGCCCCGGAGCGGCGCCGGCCGCCTGGTCCTCCAGACCCGCCACGGCGGCCACCACGCCGTCCAGGCCCTGGTCCGCTGGGACCCCGAGTTCTTCTGGCGCCACGAGCTCCCGCGCCGGGTCGAGCTGGGCTTCCCCCCGGCCCGGCGGCTGGTCCTGGTCGAGGGGCCGGAGCCGGGCGAGGCCACGGCGGCCATGACCGCGCTGGCCGCCGCCCTCGGCCCCAAGGTGGAGCTGCTCGGGCCGGCGGCCATGGGCAGGGGCTGGCGTATCATCGCCAAGGTCGAGGACGCCGAGTCGGCGGCCAGGGCCCTGCGCCCCCTGCTCGCCGAGGCGTCCCGGGCCGGCAGCCCGCGCATGTCGGTGGACGTCGAGCCGCTCGAGGTCCTGGGCACCCCCCGCTAGCAGTCATCCGTCGAAGAGGAGAACCCGCCCCGTGGCACTGCTCGAGATCCGGCTGTACGGCGACCCGGTCCTGACCCAGAGGTCGGACCCGGTGACCCGCTTCGACGCCGAGCTGGCCCGCTTCGGCGACGACCTGCTGGAGACCCTCCGGGCCGCCCACGGCGCCGGCCTGGCCGCGCCGCAGGTCGGGGTGCTCAAGCGGATGTTCGCCTACGACATCCCCCCCGACGAGGAGACCGGCGAGCACCCGTTCGGGGTGCTGGTCAACCCCGTCATCACCCGCTGGGAGGGCGAGCAGGAGGGCGAGGAGGGCTGCCTGTCGTTCCCCGGCATCTACTACGCCTGCAAGCGGGCCATGGCCGTCACCGCCTCCGCCGTGGACGTGCGCGGCCAGGCGCTGGAGCTGGACGGAGAGGGGCTGCTGGCCCGCTGCATCCAGCACGAGATCGACCACCTGGACGGGGTGCTGTTCATCGACCGGCTGTCGCGGGGCGACCGCAAGCGGGCCCTCAAGCAGTGGCGCGAGCGCGAGTTCGACCTCGAGCTCCACGGCATCGGCCCCCACCTGCACCGGTCGGACCTGACGATCAAGCCCGACAAGACCCTCTAGGGGGTCGGACGGTGCGCGTCGTCTACCTGGGCACGCCGGCGGCGGCCGTGCCGCCGCTGCAGGCGCTGCTCGCCTCCGCCCACGAGGTGGTGGCCGTGGTCACCCGGCCGGACCGCCCCCGCGACCGGCGGGGCGGGACGCCGCTGCCCTCGCCGGTCAAGCAGGCCGCCCAGGCCGCCGGGGTGCCGGTGCTGGAGCCGCCCGGCGGCCGCGACCCGGAGCTGCCCGCCCGCCTCGCCGCGACCGGGGCCGACATCGGCGTCGCCTGCGCCTTCGGCTACCTGCTGCCCGACCCGGTGCTGGCCGCCCTGCCCAGGGGGATCGTCAACCTCCACTTCTCGCTCCTGCCCGCCTACCGGGGGGCGGCGCCGGTGCAGCGGGCCCTGCTCGACGGGGCCGAGGTCACCGGGGTCACCACCTTCCTGATCGACGCCGGCATGGACACCGGCCCGACGCTGCTGGCCGCCGAGGTCCCGATCGACCCGGAGGAGGACGCCGGCGCCCTGACCATGCGGCTGGCCGAGGTCGGGGGCCGCCTGCTGGTGGAGACCCTCGACGCCCTCGAGGCCGGCCAGGTCGAGCCCCGCCCCCAGCCCGAGGCCGGGGTCAGCATCGCCCCCAAGGTGACCGGCGAGGAGGCCCGCCTCGACTTCACCCGGCCCGCCCGCCGGGTCGCCGACGCCGTCCGCGCCTTCACCCCGGCCCCCGGCGCCTGGACCACCCACCGCGGCCGCCGCCTCAAGGTCACCCGGGCCGCCGTGGCCGACGGGCCGGGGAGCGGGCCCGCGCTGGAACCGGGACGTCTCGGGCTCGGCCCCGGCGGCCGGCTGCTCGTCGGGACCGCCGACCATCCCCTGGAGCTGCTGGAGCTGCGGCCCGAGGGCCGCCGGGCCATGACCGGGGCCGACTTCGCCCGCGGCGCCCGCCTCGGCCCCGACGAGTGGCTGGGCCGGTGACCGCCGGACGCCCCCGCGGCGCCCGCGGGTCGCGCGGCCCCGGCCGGACCGAGGGCGCCCGCCCGGCGCGCCAGCGGCCCCCGGCGGCCAACGCCCGCGACGTGGCCCTGGCCGCGCTGGAGCGGGTCGACGGGGGCGCCTACGCCAACCTGGCCCTGCCGCCGATGCTGCGGCGCTCACGCCTCACCCTGTCGGAGCGGGCGGCCGCCACCGACCTGGTCTACGGGTCGCTGCGCATGCGGGGGGCGCTCGACTTCGCCCTGGCCCCGCTGTCGCGCCAGCCCCTGGAGCGGCTGGAGCCGCTGGTCCTGCGGGGGCTGCGCCTCGGCGCCTACGAGCTGCTGTTCGGGGGCACGGCCGCCCACGCCGCCGTGGCCGAGACCGTCGGGGCGGTGGCCAGGGCCGGCCACCGCGGCCAGGCCGGCTATGTCAACGCCGTGCTCCGCCGCCTGGCCGCGACCCCGCCGGTCTGGCCCGACCCGGAGCGCGACCCGGCCGGCTGGGCCACCACCCGCGGCTCCCACCCGGCCTGGATCGTCGAGGAGGCGCTGGCCCGCCTGGGCCCGCGGGAGCTGGTCGCCCTGGTCGAGGCGGACAACACCCGGCCCGAGGTCAGCCTCCGGGTCACCCCCGGCCGGACCACCCGCGACGAGCTGCTGGCCGAGCTGGCCGAGGCCGGCGTGACCGCCCGGCCGAGCCCGCTCAGCCCCGACTGCGTGGCCATGGAGCGGGGCGACCCGGCCCGCCTGGCCGCCGTCGCCGAGGGCCGGGCGGTCGTCCAGGACGCCGCCTCGGCCCTGGTCGCCCCCGCCGTCGGCGCCGCCCCCGGCGACCTGGTGGTCGACCTGGCCGCCGGGCCGGGGGGCAAGGCCGGCCACCTGGCCGCCCTCGGCGCCCGGGTCCTGGCCGTCGAGGTCCAGCGGAGCCGGGCCCGGCTGGTCGCCGACACGGCCGGCCGGCTGGGGGTGGCCGACCGGCTCCACACCGTGGTCGCCGACGGCCGCCGCCCGCCGCTGCGGCCCGGCGCCGCCGACGCCGTCCTGGTCGACGCGCCCTGCACCAACCTGGGCAGCCTGCGCCGCCGCCCCGAGGCGCGCTGGCGCCACGGCCCCGACGACGTCGCCGGGCTGGTCGACCTGCAGCTCGCCCTGCTGGAGGCGGCCGCCGAGGCCGTCCGGACCGGCGGGACGGTGCTGTACTCGGTCTGCACCTGGACACAGGCCGAGACCGAGGACGTGGTCGCCGAGCTGCTGGAACGCCGCGGCGACCTGCGCCTTGAGGAGGCCCGCCAGCTCTGGCCGCACCGGGACGGAGCCGACGGCATGTTTGTTGCACAGCTGTTCAAGGTAAGGTGAGTCTGCAATTGCAGGCTCACTTGGCCCCCCGATCCGCCGATACCATCAGCAACGACCGTGGTCCACGCCCGAGGAGCTCCGTGATCCGACGCCTGGCACCGTCGGTGCTCAACGCCGACCTCGCCCAGCTCGCCGATCAGGTCCGGCTGGTCGAGGAGGCCGCCGACTGGATCCACCTCGACATCATGGACGGGCACTTCGTGCCCAACCTCACCTTCGGCCCGCCGATGGTGGCCGCCCTGCGGCCCCACACCGGCCACTACCTCGACTGCCACCTGATGGTGGACGACCCCGAGGCGTTGCTGCCGGCCCTGGCCGAGGCCGGGGCCAACGGGGTGAGCATGCACGTGGAGGCGGTGGACGACCCGGCGAGGGCGCTGCGCGCCGCCGCCGGGCACGGCTTCGACGCCGGGCTGGCCCTCAAGCCGGGCACGCCGCTGGAGTCGGTCCTGCCCTACCTCGACGCCCTCGACCTGGTCCTGCCCATGACGGTCGAGCCGGGCTTCGGCGGCCAGGCGTTCGACGACCGGGTGCTGCCCAAGATCGCCGCCGCCCGCCGGGCCATCGCCGGGACCGGGCGGCCGGTGGCGCTCCAGGTCGACGGCGGCGTCAACGCCGGTACGCTACCCCGGTGCCGGGAGGCGGGCGCCGACGTGTTCGTGGTCGGCACCGCCATCTTCGGCGCCGACGACCCGGCCGCCGCCGCCAAGGCGTTCCGGGAGCTCATCGACGGGGGGGACGGCACGTAGTGGACGAGATGGTCCTGATCGCCGACGACGACCGCGACATCGTCCGGTTCGTCGAGGTCAACCTCCGGCTGGAGGGCTTCGAGGTGATCACGGCCCACGACGGCCAGGACGCCCTCACCAAGGCGCTCGACCTGCAGCCCAACCTGGTCCTGCTGGACGTGATGATGCCGCGGATGGACGGCTACGAGGTCTGCACCAAGCTGCGGGCCGACGGCCGCAGCGCCCACATCCCGGTGATCATGCTGACCGCCAAGTCGCTCTCGGCCGACAAGGTGCTGGGGCTGACCGCCGGCGCCGACGACTACATCATCAAGCCGTTCGACCCGATGGAGCTGGTCGCGCGGGTCAAGACGACCCTGCGCCGGGCCAGCGAGATGCGCTCGCTGTCGCCGCTGACCGGCCTGCCCGGCAACAACCGGATCGAGCAGGAGATCGCCCACCGCATGGAGCGCGGCACGGCGGTCGCGGTGGCCTACGCCGACCTGGACAACTTCAAGTCCTACAACGACCGCTACGGCTTCCTCCGCGGCGACGAGGTGATCTCGCTGTTCGCCCAGGTGCTGCGGCGGGCCGCCCAGGACGCGGCCGGCGCCGACGGGTTCGTCGGCCACATCGGCGGCGACGACTTCGTGGTCCTGTTCCCCCCGGAAGCGGCCGAGTCGTTCGCCAGCCGGGTCATCACCAGCTTCGACGACCGGATCCCGACCCTGTACGACCCCGAGGACGCCAGCGCCGGCTCGATCGAGCTGGAGGACCGCCAGGGCCAGCTGCGCCGCTTCCCGATCGTCTCGGTCTCCCTCGGCATCGCCTCCAGCGCCCAGCGTGCCTTCGCCAACCACCGCGAGCTGGTCGCCACCGCCACCGAGCTCAAGCACGTGGCCAAGCGCCAGCAGGGCTCCAGCTACGCCCTCGACCGCCGCACCGACGGTCGGGTTCTCAGGCCGCCCGACCTGGGTGTACGCTGCTGATGACGTAGCACGCGCGTCTCCGGGGCGGGGTGGAACTCCCCACCGGCGGTGAGAGCCCGCGACCCCCGGCCACACCAGGCCGGGGTGGACCCTGTGGAACCCAGGGGCCGACGGTGACAGTCCGGATGGAAGGAGGCGGCGGCCGCGCTCGGGGCTGCGTGCCCGGCGCGGCCTCTCCACCACGCCCCGGGCAGGAGGGCAGTGGTGGCAACCGAGCAGGAGCCCGACGAGGCCTGGATGGCCCGGGCGGTGGCGCTCGCCGAGGGCGGGCGCGGCACCGCCAGCCCGAACCCGATGGTGGGGGCGGTGCTGGTGCGCGACGGCCGGGTCGTGGGGGAGGGCTTCCACCGGGCGGCCGGGACGGCCCATGCCGAGGCGATGGCCCTGGCCGCGGCCGGAGCGGCGGCCGAGGGGGCGACCTGCTATGTGACCCTGGAGCCGTGCGCCCACCACGGGCGGACCCCGCCGTGCGCCGACGCGCTGGTGGCGGCGGGGGTGGCCAGGGTGGTGGCGGCCGTGACCGACCCCGACCCGCGGGCCCGCGGGGCCGGGCTGGAGCGGCTCCGGGCGGCCGGGGTCCGGGTCGACGCCGGGGCCGGGGCGGCCGCGGCGGCCGAGCAGAACGCCGCCTACCTGACCCACCGCCGCCTGGGGCGGCCGCGGGTCACCCTCAAGGCCGCGGCCAGCCTGGACGGCAAGGTCGCGGCCCCCGACGGCACCTCCCAGTGGATCACCGGGCCGGCGGCCCGCTCGGACGCCCACCGGCTGCGGGCCGAGGCCGACGCGGTGGCCGTGGGGGCCGGCACCGCCCTGGCCGACGACCCCCGCCTCACCGTCCGCCTGCCCGGCTTCACCGGGCGCCAGCCCCTGCGGGTCCTGGTCGACGCCGCCGGCCGGGTCGGCGCCGGCGGCCACCTGTTCGACGCCGAGGCCGAGACCCTGGTCGCCACCACCCCCGCCGCCCCGCGCGACCGCCGTCGACGCCTGGAAGGCCGCCGGGGCCGAGGTGCTGGTGTCGCGACGGCAGGCGGCTCCCAGCCGGCGTCGACCTGAACGACCTGGCCAGGGCGCTGGGGGAGCGGGGGGTGCTGGAGCTGCTGGTCGAGGGCGGGCCGCGGCTCCAGGCGAGCCTGTGGGCGGCCGGGCTGGCCGACCGGCTGGTCTGGTACCTGGCCCCGCTGGCCATCGGCGGCCAGGGCGCCCCGGGGCTGCTGGCGCGGGGCCGGGGCGGCCACCCTGGCCGACGCCCGCCGGCTGCGCCTGGCCTCGGTCGACCGCCTCGGCGACGACCTGCGGGTGGTGGCGTTCCTCCGATCGACCGTGGCCGAGCGCCCCCCCGACCACGGAAGGACCGTGATGTTCACCGGGATCGTGGAAGGGACGGGCACGGTGGCCGCCCTGGCCGCCGCCGACGACGGCAGCGGGGCCCGGCTCGAGGTCGAGGCCGCGTTCCTGGCCGGCGACCTGCGGCTGGGCGAGTCGGTGGCGGTCAACGGCTGCTGCCTGACCGTGGCCGAGGCCACCGCCGACGGGTTCGCGGCCGACCTGGTGGCCGAGACCCTGCGCCGCACCGCCCTTGGCGGGCTGGCCGCCGGGGACCTGGTCAACCTGGAGCGGCCCATGGCCCTTGGCGGCCGCCTCGGCGGCCACCTGGTCCAGGGCCACGTCGACGGGGTGGCCAGGGTCCTGGAGCGGACCGAGGTGGGAGCGGGGGAGGAGGTCAGGATCGAGCTGCCCCCCGACCTGGAGCGCTACGTGGTCGAGAAGGGCTCGGTGGCGGTCGACGGGGTGAGCCTGACCGTCGCCGGGGTCGGGCCCGGCTGGTTCGCGGTCGCCCTGGTGCCCCACACCCTGGAGGTGACCACCCTCGGCCGGCGCCGCCCCGGCGACCCGGTCCAGCTCGAGGTCGACGTGGTCGCCAAGTACGTCGAGCGGCTGGTGGAGGGGAGGGTGGGCCAGTGAGCGGCTTCGCCAGCGTCGAGGACGCGGTGGCGGCGCTCGCCGCCGGCGGCATGGTCGTGGTCGTCGACGACGCCGACCGCGAGAACGAGGGCGACCTGATCATGACCGCCGAGGCGGCCACCCCCGAGACGATCGGCTTCTTCGTCCGCCACACCTCCGGGGTGATCTGCACCCCGATGCTCGGCGAACGCCTCGACGAGCTCGACCTGCCCCTGATGGTGGCGGCCAACACCGCCCCCTACCGGACCGCCTTCACCGTCTCGGTCGACGCCCGCGCCGGCACCACCACCGGCATCTCGGCCGCCGACCGGGCCACCACCATCCAGGCCCTGATCGACCCGGCGACCCGGCCCACCGACCTGGTCCGGCCCGGCCACATCTTCCCGCTGCGCTACCGCGAGGGCGGCGTCCTCAAGCGCGCCGGCCACACCGAGGCCGCGGTCGACCTGGCCCGGATGGCGGGCCGGGCCCAGGCGGCGGTGCTGTGCGAGATCGTCGACGACGACGGCGAGATGGCCCGGCTGCCCCAGCTGGAGCGGTTCGCCGCCGCCCACGGCCTGCCCCTGATCTCCATCGCCGACCTGATCCGGTCCCGGCGCCAGCACGAGAAGCTGGTCAAGCGGGTCGCCGAGGCCCGCATCCCGACCCGCTGGGGCGACTTCACCGCGTACGCCTACGAGTCGCTGCTGGACGGCGAGCAGCACCTGGCCCTGGTCAAGGGGGCCGTCCAGGGCGAGGAGAACGTGCTCGTGCGGGTCCACTCCGAGTGCCTGACCGGCGACGCCCTCGGCAGCCTGCGCTGCGACTGCGGCCCCCAGCTGGAGGACGCGCTGGCCAGCATCGCCGACGAGGGCCTCGGGGTGGTCGTGTACCTGCGCGGCCACGAGGGCCGCGGCATCGGGCTCGGCCACAAGCTGCGCGCCTACAACCTCCAGGAGCAGGGCCGCGACACCGTCGACGCCAACCTCGAACTCGGGCTGCCGGTCGACGGGCGCGAGTACGGGATCGGCTCCCAGATCCTGGTCGACCTGGGGGTGACCACCATGCGGCTGCTCACCAACAACCCGGCCAAGTACGGCGGGCTGGACGGCTTCGGCCTCCAGATCGTGGAGCGGGTCCCGCTCCAGACCCGCCCCAACCCCGAAAATCTCCGCTACCTCCGCACCAAGCGCGAACGCATGGGCCACCTGCTGGAGCTGCCCGAGGGGGGGTTCGGGGGGGAAGCGAAGCGGACCCCCCCGATGGGTCAAGGACGACGGGATAGGAGGATCACAATGGGCCGAACCTACCAGGGTGAACTCAACGGGCGGGGCCGGCGGGTGGCCATCGCCGCCAGCCGGTTCAACCGGCTGGTCACCGACCCGCTGGTCGCCGGGGCGGTCGAGGAGCTGCGCCGCCACGGGGTCGAGGAGGCCGACATCGACCTGGCCTGGGTGCCGGGCGCGTTCGAGCTGCCGCTGGCCGCCGAGCGGCTGGCCGCCACCGGGCGCTACGCCGCCGTGGTGGCCATCGGGGCGGTGGTCCGCGGCGCCACCCCGCACTTCGACCACGTCGCCGGCCAGGCCGCCGCCGGCCTGGCCGCGGTCACCCGCGCCACCGGCGTGCCGGTGGCCTTCGGGGTGCTCACCTGCGACACCATGGAGCAGGCGCTGGACCGGGCCGGCGGCAAGGCCGGCAACAAGGGCGCCGAGGCCGCCGTGGCTGCGCTGGAGATGGCCGGCCTGCTGGAAGCGATCGACAAGCAGGACTGACAACAGAGGAGACGAGTCGTGCTCAAGCTGGTGCTGCCCAAGGGGAGCCTGGAGCGGGCCACCCTGGCCCTGTTCGAGGCCGCCGACCTGCCCGTCAAGCGGGGGAGCGAGCGCGACTACCACGGCGCCATCGACGACCCCAGGGTCGAGCGGGTGTCGCTGCTGCGGCCCCAGGAGATCCCCCGCTATGTCGAGGAGGGCTTCTTCGACCTCGGCATCACCGGCCGCGACTGGATCGAGGAGACCGGCAGCAAGGTGGTCAGCCTGGCCGAGCTGCCCTACTCCAAGCAGACCTCCAACCCGGTCAGGGTGGTCCTGGCCGTCCACCGCGACCTCGGGGCCACCCGGCCCGAGGACCTCCAGCCGGGGCTGCGGGTCTCCACCGAGTTCCCCAACCTCACCAGGCGGTACTTCGCCGAGCTGGGCCTGCCGGCCCGGATCTTCCCCTCCTACGGGGCCACCGAGGCCAAGGTGCCCGAGATCGTGGACGCGGTCGTCGACCTCACCGAGACCGGGTCCACCCTGCGCAGCCACGGCATGGTGGTGATCGCGACCCTGCTCACCTCCTGGACCGAGGTGGTCGCCAACCCCTCCTCGGCCGCCGACCCCGAGCGCCGCCAGGCCATGGACGACCTGCTCACGCTGCTGGTCGGGGCGGCCACGGCCCGCTCCAAGGTGCTGATCAAGCTGAACGTGGCCGACGCCGACCTGGCCGCGGTGCTGGCCGTGCTGCCGTCGATGAAGGCCCCGACGGTGAACGAGCTCGCCGACTCGGGCTTCCACGCCGTCGAGACGGTGGTGGACAAGGCCGGTGTCAACCGGCTCATCCCCACCCTCAAGGCCGCCGGAGCCTTCGACATCCTCGAGCTCCCCATCTCGAAGATCGTCGCCTGACCAGGCCGTTCGTCTGATTTGACCTGCGCTTGTGCCCAAGTTGGCGTCGCGGTACAGTCCGCGCGGCCCGGCCAACATGCCTCAGCAAACGGTGTCGAGGCCGCCGGGGTCGACAGGAGGGAAGCACGTTGCCTGAAGGCACCGTCAAGTGGTTCAGCAACGAGAAGGGCTACGGCTTCATCGCCCGCAACGGCGGCGACGACGTCTTCGTCCACTTCTCGGCCATCCAGAGCGACGGCTACAAGACCCTCAACGAGGGCCAGGCCGTCGAGTTCGAGATCACCGACGGGCCCAAGGGCCCCCAGGCCTCGAACGTGCGGCCGCTTGCGTAAGGAGCAGGAGCAGGACGGGCCTTCGGTTCGTTGACGTCCGGCATCACGCAAGGTTGGCAGGGCCCCGCCCCCGGGCGGGGCCTTTCGTCTGGAGGCCGGCGCCGTCAGTCCTGGCCCGGCACCCACAGCCCACTGGGCGGCCGCAGGATCCCAGGGTCCTCCGGCTCCGCCTGCGGCGGCGGCTCGGTTCCGGGGGGATCGCGGGGGGCGGAGCCCCCCGCGTCCTGGGCCATGTCGGCGAAGGCCATCCGCAGACCGGCCAGGGCGTCGCGCAGGCCCGGCTCGGCGGGGCCAAGGCGGCCCTCGGTGGCCGACAGCATCCCGCCGAGCGCGTCGACCAGCAGCCGGGCCTCGTCCAGGTCGCGGAAGCGGGCATGCTGCTCGGGCGGGATGCCGAGGCGGACATAGGCCAGCGCGATCAGCGAAAGGGCGGCCTCGGCGATCACGTCGCCCGCCGACACCGAGGCGAGCTGCTCGCGCAGCTGCTCGAGCTGGTCGGGGGTCAGGTCCTGCTCCGACATGGGACTCCTCGCGGCGTCGACAGCGGGAACAATCGACGCTACAGTAGCGTTGATTCGGTCGGGTCCGAGAACCTTCGGGCCCGTCAACTGCATACGGAGCAAAGCAGAAGCGAGGGCTTCTCACCTCTGGGGCCAGGCCCCAAGGGGTTGAACACGTTACCACGGCCAACGGCCGTGGAAGCGGCCCTTGCGGGCCGCGTTTTCGTATTCACTCCGACCGGCAGGCCGGTCGGCGAGGAGGGATGTTGCATCAGCGTTGAACCCAGGATCAACGACCGGATCCGGACCCCCCAGGTCCGGGTGGTCGGCGCCGACGGCGAACAGCTCGGGGTGATGGACACCCAGGCCGCGCTGCGGATGGCAAGCCAGCAGGACCTCGACATGGTCGAGGTCGCCCCGATGGCCCGCCCGCCGGTGGTCAAGCTGATGGACTACTCGAAGTTCAAGTACGAGCAGGCCATCAAGGCCAAGGAAGCCAGGCGCAAGCAGAACCTGGTGGCCCTCAAAGAGATGAAGATGCGGCCCAAGATCGACCCGCACGACTACCAGACCAAGAAGGGCCACGTCGAGCGGTTCCTCAAGCAGGGCCACAAGGTCAAGGTCACCATCATGTTCCGTGGCCGCGAGATGGCCCACACCGAGCTCGGGCGGCGGCTGCTGGAGCGGCTGGCCACCGACCTCGTCGAGATCGCCCAGGTCGACAGCCCGGCCCGCCAGGACGGGCGCAACATGATCACGGTGTTCTCGCCCCGCAAGACCCAGGGCGGCGCCAAGGGCGCGCCGCCGGCAGCCGGGAGGGCCGCGCCCGTCAGCACGCCATAGCCAGGAGACCCCGTGCCCAAGATCAAGACCCACCGGGGCGCCTCACGGCGCTTCCGGGTGACCAAGACCGGCAAGATCCTCCGCCGGCAGAGCCGGCTGAACCACATGCTCGAGAAGAAGACCCCCGCCCGCAAGCGCCGCCTCGGCCGCGAGGTCGAGGTCACCGCAGGTGACCGGCGCAGCGTCCGCCGGATGCTCGGCCTGTAGCGGGGTACTCCACGAGCCAACCGACGACGGAAAGAGAACTCCGATGGCTAGAGTCAAGCGGGCCGTCCACGGCGCCAAGGCCAAGCGCACCACCATGGAGCTGGCCAAGGGCTACCGGGGCAGCCCGGGACGCCACTACCGGGCCGCCAACGAGCAGGTCATGCACGCCCTGCGGTACGCCTACCGGGACCGCCGGGCGCGCAAGGGCGACTTCCGGGCCCTCTGGATCGCCCGGATCAACGCCGCCGCCCGGGCCGAGGGCATGACCTACAACCGGTTCATCTCCGGGCTGCGCCTGGCCGGCATCCAGGTCGACCGCAAGGTCCTGGCCGACATCGCGGTCACCGACCCGCGCACGTTCGCGAGCCTGGTCACCAGCGCCCGCCAGGGCCTGAGCGACTCCAACGGCTCCAGCGGCTCCAGCGGCAAGGCCTGACGGGCGGCCCCGGCGGCCCCGTGGACGTGATCACCAGCCCCAGCAACCCCGCGGTGCGGGCGGCGCGCAAGCTCGCCCGGCCGTCGTCGCGGGCCAGGGCCGATGGCCGCTTCCTGCTGGAGGGGCCGGAGGGGATCAGGGCGGCCCTCGAGGCCGGCCACGTCCCCGACAGCCTGCTGGCCACCGAGCGGGCCGCGGCCCGCCACGCCGGCCTGGTCAACCTGGCCCGCCAGCGCGGCGCCCGGGTGACGCTGGTGGCCGAGCCGGTGCTGTCCGCCCTGGCCGACACCACCACCCCGCAGGGCCTGGTCGCGGTGCTGCCGAGCGTGCTCCGGCCCCTGGAGGCGCTGCCGCCGTCCCCGCGCCTGGTGTGCGTGCTGGCCGAGGTCCGCGACCCGGGCAACGCCGGCACCGTGCTGCGCGCGGCCGACGCCTTCGGGGCCGACGCCGTCGTCACCACCCGCGGGTCGGTCGACCTCGAGAGCCCCAAGGCGGTGCGGGCCGCCGCCGGCAGCCTGTTCCACCTGCCGGTGACGGCCGGGGCCCCGTGGCCGGAGCTGCGCGCCGCCCTGCGCCGGCGGGGCCTGCGGCTGGTCGGCGCCGACCCGCACGCCGGCGCCACCCTCGACCAGGCCCCCCTGGCCGAGCCGCTCGCCCTGGTCCTCGGCAACGAGGCCCACGGCCTGCCCGCCGAGGTCGCCGCCGACCTCGACCTGGCCGTCCGGGTCCCCCTGGCCGGCCGGGCCGAGAGCCTCAACCTGGCCGCCGCCGCGGCCGTCCTGCTGTACGAGACCTCGCGCCGGCGAGCAGGAGGCCGCCGGTGGCCGATAGCGAGGCCTACCTGGAGGCGCTGCCCGACGCGGTGGTGGTGGTCGACGCCGAGGGCCGGATCGCCTATGCCAACGCGGCCGCCGAGCGGCTGGCCAGGGCCGGCCGCGACGAGCTGGCCGGCAGGCAGCTCGACGACGCCGTGCCCCTGCGCGACGGGGCCGGCAACCCGTGGTGGGCCTGCTCGGAGCGGCTGCGCCGCCTCCCCGGGGTCCGCCGGGTCCCGGTGCGGGAGCTGCACCTGGTCACCGAGGGCGAGCCGGTCCCGGTCGACCTCACCGCCAGCTTCCAGCGCGACGCCGCCGGCCGGGTCGTCCAGGCGGTCTGCGTGGTCCGGGACGCCTCGGCCCGCACCCGCGGCGACAGCCAGCGCGGCGAGCTCATCTCCACCCTCGCCCACGAGCTGCGCTCGCCCCTGACCAGCGTCAAGGGCTTCACCTCGACCCTGCTGCACCGCTGGGAGCGCTTCAGCGACGACCAGAAGCGGGAGATGCTGGCCACCGTCAACA
This sequence comes from uncultured Actinomycetota bacterium, assembly GCA_963733175.1. Lineage (GTDB taxonomy): Bacteria > Actinomycetota > CALGFH01 > CALGFH01 > CALGFH01 > CALGFH01. The sequence goes on from CAVTCL010000019.1 coordinate 172,573, forward strand.
TGGACGCCGACCGGGTGACCCGGCTGATCGGGGAGCTGCTGGACGTCTCCCGGATCGACGCCGGCCGCCTGGAGCTGCGCCGCACCGAGTTCGACCTGGCCGCCATGGCCGAGGGCATCGTCGGCCGCTTCGAGCTCCAGCACGACCGCCACAGCTTCCGGCTCTCGTTCCCCGACGGCTTCCCGCGCGTCTATGCTGACCCCGACAAGATCGAGCAGGTGCTGACCAACCTGGTGGAGAACGCGGTGAAGTACTCCGACGGCGGGCCGGTGACGGTGACCGGGCAGGTCACCGACGCCGGGGTCGAGGTCGCCGTCCACGACCAGGGGGTCGGCGTCCCCGCCGACCAGCTCCCGCTGATCTTCACCAAGTTCTACCGGCGGCCCGGCCACGGGGCGCCCAGCGGCACCGGGCTCGGCCTGTTCATCGCCCGCGGCCTGGTCGAGGCCCACGCCGGTCGCATCTGGGCCGACTCGGCCCCCGGCCAGGGCACCACCCTGCGATTTCGCCTGCCCCGCGGGGGCCTGGAGCTGGCCGGCATCACCTGAGCCCGGCACCCGGCCGAGCGGGGCGACCGCGAAGCGGACGTGACGCTGTCAGCGTGCTTTCCTGTGAGGAGCTCGACCATGCCAACCCCAGACCTGGACGCCGTCGTCGCCGCCGGGCGGCAGGCCATCGCCGGCGCCGCCGACCTCGAGGAGCTCCGCGAGGCCGAGCAGGCCCACCTGGCCAAGCGCTCGGCCCTCGGCGAGGTCCAGCGCTCCCTCGGCGGCCTCGACGAGGCCGCCCGCCGCGACCTGGGCCGCCGCGTCAACCAGGCCAGGACCACCCTCCAGGCCGAGCTGGCCGCCCGCCGGGCCGAGCTGGAGGCCGAGCGCGACCAGGCCCTGCTCGAGGCCGAGCGGGTCGACGTCACCCTGCCCGGCCGGGTGCCGCCCGCGCGGCGCCATCCATCCGGTGACCCGCACCATCGACGAGATCGTCGACATCTTCGTCGGCCTCGGCTACCGGGTCGCCGAGGGCCCCGAGGTCGAGACCGACTGGTACAACTTCCAGGCCCTCAACCTCCCCCCCGACCACCCGGCCCGCTCCATGCAGGACACCCTCTACATCGACTCGGGCAACGGGCGCGAGGCCGGCGAGCTGGTGCTGCGCACCCACACCTCGCCGGTGCAGGTCCGCACCATGCAGGCCGGGCCGCCGCCGGTCTACGTGGTCATCCCCGGCCGCTGCTACCGGGCCGACACCCCCGACGCCACCCACGTGCCGGTGTTCAACCAGATCGAGGTCCTGGCCGTCGACCGCGGCCTGACCATGGGCGACATGAAGGGCACGCTGCTCGCCTTCGCCCGCGCCTACTTCGGCGAGGACCGCCAGATCCGCCTGCGCCCCTCCTACTTCCCGTTCGTCGAGCCGGGGGCCGAGGTCGACGTCTCCTGCTTCATCTGCGGCGGCACCGGCGACGGCTGCCGCACCTGCCGCGGCGAGGGCTGGATCGAGCTGCTCGGCGCCGGCATGGTCCACCCCAACGTGCTCCGGGCCGGCGGCTACGACCCCGACGAGGTCTCCGGCTTCGCCGCCGGGACCGGCATCGAGCGGCCGTTCATGCTCCGCTCGGGCCTGGCCGACCTGCGCACCCTGACCGACAACGACGTCCGCTGGCTCACCAGCGTCTAGAGAGGAGCGAACCGATGCGGGTCCCACTCTCCTGGCTGGCCGACCACGTCGACGTCGACGTCCCGGCGGCCACCCTGGCCGAGCAAGCTCACCTTCGCCGGCGTCGAGATCGAGACCATCCACCGGGTCGGGGACGACCTGGCCGGCATCCTCACCGCCCGGGTCCTCGAGGTGGCCCAGCATCCCGACGCCGACCGCCTCGTCCTGGTCCGCATCGACGCCGGCGGGGAGGACCGCCTGGTGGTCTGCGGCGCCCGCAACTTCGCCCCCGGCGACGTGGTGCCCTGGGCGGCGCCCGGGGCCAAGCTGCCCGCGCTGCGGCGAGATCGTCCGCCGCAAGATCCGCGGCGCCTGGTCGGATGGCATGCTGGCTTCCGCCCGCGAGCTGGGCGTGTTCGACGACCACTCCGGGATCCTGGTGCTGCCGCCCGACACCCCGGTCGGGGTCGACGTGGTCGAGGCGGTCGAGCTGCGCGACACCGTGCTCGACGTCAAGACCGCGCCCAACCGCGGCGACATCCTGTCCATGCGGGGCATCGCCCGCGAGGTCGCGCTGCTGCTCGGCAAGGAGCTCAAGCCGCTCGACCTGACGGTGCCCGAGACCGGCCCCCCGGCCGAGGGTCTCGCCTCCGTGGCCGTCGAGGACGCCGAGGGCTGCCCGCTGTACGCCGCCCGGGTGATCCAGGGGCTGGACGCGGCCCGGCCCAGCCCCCTGTGGATGGCCAGGCGGCTGTACCTGTACGGCCAGCGGCCGCTCGGGGCGGTGGTCGACGTCACCAACTACCTGCTGCTCGACCAGGGCCAGCCGCTGCACGCCTTCGACCTCGACCTGGTGCCGGGCCGCCGCATCGTGGTCCGCCGGGCCGCCGAGGGCGAGACCCTCCGCACCCTCGACGGCCGCGACCGCGCCCTCACCCCCGAGGACACGGTGATCACCTCCGGGGAGCGGGTCCTGGCCCTGGCCGGGATCATGGGCGGCGAGGACACCGAGGTCCGCGCCAGCACCACCGAGGTGCTGCTCGAGTCGGCCCACTTCCCGCCGGCGAGCGTCCGGCGGACCATGCGCCGGCTGGGCATGAACACCGAGGGCGGCCAGCGCTGGGCCCGCGGGGTCGACCCGGCCGGGGCCGAGCCGGTCTGCGACCAGGCCGCCCGGCTGATGGCCACCCTGGCCGGCGGGACCGTGGCCGCCGGGCGGCTGCGGGCCGGCCCCGGGGTGGGGGAGCGGGAGGCGATCCGGCTCGACTGGGGCCGGTCGTCCGAGCGTCTCGGCGCCCCCGCCGACCCCGAGTTCGCCGCCGCCCAGCTGCGCCGCTACGGCTGCCGGACCGAGGTCGTCGACCCCCGGACCGTGCTCGCCGTCCCCCCGAGCTGGCGCTTCGACCTGGAGCTCTGGGCCGACCTGGAGGAGGAGGTGGCCAGGGGCTGGGGCTACGACCAGCTCCCGGCGACCCTGCCGGCCGCCACCGGGGGCCGCCTCACCGCCACCCAGCGGCTGCGCCGCCAGGCCAGGGAGGCCCTGGCCGGCATGGGCGTGACCGAGGTCCAGAGCTACCCGTTCCTGTCCCAGGCCGCCTTCGACCGGCTGGAGCTGCCCGCCGACGACCCCCGCCGGCGGACGCTGCGGCTGGCCAACCCGATCTCGGAGGAGGCGCCCGAGCTGCGCACCACCCTGCTGCCCGGCCTGGCCGAGGTGGCCGGGCGCAACCTGGCCAGGGGCCTGGACGGGGTCGCCGTCTACGAGCTGGGGGCGGTGTTCCTCCCGGTCCGTGAAGGCGAGCTGCCGGACGAGCCGCTCACCCTGGGGGTCCTGCTGGCCGGGCAGGCGCCGGCCGGGCGCTTCGACGACCCGCGGCGGCCGTTCGACTTCGCCGACGCCAAGGGCGTGGCCGAGGGGCTGGTGGCCGCCCTCGGGGTGCCCGGGGTCGGCTACCGGGCCGAGGAGCCGCCGCCCTACCACCCGGGCCGCTGCGCCGCCGTGCTCCTGGAGGACCGGCCCGTCGGCCTCCTGGGCCAGCTCCACCCGCGGGTGGCGGTCGCCTGGGAGCTGCCGGCTGCCACCTTCGCGGTCGAGCTGGAGCTGGCCCCGCTGCTGGCCGCGGTGCCGCGGATGCGACCGGCGCCGACGCCGTCGCCCTACCCGGAGCTCACCTTCGACGTGGCCTTCCTGGTCCCGCCGGGGGTCGCGGCCAGCGACCTGGAGGCGGCGCTGCGCGAGGCCGGCGGCGACCTGCTCACCCGGCTGACCCTGTTCGACGCCTACGAGGGCCCGCCGCTGCCGCCCGGGCACCGCAACCTCGCCTACCGGGTCGCCCTCCAGGCGGCCGACCGCACCCTCACCGACGCCGACGGCGCCGCCATCCGCGACCGCATGGCCGCCCTGGCCGCCGCCAGAACGCAGGCGGTCCTCCGCACCGCCGGGTAGGGTAGGGCGCAGCGGGTTGGGCCGGCTGCGGTGAACAGGAAGGGCGGCGCGGTGGTCGACTACACAGTCGCAGGGCGTCGAGGGGGGGCTTTGCGCGCCCCGGGGGTTCCGGGCGGCCGGGGTGGACGCCGGGCTGACCCAGGGGACCGGGCCCGACCTCGGCCTGGTGGTCAGCCAGCAGACCTCGGCGGCGGCCGGGCGGTTCACCGCCCACCCGTTCGCCTCGGCCCCGGTGCGCTGGTCGCGGGACCAGCTCCGCAGCGGCATGGCCCGGGCGGTGCTGGTCCACGCCGGCAGCGCCAACGCCGCCACCGGTCCCGAGGGCGACGCCGACGCGGCCGCCCTGGCCGCCCGCTGCGCGGCCGCCATCGGCTGCCCGGCCGGCGAGGTGCTGCTCTGCGGCACCGGGGCGGTCGGGGTCCGGCTGGCCGTGGCCGACGCCGCCGAGGCCGCCGACAAGGCCACCGCCGCCCTCGGGCGGCGCGGGTCGGGCGAGGTCGCCAAGGCCATGACGGCCTCGGGCGGGGTCGCCCGCGAGCACGCCGTCGCCGTCGCCTGGTCCGAGGGCGAGGTCCGCATCGGCGGCGCCGCCAAGGCGTCGGTCCCCTTCGCCCCCGCCTTCGACCACCCCCGCGACCCCGCCGACCCCCGACCCACCGGGGGCCTGGGCCTGAGGCCCCCGGACCCCCCGCCGACCGCGACCACCCTGGTGATGCTCACCACCGACGCCACCGTCGAGGCCGGGGTGCTGGACGGCCTGCTGGGCCGGGCGGTGGCCCGCTCCTTCGAGCGGGTCATGGTCGACCAGGCCCCGGGCATGGCCGACGCGGCCGTGCTGCTGGCCAACGCCACCGCCGCCGCCCCGACCCTGCGGGCCGGCTCCGACGGGGCCGCCGCCTTCGAGTCGGCCCTGACCCAGCTGTGCGAGTCCCTGGCCGAGGGCCTGGCCCTGCGCGTCCCCGGCGCCCGCAAGCTGGTGGTGGTGACCGTCCACGGCGCCGCCGACCACACCGACGCCCTGGCCGCGGCCAGGGCGGTCGCCGGGTCGGTGGCCCTGCGGGCCGCCCTGGCCGCCGGGCTGCCCTCCTGGCCGGCCGTGCTCGACGCCCTCGGCACCGCCGGGGTGGCCCTGGTGCCGGACCGGGTCGGGGTCAGCTTCGGCCCGGTCACCGTGGTCGCCGACGGCCGCGCCGCCTCCCACGACGAGCGGGCCGCGGCCGCGGTCGCCGCCAAGGCCCAGGTCGACCTGGCCGTCGACCTGGGCATCGGCCCGGCCGCGGCCACCGTGACCACCACCGACCTGCCGCCCGAGGCCCTTGGTCGACACGGCGAGTAGACTAGGCGCCCGGCCGTGCCCGCACCGGCCCGCTCGGCAACCCAGAAAGGCTCAGCATGCCGTCCAATCGTGTGCTCGTGGTCGAGGACGATCCGAGCGTGCGCGGGCTGCTCCAGACGATCCTGGAGGACGAGGCGCTGGAGGTCATCCTGGCCGCCGACGGCGAGGAGGGCCTGGAGCTGGCCCGCACCGTCCACCCCGACGTGGTGCTGCTCGACGTCATGATGCCCGGGCTCGGCGGTCCCGACGTCATCCGGCGCCTGCGCCGGCCCGACGGCTCCCTGCCCTTCGCGGTCCTGGTGGTGACCGGGGCGGCCGAGGTGATCGCGCCGCTCCGCAACGAGCTCGGCCCCGAGGCCGTCCTCGAGAAGCCCTTCGACATCACCACCCTGGCCACGCGGGTCAAGTCGCTGGCCAGCGGCGACGCCTCAGGGGAGCGCCCATGAGCAAACGAGACTTCCTCTCCATCGACGACGTCGACACCGGCGAGCTGGTCGCCCTGCTGGACGGGGCCGACCGCCACAAGGCCGACCGGCGCGCCCGCGACACCCTCGGCGGCCGCACGGTCGCGCTGATCTTCGAGAAGCCCTCGACCCGCACCCGGGTCTCCTTCGAGGTCGCCATCCACGAGCTCGGCGGCTACCCGCTGCCCCTGTCCGGCGCCGAGCTCCAGCTCGGCCGGGGCGAGACCATCGAGGACACCGCCGCCGTCCTGTCGCGCTATGTCCACGCGATCGTGCTGCGCACCTTCGCCCAGGAGAGCCTGGAGCGGCTGGCCAGGGGCGGGACCGTCCCGGTGGTCAACGCCCTCTCCGACTACTCCCACCCCTGCCAGGCCCTGGCCGACCTCCAGACCATCCGCGAGCACAAGGGCCGGCTGGAGGGCCTCCGCCTGGCCTACCTGGGCGACGGCAACAACGTCGCCCACAGCCTGCTGTTCGCCGGGGCCAAGATGGGCATGCACGTCGCCGTGGCCACCCCGGTCGGCTACGAGCCCATCCCCCAGGTGGTCCGCCGGGCGACCGAGATCGCGGCCGCCACCGGCGGCGGGGTCGAGCTGACCAACGACCCGGCCACCGCCGCCAAGGGCGCCGACGTGCTCTACACCGACGTCTGGGCGTCGATGGGCAAGGAGATGGAGCACGGCGAGCGGGCGCTGATCTTCAAGCCCTACCAGGTGTCGACCGACACGGTCATGGCCGCCGCCCCGGACGTGCTGGTGCTCCACTGCCTGCCCGCCCACCGGGGCGAGGAGATCGCCGCCGAGGTCATGGACGGCCCCAACTCGGCCGTGTTCGACCAGGCCGAGAACCGCCTCCACACCCAGAAGGCGCTGCTGTCGTGGCTGCTCACCGGCTCCGCCGACCCGAGCTGAGCGAACCGGCCAGCAGGTGACCCCACCCCCCGGCCGATCGGGCTGGCGCTGGGCGGTCGCCGCCGGCCTGGCCGGGGTCGCGGCCTCCACCCTGGCCACCGCCCTGGCCGCCGCCGTCGCCGGCCGCCAGTCCGACCTGGCCCTGCTGCCGGTGGAACGGACCCTGCGGGTCGCGCTGCTGCTGGTCGCCCCCTGCGTCGGCGCCGTCCTGGCCGCGGTGGTGGTGCCCCGCGGCGGCGGCCGGTCCGCGGTGGTCGCCGTCGGCCTCGGCGTGCCGGTCGGCCCCCTGCTGGTGCTGCGGCTGGACCGGGTGCGCGACTTCGGCCTGACCTCCTCGCTGCTCACCGTCGGGGTCCTGGTCGCCTGGGGGGTGATCGGGGCCGCGCTGGCCGCCGGCTGGTGGGCCCGGCCCGCCCGCCGGGTCGAGCGCACCGACCTGCCGCTGGCCCGGCCCGAGCTGGCGGAGCCGCCGGTGGCCGCGGACCCGTCCGACCATCTGGAGGCCAGCGGCGACACCGGGCCCAGGGGCCCGGCCGCCTGAGGGAGGCGCCCATGCCCTGGGGCAACGAGGAGCTGGCCCGGCTGTTCCACGAGATGTCCGAGCTGCTGGTGCTCACCGGGGACACCGGCTTCCGGGTCCGGGCCTATGACCGCGGCGCCCGCGCCCTGTCGGGCTACGGGGCCGACCTGTCCACCCTGTCCGAGCGCGAGCTGGCCGCCATCCCCGGGGTCGGCAAGGCGATCGCCGCCAAGGTCCGCGAGTACCTCGACACCGGCCGGGTGGCCAAGCTGGAGGAGCTGCGGGCCGAGGTCCCGCCCGGCCTGCGCGCCCTGGTCCGCGTGCCCGGCCTCGGCCCGGCCAAGGCCCGCCTGGTCCACGAGCGGCTCGGGGTCTCCTCGCCCGAGGAGCTGGCCGAGGCGGTCGCCGCCGGGCGGGTGGCCGGCCTGCCCGGGATGGGGGCGCGCACCGAGGCCAACCTGCGCCGCGCCCTGGAACGGATGGCCCAGCGCATGGACGGCATCCCCCTGGCCGTGGCCCTGCCCCTGGCCGAGACCCTGCGCGACCGGCTGGCCGGCGTCGCCGGGGTCGAGCGGGTCGAGGTCGCCGGGTCGCTGCGGCGCATGAAGGCCGCCGTCCACGACATCGACCTGCTCGCCGCCGCCGGCGACCCGGCCGCGGTGGCCCGCGCCTTCACCGAGCTGCCCCAGGTGGCCGAGGTCGCCGCCCTCGGCGACACCAAGGCGTCGATCCGGACCCGCGACGGCCTCCAGGTCGACCTGCGCACGGTCCGGCCCGAGGTGTGGGGCGCCGCCCTCCAGTACTTCACCGGGTCGGCGGCCCACAACGTCCGCATCCGCGAGCGGGCGGTCAAGGCCGGCCTCAAGCTCAGCGAGTACGGCCTGTTCGAGCGGGGCGGCGAGCTGGTCGTGGCCGAGGACGAGGAGGTCGTCTACGACCGGCTCGGCATGGCCTGGGTGCCGCCGGTGCTGCGCGAGGACCGCGGCGAGGTCGACGCCGCCCGCCGCGGCCAGCTCCCGGCCCTGGTCGCCCTCGAGGACGTCGGCGGCGACTTCCACTGCCACACCGACCTGTCGCCCGACGGCACCGCCCCCCTGGAGGTGATGGTGGACGCCGCCCGGGCCCGCGGCTACCGCTTCCTGGCCATCACCGACCACGGCGAGCGCCTGGGGCTCGGCGGGGCCAGCCGGTCCCAGCTCCTGGCCCAGCGGGAGCGCATCCGGGCCCTGGAGGAGCGCCTCGGCGACATCGCGCTGCTCCACGGGGCCGAGCTCAACATCGGCGGGGACGGGTCGCTGGACTACGACGACGACTTCCTCGACGGCTTCGACGTGCTCGTGGCCAGCGTCCACGACCGCCTCGACCAGCCCCGCGAGGCCCTCACGGCCCGGCTCGTGGCCGCCTGCGAGCACCCGGCCGTCAACGTCATCGGCCACCCGACCGGCCGCCGCATCGGCAGCCGCGCCGCCGGCGACGTCGACCTGGAGGCGCTGTACCGGGCGGCCGCCCGCACCGGCACCGCCCTTGAGGTCAACGGCTCCCCGCACCGGCTCGACCTCGGCGACGAGCAGGTCCGCCTCGCCCACCAGTTCGGCGTCATGCTCGCCTTCGGCGCCGACAGCCACGGCCCCGGCCACCTGGCCAACATGCGCTTCGCCGTCGCCACCGCCGGCCGCGGCTGGACCACCCCCGACCGGGTCATCAACACCCTCCCCCTGGACGAGCTGCGCCGCTTCCTGGCCAAGGGCCGCCCGGGCCGATGAGCCAGGTCCCCGGCCCGCTGCCGCCGGGCGCCCTCGAGCCGCTCCCCGCCGGCTTCTACCTGCGGCCGCTGCTGGAGGTCACCCGGGACCTGCTCGGGCGGCTGCTGGTGCACCGGGCCCCCGAGGGCACCAGCGCCGTCCGGCTGGTCGAGACCGAGGCCTACGACGGGGCCGGGCTCGACCCGGCCAGCCACGCCCACCGCGGCCCGACCCGCCGCAACGCGGTCATGTTCGGCCCTCCCGGCCACCTCTACCTCTACTTCACCTATGGGATGCACTGGTGCGCCAACGTGGTCTGCGCCCCCGAGGGGACCGCCCAGGCGGTGCTGCTGCGCGCCGGCGAGCCCGTCCGCGGCGCCGAGCTGATGGCTGCCCGGCGCCCGGCCAGCCGCCCCCGCGACCTGGCCCGCGGCCCGGCCCGCCTCTGCCAGGCCCTCGGCCTGGCCGGCTGGGCCAACGGCGCCCCCCTGGACCGGGACCCGTTGTGGCTCACCGCGGGCTGGCCCGTCCCCGGCGACCAGGTGGCCTGGACCGGCCGGGTCGGGGTCACCGCCGCCGCCGACCGGCCTTGGCGCGCCCTGGTCGCCGGCCACCCCAACGTCTCGGCGGGCCGCCCCGGCCCCGCCCGCCGAGCCGCCAGGCAGGCCAGGTGAGCGGCACCCTGCTGCTGACCGGCGTCCGGCCGCTCGGCGGCCCGGCGCGCGACCTGCTGGTCGCCGGCGGGAAGATCACCCGGGTCGGGGAGCGGCTGGAGGCGCCCGAGGGCGCGACCGTGGTCGACGGGCGGGGACAGCTGGCCGTCCCCGGCCTGGTCGACGCCCACGCCCACCTCGACAAGACCCTCTGGGGCCTGCCCTGGCGGCCCCACACCGCCGGGGACGGCCTGGCCGCCCTGATCGACAACGAGCACCGCGGCCGGGCCGAGCTCCGCCGCCAGGGCGTCACCGTGGCCCAGCGGGCGGCCAGCCTGCTGGCCGCCTACGTGGCCGCCGGCACCAGCCACATCCGCAGCCACGTCGACGTCGACACCGTCGCCGGCCTCGACAGCCTGCACGGGGTCATGGAGGCCCGCGAGGCCTTCGCCGACCGGGTCGCCGTGGAGCTGGTCGCCTTCCCCCAGAGCGGCCTGCTGGTCCGCCCCGGGACCGCCGAGCTGCTGGAGGCGGCCGTCCGCGCCGGCGCCGAGCTGGTCGGCGGCCTCGACCCGGCCGGCTTCGACCGGCGGCCGGTCGAGCACCTGGACGCCGTCTTCGCCATCGCCGGCCGGCACGGCTGCGGCGTCGACATCCACCTGCACGACGGCGGCGAGCTGGGCGCGTTCACCATCGACCTGATCGTCGAGCGGACCCGCGCCCTCGGCCTGGCCGGCAAGGTGACCATCAGCCACGCCTTCGCCCTGGCCGAGGTGCCGGAGCCGCGGCTGGGCCGGCTGGTCGAGGGCCTGGCCGACCAGCGCGTCTCGCTGACCACCGTCGCCCCCGGCAACCGGCCGCCGCTGCCCCTGGCCAGGCTGCGCGCGGCCGGGGTGGCCGTCGGCCTCGGCTGCGACGGCGTCCGCGACCTGTGGTCGCCGTGGGGCGACGGCGACCTGCTGGGGCGGGCCGCCCTGCTCGCCTGGCGGGCCGGGGCCCGGCGCGACCAGGACCTGGCCGCCGCCCTCGAGCTGGCCACCGCCGGCGGGGCCGGCGTGCTCGGGCTCGACGGCCACGGCCTGGAGCCGGGCTGCTGGGCCGACCTCGCCCTGGTCCCGGCGGCCACGGTCGGGGAGGCGGTGGTCGCCCACCCGCCCCGCTCCCTGGTGCTCAAGCGCGGCCGGGTGGTCGCCAGGCCCTGACCCCGGTGTGCCCGCCGGTGCCGCCGGTCCGCGCCGCCGGTCGCCGGCCAGCGGTCGCCGGCGGTCGTGGCCCGATCGTCGTGGCGGCGGGTGGGCAGTCCGGAAGTTGGCCCACAGGCGGACCCGGGTCGCCGGCGTGCCGACGGCCGCCGCCACCGGCCCGCTCGGACCCAGCGGCCAGGTGAACGTCGGCATCCGCGGCGGCCGGCTTCATCCCGGCGCGTGCTAGCGTTCGTTCCGTCTTGGAGTCGGGTTCTTCCTGTGGAGGTCAGTCGCCGTGCCCACGCCCATGGCGTCCGTCGAGGAGCAGCTGCGGGTGCTCACGTCCGGGGTCGCCGAGCTCCACCCGCGCGACGGCCTCGCCGAGCGCCTGGCCGCGGCCACCTCCGAGGGCCGGCCGCTGCGGGTCAAGCTCGGCATCGACCCCTCCTCGTCCCACCTGACCCTCGGGCACGCCGTCGTCCTGCGCAAGCTCGCCCAGTTCCAGCGGTTCGGGCACACCGTGGTCCTGATCATCGGCAACTTCACCGGCCTGGTCGGCGACCCCAGCGGGCGCAGCCAGACCCGCCGCCAGCAGACCGAGGCCGAGGTCGCCGAGCACGCCCGCACCTACCTCGAGCAGGTCGCCAAGGTGCTGGACGTCGACGCCGCCGAGGTCCGCCGGAACGCCGACTGGCTGGCCCCCATGACCTTCGCCGACGTGGCCCGGCTGGCCGCCAACGTGACCGTGGCCAAGCTGCTGGAGCGCGACGACTTCCGCACCCGTTACGGCGCCGGCCAGCCGATCTCCCTGGTCGAGTTCCTCTACCCGCTCATGCAGGGCATGGACTCGGTCGCCATCGAGGCCGACGTCGAGCTCGGCGGCACCGACCAGACCTTCAACCTGCACGTCGGCCGCGACCTGCAACGCGCCCACGGCCAGCCCGGCCAGATCGTGCTCACGATGCCGCTGCTGCGCGGCACCGACGGCGTCCAGAAGATGTCCAAGAGCCTCGACAACGGCATCTACCTGGACGAGCCCCCCGAGGCCCAGTTCGGCAAGCTCATGCGCATCCCCGACGAGGTCGTGCCCGAGTACCTGCGGCTCACCACCGACCTCGACCCGGCCGAGGCCGACCGGCTGGCCGAGGTGGCCGCCGCCGGCGGCGCCGGCGCCCGCGACGTCAAGCGCCGCCTGGCCCGCGAGGTCGTGACCCTGTACCACGGACCGGAGGCCGCCGAGGCCGCCGAGGCCGCCTTCGACGCCGGGGTCCGGCTGCGGGCCGGCGCCGGCGCCGCCGGCGACGCCGGGTCGGCCACGCCGCTGGCGATCCCCGAGGCCGCCGTCCGCGAGGGCAAGGTCTGGGTCGTCGCCCTGCTGGCCGACGCCGGCCTGGTCGGCTCCCGGGGCGAGGCCAGGCGGCTGGTCAGCCAGGGCGCGGTCCGGCTCGACGGCCAGCAGGTCGGCTCGATCGAGCAGAGCTGGCCACCGGCCGAGCTGCACGGACGGCTGCTCACCGTCGGCCGGCGGTCCCCGGTCCTCCTGCAGGCCCCGGGGTCCTGACCGCCGCGGAATACCGGCCCGGAGCCGGCCGTTGGACGGCGTGTGGACGCTGGAACCGTTGTGGTTTCTGGCATCCAGCAGGCTGCACCAAGTTGACACGCTGTCGAACACGGTGCTACCTTCTCAAGGCTGCAAGCAGGGAAGTTCTTCAGGACCGAGGACCTCTCCGGACGACGCCAGCGGCGTCGGCATCGGAAGACAGGAGGTCGCCGAACGCCAACAGGATTCGTTCCGACGGCTGTTCGGTGGCCGTCCTGACGCCCAGAAGGTCGGGGCGCAGGGCGGCGCTTCTGTGTGAAGGTGTCGACGTGGCGGGTGGTGCTCCACCAGGAGTACGCTCTCCGGGCAGGTGGGAAGTCTTTGACGATCTTGAAAGGCCCGTGGTACCGTCCCGCCGCTCCGGCGGTGACAGGACGCGGGAACCGCAGGTGAGTCGCCGAAGAGCATCCCGGCGACGTTCCTTGAAAACTCAACAGTGTGTGAAAAGCCAGTGCCAAAACCCCGTCCCGTAGGGGGCTTGCCTCCTCGGAACGGTTCCTTGGCGCATCCGGATAACGGATGAGCCTTGAGCGGTGCAGGGTTGGTCCCCTGTATCGCCCATCCCCCCGGTACGTCCGGGACGGATGGTCAAACTCGGTGGCTCCAGGGTCACCGAGCTCCTTCGAGAACACCCCCGACGGGCCTCCGGGCTCCGAGGGAGTTCACGATCTCAGACGGAGAGTTTGATCCTGGCTCAGGATGAACGCTGGCGGCGTGCTTAATACATGCAAGTCGAGCGAGGACCACTTGGTGGCAACACCGGGTGGCTCCTAGCGGCGAACGGGTGAGTAACACGTGGGCAACCTGCCCCCGACACTGGGATAAGCCCGGGAAACTGGGTCTAATACCGGATACGAACCTCCTCCGCATGGTGGAGGTTGGAAAGGGTCTCCGGTCGGGGATGGGCCCGCGGCCTATCAGCTTGTTGGTGGGGTAACGGCCCACCAAGGCGACGACGGGTAGCCGGCCTGAGAGGGTGAACGGCCACACTGGGACTGAGACACGGCCCAGACTCCTACGGGAGGCAGCAGTAGGGAATCTTGCGCAATGGGCGAAAGCCTGACGCAGCGACGCCGCGTGCGGGACGAAGGCCCTCGGGTTGTAAACCGCTTTCAGCAGGGACGAAGCGAAAGTGACGGTACCTGCAGAAGAAGGTCCGGCCAACTACGTGCCAGCAGCCGCGGTAATACGTAGGGACCGAGCGTTGTCCGGATTCATTGGGCGTAAAGAGCTCGTAGGCGGCCACTCAAGTCGAATGTGAAACCTCGAGGCTTAACCTCGAGCCTGCATTCGATACTGGGCGGCTAGAGTCTGGTAGGGGGATCTGGAATTCCTGGTGTAGCGGTGGAATGCGCAGATATCAGGAGGAACACCGGTGGCGAAGGCGGGATCCTGGGCCAGTACTGACGCTGAGGAGCGAAAGCGTGGGGAGCAAACAGGATTAGATACCCTGGTAGTCCACGCCGTAAACGATGGGCGCTAGGTGTGGGAGGTCATCGACTCCTTCCGTGCCGCAGCTAACGCATTAAGCGCCCCGCCTGGGGAGTACGGCCGCAAGGCTAAAACTCAAAGGAATTGACGGGGGCCCGCACAAGCGGCGGAGCATGTTGCTTAATTCGACGCGACGCGAAGAACCTTACCAGGGCTTGACATGTAGGGAAAAGCCGTGGAGACACGGTGTCCGCAAGGGCCCTACACAGGTGTTGCATGGCTGTCGTCAGCTCGTGTCGTGAGATGTTGGGTTAAGTCCCGCAACGAGCGCAACCCTTGTCCTATGTTGCCAGCGGTTCAAGCCGGGGACTCATAGGAGACTGCCGGGGTCAACTCGGAGGAAGGTGGGGACGACGTCAAGTCATCATGGCCCTTATGTCCTGGGCTGCAAACATGCTACAATGGCCGGTACAGAGGGCTGCAAACCCGCGAGGGGGAGCCAATCCCAAAAAGCCGGTCTCAGTTCGGATCGGGGTCTGCAACTCGACCCCGTGAAGTCGGAGTCGCTAGTAATCGCGAATCAGCAACGTCGCGGTGAATACGTTCCCGGGCCTTGTACACACCGCCCGTCACGTCACGAAAGTCGGTAACACCCGAAGCCAGTGGCCCAACCCTTTGGGAGGGAGCTGTCGAAGGTGGGATCGGCGATTGGGACGAAGTCGTAACAAGGTAGCCGTACCGGAAGGTGCGGCTGGATCACCTCCTTTCTAAGGAGCTTTCTTTGCGGCTCTCGCAAGAGGGTCGCCAGGAGCCAGGACCCACTCACGGGCCTGGTCGCTCCAGGATCTCGATCACTGGCTATTCGGTCGGGCCGCTCGCCGGCTCGCCTAGTACCGCCCCGCGAGGGGTGGGGAACGGCGGAAGGTGACGGTTCCGGCCGCACACACTGTTGAGCTTTGAGGGAGCGTCTCCTCTGGGAGCCGCGAGCACCTCGCCATGAGGCTCTGCCCTGACCCCGAACCAGCCGGTCCGTCCGGCCAGGCGGGTGACGGGACCTCGAGCCGGGAACCTTGAGAACTACATAGCGAGCGCGAGCATCTTTGAAGTTGCCAAGTTACAAAGGGCACACGGTGGATGCCTAGGCGCCAGAAGCCGATGAAGGACGTAGGAGGCTGCGATAAGCCTCGGGGAGCTGCCAACCAAGCGTTGATCCGGGGATGTCCGAATGGGGAAACCCGGCACGGGTCATGCCGTGTCACTCCGGTCTGAACACATAGGACCGGTAGAGGTAACCCGGGAAACTGAAACATCTCAGTACCCGGAGGAAGAGAAAGCAACCGCGATCCCCTCAGTAGCGGCGAGCGAACGGGGGTCAGCCTAAACCGAGGTAACGTGACAGCGTGTAGGCGTTGTTGCCTCGGGGTCGCGGGACCCGACAGGGGGAGCTGCACCTCCTCCAGGGAGTTACAAAGGACGTGGGTAGTCGAAGGCCTTGGAAACGGCCGCCACAGCGGGTAACAGCCCCGTAGACGAAACCCATCGCCCCTCCCGTCGGTGCTTCCCAAGTAAGGCGGAGGACATTCCGTCTGAATCTGGGGGGACCACCCCCTAAGGCTAAACACTCTCTGGCGACCGATAGCGGACTAGTACCGTGAGGGAAAGGTGAAAAGTACCCCGGGAGGGGAGTGAAATAGTACCTGAAACCGTGTGCTTACAATCAGTCGGAGCGGTTCCTTCGGGAGCTGTGACGGCGTGCCTTTTGAAGAATGAGCCGGCGAGTTAGCGATACGCGGCAAGGTTAACCCGAGTGGGGGAGCCGTAGCGAAAGCGAGTCTGAAACGGGCGTTTCAGTCGCGTGTCCTAGACCCGAAGCCGAGTGATCTAACCATGGGCAGGGTGAAGCGAGGGTAAGACCTCGTGGAGGCCCGAACCCACCAGGGTTGAAAACCTGGGGGATGACCTGTGGTTAGGGGTGAAAGGCCAATCAAACTCGGTGATAGCTGGTTCTCCCCGAAATGCATTTAGGTGCAGCCTTGGATGTTTCGTGACGGAGGTAGAGCACTGGATGGGCTAGGGGGCCTACAAGCTTACCGACCTCAGCCAAACTCCGAATGCCGTCACGTTAGAGTCCAGGAGTGAGACTGCGGGGGATAAGCTTCGTAGTCGAGAGGGAAACAGCCCAGATCGCCAGCTAAGGTCCCTAAGCGTGTGCTAAGTGGAAAAGGATGTGGAGTTGCCCAGACAACCAGGAGGTTGGCTTAGAAGCAGCCACCCTTGAAAGAGTGCGTAATAGCTCACTGGTCAAGTGACTCCGCGCCGACGATGTAGCGGGGCTCAAGCACACCACCGAAGCTGCGGCACTCACGTATCGCCCGGCATGTGGGTCGCACCACATGTCCAAGCGCGTGGGTGGGTAGGGGAGCGTTGATGCGCGCGTGAAGCGGCGGGGTAACCCAGCCGTGGACGCGCATCAAGTGAGAATGCCGGCATGAGTAACGAAAGACGGGTGAAAAACCCGTCCGCCGAATGCCCAAGGGTTCCTGGGGAAGGTTAATCCGCCCAGGGTGAGTCGGGACCTAAGGCGAGGCCGAGAGGCGTAGTCGATGGACGACGGGTTGATATTCCCGTACCTCTGACTCCGCGCCCGAGCCGAACCCGGGGTACTAAGGGAAACCCCCTTCGGGGGGTCTACCGACAGACCCGGTACTAGGCTAGCGATGGGGTGACGCAGGAAGGTAGTCCAACCCAGGCGTTGGTTGACCTGGGGTAAGTGCGTAGGGCGTCCGGTAGGCAAATCCGCCGGACATACAGCCTGAGACACGATGCCGAGCCGACTGAGGCGAAGTGGATGATCCTATGCTGCCAAGAAAAACCTCTAGCGAGTGGAGTTGGAGCCCGTACCCCAAACCGACACAGGTGGGCAAGTAGAGAATACTAAGGCGATCGAGCGAACACTGGTTAAGGAACTCGGCAACTTGACCCCGTAACTTCGGGATAAGGGGTGCCGCAGCCCGTGATCACCTTCGCGGTGTGAGCGGGAGGCGGTCGCAGAGACCAGGCCCAAGCGACTGTTTACTAAAAACACAGGTCCGTGCTAAGTCGAAAGACGCCGTATACGGACTGACGCCTGCCCAGTGCTGGAACGTTAAGGGGAGGGGTTAGCCCTGCTTGCAGGGCGAAGCTCTGAACTTAAGCGCCAGTAAACGGCTGCTGTAACTATAACGGTACTAAGGTAGACGACCTGGACGTGCACCAGGTCCTGCCCCTCGGCGCGGCGACGCGCCGAGTGCAGTCGGCTATATGCTGGAAACCCCGAGTATCCGGCGGTACTGGCTGTCCCACCCTCGCAGTAGGGTGCGGCCATGCCCAGTGACAACCCGTCCGGTGCGGGCAATCAGCAGGAAAGGCCAGGGCTCGAGCAGTGGGTCGTCGGCTTCGTCGACGGCGAAGGCTGTTTCTCGATCTCGGTCGTGCGCAATCCCGGGTGCCTCCTCGGCTGGCAGGTCCAGCACGAGTTCTCGGTCACCCAGGCGGCGCCGTCGAGGCCGGCGCTCGAACTCCTCCAAGAGGTGTTCGGGTGCGGGCAGATCATCGAGAACCGGCGCCACGACAACCATCGCCACACGCTCCTGCGCTTCTCCGTGAAGCGGAGGAGGGAGCTGGTCGAGGTCGTGGTTCCGTTCTTCGAAGCGCATCCACTGGTCACCGCGAAGCAGGCCGACTTCGAGGCGTTTGCCTCCGTGCTGCAGATCATGCAGACGGGAGCACATCTCCACGAGGACGGTCTCCACCGGATCGCCGCTGTCACAGAGCGGATGAACCGGCGGGCGCGGTCTCGGTACCTGGAATCCTCAGAGGCCATACGCCGACCAGCTCGGTCCGACACCGAGTTGAAGATATGGTCCTAGCCCCATGGCGACATGGGGAGTTCTAGAGCGAAATTCCTTGTCGGGTAAGTTCCGACCTGCACGAATGGCGTAACGACTTGGGCGCTGTCTCAACCAGTGGCTCGGTGAAATTGCAATACGAGTAAAGATGCTCGTTACCTGCGGAAGGACGGAAAGACCCCGGGACCTTTACTACAGCTTGATGTTGGAGTTTGGTACGAATTGTGTAGGATAGGTGGGAGACTGTGAAACTGGGACGCTAGTCTCGGTGGAGTCAACCTTGAAATACCACCCTGTTCGTGCTGGGCTTCTAACCACGGTCCGTGAATCCGGATCTGGAACAGCGTCAGGTGGGTAGTTTAACTGGGGCGGTTGCCTCCCAAAATGTAACGGAGGCGCCCAAAGGTTCCCTCAAGCTGGTTGGCAATCAGCTGTCGAGTGCAAGGGCACAAGGGAGCTTGACTGCGAGACAGACATGTCGAGCAGGAGCGAAAGCTGGGCCTAGTGATCCGGCAGTGGCATGTGGAAGCGCTGTCGCTCAACGGCTAAAAGGTACCCCGGGGATAACAGGCTTATAGTGCCCAAGAGTCCATATCGACGGCACTGTTTGGCACCTCGATGTCGGCTCATCGCATCCTGGGGCCGGAGTAGGTCCCAAGGGTTGGGCTGTTCGCCCATTAAAGCGGTACGCGAGCTGGGTTTAGAACGTCGTGAGACAGTTCGGTCCCTATCCTCCGTGGGCGTAGGAGATTTGAGGAGAGCTGTCCCTAGTACGAGAGGACCGGGACGGACGAACCTCTGGTGTGTGAGTTGTCGTGCCAACGGCACTGCTCATTGGCCACGTTCGGAAGGGATAAGCGCTGAAGGCATATAAGCGCGAAGCTCGCTCCAAGATGAGATCTCCCACAGGGTTGACCTGGTAAGGCCCCCGGCTAGACGACCGGGTTGATAGGCCGGAAGTGGAAGCACAGCAATGTGTGGAGCTGACCGGTACTAATAGGCCGAGGACTTGGCAACTAACTTCTTGTTGCACGCGCTCGCTGTGTAGTTCTGGAGGTTTCCGGTGTACCGGAGGCTCCAGAGCGTTTCGGTGGCCATAGCGGAGGGGAGACACCCGGTCCCATACCGAACCCGGAAGTTAAGCCCTCCAGCGCCGATGGTACTGCCCGGGAAGCTGGGTGGGAGAGTAGGTCGCCGCCGAGACTCTTAACGAAGCGCCGCCCCTGAGGCGGCGCTTCGTCGTTCCCGGACCACCTGCGGCTGGTCGCGTCGCCCCGGCGTGCGCGCCGGGGGCGGGGTACGGCAAGATGCGGCCGTGGAGGACAACCAAGCGCAGCCGGATCGCCCGCGCCGCCCCGCCGCCGGCCGCCCGGCCAGGGGCGCCGGCGGCCGTAACCCCTCGAACACCGGTCGCTCCGGCCGGAGCGGCAGACCGCCGGAAGGCAGGCAGCCCCGCCGCGGGCCCGCGGCGGGTGGCGCCAGCGGCCGGGGTCCCGGCGGCCGTGGTGCCAGCGGCGGGCGGTCGGGCGACGCCGATCCGCACCGGAGGCGGGCGACCGGCCAGGAGCGGGCGCCCGACCCGGGGCCGGCGACCGGCGCGGAGCGGGCGACCGGCGGGGGACGGCCGATCGGCTGGTGGAGGAGGGGCCGGGGGTCGGGGAGATCCTGCCGGGGGAGACGCTGGACGAGCTGCGGGCGACGGCGCGACCCCACGCGGTGGCCGACGCGGCCAGGGCGCTGGCGGATGCGGTGGTGGCGTTGTCCGAGGACGGGGACCCGGAGGAGGCGGTCCGGGCCGCGCGGGCGGCCAAGCGGGCTGCGCCGCGGTCGGCGAGCGTACGGGAGGCGCTGGGGATCGCCCTCTACCAGATGGGGGACTTCCGCAGCGCCCGCACCGAGCTGGCCGCCGCGCAGCGCATCTCGGGCCGCCAGGACCTGGCCGCCATGCTGGCCGACATCGAGCGTGCCCTCGGCCGGCCGGAACGGGCGATCGCCCTGTTCGAGCGGGTCGACCGCTCCAAGATGGACGCCGACACGGCCGCCGAGCTGCTGCTGGTGGCCGCCTCGGCCTACGGCGACCTCGACCGGCCCGCCGCCGGCGTGGCCCTGATCCGCCGCCATGCCCGCTGGCCGGCCGCGCTCGGCGACCACCACCTGCGCCTGGCCTACGCCGAGGGCGCCCTGGCCGAGCAGGCCGGCGACCTGCCCCACGCCCAGGCCGCCTTCTCCCGCGTCCTCCAGGCCGACCCCGGCTTCCACGACACCGCCGACCGCCTGGAGCGGCTCGACCCTTCCAGGTAGCCCGGCTGGCGCCGGTCCCCGCGTAGCGTGGGCTCAGCCGTCCGTGGCCCGGGCCTGGCGCTGCTGGATCCAGCGGAGGAGGCCGGCGGCGTTGGACTCGTAGCTGTTGAGCAGCTCGGACTGCTCGGGGTCCATGGCGTGGTGAGCCCTCCTCCTGCTCGAACCGTTCGCGGAGGGCGGCCTCGATGTGGTCGAGCTCGAGGCCGTGCTCCTGGGCGGCCCGCTCGGCCGTCTCGCACCAGCGCAGCAGCTTGTCCTCGGCCTCGGCCAGGCGGTCGGCGGGCGGGGTGATGGGGCCGAAGTGGGTGAGGACCAGGTGGGCCGGGTTGCGTTCGGCGAAGCGGCGCAGGCTGGCCACGGCCAGGTCGCGGTCGAAGTCGGGCGGCGGGGTGGCCGGGCGGAGCACACCGGTCGAGGGCAGCAGGACCCCGACCCCGTCCCCGGCGAACAGGGCTCCCAGGTCGGGCTCGAACACCGCCAGGTGGTGCTTGGCGTGGCCGGGGGCGTGCAGCAGCTCCAGGCGGCGGCCGCCCAGGTCGAGGACCTCGCCGTCCTCGGCCGCCCTGATCCGGGCCGCCTCGACCGGGGTGAGGCCGCCGTAGACGGTGTCCATCAGCGGCCCGTAGACGCGGGCCGAGCTGGCCAGGAGCCGCTCGGGGTCGACCAGGTGCCGGGCGCCGGCCGGGTGGACGACGACGGTGGCGTTGGGGAAGGTCCGGACCAGGTCGCCGACCCCGCCGGCGTGGTCGAGGTGGATGTGGGTGACCACGATCCAGGCCAGGTCGGCCGGGTCGAGCCCGGCGTCGGCGACCCCGGCGGCGACGGCGCCGGCCACCTTGGCCGGGCCGGTCTCGATCAGCGCCGGGCGGTCACCGGCCAGCAGGAAGCCGGCCGTGATCTCCGACGCACCCCCCATGTAGGTGTCGATCCCGGTGATCCCCTCGGGCAGGGCATCGAGCACACTCACGGCGAACCTCCTGGCGATCACCTCGCCATGGCACAGGCGCTCTTGGGGGGCCGTGGGGGGAGCGAGCTCCCCCCACATGGATCAGGGACTCTCGTCGAGCGGCCGCAACACCAGGCCATCACGAGGCTTCGGGTAGAAGAACGTGGTCTTCTGGGGGAGGGTCTCGCCGCCGGCGGCGACCGCGGCCACGGCGCCGAACGGGGCCGGGCGGAGGATCAGGAGGCTGGCCGCGGCGCCCCCGTCGACCGCGGCCACGGCGGCGGCCAGGTCGCTCTGGTAGGCGACCCGGCCCTCGAAGTCGCTCACGCCCAGGCGCTTGCTCAGCACCGGGCCGTGCAGGACCTCGACGTCGAGCATGCGGCGGTCGCGGCCCGCCTCGGCGGCGAGCCCGGCCGGGTCGCGGGCGACCAGCAGCCAGCTCCGCCCTGCCGCGTACAGCCCGAACGCGACCGCGTCCTCGGGCAGCCGGCCCAGCGCCTGCTCGGCCTCGGCCGGGGAGGCCGCCGGGCGGGCGTCGAAGTCGCCCTCCAGGCCGGCCAGCACCGTGGCGCCGTGGACCCCGGCCAGGAGCCGGTGGATGGCCAGGACGGCCGGGCCGTGCAGGTCGGCGTCGACCAGGAACATGAGGAGCTCGTCCCAGGGCCCTGGCCGGCCGCCGTTGGCGGCCCGCATGGCGTCGCGGTAGGCGAGCGAGGTCCGGTAGCGGTGGTGGCCGTCGGCGATCAGCACGCGCTGGGCGGCCATGCGCTCGCGCCAGGCCGCGATCCGGCTCCGGGTCGGCGACCGCCCACAGCCGGTGCCGGACCCCGGTCTCGTCGACACAGTCCAGCGCCGGCTCGCCGCCGGTCACGTCGTCCAGCACGGCGGCGGGCCCGCCGGCGCCGGCGTAGACGCCGAAGATGGGCGAGAGGTTGGCCCCGGTCGCCTCCAGCAGCCGGAGCCGGTCGGCGACCGGCGCGGCCATGGTCCGCTCGTGGGGCACGACCCAGGTCCCGGTGTCGTCGAGGGCGACGCTGGCCAGGACCCCCCGCTGGATCCGGCGGGCGCCGCGGAGCTCGTACAGCTCCTCGTAGACGTAGAGGCATGGCGCCGCGTCGCGGCGCAGGACGCCGTCGGCCCGCCACCGGGCGAGCAGGGCGGCCACGTGCCGGTAGTCGCTGGTGCCGTCGCGCTCGGGCTGGGGGACGTCGGTGGCGCCCGGCCGGGCCAGGATCAGCCGGACCACGTTGTAGGGGCTCGCGGACTCGAAGGCGGCACGCGCCTCGGGCGAGATGACGTCGTAGGGAGGGGCGGTGACCTGGGCGCCGTCACCGACGACGGCGGGATCGAAGCGCAGGCCGCGGAACGGGGCGGTGGCTACCATGGTGGCGCCGCACTCGGGTTGTCGGTCATGGCCGTGTTTGTAGCAAGCGCGGGCCACCGGTCGCCAGCCGGGCTGCTCCTGGCACCGTGGATCCGGAGGGAGACCATCGACGTCGACACCTACGAGCTGTTCCAGCGGGGCAGCGAGCTGCTGGCCGCCGGCCACGCCCACCAGGCGGTGATCGCGCTGGAGCGGGCCCGCGACGCCGCCCCCGGGCACGGCTCGGTCCGCGAGGCGCTCGGCCGCGCCTACTACGGCGCCGGCCGGACCTCCGCCGCCGAGGCCGAGTTCTCCGAGGCCCTGGAGATCGACCCGAGCAACGACTACGCCCACTTCGGCCTCGGCCTGTGCCTGGCCCGCGGCGGCAAGCGGGCCCGGGCCATCGGCCATCTCCGGCTGGCCGTGGTCATGCGTCCCGAGGTCGACACCTACCGCCAGGCCCTCGACCGGGTCGAGCGCCAGCGCGCCCGCGACGACCGGGGCGGCGCCGGGGGACCGGAGGGCCGGGGGCGGCCGGGCGGCCGTGGCTGAGGGCCGGGCGCTCGCGGCAGGGTTCCGGGGGGTCGTGTTCGACCTGGACGGGGTCGTCTACCTCGGGGACGAGGCGATCGCGGCCGCGCCGGTGGCGCTGGACCAGGTGCGAGGGCTCGGGGTGAAGGTCGCCTTCGTCACCAACAACTCCTACCGGCCGCCCGGCCTGGTGGCCGAGAAGCTCAACCGGCTGGGGGTCAAGGCGGCCGAGGGCGAGGTGCTGACCTCCGCCCAGGCCGCGGTGCGGCTGCTCGGCGGGCGTCGCGGGCTCGACGGGCGCAAGGTCATGGTGGTGGGCGGCCCGGGGCTGCGGCAGGCGCTGGAGGCGGCCGGGGCCCGCGTGGTCGACGGGTCGGCGTGGCGCGAGGCCGAGGTGGTGGCGGTCGGCTTCGACCCGGAGCTGACCTACGCGAAGGTCAGGGACGCCACCCTGGCCATCCGGGCCGGGGCCAGGTTCGTGGGCAGCAACCCGGACACGACCCTCCCGACCCCCGAGGGGATCTGGCCGGGGGCCGGGGCGACCCTGGCCCTGCTGCGGGCGTCCACCGGCGTGCGGCCCGAGGTCGCGGGCAAGCCCGAGCGGGCCCTGCTCGAGGAGGCCGCGGCGGCCATCGGGCCCGGCCCCTACCTGATGGTGGGCGACCGGGCCGACACCGACCTGGACGGCGCCCACCGGCTCGGCTGGTCGACCGCGCTGGTCCTCAGCGGCGTCACCAGGCTGGCCGACCTGCCCGACCTGACCACCGCGCCCGACCATCTCCTGGCCGACGTCGGCGGGCTGCTCGACCCGCCCGGCCCGGTCGTCCGCCCGGCCACCACGGCCGAGCGGGCCGCCGCCGCCGGGCTGCTCGGGGCCACCGGGGGCGGCGAGCGCCGGTGGCTGGTCGCGGTGGACGCCGGGCAGGTGGTGGGGGCGGCGGCGCTGCGGCCGGCCGGGACGCTCGGGCGGCTGGACGGGCCGGTGGTCCAGGAGGCCTGGCGGGGCCGGCTGGTCGGCACCCGGCTGGTGGTCGCCGCCTGCGTCGAGGCCCGCGCCGCCGGCCTGCCGGCGGTCGCCGCCGCCGCGGCCGCCGAGCCGTTCCTGACCCGCCTCGGCTTCCACCCGGCCCCCGCCGACGCCGAGGCGTCGGCCGCCCGCCGGCTCCTCGTCCGCGACCTCTAGCGCGGCTCGTAGTACCAGGTGGGCGGGGGTGGGGGTGGTGGGGGTCGGCGGCGGGCGCGGAGGCCGCCGAACAGGACGATCAGGACGACGCCGGCGGCGAACCCGACGACGTGGGCCAGGTAGGCCACGCCGGCGCCCTCGGCGGTGGCGGCGCCCTGGAAGTAGAGCCACTGCAGGACGAACCAGGAGCCGAGCACCACCCAGGCGGGCAGCCACACGGGGATGAAGAACAGGAACGGCACCAGGCTGGTCACCCGCGCGCTCGGGAACAGGACCAGGTAGGCGCCGAGGACCCCGGCGATGGCGCCCGACGCCCCGACCAGGGTGTCGGTGCTGGTGGGGTCGGAGAGGGCGAACCCGTAGGTGGCCAGGTACCCGCAGGCCAGATAGAAGAGCAGGTAGCGGGCGTGGCCGAGCCGGTCCTCGACGTTGTTGCCGAACACGAACAGGAACAGCATGTTGCCGGCCAGGTGGAGCAGCCCGCCGTGCAGGAACATGGCCGAGAGCACCGAGAGCGCCGGGATCTTCTGGTAGTCGGGCCGGACGGCCACGCAGCCCTCGGCCGTGGCCGGGCCGGCGGTCACGTCCAGCGGGTCGTTCTCCAGCAGCTCCACCGGGATGGCCGCCCACTCGCGGAAGAAGGCGAGCTGGCGGCAGAACCCGGCCGGGGTGTTGGCGTCCCCGCCGACGTCGAGCGGCGAGATGGGCGAGACGAAGAACACCACCACGTTGATGGCGATGAGCGTCCAGTTGACGACGGCCGGGTTGCGGGTGGGGTTGTCGTCGTGGATGGGGATGAGGCCGAGCATCGGACCTCTAGAGCAGGCTGCGCAGCCGCAGCAGGTCGACGATGCTGGCGTCCACCTTGACCTTGCCGGAGGAGAACGCGGACAGGAACGAGATCCGCCCCTCGACCAGGTCGACCAGGTCGTCGGAGCCGACCCGGAGGGTGATGTCGGCGCGGCCGTTGGGCGGGGTCTCGCTCGGCTGGGAGACGTGGCCGTTCTCGACCACCGAGTACCAGGCGGCGTCCAGGTCGGGGACGTGGCAGCGCAGGACCTTGCGGCTCGGGATGGCCGAGCGCACGTTGGCCTCGTTGCCGTCGAGCCGGGCCATGAGCTCCCCGAGCTGCCGCTCGACCTCGGCCTTGGTCGCCACTCCACCCTCCTCGCCCCGCTTCCGACGGTCCGGTTCTACCACACGGGCTGGCCAGCAACCCGAGTTCGTTGACCGGGTCCTGAGCCGCTGCGAGAATCCTGGCCCCGGACACGCGTTGGAGGTGGTGGGGTGGCGAGCGGGAGAGAGCAATATCTACAGGCGTTGGCGAGCCTCAGCGACCTGACCCGAGCCCAGGCCGAGCGGGTCGCGGGCCTGCTCGCCAAGCAGGGCGAGGTGCAGTCGGCCCAGGTCGGCCGGGTCGCCGAGGACCTGCTGCGCCGGACCCAGAAGAACCGCGAGATCATGACCCGCCTGGTCCAGCGGGAGGTCAAGCGCCAGCTCGGCGTCCTCGGCATGGCCACCAGGGACGAGGTCGCCCGGCTCCAGCAGCGCGTCCGCGCCCTCGAGCAGGCCGTCGAACGCGCCAGCCAGACCCCGGCCCCCAGCCCCAAGCCGGCGACGCCAGCGACGTCCAAGCCGGCGACCAGGTCCAAGCCGGCGACCGCGTCCAAGGCGGCGACCACCACCAAGGCCGCGACCACCTCCAGGGCGAAGGCCGCCTCGGCAGGCTCGGGAGCGGCCAAGCCCTCGACCCGCACCCGCACCGGCGGGTCGAGTTCGCGGTCGACGGCGTCCTCGCCCGGCACCCGGCGCAAGAAGGACTCCGGCCAGTCCGGCTGATCGTCCGACCCACCTATACTGGCCCCCGTTGTCGCCGTCGCAGGAGGTGCCGTGAGCGGGCAGGACCAGGGCGCCGCCGACCCGGCGGTGGAGGTCGAGGCGGCCCTCGCCGGGCTGGACGAGGCCGACCTCGCCGCCCACGCGGACGCCTTCGAGGCGGTCAACGCCGCCATCCTGGCCGAGCTCCAGCGCCTCGAGGCGCTGTAGGGCGCCGGTGGCGACCCGGGTGCGGCTGGACCGCGAGCTGGTCCGGCGCGGTCTGGCTCCCAGCCGGGAGGCCGCCAGCGACGCCATCCGGGCCGGGAGGGTCCTGGTCGGCGGCGCGGTCGCGGCCAAGCCGTCGGCGCTGGTGTCGCCCGCCGACCCGCTCGTGCTGGCCGGTCCGGCGCGGCGCTGGGCGAGCCGGGGAGGCGACAAGCTCGCCCCGGCCCTGGAACGGCTCCGGGTCGACGTGGCCGGGCGCCGCTGCCTGGACGCCGGGGCCTCGACCGGCGGCTTCACCGACGTCCTGCTGGACGCCGGGGCGGCCGAGGTGGTGGCCGTCGACGTCGGCTACGGCCAGCTCGACCTCCGCCTGCGCCAGGACCCCCGGGTCAGGGTGCTGGACCGGACCAACGTGCGGTCGCTGGACGCCGAGCGGGTCGGCGGGCCGGTCGACCTGACCGTGGCCGACCTGTCGTTCATCTCGCTGCGCCTGGTCCTGCCCGTCCTGGCCGGGCTGACCCGGGACGACGGCGACCTGGTGCTGCTGGTCAAGCCCCAGTTCGAGGCGGGCCGGGAGGCGGTCGGCCGCGGCGGGGTGGTCCGCGACCCGGCCGCCAGGGCCGCGGCCGTCCGCGCGGTCGCCGACGCCGGCGCGTCCGCTCGGGCTCGGGGTGGCCGGGCTCTGCCCGTCGCCCCTCCCCGGCCCCGCCGGCAACCTCGAGCTGTTCCTCCACCTCCGCGCCGGCGCGCCCCCCCTCGACGAGCCCGCCCTCCAGGCCGCCCTGGCCGAGGGCGCCACCCTCCCCGGAGCCGCCCGGTGAGCCGGAGGGGTCCGGGGAACCCCAGGGGGTGCCCGGTGAGCCAGGTCCAGCGGGTCGGGGTGGTGGTGCACCCGGGGCGGCCGCCAGCGGTCGAGCTGGGCAGGCGGCTGGCCGGGTGGGCCGACAAGCACGGGATCGAGCTGCGGACCCTGGTCTCGGAGCGGGGCTGCATCGGCGAGGACGTGCCCTGCGTCGAGCCGGACGAGTTCGCCCCCGGTCTCGACCTGGTGGTGGCGCTGGGCGGGGACGGCACCCTGCTGCGGGCGCTCGGGATGGTCCTGACCGAGCAGGTGCCGGCGCTGGGGGTCAACGCCGGCCGGCTCGGGTTCCTGGCCGAGGTCGAGCCCGGCGGCCTGGGCGACGCCCTCGACGCCGTCTGGGCCGGCCAGTACCGGGTCGAGCGCCGGACCACCCTGGCCGCCCGCGTCCTGGTCGACGGCCGCGAGATCGCCGAGGACCTGGCCGTCAACGACGTCGTCCTGGAGAAGGCGGCCCGGGAGCGGCTGGCCGCGGTCTCGGTCCGCCTCGGCGACGGCGGGCCGTTCGCCCGCTACGCCGCCGACGGGGTGATGGTGGCCTCCCCGACCGGCTCGACCGCCTACAGCTTCTCGGCCGGCGGGCCGATCGTCTCCCCGCGGCTGGACGCGCTGCTGCTCACCCCGATCGCGCGCCCACATGGTCTTCAACCGCTCCCTGGTCCTGCACCCCGACGAGTCGGTGCGCCTGGAGGTGCTGCCCGGACAACCCGGTGATCGAGAGCGTCGACGGCCGCGCCGCCCGCGAGCTGCCCCCGGGCGCGGTGGTCGAGGTCCGCCGCAGCCGCTACGACGCCCTGCTCGTCCGGATCGGGAAGGCCGACTTCTACCGCCTGGTCCGCTCCAAGTTCCGCCTGGCCGACCCCGCCGCCACCGACAGCGACGCCGCGGGCGACCTGACCCTGGGGACGGCGCCGGGCTCCGGGTGGGCCAGGCGGGCTAGAATCGCAGGTGATGTTAGCCGAGCTTCGCATCCGTGACCTCGGGGTCATCGATGATGCCCGCCTCGAGGTCTCGGCCGGCCTCAACGTGCTCACCGGGGAGACCGGCGCCGGCAAGACCATGGTCGTCGACGCCCTCGCCCTGCTGCTCGGGGGGCGGGCCGACCCTGGCGCGGTCCGTGCCGGCCGGCCCGCCGCGCTGGTCGAAGGCCGCCTGCACGCCGGCGACGACCTCCAGGTCGCCGCCGCCCTGGCGACCGCCGGGGTGGAGGACGAGGACGGCGAGGTCGTGGTCGCCCGCCAGGTCCTGGTCGAGGGGCGCAGCCGGGCCCAGCTCCAGGGACGGATGGCCACCGTCGCCGCCGTCGCCGACGTCGTCCGCCCCCTGGTCGAGGTCCACGGCCAGCACGAGTTCCAGGGCCTGCTCCGCCCGGGCACCCAGCGCGACCTGCTCGACCGTTTCGCCGGCGAGCCCGCGCTGGCGCCCCGGGCCGCCTTCGCCGCCGGCTGGCGGCGGCTGCGCACGGTCACCCGCGAGCTGGACGAGCTGAACACCAGGGCCCGCGAACGCGAACGCGAGATCGACCTGCTCCGCCACCAGCTCGAGGAGATCGAGGCCGCCCAGGTCCGGGTGGGGGAGTCGGCCGAGCTGGCCGCCGAGGCCGAGCGGCTGGAGCACGCCGACGCCCTCCAGCAGGCGGCCGCGCTCGCCCACCAGCTGCTGGAGGGCGACGAGGACGCCGGCGCGGCCACCGCCCTCGGCGCCGCGGCCAGGGCCGTGCACGGCCCCGGCGGCCACGACCGCGCCCTCGGCGAGCTGGCCGAGCGGGCCCAGGCGCTGGCCGCCGAGGTCGGCGACCTCGCCTCCAGCCTGCGCGCCTACGCCGAGTCGGTGCTGGTCGACCCGGCCCGCCTCGAGGAGATCAACACCCGCGTGGCCCTGCTCCGCGACCTGGAGCGGAAGTACGGGGACGACGAGGCGGCCGTGCTCGCCTTCGCCGGCCAGGCCGCCGCCCGCCTGGCCGAGCTGGAGGGCGGGACCCTGCGCTCGGAGGCCCTTGAGGCCGAGGCGGCCGAGCTCCGCCGCGAGCTGGCCGGGACCGCGGCCGCCCTGACCGCCGCCCGCCGGGACGCCGCCGCCCGCCTCGGCGAGGCCCTCCTGGTCGAGCTGGCCGACCTGGCCATGCCCAGCGCCCAGGTCGTGGTCGCGGTGGAGCAGGACCCCGACGACGACGGCCTGGAGGTCGGCGGCCGCCGCCTGGCCGCCACCGAGGACGGCCTCGACCGGGTCGACCTCCTCCTGGCCGCCCACCCGGGCGCGCCCCTGCGCCCGCTCGGCCGGGCCGCCTCCGGGGGCGAGCTGTCCCGGGTCATGCTGGCCCTTCGGGTCGTGCTCGCCGGGATCGACCGCACCCCGACGCTGGTCTTCGACGAGGTCGACGCCGGGGTCGGGGGCCGCACCGCCGCCGCCGTCGGCCGCCGCCTGGCCCAGCTCGCCCGGCGCCACCAGGTGCTGGTCGTCACCCACCTGCCCCAGATCGCCGCCCACGCCGACCGCCACTTCACCGTCGAGAAGACCTCGGCCGGCGGGACCACCAGCACCGAGGTCCGCCTGCTGGACGACGCCGGCCGGGTCGGGGAGCTGTCGCGGATGCTGGCCGGGATGGAGGGCTCCGGCCTCGCCCAGGCCCACGCCGAGGAGCTCCTGGCGGCGGCCACCGCGGCCAAGAACGGCCGCGACCCGGGCCCGGCGACCACCGCCGAGCCCGCCGCCCGGGGCGGTGAGCGCCCGTGAAGCTGCGCCCGCCCTGGCCCGGCCGCGACCAGCCGCCCCCGCCGGAGCCGACCGGGCTGTGCGGGCCGGTGCGGCTCGACAAGCGCACCAAGAACCTGGTCAAGCGGCTGAAGCCGGGGGACGTGGCCGTCATCGACCATCTCGACATCGACCGGGTGGCCGCCGAGACCCTGGTCGAGCGGGCGCCGGTGGTGGTGGTCAACGCCGCCCAGAGCATCTCCGGCCGCTACCCCAACGCCGGCCCGGCCGTGCTCGTCGAGGCCGGCATCCCGCTGCTGGACGACGTCGGCCAGGCCGTGTTCGAGCTCACCGAGGGCGCCCAGGTCGAGGTCGACCCCGACGGGGTGGTCCGCGCTCGACGGCGCCGAGGTGGCCAGCGGCGAGTGGCTCCAGCCCGAGGACGTCCGCAAGCGGATGGACGCGGCCAAGGACAACCTGGCCACCGCCCTGGAGGACTTCACCCTCAACACCCTCTCCTACGTCCGCCGCGACCGCGACCTGCTGCTGGAGGGGCTGGAGATCCCGACCCTGAGGACCCGGCTGCGGGACCGGCACGTGCTGGTGGTGGTCCGCGGCCACGACTACAAGAAGGACCTGTCCACCCTGCGCGGCTACATCCAGGAGTTCCGCCCGGCCCTCATCGGGGTCGACGGCGGCGCCGACGCCCTGCTCGAGGTCGGCCTCAAGCCGGACCTGATCCTGGGGGACATGGACTCGGTCACCAACGAGGCGCTCACCTCGGGGGCCGAGATCGTCGTCCACGCCTACCCCGACGGCCGCGCCCCCGGCAAGGAGCGGGTCGAGGCCCTGGGGCTGGAGCCGCTGGTCCTGCCCGGGCGCCGGGACCAGCGAGGACATGGCCATGCTGCTCGCCTACGAGTCCGACTGCGACCTGATCGTGGCCGTCGGCAGCCACGCCAGCATGGTCGAGTTCCTCGACAAGGGCCGGCCCGGCATGGCCTCGACGTTCCTGACACGGCTCAAGGTCGGCCCCAAGCTGGTGGACGCCAAGGGTGTGAACCGCCTCTACCGGCAGGGCGTCCGCCGCAGCGACCTCATCTTCCTGGTCGCGGCCGCGCTGGCCGCGATGCTGGTGATCTCCCTCGTCTCGGAGCCGGTCAGGCTGGTCTGGAGCGACCTGATCGAGCTGCTCCAGGTGTTCTTCAACCGGGTCCGTTCATTGTTCGTCTGACAGGCGCGGGGACGAGCCGTTCCCGCGCGGAGGTGTACCCGACGTGATCAGCCTGCGCTACCACATCGTGTCGCTGGTGGCCGTGTTCCTCGCCCTGGCCCTCGGCATCGTGGTCGGCAGCACCGTGCTCCAGGAGGGGACCGTCTCGGTCCTGCGCGCCACCAGTGACCGGGTGCGGGAGGAGAGCGACCGCAACAGCCGCGAGAACGTGGCCCTGAAGCAGGAGGTCTCCCGCCTGCAGAGCTTCGGCGCCACCGTCCTGCCCGACCTGGTCCGGGACCGGCTCAAGGGCCGGTCGGTGGTGCTGGTCGACACCGACAAGGTCGACAGCGGCATGCGCGACAGCGTGCGCAAGGTCCTGGAGGACGCCGGGGCCGAGGTCGACGGCCAGATCACCTTCGCCGACGAGCGGCTCGCCCTCGGCGCCGACGCCGACCGGGCGGCCATGGGGCGGCTGCTGGCCGCCGACGCCGGCGCCCCCGAGGTGCTCCGCGGCGAGCTGGTCAAGCGGCTGGCCGAGCGGCTGGCCACGCCGTCGGCCATGCCCCAGGACGACAACCAGCGGGCCTCCGACATGCTCACCGGCCTCCAGGACGCCGACTTCCTGGCCGACCTCAAGCTCAGCCGGCCGATGGCCGCCGGCACCGACCCGTTCCCGCGCCAGGGCTCGATCTTCGTGCTGCTCGGCCCGGGCGCCGCCACGACGGCCGCCGTGGCCCCGGACGCGTTCCTCGTCCCCCTGGCCGACCAGGTCTCGACCCGGGCCAGCGGCCCGGTGGCCGGGGCCGAGGCGGCCGCGGTCCCCAGGGAGAGCTCCTGGGTCATCGCCCTGCGCGACAACCGGGCGGTGAGCCGCCGGGTGTCGGGCATCGACTCGGTCGACAAGGTCTACGGCCAGCTCGCCCTGGTCCAGGCCCTCCAGGGCAGCCTCCAGCAGCTCCCCGCCGGCCAGTACGGCACCAAGGACGGCGCCTCCGGCCTCCTCCCGGAGAGGACCGAGGGCTCGTGAGCGCCACCACGCCGGGGGCGGAGCCGGAGGGCGAGGGCGGGACGGTGCTCGCCCTGGTGCCGGCCAAGGACGAGGCCGAGCGGGTCGCGGCGACGGTGCTGGCCCTGCGGGCGCTGCCCGGGGTGGCCGAGGTGCTGGTGGTCAGCGACGGGTCGACCGACGCCACCGCGGCCAGGGCCCTGGAGGCGGGGGCGCACTGCCTGGACCTGCCGCGCAACATCGGCAAGGGCGGCGCCCTCAACGCCGGCCTGGCCGCCCTCATGGGCCGGGTCGCCGAGCGGCTCAGCCCCGAGCCGGCGGCGCTGCTGCTGGCCGACGCCGACCTGGCCGAGACGGCGGCCCGGCTCGGCCGCCTGCTCGACCCGGTGCTGGCCGGCGAGGCCGACCTGGCCATCGCCGACCTGCCCGCCCAGCAGGGCGCCGGCGGGTTCGGCGTGGCCATGGGCCTGGCCCGCCGGGGCATGGCCAGGGCGACCGGCCGCCGCATGGCCGAGCCCCTGTCCGGCCAGCGAGCCGTCCGCTGGGAGGCCCTGCCGGCCCTGCTCCCGTTCGCGCCCGGCTTCGGGGTCGAGGTGGCCATGACCATCGACGCCCTCCGCGCCGGCCTCCGGGTGGTCGAGGTCGAGGTCGACCTGCGCCACAACGCCACCGGCAAGGACCTCTCCGGCCTCCTCCACCGAGCCCGCCAGGCCCGCGCCATCGCCCGCGAGCTCACCCGCCGCAAAGCCTGGCGCCCCACCCAGACCCCTGCCGATGGCGGGAGCCCCGATTGGGAGGGTAGCCCAGGCGGGCAGGGGGGCGGTGGCGCGGATCCACAGCCCCCCCGCGAACCGCGGGCCCCGAGGCGAGGGGGAACTGATGCGGGCGTTGCCGGTGGCGGTCTGCGGGGTGCTGGTGGGGTGGGGGATCGGGTTCTGGGCGGCGCCGCAGGTGCTGGCGGGGTTGGCCCGGTCGAGCCTGGCCCGGGTGAACTACCGCCAGCGGGAGGTGGTGGCCGGGCTCGGGCTGCTGCTGCCGCTCGGGCTGCTGGTGTGGGCGGCGCCGCTGGCCGTGGCCGCGCGGGTCGACCCGCTGCGGGCGATCCGGGCCGGGCTGCTGGCCCCGTCGGGGCTGGCCGTGGTCGTGGCCGGGCTGAGCTTCGTCGTCCTCGGGCTGGTCGACGACCTGGTCGAGGACCCAGGGGGCAGCCGCGGGTTCCGCGGCCACCTGCGGGCCCTGGCCTCGGGGCGGCTCACCGGCGGCGGGATCAAGCTGCTCGGCGGCGCCCTGGCCGGCCTGCTGGTGGCCAGCCTGGCCACCCCCGGCGACCGCCCCGCCTGGGCGGTCCTGCTCGGCGGGCTGGTCGTCGCCTCGGCGGCCAACACCGCCAACCTGCTCGACCTGCGCCCCGGACGCTGCGCCAAGGTGTTCCTGCCCCTGTGGGTCGTGGGCTGCCTGCTCGACCCCGGCGGCGGCGCCTGGTCGGCCGGGCTGGCCGGGGCCGCCCTGGCCGCGCTCCCCTTCGACCTGCGCGAGGAGGGCATGCTCGGCGACGCCGGCGCCAACGCCCTCGGCGCCGTGGTCGGCACGCTGTTCCTGGCCGGCCCGATGTGGCTGCTGTGGGCGGCCGCGGCCGTCCTCGTGGCCCTCCAGCTCGCCTCCGAACGGGTCTCGTTCTCGCGCGTGATCGAGGCAAACCGGGTGTTGCGCGCCGCCGACCGGCTCGGCCGCCGGGGCGCGTAACGCCCGTACCTGGACCTTCGCGCAGCGTGTGCGGAGGCCCCGGTCATTCGTGCTACGCTGGCATCCCGGAGGGCCCCAAGATGGCCGGGTGGCCAGGGGAAGGAGCACCCGGCCCCCCCGATGGGCCCAAAGGGGGTCAAGCACCTTGGCGAAGCACATCTTCGTGACGGGCGGGGTCGCCTCGTCGCTCGGCAAGGGTCTCACCGCGGCATCGCTCGGACGCCTGATGAAGGCGCGCGGCCTGCGGGTCACCATGCAGAAGCTGGATCCGTACATCAACGTCGACCCGGGCACCATGAACCCGTTCCAGCACGGCGAGGTGTTCGTCACCGACGACGGCTGCGAGACCGACCTCGACCTGGGCCACTACGAGCGCTTCATCGACGAGAGCCTGTACCGGGACTCCAACGTCACCACCGGGGCCATCTACTCGACGGTGATCGCGGCCGAGCGCCGCGGCGAGTTCCTGGGCGACACCGTCCAGGTCATCCCGCACATCACCAACGAGATCAAGGCCCGCATCCTGCGGGTGGCCGAGGACGCCGACGTGGTCATCACCGAGGTCGGCGGCACCGTCGGCGACATCGAGTCGCTGCCCTTCCTGGAGGCGATCCGCCAGCTCCGCCACGACATCGGGCGCGAGCACGTGGTCTTCGTCCACGTCTCCCTGGTCCCCTACATCGGCCCCTCGGGCGAGCTGAAGACCAAGCCGACCCAGCACTCGGTCCGGGAGCTGCGGTCCCTCGGCATCCAGCCCGACGCCATCGTCTGCCGCACCGACCGGCCGATCACCGACGCCCTCAAGCGCAAGATCTCGCTGCTGTCCGACGTGGACGTGGAGGCGGTCGTGTCGGCCCCCGACGCCGACTCGATCTACGAGATCCCGCTGGTGCTGCACGCCGAGGGCCTCGACGCCTATCTGGTCCGGCATCTCCGCCTGGAGGACAAGGCCGGCGAGCCCGACCTGGCCGAGTGGCGGGCCCTGGTCGAGCGGATCCGCAGCCCCCGCCGCAAGGTCCGCATCGCCCTGGTCGGCAAGTACATCAACCTGCCCGACGCCTACCTCTCGGTCACCCAGGCCCTCCAGCATGCCGGGTTTCACCATGGAGTTGAGGTTGAGGTGGTCTGGTGCGCTTCCGACGAGCTGGAGGACCCGCATGCGCGCAGGATCCTCGAGTCCGTCGACGGGGTGCTGGTGCCCGGCGGCTTCGGGATCCGGGGGGTCGAGGGCAAGGTCGAGGCGGTCCGCTTCGCCCGCGAGCGCCTCGTGCCCTACCTGGGCATCTGCCTCGGCCTGCAGTGCGCGGTGATCGAGGTCGCCCGGAACCTGGCCGGCCTCGAGGGCGCGAACTCCAGCGAGTTCGAGGCCGACACCCCCTACCCGGTCATCGACCTGCTGCCCGACCAGCGCCGGGTCGCCGACAAGGGCGGGACCATGCGCCTCGGCCTCGACCCGTGCCGGCTGCTGAAGGGGTCGCGGGCCGAGCAGGCCTACGGCGACGGGCTGGTGTTCGAGCGCCACCGGCACCGCTACGAGGTCAACAACCGCTTCCGGCGCCGGCTGGAGGACGCCGGGCTGGTGTTCTCCGGGACCTCGCCCGACGGCCGCCTGGTCGAGATGATCGAGCTGCCCGACCACCCGTGGTTCGTGGCCGGCCAGTTCCACCCCGAGTTCCGCTCCCGCCCGACCCGGCCGCACCCCCTGTTCCGCGACTTCGTGGGCGCGGCCACCGCGTTCGCCGACGGCCGCGACCGCTCGGCCGCCGCACCGGCCCCGACCCCGGCCCCGTCCGTCCGCTCCGACGGGGCCCCGGCCCACCGCAACGGCGGCGAGCGCACCCCGCCCACCCGCCCCGCCCACCCCGGCCACCCCGGCCGCGGCCGCGGCCGGACGCCTCGCCGGCCGTTCCCCGGGTGCCGGTGGTCGACGCCAACCCCCGCCCCGAGCCCGCCGACGCGCCGGCGGCCCCGCCGGTCGAGCCCCCGGCCACCGTCGACCTGCGCAGCGACGGCCTGGCCGACCCGGTCCGCCACGACGACGACCCGCCGGTCCCGGCCGGCCCCGTCGCCGCCGGCGAGCCCGGGCGTCCCTGAGCCGGTGACGGCGGATCAGGCTCCGCCGTTCCGCGTCGTCGCCAGCCGGCGGCCGTTCCAGGGCAAGGTGGTCACGGTCCGGACCGACCTGATCGCCGACGAGGACGGCCGGACCGGCGAGCGCGAGGTGGTCGAGCACAACGGGGCCGTCGCCGCCCTGGTGATCGACGACGCCGGCCTGGTGGTGCTGGTCGAGCAGTGGCGCCACGCCGTCGGGGCCCGGGTGCTCGAGATCGCGGCCGGCAAGTACGACGTCGACGGCGAGGCGGTGGAGGACGCGCTCCGCCGCGAGCTGGCCGAGGAGCTGGGGGTCGAGGGCGGCACCCTGACCTTCATGGCCAGCTTCTACACCACGCCCGGGTGGAGCGACGAGGTGCTCGACCTGTACCTGGCCGAGGGCGCCACCCCGATCCAGGGCGGCGCCCCCGAGGCCGACTGGGAGGAGCAGGGCATCGAGGTGGTGCGGCTGCCGTTCGAGGATGCGGTCCGGCGGGCCGCCGGCCCGCCCGGGGACGCCAAGACCCTGGTCGCCCTCGGCCTGTACGGCCTCATGCGGGCCGGGTCGTGGGCGCCCGACCAGGCCGACCGGCCCCCGCCGGACGCCCCGGCCCGCCGGGCGGCCAACCGCCCGCCTGAGCCTTCCTGACCCGGCGGGCCCCGTCTCGTAGACTGGCGGGCGTGCCCGGCCCGACGGTGGGCCGGGACGAGGGAAAGGCGGCGACCATGGACGTTGGCATCCCGCGGGAGCTCAAGGACCACGAGTACCGGGTCGCGATCACGCCCGTCGGCGTCCGCGAGCTGACCGACGCCGGTCACCGGGTGTTCGTCGAGCAGGGTGCCGGGCTGGGCAGCTCCATCACCGACCTGGAGTTCGAGAAGTCCGGGGCGACCGTGCTCGAGACGGCCGACGAGGTGTGGGCCGAGGCCGACCTCATCCTCAAGGTGAAGGAGCCGGTCCCCGAGGAGTTCCACCGGCTGCGCAAGGACCAGGTGCTGTTCACCTACCTGCACCTGGCGGCCAGCCGCGAGGTCACCGAGGCGCTGCTGGACAGCGGGACCACCGCCGTCGCCTACGAGACGGTCGAGCTGTCGGACGGCCGGCTGCCCCTGCTCGCGCCCATGAGCGAGGTCGCGGGCCGCATGGCCCCCCAGGTCGGCGCCCACCTGCTGGAGCGCGAGTCGGGCGGCCGCGGGGTGCTGATGGGCGGCGTCTCGGGTGTCGCCGCGGCCAAGGTGCTGGTCCTTGGCGGCGGCATGGCCGGCCAGAACGCCGCCTGGATCGCCCAGGGCATGGAGGCCGAGGTCACCCTGCTGGACAAGAACGTCGACAAGCTCCGCTACGTCGACCAGATCCACAAGGGCCGCATCGTCACCCTGATGTCGAACCGCCAGACGATCGAGGACCTGGCGGTGAACGCCGACCTCATCATCGGCTCGGTCCTGATCCCGGGGGCCAAGGCGCCCCGGCTGATCACCGCCGAGCACGTCCGGGCGATGAAGCGGGGCGCGGTCCTGGTCGACATCTCGATCGACCAGGGCGGCTGCTTCGAGACCTCGCATGTCACCACCCACTCCGACCCGACCTACGTGGTCGACGGGGTGGTCCACTACTGTGTCGGCAACATGCCGGGGGCGGTGCCGCACACCTCGACCTACGCCCTCACCAACGTCACCCTGCCGTACGCGGTCGAGATCGCCTCGGCCGGCCTCGAGGAGGCCGTCAAGGACGACGCCCCCCTGGCCAAGGGCATCAACGTCTACCGCGGCGAGCTCACCTACCAGCAGGTCGCCGAGGCCCACGGCCTCGACTGGCGCCCCCTCCCCGAGGTCGTCCCCGCCCTGGCCGACGGCGAGGGTCGCTAGCGGTGCCGGCCGACGTGATCGACTCCGGCGCACGCGAATCCGACCCCCCGCTGCGAGACCCCCCGGTGCCGACCGCGCCGGTGGGCCCGGTGGCCGGGTGCGGCGGTGCGGCGCTACCTCGACTACCTGGCCGTGGAGCGGGGGCTGGCGTCCAACACGCTCAGCGCCTACCGCCGGGACCTGCGCCGCTACGCCGGCTGGCTGGCCGCCGCCGGGATCGACGACCCGGGCCAGGCCGGCGAGCCCGACCTGGTCGCCTTCCTGGGGGCGCTGCGGGCCGGCAGCACCCCGGTCGGCACCCGCTACCGGGCCTCCAGCATCGCCCGCTCCCTGGCCGCGGTCCGCGGCTTCCACCGCTTCCTGGTCCGCGAGCGGCTGGCCGGTGCCGACCCCTCCCGCGACCTCGGCACCCCCAAGGTCCCGGCCAGCCTGCCCAAGGCGCTGTCGGTCGAGCAGGTGGAGGCGCTGCTGGGCGCGATCGCCGGCCACGACCGGCTGGCCCTGCGCGACCGGGCCCTGCTCGAGACCCTGTACGCGGCCGGCCTGCGGGTCAGCGAGGCCACCGCCCTCGACGTCGACGACCTGGACCTGGAGGACGGCACGGTCCGCGCCTTCGGCAAGGGGGCCAAGGAGCGCCTGGTCCCGATCGGCCGCTCGGCCCGCCGGGCCCTGGAGGGCTACCTGGTCCAGGCCCGCCCGCGGCTGGCCGGTCCGCGCTCGGGGCCGGCCCTGTTCCTCAACGCCCAGGGGAGCCGGCTGACCAGGCAGGGCTGCTGGAAGATCCTGCGCCGCCACGCCAGGCACGCCGGGCTGGAGGCCGCGGTCTCCCCCCACGTCCTGCGCCACTCGTTCGCCACCCACCTGCTGGCCGGCGGGGCCGACATCCGCAGCGTCCAGGAGCTGCTCGGCCACGCCAGCCTGGCCACCACCCAGGTCTACACCCGGATCACCCAGGACCGCCTGCGTGAGGTCTACCTGCGCGCCCACCCTCGCGCCCGCCAGGCCTCGCCCGGCAAGTGAACTGGACATTCACGACAAGCACTCCTGCCAGCGGCCGACCGATCCTGTAGCCTCAACCCCTTGCTCTCGAGAGTCGACCCGTCGTGCCGTCCCCGGCCGCGGCGGACAGGAGCGCCACGGAGGACCGGGATGGACCAGCAGACCGTTGAGCGGCTGCGGGAACGGCTCGAGACCGAGCGCGGCGAGGTTCGTCGTCAGCTCGACGACCTCGGCGCCCGCCGCGACGCCGAGGGCATCGAGGACCCGGAGCTGGACGAGGGCTTCGCCGACGCCGGCCAGGCCGCCGCCGAACGGGCCAACCTCCTCACCCTGGTCCGCAGCCTGCGCGACACCCTGCGCGACGTCGAGCAGGCCCTCGACCGCATGGACGCCGGCACCTACGGCATCTGCGAGCGCTGCGGGCAGCCCATCGCCGACGAGCGCCTCGAGGCCCTCCCCGCCGTCCGCCTCTGCATGGCCTGCAAGCGCCAGCGAGGGTCGCGGTGACCAACCCGGTGCCCGGGGCCGACCCGGGGGCCGGTGGGCCCCGGCGGCGCCCCGGCAAGGTGGTGCTGGTCGTCTGCGACTCCCTCGGGGTGGGGGAGGCGCCGGACGCCGGCGACTACGGCGACGAGGGCGCCGACACGGCCGGGCACGCCGCCGCCGCGGTCGGCGGGCTGGAGCTGCCGACGCTGGGGTCGTGGGGGTTCGGGCGGCTCACCAGGATCGCCGGGGTCGAGCCCGTCGACCCGGCCGGCGCCGTGGTCGGCCGCATGGCCGAGCGGTCGGCCGGCAAGGACACCACCACCGGCCACTGGGAGATGATGGGGGTCGTCCTCGACCAGCCCTTCCCGACCTACCCCGACGGCTTCCCGCCCGAGGTGATCGACGCCTTCTCCGAGGCCATCGGCCGCGGCGTGCTCGGCAACAAGCCGGCCTCGGGCACCGAGATCATCAAGGAGCTGGGGCCAGAGCACCTGGAGACCGGCAAGCCGATCGTCTACACCTCGGCCGACTCGGTGTTCCAGATCGCCACCCACAAGCGGGTCGTCCCCCTCGACCAGCTGTACGCCTGGTGCCAGCAGGCCCGCGGGCTGCTCAAGGGCGAGCACGCCGTCGGCCGGGTGATCGCCCGCCCCTTCGACGGCGACCCGGGGTCGTTCACCCGCACCAAGGAGCGCCGCGACTACGCCCTCCCGCCCGCCGGCCCGACCGTGCTCGAGGCGCTGGAGCGCGCCGGCGTCCGCACCAAGGGGGTCGGCAAGATCGAGGACATCTTCTCCCGCCGCGGCCTGGTCGACTCCGACCACACCGGCGACAACGAGACCTCGCTCGACGCCACCGTCCGCTTCCTGCGCGAGGCCGACGGGCCCACCTTCGTGTTCACCAACCTGGTCGACTTCGACATGGTCTACGGCCACCGCCGCGACGCCGAAGGCTACGCCCGCTGCCTCGAGCGCTTCGACGCCCGCCTCCCCGAGGTCGTGGCCACCCTCGGCGAGGACGACTGGCTGTTCCTCACCGCCGACCACGGCTGCGACCCCACCGCCCCGGGCACCGACCACACCCGCGAGTTCACCCCCATGGTCGCCTTCAGCCCCGGCGGCACCTCCGGGCGCCAGCTCGGCGACCGGGCCACCTTCGCCGACCTCGGCGCCACCATCGCCGACCTGTTCGCGGTCCCCCCGGTCGGCCCCGGCCGCTCCTTCGCCAGCGACCTCCGCTGATCCGCTGATCCCGCCCGCCCGGGCGTCCTGGCGGCCGGCCCCCTCGCACGAGCCCAGCCAGCGCGGCGGCATCCCGCATGTCCGGATGGTTGAGGCTTTGTCCACATTTCTCCGGTCAGTGAGTTTCCGCCCCGGCCGGGTCGACCACGGAGCGTGGTGCGACCACGGAGCGTGGTCAGCTTCCCAGGCTTCCTCCGCCGCCCCCGGGTGGGTAAGATGCGCGCGCTTCCCCAACCCCGTCGATGAGGCGACAAGTCCACTCGTCGTTCCATCGACCAGGACACAAAGCGATCTGACGACAAAGCGTTTCCGCCGGCGGTCCGGAGGTGCCGGAGATGGGGAAGGTCATCGCCCTGGCCAACCAGAAGGGCGGTGTGGGCAAGACCACCACCGCCATCAACCTCGGAGCCGCCCTGACCGAGCAGGGACGGCAGGTCCTGCTGGTCGACATGGACCCACAGGGGGCGCTGTCGGTCGGGCTCGGCCTGAACCCCCTGGCCCTGGAGCACACCGTCTACAACCTGCTGATGGACCGCAAGGCCGACCCCGGCTCGGCCGTGGAGCGCACCAAGCAGGACGGGCTCGACCTGCTCCCCTCCAACATCGACCTGGCCGCCGCCGAGGTCCTGCTGGTGGGGCAGGTCGCCCGCGAGCAGGCGCTCTCGCGGGTCCTGCGGGTGCTGCGCAAGCGCTACGACTACGTGCTGATCGACTGCCCGCCCAGCCTCGGCCTGCTCACCGTCAACGCCCTCACCGCCGCCGACGGCGTGCTCATCCCGCTCGAGTGCGAGTACTTCGCCCTCCGCGGCATGGCCCTGCTGATGGACACCATCGAGCGGATCCGGGAGGACCTCAACCCCGAGCTGGAGATCGTCGGCATCCTCGCCACCATGTACGATTCCCGGACGGTCCACGGGCGCGAAGTGCTCGGCAGGGTCGAAGACGCCTTCGGGGGTCGCGTCTTCCGGACCGTCATCGCCAAGACCATCCGGTTCGCCGAGGCGCCGGTGGCGGGCGAGAGCATCCTGACCTATGCCGGCTCGTCGTCGGGGGCGGTCGCGTACCGCGAGCTGGCCAAGGAGGTATTGGCGTCATGAAGGGTCGGGCCAGCCTGCCCGGAGCCGACGAGCTGTTCCGCGTCACCTCGATCGAGAAGGGCCGAGGCCGGGGAGCCAAGCAGCCGGCCTCCGAGGCCCAGCCGGACGGCCGGGAACCAGCCGAGCGGGTCCCCAGCGGGCGCCAGCGTCACGACGAGAAGATCACCTTCTACTGCACCGCCGATGAGCTCATGGACCTCGAGAACGCCCGCCTCCTGCTCCGCCGCGAGCACGGCGTCGCGGTCGACCGGGGCCGCATCGTCCGCGAGGCGCTCGCCCAGGTCCTCTCCGAGCTGGAGCGCGACGGCGCCGACGCCCCCCTGGTCAAGCGCCTCACCAGATGACCTGGGCGCCGCCATGAGCGGGGGAGTGCGGGCGGTCGACCTGATCGCCCGCAAGCGGGACGGTGGCGAGATCGCCGGCGGCGAGCTGCGCGACTTCGTGCTCGCCTACGCCCGCGAGGAGCTGCCCGACTACCAGATGGCCGCCTTCCTGATGGCCGGGTACCTGCGCGGGTTCACCCGGGGCGAGACCGAGGCCCTGACCGAGGCCATGGTCGCCTCCGGCGACACGCTCGACCTGAGCCGGCTGAGCGGGCCGACGGTGGACAAGCACTCGACCGGCGGCGTCGCCGACGGCACCACCCTGGTCGTGGGCCCGCTCGCCGCCGCCCTGGGCATGCAGGTCATCAAGCTGTCCGGGCGCGGTCTGGGCCACACCGGCGGGACCCTCGACAAGCTGGAGTCGATCCCTGGCTTCCGGGTCGGCCTTGGCGCCGACGAGCTGCTCGACCAGGTGGAGCGGGTCGGTCTGGCCGTGGCCGCCCAGACCGCCGACCTGGTCCCCGCCGACAAGTCGATCTACGCCCTTCGCGACGTGACGGCGACGGTCGGCAACGTCGCCCTGATCGCCTCCAGCGTCATGAGCAAGAAGCTCGCCGGCGGCGCCGCCAGCATCCTCCTCGACGTCAAGACCGGCTCGGGGGCGTTCATGCGCGAGACGGCGGAGGCGGCCCAGCTGGCCCGGCTCTGCGTCGACCTCGGCAATGCCGCCGGGCGCGCCACCGCCGCCCTGGTCACCGACATGAGCCAGCCCCTGGGCGAGCTGGTCGGCAACGCCGTCGAGGTGCGCGAGGCGGTCGAGGCGCTGCGGGGCGAGCGCCCCGGCCGGTTCCTCGACCTCTGCTTGACCC
This sequence comes from uncultured Actinomycetota bacterium, assembly GCA_963733175.1. GTDB lineage: Bacteria > Actinomycetota > CALGFH01 > CALGFH01 > CALGFH01 > CALGFH01. Next base: position 215,257 of record CAVTCL010000019.1, read on the forward strand.
TTACCGGCCACATGGCCGCCCTGGCCGGCCGGGCGGCCGATCCCTGGGAGGGTCGCCGCGACGCCGAGCGGGCCCTCGAGCGGGGCGACGGCCTGGAGCGGTTCCGCGCGTTCGTGGCCGCCCAGGGCGGCGACCCCCGGGTCGCCGACGACCTGTCGCTGCTGCCCCAGGCCCCGGTCGCCACCGAGGTCCCCGCCCCCGAGGACGGCTGGCTGGCGGCGGTCGACGCCGAGGCCGTCGGCCGGGTCGCGGCCGCCCTCGGCGCCGGCCGGCAGCGCAAGGACGACAAGATCGACCCCGCGGTGGCGGTGGAGCTGTCGGCCAAGCTCGGCGACCGGGTCGAGCGCGGCCAGCCGATCGGCCAGATCCTGGCCCGCGACGAGGATGCGGCCCGTTCGGCGACCGGCGGCCTGCTGGCCGCCCTCCGCTGGAGCGACCAGCCCGTCCCGGCCCCACCCCTGGTCCACGAGGTCGTCGGCGCCTGACCTGTCGGGCCGGCCGGGCGGCGCCGCCGCGCCGGGGTCGGGCTCGCGCCGGTTCGGCCCGTGCTAGGGTGGCGGCCGACGGCGTGGGTCCCGGCGCCGAACCCCCTGTCCATCCGAACGAGGCTGACGCATGGGCTCACCGCTGTTCCTGCTCCGCGACGAACCCCAGCTGTTCCTGGCCTTCCTGATCGCGGTGGTCGTCGCCATCACCTTCCACGAGTTCAGCCACGCCGCCGTCGCGACCCTCCAGGGCGACGACACCGCCCGCTCCCGGGGCCGCCTCACGCTCAACCCGATCTCGCACCTCGACCCGCTCGGGTCCATCGCCCTGCTCCTGGCCGGCATCGGCTGGGGCCGGCCGGTCCCCTACAACCCGACGAACCTGCGCAACCGCCGGTTCGGGGCGGTCATGGTGAGCCTGGCCGGACCGGCCTCCAACTTCGTCCTCGCCCTCGCCGGCCGTGGTCGCGGTCCGTCTCGTCTACCCGACTGCCGAAACAGCCTTCGATATCCCGTTCAGCTTGAGACTTCTGGACATCCTGGTCGCCGTGAACGTCATCCTCGGCGTGTTCAACCTCCTGCCGATCCCGCCGCTGGACGGGTCGAGCCTGCTCGCGCTCGTGCTGCCACCCTCGCGCCAGTCCATCGTCGGCTTCCTCGACCAGTACGGGATCTTCCTGCTGCTCGGTCTCCTGATCCTGGCCCCCAACCTCCTCACCCCCGTGTTCAGCGCGATCACCGAGGCACTCTACGGACTGGTCGGCCTCTCGCTCGGCTGACCAGAGGCGCTCCGGTCGGCGAGCAGGGGAGCGGGCCCGGGAGCCGCCCGGGCGGCCCATTCGGGAGGGAAGGAGCGCGGCACGAGGAGTCGCCTGGGCGTAGCGCATCGCAGGGCGGGCGGCACGAGGGCCGTCCGGGGCGTACATCGGCCGGTCGCCGGGCTCGTTGTCCCCGACGCCGGACGCTGGCTACCATCGGCCGGCTGCGCCGAACTCCCCGGGTGCCGCCGTTCCACCGCACCAGCGCATCGATTCGACGATTAGACGATGAATAGATAAGTAGACAAATGGACTACGTGGTCAAGACCGAGGTCTTCGAGGGGCCGTTCGACCTGCTCCTGCACCTCATCGCGCGCCAGCGGGTCGACCTCTGGCAGGTCTCGCTGTCCCGCATCACCGAGGACTACCTGGCCGAGGTCCGCCGGATGCGCGAGCTCAACCTGGAGGTGGCGACCGAGTTCCTGGTCGTGGCGGCCACCCTGCTGGAGCTGAAGGCGGCCCGGCTGCTGCCCGCCCCCGACGCCGACTCCGACGAGGTCGAGGCCGTCCTCGAGGAGCGGGACCTCCTCTTCGCCCGGGTCCTCCAGTACCGCGCCTACAAGCAGGTCGCCGGCCTGTTCGGGGCCCGCCTGGCCGAGCAGGTGGCCTACGTCCCCCGGCGGGTCGGCGCCGAGGACCTCCTCCGCCGCATCGTCCCGGAGCTGCTGGTGGGGGTCACCCCCGAGGAGCTGGCCCGGCTGGCCGCCGCCGCGCTCACCCCGGCCCCGTCCCCCCAGGTCACCACCACCCACATCGCGCCGCCCAGGCTGTCGGTCGCCGAAGCGGTCTCCTCCCTCGCCCGCCGCCTCCAGGACCGCGGGTCCAGCAGCTTCGAGGAGCTGGTCGGCCGCCAGGCGCCGCCGATCGAGGTCGTGGTCGGCCTGCTTGCCGTCCTGGAGCTGTACAAGCGATCGTTGGTCGAGCTCGACCAGGCGTCCACATTCGGCGACATCGCCGTCCGCTGGACCGGCGGCGACCTGGTCGACCTCATCGACATGACGGTCGAGGAGCCCGCATGACCGACCCGACCCCCACCCCGCCGGCCTCCGGCCACCCGCCAGAGCGGCCGTCGCCCCCGGTTCCGGACCAGCCCCCGGCGCCGGGCCCCTCCACGCCGTCTCCAGGGTCGGATGCCGTGGGTCCGGACGAGCGCCCGGCGGCGGGTCCTTCTGCGCGGTCTCCCGGGTCGGATGCCGCAGGGGTGGAGGGCGACCCGACCGCCTGGCCGCCCGACGAGGCCTTCGACGCCGCCGAGCTGGACGACCGCGGCTGGACCAGGCGCGACCTCGAGGCGATCCTGCTGGTCGCCGACGAGCCGGTGCCCGCGGCGGTCCTCGCCGAGATCGTCGGGTCGCGCCTGTCGGAGGTGGAGGAGCTCCTGGTCGACCTGGCCGGCGAGTACGCGCGCGACGGCCGCGGGTTCGTGCTCCGGGCGGTCGCCGGCGGCTGGCGGCTCTACACCCATCCCGGCGCGCAGACCGCCGTCGAGGCGTTCCTCCGCGCCGGCCAGCAGAGCCGGCTCACCCGCGCCGCCCTGGAGACCCTCGCGGTGATCGCCTACCGCCAGCCGGTGACCCGCTTCCAGGTCGCCGCCGTCCGGGGCGTCAACGTCGACGGCGTGTTCCGCACCCTGGCCTCCCGTGGCCTCATCCACGAGGTCGGCACCGACCCAGGCCCCGGCCAGGCCATCCTCTACGGCACCACCCCAGCCTTCCTCGAACAACTCGGCCTGAACGACCTCGACCAGCTCCCCCCGATCAAGGACTACCTCCCCGAGGGCGTCGACCTCCTCGATCTCCAGGAGCAGCCATGACCCCCACCGGCCCACAGCGCCCCTCTGGCGGCCGGAATCGTTCGTCCGCCGGCGGTGGGATCGTTCCCGACCCGCTGGGGAGGGTTCGCGCTCGCCTCGCGCTTCTGGTGGTGGGGGTCGCGCTCGCCCGCGCTCCGCCGGCTGGTGGGGATCGTTCGCGGCCACGCCGCCCGTCGGCTGGTGGGGATCGTTCCCGCCCGCCTCGCGCCGCTGCCGGTGGGGACCGTTCGGGTTCGCCGGCTGGTGGGGATCCTCGCGCCCGCCCCGCCCCTCCGCCGGTAGAGATCGTTCCCGCCCGCCTCGCCCGCCCGCGGGTGGGGATCGTTCCCGGCCCCTCCGCTCCGGCTCGTCCCGAACACAGCCGTCGGCAGGGGGAGCGCGAGCAGGCGGCACCGGTGGGAGACCGGATCGCGCGGTCGCCGCTGGTCGCGCCGGGTCGCGCCGGGGTGCGCCCGACTACGGGTCGGTGGGTCGCTCGGGAACGCGCCGGGGTGCGTCCGGCGACGCGACGGCATCCCGCGCACGGCGGACCGGCGCGGGCGGAGAGCCAGGCCGGCGACGCTCGGCCCGGGATGATCAGAAGCACGGCGGCGCGGGGTCGTCGATGTCCGCGGGGTCGACCAGGCGCGCCCGCGACCGCGATCGGCAGCCACCGCGAGCGAGGGCGTTCGATGGCGGGCCGGGCGGAGGGGCCGCGCGGACGCCAGGTGGAGAGGCCAGGCGGACGCCGCGCGGAGAGGGCAGGCGAACGGCGGGGGGCGTCGCCAGGGCGGCGGGCGACCGGGTTGTGGAACGGACGCACAGCGAGGGTCCGGCGGGCGATGGCCGGGAGGGGGAGGGGTTGGTACGACTCAACAAGGCGTTGAGTGGAGCTGGACTTGGGTCCAGGCGGGCGGTTGAGGAGCTTGTGCGGGCGGGGCGGGTGTCGATCGGGGGCGAGGTCGTCCACGACCTGGGGCGGCGGGTCGACCCGGTGAGCGACCGCGTCGAGGTGGACGGGTCGCGGGTGGTGCTGGACGAGCGGCGACGGTACTGGTTGCTGAACAAGCCGACCGGGGTGGTGAGCACGGCGGCGGACCCGGAGGGCCGTCCGACGGTGGTCGGGATGGTCCCCGAGCAACCACGGGTGTTCCCTGTCGGACGACTGGACCGGGACACCGAAGGGCTCCTGCTGCTCACCAACGACGGGCCGCTGGCCTACCGTCTCACCCACGCCAGGTACGGGATCGAGAAACGGTACCTGGCCGAGGTCGACCACCTGCCGGCCGACGCCCCGGCCCGCCTGCGCAAGGGGGTCGAGCTCGAGGATGGATTCGCCAGGCCGACCCGGGTCAGGGTGGTGGCCGGCTCCGGGCGTCGCCGCATGGTCGAGGTCGTCATGGTCGAGGGGCGCAACCGGGAGGTGCGGCGGCTGCTGGACGCGGTCGGCGCCCCCGTGCGCCGGCTGGTGCGCACCGCGGTCGGGCCGGTCCGCCTGACCGGCCTGGCCCCCGGCGAGTTCCGGCCCTTGCGCCCCGAGGAGATCAGGAGCCTCTACAAAGCGGCAGGACTATGAAGAGACCCATCAATCTATCGACATGGCGATTTGTAGCTGTGTCGATGAAGCGACAGCGGATGGCCGGCCGGTGGGCGAGGGGTGCCCGGTGGGCGAGGGGCCGGTGAGCGAGGGGCCGGTGGGCGAAGGGCGGGCCGTGGGACAGGAACGGCTGGTTGCGCTGCGGGGGGCGACCACGGTCGATGCCGACGAGACCGACGCGGTGATGGAGCGCACCCGCGAGCTGCTGTCCGCGCTGCTGGAGCGGAACGCGGTTGAGCACGACCAGCTGGTGTCGATCATCTTCACCTCGACCCGGGACCTGCGCAGCGCGTTCCCGGCGCTGGCGGCCAGGGAGCTCGGGCTCGGCGACGTGCCGTTGCTGTGCGCCGGGGAGCTCGACGTCATCGGCGGCAACCCGAAGACGATCCGGGTGCTGATCCACTGCTATTCGGGCCTGCCCAGGGCGACCCTGCGCCACGTGTACCTGCATGATGCCAAGAACCTACGCGACGACCTCCCGGAGTGAACCCGATGACATCGACAATCCAGCGGCCCCCGCCGACGCGAGGAGGCCACCGGTGACGTCGAAGCTCGAATGGCCGAGGCGGCTCACCATCGTGGGCACCGGGCTGCTCGGCGCCTCGGTGGGGCTGGCCGCCCGCGCGGCCGGGGTCGCCGAGGTGGTGGGGGCCGACAACGACCGGCGGGAGCTGCGCGACGCCCTCGACCTGGAGGCCATCACCAGCCGGGCCCGCTCCGTCGAGGAGGCGGCCGAGGGCGCCGACCTGATCGTGGCCGCGACGCCGGTCCGCTCGCTGGCCGGCGTCCTCGCCCGCGCCCATGCGGCCAACCCCGAGGCCGTCCTCACCGACGTGGGTAGCACAAAGTTGCACCTTCTAGTTGAGCTTCAACGTTCGTCGACCAACCTGCGACGGGTCATCCCCGGTCACCCCATGGCGGGGTCCGAGGAGCGGGGCGCCCGGGCGGCTCGGGTCGACCTGTTCCACGGTGCCGCCTGGGTGCTGACGCCGGCGCCGCACGTCGACCACCAGGCGCTGCGGCGGCTGACCTCGTTCGTGCGCGACCTCGGCGGGCGGCCGCTGATGCTCGACCCGGAGCTCCACGACCAGGTTGCCGCGTTCGCGAGCCACCTGCCCCAGCTCGCCGCGACCGCCCTCATGGGCGCGGTGGCCCAGGTCGAGTCGCCGGCGGCGCTGCGCCGGCTGGTCGCCAGCGGCTTCCGCGACACCACCCGGGTGGCAGCCAGCGACCCGGACCTGTGGGTCGACATCTGCGCCACCAACGGTCCCAGCATCGTGGCCGCGCTCGACGTGCTGACCAGCCGGCTCGAGGTGCTGCGCAAGCTCATCGCCGAGGGGGACAGGGTCGGCCTGCGGGAGGAGCTGGCCACGGCCAGGTCGGCCCGGCTGCGCATCCCGACCAAGCCCGGCGCCTCCCCCCGCGGCCTTCGCGAGGTGGTGGTCCACATCGCGGACCGCCCGGGAAGCCTCGCCGCGGTCTTCCACGCCCTCGGCGCGGCCGGGGTCAACGTGGAGGACCTCGCCATCGACCACGAGCTGCAGGGCGGCAGCGGCGCCCTGCGGATCTGGGTCGCCGGCCGCGACGCCCTCACCGCCGCCATCGCCGCCCTGGAGGTGGCCGGCTGGCCCGCCCACGAGGGCACCGGCGCCCCCTGACGCTAAGGGGACAGATAGACAAAGGGACTGAGAGATGAGTCCCCTTCCAGCCGGTCGCAGCGGTGGTGCGGCTGGCAGCGGGTAGACTGCGCTGCGGTGGCTCCGGTCCGGACCTGGCGCAGGCGCCGGGGCAGGCGATGGCGCGGGCGCAGGGTCCACCGGTCGAGCTGGGAGGCCAGGTGAGGGTGGTCGGGTTGGGCGGCGACGAGCCTGTCGAGGGCGCCGGCGACGTGGTCGTCGCCATCGACGGACCGGCCGGGTCGGGCAAGAGCACGGTGGCCCGGCGGGTCGCCGAGCGGGCCGGCCTGCGCTACCTGGACACCGGCGCGACCTACCGCGCGCTCACCCTCGCCCTGCTGCGCCGGGGGGTCCGGGTCGAGGACCCGGAGGCGGTCGCCGACGCGGCCAAGGCGGTGGACCTGACCCTCGAGCTCCCGCCCGGCAGGGCCGGGGTGGCCAGGGTGCTGCTGGACGGGGCGGAGCCGGGCCCGGCGCTCCGCTCCCCCGAGGTCAACGCCACCGTGTCGGCGGTCGCGGCCGTGCCGGCGGTTCGCGAGCTGCTCGTCGGGCTGCAGCGCTCGCTGGTCGGCGTCGGGGGGATCGTGGTCGAGGGCCGCGACATCGGCACCGTCGTGTGGCCCGATGCCGACGTCAAGGTGTTCCTCACCGCCTCGGAGCACGAGCGGGCCCGCCGCCGTGGCGGCGACCGCGACGGCGGCGGCGAGACCGCCGAGACCCTGGCCCGCCGGGACGCCCTCGACAGCGGGCGGGCGGCCTCCCCGACCCGCGCCGCCGACGACGCCCTGGTCATCGACTCCACCACCCGCTCCGCCGACCAGGTGGTGGACCAGCTCCTCGAGCTCATCGAAGCCGCCAGAGCCACCCGCCCGAGATGACCGGCGGATCCAGCCGCGAGGCGCCACGCGTCCCGCGCGGCGACGCCCCGACCCCGCCCGCCGGGACCGGCCGGGAAGCGGAAGCCCCGACCGGAACGGCCAGGGGTGGGAAGAACCCGGATCGGGGGTTTCTGATCGCGGGGGCGGTGGTGAAGCCGCTGATGCGGGTCTGGTTCCGGATCCGGGTGGAAGGGGGGGACAACGTTCCCAAGGACGGGCCGGTGATCCTGGCCTCGAACCACCGCAGCAACATGGACCCGGTCCTGCTCGCCTCGGCCCTGCACCGGCCGGTGGCGTTCATGGCCAAGGCCGAGCTGTTCGTGGGGCCGCTCGGCTGGATCATGCGCTGGATCGGCCAGTTCCCCGTCAAGCGGGGCGGCATCGACCGGGAGGCGCTGCGGCGGACCGACGCGGTGCTGGCCCGCGGGTCGATGCTCGGGCTGTTCCCCGAAGGGACCAGGGGGGACGGGAGGTTCTCGGCCGTCCACCCCGGGCTCGCCTACATCGTGGTGCGCCAGCGCTGCCCGGTCCTGCCCGTGGCGATCTTCGGCACCGAGCGGGTCCGGCGCCGGTTCGGCTGGCTGCCCTTCGCGTCACCGGTCAGGATCGTGATCGGCCCGGCGATCGACCTGCCCGAGTCGACCGGCGACCGGGCCGGCCGCAGGGCCGCCAGCGAGGTCCTCCGCCAGCGCCTCCAGGCCTTCCTGGCCACGGCCGGCGGCCACCCCGCCCTCAATACATCGACAAGTAGCCAAAGTGATGAGTAGACAAGACGACATATCGGCGGATCCGCAGGAAGCCGAGCCGACCGGCCGGCCTCCAAGGGTGGCGGTGGTCGGGCGGCCCAACGTCGGCAAGTCGACCCTGGTCAACCGGATCCTCGGGCGGCGCGCGGCCATCACCCAGGAGCTGCCCGGCGTGACCCGCGACCGGGTCGTCTACCAGGCCGACTGGTCGGGCCGTCGCTTCGAGCTGGTCGACACCGGCGGCTGGGAGCCGAAGGCCACCGGGCTCCAGGCCAGCGTCGTCGCCCAGGCCGAGCGGGCGATGGCCGACGCCGACCTGCTGCTGTTCGTCGTCGACGCCACGGTCGGGATCACCGAGGAGGACGCCGCCGTCGCCGCCCGGCTGCGCCGCGGTCGCGTGCCCGTCCTCCTGGTCGCCAACAAGGTGGACAGCGCCGCCGCCGAGCCGCAGATCGCCGACCTGTGGTCGCTCGGCCTGGGTGAGCCGCTGGCCGTGTCCAGCCTGCACGGCCGGGGCTCGGGAGACCTCCTGGACGCGGTCATCGACCGGCTGGGCAGCGAGCGGGCGGCCGGCGACGAGCCGGACGTGCCCGCCCTGGCGATCGTCGGCCGGCCCAACGTCGGCAAGTCCAGCCTCCTCAACCGCCTGGCCGGCCAGGACCTGGCCATCGTCGACCCGACCCCGGGCACGACCCGCGACACCGTCGACTCGATCGTCGAGCGGGCCGGGCGCAGCTACCGGCTGGTCGACACCGCCGGCATGCGCCGCTCCTTCCAGCAGGCCGAGGGGGCCGACTACTTCGCCTTCGTCCGCAGCCTGGAGGCGGTCGACCGGGCCGACGTCGCCCTGCTCGTGCTCGAGGCCCCGCTCGGCGTGGCCGAGCAGGACCAGAAGGTGGCCGTCCGGGCCGTCGAGGCCGGCTGCGGGCTGGTCCTGCTGGCCAACAAGTGGGACCTGATGGACGACGAGGCGCGGCGCCAGTTCGGGGTCGACCTGGAGCGCAAGCTCTACTTCGTGGACTGGGCGTCGATGCTGCGCGTCTCGGCCCGCACCGGGCGGGGGGTCGAGAAGATCTGGGGCCTGGTCGACGGGGTGCTGGCCGAGCGTTCGAAGCGCATCCCCACCGCGGCCCTCAACCAGTGGCTGGGGCAGGCCACCGAGCGCACGCCCCCACCCCCGGTGCGCGGCCGCTCGGTCAAGATCCGCTACGCCACCCAGGCCAGGGTCGACCCGCCCGAGGTGGTCGTGTTCGCCAGCGCCCAGCTCCCTCCCAGCTACCGCCGCTACCTCGAGCGCGACCTGCGGCGGACCTTCGGGTTCGAGGGCACGCCGGTGCGGCTGGTGGTCAGGGTCCGGACCAGGGAACGGGCCGCCGGGAGCTGAGACCGGGGCGCCGCCGGGCCGGCGGAAGGCGCCGGTGGCCGTGATATCCTGACGGCCGTTTCGGGCCTTCGGGCCCACGTCGGGACGTGGCGCAGCTTGGTTAGCGCACCAGTCTGGGGGACTGGGGGTCGCCGGTTCAAATCCGGCCGTCCCGACCAATCATCCTCGTTCCCGCGGGCGGTGGTCTACGCTCCTCGGCATGGACGACACCAACCGGTCCCAGCCGCAGCCGGACGCCGACCCGGCCCCCGGGCCGCTGGACCCCGGCCAGCGGGTCTCGACGGCCATCCTGACCGCGCCGAACGCGGTGACGCTGGTCAGGCTGCTGCTGATGCCGGTCTGCGCCTACCTGCTGGCGACCGGCCGGTACGGGTGGGGGCTGGTGCTGACGGCGCTGGTGGGGTCGACCGACTGGGTGGACGGCTGGCTGGCCAGGCGGACCGGGCAGGTGAGCCGGCTCGGGCAGCTGCTGGACCCGCTGGCCGACCGGCTGCTGATCGCGTCGGTGGCGATCGCCCTGGTGGTGCGGGGAGTGGTGCCGTGGCAGGCGGCGGTGCTGCTGGTGGCCAGGGATCTGGTGCTGCTCTGCGGGTGGCCGATCCTCAAGCGGCGGGGGATCGAGCCGCCGGAGGTGATCGTCCTCGGCAAGGCGGCGACCCTGGTGCTGCTGATCGCCCTGCCGGTGCTCACCCTCGGGGCGACCGACCTGGCCGTGGCCGACGCCGCCCGGCTGCTCGGGCTGGCCGGGCTGTGGGCCGGGGTGGTGATGTACTACCTCGCCGGGGCGGTCTACGTCAGAATGGTGCTGGAACGGCTCGGCCAGCGGGCGGAGGGCGGCTCCTAGCCCACCGACAGGAGCCGAGCCGCCGGGCCGTGAACCCGGTCCGGCTCCTGGGCGTCGGCGACCCCACCGCGGTCCGCCGTCCCCGCGGCCCGCGTCCCAGGCAGGGCGCCGAACAGACAAGGAACCTCATCTCCATGGCCACAACCGTCTGGCACTCCCGGCCTCGCGGCCCCAGCAGGGGTCGCCGGTGAAGGCGGTGATCATGGCCGGCGGGGAGGGCACCCGCCTGCGCCCCCTCACCGCCAACCAGCCCAAGCCCATGCTCCCGGTGGCCAACCGGCCCATCATGGAGCACATCGTCAGGCACATCCGGGACTACGGGTTCAAGGACATCGTGGTCACCGTCCAGTTCCTGGCCAGCCAGGTGCGCAACTACTTCGGCGACGGCGCCGACATGGACGTGGACCTGGCCTACGCCACCGAGCCGACCCCGCTCGGCACCGCCGGGAGCGTCCGCAACGCCGCCGAGATGCTCGGCGAGACCTTCGTGGTGATCTCCGGCGACGCCCTGACCGACATCGACCTCGACGAGGTCGTCAGCTTCCACCGCCGCCGCGGCGCCATGGCCACCGTGGTCCTCAAGCGCGTGCCCAACCCGCTCGAGTTCGGCATCGTCATCACCGAAGACGACGGCCGCATCGAGCGCTTCCTGGAGAAGCCCCACTGGGGCCAGGTCTTCTCCGACACCATCAACACCGGCATCTACGTGCTGGAACCCGAGGTGTTCGAGCACATCCCCGACGGCCAGCCGTCCGACTTCGCCGGCGACGTGTTCCCCAAGCTGCTCGACCAGGGCGCGCCCCTGTTCGGCTTCGTCGCCGAGGGCTACTGGGAGGACGTCGGCAGCCTCGAGGCCTACCAGCGCGCCCACCAGGACATCCTCGACGGCCGGGTCAAGGTCGACGTGCGCGGCTTCGAGGTCCGGCCGGGGGTCTGGCTGGGGGAGGGGGCCGAGATCGACCCCGACGCCGTCCTGACCGCGCCCGTGCTGATCGGCGACTTCACCAAGATCGAGGCGGGCGTGCGCCTGCGCGAGTACAGCGTGGTCGGCTCGGGCGTGATCGTGAAGCGCGACGCCTTCCTGCACCGGGCGATCGTCCACGACAACGCCTACATCGGGCCGGGGACGAGCCTGCGCGGCTGCGTGGTCGGGCGCAGCGCCGACGTCAAGGAGGGCGGCCGGGTCGAGGACGGGGTGGTGGTCGGCGACAACGCCGACATCGGCCGCGGGGCGATCCTTCAACCCAACGTCAAGGTGTATCCCTACAAGACGGTCGAACCGGGGGCGATCGTCACCAAGTCCATCATCTGGGAGGGCCGGGGCGCCCGCGGGCTGTTCGACGAGAACGGCGTGACCGGCATCGGCAACGTCGACCTGACGCCCGAGATGGTGCTGCGGGTCGCCACCGCCTTCGGCTCAACCCTCAAGAAGGGGTCGAGGGTCACCCTGGGCCGGGACGCCAGCCGGGTGTCGCGGGCCCTCAAGCGGGCCATCATCGCCGGGCTCAACTCGGCCGGGGTGACCTGCGAGGACCTGGAGCTGGCGCCGGCCCCCTCGGTGCGGTTCTCGGCCGCCCGGATGGGCGCGTCCGGCGGCATGTACGTGCGCACCTCGCCCCAGGACAGCCAGTCGGTCGAGCTGGCCGTGTTCGGCGGCGACGGCAGCGACGTCGACGAGGCGACCAGGCGCCGGATCGAGCGCACCTACTACCGGGAGGAGTTCCGCCGGGCGTTCGGCCAGGAGATGGGCGAGCTGCGCTACCCGCCGCGCGCCGTCGAGCACTACGCCGTCGCCCTGGTCCACAGCCTTGACGACGCGGTCGTGCGCCACCGCAGCTTCAAGGTGGTGATCGACGCCGGCGGGGGCACGGCCTCCCTCGTCCTCCCACACCTCTTGTCCAGGTTGAGCCTGGACAGCCTGATCGTGAACGGCCACCTCGACGAGAACCGGGTCGCCCCCACCGAGGGCGAGCGCCAGGCCGACCTGGACCGCCTGGCCCGGCTGGTCACCGCCTCCGGGGCCGACCTGGGCGTGCTGTTCGACGCCGTCGGGGAGCGGATCGTCCTGGTCGACGAGCGCGGCGCCATCGTCGGGCTCGACCGGGCGCTGCTGCTGTACGTCGACCTGATCGTGCGCACCGAGGGGGACGGCGGCATCGCCGTGCCGGTCTCCACCACCCGGCTGGCGGCCGAGCTGGTCACCCGCCACGGCCGCCAGGTCCACGGGAGCAAGCTGTCGACCAGCGCCATCATGCGCGCCGCCCAGCGCGACGGGGTGGTGTTCGCCGGCGCCGAGAGCGGAGGCTACGTGTTCCCGGTGCTGCACCCCGCCTACGACGGCCTGCTCTCGTTCGGCAAGCTGCTGGAGCTCCTGGCCGTCCACGACACCACCCTCGGGGCCGCCGTCGACGCCCTGCCCGAGCCGTCGGTGGTCCGCCGCCGGGTCCCGACCCCCTGGGAGCGCAAGGGCGCGGTCATGCGCCAGGTCGTGGAGGCGACCAAGGGCCGCCGCGTCGACGACACCGACGGGGTCAAGGTCTTCCACCCGCCAGCCGGGCCGGGGGGATCCCCCGGTGGGTCGGGGGACGGGGACGGGCCCTGGGGCGACGACTGGGCCCTGGTCATGCCGGACACCGTCGAGCCGGTCACCCACCTGTGGGCCGAGGCCGGCGACGAGGCCGCCGCCACGGCCCTGGCCGACGAGTACGAGACCCTCATCCGCCGGGCCGCCGAGCTGGAGTAGGCACCGGCGGTCAGGGCCGGTCGCCGTGGGCCGCGAGGTCGCTCTGCCCCGGTTGTCCCGAGCGAGCGGCGATGGGGTTGCCCGGAGGCGCCGGGGGCCGTTAGGCTCTCCGTTCGCCCGGGCCCTTCCCCCGCTCACGCCCGGTGTCGCGCCGTCCGGCCCGCCCAGACGGCAGGTCAAAGGAGCCCACCATCTCGGTCGCCGACCCGCCCGCCGAGCCCCAGGACCACCGTTCGAGCCCGCCAGCGGCTCGCTTCGAGCCGGCCCAGCCCGACCCGTCGGCCCGCCCCCGCCGCGTGCCGGAGCGGCTGGCCGCCGCCCTGCGCCCGCTGGGCCGGGGCAGGCCCCCGCTGGGTCGGGTGCCGCGGCTGGTCCTGGCCGGGGTGGTGGTGGTCGTGCTGGCCGCCGGGCTGGTGGCCGTGCAGGAGCTGAGCGCCGCCGGGGAGGTCCGCCGTGGGGTCCGGGTCGGCGGGGTCGACCTGTCCGGGTTGACGCGGGCGGAGGCGACCGAGCGGTTGCAGGCCGCGGCCGAGCCCATCCAGGCCGCGCCGCTGGCCCTCCAGGCCGGGGCGGCCACCGTGCGCGTGGCCCGGTCCAAGGCCGGGGTCGAGCTGGACGTGGCGGCGAGCGTGGCCGCGGCCATGGAGGTGGGCCGCGGGGGACCGTTCGACGCCGGCCGCTTCACGGGCTGGTTCGCCCGCACCGACCTGCCGTGGAAGGCCACGGTGGCCTCCGCCCGCCTGGAACGCCAGCTCGACGCCCTCGACCGGCGCGTCGGCAGCGAGGTCCGCGAGCCCACCCTGCGCATCGGCGGCCGCACCCTCACCCCGGGCGCCACCGGCCCCGGGCCGGGCGGCACCAACGCGCCCGCCGGCGCCGTGGCCGTGGAGCCGGTGGCCGGGCGGCCAGGGAAGGTGGTCGAGCGGGCCGGAGCCGAGGCCGCCCTGCTGGCCGCGGCGGCCGCGCCGGCCGGGACGGCGGTGCGGCTCCCGATCGCGGAGCGCCCCCCCAGCGTCACCCCGGAGGCGGCCCAGGCGGCCGCCGTCCGGGCGTCCACCCTGCTCCAGGCGCCCCTCGAGGTGACCGCCGGGAGCGGCCAGGCCGACCTGCGCCCGGCCGACCTCGCCCCCCTCGTCCGCACCCAGGTGGCGGCGGGCCAGCTGCGCCTGGCCCTCGACGCCGCCGGGCTGGACCGGCTGCTCCGGCGCGAGGCCCGCTTCGCCTACACCGAGCCCAAGGACGCCCGGTTCCAGCCGACCGGCGCCAGCGTCCGCATCGTCCCGGGCGTGCCCGGCCTGGAGGTCGTCCCCAAGAAGGCGGCGGCCGCCGTGCTGGCCGCCGGGACCGCCGGGACCGACCGGTCGGCGGCCCTGCCCACCACCGTCACCCAGCCCGACCTGACCACCAAGGAGGCGAAGGCCCTCGGCGTCAAGGAGGTCATGTCGACCTTCACGACCACCTTCAACTCCGGCGACGTGCCCAGGGTCCACAACATCAGCCTGATCGCCGCCGCCGTCCACGGCAGCCTGGTCCGGCCCGGCCAGGTGTTCTCGATGAACGCGGCCACCGGCCAGCGCACCGCGGCCAAGGGCTACCGCACCGCCCACGTGATCCAGAACGGCGAGATCGTCGACGGCCTGGGCGGCGGGGTCTGTCAGGCCGGCACCACCATGTTCAACACCGCCTTCTTCGCCGGCCTGCCCGTGCCCGAGCGGCGCAACCACAGCCTCCACATCAGCCACTACCCGATGGGCCGGGACGCCACCCTGAACTGGCCAGGCACCGACCTCAAGTTCCGCAACGACTCCCCGTACGGCATCTACATCACCAGCCGAGCCACCCCATCCACGCTGACCTTCACCTTCTGGTCGACGTCCAGGGGGTACAAGGTGACCTCGAGCACCTCGGCCGCCAGCAACTTCCGCGCCCCGCCGACCAGGTACGAGGACGACCCGACCCTGCCCAAGGGCAAGGAGGTCGTGGAGGAGGGCGGGTCGTCCGGGTTCGACGTCACCGTCTCGCGGACGGTGACCAAGGGCGGCGCCGTCGTCCGGCGGGACAGCTTCGTCTCCAACTACAGCCCCTGGGTCCGGGTCGTGCGCCGCGGCACCGGCCCCAAGGACGCCGCCGAGCCGGAGGCGGGCGCCCGGGCCTAGCGCGCGTCCCCGGTGACGTCGCCCGTGGCCGTCCCGGCTGGGCCGTTGTGGCATGGTGGGCACGGCTGTGCTTGGCTACCAGCGGCCGGCCCCCAGCCGCGCCGTGGTGACCACCTCTGGAGGGACGAGGATGTACCCCGACGACCTCAAGTACACCAGCGAACACGAGTGGGCCCGGGCCGAGGGCGACCGGGCCACCGTCGGCATCACCCACTACGCCCAGGACGCGCTCGGCGACATCGTCTACGTCGACATCCCGCCGGCCGGCACGGCGGTCACCGGCGGCGAGACCTTCGGCGAGGTCGAGTCCACCAAGTCGGTGTCCGACATCTACAGCCCGGTCACGGGCACGATCGTGGAGCGCAACGACGAGCTCGACAAGAGCCCCGAGCTGATCAACACCGACCCGTACGGGCAGGGCTGGCTGGTCGTGATCGAGCTCACCGACGCCGGCGAGCTCGATCAGCTGATGGATGCGGCCGCCTACCATGACCTGGTCGCCGAGTCCTGACCGTCACCGTATCGTGGAGGTTGTCAGGGCAATCCTCTGCCTTGCGTTGACCCTGTTTTGATCCGTCCTCTACAGTCACCGACCAAAACGCCGCTGCTCGCCCGCTCTGGCGGACCCGGGCAGCGGGTGATCACCAGCCGAAGCCCCGGGAGGGCAGCATGTTCTGCACGCAGTGCGGTCACAAGAACCCTGAGGGGGCCCACTTCTGCGCGAACTGTGGGGCCGCGCTGGTCACGACCCCGGACGACTCGACCACCACGATCAGCCTGGCCGCCCAGGACCTCGAATCTGAGGTCGAGGAAGAGGTGGTCGCCCCGGTCGAGGAGCTGCGGGAGAACACCGCCATGCTGGTGGTCCGCCGCGGGCCGAACGCCGGCAGCCGCTTCCTGCTCGACAAGGAGACGGTGACCGCCGGGCGCCACCCCGAGAGCGACATCTTCCTCGACGACATCACCGTCTCGCGCCGCCACGCCGAGATCCGCCGTGGCGCCAGCGGCTTCACCGTCCACGACGTCGGCTCGCTGAACGGCACCTACCTGAACCGGGAGCGGGTGGAGGACGGCGAGCTCGTCGCCGGCGACGAGCTCCAGATCGGCAAGTTCAAGCTGGTGTTCTTCGCCGGCAGTCGACCCGGGGGTGGCGGGTAGGGTTATGCGGGATCCGGTCCAGCGCAACGTGCCGCCCCGGCCGGGCGGCGGTGGAGGAGAGGCCGCGGGGCCCGGCCGCAAGGCCGGGCAGGCCGATGCCACCGGGACGATGAGCATCGGCGAGGTGCTGGGGATCCTCAAGCCCGAGTTCCCCGACATCACCGTCTCCAAGATCCGCTTCCTGGAGGGCGCCGGCCTGGTCCAGCCCGACCGCTCGGCCTCCGGCTACCGCAAGTTCTCCGAGGACGACGTCGCCCGCCTGCGGTTCGTGCTCCGTGCCCAGCGCGACCAGTACCTCCCCCTGCGCGTGATCCGCCAGCGCCTCGCCGACCTCGAACAGGTCGGCGGCCTCGACGCCAAGGGCGGCCTTCCCCTCGACCCGACGTCCCAGCCCGACCCGGGCGCGGCTGGGACGCCGGATGGGGGGGCGGGCGCGGGGTCGCCTGGGTCGGGAGCGGGCGGCGGCCGGGACGGCCGGAGCCGGGGCGGCGGGGGCCGGGGCCGCCGGGACCGGCGGGGCTGGGGCCCGGGCCGGTGGGGCAGGGGCGGCGGTGACGGATGCGCCGGCCGGGGGCCAGGCCGGACGGGCGACGGGTGCGGGGTTCGCGGCCGCGCCGCCGTCCGACGCCCAGTTCACCCGCGACGAGCTCTGCCGGGCCGCCGGCGCCACCGTGGAGCAGCTCCTGGAGCTGGAGTCGTTCGGCCTGGTCAGCGCCCGCGGCAGCGGCGAGCGAGGTGCCTGGTACGGAGGCGACGACCTGGTCCTGCTCCGGCTGGCCCGAGAGCTCGCCGACTACGGCCTGGAAGCGCGCCACCTGCGGATGTACAAGCTGTTCGCCGAGCGCGAAGCCGCCCTGTTCGAGCAGGTGGTCGCCCCCCTGGTCCGCCAGCGCAACCCCGAGGCCCGCACCCGCGCCCGCGACACCATCGAGGCCCTCGCCCAACTCGGCGGCCGCATGCGCGACCTGGCCCTCCGCTCCGCCGTCCACGGCCTGGCCGACGCCCGCGACCCTCACCGTTGATCAGTTGCTAGATCACCTTATCGACCTAGCAACATGTCTATAAATCAACAAATCACCCCCCTCCCGGGGGTCGGGCCAGCCGGCGGGCCGATCCCGGTTCCTGGCCGTCGTCGTGGTGCTCGCGCTCGGGCCTGGTCGCGGGCGGCGGGTCGGCGGCCTCCCTCGCCTCCTCCCAGGTGGCCGCTCCGGCACCTGGCGTCGCCGGCCTCGGTGGGACCGGGCAGGCGGCTCCGGTCCCCGGGCCGGTGGCGTCCGTTCCCGGGCAGGGGGCGGTGGAGGCGCCCCGGGTGCTGGCCAAGGCGGTGATCCTGGCCGACGAGGCCACCGGGCAGGTGCTGTTCGAGCGCAATGCCGGTGCGGCCAGGGCGATGGCGTCCACCACCAAGGTGATGACCGCCCTCCTGGCCCTGGAGCGGCTCGACGAGCGGAAGGTCGTGACCATCGGCGCGGGGCCGCCCCAGGTCGGCGAGGAGTCGCTGCGGCTGCGGAAGGGCGAGCGCCTGACCGTCCGCCAGCTCCTCCTCGGCCTGCTGCTGAAGAGCGCCAACGACGCCGGGGTGGCGCTGGCCGAGGCCGTCGACGGCAGCGAGGCGGCCTTCGTCCGGCGGATGAACCGGAAGGCCGCCGCCCTCCGGCTCACCGCGACCCGGTACGTGACCCCCTACGGACTGGACCGTCCCGGGCACCAGACCAGCGCTCGCGACCTGGCCCGCCTCTGGGAGGTGGCCATGCGCCGGGCCGACTTCCGCTCGCTGGTCACGACCAGGTCCGCTCGAATCCCAGGTTCGCCATTGTCGCTTCGTCGATTTGTCTCCACGAACCAGCTGCTCGGCTCCTACCGGTGGACGGTCGGGGGCAAGACCGGCTTCACCAACCGGGCCGGACGCTGCCTGGTCGCGTCGGCCAGCCGCGGCGGCCGCCGCCTGGTCGCGGTCGCGCTCGGGTCCCCCAACGCCTTCGCCGACGTCCAGGCGCTGTTCGAACACGGCTTCTCCAAGTTCGTCCGGGTCCGGCTGGCCGAGCCCGGCCAGCCGGTGTCGGCTGGCCCCGGTCGTCCGCCCGCGTTCCAGACCACCACCGCCGCCGACGCCCTGGTCCGCCTCGACCAGCTCGACCAGGTCCGCCTGACCCTCCCCTCCGGGTCGTCGGGCGGCGCGGGGGGCGAGGCGGCCCTGTTCACGAGTGGGGAGCGGCGGCTGGTCCGGGTAGGCCTGGACCCGCTCCCCGGGACCGGGCCGACCCCGACCTCGACCCTCGTCCCAACCCCGACCAACGGCGGCTCCGGGCCGGCGGCGACCGGCGGGCCGGGGCCGGTGGCGGGCGGTGGGTCGGGAAGCCCGCCGGGGGCGACCCTCACCGCGGGAACGGTCGTTCGCGTGGGCCCGGTGCCCCCCGGAGCTCCGGCGCCGGCGATCGACCCGTTCCTCCAGCGCGCCCCTCCATGACCTCCACCGGCAAGCCCGCCCGCCAACCGCCGGAGGAGCCGGGCGGCCGGGGATGGCCGGTGGCGGGGCCGGGGGGCGGGCGACGGCCGGTTGCGGAGTCGCCGATCGACGAACCGCCGACGGAGCAGGGCGGGGAACGACCGGAGGAGCCGGGAGGCGGGGAACAGCCCCAGGAACGACCGGCGGTGCGGCTGCTGGTGGACCAGGAGGCCGTGCAGGGGCGGGTGGCGGAGCTCGGGGCCGAGTTGCGGGCCGACTACCAGGGGGTTGAGCCGATCCTGGTGTCGGTGCTGCGGGGTGGGGTGGTGTTCCTGGCCGACCTGGTGCGGGCGGCGGGCATGCCGTGCCTGGTGGACTTCATGGCCATCTCGCGCTTCGACGCCTCCGAGGACACCGGGGTGGTCCGGATCGAGAAGGACCTCGACCTGGACCTGTCGGGCGCCCACGTCCTGGTCGTGGAGGACATCGTCGACACCGGCCTGACCCTCACCTACCTGCTCCGGGTGCTGGCCACCCGCGGGCCGGCCAGCCTGCGGGTCTGCGCCCTGCTGGACAAGCGGGCCCGGCGCATCGTCGACGTCCCCCTGTCCTATGTCGGCTTCGAGGTTCCGGACGTGTTCCTGGTCGGGTACGGCCTGGACCTGGACGAGCGCGAGCGGGGCCGGCGCGAGCTGCTGGCCGTCGACGACCTGGAGGCGGTGCGCGCCGACCCGGCCCTGCTCGACCGTCCGACCAGGCCCGATGGCGCGTGGAGGCCGCCTGGAGCGTGATCACCTCCCGGCTGCAACCTTCGCTCGGGTATGTCGCATCGCCCGGGGGCGTCTGATAGCCTCGGGCAGTGCGGCAAGCGCCCGGCCGGGCGCCAGGAACGCTTCGACGCCCGAGGGGGTTTCGCGTTGGTCGAGCTGACCCTCGTCGGCGTCAGGATCGAGCTTCCAACCCAGACGCCGATCGTGCTCCTGAAGGAGCGCGACGGCGAACGCTTCCTCCCCATCTGGATCGGCAACGTGGAGGCGACCGCCATCGCCTTCGCGCTCCAGGGCGTGGCCACCCAGCGGCCGCTCACCCACGACCTGCTCAAGAACCTGCTCGACGAGCTGGTGGTGTCCATCGAGCGGGTGGTGATCACCGAGCTCAAGGAAGGCACCTTCTACGCCACCATCGAGCTGCGCCAGAACGGCTCCAAGTTCTCGGTGTCGAGCCGGCCGAGCGACGCCATCGCCCTCGCGGTCCGGGCCAACACGCCCATCTTCGCCGAGGAGGACGTGCTCAGCGAGGCCTCCATCCTCATCAAGAGCGACGACGAGGAGCGCGAGGTCGAGAAGTTTCGCGAGTTTCTCGATCAGGTCAGTCCGGAGGATTTCGAATAGGTCTGGGTGGTTTCATCCTCTGCTGGAGGTCGAGAGATCCCAGGTCGGTAACGGTAGGGTTGCTTCGTTGACGCGGCAGACCCGGACCCCTAGGCTTGACGTCACATCGTTGTAATTACGCAGGAACCGGCAAGGAGGAACTGGATGGCCGCGCGACAGAACCCGGCCGAGCCGGGCTTCCGCGGCCCCATCGTCTACAAGCTGGTCGGCATCACCTATCGGCAACTCGACTACTGGGCCAGGACCGGCCTGGTCACGCCGTCGGTGCGGGCAGCGGACGGGTCGGGCACCCAGCGGCTGTACAGCTTCACCGACGTGGTCGAGCTGCGCATCATCAAGCGCCTGCTCGACGCGGGCGTCTCCCTCCGCCAGATCCGCGACGCGATCGGGTACCTGCGCAAGGAGTCGGGGGGCAAGCCGCTCAGCGACGTCACCCTGATGTCGGACGGGAACCGGATCTACGCCTGCCACTCCAACGAGGAGGTGGTGGACGTCCTGTCCCACGGGCAGGCCGTGTTCGGCATCGCCGTCGGGCGGGTCTGGGCCGACACCGAGGGCGACCTGGCCCACCTGCCCGGCGACCAGCCGGAGGCCGAGGCCGAGGAGGCCGCTGCGCCGGCGGCCGAGGCGGGCGCCGGGGTCCCGCCCCGAGCAGCACCCCAGGGGAATCAGGGCTAGCGCCGCCCATGGCCACCAGCGCGGAAGCGACTCGGGCGGCCGACCAGATCACCTTCGCGCACAACTCCGAGCGCCAGTTCGCGCGCCTGCTCGACTTCTACCGGGTCGAGTGGGAGTACGAGCCGACCGCCTTCCCCATCGAGTGGGACGCCGCCGGCCGGCCCACCCAGCAGTTCCGCCCCGACTTCTACCTGCCCGGGTTCGGGCTCTACATCGAGATCACCACCCTCAACCAGCGCCTGGTGACCAAGAAGAACCGCAAGGTCCGCCGCCTGCGCGAGCTCTACCCGGACGTCCGCATCAAGGTCCTCTACCAGCGCGACTACCTGTCCCTGCTGGCCAAGTACGGCCTCGAACCGCCGAGCCAGATGCTCGAGGAGCCACCCGGGTCGAGCGGCCCGGCGCCGCGGGCCGCACAGGAGCCGGCTGGAGTGGTCGAGGGCGCACAGGGCGGCGGGGCGGCCGCCGAAGGGAGCGGGTCGCGGTGGCCGAGGGTGCGCGGACGGCGGAACGGCGCCGGATCGGTGGGGCGGTGGAGCGGGCGCGGGCGGCGGGGCGGCCGCGGGTGCTGCCCGACCCGCCGCAGCCGGCGCCGCCGCTGCCTGCCGACCCCGAGCTCGTCCGCCTGGCCCAGGTGCTCCTGCCGGCCGAGCGGGCGCGGCGGCGCGGTCCCCCCGCCGAGCGGGCCGGCTGACCCACCAGCCCCCGGTCGCGTCCGGCCGCGTCCGGCCCGGTCCGGCCCCGGCCCCGACCCGCCCGGGCCGGTTCCCGGCCATCACGGTCCCGTCGGCCACGACGGTCCGCGGGGTGGGGCGTTGCGGGGGCTCCGAGGGCGGTGGTTCAATCGCCGCGCCCTGGCCGGGTCGATGGCCGCTGGCCAGAGCCATGTGGATAGGTAGAGAAGACTGTAAGTAGACAAGTCGCTATGTCGATCCCACCGGGGGGAGGCGCCAGGGACGTGCCGTGGCGCCGGGTGGGGCGCGTCAGGAGGAGCGGTTGAGCTACCAGCCCCACACCAGTGAGGACGTCGACCGGATGCTGGCCGCCCTCGGCCTCGACGACGTCGACCAGCTGTTCCAGCCCATCCCGTCCGACCTGCGCGCCCCGGCCGACCTCGACCTGCCCCGGCCCCACGCCGAGCAGGAGGTGGCGGCCGAGCTGGGCCGGCTGGCGGCCAGGAACCGGCACCTGGACGAGCTGACCTGCTTCCTCGGCGCCGGCGTCTACGACCACTACGTGCCGGCCGCCGTCTGGTACCTGGCCGGCCGGGGGGAGTTCGCCACCTCCTACACCCCCTACCAGCCCGAGATGAGCCAGGGCGTGCTCCAGGCCCTGTTCGAGTACCAGACGCTGATCAGCGAGCTGACCGGGCTGGAGGTCTCCAACGCCTCGCTGTACGACGGCGCGTCGGCGGTGGCCGAGGCCGCGACCATGGCCGTGGCCGCCACCCGGCGCAGCGAGCTGCTGGTCAGCGCGGCCGTGGCCCCGCGGGTGCGGGAGCTGCTGGAGACCTACAGCCAGGGACTGGACCTCAAGCTGGTCGAGGTCGGGGCGCTCGACGGCCAGACCGACCTGGAGGAGGTCCGCGGCAGGGCCAGCGACCAGACCGCGGCGGTGCTGCTCGCCCAGCCCAACTTCTTCGGGGTGGTCGAGGACGTGGCCGCGGCGGCCGAGCTGGCCCACGGGGTCGGGGCGCGGATGCTGGTCACCTTCGACCCGCTGACCGCCGGGGTGCTGGAGCCGCCCGGCCGGCTCGGCGCCGACATCGTGGTCGGCGAGGGCCAGGGGCTGGGGAACCACCCCAACTTCGGCGGCCCGGCATTCGGGTTCCTCGCCTGCGGGACCGCGGATGTGCGGCGGCTGCCCGGGCGGCTGGTCGGCGAGACCCTCGACACCGCCGGGCGGCGGGCGTTCGTGCTCACCCTCCAGGCCAGGGAGCAGCACATCCGCCGGGAGAAGGCGACCAGCAACATCTGCACCAACCAGACCCTGAACGCCATCGCCGCCGCCGTGTACCTGACCTGGCTGGGGCCGCGGGGGCTGGAGGAGCTGGGGCGGCTGTGCCTGCGGGCGTCCCGCTACGCGGCCGACCGGCTGGCCGCCATCCCCGGGGTGCGGCTGGCCTTCGGAGACCAGCCGTTCGTCAAGGAGCTCGTGGTGCGGCTGCCGGCCGACCCGGCCGAGGTGAGCCGGCGCCTGGTCGACCACGGCCTGCTCGCCGGCCTGCCCCTGGCCGGGCTGGCCCCCGGCCTGGAGGACGGCCTGCTGGTCGCGGTGACCGAGCGCCGGACCAAGGAGGACATCGACCGCCTGGCCGACGCCATGGCCACGGTCCTGGCCGACCTCGGCGCCTCCGATGGGCGGCCCGAGGGAGAGGGGGTGGCCCGGTGACCACGTTCGAGGCGGTGCCGTGGGCGGCCGGCGGGCTGGAGGGGGAGGCGGAGCGGCTGGTGTTCGAGCGGTCGTCGCCGGGGCGGCGGGCGTCGAGCTTCCCTGACGGTGGGGGGCTGCCGGAGGTCGACCCGGAGCGGGCGCTGCCGGCGGGGCTGCGGCGGACCGAGCCGGTGCGGCTGCCCGAGGTGTCCGAGCGCGACCTGGTGCGGCACTACACGCGGTTGGCGCACCGGAACTACGCGGTCGACCTCGGCTTCTACCCGCTCGGGTTCCTGCACCATGAAGTACAACCCGAAGGTCGCCGAGTCGGCGGCCGCCCTCCCCGGGTTCGCGCGGCTGCACCCGGCCCAGCCGGCCGAGCAGGTGCAGGGGGCGCTGGAGCTGCTGGCCCGCCTCGAGCACGCCCTGTGCGAGCTGACCGGGCTGGCCGCGGCCACCTTCCAGCCGGCCGCCGGCGCCCATGGCGAGCTGACCGGGCTGCTGATCATCCGCGCCCACCACGAGGCCCGCAACGACCCGCGGCGGCGGGTGGTCATCCCCGACGCCGCCCACGGCACCAACCCGGCGTCGGTCCGCCTCGCCGGGTTCGAGGTCACCACGGTGGCCAGCAGCCCCGAGGGCCTGGTCGACCTGGACTCGCTGGAGCAGGCCCTCGACACCGACGTGGCCGCCTTCATGATCACCAACCCCAACACCCTCGGCCTGTTCGAGCGCAACATCGCCCGGGTGGCCGAGCTCGTCCACGGGGTCGGGGGCCAGCTCTACTACGACGGCGCCAACTTCAACGCCATCCTCGGCAAGGCCCGCCCCGGCGACATGGGGTTCGACGTCGTCCACCTCAACCTCCACAAGACCTTCGCCACCCCGCACGGCGGCGGCGGGCCCGGCGCCGGGCCCCTGGTGGTGGCCGAGCACCTGGTCGACTTCCTGCCCGCCCCGGTGGTGGTGCGCGACGGCGACGGGTACCGCTGGGACACCGACCGGCCGCGGTCGATCGGGCGGGTCCATGGCTGGAACGGCAACTTCGGCATCCTCGTCCGCGCCTTCGCCTACCTGCTGGCCAACGGCGGCGACGGCCTCCGCGGGGTGGCCGAGCGGGCCGTCCTGAACGCCAACTACCTGCTGGAGCGGCTGTCGTCGGCCTACCAGCTCGGCTACCCGTCGCGGCCGGTGATGCACGAGTTCGTGCTCTCGGCCCGCAGGCAGAAGGGCCAGGGGGCCCGCGGCCTCGACATCGCCAAGGGACTGATCGATAGGGGATTTCACCCGCCGACGGTCTACTTCCCGTTGATCGTCGAGGAGGCGCTGATGGTCGAGCCGACCGAGACCGAGAGCCTCGAGACCCTCGACAGCTTCGCCGAGGCCATGCTGGAGATCGCCGCCCAGGCCGAGACCGACCCCCACCCGCTCCACCAGGCCCCGGTGACGGCCCCGGTCGGCCGCCTCGACGAGGCCCGCGCCGCCCGCAACCTGATCGCCCGCTGGCACCCCCCGTCCG
>CAVTCL010000020.1:0-138676 GCA_963733175.1 uncultured Actinomycetota bacterium
ACCACCCCGAGGGCGTAGACGTCGGCTCGCCCGTCGACCACCCCGCCCCGCAGCACCTCGGGCGCGCAGTAGTGGACGGTCGCGGCCAGGGCCTGCCCGTGGCCGCGCTGGGCGGCCGCCCTGACCAGCCCGAAGTCGGCCACCTTGACCGTCTCGCTGGTCAGCAGGAGGTTCTCCGGCTTGACGTCGAGGTGGACGACGCCGGCGTGGTGGGCGTGGTCGAGGGCGTCGGCCACCGGTCCCAGCAGCTCGGCGGTGGTCTCGGGGCTGAGGCGCCGCTGGCTGTCGAGGACCTCGCGCAGGGTCCGGCCGCTGACGTGCTCCATCACGATCCAGGGCAGGCCCCGTTCCTCGCCCGAGTCGTAGACGGCGACCACGTTGGGGTGCGACAGCCGGGCGGCCGTGCGGGCCTCGCGCCGGAACTGCTCGGAGAACCCGCGGTCGCGGGCGAACTCGGGGCGGGGGACCTTGATCGCCACCACCCGGTCGAGCTGCCGGTCGTGGCCGCGGTAGACGATGGCCATGCCCCCCTGGGCGATGCGGGCGACGACCTCATAGCGGCGGCGGCCCAGCGTCCGGCCGACAAGGGCGTCCATGTCGGCGGTGTGTCTGGCCAAGGTCAGTCCCAGGGTCGGTCGCCACCCGGCGGATGCCGGCCGGCCAGAGAATTCTAAGCAGGCCCACCCCACAACGCACGGAGGCTCAGCGCTGGCGGTTCCCGGCCCGGCCCGGGAGAATGCCGGGGACATGGCCTTCGACGACGAGCTGGGGCTGCTCGGCTACCGCCTGGCCCAGGAGAAACGGGACGGCACCCGGACCTTCTCCCTGGCCCGCAACCGCTATCTCACCTACTGGCTGCACCTGCCCGCCGACGACACGGTGGCCCTGTTCACCTGGGAGTTCGCCCTCGGCGAGTACATGGACGAGTACGGCCTGCAGGTGGGGGCCAACGAGCCCCTCAACCAGTTCCTGTTCCCCCAGGTCGACACCGAGGTGCCCCAGGACATGGCCGAGGTCGTCAAGGCGATGGAACGCACCGAGGCGATGTTCGCCGGCATGAACTTCGGCCACCGCGGGTGAGCGGGGTAGTCTCCGTCGGCCACGCCCCCAGTCCGAGGAGGCAGCATGCGCCGCGGTGGTTCGCTGCTCATCACCATCCTGCTGCTCCTGGCCGCGTTCTGGGCCGGCATCCAGTACGAGCGGAACAACTGCAGGATCGACCTGCCCGAAGACACCGAGCAGGTCGACCAGTCGGTCAAGTGCCGTGACTACGAGGGCGTCGACCTGCCCGGCTAGGACGTTCGAACGGTGGCCGGCGGGCCGCCCGGGACCGGCGACGGCCCCGGGCGGCCCGCCGCCCCGTATGGGGGAGGGGCGGTGTTCGGGCGCGCCACCTACCTGGTCCTGATGGCCGCCTGCCTGCTGGTCACCCTGCCCCTGGAGCTGGTCCTCAAGGCAGGGGTCTACCGCCGCCCCCGGCGCTGGCTGGCCGCCGTGGTCCCGGTCTTCCTCGTCTTCTCCTTCTGGGACTGGGTGGCGATCCGCCGCGGCCACTGGACCTACAACCCCCGCTACACCACCGGCATCGAGCTCCTCGGCCTCCCCCTCGAGGAGCTGGTCTTCTTCGTGGTCGTCCCGACCTGCGCCCTCCTCACCTACCAGGCGGTCGTCCGCCTCCTCCCAACCCCAAGGCGCCGGGAACCGTCCCGGTGATCGGTGAGTACACCCTCGCCTCGGCCTGCGGGGTCGTCCTCACGGTCCTGCTGGAGCTGCTGGTCCTGCGCACCGGCCTGTTCCGCGACCCCCGCTACTGGGTCGCCCTCGGCATCATCGCCGCCTTCCAGCTCCTGGTGAACGGCGTCCTCACCTGCCCCCCCATCGTCAGCTACGACCCCGACCAGATCCTCGGCCCCCGCATCGTCTGCGCCCCCATCGAGGACCTCGGCTTCGGCTTCGCCATGGTCACCACTACCATCGCCCTCTGGCGCCGCACCGCCTGATCGTCCAGCGAGGAGCGGTATGGACAGCGTCGAGGTCAACGGGCTGCGGTCGCATGGACGCCGACCCGGTCGCGGGCGGCGCTGCTCGGGCTGCTGGCGAGGATGTGATCCCGCCCGGGGCGGGTCAGGACTCCAGGCGGTGCAGGGCCTTGCGGACCCGCTCGGCGATGCCGACCGCGTCCAGGCCCAGCTCGGCCAGGAGGACCTCGCGCTTGCCGTGGGGGAGGAACTGGTCGGGGATGCCCAGGCGCAGCAGCGGCGTGGCCACCTCCTCGTCGGCCAGGACCTCGGCCACGGCCGACCCGAACCCGCCGGCGAGCACGTTGTCCTCGACGGTGGCGACCAGCCGGTGGGCGCCGGCCACGGCGCCGAGGCGCGGGTCCAGCGGCTTGACCCAGCGGGGGTCGACCAGGGTGACGCTGATCCCGTCCTGCTTCAGCAGCCGGGTCGCCTCCTCGCAGGTCACGGCCAGCTTGCCCAGGCCCAGCAGGAGCACGTCCTTGCCGCGGGTGCGCACGTCCCAGGCGCCCAGCTTCATCCTTGCGGACCGGGCCGGAGACGGTGAGCTTGGGCGTGGTCGACTTGGGGAACCGGATCGCGAACGGCCCGGCGGTGTGGCCGACCGCGGTGGCCAGGGCGCGGCGCAGCTCGTTGCCGTCGCGCGGCGAGGCGATGACGAGGTTGGGGATCTCCCGCAGCCAGGTGACGTCGTAGACGCCGTGGTGGGAGGAGCCGTCCTCGCCGGTGATGCCCGACCGGTCGAGCACGAAGATGACCGGCAGCTTGTGCAGGGCGACGTCCATCATCACCTGGTCGAAGGCCCGCTGCAGGAAGGTCGAGTAGATGGCGCAGACCGGCCGCAGCCCCTGCAGGGCCATGCCGGCGGCCATGGTCACCCCGACCTGCTCGGCGATGCCGACGTCGTACACCCGCTCGGGGAACTCCTGCTGCATCACCGTCAGCTTGGTCGGTCCGAGCATGGCGGCCGAGATGGCGACCAGCTCCGGGTGGCGGCGTGCCTCGTCCAGCAGGGCCTGGCCGAACACCTGGGTGAACTGGACCTCGTCGCCGGACCTGGGCAGGACCCGCCCGGTCTGCGGGTCGAAGGCGCCGAGCGAGTGGTAGTTGTCCTCCTCGTGCTCCTCGGCCGGCGGGTAGCCGCGGCCCTTCTGGGTGATCACGTGGAGCAGGACGGGGCCGGGCACCCGCTTGGCGTGGTCGATGGCCTTCTCCAGGGCGGCCAGGTCGTGGCCGTCGACCGGCCCCGCGTACTGCCAGCCGAGGTCCTCGAACACCACCCGGGGGGCGACCAGCGCCTTGGCCCCCTCCTTGACCCGCTTGGCCGCCTCGACCATGCCCTCGCCGACCAGCGGCACCCGGCCCAGGGTCTCCTCCACGCCCTTCTTCAGGGTCTCGTAGCCGGGATGGAGGCGGAGGGGGGCCAGGTGGCCGGCCAGGCCGCCGACGGTCGGGGCGTAGGAGCGGCCGTTGTCGTTGAGGATCACCAGCAGGTCGGGCTTGCGGTGGCCGATCAGGTTGAGCGCCTCCAGCGCGACCCCGCCGGTGAGCGAGCCGTCGCCGACCACCGCGACCACCCGGCCCTCGCCCTTGCCGGCGCGGCGGGCCTCGGCCAGGCCGAGGGCGTAGCCGAGCGCGGTCGAGGCGTGGGAGTTCTCGATCACGTCGTGGGGGCTCTCGGACCGCGACGGGTAGCCGGAGAGGCCGCCAAGGGTGCGCAGGGTGGCGAAGTCGTCCTGGCGGCCGGTGAGCAGCTTGTGGACATAGGCCTGGTGGCCGGTGTCCCACACGATCCGGTCGACCGGCGAGTCCAGGGCCCGGTGCAGGGCGATGGTCAGCTCGACGACGCCGAGGTTGGGGCCGAGGTGGCCGCCGCGGGGAGAGCACGCCCGGACCAGGAAATCCCGGATCTCGGCGGCCAGCTCGGTGAGCTCCTCGCCGTCCAGCGAACGTAGGTCACTTGGTTGCTTGATCGATTCCAGCATGTCGATTCGAGGATATGGGGTTCCGGGCGTTCGCGCCTCCTGAGCGGAGGAGCCTACCGTACCCGCGATTCGGCGTGGCGGACGGCCAGCAGGAGCTGGATGCAGCCGGCCGCCTCGAGCACGGCCAGGACCGCCAGGGCCAGGGGATAGCCGAGGTCGAGGGCCGCCTGCGCCGTGCTGTCGCCGCCGAGCTGGGCGGCGCCGACGGCCAGGCCGGCCAGGCCCAGCACGATCACCCGTGTCGGCCGCTCGCCCGGGGTGGCCAGCGACCACGCCGCCGCCACCTGCCCGGCCTGGGCCCGGGCACGGACGTACTCCAGCAGCAGCAGCAGCCCGGCCGCGGCCGTCCCGGCGGCCACCGCCGCCGCCCCCCACCCGGGCGCCGCCTGGGTCGCGACCAGGACCACCGGCCCGGCGATCATGGCCAGGTCGGCCAGCCGGTCCGCGGTCGAGTCCCACACGAACCCGAAGGCGCTGGTCCGGCCCTGCATCACCGCCACCGCCCCATCGACCGAGTCGGCGATCCCCGCCAGCAGCGTCAGCGCCCCCGCCCCCGCCGCCCACCCCGGCCCCAGGGTCGCCGTCCACCCGGCGACCAGCGCCACCCACAGCGCCGCCAGCGTCACCAGATCAGGGTCCACCCCCACCCTGGCCAGCGGCCCCCCAACCGCATAGGGCACCCGCAGATACCACCCCGCCAGCCGCCCCCCCGGCTGCTCCCCTTCCCCGAGCAGATGCACCTCCCGCCACCCCGCCGCATACGCCTCGAAGGTCCAGCCACCCCCACCGGCCGGCGACCGGGGGCCGGCCGTGGCGTGGGAGGCCGCGGCGCCGGGCGGGGTCGGGGTGCGCGTCAGAGCGGTCCAGGCGAGGATGGCGACGCCGCCCACGCCCAGCCCGATCCCGACCCACCCCGTCCAGTCCACCGCCCGACCCGTCCGCCCCTCGTCCGATCCCGCCCAACAGTCCCGATCCCGCGCGCCTCACCCACCCGGTCCGGTAGCCGACCCGCGCCCCACCACCCGACCCGGTGCCAGTCCTGCGCTTCGCCACCCTGGTCCGCTGCCGGGTCCCGCGCGCTCACCCACCCGGCCCGGTGCCGGGTCCCCCGGTGGGGGAGCGTAGCCGACCGCGAACAGGAGAGCCTCCGGTTGTCCACAACCCCTCGGGTCTCGACCGTCCGGAACGTCCTTGCCGCCCTGGCCGGGGTGGGGGGACTCGCTGCCGGGGCGCACAGCCTTGTCCGGCTGGGGCGGGCTGGGCGGCCGAGGCACCGGTTGGGGCCGGGGGATCCGGGGGTGTTCGGGGAGACGGTGAGTGTGGTGGTGCCGGCGCGGGATGAGGAGGGGCGGGTGGGGGACTGTGTGGGGGCGCTGCTGGCGCAGGACGCGGCCGTGGTCGAGGTGGTGGTGGTGGACGACGGGTCGGGGGACGGCACCGCCGCCGAGGCGGCGCGGGCTGGGGCGGGGGTCGAGGCGGCCCCGGCTCCGCGACCCGGGGTCGCGGGGAAGGCGGCGGCGTGCGCTCACGGGTCGCGCGTGGCCACGGCCGGGCGGTGGCTGGCGTTCGTGGACGCCGACGTGGTCCTGGCCCCCGAGGCGTTGTCGCGCCTGCTGGGGGGGTGCCTGGCCACCGGGGCGGCGGCGGCCAGCCCGCTGGCCAGGCAGGCGACCCGGACCTGGTGGGAGGAGCTGCTCCTGCCCGACCTGGGCCTGGCCGTGGCGGAGCGGCTGGACCTGGACGCCGTCGCCGACCCGGGCCGCCCGGAGGCCTTCCTGTCCGGGCAGTGCCTGCTGGTCCGGCGGGACGCCTACGACGCCGTGGGCGGGTTCGCGGCCGTGGCCGGGTCGCTGGTCGAGGACGTCGCCCTGGCGGGCCGGCTCAAGGCGGCCGGCCACCGGCTGGACGTGCGCCTGGCCCCCGACCTGGCCGCGGTGCGCATGTACGGGCGGTTCGGCGACCTGTGGGAGGGGCTGGCCAAGAACCTGGCCGAGGTGTGGGGCGCCGACGCCGGGTCGCTGGCCCGGCAGGCGGCCCGGGCCCTGGCCGGGGCGGCCCCGTGGCTGGCCCTGGCCGTCCGGCCCGGCCCGGCCGCCAGGCGGGTGGCCCTGGCCGGCGGCCTGCTCCAGCTGGTCGTCCGGGCCGGGGGCCGGCTGGTCGCCGGGGCCGACCCGCGCCTCGCCCCCGCCTACCCGCTGGCCGACCTGGTCCTGCTGGCCGTCTACGCCGACTCGGTCCGCCGCCGCCGCACCGGCGCCCCGGTCACCTGGAAGGGCCGCACCTACCGGGCCGGCGACCCGGCCGGCCGGTCCGGACCGTAACGATCCCGGGACGATGGGTGGGCTGGTTGTGCACGGCTGCGGTGGCCGACAATGGAGCCGATGACCGAGCTGCTCAGCGCCGCCGAGGTTGCGCGCATCCTGGGTGTCACCCGTCAGCGGGTGGTGGAACTGGCCGACGCCGATCCGGTGTTCCCGCCCTCCCAGCCGTCGTCCGCCGGTGGCCGGGCCTGGCCGCGGGCGGCGGTCCAGGCGTGGGCGGCCGCCCATCCCGACCGGGGGCCGCTGCACCGCGGCCCCACCCTCCCCGAGGTTGGCGGCCGGTCTCCGCAGGTGTGGACGGTGGCCAACCTGGCCGGCGCCGACGCCCAGGCGCTCCATCACGACTGGATCGGGCTCGAGCATCTGCTGGCCGCGCTGGTCCACCCCGACTGCCCGGGGGCCGCCCGGGCGGTGCTGGCGTCGTTGGGGATCACCGCCGAGCGGCTCCAGCAGGCCCGCGAGCGAAGCTTCATCGACCCCTTCGAACCGGGCAGCGGCTGGAAGAAGGTCAGCCCAGCGTTCCAGTTGGTGCTGGAACGCGCGAATCTGGAGGCGGTGCTGCTGGCCGACGCCGAGGTCACCAGCGAGCACGTGCTGCTGGCGCTGGCCAGCCATTGGGCTGCGGACGCCACGGTCATGGCGCTGCCGCCCAGGGGCGACCTGGACCCTGCGGCGGTGCGCCGGCGGGTGCTGGAGGTCACCGAGGGGGTGGCGGTCCCGCCACCACCGGCGCCCGCGCCGCCGCCGGATCCCGAGGAGGCGATGCGTCGGATGGCGTCGGGGCTGGAGCTGGCGGTAACCCCAGCCGGCAAGGACCCGCGCCGGCGGATGCCGTGGGGCTCGCGGATCTTCGTGGATGCCGACGGCAGGCCGATCAAGCGGGCCGATGGGCAGGAGCTGCGGCAGTACTACATCGACCGGGACGGCAACCCGGTGCTCACCACCGACGGCCAGCCAGTGCACGCCGTCTTCGATGAACACGGCCGAGAGGTGACGGACGAGGACGGCCGGCCGCTCATCGTCCCGGTCGAGATCCCGGACGGCTCGAGCGTGGAAGCACCCGCCCCGAGCACTTGACAGACATAGCAGCCTCGTAACGAAAGGTTATCCGGGCGCGGCCGCTCCAGTGGCTACCATGGCCGCCATGGCCTCCCCGATCTCGATCCGCCTGCGGGCCGCCTCCCCGGGGCTGCTCGCCCTGCCGTGGCTGGACCCGCTGGAGAAGTGGCCCGAGGACTCGGCCAGCTTCCGCGACCTCAATGTCGGGCCCAGCCGCCACCTGGTCCGCTTCGTGGAAGCCGACTTCGTCCTGTACGCCCTCAAGGAGCTGCCCAGCCGGATCGCCGACAAGGAGTACCGGGTGCTGCGCGACCTGGAGGTCCGCGAGCTCCCGGCGGTGCGGCCGGTCGGCCTGGTCGACCAGCCCGACACCGGCAACTCCATCCTCGTCACCGAGTACCTGGAGCATTCCTGGCAGTTCCGGCGGCTGTTCCGGCGCCTCCCCCGCGAGCTGGTCAAGCATCGCGAGCGGCTGCTCGACGCCATCGCCGGCCTGCTGGTCGACCTGCACCGGGAGGGGGTGTTCTGGGGGGACTGCTCGCTGGCCAACACCCTGTTCAAGCGCGACGGCCAGCTGCTCCAGGCGTTCCTGGTCGACGCCGAGACCAGCGAGGTCCACCCGGTCCTGAGCGACGGCCAGCGCGCCCACGACCTCGACATCCTGGTCGAGAACGTGGCCGGCGACCTGGTCGACGTGTCCATGGAGCTGGGGGAGAGCGGCGAGCGGATCGAGGAGGACCTGGCCGCCGCCGAGAGCATCGCCGAGCGCTACCGGGCCCTGTGGGAGGAGCTGACCCACGAGGTCTCCTTCGGCCGCGACGAGCGCTACAAGGTCGAGGCCAGGGTGCGCCGGCTCAACGAGCTCGGCTTCGCCATCGACGAGCTCGCCCTCGAGCCGGCCACCGCCGACCGCAGCACCCTGCGGCTCAAGGTCGCGGTCGCCAACCGCCGCTTCCACGCCCAGGAGCTGCAGCGCCTGACCGGCCTGGAGGTCGGCGAGGGCCAGGCCACCATCCTGCTCAACGACCTGCGCGCCTACCAGTCGCGGCTGGCCACGGAGCGGCCCGAGGCGGCGGCCGACGACGTGGTCGCCGGCTTCCGCTGGCGCACCGACGTGTTCGAGCCCGGCATGGTCAAGGCGGCGGCCGCCCTCGGCGACGTGGCCGACCCGATCCAGGCCTTCTGCGACCTGCTCGAGGTCCGCTGGCTGCTCTCGGAGCAGGAGGGCCGCGACGTCGGCGAGGAGGCGGCCCTGGCCGCCCTGGCGGCCAGGCAGGCCCCGTCGGAGTCGGCCGCCCAGATGGTGGTGGCCGAGACCGCCACCGCCGGCTTCCCCGAGGTCCGCGGCTAGGGACCACCCGCCGGGGCGGCGAGGTCGCCGGTCAGGTAGCGCTGCAGGGTGGGGCCGACGGCCGCCACGACCTGGGTCCGCGGAGCCGAGGCGAGCGGCTCGACCTTGACGATGTAGCGGGCCATGGCCAGGCCGATGATCTGGGAGCCG
Source organism: uncultured Actinomycetota bacterium (assembly GCA_963733175.1). GTDB lineage: Bacteria > Actinomycetota > CALGFH01 > CALGFH01 > CALGFH01 > CALGFH01. The sequence continues at coordinate 8,885 of CAVTCL010000020.1, forward strand.
ACCAGGGTGGCCCGCAGGCGGGCGTCGGCGCCGCCGAGCCGGTGGGCGATCTGGCCGAGGACCTCCTCGGTGATGAACTCGCGCAGCATGGCCGCGGCGTGCTCGTCGCCGACGGCCGAGCGGACCAGGGCCAGCAGGGGGCTCTGGTCGGCCGCGTGGTCCCAGATCGACAGGAACACCTCGACCATCCGCCGGCCCGCCTGGTCGGGGTCCTCGGCGAGCACGGCCATGAGCTGCTCGACCGGGTTGACCGGGAGCTGCACGGCGGCCACGAACAGCTCCTGCTTGGTGCCGAAGTAGTGGTGGACCAGGGCCGGGTCGACGCCGGCCAGGTCGGCCACCCCGCGGATGGTGGCGTGCTGGTAGCCGTGCTCGGCGAACGCCCGCCGGGCGGCGTCCAGGATCGCCTCCCTGGTCCCGCTGACCCCGGGCCGCCGGCCGGTCCGCGCCATCCTCCGCGCCCTCCTCGAACTCGCCAACCGATGAAATAGCCTACCCGAGATGGGCTAGGGGCGGCCGGCGAGCAGGAAGCTGGCCCGTTCGTCGTAGGTCAGCAGGCCGACGAAGCCGGATCTGACCTTCAGGCTGACCTCGCGTTCCTCCTTGACGACCAGGCCGTCGGGGGTGAGCCACAGGTCGCGGACGGCGCCGCCCGAGGACTGGCCGGACAGGGCGGTGAGGAGGCGGACGTGGCGGGTCGCGACCGGGCCGGCGGGGGTCTGGACCGTCTCGGGGCCGACGTAGACGGTGGTGTTGGCCGAGACCGAGGTGCCCTCGACGCAGCGCCAGCTCCTGGTGTCGCCGGGGCGGTGGCCGGCGAGCAGGCGCCGGCCGACCGGGGCGCAGGCGAACCGCTGGGTGCCCGGCACCAGGAAGTAGGTCAGGCTGGTCGAGTAGGCGAAGTCGTCGGCGTCGGCGCCGCCGGCGCAGAAGTCGTAGGTCTCGACGTGCTGGGTGAAGATGGGCACGGTCTCGCGCCAGCGGCAGCCGCCCCGCCAGGTCACCACCCTGACCGTCTCCGCCGGGTAGGCGCGCTCGACCCCGAAGCGGTCGATCCGCTCGTACCCGCTGGTCCGGTAGCGGTACACCCCGGCCGGGGGCCGGGGGCCGGGCACGGTCCCGCCGGCCGGCCCGCCCTGGCCGGCCAGGTAGCTGGACGCGGCCCGCTCCGGCCCGACCGGGGTGGCCAGCCCCCTGGCCCAGAGCAGGAACCCGTCGGCCCCGGCCACCAGGACGGCCAGGGCCACCGCGACCCGCAGGATCATCTGGCGCCGGGGGTGGTGACGCTGACGCGGCGTTCGCCGCGGGCGGCGGCGCGGGCGGCGGCCCAGTGGCGGCCGGCGACACCAAGGCGGCGGTGGCGGGGGACCCGGACCCGGCGGCCCAGGACCTGGTAGCCGGCCCGCTCGACCTCGTCCAGGATGCCGCCGTAGAGGTCGAAGGCGACCCGGATGCAGGGCCGCGAGGAGGGGGCGAGCAGCTCGATGCCCGGCTCGGCGGCCGCGTAGTGGGCCCGGGCCCGCTCGACCTCGAAGGCCAGCAGCTCGGCCACCGCCGGGGTGGCCGGGGCGGCGGCCAGGTCGTCCCGGCGGACCCCGAAGCGCTCCAGGTCGGCCGCGGGCAGGTAGACGCGCCCGCGCCGGTGGTCCTCGGCCACGTCGCGGATGAAGTTGGTGAGCTGGAAGGCCAGGCCGAGCTGGCGGGCGTGCTCGCGGGCGGCCGGCGGGTCGGCCGACTCCAGGATCGGGGCCATCATGGTCCCGATCACCGCCGCCGAGCCCTCCATGTAGCCAGAGCAGGTCGTCGTAGGTCCGGTAGCCGCCGGTGTGCAGGTCCATGGCCATCGAGTCCAGGAACTTCTCGAAGTCGCCGACATCCAGGTCGAAGGCCCGCACGGTGTGGAGCACGGCCGGGAGCACCGGGTCGTCGCAGGGGGCGCCGCGCAGGCCGGCGAAGAAGCGCTCGCCCCAGGCCCGCAGGGCGGCCGCCTGCCCGGCCCCGTCCAGGGTCGAGGCGAGGTCGTCGACGATCTCGTCGGCGTAGCGGGTGAAGCCGTACAGGGCGTGGACGTGGCGGCGCTTCCAGCGGGGCAGCAGCAGGGTGGCCAGGTAGTAGGTGCGGCCATGGCGGGCGTGCAGCTGCCGGCAGCGCTCGTAGGCCGCCCCGAGGGTCCGCGGCTCGAGCACCCCGACCTCGACCCGTCGGACGGGACGGGCCGAGGTCGGCGCCACCTTGGCCAGCCTCATCGACGCAGCACCCGCTCGGCGGCCAGGCGGCCGGAGATCAGGACCATGGGGACCCCGACCCCGGGCACGGTGCCCATGCCGGCGAACCAGAGCCCGGGCACGCCCGCCGAGGCGTTGTGTGGCCGCAGCCAGCCGGTCTGGCCGAGGCGGTGGTCGAGGGAGAACGGCGTCCCCGCGGTCAGGCCCTGCGCCTCCCAGGCGGGCGGGTCGACGACCAGCTCGACCGCGCTGTCGCGGCGCAGGTCGCCGTAGCCGAGCCCGGCCAGCCGGCCGTACAGCCGCTCGCGGAGGCGCGGGCCGACCTCGGCCCAGTCCAGCCCGGCCCGGGTGTTGGCCGTCGGCTCGAGCACGAACAGGGTGGCGTGGCCCGGCGGGGCGGCGTCGGGGTCCTCGGGCGAGGGGTAGGTGACCAGCAGGCTCGGGTCGGGCTGGATACGTGCGTGGCGGGTCAGGGCCTCGAAGGTGGCCTTCCAGTCGCGCCCCAGGTGGACGGTGTGGTGGGCCTGGCCCTCGAGCTGGCGGGTCAGCCCCAGGTGGACCAGGTAGCAGGAGGGCGAGAAGTGGAGCCGGCGCCGCTGCACCCGCCAGTCCCTGGCCGCCGGCGGCAGCAGGTGGGCGTAGGCGGCCGGCAGGTCGCTGGTGACGACCACGTCGGCGGCGGCCAGGCGCTCGCCGGAGGCCAGCACCACCCCGGTGACGCCGCCGGGGCCGCCCTCGACCCGCTCGACCCGGGTCGAGAACCGGAACCCGGCCCCGGCCTTCTCGGCCACCCCGGCCAGGGCCAGGGCCAGGGCGTGCATGCCGCCCCGGCGGGGGAAGAACGCCCCACCGATGGTGTCCATGTGGGCGACCACGGCGTAGATGCCGAGGGCGTCGAAGGGGGACAGGCCGGTGTAGAGGGCCTGGAAGGTGTGGGCGCGCCGCAGCCGCCAGTCGCTCAGGTGGGTGGCGACCAGGTTGTGCAGCCGCCGGAACCCGCCGAGGCGGGCCAGCCGGGCCAGGGCGAGCGGCCGCACCAGGTCGGCCGGGCCGTCGAAGTTGCGGTCGATGAACTGCCCCCACTCGGCCTCCAGCATCCGGCCCAGGTGGTCGCGGAAGGCCAGGTAGCGGCCGGCCTCCTCGGGGCCGGCGAGCCGCTCGACCTCGGCCGCCATCCGCTCGGGGCCACGGAGGACGTCAAGGCGGCTGCCGTCGTGGAAGGTGAGCCGGTAGATCGGGTCCAGCGGGGCCAGCTCGACCCAGTCCTCCAGCTCCTCGCCGGCGGCGCCGACAGTCGAGCGCACCACCTCGGGCATGGTCAGGACCGAGGGGCCGGTGTCGAAGCGGTAGCCACCGACCCCGACCGTGCCGCAGCGGCCGCCCGGGACCGCCTCGGCCTCGACCACGACCACGTCGCGCCCGGCGGCGGCCAGGTGGATGGCGGCCGACAGGCCGGCCAGACCGGCCCCGACGACCACCACCTGCCCGGCCATGGCCGCTCAGGCGTTCCGGTCGGTGACGTGGTCGGCCAGCGCCGCCAGGGTGGCCCTGGCCTCCTCGTCGATCCCGCGGGCGGCGGCCAGCGCGGCCTTGGCCTCGGCCAGGAGCTCGCCGATGCGGGCCTCGGTGTCCTCGACGGCGCCGCAGCCGGTGAGCAGCCGGCGCAGCTCGGCGACCTCGTCCTCGGACAGCTTGGCGTTGCCGAGGGCGCCCTCCAGCAGCGCCCGGCCGGCCCGGTCGGCGCGCTGGCGGGCCAGCATGACCAGGTAGGTCTCCTTGCCCTCGCGCAGGTCGTCCCCGGCCGGCTTGCCGGTGACCTCGGGGGCGCCGAACACCCCGAGGATGTCGTCGCGGAGCTGGAAGGCCTCGCCCAGCGGCAGCCCGTAGGCCGAGTAGGCCCCGGCCAGGCCGGGCCCGCCGCCGGCCAGGGCGAGGCCGAGGTGCAGCGGCCGCTCGATGGTGTACTTGCCCGACTTGTAGGTCAGGACCCGGCGGACGGCGTCCTCGTCGGGGGCGCCGCGGCGGGCCTCGACCAGGTCCAGGTACTGGCCGCCCATCAGCTCCGAGCGCAGCCTGTTGAAGACCCGCAGGGCGGCGGCCAGCCGGTCGTCGGGCAGGCCGGCGTCGGACAGGGCGACGTCGGCCCAGGTGAAGGCCAGGTCGCCCATGAGCATGGCCGCGCCCTCGCCGAAGGCGGCCGGGTCGCCCCGCCAGCCCAGGCCGCGGTGCAGGCCGGCGAAGCCGACGTGCATGGCCGGGCGGCCCCGCCGGACCTCGGAGCCGTCCATGATGTCGTCGTGGATGAGGGCGCAGACGTGCAGCAGCTCGACCGAGCAGGCCGCCCGGACGGCGGCCTCGGCGGCCGGGCCGTCGGCGGCGCCCCCGGCGCCCCGGTAGCCCCAGTACACGAAGGCCGGCCGCAGCCGCTTGCCCCCCTCCATGGCGAACCGGGTCAGGGCGTCGGTGACGGGGCCGGCGTCCTCGCCGAGGAAGCCGAGGGCCGACAGCTCCTGGTCGAGCAGGGCGGCCAGCGCCCGGTCGACCCGGGCGCGGAGGTCCTCGGCGTCCAGGGGGGACGCGGGGGCGGGCTGGTCGGCCTCGGTCACCTGGCTCGAGCTTCCTGTGCGGGTGGTCATCGTCGTCATGCCTGCTACTTCGATGTCAGCATCCTAGTCGGATGCACCTTCCGTCGCCCCGAGGCCGTCGCGGCCGGAAGGTAGGCTGACACACCATGGGAACCGGGGTCGCGCCGACCGGTGAGGTCATCGCCGGGGGGCGGCCGCTCGGGCCCGGCGAGGCCGACGGGCTCGGCATCCTCCACGCCGACCTGGACGCCTTCTACGCCAGCGTCGAGGTGCTCAAGGACCCGTCCCTGCGCGGCCGGCCCCTGCTGGTGGGCGGCACCGGCGGGCGCGGGGTCGTCACCTCGGCCTCCTATGAGGCCAGGGCGTTCGGCTGCCGCAACGCCATGCCGATGGCCAGGGCGCGCCGCCTGTGCCCGCAGGCGGTGGCCGTCCCGCCCGACTTCGCCGCCTACCGCCGCCACTCGGTCACCGTCATGCGCATCTTCCAGTCCATCACCCCGCTGGTCGAGCCGCTCGCCCTCGACGAGGCGTTCCTGGACGTCCGGGGGGCGCAGGGCCCTGTTCGGCGACGCCGTGGCCGCGGCCAGGCTGCTCCGCTCCCGGGTCCGGGAGGAGGCCGGCCTGGCCCTGACCGTTGGCGTGGCCGGCAGCAAGTTCCTGGCCAAGCTGGCCTCGACCCGCGGCAAGCCCGACGGCCTGCTGGTGGTCCCGCCCGGCCGGGCCCTCGAGTTCCTCCACCCGCTGCCGGTCGACGCCCTCTGGGGGGCCGGCCAGGCGACCATCGAGGTGCTGGCCCGCTACGGCCTGCGCACCGTCGGCGACGTCGCCGCCACCCCGAGGGCGACCCTGGAGCGGGCCCTCGGCCCGGCCGCCGGGGCCCAGCTCCACGAGCTGGCCTGGGCCCGCGACGACCGCGAGGTGGTGCCGTTCGAGTCGGCCAAGTCGGTGGGCTCCGAGGAGACCTTCGCCGCCGACATCGACGACCCCGAGCGCCTCGCCACCGAGGTGCTCCGCTGCTGTGTGCGGACGGGCCGGCGCCTGCGGGAGGCGGGCCTGGCCGGGCGCACGGTCACCCTCAAGCTGCGCTTCGCCGACTTCCGCACCATCACCCGCGGCCGCACCGTGGCGGTGGCCGTCGACACCGACACCGAGCTCCACCAGGTCGCCGGCGAGCTGCTGGCCAGGCTCCAGCTCGGCCGGGTCCCGGTCCGGCTGGTCGGCGTCACCGTCAGCAACCTCCAGCGGGCGGGGGCGCCGGTGCAGCTCCGCCTCGGCCCGGAACGTCCCGGCTGGGAGGCGGCGGTCCGGGCCGCCGACGCGGTCAGGGCCCGCTTCGGCGACGGCGCGATCGACCTCGCCTCCCTCACCGCCGACCGTCCCGCCGAGGCCTTCCAGGAAGCCCGCCAAACCCCCCGTCCCCGCCGCGACCCGCTCCTCCCCCCCGACCCCGAACCGTGAAGGTGAGCTTCAGGGTTCGGAACGCGCGCGAGTCCCCCCGAAAAGTCCCGTGTGGAGTCGCCGGAAGGGCCTTTGCCGGGTACACTCGCAGGACCACCACTGTACGACCCTGGCCGGAGCCTCACATGCCGCTGTCCGAGCACGAGCAACGCATCCTGGCCGAGATCGAGCGGCGGTTGCTCGAAGAGGACCCCAAATTCGCCCACCAGGTGGGCTCCTCGTTCCGAGCCCACCTCGGTCGCCGCCTCAAGCTCGCCGTGGCCGGGTTCGTGGTCGGGCTGATCATCGTCATCTCCTCGACCTTCCTCGAGAGCGTCGCCGTCGGCGTCGCCGGGTTCGTGCTGATGCTGGCGTGCGTGTTCCTGTTCGTGCGGACCATGCGCCGCCGGGCAACGGTCGAGCGCCCGGTCAGCGGGCCGGCCCCCCCGGCCGGGTCGGCCCCCCGACCGGCCAGCGCCGCCAGGGCGGCGGCTCCAAGGGCGGCGTCGACGCCTGGTGGGGCAAGATGACCGAACGCTGGCGCTCCCGCTGGGAGGAGCGCGGCGGCCAGGGCCCTCCCTGACCGGGCGGCATACCACCGCCCGCTACCGGCGGGGCTGACCGGCCAGCTCCCGCTCCCTGGCCGCCTCCCTCGGGGCGGCCTCCCGGGCCGGGGCCGGGCTGGCCGCCCGACCGGCGAGCAGGCTGCGCGGGCTGACCGCGGCCAGCAGGCGCCGGCGCCAGCCGAGCCGGCCGGCCAGGCTGGCCCTGGCGCTCCTGGCCAGCCGCCTGGCCGTGTCCGCCTGGTCGGCCCCTGGCTCGGCGGGAGCGTACTCGGCCCGCTCGAACAGGCCGGTCAGCTCGACCAGCGGGTCGGCGTCGGCGTCGAAGTCGTCGTGGAGCCGGCGGGCGTAGGCGGCCGGCGTCTCGGCCCGCCGGCGGCCGATGCCGGCGTCGCGGGCCCAGCTGGTCAGCTCGGCGTAGGACTCGGCCACGGCGTCGCGCGGGCCGCCGCCCGGCCCGCCGCCTGGCCAGGACGTTGCGGGCCCACTTGACCCCGGGGACCAGCAGCACCAGCAGCACGACGGCCAGGCCGGCCCGGACGACCGGCCGCTCCAGCCAGCCACGGTCGGCGCCGGCGCCGGCCAGCGGGTCGGACTCCTCGGGCAGCCGGGGTTCGGGGCGCCCCGGTGTTGGGGGTGACGGCCGAGTCCGGCCCCGTCGTCTCCGGCTGGTTGACCGTGCCCTCCGCGCCGGCCGGCACCCGGCCCGCCGGGGTGGTGTAGATGGGCACCGAGACGGTGCCGTCGGCCCGCGGGGTCGGCTCGAACGGCACCCAGCCGGCCTCGGGGAACCACAGCTCGGGCCAGGCGTGGGCGTCGTGGGTGGTGACCTGCTGCGACGGTGTTGTCGACGATCTCGCCGGAGGTGAAGCCCACCGCCACCCGCGAGGGGACGCCGACCTGGCGGGCCATCATGGCCATGGCGATGGCGAACTGCTCGCAGTAGCCCTCGCGGACCTCGGTCAGGAAGCGCCGCAGCTGGTTGCCGCCGGCCGACAGCGCGGGCACGCTGAGGTTGTAGCGGAACTCCGCTGCTGCGCAGGTAGTCCTGGATGGCCAGGGCCTTCTCGAAGGGGGTGTCGGCGCCCTTGGCCTCGACCACCGTCTCGGCCCGTTCCCGCACCTCCCGGTCAAGGGTGCCGGTCTCGGTGTAGGGCTTCACCTGCGGGTAGTCCCGGTAGTCGACCGGCCCGTCCAGGTCGGCGGCGTCGACGCTGGGGACCTGGGAGACGACCGTGTAGCTGAACCCCTCCCGGAGCCGCCGGTTGATGGTCAGGCTGGCGAAGGTCTCGTTGGCCAGCACCGGCCGGCCGGCGTCGACCCGGACCGGGGTGGTGGCCGCCGGCAGCCAGAACGAGCCCAGCTCCTGGATCTCGACCTCCTGGGTGACCTGGGTCACCGGCAGGTCGGGGTCCAGCTCGCCGGGGATCGGGCCCTGGAAGGGGACCAGGTCGGCCCGGAGGTCGCTGGAGGGGGCGAAGTCGGTGCCGTCGAAGCGGTCAAGGACCATCAGCCGCCAGCGCTCGCGCTGGGTGGTCCTGGCCCGGAACAGGGGCACGTCCTCCTGGGCCGTCAGCCGGGTGCGCAGCGAGATGAACGGGTTGAGGGCGACCCCGGCGTCGGAGCCGGCGCCCTCCTTGAGGTCGAGCACCGCCTGCTGGCCGTAGCCGGGCAGCAGCCACGGCACCGTCAGGGCGCACAGCCCGGCGGCCAGGGCCAGCCAGCGGCCGGTCTGCGCGGCCGGGGTCAGCGGCAGCCGCCAGCCGGCGCCGGGCCGGCTGCGGGGGCTCGACACCCAGCGGCCCCAGGTGGCCAGCCGGGCCCGGCCCTCGAACAGCAGCATCCCGGCGGCGCCGAGCAGGAACCAGGCCGTGTACCAGGCGGGGCTGGAGGGCCGGATGACGGCCGGGAAGACGAACAGCCCGAGGGCGGGGACGAGGGCCAGCAGGGGCTGGCGGGCCCGGAAGGCGAGCCCGTCGGCGGCGGTGGCCACCGCCCAGGCGCCGGCGCAGGTGAGCAGGACGAACTCGGTCGTCACCTGGACCGGCGCCGCCTGCTCGCTGACCGCGGTCAGGGCCGTCGAGGCCGCCGCGGCCATCTCGGCCAGGGTCCGGCCGGTGGGGACGACCAGCAGCAGGGTGTCGGGGAACAGCAGGATCCCGCCGACCACCAGGAAGCCGCCCACCATGGCCAGCAGCGCCAGCAGCTGGCCGACGCCGAGGCGGCGCAGCAGCGCGGCCAGGCCGAGGGCGGCGGCCATGGTCAGCCAGGTCGGCAGCAGCCAGGCGTTGCCGACGTACAGCCGGCTGAGCGACAGCGACGCCCCGGCCAGCAGGCCGGCCAGCGCTAGCGCTTGTGCGTAGTCAGTGTTGCGCGCCCCAGGGGCGCTGTCAGTCGTCGCCACGGGTCATCCAGGGGTTGGGTTCGGGACAGCATCGCGGTCCGCCAGCCGGCCCGGTCGAGCAGGGTGGCGATGCCGGCGGCCTGGGCGTCGGCGGCGGCCACCTCGCGGGCGGCCAGCCCCAGCCAGCTGTCGGTGCGGACCAGCAGGCCGAGGGCGCCGCCGAAGCCGAGCCGGCAGCGGGCCAGGGCGGCCGCCTCGTCGGAGGAGGGGACGCCGAGCACGGCCACCAGCAGCCCCTCGCCGGCCGTCCGGGCCAGCCGGTTGGCCATCGGCACCAGCGACGGGGTCGAGGTCGGCTCCACGCTGGCCAGGAAGTCGAGCACGGCGGTGGCCTGGTCGGCCAGGCCGGCCGGCCGCACCTGCTGGCCGTCGTCGGCGACCAGGGCCAGGTCGTAGCCGGAGCGGCCGAGGCGCAGGGCGATCGAGGCGGCCGCCGACACCGCCCGCTCGAACGAGGCCCGGCCCCCCTGGCCGCGGTGGGCGGCCAGGCGCAGGTCGATGGCGATCACGGCCCTGGCCTGCCAGGGCCGCTCCTCCTGGCGGATCATCAGCTGGCCCCGCTTGGCCGACGAGCGCCAGTGGACCTTGCGCAGGTCGTCGCCGTCGCGGTACTCGCGGGTGGTGTAGAACTCGTCGCCCTGGGAGAACAGGTAGCGGACCCTGGTCGCGGCCGAGCTGGCCAGCTCCCCGCCGAGCCCGGGCGCGGTCAGCGGCTCGACCCGCGGGTGGACGATCACGTCCGAGGCGCCGGCCAGCTCCGAGGTGACCTGGGCGAGCCCGAAGGGGTCGGCCAGCCGGACGGCCAGCGGGCCGATCGAGTAGCGGCCCCTGGCCGCCGCCCGCAGCTCGTAGTTGAGCAGCTCACGGTCGCCGCCGGGGATCCCGGGGACGACGAAGCGGGCCCCCGGGCCGAGCTGGTAGGGGAGCCGGTCCTCGAGCAGCAGCACGCCCGTCTCCAGCCGGGTCGGGTTGTCGAGGCGCACGGTGACCGCGATCCGGTTGCCGACCGAGGTCCGCACCGGCCGCACCGAGCGGCTGGAGGTCAGCCGGGAGTTGCCCCAGGTGACCACCGCCAGCGCTCCCAGGGGCAGGACCAGGGCGGCCACGGCCAGCATGAACAGCTCGGCCACGCCGGTCAGGCGCCCGGCGAGGTACAGGGCGACCGCCGCCCCGGCGAACCCGGCCGCCCGCGGGGTGAACGCCCGCAGCAAGCTAGCTCTGTCCCCGGCCGCGGGTCGGGACGGGGTCGTGGTCGGTGATCACGTCCAGCACTCCTAGTCTGTCCCGGCCGCGGATCGGGATGGGGACGTACTCGACGATGTCGGCCAGGACGTCGGCGGCGGTGCGGCCGATCATCTGGGCCTCGGGGGCGGTGATCAGCCGGTGGGCCAGCACCGGGGTGACCAGCTCCTTGACGTCGTCGGGGACCACGTAGTCGCGCCCGGAGACGGCCCCGGCGGCCCTGGCCGCCCGCAGCAGGGCCAGGGCGGCCCGCGGGCTCGCCCCCAGCGCCAGGTCGGCGTGGTCGCGGGTCGCCCGGACCAGGTCGACGATGTAGCGCTTGAGGGTGTCGGCGACGTGGACCGTCTTGGCCCCCTCGATCAGGTCGGCCACCGCCGGCGCGTCGGCCACCGGCTGCAGCTCGCTCAGCAGGGTGGTGGTCCGGCCGTGGGTCTCCAGGATCTCGATCTCGGCCTGGCGGGTCGGGTAGCCGATGTTCAGCTCCAGCATGAACCGGTCGCGCTGGGCCTCGGGCAGGGGATAGGTGCCCTCGTGCTCGATCGGGTTCTGGGTGGCGATCACCATGAACGGCACCCCGAGCTGGTAGGTGACGCCGTCCACGGTGACCTGGCGCTCCTCCATGGACTCGAGCAGGGCGGCCTGGGTCTTGGGCGAGGCCCGGTTGATCTCGTCGCCGAGGACGATGTTGGCGAAGACCGCCCCCGGCTTGAACTCGAAGTCGCCCCGCTCCTGGTTGAAGACGCTGACCCCGGTGATGTCGGAGGGCAGCAGGTCGGGGGTGAACTGGATGCGGCGGACCGAGCAGTCGATGGAGCGGGCCAGGGCCTTGGCCAGCATCGTCTTGCCCACGCCGGGGACGTCCTCGATCAGGAGGTGGCCCTCGGCCAGCAGGGCGATGAGCGCGAGGCGGACCACGTCCGTCTTGCCCTCGATGACCCGCTCGATGTTGTCCCGGATCTTGTCGAAGGAGGCGGCGACGTCGTCCATGCCGCCCGTGTCGGGGCGCGTCGTGGCCACCCGAGCGGGCTCCTTTCCTGGGGCACCTGAGCACATCGATTGTAGGCGCGACTGATAAGGAAGACGTGAGAAGGAGCCGATTCGGTTCTATCCTCCACCCGTGCCAACCGCCACCGACACCAGAGCCCGGCTGCTCGTCGCGGCCAGGCAGGCCTTCGCCGACCTCGGCTACGCCCGCGCCCGGGTCGAGGACGTGGTGGCCAGGGCCGGGGTCGGCCACGGCACCTTCTACGCCTACTTCAAGAACAAGCGGGCCGCCCTGGCCGCCCTCGTCTCCGAGAACGCCGCCACCCTGGTCGACCTGGCCGGCCAGCCCTGGCGTCCCGGCGACGTCCGGGCCAGCCTGGTCGAGGTCCTCGGCGGCCTGTCCGACCTGTACGACCGCGACGCCGACCTGATCGCCCTCTGGACCGAGGCGTCGATCCAGGACCCCGAGCTGGGCCAGATCCTCGACGAGGTCCGGCGCCAGTTCGTGGCCCGGATCGCCCGCAACATCGAGCGCGCCGCCAGCCTGGGCGTGACCCGCCCGGTCGACCCCCTGACCGCCGCCACCGCCCTGGCCGCCATGGCCGAGCAGACCATGTTCCTGCGCGCGGTCCGCAAGGAGCCCCTGGACCGCGACCTCACCGTGGAGACCCTGGCCGACCTCTGGCTCCACGCCCTCTACCGCTAGCCGACCCCGGGCGGGGTACGGTGTCCAGAGCAAATCGGAGGGAAGATGGACGAGCGTCGCAAGGTGGCCCGCTGCGGGGCGACCGACGTGTGGGTCTGGCAGGGCGACATCACCGCCGCCGGGACCGAGGCGGTCGTCAACGCGGCCAACAACGAGGGCTGGCTCGGCTCGGGCGTCGCCGGGGCCATCCGCCGGGCGGCCGGCGACCAGGTCGAGGCCGAGGCGGTCGCCCAGGCGCCCTGGCCGGTCGGGGACGCGGTCCGGACCGGCCCGGGCCGGCTCGCCGACCGGGGGGTCAAGGCGATCCTGCACGCCGCCGCCATGGCCCCCGGCCGCCCGGCCAGCGCCGACGCCGTCGGCAGGGCCACCGCGGCCGCGCTGCGCCTGGCCGCCGCCGAGGGGCTGGCCAGCGTGGCCCTGCCCGCCCTGGGCACCGGGGTCGGCGGGGTCGCCATGGAGGCGGCGGCCAAGGCCATGGGCGCGGCCGTGCGCGACCACGCCGCCGGGCCGACCCCGGTCACGACCGTCGTGTTCGCCCTCTACGACCAGGCGGCGGTGGAGCGGTTCGGGGGAGCCCTGGAGCGGGAGCTGGGACGCGACGATGGGCGCTGAGCTGGAGGGCGTGGAGGCCCGGGCCGACGCCGACCCGCTGGCCGCCGGCGGGCTGCTGGAGCGGATCGTCGCCTGGGCCGGCCAGGTGGTCGGCACCCCCAACGGCTACATCTGCCTGATCGAGGCGGACAGCGGCGAGATGGTCCTGCGGGTCGGCACCGGCGCCTACGCCGACTTCGTCGGGCTGCGGATGCTCAAGGGCGAGGGCCTGTCCGGCCGGGTCTGGGAGACGGGCGACCCCCTGGCCATCCCCGACTACAGCCGCTGGGAGGGGCGGGTCCCCCAGATGGCCACCGACGCCTTCCGGGCCGTCCTCGGGGTCCCCCTGGTGTCGGGCGGCGAGGTCTCCGGCGTGATCGGCCTGTCCTTCTCCGAGCCCGGCAGAGAATTCTCTGAGGACGAGGTCCAGCAGGTCAGCCGGTTCGCCGAGGTGGCCTCGATCGCCCTCGACAACGCCCGCCTGTACGCCGCCGCCCAGCAGGAGCTGGTCGAGCGCCAGAAGGCCGAGGGCCGCTTCCGGACCCTGGTCGAGCAGATCCCGGCCATGGTCTACAGCGAGGAGTTCGAGGTCGGCGGCGCCCGCCATGTGCGTCAACCCCCAGGTCGAGCGATGTTCGGCTACACGCCCGAGGAGATCAGCCGGCCAAGAACTTCTGGAAGACCATCCTGCACCCCGACGACCGGGAGCGGGTGCTGGCCGAGGAGGCCCGCTGCGAGCAGACCGGCGAGCCGTTCCGGATGGAGTACCGGACTATCCACGCCAAGAGCGGCGAGGTCATGTGGGTCCGCGACCGAGTGCGTGCTGGTCCGCGACGAGGCCGGCAAGCCGCTGTACTGGCAGGGCGTGGTGCGTCGACATCACCGACATCAAGCGGGCCCTGGAGCACGAGCGCGAGGCGGCCCGGCGGCTGCGCGCCCTCGACCAGATGAAGAACACCTTCCTGGACGCGGTCTCCCACGAGCTGCGCACCCCGCTGGCCGCCATCGTCGGCATCGGCCTCACCCTGGAGCACAAGGCCGACGACCTGGCCGACGCCGACCGCAGCGACCTCTACACCCGGCTGGTGGCCAACGCCCGCAAGCTCGACCGGCTGCTCAACGACCTGCTCGACCTGGACCGGCTCACCCACGGGATCGTCGCCCCCAAGCGGCGCCCCACCGACGTGGCCGCCCTGGCCGCCCGCATCGCCGACGACTGGGGCCTGCTCAACGGCCGCCGGCCCCAGGTCGTGGCCCAGCCGGTGACCGTCTCCCTCGATCCCGCCAAGGTCGAGCGGATCATCGAGAACCTGCTGGCCAACGCGGCCAGGCACACCCCGCAGGACACGCCGGTGTGGGTGCGGGTGGAGCAGCCCCCCGGCGGCGACGGGGTGCTGCTGGCGGTCGAGGACGCCGGCGCCGGCATCCCGGCCGAGGTCCGCGACAGCGTGTTCGAGCCGTTCCGCCAGGGCCCGGGCGCCCCGACCCACGCGCCCGGGGTCGGGATCGGGCTGACCCTGGTCGCCCGGTTCGCCGAGCTCCACGGGGGGCGGGCCTGGGTGGAGGAGCGCCAGGGCGGCGGCTCCTCGTTCCGGGTCCTGATCCCCGACGCCCCCCAGGAAGGCTGACCTCCACCGTTATACTGCTGAGCGGCCCCAGCGCATCGCCACGGGAGGGCATGGGTGGAGCGAGCGCTCGTCCTCAACGCGTCGTACCAGCCGATCTGTGTCGTGCCGGTGCGGCGGGCGGTGGTGCTGGTGCTCAAGGAGAAGGCCGACGTGCTCGTGCCCGGCGCCGGACTGGTCCGCGGGGCCACCCTGGCGCTCCAGGCCCCCAGCGTCATCCGGCTCCGGTACTTTGTGAAGGTGCCGTTCCGAGCCCGGGCCGGCCTCTCCCGTCGAGCCGTGTTCGTACGCGATGACCACACCTGCCAGTACTGCGGCGAGCGAGCCGAGAACGTCGACCACGTGGTGCCCCGCTCCCGTGGCGGCCTCCACGTCTGGGAGAACGTGGTCGCCGCCTGCCGCCGCTGCAACAGCCAGAAGGAGGACCGCCTCCTCCACGAGGCGGGCTTCCGCCTACGGCGCGAGCCACGGGCGCCCAAGGAGACGCTTTGGATCGTGATCGCCGTCGGCCGCATCGAACCTGGCTGGGCGCCGTTCCTGGGCCTGGAGGCCGACGCCGTCCCCGCCTGAGCCTTCCGCCAGCCGCGCCTCCCTGACCGCCTTCGCCAAGCGCATCGCCCCCTGGGCCCTGCCGCTGCTCGCCGGCGCCCTCGGGGCGCTGCTGGCGGTGACCTTCCTGGCCCGCCAGGAGGTCGCCGTCGGGCCGGCCCGGGTGCGCCTGGAGGCCGGGCCGGCCCTGGTCGGGTCCAGCCGGCTGGCCGCCCCGCCGTTCGGGTCGGTCTCGGCCCGGACCCACCAGGGCCCCCTCGCCTTCCGGGCCACCATCGACGACGTCGACGTCCAGCGCCTGGGGCGGCTGCTGGAGGGCAGCCCCGGCCCCGCGGGCCCCGGCGGCCCCCGCTTCGCCGAGCTGGAGGCGACCCTCGGCCCCCTCGAGGACCAGGCCCGCCGGGCGGCCACCGTGTTCCTGGTCCGGATCGCCGTCCTCGGCCTGGCCGGGGGGCTGGCCGCGGTCCTGCTGTTCCCGCGCCGGAGCCGCCGCCTGCTGCTGCGCTGCGGCCTCGGCGGGCTGCTGGCCACCGTGCTGCTGCTGGGGCCGGCCCTGGCCACCTACGACGTGACCGCCTTCCGGGAGCCCCGCTACGACGGCGCCCTGGAGTACGCCCCGGCCCTGATCGGCGACGTCCGCACCGGCCTTGACCGGCTGCGCACCCTGCGGGAGGAGATCGTCCGCATCGGCCGCAACCTGGACCGGGCCTACGCCGCCCTGGCCAACCCCATCGGCGAGCTCGACGGCACCGGCACCGTGCGGGTGCTGCACGTCTCCGACATGCACCTCAACCCGGCCGGGTTCGACCTGGCCGAGCGGCTGGCCGACCAGTTCGACGTGGCCGCGGTGGTCGACACCGGCGACATGGGCACCTGGGGCCTGGCCCGGGAGCCGCAGGTGGCCGCCAACATCGGCCGCTTCGACGTGCCCTACCTGTTCGTCAAGGGCAACCACGACGACGCCGACATGGTCGAGGCCGTGGCCGCCAACGACAACGCCCGGGTGCTGGACGGCACCTCGGCGGTGGTCGAGGGCATCCGCTTCTTCGGGGTCGCCGACCCCACCTTCACCCCGGGCAAGGGCCACCAGGTGGAGGAGTTCGAGGAGCTCAAGGTGGAACGGAGCGTGGCCGTGGCCGACGCCGTCGACCGCCAGGCCCTGCGGCCCGACGTGGTCATGGTCCACGACGGCCGCCTGGCCGCCTACGCCCGCGGCCACGTGGCCACCGTCCTCGAGGGCCACCTGCACCGCTTCGGCACCGAGGTCGTCAACGGCACCCGCACCCTGATGACCGGGACCACCGGCGCCGGCGGCCCCGACAACTTCCGCGCCGCCGACCCGCCCTCGGCCGACGCCCAGGTCGTCTACTTCGACCCCGAGACCCGCCGGCCGGTGGCCGTCGACCGCATCACCGTCCGCCTCCCCGGCTCCTCGTTCTCGGTCGAGCGCGTCCTGCTGCCCGAGGGCACCACCCCCTTCACCCCCGACCCCCTCGAGGTCCCCCCCGAGCTGCGGCCGGACCCGGGCGCCCTGCCGGGGGCGGCCAGGCCCTGACCCCCTCTGGTGGAGGGGAGTGGAGGAGCGCCACCTCTTCCGTTCTGCACCCCTTTCCCGCTCCAATTCCCTATTTTCCCTGCTCAAGCGGCCTCTCTCTGTGGCTGTACATGCATTGACGGTGGGTACCTGGTGGAGTAAAGTGGCGCCAAGTGGAGGGCACGGGGGAGGGGAGCGGCGCTGTTCATCGGCACCTACGACCACTCCCTGGATCCCAAGGGCCGGGTGATCCTCCCGCGCAAATTCCGGGACGAGCTGGGGCAGGACATGGTGATCACCAAGGGCGTCGGCAAGGAACGCTGCCTGTACGTGTTCCCCCAGGCCGAGTTCGAGGCCTTCGCGGCCAAGCTCCACGGCCAGCCCCTGACCGCCCGGTCGACCCGGGACTTCGCCCGCATGTTCGTGGCCGGGGCCAGCTCCGAGACCGCCGACTCCCAGGGCCGGGTGGTCATCCCCCAGGCCCTGCGCGAGTACGCCGGCCTGGCCAAGGACGTGGTCCTGCTCGGCCAGATCCGCCGGGTCGAGATCTGGGACAAGGCCGAGTGGGAGCGCTACCGGGCCGTCGCCGAGGCCGCCTACGCCGACGAGACCAACGCCGCCCACCTCGCCGAGCTGGGGATCTGATGGTGTTGACGCTGCCAGCCCACGTCCCGGTCATGGTCGACCGGGTCGTCGAGGTGCTCCGGCCCCGTCCCGGCGGGACCTACGTCGACGCCACCCTCGGCCTGGGCGGCCACAGCCAGCGGCTGCTGGAGGCCAGCGCCCCCGACGGCCGGGTCGTCGGACTGGACCGCGACCCGGCCGCGCTGGCCCTGGCCCGCGACCGCCTCGCCTGGGCGGGCGACCGCCTGCAGGCCGTGCCCGCCTCCTTCGAGGACCTGGGCGCGGTGGCCGCCCGCCTCGGCCTGGAGGCGGTCGACGGCATCCTCTACGACCTGGGCGTCTCCTCCCTCCAGCTCGACGAGGGCGACCGCGGCTTCAGCTACCGCGCCGACGCCCCCCTGGACATGCGCATGGACCCCACCACCGGGATCACCGCGGCCGAGGTGGTTGCCACCTACCCCCGGGCCGACCTCGCCCGCATCCTGCGCGAGTACGGCGAGGAGCGCTTCGCGGGCCGGATCGCCCGCACCATCGACGAGGCACGGCGCCGTGCCCCCATCGCCACCACCGGCCAGCTGGCCGAGCTGGTCAAGGCGGCGGTGCCCGCAGCCGCCCGGCGGACCGGTCCCCACCCGGCCCGCCGGGCCTTCCAGGCCCTGCGCATCGAGGTCAACCGGGAGCTGGACCAGCTCCGGGCCTCCCTGCCGCAGGCGATCGACCTGCTCGTCCCCGGGGGGCGGCTGGTCGTGCTGTCCTACCACTCCCTCGAGGACCGCATCGTCAAGCAGACCCTGGCCGACGCCGCCGGCCGGCCCACCGAGACGCCCCACCGTCTCCCGGTCGACCCGCCGGCGGCCGAGCCGGCCAGGGTGGCCGTGCTCACCCGCCGGCCGGAACGGCCACCGACGGCCGAGGTGGCGGCCAACCCGCGGGCCGAGAGCGCCAAGCTGCGGGCGGCCGAGAAGCTTCCGCACGGAACCGAGGCCCGAGGGGGGCAGCCGTGAGCACGGCGGGCGCAACGAAGCCAGGAGCGGCAAGGAGGAGCGCCAGTGAGCGCAACCACCGGTCACGCCAGGGCCCCGCGCCAGGCGCCCCGCCCCCACCTGCAGCTGCCCAGGCTGCGGGCGGTCGTCCCCGTCAGCCGGGTCCCGCGGCTCCCGTTCCTGCTGCTCACCATCGCCGCGATCGTGGCCGGGGTGTTCGGCCTGGTCGCCCTCAACGTCAGCGTCAACCAGCAGTCGTTCCGGATCAGCGAGCTCCAGCGCCAGAACCGCCTGGCCGAGGCCCGCTGGACCGACCTGCAGGCCGACGTGGACCGGCTCAAGGCACCCGCCCGCATCGCCAAGGCCGCCAAGTCCGCCCGCCTGGCCCCCGCCGGCCGGCCCCGGGTGGTCGCCTGGCCCGGCTCGCGCGGCAACGATGTGGCCACCCCGGGGGCGGCGACTTCCCCCGCCGCCCCCGGGGCCGGCCTCGCCCGAGGCGACGACCAGTCCGGCTGGACGGCCGGCGACCCGTTCCCGCTCAAGCGCTACCTGGCCGAACCCTAGGCCGCACGGATCCAGGGGGGAGGACAATGCCGCAGGCCAAGGGGAGCGGCAGGAAGCGGGCGCCGGCACGACGGCCGCCGCCCCGGCGCCGGCCACCGCCGCGGCGGCGCCGGCGCCGGGTCAACAGCCGACGGCGCCTGCTGGCCCTGCTGATCCTGAGCGTGCTGGCCTTCCTGGCCATCTCCGGGCGGCTGGTCGTCCTCCAGGTGTTCGACGCCGGCTCCCTCGACCAGGCCGCGGCCCGCCAGCGCCTCACCGTGATCGACCTGCCGGCCACCCGCGGCCGCATCTTCGACCGCAACCTCAACGACCTGGCCCTGTCGGTGCCGGCGCGGGCCGTCTGGGCCGACCCCCGCCTGATCAGGGACAAGCCGCGCACCGCGGCCCGCCTGGCCAAGGCCCTCGGCGTCAAGAAGGCGACCCTGGCCCGGCGCCTGGCCTCCAAGGGCCGCTTCGTCTACCTGGCCCGGCGGATCCCCAAGGTCAGGGGGGACGTCGTCCAGCGGCTGAACCTGCCCGGGGTCTTCGTCGTGGTCGACGTGGCCCGGCGCTACCCGTCGGGCACGGTCGCCGCCCAGGTCCTCGGCTTCGTCGACATCGAAGGCCACGGCCAGGCCGGCATCGAGCAGCAGTACGACGGGCTGCTGCGCGGCCACCCGGGCAAGATCCAGCTCGAACGGGACCCGCAGGGACGCGCCATCCCCCAGGGCCGGCGCTCCCTGGAGCCGGCCGAGCCCGGCACCGACCTGGTCCTCACCATCGACCAGCACCTCCAGTACGTCACCGAGCAGGCCCTGTACCGGGCCGTCCGCCAGCACAAGGCCAAGGCCGGCTCGGTGGTGGTGATGAGCCCCCGCACCGGCGAGGTCCTGGCCATGGCCAACATGCCGACCTTCGACCCCAACCAGATCGCCGCCAGCAAGCCCGAGGCGCGCAAGAACCGGGCCATCGCCGACGTGTTCGAGCCGGGCTCGACCAACAAGACGCTCACCGCCGCCGCCGCCCTCCAGCACGGCGTCGTCACCCCGAAGACCGAGACCATCGTCCCCGACAACATCCCGCTCTGCCCGGAGAAGACCTTCCGCGACTCCCACTCCCACGCGCCGGAGCTGATGACCTTCGCCGACATCGTGGCCAGGTCCTCCAACGTCGGCACGATCATGGCGGCAAGGGACCTGGGCCGCGACCGGCTCTACAAGGCCGAGGTCGACTTCGGCTACGGGCGCCGCAGCGGCGTCGACCTGCCCGGGGAGGCGACCGGGATCCTCCGCCCGGCCCAGAGCTGGTACTGCACCGACCTGGGCACCAACGCCATCGGCCAGGGCGTGGCCGTGACCGTGCTCCAGATGGCCAGCGTGTACGCCACCGTGGCCAACCACGGGGTGCTGCGGGCCCCGACCCTGCTGCGGGGCACCGTCGACGCCCGCGGCCGGGTCGCCAAGGCCGACCGCCGGCCGGGGCGGCGGGTCCTGTCGACCCGCACCGCCAAGGCCATGTCGAAGATCCTCGAGGGCGTGGTCAAGGAGGGCGGCACCGGCACCCAGGCCGCCATGGAGGAGTGGCGGGTGGCCGGCAAGACCGGCACCGCCCGCAAGCCCGACACCCGGCGGGGCGGCTACCGTCCGGGCGCCTATGTCGGCAGCTTCATCGGCTTCGCCCCGGCCGAGAAGCCGGCGGTGGTGGTCGCGGTGGTGATCGACGAGCCGACCCGCGGCTACTACGGCGGGTCGGTGGCGGCCCCGGTGTTCCGGGAGGTCACCGGCGCCGCCCTGCGCCGGCTCGGGGTGGTCCCGACCCTACCGGCCAAGGCGGTGCGCTGATGCTAGGCTTTCGCGGGCCGCCACCCATGCCAGGGAATGGCGGTCGCTAGCGGGCGCCGGCGTACCCGCCGCCGGCGGTCCGAGCCGACGACGCGGGCCTCGAAGGTCATGACCCTGACGTCCCGGCGCGTCCCGCTCGCC
The DNA here is from genome assembly GCA_963733175.1 of uncultured Actinomycetota bacterium. Lineage (GTDB taxonomy): Bacteria > Actinomycetota > CALGFH01 > CALGFH01 > CALGFH01 > CALGFH01. The sequence goes on from CAVTCL010000020.1 coordinate 29,462, forward strand.
AGCCTCGCCCCGGCCGTCCGGGGCGAGGTCCGCGGCGATGCAGGGACCGTGGTCACCGACGTCGTCCTCGACACCCGCAAGGTGGTGCCCGGCGCCCTGTTCTGCTGCGTCCCCGGAGCCCGGTTCGACGGCCACGACCTGGCCGGCAAGGCCCTCGACGCCGGCGCGGCCGCCCTGTGCGTGCAGCGGCCCCTCGACCTGGAAGCCCCCCAGCTGCTGGTCGGCGGGGTCCGTGACGTGCTGGCCCCGCTGGCCGCGGCCTTCTTCGACACCCCCTCGCGCCGCTTCGACCTGGTCGGGGTGACCGGCACCAACGGCAAGACCACCACCACCTTCATGCTGGAGGCCATCTTCCGGGCCGCCGGCCTGCTCCCGGGGGTGCTGGGCACCGTCGAGGTGCGGGTCGGCGACACCCGCAGGCCGGCCGTCCACACCACCCCCGAGGCGCCCGACCTCCAGCGGCTGCTGGCCGAGATGGCCGACGCCGGCGTGCGGGCGGCGGCGATGGAGGTGTCCAGCCACGGCCTGGCCCTGCACCGGGTCGACGGCACCCGCTTCAAGGCGGCCGTGTTCACCAACCTGACCCAGGACCACCTCGACTTCCACACCGACCTGGACGACTACTACCGGGCCAAGCGGCGGCTGTTCACGCCGGAGTTCACCTCCCTGGGGGTGGTCAACGTCGACGACCCCCACGGGCGCCTGCTCGCCGGGACGGCCGAGGTGGCCACCGTCACCACCGGCACCGCCGCCGACGCCGACTGGCGGGCCACCGACGTCGCCGCCTCGCTGGAGGGGACCAGCTTCCGGGTCCGCTCGCCCGCCGGGTCGCGGACCGTCCGGCTGCGGCTGGCCGGGTTCTTCAACGTGGCCAACGCCCTGGGCGCCCTGGCCGCGGCCGACGCCGTCGGCATCGACCTGGGCACCGCCGTGGCCGGGCTGGAGGCCCTGGACGGGGTGCCCGGCCGCTTCGAGCGGGTCGACGCCGGCCAGCCGTTCACCGTGCTGGTCGACTACGCCCACACCCCCGACTCCCTCGACAACCTGCTCCGGGCGGCCCGGGCGGTCACCGTCGGCCGGGTGATCGTGGTCTTCGGCTGCGGCGGCGACCGCGACCGGGCCAAGCGGCCGCTGATGGGCGAGATCGCCGGGCGGCTGGCCGACGTGGCCGTGGTCACCTCCGACAACCCCCGCTCCGAGGACCCGGAGGCGATCGTCGCCCAGGTGGCCGAGGGCACCGCCCGCGGCGCCGGGCCGGGCGGGTACCTGGTCGAGGTCGACCGGCGGGCCGCCATCCGGGCCGCCCTTGCCCTGGCCGGGCCGGGCGACGCCGTCGTGGTCGCCGGCAAGGGCCACGAGCAGGGCCAGGAGTTCGCCGGCGGCCGCAAGGTCCCCTTCGACGACCGCGTGGTCGCCGCCGAGGAGCTGCGGGCACTGCATGGGAGTCGCCCGGTGATCCCGTTCACCTTGAAGGAGGTCGCCGAGGTGACCGGCGGGCGGCTGGCCGGGGCCGACCCGGACGCCGTCGTCACCGGGGTCCAGGTCGACTCCCGCCAGGTCGCCGCCGGGGACCTGTTCGTGGCCCTGCCGGGCAGCCGCACCGACGGCAGCCTGTTCGCCGACGCCGCCGCCCGGGCCGGCGCGGCCGCCACCCTGGCCCAGGAGGGCACCGTCTTCGCCGGGCCCCGGGTCGAGGTCGCCGACCCCCTGGCCGCCCTGGCCGCCCTGGGCACGGCCGTGCGGGACCGCTCGGCGGCCACCGTGGTCGCGGTCACCGGGTCCAACGGCAAGACCACCACCAAGGACCTGCTCGCCGCCGTCCTGGCCACCCGCCTGGAGACCGTGGCCAACCCGGCGTCGTTCAACAACGAGGTCGGCCTGCCCCTGACCCTGGCCCGGATCGAGCCCGGCACCCAGGCGGTGGTGGTCGAGATGGGCGCCCGCGGCCCCGGCCACATCGCCGCCCTGGCCCGCCTGGCCCGGCCGGCCGTCGGGGTGGTCCTCAACGTCGGCGAGTCCCACCTGGGCATGTTCGGCTCCCGGGAGGCGATCGCCAAGGCCAAGGGCGAGCTGGTCGAGGCCCTCCCGCCCGACGGCACGGCCGTGCTCAACGCCGACGACCCCCAGGTGGCGGCCATGGCCGACCGCACCATGGCCCGGGTGGTCCTGTTCGGGCTGGGCGCGGGCGCCGAGGTGCGGGCCGAGGGGGTCGAGCTGGACGGCGAGGGCCGGGCCCGGTTCCTGCTCCACACCCCCGACGGGACCGCCCCGGCCACCCTGCCCGCCCCCGGCGAGCACCTGGTCGGCTGCGCCCTGGCCGCGGCCGCGGCCGCCCACGTCCTCGGGGTCGGCCCGGCCGACGTCGCCGCCGGACTGGCCGCGGCCAGCCTGTCGCCCATGCGGATGCAGGTCCGCCGCCGGCCCGACGGCCTGACGGTGGTCAACGACGCCTACAACGCCAACCCGTCGTCGATGGCGGCCGCCCTCAAGACCCTGGCCGCCCTCGGCCGCCGGGGCGGGCGCACCGTCGCCGTGCTCGGCGAGATGGCCGAGCTGGGCCCGGAGGCGGCCGACGCCCACGACCGCGTCGGCCGGCTGGCCACCCGCCTGGGCATCGACCGGCTGGTCGGGGTGGGGGAGCAGGGCCGGGTGATGGTCAACGCCGCCCGGATGGAGGGCATGTGGCCCGAGGAGGCCGAGGCGGTCGCCGACCCCGACGCCGCCCTGGCCCTGCTCACCCCGGTCCTCGGCCCCTCCGACGTGGTCCTGGTCAAGGCCAGCCGGGTCGTCGCCCTCGACCGCGTGGCCGACGCCCTCCTCCAGCCCGGGGGGTCCGGGGGGCTCAAGGAGCGAAGCGGTAGCCCCCCGGCGGGACGATACCTAGTGGTCGGCATCCTGATCGCGGCCGCCGTCGCCCTGGCCCTGGGGCTGGTGGGGACCCCCCTGGCCATCCGGACCTTCCGGCGGCGCGGGCTCGGCCAGCTCATCCAGGTCGACCTGCCCGACGCCCACCAGACCAAGCGCGGCACCCCGACCATGGGCGGGACGGTGATCATCCTCGGCGCCGTGGTCGGCTACCTGGTCGTCCACCTGTTCAGCGGCGGCCGGGTCCCCTTCAGCCCCTCGGGGGTGCTGGTGGTGGTCACCTTGGTGCTGCTCGGCGCCGTCGGCGCCGTCGACGACTACCTGAAGATCCGCAACCAGCGCAGCCTCGGCCTGACCAAGACGGCCAAGTTCGCCGGCCAGGGCCTGGCCGCGATCGTGCTCGGGGTCGGCGCCTGGTACTGGGCCGACGCCTTCCGGGGCATCTCCTTCATCCGCCCCCTGAGCGGCACCGAGCTGCCCCTGATCCTGTTCCTGGTCTGGGTGTTCCTGCTGGTGTCGGCCACCTCCAACGGGGTCAACCTGACCGACGGCATGGACGGGCTCGCCTCGGGGTCGACGGTGCTGGTGGTCAGCGCCTACGTGGTGATCGGGTTCTGGCAGTTCCGCCACCTGTGCGGCACCCCGGCCGCCACCGCCGGCTGCTATGTGTTCCCGGCCGGCGAGTCGCCCCAGGACCTGGCCATCGTGGCCGCGGCCATGATGGGCTCCACCGCCGGGTTCCTGTGGTGGAACGCGCCCCCGGCCCGCATCTTCATGGGCGACACCGGCTCCCTGGCCCTCGGCGGCACCCTGGCCGCCCTGGCCCTGTTCACCAACACCCAGCTCCTGCTGGCCGTGCTGGGCGGGCTGTACGTGGTCGAGACCCTGTCGGTGATCCTCCAGGTGGCCTCCTTCCGCCTGCTCGAGCGGCGGGTGTTCAAGATGGCCCCCATCCACCTCCACTTCGAGCTCTCCGAATGGCCCGAGTTCACGGTGATCGTGCGCTTCTGGATCCTGGCCGGGCTGGCCACCGCCTTCGGGCTGGGGCTGTTCTACGCCGAGTTCCTGGCCGCGGGAGGCACCGGTGGGTAGCCACGGCCCCCCCGACACCTGGCCGGCGCGCTGCCGGCCCGAGTGGTTCGCCGGGCTGCCGGTGCTGGTGGCCGGGCTCGGCCGCTCCGGACGGGCCGCCGCCCGGCACCTGGCCGACGCCGGGGCCGACGTGATCGCCTGCGACGACGCCCCCGACCTGGAGGTGGGCGAGCTGGCCGCCTTCGGGGTCAAGACCCATCTCGGCCCGGCCGGGCCGGGGCTGCTGGAGGGCCGCGCCCTGCTGGTCGTCGCCCCCGGCCTGCCCGAGGCCCACCCGCTCATCCAGGCCGCCCTGGCCGCCGGGGTCCCGGTCTGGAGCGAGGTCGAGCTGGCGGCCAGGGTCGCGACCATGCCGCTGGTCGGGGTGACCGGCACCAACGGCAAGACCACCACCACCGAGCTGGCCGCGGCCATGCTGACCGCCTCGGGCAGCCACGCCGTGGCCGCCGGCAACGTCGGGCTGCCCCTGGTCGACGCCGTGCTCGACCGCCACCCGCCCGAGGCGGTGGTGGTCGAGCTGTCCAGCTTCCAGCTCCGCTTCGCCTGGACCCTCCACCTGGAGGCCGGGGCGTGGCTCAACTTCGCCGCCGACCACCTGGACTGGCACCCGGACCTGGCCGCCTACGCCGAGGCCAAGGCGAAGGTCTGGGCCAACCAGGGCCCGGACGACTGGTCGGTCTACGGCGCCGACGACCCGGTGGTCGCCGCCAACGCCGCCGAGGCCCCCGGGACCCCGGTGCCGTTCACCACCGGCCGGGCCGCCCCCGGCGGGCTCGGCCTGGAGGCCGGCGTCGCCCTCTCCCGGGTGCCCGGCCACGAGGGCGGCCTGTGGCGGGCGGCCGCCCTGCGCCTCCCGGGACGCCACAACCTGGCCAACGCCATCGCCGCCTCCGGGGTCGCCATGGCCCTCGGCGCCCACCCGGCCGGGATGGCCAGGGCGGTGGCCGCCTTCCGGGCCGGGCCGCACCGGCTGGCCGCCGTCGGCGAGGTCCGCGGGGTCGCCTTCGTCAACGACTCCAAGGCGACCAACCCCCACGCCGCCGCCCGCGCCCTGGCCGCCTTCCCGCGGGTCGTCTGGGTGGCCGGCGGCCGCAACAAGGGCCTGGACTTCGACGACCTGGTCGCGGGGGCGGCCAGCCGGCTGGTCGGCGTGGTCCTGGTGGGGGAGGCGGCCGAGGAGCTGATGGACGCCCTCGGGCGGGCCGGCTACCCGGGGCCGGTGGTGCGGGCGGCCTCGGTCGGGGAGGCGGTCACCGTCGGCTTCGGCCTGGCCGACCCGGGCGACACCGTGCTGCTCGCCCCGGCCTGCGCCAGCCAGGACCAGTTCGCCGACTACGCCCAGCGGGGGGCGGCCTTCGAGGCCGCCGTGGCCCGCCTCGCCGAACGCCATCGCGAGGGGTCCGGGGGCCTCAAGCCCAGGCCCCCGGAGGATCGGAGGGGTGGTGGCCATGGCGGCCGGTGACGCCGGGCGGGCCCGGGCGGCGGCCAGGCCGCTGCTGGGCGCCGGCTCCACCTACTGGCTGCTGCTCGCCGCGGCCTGCTCGCTGCTGATCATCGGGCTGGTCATGGTGCTGTCCGCCTCCTCGGTGGCCGCCCTGGCCAAGCAGGGCGACTCCTACGCCTACTTCAAGCGCCAGCTCCTGTGGGTGGCCGGCGGGGCCGTGGTCATGCTGGTGGTCAGCCGCATCGACTACCGCCTGTGGCGCCGGCTGGGCACGCCCCTGCTGGTCGTGGCCACCGCCGGGCTGGTGTACGTGCTCGTCCACCCGGCCGCGGTGTCGGCCTACGGGTCGACCCGCTGGATCTCGCTCGGCGGCGTCGTCACCGTCCAGCCGGCCGAGTTCGCCAAGCTGGCCCTGCTGCTGTTCTCGGCCGACGTGCTCACCCGCAAGGCCCGCCTGCTCGGCGACGTCCGCCACCTGCTGGTGCCGGTGCTGCCCCTGACCATGCTGCTGGCCGCCCTGGTGATGCTGGAGCCCGACCTCGGCACCACCCTGCTGCTGTGCGCCATCGCCTTCGGCATGCTGTTCGTGGCCGGGGCCCCGCTGCTGCTGCTGGGCGGGATCGGGTCGCTCGGCCTGGCCGCCGGCATGGGCCTGATCATGAGCGCCGACTACCGCCGGACCCGGTTCCTGTCGTTCATGGACCCCGCCGCCGACCCCCAGAACGGCGGCTACCAGTTCATCCAGGGCCGCCTCGCCCTCGGCTCCGGGGGGCTGCTCGGGGTCGGGCTGGGGGCCGGGCGGCAGAAGTGGTCCTATGTGCCCAACGCCCACACCGACTTCATCTTCGCCATCATCGGCGAGGAGCTCGGCCTGCTCGGCACCCTCTCCATCCTGCTGCTGTTCGTCGCCTTCGCCTACGCCGGCGTCCGGGTCGCCCAGCGCGCCCCCGACCCGTTCGGCCGCTACCTGGCCGCCGGGGTGACCGTCTGGATCGTGGTCCAGGCGCTGGTCAACATCGGCGCGGTGGTGGGCGTGCTGCCGATCACCGGGGTGCCGCTGCCGCTGGTCTCCTTCGGCGGGTCGAGCATGCTGGTGCTGCTGGCCGCCACCGGCATGCTGCTGAACGTGGCCAGGCACGAGGTCTGGTCGGTGCGGGCCCCGGTGATCGCGACCACCACCAAGGCCGCGGCCGAGCGCCGGGGCCGCCGCACCGCCGGCCGGGCCCCGTCCCGCCCGGCCAGGGGCCGCCCGGCCGCCGTCACCACCACCCGGGGCGGCGGCCACCGCCAGACCCCGGCCCAGAAGGCCAAGGCCGACGCCGAGCGCGCCCGCCGGACCCAGCCCACCCCCCCGACCCGCACGCCCAGGAAGGAACCCCGATGACCCCCCCCGACCCGACACCCGACGCCCCGCCCCCGGAGGGCGCAGCTCCGGTTCCCGGTCCGGGTGGGTCCGCTCCGGCTCCGGGCCGGGCGAGCTGCTCCGGCCCGTCCGGGGGCCGCTCCGGCCCCGGCTCCGGCACCGGGGCCGGGGGGCTGCCGGCGCCCGGGGACCGGCCCGGCCTGTCGCTGCTGATCGCGGCCGGCGGGTCGGGCGGGCACGTGTTCCCCGGGCTGGCGCTGGCCCGCACCATCGTCCGCCACGAGCCGGAGGCGACCGTCCGCTTCGCCGGCACGACCAGGGGCCTGGAGACCCGGGTGGTGCCCGAGGCCGGCTTCGCCCTCGACCTGCTGCCGATCCTGCCCCTGTCGCGGCGGCTGTCCAAGGAGACCCTGCTCGCCCCGTTCGCCGCCGTGAACGGCACCTTCGCCGCCCGCCGGCTGCTCCGCGAGCACCGCTTCGACGTGGTCTGCGGCATGGGCGGCTACGTCACCCTGCCGGTGGCCGTCGCCGCCCGGATGGAGGGCGTGCCGGTGGTGCTGCACGAGCAGAACGCCGTGCCCGGGATCGCCAACCGCCTGGCCGCCCGGGTGGCCGGCCGCATCGCCGTCGGGGTGGACGCCGCCGCCGCGGCCTTCCCGCCCGAGCGCACCGTGGTCGTCGGCAACCCGGTCCGGCCCGAGCTGGCCCGCCTCGACCGGGCCGCCCTCCACGACGAGGCGGTGGCCGCCTTCGGCCTCGACCCCGACCGGCGGACCCTGTTCGTGTTCGGCGGCAGCCAGGGGGCGCGGCACATCAACCAGGCGGTGATCGCCGCCACCGCCCACTGGCCCGACCCCGCCGGCGTCCAGGTCCTGCACGCCTGCGGGCGCCGGGACGAGGCCGACGTCCGGGCCGCCTGGGCCGAGGCCGACCCCGACGGGCGGGACCTGCTGGTCAAGGTCGTCCCGTTCGTGGACCGCATGGACCTGGCCTACGCCGCCGCCGACCTGGCCATGACCAGGGCCGGGGCCATCACCATGGCCGAGCTGACCGCCGCCGCCGTGCCGGCGGTGATGGTCCCGCTGCCGCACGCCACCGCCGACCACCAGGCGGCCAACGCCCGGGCGGTCGCCGCCGCCGGCGGGGCCGTGGTGATCGACGACGCCGCCCTCGACGGCCCGGCGGTCGCCGCCGCCGTGGCCCCGCTGCTGGCCGACCCCGAGCGCCTGGCCGCCATGGCCGAGGCCATGCGCTCGTTGGCCCACCCGGACGCCGCCGAGGAGCTGGCCGCCCTGGTCGTCGAGGCCTCGGGCCGGCGCACCCGGGAGGACTTCCTGGCCGACGTTGCCGCGGCCGCCGCCCCGATCGACCGGGAGGCCGCCGGCTGGTTCGAGTCCGCCGCCGCCCCCGCCGGCGGCCCCACCGTCCAGCGCCGGGTCGACCGCCGCACCAAGCGCATGGAGGCCTACCCCCCGATCGACCGCAACGCCCGCCCATCCGCCCAGGACCAGGGCGCGGCGGGCGCACCCGTCGACGCCAAGGACGCCGACCCGGCCGCCGGCGGCGCTCCCCCGGCGTCGAGGACGCCCGCCCCTCGGTCGCCGGCGACGTCTCCTCCAACGGCCGCCCCGCCCGCAGGCCCAACGCCGGCGGCGGCCCACCCACCGACAAGGACGCCGGACCATGACCGGCCCGGGCCCGGTCGGGGGGGACGCCGGTGGCACGCACGCCGACCGGCACCGGCCACCCGCGGACAACCCGCCGGCGGAGCACCGGCCACCTGTGGACAACCTCGAGCACTCCACCGGCGGGTCGGCTACGCTCCCCCTCCGGGGGCCCCGATCCGGGGCACCGGGGCTGGAGGGTGGGCCCCGGACCGTGCATCTGATCGGGGTGGGCGGGGCCGGGATGAGCGGGCTGGCCCGGCTGCTGCTGGCCGCCGGTCACCAGGTCACCGGGTCGGACCGGAGCGAGTCGGCCACCCTGGAGGCGCTGCGGGCGCTGGGCGCGCGGGTGTGGGCCGGCCACGACGGGACCCGGATGGGCCGGCCCGACCTGGTGGCGGCCTCGACCGCGATCCGGGCCACCAACCCGGAGCTGGTCGCGGCCAGGCTCCTGGACATCCCCGTGCTCGGCCGGGCCCAGCTGCTGGCCCTGCTGATGGCCGGCCGGACCGGGATCGCGGTCGCCGGCACCCACGGCAAGACCACCACCACCGGGATGGTCGTGGCCATCCTGGAGGCGGCCGGGCTCGACCCGTCGTTCGCCGTCGGCGGCGACTTCAAGGCCAGCGGCGTCAACGCCGCCGCCGGGACCGGCCCCCACTTCGTGGCCGAGGCCGACGAGTCCGACGGCTCGTTCCTGGAGCTGGCCCCCACCGTGGCCGTTGTCACCAACGTCGAGGCCGACCACCTCGACCACTGGGGCGACCTCGCCTCGGTCCAGCGCGCCTTCCGGTCCTTCGTCGGCCGCCTCCCGCCCGACGGCACGGCCGTGCTCTGCGCCGACGACCCGGGCGCCCTCGACCTGGCCGGGGCCGCCACCTGCCAGGTGGTCACCTACGGGTTCGCCGCAACGGCCGAGGTCCGGGGCGAGGTGCTGGCCATCGACGGGGGAGGGGCCCGTTTCGCCGTGGTCGCCGGGGGCGAGCCGCTCGGCGAGGTCGCCCTGGTCGTCCCGGGCCGCCACAACGTGGCCAACGCCCTCGGGGCGATCGCGGCCGCCATGGCCGCCGGGGCGCCGTTCGCCGCCGCGGTGGCCGGCCTGGCCGGGTTCACGGGCGCGGCCAGGCGCTTCCACCTGCGGGCCGAGGCCGGCGGGGTCACGGTGGTCGACGACTACGCCCACCATCCCACCGAGGTCGCGGCCAGCCTGGCCGCGGCCCGGCTCGGCGGCTGGAAGCGGGTGGTGGCCGTGTTCCAGCCCCACCTGTACTCGCGCACCCGGCTGTTCGCCGACGAGTTCGGCCGGGCCCTGGCCGCCGCCGACCTGGTGGTGGTGACCGACGTCTACGCGGCCAGGGAGGACCCCGAACCCGGCGTCGACGGCGCCCTGGTCGCCGGGGCGGCCAAGCGCGCCCGCCCCGACCTGGACTGCGTCTACGAGCCCGACCGGGCCGCCCTCGCCCCCCGGGTCGCCGCCCTGGTCCAGCCCGGCGACCTGGTCCTCACCCTCGGCGCCGGCGACATCACCGACCTCGCCGACGAGCTCGGACCGCTGCTGGGCACCGCCGGCCGGCGGACTCAGCTCCCGGTCGAGGGTGGAGACCCATGACCGGCGACCGTGGCCGCCGCGATGCCGCCACCCCGCCGTGGGGCCGGTGGACGCGGGGGCGCTGGAGGCGGCCGCGACCGAGCTGGCCGCGCGGTGTCCGGGGCGGGTGAGCCGGGACCTGTCGCTGGCGCCGCTGACGACCTTCCGGCTGGGCGGGCCGGCGGCGGTGTTCCTGCGGGCCGAGAGCCTCGACGACCTGGCCGCGCTGGCCGTGGTGCTCCGAGCCGCCCCGGTGCCGCTGCTGATCGTCGGGCGTGGGTCCAACATGCTGGTCGCCGACGGCGGTTGGCCGGGCATCGTGCTCCACCTGGGTCAGCGCTTCCGGCGGGTCGAGGTCGAGGGCACCGAGCTGGAGGCCGGGGGGGCGACGCCCCTGCCCGGGGTCGCGGCCCGCTCGGCCAAGGCCTCGCTCGGCGGGATCGCGTTCGCGGTGGCCATCCCGGGCACCGTCGGCGGTGGGGTGCGCATGAACGCCGGCGCCCACGGCAGCGAGCTGGCCGACCGCCTGGTCTGGGCCGACGTGTTCCACCTGACCGGTGACCCGGCGGGCCGGGCGGTGCGGATGAAGCCGGACGAGCTGGGCTTCGGGTACCGCCGCTCGGCCCTCCCGGCCGGGGCGGTGGTGACCGCGGCCCGCTTCGCCCTCACCCCGGCCCCCGAGGCGACCGTCCGGGCCGAGATCGACGAGGCCCGCCGCTGGCGCCGCGACAACCAGCCGGTGAACCAGCCCAACTGCGGCAGCGTGTTCGCCAACCCGCCCGAGATGGCCGCCGGCCGGGTGGTCGAGCTGCTCGGCATGAAGGGCGAGGGCCACGGCGGGGCCAGGGTCAGCGAGGTCCACGCCAACTTCATCGTCGCCGCCGACGGGGCGACCGCCGCCGACGTCCTCGTCCTCATCCGCCGCGCCATGCGCCGGGCCCGCGACGAGCTCGGCATCACCCTCCGCACCGAGGTCCAGCTCGTCGGCGACTTCGGCCCGGCGGGACCGGGCCAGGAGGGCGACCCATGACCCGGGGCGCCAACGCGACCGGGCGTGCCGGTGGGGGGGCGGCGCCGAGGCGGCGGCCGGCGGCCGATCGGCGGATCGCCGAGCGGCGCAAGGCGATCGTCGCCGCCAGGGTGCGGCGGCGGCGGCGCATCCTCGGCTGGGCCCTGGCCGCCATCGCGCTGGCCGCCGGGGTCGCCTGGCTGATCAGGACCCCGCTGTTCGGGCTCAGCGCCGTCCGGGTCGACGGCACCCAGGCCGTCGCCCAGGCCGAGGTCCTGGAGGCCAGCAAGGTCCGCATCGGCGAGCCCTACCTGGGCCTCGACCTGGCCGCCATCCGCGACCGGGTGGCCGCCCTGCCCCGGGTCGCGGCCGTCCGGGTGACCCGCGACTACCCCTCCAGCCTCCGCATCGCCGTCACCGAGCGGCCGCCGGTGGCCAGCGTCTCCAGCGGCAGCGTGTTCTGGCTGGTCGCCGCCGACGGCACCGTGCTCGACGCAGCGCGCCAGCCGCCCCGCCGACCTGCCGTACGTGGCCCGGGTGCCGCTGCCCGACGGCGTCGGCGCCGGGACCCGGCTGCCTCCCGGGAACGAGCTGACCAACGCCCTCACCGCCCTCGGCGGCATGGCGCCCCAGCTCAAGCGCCAGGTGGCCGGCGTCAACGCCCGGACCCTGGACAGCCTCGAATTCACGCTCAAGGACGGGTCGGTCGTGCTCTACGGGCTCGCGGTGGACCAGCCGGCAAAGGACGCCGCCGTGTTGCTGATACGGCGGACGCTGAAGAAAGAGGGAAGGGAGGCGCAGCGAATCGACGTCCGTAATCCGTCGGCACCGACGGTTCGGGCGACGCCCAGCGAATAACAACAGATGAAATTACACCAGGGTAGTTGACCAGGTCAGGGGCACCTTGTACCATCCCCGGCAGCTTGAGGTTGACATAATTGAACCTCAACTTGAGGCTCAACTTCCCCCGCTTCCCGGCCATCAGGTGCTGGGCGCTGAATACGACTGTCCGTGAAACGGGCGAAGGAGGTTGGTTGGATGATGGCGGCGCCGCAGAACTACCTGGCCGTGATCAAGGTGGTCGGGATCGGCGGCGGTGGAGTCAACGCCGTCAACCGCATGATCGAGGCAAGCCTCAAGGGCGTCGAGTTCATCGCCGTGAACACCGACGCCCAGGCCCTGCTGGCCTCCGACGCCGACGTCAAGCTCGACGTCGGGCGCGAGCTGACCCGCGGCCTCGGCGCCGGTTCCAACCCCGACGTCGGCCGCCAGGCCGCCGAGGACCACGCCGAGGAGCTCGAGGAGGTCCTCAAGGGCGCCGACATGGTGTTCGTCACCGCCGGCGAGGGCGGCGGCACCGGCACCGGGGGCGCCCCGGTGGTGGCCCGCACCGCCAAGGCCCAGGGGGCGCTGACCATCGGCGTGGTGACCAGGCCCTTCGCCTTCGAGGGCAAGCGCCGCTCCGCCCAGGCCGACAAGGGCATCGACAGCCTCAAGCAGGAGGTCGACACCCTCATCATCATCCCCAACGACCGCCTGCTCCAGGTGGCCGAGCGCACCACCTCGATGCTGGACGCCTTCAAGCTGGCCGACCAGGTGCTGCTCCAGGGCGTGCAGGGGATCACCGACCTGATCACCATCCCCGGGCTCATCAACCTCGACTTCGCCGACGTGCGCGCCACCATGCGCGAGGCCGGCACCGCCCTCATGGGCATCGGGCAGGCCCGGGGCGAGGACCGGGCCGTGGCCGCGGCCAAGGAGGCCATCTCCTCGCCCCTGCTGGAGGCCTCGGTCGAGGGGGCCAGGGGCGTGCTGCTCAACATCTCCGGCGGCTCCGACCTCGGCCTGTTCGAGGTCAACGAGGCCGCCGAGGTGATCGCCTCGGCCGCCCACCCCGACGCCAACATCATCTTCGGGGCGGTGATCGACGACGCCCTCGGCGACGAGGTCCGGGTCACGGTGATCGCCGCCGGGTTCGACCGCACCACCGAGCAGGCCAACGCCGACCCCGGGCGCCCCCAGACGGCGGGCGGCCTGGCCGAGGACGAGTCCGTCTGGCCGACCCCCGGCCAGCGGCGCCCCAACGAGACCCGCGTCTCCCGCCCGACCCCGCCGCCCACCGGCCCGGCCGAGCAGCGCGACCCAGATCGGCGGGAACCCGAGCGGCGCGAGCCCGAGCGCCGCTCCCGCTACGACGGCGATGACGACGAGCTGGACATCCCCTCCTTCCTCAAGCGCTGACCGGCAGCCACCCGAGGGACCGGGCCGGAGCGCCCGAGCCGACGTGTCCCCGGCCGGGCTGGTCTGGCGACCGGGGCCGCCGGCCGCCGGGGAGGCGGAACCGGCCTGGCCGCCGGTGCTGGTGGCCGAGGACCTGCTCGAGGCCGGGGTGGTGGCCGCCTTCACCGGCCGGGCCGGCGGGACCTCGGCGGCTCCCTACGACACCCTCAACCTCGCCCTGCGGGTCGGGGACGACCTGCGCCGGGCCCTCGCCAACCGGCGCCGGGTCGCCACCGTCCTCGGCCTGGCCGGCCAGCCCTGGGCCCTGGCCAGGCAGGTCCACGCCGCGACCATCCTCCGGGTCGAGGCTGGCCGGCTCGGGCAGGGGCCGCCGGAGGGCAGGCCGGTGGTGGGCGAGGCCGACGGGCTGGTCACCGCCGAGCCCGGGGTGGTGCTGGCCGTGCTGACCGCCGACTGCGCTCCGGTGCTGCTGGCCGACCCGGCGGCCGGGGTGGTGGGCGCGGTCCATGCCGGCTGGCGCGGGCTGGCCGCCGGGGTGGTCGAGGCCGGGGTCGCGGCCATGGCCGAGCTGGGCGCCGACCCCGGGGCCTGCACCGGCCTGGTCGGCCCGGCCGTCGGCGGGTGCTGCTACGAGGTCGGCCCCGACGTGCGCGCCGCCGTCGGCGACCGCTACCCGGCCGCCCTGGCCACCACCAGGGACGGCCGCCCCGCCCTCGACCCGGCCGCCGGGGCCGCCCAGGCCCTCCAGGGCGCCGGGGTCGGCCAGGTCCGGGTGGCCGGCGAGTGCACCGTGGACCTCGAGGAGCGCTTCTTCTCCCACCGCCGCGACCACGGCCACACCGGCCGCCAGGCCGGCCTCATCGCCCTCGCTCCCGGAGGCGGCCGGTGAACCGGAGCCCTGACAGGGCCGGCCTCATCGCCCTCGCTCCCGGAGGCGGCCGGTGAGCGTGGCCGTCGACCCGGGGGCGGTGGCGGCCAACGTGGCCGCGGTGCGGGAGCGGGTGGCGGCGGCCGCCGCCCGGGCCGGGCGGGACCCGGGCGAGGTGACCCTGGTCGCGGTGGCCAAGCTGTTCCCGGCGGCGGCGGTCCGGGCCGTGGTGGAGGCCGGGGTGGCCGACGTCGGCGAGAACTACGCCAAGGACCTGGAGCGCAAGGCGGCCGAGGTCCCCGGGGTCCGCTGGCACTTCGTCGGCCGCCTCCAGCGCAACAAGGCCGGGGTGCTGGTCGAGGCCGGCGCCCTGGTGCACTCGCTCGACTCGCTGGCCGGCGCCCGTGCCCTCGGGCGCCGGGCGGTGGCCGCCGGCGCCACCGCCAGGGCCCTGGTCCAGGTCGAGGTCGACGACCGCGAGGCCGCCCACGGGGTCGGGCCCGCCGACCTGGCCGCGTTCCTGGACGCCTGCCGTGCCGTGGACGGGCTGGAGGTCGACGGCCTGATGGTCATGCCGGCCCCGGCCGACGACCCCGAGGCCACCCGGCCGGCCTTCCGGCGGACCGCCGAGCTGGCCGCCGGGGCCGGGCTGGCCCAGCTCTCCATGGGCATGACGGCCGACTTCGAGGTCGCGGTCGAGGAGGGCGCCACCCTCATCCGGGTCGGCACCGCCCTGTTCGGCCCCCGACCGTCCCCGGGAGGAGGCCGGTGAGCCTGTCAGGTGTGACCTCTACGATTCGGTCAGGAGCGCCGATCACGACTTGTGAAAACGGACAAAGGGTCGTTCCCGGTGGGTACGCCGTGACTTCTGTGGCGACTATCGCCATAGTGTTCCCGGCGCCGCCCAAGGCGGACGTCCTCAGGTGCTTGGACAGTTGTCGAGATGGTGAAAGGTAGGTGACGTTAGGTGGCTGGGGCGTTCAAGAAGAGCCTTGTGTGGTTGGGGCTGGTCGAGCCTGAGGACGACGAGGAGCTGGCCGACGTGGCCGAGGCGGCCGGGCGATCCCCGGCCGATCGGGCACCCATCCGCAGGGTACGCGACGACGACGTATACGGGCGCCGTCGCGACGGGGGGCGCCTGGACGAGCCGACCGAGGCGGTGATCCACCCGATCCCGTCCGCGGCCGCCGGCAAGGTCCATCTGATCGAGCCGTCCGGCTTCAACGACGCCGAGGAGATCGGCGAGAAGTTCAAAGCCGACATCCCGGTGATCGTGAACCTCCAGGCCATGGAGGCGGAGACGGCCAAGCGCCTGATCGACTTCGCCGCCGGGCTCACGTTCGGGCTGGACGGGCGCATCCAGCGTGTCGCCGACAAGGTATTCCTACTAACCCCCAGAAACGTCGAGGTCTCGGCCGAGGAGCGACGAAGGCTCCAGGAGCGGGGCTTCTTCAACCAGGCATGACCGGTGTCGATCCGTGTGGATTCTCTCCCTACTGCTGAGCCTCTACTGGCTGATCCTTCTCGGCCGGATCGTGATGGACCTCATCCTCAGCTTGACCGGTGGCCGAGGTCTTTCCGGTTTGGCGATCCTGTATGGAATACTGTATGACTTGACCGAACCCATCCTCCGACCCATAAGGCGACTCCTTCCCCCTTTGCGAGTCGGCGCTGTGGCCCTAGATCTCTCCCCCCTCATCGTGTTTGTACTGATCGCCCTGTTGAGACAGGTGGTGAGTACCAGCTAGCCGGCCCAACGCGAACGCTCGAGTGGTGCTCGGGTACAATCGCCCATCCACTTGCAGGTAAGGAGCGCACATGCCGCCACTGACGCCGCTGGACATCCAACACAAAGAATTCACCAAGGCCATGCGCGGGTACGCCATGCACGAGGTGGACACCTTCCTCGACCAGGTCACCGAGGAGTTCACCCGGATGCAGGACGAGATCGCCCGCCTCCGGGAGCAGGCCTCCAGCGTCGCCCAGCCCCAGCCCCAGCCCGCCCCGGTCCAGGTGCAGGCACCCCCGCCACCACCGCCCCCGCAGCCCCAGCCGGTGGCTGCCGAGGTCCGTGGCGGCGGCGCCGGTGGCGAGGAGGCGATCGCGCGGGCCCTGGTGATGGCCCAGCGGATGGCCGACCAGACGGTCGAGGAGGCCAAGGTCAAGGCCAAGTCGATGGTCGCCGAGGCCGAGGCGCGCGCCAAGAACATGACCGAGCAGGCCCAGATGCGCGCCCGCGAGGTCACCGAGGCCGCCCAGATGCGCGCCCGCGAGGTCACCGAGGCCGCCCAGATGCGCGCCCGCGAGGTCACCGAGGCCGCCCAGGCCAGGGCCCGCGAGCTCACCGAGGGCCTGGAGACCCGCTACAAGGAGCGGATCCAGTCGGCCGAGGCCCGCGCCCGCGTGGCCGAGGAGCAGGCCCGCATGCAGATCGCCCAGGCGACCGAGCAGGTGGCGCGCCGCCGCCAGGAGCTGGAGAGCTCGATCGAGGCCCTGCGCGCGTTCGAGCGCGACTACCGCGCCCGGCTCCGCGGCTTTGTCGAAGGCCAGCTCAAGGCGCTCGAGGACGCGGCCCCGTCCGGGCCCGTGGCCCCGCCGCAGCCGCCGGGCCTCGGCGGGAACTCCCGGCCCCTGCCGGGCGCCGAGGACCTGCCCGCCCTGTCGACCGGGGCGCGCCAGAGCTCCTACTCGTCCCTGCGCGACAACTCCGACCAGCTCGGCCACAACGGCCGCGACCGGGTGGACCGGCTGCGTCACGACGACTGACGGTAGAACGGTCCAGTAGCGGCGAGCCGCGGTAGCGAGCCGGGGTGATCGCTGGCGCCCTGCTCGCCCTGGCCGCCGCCATGGGCCTGCTGATCGTCTCGCTGTTCCGCAGCGACGGCCTCGGCCTCGTCTGGGCGTCGCTGGCCGTCGACCTGGTCGCCGTGGCCCTCCTGGTGACGGCCCTGCGCCGCCGCCGGGCCCGCTAGCCGGCCCGGCCGCCCCCGGGCCGCCCACTGCGCTCCTCCAGGGCGGCCTGGATGGCGGCGGCCGCCCGCGACGCCGCCCGCTCGAACGGGTTGCGGCGGTACCCGCGGACGCTGCCCAGCAGGTAGGCGGGGTAGTAGAGCAGGCCCCAGCGCTCGTGCTGGGCCACGTGCTCCAGCTCGTGGGCCAGCAGCCGGTCGTTCAGCCGCCGGTTGGCCACGATCACGTGCCCGAGGGTGATGGCCGCGAACCCGCGCCAGCGCAGGAACCGGGCCAGCCCGCCGTCGGCGTCCTCGAACAGCAGCACCCCCCGCCAGCGCACCGGCCTGCTCCGCGTGGTCAGCCCCCCGACCAGCCCGACCAGGCTGTTGGGCGCCGCCCACACGTACCCCCAGAGCGACCGGGCCGCCGGCAGCAGGTCGCCCAGGTCGTCCACCCGGACCGGCCGGGCCACCCCGCGCTCCGGGCCGGTCGTCCCGGCCCCGGTCACCCCCGCTCCCCCTCCCCGTCGCGCACCGGGCGCAGCCAGATGCGGACCTCCTGGCCGTCCAGGTCGACCCGGGTGTCGTGGCCGTCGCCCTGGGGGGCGGTGTGCAGGCTGGTGGCGAGGGTCTCGCCGAGCAGGTAGTCGCGGTGGGCCTCGACCGCGGCCGCGACCTGGTTCTCGCCGCCGTCGGCCTTGACGGCCAGCTCGATCCGGTCGGCCACCTCCAGCCCGGCCGCCTTGCGCAGGTCCTGCACGGCCCGGACCAGGTCGCGGGCCAGCCCCTCGCGGCGCAGCTCGGGCGAGACCTCCAGGTCGAGGGCGACCGCGGTGGCGCCGACGCGGACCACCCGCCAGCCGGTCGCCGGCTCCTCGACCACGCCGGCCTCCTCCGGTCCCAGCTCGACCCGGCCCAGCCCCTCCACCTCCAGCTCGACCCGCTGGCCGGCCCGCAGCCGCGGCGCCAGCTCGGCGGCCAGCTCGGCCGGGACCTGGCGCAGGGCGGCGGCCACCGCCTGGGCGTCGCGCCCGAACCGGGGCCCGAGGGCCCGGAAGTTCGGGGCCAGCCGGTAGGCGACCAGCCCGGTGTCGCCCTCGGCGAAGCCGACCTCCTTGACGTTCAGCTCGGAGGCGACCAGGTCGAGCAGCCCGGCCACCCCGGCCCTGACCGGGTCGGGCACGCTGATCAGCGCCCTGGCCAGCGGCTGGCGGACCTTGAGCTTGGCCTCGGTGCGGGCCTGGCGGCCGAGGCCGACCAGCCGCCTGACCTCGGCCATGGCCGCGCTCAGCTCCGGGTCGGCGGCGTCCCGGGCCGGCTCCGGCCAGTCGGCCAGGTGGACCGAGTCCGGCGCCTCCGGGTCGACCGACACCACCAGCCCCTGCCACAGCTCCTCGGCCGTGAACGGCGCGTACGGGGCCAGCAGCAGCGCCACCGTGCGCAGGCAGGTCCAGAGGGTCCGGAAGGCGGCGTCGGCGTCGGTGCCGGTGCCGCGCCAGAAGCGCCGCCGCGACAGCCGCACGTACCAGTTGGACAGGTCGTCGACGAAGGTGGCCAGCCGCCGGGCGGCGCCGGTGGCGTCGTAGTCGTCCAGGCCCCGGGTGACCTGCTCGACGGTGTCGGCCAGCTCGGCCAGGATCCAGCGGTCCAGCGGGGTGGTGACCGCCCCGGCCGCCGGCCGGGTCGGGTCGAACCCTTCCAGCCGCGCGTACAGGCTGAAGAAGCTGTAGGTGTTCCAGAGGGTGAGGAAGAAGGACCGGGTGACGTCCTCGATCGCCTGGGGGAACAGCCGCCGCGACACCCACGGCGACCCGCTGGCCAGCATGAACCAGCGCAGCGGGTCGGCCCCGTAGCGGTCCAGGAGCTCGAACGGGTCGAGCACGTTGCCGAGGCTCTTGGACATCTTGCGGCCCTCGCGGTCCACGATGAGCCCCAGGCAGACCACGTTGCGGTACGAGGTCTGGTCGAACAGCAGCGTGCTCACGGCCAGCAGCGAGTAGAACCAGCCGCGGGTCTGGTCGATGCCCTCGGAGATGAAGTCGGCCGGGAAGGCCCGCTCGAAGGCGGCCCGGCCCTCCGGGGCGTGCGGGTAGCCCCACTGGGCGAACGGCATCGACCCGGAGTCGAACCAGGCGTCGAGCACGTCGGGGACCCGGCGCGCCTCCTGCCCGCAGTCCGGGCAGGCGAAGGCGACCTCGTCCACGAACGGCCGGTGCGGGTCGAGGCCGGACAGGTCGCGGCCCGCCCTGGCCGACAGGTCGGCCAGGCTCTCGACCACGGTCACGTGCCCGTCCGGGCAGCGCCACAGCGGCAGCGGGGTGCCCCAGTAGCGGGCCCTGGACAGCGCCCAGTCGACGTTGTTGGCCAGCCAGTCGCCGAAGCGGCCGTCGCGGATGTGCTCGGGGCGCCAGCCGATGCCGGCGTTCTCGGCCAGCAGCCGGTCCTTGACCGCCGTGGTCCTGGCGTACCAGGAGGTCAGCGCGTAGTAGATCAGCGGGGTGCTGCAGCGCCAGCAGAACGGGTAGGCGTGGCGGTGGGTCTCGGCCCGCCACAGCAGCCCCCGCCGGCGCAGGTCCTCGACCAGGTCGGCGTCGGCCGCCTTGACGAACCGGCCGGCCAGCCAGCCCGTCTCCGGGCCGAACGTGCCGTCCAGGCCGACCGGGTGCAGCACCGGGGTGCCGTAGCGCTGGCCGACGGCCAGGTCCTCGGCCCCGTAGGCCGGCGAGGTCTGGACCAGGCCCGACCCGTCGCCGGTGGTGACGTACTCGTCGGCCACCACCGTCCAGCCCCTGGCCGCCTCCTCGTCGGTGACCGGGATCAGGTCGAAGGCGCGCTGGTAGCGGGTGCCGAGCAGCTCCTCCAGGGGCACCGGCCGCAGCACCCGCGCGTCCTCGCCGACGGCGCTGGCGACGGCGGTCGCGGGCCACCACCAGCTTGCGCGGCCGGCCGTCCTCGCCGGCCGCCTCCACCAGCACGTACTCGATCTCGGGGCCGACCACCACCGAGACGTTGGGGACCAGCGTCCACGGCTGGGTCGTCCAGACCAGCAGGGCCGCGCCCTCCGCGGCCAGGCTGCCGGTGGTCGCGGGCAGGGCCACGTACGCGGTGAGGTCCTCGACCTCCTTGTAGCCCATGGCCACCTCGGCGTCCGACAGGGTCGTCTGGCACCGGGGGCAGTAGGGGCTGACCTTGTAGTCCTCGACCAGCAGGCCGCGGCGGTACAGCTCGGCCAGGGCCCACCAGACGCTCTCCACATAGGAGGTGTCCATCGTCCAGTAGGCCTGGCTGGTGTCGATCCAGAAGCCGATCCGCTCGGTGAGCTGCTCGAAGGCGTCGACGTAGCGCTTCACCGACTCGCGGCAGCGGGCGTTGAAGGCCTCCACCCCGTAGCGCTCGATCGACTGCTTGTCCTTGAGCCCCAGCTCCTTCTCGACCTCCAGCTCGACCGGCAGGCCGTGGCAGTCCCAGCCGCCCTTGCGGTCCACCCGGTAGCCGCGCATGGTCTTGAAGCGGGGGAACAGGTCCTTGAAGACCCGCGCCTCCACGTGGTGCACGCCGGGCCGGCCGTTGGCGGTCGGCGGCCCCTCGTAGAAGACGAACGGCTCGGCCCCGACCCGCTGGTCGAGCGACCGCTGGAACACCTTGCGGTCGCGCCACAGCTCGAGGGTCCTGGCGTCCAGGGCGGGGAGGTCGAGGTTCGGGTCGACCTCGGGGAACTGGCCCATCCGGTGATCGTCTCCTTCGCGTCGTCGTCTCGGCGAAGAAGGGACGAGGCCGGGGCCCCGCGGTACCACCCCTCGTGCCGGCGGCCTCGCGGCCACCGGCCACTCACGACCACCCGGCGACCGGATGGCCTCCAGCTGTCACGGGCTGACCCGGCTGCGCCTACTGGGCGGGGGCGCCGTTCGGGCAGCGGCTCGGGGAGGATGTTCGAGAGGCGCCGTGCCGCCGGGCTTCCACCATCCCCGGCTCGCTGGCGGCCGTGCCGCCTCCTACTCGTTCCCGTCGTCGCCTGTACGGCCAGTCTACCTCGCGGCGGCAACGGCATTGCTAGGATTGACCGAGCAGGTGCCACCATCCCCGCCGGCCTGTCCCTTGGAGGACGCCATGGCACGCAAGAAGACCGCTGGGGCCGCGACCGCAGCCGAGCCGGCGCCGCGAGCGCGCGGCCACCGCTCGCTGGTCACCAAGCGGGACCTGCAGGCCTACCGCCGGCGGCTGGAGGCCGAGCTGGCCGAGCTGCAGCACCAGCGTGCCGACCTGGAGGAGGCGACCGAGGTCAGCCTGGCCGACGCCACCGGCGAGGTCGGCTTCGACGAGGAGTTCGCCGACGTCGGCAGCTTCACCTTCGAGCGCGAGCGCGACCTGTCGCTGGTCGACAACGCCAGGGACCTGATCGGCAAGGTCGAGCACGCCCTGGGCCGGATCGAGGCCGGCAGCTTCGGCCGCTGCGAAGCCTGCGGCGGCGCCATCGAGGCCGAGCGGCTGGACGCCCTGCCGTACGCCACCCTGTGCCTGGCCGACGCCCGCCGGCGGGTCCGGCCGCGCTGACCATGGCCGAGCCGGCCGCCGCGCCGCGGTCCAAGCGGGTGCTGGCCCTGTACGGCACCGCCGCCGGCGTGCTCGTCCTCGACCAGCTCCTCAAGCACCTGGTGGTCACCAACCTGGCCGGCCGCCCCCCGCTCGACGTGATCGGCAGCTTCGTCCAGTTCCGCTACACCACCAACTCCGGCGGGGCGTTCTCGCTGCTGACCGGGGCCCCGCTGTTCTTCGGGGTGATGGCCATCGTGATCATCGGCGGGATCGTCTACGCCTCCCGCCGCGCCCAGCCCCTGTCCATGCTGGTCGTCCTCGGCCTGATCCTCGGGGGGGCGCTGGGGAACCTGGCCGACCGCCTGTTCCGCGGCGAGGGCCTGCTGCGGGGCGAGGTGGTCGACTTCGTCAAGGTCGGCATCTGGCCGGTGTTCAACCTGGCCGACTCCTGCGTGGTCGTCGGCGGGATCCTCCTGGCCATCCTCCTCGGCCGGGCCGAGCGCGAGCCCGAACAGGCCCCAGCCGACACCGACCGCACGTGACCCCGCCGCCCGACCCGGGCGAGGCCTCGGCCACCGAGGAGGCGGCCGGGCGGCGGCTGGACGAGGTGGTGGCGCAGCTGGCCGGGACCTCGCGGGCCCAGGCGGCCCGCTGGGCCACCGACGGCCTGGTCGAGGTGGACGGCCGCCCCCGTCCCAAGGCGCACCGGCTCCGGGGCGGCGAGCGGGTCGCCTGGGCCCCGCCGCCGGCGCCGCCGGCGGGCGAGCCGCAGCCCGAGCACCGGCCCCTCGAGGTCCGCTACGAGGACGACCGGCTGCTGGTGGTGGCCAAGCCGGCCGGCCTGGTCGTCCACCCCGGCCCCGGCCACCCGACCGGCACGCTGGTCAACGCCCTCCTCGGGCGGCCAGGGACCAGCCTGTCGGCCGGCGGGGGAGCCGCCGACCGACCCGGCATCGTCCACCGCCTCGACAAGGACACCTCCGGCCTGCTGCTGGTGGCCAAGGACGACGCCACCCACCTGGCCCTGGCCCGCGACCTGGCCGCCCACCGGGTCGAGCGCCACTACCTGGCCCTGGTCCAGGGCCGCCTCCCGGCCGGCACCGGCACCGTCGACGCCCCCGTCGGCCGCCACCCCCGCGACCGCAAGCGCATGGCCGTGGTCCCCACCGGCGGCCGCCACGCCGTCACCCACTGGCGGGTCCTCGAGACCTTCCCGGCCGTCCAGCTCACCGAGGCCACCCTGGAGACCGGCCGCACCCACCAGGTCCGGGTCCACCTCGCCTCCCTCCGCCACCCCCTGGTCGGCGACCGCACCTACGGCGCCGACCCCACCCTGGCCGCCCGCCTGGGCGTCCCCCGCCCCTTCCTCCACGCCTGGCGCCTCGCCTTCACCCACCCCACCACCGGCACCCGCATCGACCTCACCGAACCCCTCCCCCCCGACCTCCAGTCGCCCCTGGACCACCTCCGCGCCCGACGTCCTGAGACCCTCCGGCGACAAGCTCCTGAACTGGCGGTTCCCTCCGAAACCGTTGTGCCACAACGATTTCGGACACCCGAGGGTCGTTGCCTCCGGGCCTGCCGGGGTGTAGGCTCCGACCCGGAATTACAGCCGTGTCATTTTGTCCACAGGCTGTGGGAAGCGAACTCCGGTCCAGCGGCAATCGGCAACGGTAGGGAGAGCAACAGCAGTCATGCCGGGCAGCTTCGCGCACCTCCACGTGCACACCGAGTACTCGATGCTCGACGGAGCCGCCCGGGTCGACGACCTGTTCGCCGAGGCCGCCCGCATGGGCATGCCCGCCCTGGCCATGACCGACCACGGCCAGCTGTTCGGCGCCGTCGACTTCTACCTGGCCGGCCAGAAGCACGGGGTCAAGCCCATCTCGGGGTCGAAGGCCTACCTGGCCCCCGGGTCGCGGTTCGAGAAGCAGCGGCGCGACAGCGCCGAGCCCTACAGCCACCTGACCCTGCTGGCCGAGAACCAGACCGGCTACGCCAACCTGCTCCGGCTGGTGTCGGCGGCCTCCCTCGAGGGTTTCTTCTACAAGCCGCGCATGGACAGGGAGCTGTTCGAACGCTGGGGCGAGGGGCTGATCGCCACCTCCGGCTGCCTCGGCTCCGAGGTCAACCAGCGCCTGCTCAAGGGCGACCAGAAGGGCGCGGCCGCGACCCTGGCCGAGTTCCGCGACCTGTTCGGGCCCGGCAACTACTTCGTCGAGCTGCACGACCACGGCCTGCCCGAGCAGCGCCGGGTCAACCCCGACCTGATCGCCCTGGCCCGCGACCTCGGCCTGCCCCTGCTGGCCGCCAACGACCTGCACTACACCCGCAAGGCCGACGCCGGCCCCCACGAGGTGCTGCTCTGCATCCAGACCGGGGCCGTGCTGGCCGACCCCAAGCGGTTCAAGCTGGGCGACGGGTCCGAGGAGTTCTACCTCAAGTCCCCGGCCGAGATGCGCGCCCTGTTCGCCGACTACCCCGAGGCCAGCGACAACACCCTCGAGGTGGCCGAGCGCTGCAACGTGCAGCTCCGCTTCGGCGAGAACCTCCTGCCCCACTTCGACGTGCCCGACGGCCACACCCTGGAGTCGTGGCTGCGGGCCGAGGTCGAGCGGGGCGCGGCCGAGCGCTACGGCCACCCGCTGCCCCCCGAGGCCCGCGACCGGATCGACTACGAGCTCCAGGTCATCGACCAGCTCGGCTTCGCCGGCTACTTCCTGATCGTGGCCGACCTGTGCCGCCACGCCCGCGAGCACGGCATCCGGGTCGGCCCGGGGCGGGGGAGCGCGGCCGGCTCCTGTGTCTCCTACTGCCTGCGCGTCACCGACCTCGACCCGATCGCCTACGGGCTGATGTTCGAGCGCTTCCTCAACCCGGGCCGCAACGAGATGCCCGACATCGACCTGGACTTCGACGAGCGCCGGCGCGGCGACATGATCCGCTACGCCACCGAGAAGTACGGCGCCGACCACGTCGCCCAGATCGTCACCTTCTCCACCCTCAAGGCCAAGCAGGCCATCCGCGACTCGGCCCGGGTGCTCGGCCACCCCTACAAGCTGGGCGACGACCTGGCCAAGGCCATGCCCCCGCCGGTGCTGGGCAAGGAGCACCCGCTGAGCGTCGCCTTCAAGCTCTCGGCCGAGCTGCGGGCCGCCCGCGACAACGACCCCGACGCCCGCCAGGTGCTGGACACCGCCGCCGGCCTTGAGGGGCTGCGCCGCCAGTGGGGGGTCCACGCGGCCGCGGTGGTGATCTCCCGCGACCCGCTGGTCGAGCAGGTCCCGATCATGAAGCGGGAGGCCGACGGGGCGATCATCACCCAGTACGAGATGAACGGGGTGGCCAAGCTCGGGCTGCTCAAGATGGACTTCCTGGGCCTGCGCAACCTGACGGTGCTGGACGACACCCTGGTCCACCTGCGGGCCAGGGGGACCGAGCTGGACCTGGGGGCGCTGCCCACCGACGACCCGGCCACCTTCAAGATGCTCCAGGCCGGCGACTCCGACGGCGTCTTCCAGATGGAGTCGGAGGGCATGCGGCGGCTGCTGCGCCAGCTCCGCCCCGACCGGTTCGAGGACATCGTCGCCCTGATCGCCCTGTACCGGCCGGGCCCGATGGAGGAGATCCCCAAGTACATCGCGGGCAAGCGCGACCCCAGGCAGGTCAAGCACCTGCACCCGCTGATGGAGGAGATCACCGCCGACACCCACGGGGTGCTGGTCTACCAGGAGCAGATCATCACCCTGCTCCAGAAGGTGGCCGGCTACACCGCCGGCGAGGCCGACCTGGTCCGCAAGGCCATCGGCAAGAAGATCGAAGCCCTGATGCGCAAGGAGGAGCCGCGCTTCCTGGCCGGCTGCCGCGAGAAGGGCCTCACCGACGACCAGGCCGCCACGCTGTGGCGGCTCATCCAGCCGTTCGCCGGCTACTCCTTCAACCGGGCCCACGCCGCCGGCTACGGCCTGGTCGCCTGGCAGACCGCCTACCTCAAGGCCCACCACCCGGTCGAGTACATGGCGGCCCTGCTGACCAGCGTCAAGGACGACAAGGACGCCCGCCCCAAGTACCTCGGCTCCTGCCGCCGCATGGGCATCACCGTGCTGCCCCCCGACGTCAACGAGTCCGACTCGAACTTCACCCCCCCGGTGGGTCAGGCCGCCGGTGAGCGGGCAATCCGCTATGGCCTCAGTGCCGTGCGGAACGTCGGTGAGCAGGTGGTGGAGGCGATCATCGCCGCCCGGCGGGACAAGGGCCGCTTCACCGACTTCTTCGACTTCTGCGAGAAGGTCGACATCAGCGTGCTCAACAAGCGCGTCATCGAGTCGCTGATCAAGGCGGGCGCCTTCGACTCCCTGGGGATGCCCCGGCGGGGGCTGTTCGAGGTCCACGAGGTCGCCGTCGACCGGGTCACGGCCCGCAAGCGGGCCGAGGCGGCCGGCCAGTTCTCCCTGTTCGGCGGCCTGGGCGACGGCGAGGACGTGGTCACCGAGCCGCTGCCCCAGGTCGGCGGCGAGGAGTGGGAGAAGTCCCAGCGCCTCGCCTTCGAGAAGGAGATGCTCGGCCAGTACGTCTCCGACCACCCGCTGCTCGGCCTGGAGCACGTCCTCCAGCGGGCCGCCGACACCCCGTTGTCGTCGCTCACCGAACGCGCCGACGGCGCGGTCGTGACCGTCGCCGGGATCCTGGCCAAGCTGACCAAGAAGTTCACCAAGCGCGGCGAGGTCTACATCATCGCCGACCTGGAGGACCTGGACGGCGGGGCCGAGTGCATCTTCTTCCCCCAGGTCTACACCCAGCACCAGGGCATCCTGGTCCAGGACGCGGTGGTGGTGGTCAAGGCCCGGGTCGACGCCCGCGACGAGACCCCCAAGCTGGTCGCCCTCGAGGTCAAGCCGCCCAACCTCGCCGAGCCCGGCTCCGCCCCGGTGGTGCTCAACCTCGAGGCCCGCGCCTGCAACGACGGCGTCGTCACCCGGATCAAGCACATCCTCGGCTCCCACCGCGGCAAGTCCCCGGTCCACCTCCAGATCCGCGGCGCCCGCTCCACCATGGTCGTCCGCCTCGGCGACGAGTTCCGGGTCGACCCCCGCAACGGCCTCTACGCCGAGATCAAGGCCGAGCTGGGCCCCGACGCGCTCCTGACCTAGCCGGCGCCTCCGGCCACCACCCCCGTCACCGAGGCTGGAAGTGGTGGCGGGTGACGTGGCGGGCGACCCTCCGGCCGAGGTCCTCGCCGTCGCCCATGGAGTGGCGGAAGTGCAACCCGCCGGCGATGCGGGCCACCCGGACCTCGCGGACCACCTCGCGCAGGCTCCGGTAGTGGCGGCTGGTACCGGTGACGGTGCTGTCGACCGTCAGCCGGACCCGTTCGCTGCCGAAGAAGACGCCGAGGGTGTGGACCAGGGCGGTGGTCCAGCAGCCGTGGGCGGAGGGGTATTCGGGGTGGTTGACGGTCAGCAGGGCCGTCCAGGTGGGGTCGGGGTGGGTGGCGGGGTTGGGGTCGGTGTCGGCGCGGGCGATGGCGTGCACGGGCCGCCAGAACCGGTAGTGGTACTTGGCGTCGAAGCAGCCGATGGCCGCGTCGGCGGTGGCGGTGTGGGCCATGGCCAGCATGCGGGCGCTGTCGCGGACACCGAGGTGGCGGCTGGTGGCGAGGCTGCGGAGGTTGCGGCCCCACTGCACGAAGGTGTTCTCGGACCAGAACAAGGCCGTCTCGGTCTGGGCGGGGCTGCGGACGGTGCTGTCGGCCCGCCCCAGAGCCTGGACCTCGGCCAGGTCGCGAGCGTAGGCGTGGCTGGCCAGCCGGGTCGGCCCGTGGGGGCGGAACCGGGACGGGGACCCGAAGGTGAGGGGGCGGACCTGGGCCAGGGCGACGTCCACCGGCGGGGTGGGGGCGACGGGTTCGAACACGCCAGGGCCGGGGGCCGGCTGCACCCAGGGGACCTGGTTGTCGAAGCCGTCGCCGGCCCGCAGGGCCAGGATGGCCGCGGCCACCTGGGCGCCGAGGGCGACGCCGTTGGTCTCGGCCGGGCCGTCGGGGATGGCGGCCAGGTAGTCGGCGTACCTGGCGTCGACGCCGGCGGCCTGGCCGGGGACGCGGGCGACCAGCACGTGGTGGGCGGCGGCGGCGACGGCGGCGGCGACCGAGGCCGGCCGGGTCGGCTCCGGGTGGGCGGCGTACGGCCGGGCGCCGCCGGCGATGGCGGTCACGGTGTCGTAGACGGCCACCTGGACGATGGCGGCCAGGACCTGGCTGCTGGCCGGGGGGCGGCCGACGGCGATGGCGTCCTGGGCGATCAGGTTCCAGTCCAGCACCGGGTTCCCACCCCTGGGCGCCGGGCCGGTGGCCGACGGGGCCGGCGCCGCCGAGGCCGGCGCGAGCAGGACGGCCAGGCACAGCGCCAGCGCCACCACGCGTGGCAGCCGGCCTCGCCCTCGGCGTCTCGGGTTCCGCGGTTCGGTGTTGGCCATGGCTGGCTCCTTCAGCTCGGCGGGATGTTGTGGTTGCCGCGGAAGAAGTTGTCCGGGTCGTAGCGGCGTTTCAGCAGGACGAGCCGTCGGTGCTTGTCGTCCCCGTAGGCGGCGCGGACGCTCGCCGCCGGCTCGTCGGACAGGAAGTTGACGTAGACCCGGCGGCCGTAGGGCCGCAGCGCCGACCAGAACCCACGGACCCATTCCTGGTGCCGCGCGGGCTCGGGGTCGCCGGCCTCCCAGGCGGCGACGATGTTGATGTCGTGGGCGGCGTCCCGGTTGGGGTAGGCGCCGGCGTCGCGTCGTCGACCCGGGCCACGGCCCCGCCGAGGGCGAACATCGTGATGGCGGAGAGCGGCGAGGTGATCCTGCCCGCGTGCTCCACGATCACGGCGATCGTCTCGTCGGTGAGCGGCGGGAGCTTCCACGACTTCCAGTAGTAGTGACGGCCGTGGGGGAACGACGGGTCGAACAGCTGCTGGTGGTCCAGGTACGGCCGGGGTGCGACGGTGTCGAGGACGGGCCTGCCGAACGCCCGCAGGGGCCGCAGCGCCGTCTCGCCCTGCTCGACCGGCCCGGCGTGGCAGACGACCACCGACACGATCGGCCGGCCGTGCAGGTGGGCCGGCACCTCGGCCAGCGGCGGCGCCAGCCGGAGGGTGGCGATGGCGCCGAGCTCGTCCGGCGCCTGGGCGAGGAGGTCCCGGAAGCACCCGAGCACCTCCGGCCCGTCGTCCAGGTCGTAGGCGACCATCCCGGCCAGCACGAGCGGCCCAACGGGATGGAGGCCGTACTCGAACGAGGTGACGATCCCGAAGTTGCCGCCTCCGCCGCGCAGCCCCCAGAACAGCTCGGGATGCTCGGTGTCGCTGGCCACCAGCCGTTCGCCGTCGGCGGTCACCACCTCGCAGGAGCGCAGGTTGTCGGCGGCCAGGCCGTGCTTGCGCATGAGCCAGCCGATGCCGCCGCCGAGGGTCAGCCCGCCGATCCCGGTGTGGCTGACGATCCCGCCGGTGACCGCCAGCCCGGCGGCCTGGGTGGCGCGGTCGAGGTCGCGGTACAGGCAGCCGCCCTGGGCGCTGGCGGTACCGGCGGCCGGGTCGACCCCCACGCCATTCATGGCCGACAGGTCGATCACCAGGCCGTCGTCGCAGACCGCGTGGCCGGCCACCGCGTGACCCCCGCCGCGCACCGAAACGGGCAGGTCGCGCTCGTGGGCGAACCGCACCGCCTCCCGCACGTCGGCCACGTCCGCGCAGCGGAGGACCGCCCGGGGCCGGCGGTCAACGTTCCCGTTCCAGACCCGCCTGGCAGCTTCGTAGCCCGGGTCCCCGGGCGTGAGCACCTGACCCTGGACCCGCTCGAGCAGGCATCGCGACGCCAACTTCACCTCACCTCTCCGGACCTCGGCGTTTGCCAAGGCAGAGCCTAGGAGGGGGCGAAGGGCCCGGGGAGTACGGATTTCGTACCACCGGACGGGCCGAGGAGGGGGCACACTGGCGGCATGCGCTCCTACGGCCAGTACTGCCCGGTCGCCAAGGCGGCCGAGATCGTCGGCGACCGCTGGACCCTGATGGTGATCCGGGAGCTGCTGTTCGGCCCGGTGGGCTTCAACGAGCTCGCCCGGGGCCTGCCCGGCATCTCCCGCTCGATCCTGGCCCAACGCCTCCGGCACCTCCAGCGGCTCGGCATCGCCACCCACAGCGGCCCGGACGGCGAGCGGGCGGGCGGCTACCGGCTGACCCCGATCGGCGAGGAGCTGGGGGCCACGGTGCGGTCCCTGGGGGAGTGGGCGGCCCGTTGGGTGCTCCAGGACCCGGCCCAGGCCGAGCTCGACCCCGACCTGCTGGTGCTCTGGATCAGCCGGCACGTCGACATGGACGCGCTGCCCGACCGGCGCGTCGTCGTCGATTTCGACCTGCGCGGGCCACGGCCGGGCCGGTACTGGCTGGTGCTGGAGCGGCCGGCCCACGTGTCGATCTGCTTCGAGGACCCCTGCCTGGACGAGCGGCACTACGTGTACCTGCAGGCCGAGACGGCCGCCCTCTACCAGGTGTACATGGGCCGCCGGCTGCTGCGGGACGCGGTCGACGACGGCGCCCTGGACCTCTCCGGCCAGCCCGAGCTCGTCCGCGCCTTCTCCCGGTGGTTCACCTGGAGCCACTTCGCGCCGATCGTCCGGGCCGCCTCCGCCCGGCGGGCGTCGTTGTAGCGTTGGCCTCTGGCCGGAGGTCGCTCGAAGGAGGCATGGGCATGGGGCACCCGGGCGACTTCGTGGTCCTGGCCTGGCGGGCGCCGTGCGGGCGCTGCCGTTCCTGCCTGCGGGGCCGCCCCTGGTACTGCTTTGACAGCCGCAACGCCAGCCAGAAGATGACCCTGGAGGACGGCACCCCGCTGACGGCGGCCATCGGCATCGGCGCCTTCGCCGAGCGGTGCCTGGTCGCGGCCGGCCAGGCGGTCAAGGTCGACCCGGCCGCCCGACCCGAGGCGGCGGGCCTGGTCGGCTGCGGGATCATGGCCGGGTTCGGGGCGATCGTGAACACCGCCAGGGTGCGGCGGGACGACACCGTGGCCGTGTTCGGCTGCGGCGGGGTCGGGAACGCCGCCATCCACGCCGCCGCCCTGGCGGGCGCCCGCAAGGTCATCGCCGTCGACATCGACCGGCGCAAGCTGGACCTGGCCAGGGGGTTCGGGGCCACCGACCTGGTCGACTCGAGCCAGGTCAACCCGGTCAGCGCCGTCCGCGAGCTCACCGGCGGCTTCGGCGCGGACGTGACCGTGGAGGCGGTGGGCCACCCGGAGGTGATGAAGCAGGCCTTCCACGCCCGCGACCATGCCGGGACCATGGTCCAGGTCGGCGTCCCCAACCCGCAGATGCGGGTCGACCTGCGCATGCTCGACTTCTACGGCCGCGGCGGGGCGCTGCGGCCGTCCTGGTACGGCGACTGCCTGCCCACCCGCGACTTCCCTATTCTGGTCGACCTGTACCTGCGCGGCCGCTACGATCTCGACCGGTTCGTCTCCGAGACCATCGCCCTCGACCAGGTCGAGGAGGCGTTCGCCAAGATGCAACGCAACGAGGTGCTCCGTTCGGTGGTGGTCTTCCCCGATGCCTGACGCGTCGGCCCTGGCGCTGTTCACGGTGGCCGCGATCACCCTGCTGGTGATCCCCGGCCCGTCGGTGCTGTACATCGTCACCCGCAGCGTCGACCAGGGCCGGGCCGCCGGGCTGGCCTCGGTCGGCGGCATCCACGTCGGCACCCTGGTGCACGTGGCCGCGGCCGCCCTCGGCCTGTCGGCCCTGCTGGTCTCGTCGGCGACCGCCTACAACGCCGTCCGCTGGCTCGGCGCCGCCTACCTGGTCTGGCTGGGCGTGCGGCGCCTGCTGGCCCGCGACGAGCCGTCCGGGTCGGCGAAGGACCCGCACGCCTCCCGGCTGGGCCTTCGTCGCGTCTTCGCCCAGGGCGTGGTCGTGAACGTCCTCAACCCCAAGACGGCCCTGTTCTTCTTCGCCTTCCTGCCCCAGTTCGTCGACGTGGCCAGGGGCTCGGTGCGCCTCCAGGTGGTCGTGTTCGGGGTCGCCTTCGTCCTGCTCGGCCTGGTCAGCGACGGCGCGTACGCGCTGCTGGCCTCGACCGGGGCCGGCTGGCTGCGCCGCCGTCCCGGGGTCGCCAAGGCGTCCCGGGTGGTCTCGGGCGGGGTGCTGATCAGCCTCGGCGTGACGACCGCCCTGGCCGGGTCGCGCTCCTCGTCCCAGTAGTCTCGGCCGACAGCCAGTGGAGCAGCAGCTGCTGGGCGACCCCGGCCGCGGGTCCCCAGTGGGCGGTGACCGCCCGCACCTCGGCCTCCGACGGCATGCGGCCGTCCAGGTAGGCGGCCCCGACCGCCTTGCGGACCCCGAGGTCGCCGGCCACCACCCGGGGCCGGCCCAGGGTCCGGGCCAGCAGCCACTCCGCCGTCCACCGCCCGATCCCGGGGAACACCACCAGCCGCGCCACCACCTCCTCGTCCGGGAGCCCGGCCAGCTCCCCGAGCTCGACCCGCCCGGCGGCCACCGCCCCCGCGAAGGAGACCACCGCCACCGCCTTGGCGGTGGAGAACTGCAGCTCGCGCAGGTCGGCCACGGCCGCCCCGGCGAGCCGGCCGGCGTCAAGGCTCCACACCTCGCCGGCCGGGCCGGCGGGGCCCGGCGGGACCGGGACCAGGTGGCGGTGGCCGTAGCGGCGGGCCAGGCGGCCGCGGAGGACGGCGGCGAAGCGCAGGGTGATCTGCTGGGCGCTGATGGACCGGACCACGGCGGTGAGCAGGTCGGGCCGGAGGACGGGGCCGACCCCGGGGAAGCGGGCCGCGATCCTGGCCACCACCGGGTCGGCCGCGGCCAGCTCGGCCAGCGCCTCCGGGGCGGTCACGAACCCGGCGGCCAGGGCCCGCCCGGCCGCCACGGCGTCGGCGCCCGCCTCCGCCCCGACCAGCAGCGCCGGGTCGGCCACCGTCCCCACCGGCCGGGCGGCCGCCCCCACCGTCGCGCCGTCAACGGCCAGGGCCCGCAGCCACACCTGCCCGTCCCAGCGGTCGAGCAGGTCGTCCCCGGAGCGCCGGAACACGTCCAGGCTGCCCGCCAGGTCGACCGGCCCCGCCACCGGCACGCGGTCCACGCGCGTCAGTTGACGCTGAACGGGGTGGCCGTGGGGGCCGGGCCGGCGACCCGGAAGTGCTCCAGCAGGACCAGCTCGCGACGGAGCAGGGTCGCCTCGGCGGCCAGGCGCTCGGACGCCGACGGGATGGTCAGCAGCCGCTGCTTGTCGGCCAGGTCGACCTGGAGGCCGGCGGCGACCAGGTAGGAGGCGGCGACCGGGTCGTCGGGGATGTCGATCGGCTCGGCCTGCTCGCCGGCCATCCGCAGCAGGGTGGCGACGTACATGGTGAACAGCCGGCCCGCCTTGAGGGTGCGCTGCTCGGCCGCCTCCCCGGTCGCCTCGGGGAGCTCGCTGACCTCGGCCACGATGTAGGGGGCGGCCTGGGTGACCCCGTCGATCCGGAACCGGCTCTGCCCGCGGGCGACCACGTCCAGCCGCCCGTCGGCATGGCGGTCCACCTTGGCCACCTCGGCCACGCAGCCGATCGGGTGGTAGGTGGCGCCGGCGTCGACGTCGCGGCCCTTGACGATCGCCACCACCCCGAAGCGGCGCTCGGTGTCCAGGATCCGCTTGAACATCTGCCGGTAGCGGTCCTCGAACACGTGCAGCGGGATCGGCAGACCGGGGTACAGCACGGTCTGCAGCGGGAACAGCGGAAGCTCCACCGGGACAACCTCATCGGTCGGGTCGGGCGCCCCCATGGTAGGCCCCGCCGGGCCCGTTCGTGGTCGCCGGTCGCCGGGGGCTGCGGTAGGGTGAATCCCGTCCCCGCCCGTCCGTTCTGTTCATGGAGTGCGCTGCCGTGCTGCCCGTCGTCGACCTGCGAGGCTCCGACCGCGACCCGGCCGGGCTGCTGCCGCGCGCCCCCGCGGATGCCGTCGAGGCGGCCCGGGCCGGGGTGCGGGAGCTGGTCGAGGACGTCGCCGCCCGCGGGGACGCCGCCGTCGCCGAGGCGGCCCGCCGCTTCGACGGGGTCGACATGGCCCCGGACGCCTGGCGGGCCACCGCCGACGAGCTGGCCGCCGCCGAGGCGGCGCTCGACCCGGGGCTGCGCGCCGCCCTGCTGGACGCGATCGAGCGGGCCGCCGCCTTCCACCGGGCCCAGCGCCCGGCCGACCTGGTCTGGACCGACCGGCCCGGGGTCCGTCTCGTCCAGCGGTTCGTGCCCCTGCGCCGGGCCGGCGTGTACGTCCCCGGCGGCCTCGGCGCCTACCCCTCCAGCGTGGTCATGAACGTCGTCCCCGCCCAGGCGGCCGGGGTCGAGCAGGTCGCCCTGGCCACCCCGCCCGGCCCGGGCGGCCGCGGCCACGCGGCCATCCTCGGGGCGGCCGCCCTGCTCGGGGTGGAGGAGGTGTGGCTGCTCGGCGGCGCCCACGCGGTGGCCGCGCTGGCCTGCGGCACGGCCACGGTCCCGGCGGTGGACTCGGTGACCGGGCCCGGGAACCTGTACGTCGCCCTGGCCAAGCGGGAGGTGGCCGGCCGGGTCCGCATCGACGGGTTCGCCGGGCCGACCGAGGTGGCGGTGCTGGCCGACGCCACCGCCGACCCGCTGCTGGTCGCCGTCGACCTGGTCGCCCAGGCCGAGCACGACCCGCTGGCCGCCTGCCTGCTGGTCACCGACGACGCCGACCTGTGGAAGGCGGTCGAGCCGCTGCTGGCCCAGGAGGTGGCGGCCGCCGCCCACCGCGACCGGGTCGAGGCCGCCTTCGCCGGCCAGTCGGCCACGGTGCTCTGCGACGACCGGGAGGCCATGCTCGCCGTGGCCGAGGCGTTCGCCCCCGAGCACCTGGAGCTGCTGGTCGCCGACCCCGGCGAGCTGGCCGGCCGGGTCCGCAACGCCGGCGCCGTGTTCGTCGGCCCCTGGACCCCGGTCGCCCTTGGCGACTACGCGGCCGGCACCAACCACGTCCTCCCGACCGCCGGCACGGCCCGGTTCGCCTCCGGGCTGTCCACCCTCGACTTCCTGCGCACCGTGCAGGAGGCCACCTACGACCGCGACGCCCTGGCCACGGCCGCGCCCACGGTGGCCGCCCTCAGCCGCGCCGAGGACCTCCCCGCCCACGGCCGCGCCGTCGCCGCCCGCCTCGACGCCGGGGGAGCGGAGCGATGAGCGTCTCGGGGCCCGGGACGGCCGGGCGGGTGCGGGTCAGGGACGACCTGGCCGGGATGGTGCCGTACGGCGCGCCGCAGCTGGACGTGCCGGTGCGGCTCAACACCAACGAGACCCCCTACGCCGTGCCCGCCGAGGTCCTCGACGACCTGGCCGAGGCGGTCAGGGGCCTGGAGCTGCACCGCTACCCGGACCGGGAGGCGACCGAGCTGCGCGAGGCCCTGGCCCTGCACGCCGGCCACGGGTTCGAGGGCACCTGGGCGGCCAACGGCTCCAACGAGGTCCTCCAGCAGCTCCTGCTCGCCTTCGCCGGCCCGGGCCGCTCGGCGCTGGTGGTGGAGCCGACCTACGCCATGCACTCGCTGCTGGCCAGGGCCAGCGGCACCCGGCTGGTGACCAGGGTCCAGCCCCGCGACCAGCTGCTCGACCCACCGGCCGCCGCCGACCTGGTCGGCGAGGCCGCCGCCGACCTGACCTTCTGGTGCTCGCCCAACAACCCGACCGGCGAGGCGACCGGGCCCGAGGTGCTCGCCGCCGTCTGCGCGGCCGCCCCCGGCCTGGTCGTGGTCGACGAGGCCTACGGCGAGTTCGGCACCTCGCACGCCGCCGACCTGCTCTCGCGCCACCCCAACCTGGTCGTGACCCGCACCTTCTCCAAGGCGTTCCGGATGGCCGGGCTGCGGCTCGGCTACCTGCTGGCCGACCCGGCGGTGGTCGACGGGGTCCGCCTGGTCCGCCTGCCCTACCACCTGTCCGCCCTGACCCAGCTGGTCGGCCTGCGGGCCCTTCACCACAAGGGCGTGCTGATGTCGCACGTCGTGGCCACCGAGCGGGAGCGCGAGCGGGTCGCGCAGGGACTGACCCGGCTGCCCGGGGTCCGGGTGCTGCCCAGCGACGCCAACTTCCTCTGCTTCGAGACCCCGCTCGACCCGCGCCGGCTGTGGCAGGGGCTGCTCGACCGCGGGGTCCTGGTCCGCGACGTGTCCCGCTACCCGACCCTGCAGCGCCACCTCCGGGTCACCATCGGCACCCCGGCCGAGGACGACACCTTCCTGGCCGCGCTCACCGAGGAGCTGGGCCGATGACCGCGGGGGGGCCGCCCCGGACCGCCCGGGTCGAGCGGCGCACCGCCGAGGTCTCGGTCACCGTCCAGCTCGACCTGGACGGGACCGGCGACGGCGGGTCCGACACCGGGCTGCCGTTCCTCGACCACATGCTCGCCCAGCTGGGCAAGCACGCCCGCTTCGACCTCCGGGTCGAGGCCAAGGGCGACCTGGAGGTCGACGCCCACCACACCGTCGAGGACACCGGCATCGCCATCGGCCAGGCGCTGGCCGAGGCGCTGGGCGACAAGTCGGGGGTGCGCCGCTTCGGCGACGCCGTCGTCCCCCTCGACGAGGCCAGGGCCCGGGCCGCGGTCGACCTGTCCGGCCGCCCCTACCTGGTCTGGGACGTCGAGGTCGACGCCGCCCCCGGTGAGCTCGGCAGCTTCGACCCCCGCCAGGCCCGCCACCTCATGGAGGCCCTGGTCGCCAACGCCCGCTGCACCATCCACGTCCAGCTCGAAGCCGGCGACCTGCCCCACCACTGCCTGGAGGCGTGCTTCAAGGCCCTGGCCCGCGCCCTCGGCGACGCCTGCGCGCCCGACCCGCGCGCCGGCGCCGGCAGCACCAAGGGGGTCCTGGGATGATCCGGCCGCCGGTGGCCGTGCTCGACTACGGGGTCGGGAACCTCCACTCGGCGGCCAAGGCGCTGGACCGGGCCGGGGCCGAGGTGCGGGTGGTGGCGACGGTCGCCGAGGCCGGCGGGGCGGCGGGGCTGGTCGTGCCCGGGGTCGGGGCCTACGGGGCCTGCCTGAACGGCCTCGCCTCGGCCGGCGGGGCGGCCGCGGTCGCCGGCTGGCTGGAGGGGGGCCGGCCCCTGCTCGGCATCTGCGTCGGCATGCAGCTGCTGTTCGAGGCCAGCGAGGAAGGCCCGGTCAGCGACGGCGTCGGGGTCGTCCCGGGCAAGATCCGGCGCCTGACCGGCGACGTGAAGATCCCCCACATCGGCTGGGACGAGGTCACCGTCCGGCCCGGCAGCCGCCTGTTCGCCGGCCTCGGGGACGGGACCCGCTTCTACTTCGTCCACTCCTACGCCCCCGAACCCGACGGCGACGCCGTCGCCGCCGTCTGCGACTACGGCGGCCGCTTCGCCGCCGCCGTCGAGCACGGCAACCTGTTCGGCACCCAGTTCCACCCCGAGAAGTCCGGCGAGGCCGGCCTCGCCCTGCTGGCCAACTTCGTCACCGTGGCCGGCGCGGCATGACCCTGGAGCTGCTCCCGGCGGTCGACCTGCTCGACGGCCAGGCGGCCCGGCTCGTCCAGGGGGTCGCCGGCACCGAGACCGGCTACGGCGACCCGGTCGAGGCCGCCACCGGGTTCGCCGCCCAGGGGGCGCGCTGGCTGCACGTGGTCGACCTGGACGCCGCCTTCGGCCGGGGCCCCCGCAACCGCGAGCACCTGGGACGCATCGTGGCCGCGGTCGCCCCGGTGCCGGTCGAGGCCTCCGGCGGGGTCCGCACCGCGGACGACCTGCACGCCCTGCTGGAGCTGGGCGCGGCCAGGGTGGTGATCGGCACCGCCGCCCTCGAGGACCCCGAGTGGGTGGCCGAGGCGTGCGCCCGCCACGGCGAGGCGGTCGCGGTCGGCCTCGACGCCCGCGGCCGCACCCTCCAGGCCCGCGGCTGGACGGCCAGCGGCGGCGACCTGTTCGAGGTCCTGCACCGGCTGGAGGAGGCCGGCTGCCGCCGCTTCGTCCACACCGAGGTGGCCAGGGACGGCATGCTCACCGGCCCGGCCACCGACCGCCTCAGCGAGGTCCTGGCCGCCACCACCCGCCCGGTGATCGCCTCCGGCGGCGTCGCCGGCCTCGACGACCTCCGCGCCCTGGCCGCCCTGGAACCCGGCGGCCTCGAGGGCGCCATCGTCGGCAAGGCCCTCTACGCCGGCCGCTTCACCGTCGCCGACGCCCTCGCCACCCTGGCCGACGCCGCCCCGAACGGCGGGGGGCGGCCATGACCCTGGCCCGGCGGGTGATCCCGTGCCTGGACGTGGCCGCCGGCCGGGTGGTCAAGGGCGTGTCGTTCGTGAACCTGGTCGACGCCGGCGACCCGGCCGAGCTGGCCGGCATCTACGACGCCGAGGGCGCCGACGAGCTGGTGTTCCTCGACATCACGGCCACCGTCGAGGCGCGCGCCACCCTGTTCGAGGCCGTGGCCCGGACCGCGGAGCAGGTGTTCATCCCCCTCACCGTCGGCGGCGGGGTCCGCACCGTCGAGGACGTCCAGCGGCTGCTCCGGGCCGGGGCCGACAAGGTCTCGGTCAACTCGGCCGCCGTCCGCGACCCGGAGCTGCTGTCGGCCGGGGCCGGCACCTACGGGGTCCAGTGCATGGTCCTGGCCATCGACGCCCGCCGCCGCCCCGGCGGCGACGGCTGGGAGGTGGTGGTCGACGGCGGCCGCACCCCCACCGGCCTGGACGCCCTCGCCTGGGCCGAGGAGGCGGCAGCGCGCGGCGCCGGCGAGCTGCTGGTCACCAGCATGGACGCCGACGGCCAGAAGACCGGCTACGACCTCGACCTGGTCCACGCCATGACCACCACCGTCGACCTCCCGGTCATCGCCAGCGGCGGCGCCGGCCAGGTCGACCACTTCACCGCCGCCGCCAAGGCCGGCGCCGACGCCGTCCTGGCGGCCAGCGTCTTCCACTTCGGCCAGCTCTCCATCGCCGAGGTCAAGGCCGGCCTGGCCGCCGCCGGCCTCCCGGTCCGTACCTAGCGGACACGCCCCCAGGGGCCTTGACCCGCGACCCCCGCCAAGGCAAGCTGGCCGGTGGCGGTGATCCAGCGCCCAACCTCTGGTGGTCCACCCCAGCGGGGCCCGTGGAGAGGCAAAGGGGGGCACACTCCCGGATCGTGGGTCGCCCGGTACCCTCCGGTCGCGCGGGCCTTGCTGCTGGGGAGCCGGCCTCGCGACCCGACGGAGGACTGGGTCATGCCAACTGACAAGGACTTCAAGCGGCTGGTCCGCGCCCGCATGGGCAAGACCGGCGAGTCGTACACGACCGCCCGCTCCCACCTGCGCCCCGACGGCGACCCCGGCCGGCCCGGCCCGCTCCAGGGCCGCCACCCGGACACGGCCGCGCTCACCCGGCTGCTGGCCGCCCTCGGCGTCACCGACCCGACGGGTGGTCGTCCCCTCGGCGAGGCGATGGTGCTCGGCGTCTCCGGCGGCATCGGGTTCGCCTACTTCGTGTTCGAGTACGAGGACCTGGCCACCCTCTACCTGGGGGGCCGGATCAACTCCTATGTCCAGAAGCAGGACGCCACCGAGGCCGCCCTGGCCCGCCTCGGCGTCCCGGTCCAGGTCCGGCGGACCACCGGGCCGGCGACGGCCGAGCGGCACCTCCGGGCCGCGCTCGACCAGGGACGGCCGGTGATCGCCACCGTGGACGTGGCCCGCCTGCGCTACCGGTCCCTGCCGGACTGGCTGTGCGGCATGACCCCCCAGGACGTCCTGGTGGAGCTGCGCGGCGACCAGCCGCTGCTGTGGGACCTGGCCCCGGCGCCGTTCCCGGTCACCTGGGCCGAGCTGGCCGAGGCGCGGGCCGGTGTCCGCTCGGCCAAGCACCGGCTGGTGGTGGCCGAGCCCCCGGACCGACCGGTCGACCTGGCCGGCGCGGCCGCCGCCGGGATGGCCGACACCTGGGCGGGCATGCTGGAGCCGCCGATGCGCAACTTCGGCGTGCCCGGGCTGGGCAAGTGGGCCGAGCTGCTGACCGACGCCGGCGACCCCAAGGGCTGGCCACGGCTGCTGGCTCCGCCTGGCCGCCAGTTCCAGTTCCTCACCTGGCTGTACGACTGGGTCGAGACCGCGGGCACCGGCGGCGGGTGCTTCCGCGCCATGTACGCCGAGTTCCTCGAGGAGGCGGCCGGCGTGCTCGACCGGCCCGAGCTGGCCGGGCTGGCCGGCGACTACCGCAAGCTGGCCGCCGCCTGGACCGCCCTGGCCGAGGCGGCCGTGGCCGCCGGCGGGGACGGCCCGCTGGCCCGTGGGGCGGCCCTGCTCGCCACCCGCCGCCGGCTGGTCGAGGACCGGGGCGCGGAGGCGGCCGCCGAGCTGGCCGCCGTCCAGACCGAGCTGGCCGACCTGGCCCGCGAGGCCGCCGACCCCCAGCCCCTCGACCCCGCCGCCCTCTCCGCCCTGCTCGCCGACCTGCGCGGCCGGGTCCTGGCCCTGGCCGACGCCGAGGAGACGGCCGCCGCCGCCCTCCGCGCCGCCGTCCCGGCCGCCACCGGGTAGCCGCGACCCACCTCCCCGCCGGCCACCGGTCAATTCCGGTGCGCCGGCGGGGTCGCGGTGGCAGACTCCCCGGCGTCCCAACGCACAAGGAGCCGCGATGACCGCGCGACCGCGCAACATCACCTTCGACTGTGCCGACCCCTACCTGCTGGCCACGTTCTGGAGCCAGGTCACCGGCTACCAGGAGGACCCCGAGGACGGCAACGAGCCGGGCGACCCCGAGGGGTTCCTGGCCGGGCCCGAAGGCCAGCCCAACCTCCTGTTCATCACCGTGCCCGAGCCCAAGTCGGTCAAGAACCGGGTGCACCTGGACCTCCAGCCGACCGACCGGACCCGGGACGAGGAGGTGGAGCGGCTGCTGGGGATCGGGGCGACCCTGGTCGCCGACCACCGCAAGCCCGGCGGGCTGGGCTGGGTGGTGCTCGCCGACCCCGAGGGCAACGAGTTCTGCGTCGAGCGCAGCGCCGCCGAGCGGGCCGCCACCGGGTAGCCCCCGGGCGTCAGGGCGACCGGTCGAGCTTGGCCAGGAACTCGAGCACGACCCGGTTGAACTCGTCCGGCCGCTCCATGCTGGGCAGGTGGGCGGCGCCGTCGAGGACGACCCGCTCGGCCCCGGGGATGCCGGCGGCCAGGGCGTCGGCCATGGCCTGGATGTCGGGGCGGTCGTGCCCGCCGACCACGACCAGCGTCGGCGCGGTGATCTCGCCCAGCCGGCCGGCGGCCGGCGGGTCGGGCTCCTCCAGGTCGGCCTCGCCGTGGGCGTAGGCGGTCAGGAGCATCTCGGTGACCCGCCGGCGCACCTCCGGGTCGACCGCCTCCGGGAGGGCGGTCCATGCCGGCCACCCAGGTGTCGATCTCGACCCGGGCCGCCTCCCGGTGGTCGCCGCCCTCGAGCGCGCCCTCGCTCTGGTCCCAGAGCTCGAACAGGGCCGGCTCCTGGAACCGGTGGCCGGCCAGGCTCGACCCGACCAGGACCAGGGCCCGGACCCGCTCGGGGGCGGCCAGGGCGAGGTCGACCGCGGCCCGGCCCCCCAGCGAGCAGCCGACCACCACCGCCCGGTCCACGCCGAGCCCTTCCAGCAGGTCGCGGAGGGTCGCCCACAGGGCCACCGGCCCGGGGGGAGGCGGGGTCTCGCCGAACCCGGGCAGGTCGGCCCGGACCACCGTCCAGCCGGCCTCGGCGAACGGGTCCACCTGGTCGTCCCACATCCGCCGGTCGGCGATGCCGGCGTGCACCAGCAGCAGCGTCCGGGCCCGGTCCCGACCCGGCGACCTCGTAGGCCAGGGCCGTCATCGGGTCGCCGGGGTGCTGACCGTGGCCGACCCGGTCTCGGTCAGGTTGCGGATCTCGCGCAGGGCCACCGACAGCATGGCGATGTCGAGCGTCTCCGCCTCCTTGAGGTCGGACAGGATGGAGTTGGCCCGCTCGACCGCCGAGCGGTTCTCCTCCATCCAGGTGTCGATCAGGGCCTCGGCGTCCCGGTCCTCGGTGCCCGGCCTGAGCACCTCGGCGGTCAGCTCGCGCTGCTCGGAGTAGAGGTCGTCGCGCAGCGCCCCCTGGGCCAGGGTCTGCCAGTGGGTCTCGGCCGGCAGCTTGGCGATCTGGTCGCGCAGCCAGTGCAGGTCCAGCTTGTAGCCGAGGGCGAAGTAGACGGCCGCGACCGCCTCGACCGTCTCGCCGCAGGCGGTGGCCACCTCGATCACGTTCAGGCCCGAGAACAGCGCGTCCAGGCTGGCCACCCTGGTGGCCAGCTCGGCCGGGACCCCGGCGGCGGTGAACCGCTCGGCCAGGCGGTCGAGGGCGTCGGAGTCGGCCGGGGCCAGCAGCTTGGGCAGCTCCTGGGCCAGCGAGGCGATCCCGGGGGCGAAGTGGGAGACGGTGGCCGCGATGTCCAGCGGCTGGCGCCGGTTGCGCAGGAACCACAGGGCCGAGCGCTCGATCATCTTGCGCCCCTCGGCCTGCAGCTCGAGCTGGACCTCGGCCGGGACCACGTTGTCGAGGGTGGCCAGGTCCTTCCAGAGCCGGCGGACGTCGAACACCTCGCGGGCCACCGTGTAGGCCCGGGCGACGTCGGGCGGGCTGGCCCCGGTCTCGTCCCTGAGCCGGTTGGCGAAGGTGCTCCCGGCCCGGTTGACCATGCTGTTGGTGACGTAGGTGGCGATGATGTCGCGGCGCAGCGGGTGCCGGCGGAGCTGCTTGCGGAACTTCTCCCGCAGCTTGGGCGGCATGTAGCGCTCCAGGTCGTCGGCCAGGTAGTCGTCCTCGGGCACGTCGGAGGCGACCAGCTCCTCCTGGAGGACGATCTTGGCGTAGGCGAGCAGCACGGCCAGCTCGGGCCGGGTCAGGCCCTTGCCGGCGGCCCGGCGCTCGGCCAGCTCCTCGTCGTTGGGCAGGAACTCGAGCCGCCGGTCGAGCCGCTTGGCCCGCTCCAGCCGGCGCATGAGCCGGGCGTGCTCGTCCAGCAGCTGGGGCGCCTGGGCCTCGGTGACGCTGATCGCCTGCACCTGGCGGTAGTTGTCCTGGAGCACGGCGGTGGCCACGTCGTCGGTCATGTCGGCC
Organism: uncultured Actinomycetota bacterium; assembly: GCA_963733175.1. Lineage (GTDB taxonomy): Bacteria > Actinomycetota > CALGFH01 > CALGFH01 > CALGFH01 > CALGFH01. Next base: position 72,202 of record CAVTCL010000020.1, read on the forward strand.
AGCAGCTTGTCGCGCTGCTTGCGGGTCATGTCGCCGTCGTTGACCACCTGGTTGAGCAGGATCTTGATGTTGACCTCGTGGTCGGAGCAGTCGACCCCGCCGGAGTTGTCGATGAAGTCGGTGTTGATGCGGCCGCCGTGCAGGGCGTACTCGATCCGCCCGAGCTGGGTGAACCCGAGGTTGCCGCCCTCGCCGACGACCTTGGCCTGCAGCTCGCCCCCGTTCACCCTGACCGCGTCGTTGGCCCGGTCGCCGACGTCGGCGTGGGCCTCGCGGGCCGCCTTCACATAGGTGCCGATGCCGCCGTTCCAGAGCAGGTCGACGGGGGCCTTGAGCATGGCGTGGATCAGCTCGTTGGGGGTGAGCGCCTCGGCCTCGACGTCCAGCACCGCCCGGACCTGCTCGGACAGCGGGATCGACTTGGCGCTGCGGGGGAAGACCCCGCCGCCCTCGGAGATCTTGGCGGTGTCGTAGTCGGACCAGGAGGAGCGGGGGAGGGCGAACAGGCGCTCGCGCTCGGCGAAGCCGGTCTCCGGGTCGGGGTCGGGGTCGAGGAACACGTGCTGGTGGTTGAACGCCCCGACCAGCTTGATGTGGCGGCTGAGGAGCATCCCGTTGCCGAACACGTCCCCGGACATGTCGCCGATGCCGACCACGGTGAAGTCGGTGGACTGGGTGTCGATGCCGGTCTCGCGGAACAGCTGCTTGACCGACTCCCAGGCGCCCCTGGCGGTGATCCCCATCTTCTTGTGGTCGTAGCCGGCCGACCCGCCGGAGGCGAAGGCGTCGTCCAGCCAGAAGCCGTACTCCTGGGCGATCGAGTTGGCCAGGTCGGAGAAGGTGGCGGTGCCCTTGTCGGCCGCCACCACCAGGTAGGGGTCGTCGTCGTCGTAGCGGACCACGTCGGCCGGACCGACGACCTTGCCGTCGACCCGGTTGTCGGTGATGTCGAGCAGGCCCCGCATCATCGTCGAGTAGCAGGCCACCACCTCGTCCATCAGCGCCTCGCGGCCGCCCTCGGTCGGCGGCCGCTTGACCACGAACCCGCCCTTGGCCCCCACCGGCACGATCACGGCGTTCTTGACCATCTGGGCCTTCATCAGGCCGAGGATCTCGGTGCGGAAGTCCTCCCGCCGGTCCGACCAGCGGATCCCGCCCCTGGCCACCGGGCCGCCGCGCAGGTGGACGGCCTCGGTGCGGGGCGAGTACACGAACACCTCGAACATGGGCCGGGGCTTGGGCAGCGACGGCACGCGGGAGGGGTCGAGCTTGAACGACAGGTACGGCTTGGGCTGGCCGTCCTGGCCGGTCTGGAAGTGGTTGGTCCGCAGGGTGGCCTCGACCACCCCGAGGAAGCTGCGCAGGATCCGGTCCTCGTCCAGGTTGGCCACCTGGTCGATCGACTCGGCCAGCAGCTCCCGCAGCTCCTCCGCCGTGGCCTCGGCGCCCTCGGGCTGGGTCGGGTCGAAGCGGGCCTGGAACAGCTCCACCAGCCAGCGGGCGATGTGGGGGTTGTTGGCCAGCGCCTGCTCCATGTACTCCTGGCTGAAGGTCAGCCGGGTCTGGCGCAGGTACTTGCAGTAGGCGCGCAGGACCACGATCTGGCGCCAGGTGAGCCGGGCCCGCAGCACCAGCCGGTTGAAGCCGTCGCTCTCGGCCTCGCCGCGCAGGATGGCCGCGAACGCGTCCTGGAACACGTCGCGGACCCGGCCGACGTCGACGTCGCCATCGGGGCCGGTGTAGGTCACCCCGAAGTCGTGGATCCAGACCGGGCCGTTCCCGGGCGGGTGCAGCTCGTACGGCCGCTCCTCGACCACCTCGACGCCCATGTCCTCCAGCATCGGCACCGCGTCCGAGAGCGGCAGCGGCCGGTCGGCCCAGAACAGCTTGAACCGCAGCATCCCCTGCGACGCCTCCAGCGGCCGGTACAGGTTCATGTTCAGGCCGCCCCGCTCGGCCAGGTCCTCCATGCGCTGGATGTCGTAGACGGCGTTGCGGGCCGGGAAGTCGTCCACGTAGGCGGCCGGGAACGCCTCGCCGTAGCGGTCGAACAGGGCGTTGCCCTCCTCCTCGCCGTGCAGCTCCAGCAGCAGGTCGTGCACATCGTCGGACCACGAGCGGGTCACCGTGGCCAGCTTGGCCTCCAGCTCCTTGGCGTCGTAGCTCGGCATCTGGCCCGGCGGCATCCGGATGATGAAGTGCAGCCGGGCCAGGACCGACTCGGACAGCCACACCTGGAAGTCGAAGCTGGCCCCGGGGAAGGCGTCGTTGAGCACCACCTCGATGCGCCGGCGGACCGTGGTCGTGTAGCGGTCGCGGGGCACGTAGACCAGGGCCGAGACGAAGCGGCCGTAGTCGTCGTGCCACATGAACAGCCGCACCCGGCGGCGCTCCTCCAGCCGCAGGATCCCCATGGCCGTCTCGAACAGCTGGTCGTCGGAGATCTGGAACAGCTCGTCGCGGGGGAACGTCTCCAGGATGTTCAGCAGCGACTTCCAGTCGTGGCTGTACCTGGGCAGGCCGGCCCGCTCCAGCACCTTGGTCACCTTGCGGCGCAGCACCGGGATGTCGCGCGGGTTCCGGTTGTAGGCGGCCGAGGTGTACAGGCCGAGGAAGCGCCGCTCGCCGATGACCTCGCCCTGCTCGTTGAAGCGCTTGACCCCGATGTAGTCCAGGTACGACGGCCGGTGCACGGTGGAGTGGGAGTTCGCCTTGGTCAGGATGAGCACGTGCGGCTCGCGGGCCAGGCGCCTGGCCTCCGGGGGCAGCTTGGCGAAGCTGCCCGAGGCCGGCTTGTGCTGGCCCTGGCGCAGGATGCCGAGGCCGGTGCCGGGCACCGGGCGCAGCATGTCCTCGCCGTCCTCGTTCACCAGGTCGTAGGCCCGGTAGCCGAGGAAGGTGAAGTGGTGGTTGTCGATCCACTCCAGCAGCGCCCTGGCCTCGGCCAGCTCGGCCTCGTCGACCGGGGGCGGCTGCTCGTCGAACTCCTGGAGGATCTTCTGGACCTGCTCGCGCGTCTCGGCCCAGTCCTCGGTGGAGGCCTTGACGTCCTCAAGGATCCGCTCGATCTCCGAGCGCAGCTTGTCGAGCACCTTGGGGTCGCTCTGGCGGTCGACCTCGAAGTGCAGGTAGGACTCGAGGACGCCGTCCTTGGCGTCGGGTGGGAGCACCTCGACCAGCCCGCCGGCCTCGTCGCGGCGGACCACGACCACCGGGTGGATGGGCAGGTGGATGACCAGGCCGTGGCGGTTCAGCTCCATGGCCACCGAGTCGACCAGGAACGGCATGTCGTCGGTGACGATCTCGACGATGGAGTGCTTGGAGCGCCAGCCGTGCTCCTCGAACCGGGGGCTGTACACCCGGACCTTGGCCTCGCCGGGCTGGCGGCGGTGGGCCAGGCGCCAGTGGGCCAGGACGGCGCCGTACAGGTCCTCCGGCTCCAGCTCGAGCAGGTCCTCGGGGGCCAGCCGCTGGTAGTACTGGCGGGCGAACTCCTCCACCTGGTCGCGCCGGTCCTCGGGCACCTTCTCGTGGATGGTGGCGACAATCTGCTCGAGGATCTCCGCTTTTGCCTGCTCTGGCTGCGTCGACATGACAGCTCCCTCGGTTGTCCGCCCACCTTCCAACGATGGCAGATCGGCCGTCCCGGCGGTAGCGATAGCATGGCCCCATGTCCGATCTGCCAATCGGGGGACTAGGCTTGAGTCCCCCGAACCCCCAGCTTTCAACCAGCAACGTCGACGATGCCGTGGCCCGTCTGAAGTTCGACGACGCCGGCCTGCTCCCGGCGGTCGTCCAGGACGAGAAGGACGGGGCCGTCCTGATGGTCGCCTGGATGGACGCCGAGGCGGTCCGGCGCACCCTCACCACCGGCCACACCTGGTTCTGGAGCCGTTCCCGCCGCCGGTACTGGCAGAAGGGCGAGACCTCCGGCAACGTCCAGCACGTCCGCTCCGTGACCGCCGACTGCGACGGCGACACGTTGCTGGTCCGCGTGGAGCAGGTCGGGCCTGGCCTGCCACGAGCGGGACGCGGTCCTGTTTCTCCGCACCCCGCTCGGGGGTGGAGGCGTGACGGGCGAGCGGCCCGGGTTCGAGGAGTTCGTCCGCCTGGCCGCCGAGCACTCGGTGGTGCCGGTGTGGCGGGAGCTGCTCGGCGACCTGGAGACCCCGGTGGGGGCGTTCCGCAAGCTCGGCGACCAGGACGGCTCGGTGCTGCTGGAGAGCGTCGAGCACGGCGAGCGCTGGGGCCGCTACTCGTTCATCGGCACCGACCCGTTCGCCACCCTGACCATCCGCGGCGGCCGGGCCTCCTGGACCGGCCGGCCCCCGGCCGGGCTGTCGGACGGGCCCCCGCTGGAGGTGCTGCGCGAGGCCCTGCGCCGGCTGCGCTCGCCGTCCCTGCCCGGCCTGCCGCCGCTGTTCGCCGGGGCCGTCGGCTACCTCGGCTACGACCTGGTCCGCGAGCTGGAACGCCTGCCCGACCAGACCGAGGACGACCTGCGCCTGCCCGAGGGGATGCTGGTCTTCCCCCGCTCGGTGGTCGTCTTCGACCACCTCGGCCAGCGCCTGGTGCTGGTGGCCAACGTGGTCGTCAACCAGGCCACCGACCTCGACGCCGCCTACGCCGACGCCACCCGCCGGATCGACGCCCTGGCGGCGCGGCTGTCGGTGCCGCTGGCGACGACCCCGACCCCGCTGCCGGCGGCCGGCCCGCCGGCGGCCGCCGCCAGCGACCTCGCCCCCGGCCGCTACCAGGAGATGGTCCGGCAGGCCTTGGAGCACATCGGCGCCGGCGACGTCTTCCAGGTCGTCCCGTCCCAGCGGTTCTCGGTGCCGACCAGCGCCGACCCCTTCGACGTCTACCGGGTCCTGCGGGTGGTCAACCCCTCGCCCTACATGTACTTCCTGCGCCTGCCCGGGGTGACCATCGCCGGGTCGTCCCCGGAGGTGCTGGTCACCGTCCAGGGCCGCCGGGCCACCATGCGGCCGATCGCCGGGACCCGGCCCCGCGGCGCCGACCATGAGTCCGACCTGGCCCTGGAGGCCGAGCTCCTGGCCGACGAGAAGGAGCGGGCCGAGCACGTCATGCTGGTCGACCTGGCCCGCAACGACCTCGGCCGGGTCTGCCGGCCCGGCACCGTCCGGGTGGACGAGTTCATGCGGGTCGAGCGCTACTCCCACGTCATGCACCTGGTCTCCGACGTGGTCGGCGAGCTGGCCGGGGAGGTGGCGGCGTTCGACGTGCTGGCGGCGAGCTTCCCCGCGGGCACAGTGTCCGGGTCGCCCAAGGTCCGGGCCATGGAGATCATCGACGACCTGGAGCGCCACCGCCGCGGCCCCTATGCCGGCTGCGTCGGCTACTTCGACTTCTCCGGCAACCTCGACACCTGCATCACCATCCGCACCTGTGTGTTCGTGGACGGCGTGGCCTACTGCCAGGCCGGCGCCGGCGTGGTCGCCGACTCGGTCCCCGAGCTCGAGGAGCGCGAGACCGAAGCCAAGGCCCGCGCCCTCCTGGCCGCCGTCGCCGCCGCCGAGGGCCTCTCCGCCACCATCCCGCCCGACCAGCCCCGCCCGGTCCCCGCCCGCGCCGGTGGCTGACGACGGCCGGGAGCCGGCCCCTCGACCCGGGCCGCCGGACCCCGCCCGGACCCCGGGCACGCCGGAACCCCACCCGCTGATCCCGGGGCCCCCGAATCGGGAGGGTAGCCCAACGCTGGAAGGTGCGGAGGCGGTTGTCCACACCCCCGCTCCCGCCGACCGGCGGTCGATGCAGGTGGCGCTGGTCGCCGTCCTGGCCGGGGTGATGCTGGCGGTGATCGGGGCCGGGCAGCCGTGGGCGACCGTCAGCGCCGCGGTCGAGCTGCCGGGGGTCGGGGTCGGCCCGGCTCGGGGCGGTCGAGGTCACCGGCAACGACCTGGCGCCCCTGGGGGCGCTCGCCCTGGGAGGGCTGGTGCTGCTGGTCGCGGTGGCCGCGACCCGCGGGCGCGGCCGCTGGGTGGTCGGGCTCGCCCTCCTCGCCCTCGGGGTCGCCCTGGTCGCGGGGGCCGTCGGCGGCGCCGCCGGGGTCCGGGACGAGGCGGTCGCGCGGGCCGAGCTCGGGCTGCTGGAGGGGGTCCCGGCCGGCACCGGCCTGCGGGTGGCCACCCCCTGGGCCGGCCCGGCGCTGGTCGTGGCCGGCGGGCTGCTGCTGGCCGCCGCCGGGGTCGAGGCGCTCCGGCGCGGCCCCCGCTGGCCGGCCCTGGGCGACGCCTTCCGCGCCCCGCCCGACCGCGCCCAGCCAGCCCCCGGCCAGGACGAGCCGCCATGGGAAGGCGACTGACCAGGATCTTTACCGCCCTCGAACCTGCCCGCGGAGCGCCCCGAACCTGCCCCGGCGATGCTAGCGTCGGCCCGACGGCGAAAGGGGACTGGTTGACGCCCGAGCACCCTTCCAAGGGGACCGTGCTGCTGGTCGAGGACGAGGCGTCCATCGCCGACCTCGTCCGGCTGTACCTGGAGCGCGACGGCTTCCGGGTCGTGTGGCGGACCGACGGCCCCTCCGGGCTGGCCGCGGTCGACGCCGAACGGCCCCGGCTGGTCCTGCTCGACCTGATGCTGCCGGGCATGGACGGGTTCGAGGTGACCAGGGCGCTGCGCCAGCGCGGCGGCAGGGTGCCGATCATCGTGGTCACGGCCAGGGAGGAGGAGGCCGACCGGGTCCTCGGCCTCGAGCTCGGCGCCGACGACTACGTGACCAAGCCGTTCTCGCCCCGCGAGCTCGTCGCCAGGGTCAAGGCGGTCCTGCGCCGCACCGACCCGGAACCCGAGGCCGGCCCCGAGCCGCCGCTCCACCTGGGCAGCCTCACCGTCGACCCGGCCCGCCACGAGGTCGTCTTCGAGGGCCGCCCGGTGCAGCTCACCGCCCGCGAGTTCGAGCTGCTCAGCTACCTGGTCCGCAACCGGGGCCTGGTCCTCACCCGCGACCAGATCCTGGAACGTGTCTGGGGCTACTCGTTCCCCGCCGACACCCGCACCGTCGACGTCCACATCCGCCAGCTCCGCTCCAAGCTGGGCGACCACGCCCCCATCCTCACCATCCGCGGCGTCGGCTACAAGGCCGACGACCGCGCAGCGGGCGGCGCCCCCGACCCCTCCGCGGCGGGGGGCGGGTGATGGGGTGGAGGGGCGGGTCGTTGCGGGGGCGGCTGGTGGTGGCCTTCGTGGCCGTGGCCGTCCTGGCCGCGGTGCTGATCGGGGTCATCACCCTGTCGCTGATCCGGCTGCTGCCCGAGCGCGGCCTCGAGCAGCAGCTCGCCGACCAGGCCCAGACGGTCAGCGACACCGTGGCCGGCCCGCGCCCCGCCCGGCAGCTCTGCCCCCTGGCCCGGGTCCTCCGGCGCGGGGAGACCGAGGTCTACCTGCTGGGGGCGGACGGCGTCCCGCGCCGCCTGCCCGGCTGCCAGGCCCCCAACCGGCGCGGCCCGCTCGCCCCCGTCCCCGACGTCGACCTGGCCGCCGCCCTGGCCGACGGGCAGGTGGTCACCGGCACCGGCGACGGGCTGGCCTGGGCGGTCGTCCCGGCCGAGCGGCCCGTCCTCCGCTCCGCGGGCGGAGTGCTGCTGGTCCACGAGGTCGGCAGCCTCGGCCTCAGCCTGCTCCCGGTCGTCGCCTGGCGCCTGCTGCTGGCCACCGCCCTGGCCGTGGCCGTGGCGGCGCTGGCCGCCTGGCTGCTGGCCGGCCGGCTCACCGCCCCGCTGGGCCGGCTGGTCACCGCCGCCCGCCGGGTCGGCGAGGGCGACTTGTCGACAAGGGTCCATGTCGACGGCGACGGTGAGATCGCCGAGGTCGCCTCCGCGTTCAACGACATGGCCACCGGCCTGGAGCGGGCCCAGGGCGAGCAGCGGGCGTTCCTGGCCAGCGTCGGCCACGAGCTCAAGACCCCCCTGACCACCGTGCAGGGCTACACCGAGGCGCTGCTCGACGGCACCGTTGACGACCCGGCCGAGCGCCGCCGCTCCCTGGTGCGCGTCCATGCCGAGACGATCCGCCTGGCCCGGCTGGTCCAGGACCTGCTCGACCTGGCCCGGCTGGGCCGCGGCCAGTTCGCCGTCAGCAGCGTCGACGCCGACGTCGCGGCGGTGCTCAGGGAGGCGGCCGCGGCCGCCGCCGAGCGGGCGGCCAGCCGCCAGGTGACCGTCACCACCCGCCTCCCCGGCGCCCTCCACGCCCACGTCGACCCCGGCCGGCTCCGCCAGGTGCTCGACAACCTGCTCGACAACGCCAGCCGCTCCAGCCCGTCCGGCCGCCAGGTCCTGGTCGCGGCCCGCCCCCTCGACGGCGGCGGGGTGGAGGCGGCCATCGTCGACCAGGGCCCGGGCATCGCCCCCGAGGACCTCCCCCACGCCTTCGACCGCGGCTACCTGTGGTCCCGCTACCGCGGCACCCGGGAGGTCGGGTCGGGCCTCGGCCTGGCCATCGTCAAGGCCCTCTGCGACGCCATGGGCGTCGCCATCCACGCCGAGTCCGGCCACGGCGGCGGCACCGCCTTCCGCCTCATCCTCCCCCCGCCCCGCAGCCCCTCCGCCAACGGCCGCCCCCCGGTCGGGCCCGCCGTCCAGGGGGAGCTCCCCACCCGCCCGCTGCGCTGAGCGGGGCGGGCGGGGGGCGCGAGCCTAGGCCGGGGTGAGCTGAGACCCCGGCCCCGGTGCACGGGTCCACCCACACCCGGGCGCCCGTGGGCGAGGTCAGGGTGGTCCTGACACATCCCCGGACCGCGTAGGTCCGTTCGCTGACCTCGACCCTGAGCGCCGTCCCTGACGCCACGGCGATGGCGAGCTCACGGGTGTCGTAGAGGGTGAGGCCCTGGGGGTTGCACCACGCGCCGGCCAGCTTGGTCCCGGCCGGGCCCGTGGAGGGCGGTGGCGATGCGGCTGTCGGGGATCTGGTAGGAGCAGGCGATGTAGATGCGCTGGCCGTCGGCGACGTCGAACAGGATCCGCCCGACCTGGCCGGGCACGGTGGTGACCACCGTCGCCGGGGTGCCGTCGGGGTGGTGGAGAAGGCGCTGTGACGCAGCAGGCGGGCGCGTCGGCGATCCGCCGACCTGGCCGGGCGGCCGAGGCCCACCACCGTCGCCGCGGGCCGTCGGAAGATCGTGCGCTGCCGCCACTGCAGCGTCAGCGTGACTTAGGGCAGCGCGTGGGCTGGAGCTACTAGCGTGGCGAGAAGGTGCATCCTGGGTGCTCCGGAGCGAGAGGGATGGTCGGTCTGCCCAGTTCTACGGGTCCCCGGCGTCCACGGATCACCTGCGGCGGCACCGTTCCACGAGGCGCCAGCGGCCCGGGCTACTCCCCGGTCGCCGCCGGCCTGGCCTCGCTCAGCTCCAGCAGGTGGCCGTCCGGGTCGCGGAAGAAGCAGCGCACCTCCCAGCCGTGGTCCACCGGCGGGGTCAGGAACTCGGCGCCCCGTCCCCGCAGCGTCTCGTAGGCCGCCCGGCAGTCCGGCACCCGGATCGTCATCGCATGCCCGACGGTCCGCGGGTCGCCCGGCGGGGCGAACGTCACCTCCGGCTTGTCGGCCGTCGGACCACCTCCGGTGACCAGCAGCAGCCAGGTCCCGAACAGCCGCAGCACGACCGAGGTCCCGCCGTACTCCCGGTACAGCTCGGCCCCGAGCACGTCCCGGTAGAAGTCCCGGGCCCGCCCGGCATCGCCGACCACCAGGATGTGCGTCAGCTCCATGCCCTCGGCCGGGAACTCGCCCGTCGTCATCGGTCCCTCCGCCCCCTTCGTGCTCCGCCCCTCCCGGTCCGCCACCCACCGGCCCCGGGCTTCTCCCACCCGGTCCCGGGCTTCTCCCACCCGGTCCCGCGGTTCACCCACCCGATCTGGCGTCGGGTCCCCCGGTGGGGGAGCGTAGCCGATCCGGGACGGAGGGCTCGGGCTGTCCACAGGGGTCCGGGGCAGGGTCCGCGGGGCAGGGTCCGGGGGCGGGGTCCGGGGCAGGGTCCGGGGCAGGGTCCGGGGCAGGGGTCCGGGGGCGGACGGGAACGGTCGGCGGCCGGCCGTGCCGTCTCCGCACGGTCGGACCCAGGTGGGGAACGGCTAGAATCGTCGGCTGTGACCTCGACCGGTTCGTTCCTGGCCCGGGCGGTGGCCGACGCCAGGTCGGACGCCGAGCGCCGGGCCGCAACGCTGCCCCTGGACGCGCTGCGGGCGGCCGCGTCCGAGCTGCCGCCGGCCAGGGGGCTGCGGGCGGCGGTCCGTCGCGGGCCCGACGGGCCGCGGGTGATCGCCGAGGTGAAGCGCCGCTCGCCCTCCAAGGGGGACATCCGGATCGACCTCGACCCGGCCGCCCTGGCCGCCGCCTATGCCGCCGGCGGGGCCTCGGCGGTCAGCGTGCTCACCGAGCCCCGCCACTTCGCCGGCAGCCCCGACGACCTGCTGGCGGTGCGGGCCGCGGTCGACCTCCCGGTGCTCCGCAAGGACTTCGTGACCACCGGCTACCAGGTGTGGGAGGCCCGCGCCTGGGGGGCCGACGCGGTCCTGCTGATCGTGGCCGCCCTCGACCCGCCCGCGCTCCGCGCCCTGCTGGACGAGGCCGCCGAGGCCGGCCTGGACGCCCTGGTCGAGGTCCACACCGTGGCCGAGGCGGCGGTGGCCGCCGACGCCGGGGCGACCCTGGTCGGGGTGAACGCCCGCGACCTGGCCACCCTCGAGGTCGACCCCGGCCGCTTCGCCGCCGTCCGCCAGGCCCTGCCCGGCGGCACGGTCCTGGTCGCCGAGAGCGGCATCCGCGACCGGGCCGGGGTCCAGGCGGCCGCCGACGCCGGCGCCGACGCCGTCCTGGTCGGCGAGACCCTCGTCCGCGCCGACGATCCGGCCGGGATGGTCCACGATCTTCTGGGCCGACCTGGCCGGAGTGAGATGGATCGGCCGCCGCAGGCGGCCCCCAAGCCTTTGCCCGCGGAGCGTTAGGAGGAACCCATGGCTGAGCCCCGCAAGATCCTCCTCGGCGAGGACGAGCTGCCGAGCGCCTGGTTCAACATCGTCCCCTCGATGCCGACCAAGCCCGACCCCTACCTCCACCCGCAGACCCGCGAGCCGGTCGGCCCGGACGCGCTCGCCCCGCTGTTCCCGATGGCCCTGATCGGCCAGGAGGTCTCCACCGACGAGTGGGTCGACATCCCAGGACCGGTGCTGGACGTCTACAAGCTGTGGCGGCCGACCCCGCTGATCCGCGCCCTCGACCTGGAGCGGGCCCTCGATACCCCGGCCCGCATCTACTACAAGTACGAGGGTGGGTCGCCGGCCGGCTCCCACAAGCCCAACACCGCCGTCCCCCAGGCGTTCTACAACAAGGAGGAGGGCATCACCCGGCTCAGCACCGAGACCGGGGCCGGCCAGTGGGGCAGCGCCCTCGCCTTCGCCTGCGCCCGCTTCGGCCTGGAGTGCAAGGTCTACATGGTCCGCGCCTCCTACGACGGCAAGCCGTACCGGCGCTCGCTCATGGAGACCTGGGGGGCGAGCGTCACCCCGTCGCCGTCGCCGGAGACCAACGCCGGCCGGGCCGTGCTCGACCAGGACCCGGACTCGCCCGGGTCGCTGGGCATCGCCATCTCCGAGGCGGTCGAGGACGCCGCCATCCGCGAGGACACCCACTACTCGCTCGGCAGCGTGCTCAACCACGTGCTGCTCCACCAGACCGTCATCGGCCTGGAGCTGAAGACGCAGCTCGAACGGGCCGGGGTCGAGCCCGACGTGCTGGTCGCCTGCGTCGGCGGCGGGTCCAACTTCGGCGGCTTCACCTTCCCGCTGCTGGCCGAGAAGCTGGCCGGCCGCCGTGAGCACCCGGGTGGTCGCGGTCGAGCCGACCGCCGCCCCGACCCTCACCGAGGGCCGGTTCGACTACGACCTCGGCGACCAGGCCGGCATGACCCCGCTGATGCCCATGTACACCCTCGGGGCCGACTTCATCCCCGCCCCCATCCACGCCGGCGGGCTGCGGTACCACGGCGACTCGCCGCTGGTGTCGCTGCTGCGCAAGGAGGACCACATCGAGGCCGTCGCCTACCCGCAGTCCAAGGTCTTCGAGGCGGCCGTGCAGTTCGCCCGCACCGAGGGCATCCTCCCCGCTCCCGAGCCGGCCCACGCGATCCGGGCCGTGATCGACGAGGCCCTGCGCTGCAAGGAGGAGGGCCGTTCGGAGACGATCGTGTTCAACCTCTGCGGCCACGGCCACTTCGACCTCAAGGCCTACGAGGACCACCTGTCAGGAAATCTTCTCGATGTTTGATCCACATGTCGTCGAAGCGCTCCCTCGGGCGGCCGGGGTCCCGCACCGGCCCGACCCGCTCGGCCACTTCGGCGCCTGGGGTGGGCGGTTCGTCCCCGAGGTGCTGATGGCCGCCCTCGACCAGCTCACCGAGGCGTTCGAGGACGCCATCGCCGACCCCTCCTTCAACGACGAGCTGGACGCGCTGCGGCGCGACTACGCCGGCCGCCCGACCCCGCTGTTCTGTGCCCGGCGGCTGTCGGAGGAGCTGGGCCTGCGGGTGTGGCTCAAGCGCGAGGACCTGCTCCACACCGGGGCCCACAAGCTCAACAACTCCCTCGGCCAGCACCTGCTGACCCGGAGGATGGGCAAGCCGCGGGTGATCGCCGAGACCGGCGCCGGCCAGCACGGGGTCGCCACCGCCACCGTGGCCGCCCTGCTCGGCCAGGAGTGCGTCGTCTACATGGGCGAGGAGGACACCCGGCGCCAGCACCTCAACGTCGTCCGCATGCGGCTGCTCGGCACCGAGGTGCGGCCGGTGGCCACCGGCACCGCGACCCTGAAGGACGCCATCAACGAGGCCCTGCGGGACTGGGTCGAGTCGGTCGGCTCGACCCACTACGCCATCGGCTCGGTGGTCGGCCCCCACCCCTACCCGCTCATGGTCCGCGAGTTCCAGCGGGTCATCGGCGACGAGGCCCGCGCCCAGATCCTGGAGGCCGAGGGACGGCTCCCCGACCTGGCCGTGGCCTGCGTCGGCGGCGGGTCGAACGCGGCCGGCCTGTTCGCCGGGTTCGTCGACGACGAGCAGGTCCGGCTGGTCGGGGTCGAGGCCGGCGGCCGCGGCCCCCAGCCGGGCGACCACGGCGCCTCGCTCGGCCTCGGCGAGGCCGGCGTCCTCCACGGCGCCCGCTCCTACGTCCTCCAGGACCCCGACGGCCAGGTCCTCCCCACCCACTCGGTGTCGGCCGGCCTCGACTACCCCGGCGTCGGCCCCGAGCACGCCTTCTGGAAGGACGCCGGCCGGGTCGCCTACGAACGCGCCTCCGACACCCTCGCCCTCGACGGCTTCCGCCTCCTCGCCCGCACCGAGGGCCTGCTCCCCGCCCTCGAACCCGCCCACGCCGTCGGCTGGCTCGCCGAGGCCGCCCACACCGGCCAGGTCGCCCCCGGCACCCTGGTCGTCCTCAACCTCTCCGGCCGCGGCGACAAGGACGTCGAGACCGTCGCCGGCCTCCTGGTCGACGCCGACACCCCACAACGGCCCAGCCGGCAGGGCGGACAGTCCGGCACCGGCCGCGGGGGCGAAGATGCCTGACCCCGGCACCCCCCTCGCCGCCGGCGTCGCCCCCGCCGGGACCCGCCTCGGGAGCGCGGCCGGGCCGCCGGCGCCGGTGGAGCGGCTGGAGGGGCGGCTGGAGGCGTTGCGGCGGGAGGGGCGGGCGGCGCTGGTCGCCTACGGGGTCGCGGGGTTCCCCGACCTGGACGGGTCGCTGGCGGCGTTCCGGGCCATGGCCGAGGCCGGGGCCGACGTGCTCGAGGTCGGCCCGCCGTACTCGGACCCGCTGATCGACGGGCCGGTCATCCAGCGGGCCGTGACCGCCGCCCTCGACGCCGGGACCCGGCTGGACGACGTCCTCGGCCTGGTCAACGAGCTCACGGCCAGCGTCGACGCCCCGGTGGTCCTGCTCGTCTACTACAACCTGGTCGCCCACCGCGGCCCACGGCGGTTCGCGGCCGAGCTGGCCGCCGCCGGCGCCTGCGGGGCGGTCGTGCCCGACCTGCCGCCCGAGGAGGCGGAGGAGTGGCTGGAGGCGGCCGCCGCCGCCCGGGTCGCCCCCGTGTTCCTGGCCGCCCCCACCTCCAGCGACGCCCGCCTGGCCGCGATCGCCAAGGCCGGTCGGGGCTTCGTCTACGCCCAGGCGCGGCTCGGCGTGACCGGCCTGCGGGCCTCGCTCGCGGCCGGGATCGAGGACCTGGTCGGCCGGATCCGGGCCCACACCGACCTCCCCGTCTGCGCCGGCATCGGCGTCTCCAACGCCGAGCAGGCCGCCGCCGTCGCCCGCTTCGCCGACGGCGTCATCGTCGGCACCGCCCTGGTCGACCGCCTCGCCGACGCCGGCCTCGCCGGCCTCCACACCCTCACCGCCGACCTCGCCACCGCCGTCCGCACCGCCCGCCCCTGACCCGCGGCGAACCGCCCCGTCCCCGACCTACCGGGACCTCGGGCGGTCGGCCGCTTCCAGGTCCAGGCCGACCTGGGCGGCCAGGAAGGTCAGGATGTCGGCGTGGAGCTCGACGGTGCGGCTGACCGAGCGGGCGCCGTGGCCGGCCTGGCGTTCGCGGCGGAACAGGACCGGGCGGTCGGAGGTGGTGGCGGCCTGGAGGGCGGCGCACATCTTGCGGGCGTGGAGCGGGTCCACCCGGGTGTCGGAGTCGAAGACGGTGAACAGCACCGCCGGGTAGGCCGTGCCCTCGGCGACCTTGTGGTAGGGGGAGTAGCCGACCAGCCAGCCCAGCTCGGTCGGGTCGTCGGCCCGCCCGTACTCGTCGTTCCAGGTCTCGCCGAGGCCGAAGCGCTCGTAGCGGACCATGTCGAGCAGGGGGGCGCTGCAGGCCACGGCCGCGAACAGCTCCGGCCGCTGGGTCAGGGCGGCCCCGACGAGCAGCCCGCCGTTGGAGCCGCCGGCGACGGCCAGCCGGTCCGGTGACGTCCAGCCGGAGGCGATCAGGTGCTCGGCGGCGGCGGCGAAGTCGTCGAACACGTGCTGCTTGTTGGCCCGCATGCCGTCCCGGTGCCAGGCCTCGCCCTCCTCGCTGCCGCCGCGGAGGTTGGCGATCGCGTACACGCCGCCCTGCTCGACCCAGGCGGCGGTGACCGCGCTCCACGCCGGGGTCAGCGAGATGTTGAAGCCGCCGTAGCCGTACAGGATCGTCGGCCGGGCCCCGTCGGGGGTCAGCCCGTCGCGGTGCAGCAGGAACAGGCGCACCTCGGTGCCGTCCTTGGAGCGGAACGTCTCCTGCCTGGCGGTCACCCCGCCCAGCAGGTCGACCTGGCCGGGGGCGTCCATCCACAGCTCCAGGCGTCCTTGGGCGACCCGGTAGCGGTACACGCGCGGCGGGGTGGTGAAGTCGGTGTAGCCGAGGAAGACCTCGTCGCCGCCCTCGGGGCGGGCGGACACGCCGAGCACCGACCCGGGTCCCGGCAGGTCGACCTCGCCGCGCAGGGCGCCGGTCTCCCGGTCGTGCACCGCCACCCGCCCGACGGCATGGCGGCTGGACGCCACCACCAGGGCGTCGTCGGTCAGGGCGTAGCCCGCGAGGACGTCGCCGGACTCGGGCACCAGGTCGCGCCAGGCCGCCGGCTCCGGCCGGGTCGGGTCGGCGACCGCGATCCGGAACCGGGGCGCGTCCAGGTTGGTGTGGAGGTACAGGCGGCCGTCGGTCCCGACCCGGCCGTCGGTCTCGGCGTCCACCCCCTCCTGGATCGGCCGCAGGGTCCCGTCGCCGGCCAGGTCGGCGATGTACAGGTCGTTGCGGGGCGCCGTCCCGGCCGCCGCCCCGACCAGCAGCCAGCGGCCGTCGAGCGACACCCGGAGCGAGTGGTACTCGGTCTTCTCCCGGCCCTCCCCGAAGACCAGCTCGTCGCCGTCGGGGTCGGTCCCGACCCGGTGGCGCCAGACCCGCCGGTGGAAGGCGGCCTCGCCCTCGGGGACCGCGTCGGCGGGCAGTCGCCGCCCGTAGTAGTAGGTGTCGCCGCCGGGCAGCCAGGCCAGCGGGCAGTAGCGGGTGCGGTCGATCGGCCCCTCGATCGTCTCGCCGGTGGCCACGTCCATGACGAACAGGGAGGCCTCCTCGTCGCCGCCCTGGGACAGGAAGTAGGCCAGCCGCTCGCCCTCCAGCGACGGCACCCAGCCGTCGAGGGTGATGGTGTCGTCGTCGGACAGGGCGCTCGGGTCGATCAGGACCCGCTCGGTCCCGTCGGCCTCCCGCACCAGCAGCACCGGATGCTGCTGGTCGCCGCGGCGCCGCTCGAAGAACCCGCGGTCGCCCCTGAGCACCGGCACCGTGACCAGCCCGGCCCCGAGCAGCCGCTCCAGCCGTTCCCGAACCGCCTCCCGCTCGGGCCGCCCGTCCATCCACCCGGCCAGCAGCTCGTCCTGGGCCTTGCTCCACGCCTCGGTCTCGTCGGCCTCGGCATCCTCCAGCCACCGGTAGGGGTCGGCGACCCGGTAGCCGTGCAGCTCCTCGACCAGGTCGAGCCGTCGTGCGGGCGGGTAGCGCATAGGTGAACCTCCGATGGACCGTCAGGCGGAAGGGCATCGTAGCGGCGCCCACCCACGATCCGTCGGCGCTGTCCACAGATTCGGCGCGACCTACTCGAACAGGAGTTCGGGTCGCGCTAGGTTCCGTTGTGAAGGGGTGCCCGAGGCGGGACTCGAACCCGCACGCCCTTTCGGGCAATCGCTTTTGAGGCGATCGAGTCTGCCAGATTGCTCCACTCGGGCCTGCGCGAGGAGGGTAGCGAAGTGCGGTCGAGAGCGGAAGTCGCGTTCGTCCTGGAGCTGGTCCGAGCGGGTTGGAACGACTGCGAGATCGCACGCGAGACCGGGATCCCGAGGCAGAACCATCCTGGACTGGCGAAACGGGCGCACCCGGACTTCGACCGGGTACGAACGCGTACCTGTCCGAATGCCCGGAGTCTGTGCGCGTCTGCCGCGGCGATCCCCTGAGCCTGCCGCAGGTGCGCATATACCTACCTCCTGGGTCTCTACCTCGGTGACGGGTGCATCGCCACCCATGCTCGCCGGCGTCTTCCGGCTGCGGATCGTCTGCGCCAAGCCTACCCGGAGCTGATCCAGCGCTGTGAGAGGCCATGGCAGAGGTGCTGCCCAACAAGGTCGGCCGAATCGGCAAGATCGGGCTGCACCGAGGTCGCCTCGTTCTCCAAGCACTGGCCGTGCCTGTTCCCGCAGCACGGACCCGGGCGGAAGCACGAACGGAAGATCGAGCTCACCCCCTGGCAGCAGGAACTGGTCGACCTCGACCCGCGCCCCCTGGTCCGGGGGCTGCTGCACTCCGACGGGTGCCGGGTGCTGAACTGGGTGAACGGGACGCCGTATCCGCGCTACCACTTCAGCAACGTGTCGGCGGACATCCGGGGGATCTTCGGGCGGGCCTGCGACCAGCTGGGGATCGAGTGGCGGCCGAACAACCCGTTCAGCCTGTCGGTGGCCAGGCGGGGGAGTGTCGCGCTGCTGGACGAGTTCGTGGGGCCCAAACGGTGAGGCCGGGAGGAGCGAGGTGATCGGCTCCTCCCGGCCCTCAGGGCGGCGGGTCCTGTGCGGACCCGGTGGGTCAGGCGGCGGCTGCAGGGCCGTAGGCCACCCAGGCGGTGCCGCCGTAGACAGCGGCCTGCTCGGATCTGATGCCTTCGGCTCCGGTCAGTCGAGATGGGTGTCACGGCCTGATGACTTGTCTGACTAGTGACCTCCGGAGTGATTTGAGATACGGTGCCCGGATCGTGCGGTGGTCGGGTCGCGATCGCCGTGTCGGGACAGGGGGTCCTCGATGACGAACCGGTCCGGTCATCCAGGCGGCGATCCACCCGCATCGCTCTGGTCGCCGTTCTCGGGTTGCTGCTGGCGGCGTTGCTGCCGCTGCCGGCCGCGGTCGCAGCACCGAAGGACGCGTGCGACAACCGTACGAACAACACCTACCAGAAGCTGCTGGAGTGCGTGACCCTGGATGGGGTGCGTGAGCACCAGGCGCAGTTCCAGAAGATCGCCGACAGCAACGACGACCCCTTCTACCCGGGGACCCGAGCGCGGGCACCGAGGGCTACGCGGACAGCGTCGACTACGTCGCCGGCCTGCTGCGGGCCGCCGGCTACCAGGTGACGCTCGACCCGTTCGAGTTCCAGTTCGTGTTCCCGCCTCTGCTGCAGCAACTCACCCCGGTCAATGCCGTCTACGAGACCGGAACCTTCACCAACAGCGGGGACGGTGACGTCACTGGCAACGTAATCCCGGTCGATATCAACCTGACCCCGCCGCGGGCGCATCGACCAGTGGCTGCGAGGCGGCGGACTTCGCCGGTCTGGACTTCAGCGGACCCAACGATATCGCGCTTATCCAGCGCGGTGGGCCGGTAGCCCCGTCTGCACCTTCGCCGTGAAGGCGCTGAACGCCGAGGCCGCCGGGGCCGAGGCGGTCATCATCTTCAACCAGGGCAACACGCCCGACCGTGAGGGCCTGATCGTCGGCACCCTCGCACCGGCCACGCCCGGCATCCCGGTCGTCGGGCGCCAGCTTCGCCGACGGGGTGGCGCTCGCCCAGCCCGGCTCGACCGCGCACGTCCGGGTCCCCCCTCGGAGACCCGCACCGACGTCAACGTGCTCGCGGAACTGCCCGGCAAGAACGCCAACAACGTCGCGATGGCCGGCGCGCACCTGGACAGCGTGACCGCGGGGCCGGGCATCAATGACAACGGCTCCGGCTCGGCCGCCTTGTTGGAGACGGCGCTGATGATGGCCAAGGTGAAGCCGGAGAACACGGTCCGGTTCGCCTGGTGGGGCGACGAGGAGGGCGGGCTGGTCGGCTCGACCGCCTACGTCGAGGGGCTGTCCCAGCAGGAGAGGAACCGGATCGCGCTGTACCTGAACTACGACATGGTGGGCTCGCCCAACTACATCTTCATGGTGTATGACGCCGACGAGTCGACCTCCGCGGCCCCGGTCCCCATCCCGCCGGGCTCGACGGCGATCGAGGACCTGTACGAGTCCTACTACACCCTGGTTGGGGAGCCGTACGACGACACCGCCTTCGACGGCCGCAGCGACTACCAGGCGTTCATCGAGGCCGGGATCCCGTCTGGGGCCTGTTCACCGGCGCCGAAGTCCCGAAGACCGGGAAGCAGAAGTCCTGCGGGGTGACCGCCGGTAGCCGGCGGCCTCCAGCTACGACTGGCCGGCGACATCGTCGGCAACGTGGACGTGCGTACCCGGGGGTGCCCGAGGCGCGTGGTGCCGCCGTTCTGGTTGGCGATCCGCTGGAAGTACACGCTCGTGGGCGAGGATGCCGTCCACGGTCAACCGCGTTGCGGCAGCCGCGTGGGTTGACCTCGTCGACGGCCAGCGCCGGCGTCGCCGGTCCAGCAGGGTGGTGAGCAACGCCATCCGCCACGATCGTGAGCCTTCGCATCCGCTGCCTCCTTGCAGACCGGCGAGGGGGGACCATCCACGGTGACACGGTCGGCCTCCGGGAGCGGAGCGCCGAGGGTGCGCGCCCGTTCAGCCTAGCGCCGCTGGCGCCGCAACCCGGACACGGTGGCCGAGGTGAACCCTCCGGAGCGTGCCGCGAGCAGACGGATCCTGGCCGTCGGCCGGGTTGTCGTGTCTCCGTGCGCGTGTTGCGGTAGAGTCTTGCCGGTCGCGACCTGGCCCGAGCCTGGGTGGGACGTTCCTCGGACGATGGCCGGGGTCGCGGGTCATCGTGCGTCTCGAGCGGCAGCCCCGGCCGTCGTCGGCGCCAGAACCATCGGGGCGCGCGACAGGAGGCAGAACCATGGCCTTGAAGGGCAAGGTCCTTCGATCGGTCACCGTGCTCGGAGCGTTGCTCCTCGTGGTCGCCGGCTGCAGCCGGGACTCCGGCGGCGACGACGCCGCCGCGGAGAAGAAGACCGTCAAGCTCGGCGTCATCGCGCCGCTCACCGGGCCGCTCTCCGAGCTCGGCCTCGGCATCAAGAACTCGGTCGACCTGGCCATCCGCCAGGCCAACGAGAAGGGCACCGTACCCGGGTACGAGATCGTCCTCGCCGCCGAGGACGACACGGCCGACCCGGCCACCGGCGCCAACGCCGCCAACAAGCTGGCCTCCGACCCGCAGGTCGGCGGTGTCGTCGGCACGCTGAACTCCAGCGTCTCCCAGTCGGTGGCGCCGGTGCTGGCCAAGGCGAACATCGTCCAGGTCTCGCCGGCCAACACCAACCCGACCCTGACCCGCGGGCCCAAGCCGGACGACGCCCCGCAGCGGATCTGGCCGACCTACTTCCGGACGGCCACCACCGACGCCTTCCAGGGCCCGTTCGCGGCCGACTACGCGCTGGGCGAGGGCGGCTTCAAGAGCGCCTTCGTCATCCACGACAAGAAGACCTACGGCCAGGGCCTGGCCGAGAGCTTCTCCGACCGGTTCGAGGAGAAGGGCGGCCAGATCGTCGGGACCGACACCGTCAACGAGAACGACCGTGACTTCGGCGCCGTCGTGACCAAGGTGATCGGGGCCAAGCCGGACATGGTCTACTACGGCGGCGAGTACCCGGCCGCCGGCCCGCTGGCCGCGCAGCTCGCCGACCGCGGCTTCGACGGTCCCCTGATGGGCGGCGACGGCATCTACGCCTCCGACTTCTTCAAGGGCGCCGGTGACAAGGGCGAGGGCACCCTGGCCACCTCCATCGGCGAGCCGGTCGACCAGCTCGAGAGCGCCAAGCAGTTCGTCACCGACTACGAGGCGGCCGGCTTCAACGAGGGCTTCAGCGCCTACGGCGGCCAGTCCTACGACGCCGCCAACATCATCATCCAGGCGTTCGCCAAGGCGCTCCCCGACGCCGAGAGCGTCGAGGCCGCCCGGCCCCAGATCGTCGAGGCCGTCGGCGCGACCCAGGGCTTCGCGGGCGTCACCGGGGAGCACTCCTTCGACGAGTACGGCGACACCAGCAACCGCGCGCTGACCGTCTACAAGGCCGCGGGCAGCGAGTGGACGCCGGAGTTCTCGGGCGCGTTCGAGACCTAGGAGCCAGCTCGGCCTCCTGACCCCGGGTCGTGGGTGCCGCGTCGCATCGCCGGCGCGGCACCCGCCCCAGGGCGGCGGCCACGGGTGCGGGAGGGCGCTGTGGACGAGTTCGTCCAGCAACTCGCCAACGGCGTGACCAAGGGCTCCTACTACGCGCTCATCGCCCTTGGCTACACGATGGTGTACGGCATCATCCAGCTCATCAACTTCGCCCATGGCGAGGTGTTCATGCTGGGGGCGATGATCGGGCTCTGGACCTTCAACTTCGGGGCCAGCGGCCTTCGGCTGGAGCGCGACCTCGCTGGTCGCCCTGGTGGTGGTCATGGCCATGGCCACCCTCCTGACCCCGGTGGTGGGGGTGAGCCTCGAGCGGTTCGCCTACCGGCCGCTGCGCAACGCCCCCCGGCTGGCCCCGCTGATCACCGCCCTGGGGGCCAGCTTCGCCCTGCAGCAGCTCGTGGCGGTGTTCTACTCCGAGGAGCTTCCTGTCCTTCCCCGACCTGTTCCCGAACACCTCGTTCGAACTGTTCGGGGCCAGGATCCAGACGCTGTGGGTGTTCATGATCGCGGTGGCGCTGCTGCTGACGTTCACCCTCACGGCGTTCATCCGCACCACCCGGCTCGGCAAGGCCATGCGGGCCACCGCCGAGGACCCGGACACGGCCCGGCTGATGGGCATCAACGTCGACATGATCGTCGCCCTGACCTTCATCATCGGCTCCGCGCTGGCCGGGGTGGGCGGGGTCCTGGCCGGCATGTACATCGGCCAGGTCAACTTCTTCATGGGCTTCATCGCCGGGCTGAAGGCGTTCACGGCGGCCGTGCTCGGCGGCATCGGCAACATCGGCGGCGCCGTGCTCGGCGCCTTCCTGCTCGGCATCCTCGAGACCTTCGGCGCCGCCTACCTGGGCGGGGAGTGGCAGGACGTGTTCGCCTTCGGCGTCCTCATCCTGGTGCTGGTGTTCCGGCCGACCGGCCTGCTGGGCGAGCGGGTGCACGGCTGATGGCCGCGCCGACGGCGGTGGCCAGCAGGCAGCGGGCCGAGGCCAGGGCCGAGGCCAGGGCCCGGTTCCTGGCCCGCCTGCGCCTGCCGCTGGTCGCGGCCCCGGTCGGCGCGGCTGGTCGGCGTCGCTCGGGTCCTACCTGTACTGGACGCTGACCTCGGTCCGGGTGGAGGGGGTGCCGCTGACCGGGCGGCTGGTCGACTTCGGCTTCGCCGGGGTGCGGACCTGGTCGCTGGTGGTCTCCCTGGCCGCCCTGGTCTACGGCGGGCTGCTGCTGCGCAGCCGGGCGCGCACCTCCACCAGGCGGAGGCGCTGGTCCGGCTCGGCATCGGCCTGGCCGTGCTGCCGCTGATCTGGGTGTTCACCCTGGTGCTGTTCCTGGACGTCGAGTTCGCCCGCGTCGGCCCCGGCCCCTGGGTCACCACGGCCGGCGGGGTGCTGGTCTGGCTGGCCGGCCGCAGCCTGCTGACGGCGCCGGCGGCGCCCGCGGCCGAGCCGTGGGCCCGGCGGTCGACGCTGGTCGACCTGGCCGTGATCGTGGTCGCCGAGCTGGTCGGCGTTCGGGGTGTTCCTGCTCGGCGTCGGGATCGACGACCCGGGCGAGTTCCTCGGGTTCTTCGTCGCCCTCACCACCCTGGGCGCCGACCTTGTCGACCCTCGGCGTGTACAAGGGCCTGGCCGGGCCGTTCGCGCCGCAACGAGGGGCTGTCGCTGGCCCTGCTGGCCGTGCTGCTGCTGCTGTTCCCCTTCACCCAGGCCGGGAACACCTTCTGGATCCAGGTCGACCGCCCAGGCCGGGCTGTTCGTCCTGGCCGCGCTCGGGCTGAACATCGTCGTCGGCTCGGCGGGCCTGCTCGACCTCGGCTATGTCGCCTTCTTCGGCATCGGCGCCTACACGGCCGCGCTCACCGGCAACGCGCTGCTGACCAACGTCAACTTCCACATCCCGTTCATCCTCGTCCTGTTCGTCGTCGCCCCCGTGGTCGCCGCCCTGTTCGGGGTGCTGCTGGGCGCGCCGACGCTGCGCCTGCGGGGCGACTACCTGGCCATCGTCACCCTCGGCTTCGGCGAGATCGTCCGCATCACCCTGAACAACCTCGACCCCATCACCCGCGGCCCCAACGGCATCTCCTCGATCCCCGACCCGGCCATCGGCGGCTGGTCGATGGGCGAGGGCGTTCTCGGTCGCCGGCTGGGAGATCAGCGGCAACGCCGTCTACTTCTACCTGCTGCTGTTCCTGATCGCGCTGACGCTGTCGGTGATCTACCGGCTGAACGACTCGCGGATCGGGCGGGCCTGGGTCGCGGTCCGCGAGGACGAGGTCGCGGCGGCGGCCATGGGCATCAACACCACCATCGTCAAGCTGCTGGCCTTCGCGGCCGGCGCGTGGTTCGCCGGGATGTCCGGGGCGGTCAACGCCCACCTGCTCACCCAGGTGTCGCCCGACTCCTACACCTTCCCGTTCTCGGTGCTGATCCTGGCCATGGTGGTGCTGGGCGGGCTCGGCAACCCGCCGGGGGTGGTGCTCGGCGCGATCATCCTGACCTTCCTGCCCGAGAAGCTGCGGGAGTTCTCCGACATCCGCTTCCTGGTGTTCGGGTTCGCCCTCATCCTGATCATGCGGTTCCGGCCCGAGGGGCTGCTGCCCTCGGCCCGGCGCCGCCGCGAGCTGCACGCCACCGGCGAGACCGCCGCCGCCGAGTCCCAGCAGCTCTTCGACCTCAGGAGCGGCACATGAGCGACCAGGCGACCACCGCCGAGCCGGAGCCCCGTCCCAGGACGACGGCCCGGCGATCCTGGAGGCGCGCAAGGTCACCCGCCGGTTCGGGGGGCTGGTCGCGGTGCACGAGGTCGACCTCATCGTCGGGCCGGGCACAGATCGTCGGGCTGATCGGGCCCAACGGGGCCGGCAAGACCACCTTCTTCAACTGCATCACCGGGCTGTTCGCCCCCAGCGAGGGCGACGTGCTCTTCGAGGGCAAGCGGATCAACGGGTTCCCCCCGGACCGGATCACCAAGCTCGGCATCGCCAGGACCTTCCAGAACCTGCGCCTGTTCTCGAACATGACCGCCCGCGAGAACGTCCTGGTCGGCCGGCACTGCCGCACCCGGGAGGGCGTGATCTCCGCGGTGGTCCGCGGGCCGAGGTTCCGCCGCGAGGAGCGGGAGAGCTTCGAGCGGGCGGCCGAGCTGCTGGAGTTCGTCGGCCTGGCCGACAAGGGCGAGGAGCTGGCCCGCAACCTGCCCTACGGCGACATGCGCCGGCTGGAGATCGCCCGCGCCCTGGCCACCGAGCCCAAGCTGGTCCTGCTGGACGAGCCGACCGCCGGCATGAACCCGCAGGAGACGGCCAGGGCGGCCGCGCTGGTGCAGCGCATCCGCGGCCAGGGCCTGTCGATCGTCGTCATCGAGCACGACATGAAGTTCCTCATGGGGATCTCGGACCGGGTCACCGTGCTCGACCACGGCGAGAAGCTGGCCGAGGGCCCGCCCCGGGAGGTCCAGCGCGACCCCCGGGTCATCGAGGCCTACCTCGGGAAGGCGGCGTCGTAGATGGACGAGGCGCAGCTGGACGAGCGCAGCTGGACGTCAAGGACATCCACGTCTTCTACGGCAACATCGAGGCCGTCAAGGGCATGTCCTTCCACGTCAACCAGGGCGAGATCGTCTGCCTGATCGGCGCCAACGGCGCCGGCAAGACGACCACCCTGCGCACCATCTCGGGGCTGCTCACGACCGCGCGAGGGGGCGATCTTCTACGAGGGGCAGCGGATCGACCTGCTGCCGGCCCACGAGATCGTGGCCCTGGGGGTGGCCCAGTCGCCGGAGGGGCGGCGCATCTTCCCGCGCATGAGCGTGCGCGAGAACCTCGACATGGGCGCGTTCATCCGCCGCGACCCCGACGGGCAGCGCGAGGACATGGACCGGATCATGGAGCTGTTCCCGATCCTCAAGGAGCGGGCCAGGCAGGCCGCCGGGACCCTGTCAGGGGGCGAGCAGCAGATGCTGGCCATGGGCCGGGCGCTGATGGCCCGGCCGAAGCTGCTGCTGCTGGACGAGCCGTCGATGGGGCTGGCCCCGCTGGTGGTCCAGACCATCTTCGACACCATCCGCGACATCAACGCCCAGGGCATGACGGTCCTGCTGGTCGAGCAGAACGCCGCCCAGGCGCTCAGCCTGGCCCACCGCGGGTACGTGATCGAGACGGGCAAGATCGTCCTCGAGGACGAGGCCAGCGCGCTGCTCGAGAACGAGCAGGTCCGCAAGGCCTACCTGGGCGAGGAGTCAGGCGCCCCGGCATCCTGGGGTTGGGTTGGATGCCTGTCCGGCGGGGGCCGAGAACCTTTGGCTCCGTTCGCGCACCTTCCCCGAGTGCGCGCGTTCTCTACTCGGTCCTCGGACCCCCGCGCCGGACGGACCTCGGGGCCCCCGTGGGGACCCCGATTGCCGGCACGCTAACAGCCGGCCAGCCGCGGGTCAACCGGACCAATCCCTTGTGCCGCAACGGTTTCAGCATCGTTGCAGGTGCCACCTGCAACGATGCGTTGCGGGTCGGGCGGCAGTTTCCCCACACCTGGTCCGCCCGGGTGATGTCCCGGCGGAGACGTGGCTAGTCCCAGCTCCGTCATGCGACCCGATCCAGACGAGATCCTCGGTCGGTCGGTTTGAGGCCGTCGCCGACCGGGGTAGGACGTGACCGTCCTCAGCCGCGCACCCACGAGCCGATGGCGGACCACGTGAACCTGACCCTGCCGCCCACCTCCTCCTGCCTCCCCGACCTCCGGCGCACGGTCGCCGGGATGCTCGGCGGCATCGACGACGAGGTGGTCGCCGACGTGCTCCTGGCCCTCGACGAGGCGGTCAGCAACGCCATCCGCCACGGCTCGCGCGGGGGAGCGTCGGTGGTGGTGACGGTCCGCTCCGACGGCGAGTGGGTCGAGATGTCCGTCCACGACGGCGGGCCGACCCCGCGCCTGCCCCGCCTGCCGGCCGAGGCCCCGCCAGCCCTCCAGACCGGCGGGAGGGGCCTGTGGCTGATCCTCCAGCTGGTCGACGAGGTCCGGCTGCAGCGGGTCGGGGACGGCACCCGGCTCATCATGCGACGCCGCGTCGTCTCGAGGGTGGACAGCATGGCCGGCCCCGACGGGACCGGTTGATAGACTCGGCCGCGTGGCCACCTCCGAAGCGCCCACCGCGTCCCCGCTGGTCCTGCTGGACGGGCACAGCCTCGCCTACCGGGCCTTCTTCGCCCTGCCCAGCGACCTGCAGACGACCACCGGGCAGCTGACCAACGTCGTCTACGGCTTCACCACCATGCTGGTCAAGCTGTTCGGCGACTTCTCGCCGGACCGGATCGCGGTCTGCTTCGACCTGGGCCGGCCCGCCTACCGCCACGACGTCTACGACGGCTACAAGGCCAACCGCCGGACCACCCCCGACGACTTCAGCTCCCAGATGCCGCTGGTCCGGGAGGTGCTGGCCTCCTTGACGGATCCCGGTGGTCGAGGTCGCCGGGTACGAGGCCGACGACCTGATCGCCACCCTGGTCAAGGAGGCCAGGGACGAGCGGCTGCCGGTGCTGGTCGTCACCGGGGACCGGGACAACCTGCAGCTCATCGACGACGAGGCCGAGGTCCGGGTGATGATGACCCGGCGCGGCATCACCGACACCGCCGTCTACGACGAGGCCGCCGTCCAGGAACGCTACGGCGTGCCCCCGGGGCGCTACATCGACGTGGCCGCCCTGCGCGGCGACCCCTCCGACAACCTGCCCGGGGTCCCCGGGGTCGGCGACAAGACCGCCACCAAGCTGGTCCAGACCTACGGCACCGCCGAGGAGGTGGTGGCCCACGCCGACGAGCAGCGGGGCAAGCTCAAGGAGAACCTGCTCGCCCACGGCTCCGACGTGCTCCGCAACAAGCAGCTGATGCGGCTGCGCGACGACGTGCCCCTGCCCGTCGGGGTGCGCGACCTGCGCATGGGCGCCTGGGACCGGGCCGAGATCCACCGCCTGTTCGACACCCTGGAGTTCCACCCGCTGCGCGAGCGGCTGTTCGCGACCACGGTCGAGACCGGCCCGGTGGACGCCGGGTTCGAGGTCGACGCCCGCCGGCTGGCCAAGGGCGAGCTGGCCGCCTGGCTGACCGGGGTGCCCGCCGGCCAGCCGGTCGCCCTGGCCTCCCGCCTGCGCACCAGCCCCGGCAAGGCCGAGCTGACCGGCGCCGGCCTGTGGGCTGAGAAGGGCGGCGCGGTCTGGCTCGACCTGGAGGACGCGGCCGGGCCGGAGGACCTGGCGGCGCTGGCGGCGCTGCTGGCCGACCCGGAGCGGCCCAAGCTGGCCCACGACGCCAAGTACCTGTACCTGGCCGTCTGGGCCCGCGGCTGGGAGCTGGCCGGGCTGGCCATGGACACCGCGCTGGCCGCCTACCTGGCCCTGCCCGCCCAGCGGACCTACGACCTGGCCGACCTGGCCCTCCGCTACCTGCGCAAGGAGCTGCGGCCGGAGGGCGCCGGCGCCGACGAGCGGCCCGCCGGGGAGGGGACCCAGCTGGCCCTCGACACCGCCGGCGAGGACGAGACCTGGCCCGACTGGTGCCTGCGCGCCCAGGCGGTGGGGGAGCTGGCCGTCAAGCTGGGCGAGGAGCTGGCCGCCATGGAGGTCGGCCGGCTGGTCGACGACGTCGAGCTGCCCCTGGTGCCGATCCTGGCCAAGCTGGAGCGGACCGGCATCGCCGTCGACCTGTCGGTGCTGGACGAGATCCGCGACCGGCTCGACGCCCGCCTGGCCGACCACGAGGCCCGCGTCTACCAGCTCGCCGGGGAGGAGTTCAACATCGGCTCCAACCCCCAGCTCCAGCAGATCCTGTTCGAGAAGCTGCGGCTGCCCAAGACCAAGCGGATCAAGACCGGCTACACCACCGACCACAACGCCCTGGTGCAGCTGGCCACCACCGACCCCCACCCGATCCTGGACGCCCTGATCGGCTACCGCGAGGTTGCCAAGCTGAAGAACACCTACGTCGACACCCTGCCCAAGCTGGTCGACAAGGCCGACGGCCGCATCCACGCCCAGTTCAACCAGCTGATCACCTCCACCGGCCGCCTCTCCACCCAGAACCCCAACGTCCAGAACATCCCCATCCGCACCGAGGCCGGCCGCGAGATCCGGCGGGCCTTCATCGCCGACCCCGAGTCGGAAGGGCTGCTGGTGGCCGACTACGCCCAGATCGAGTTCCGGGTCCTGGCCCATCTGGCCGGGGACGAGGCCCTGGTGGCGGCGTTCCTGGGCGGCGAGGACGTGCACGCCACGGTGGCCGGCATGGTCTGGGGCCTGCCGCCCGACCAGGTCGACCGGGACCTCAGGGCCCGGGTCAAGATGGTCACCTACGGCCTGGCCTACGGCCTGTCCGCCTACGGGCTGGCCCAGGGCATCGGCATCCCCCCCGACGAGGCCAGGGCGCTGATGGACGCCTACTTCGAGCGCTTCGGCAAGGTCAAGGCCTACCTGGACGCGGTCGTCCTCCAGGCCAGGCGGGACGGCTACACCTCCACCATCCTCGGGCGGCGCCGCTACCTGCCCGACCTGGCCTCCGACTCGCGGCAGCGGCGGCAGATGGCCGAGCGGATGGCGCTGAACGCCCCCATCCAGGGGTCGGCGGCCGACCTCATCAAGATGGCCATGGTGGCCGTCGACCGGGCCATGACCGACGAGGGGCTGGCCAGCCGCATGGTCCTCCAGGTCCACGACGAGCTCGTGTTCGAGGTCGCGCCCGGCGAGGGCGAGCGGCTGGCCGAGCTGGTCCGCCGGGAGATGCAGGGCGTCTACCAGCTCCGGGTGCCGCTGGAGGTCTCCATGGCCACCGGCCGCTCCTGGGCCGAAGCCCAGCACTGACCGACCGGCGAATCTGCCGGTCGGAATGGACCACTGCCGCCGAAGGCGGCTCCAAGCCGTCAGCAGGCCGACTCCAAGCCATTGCTGGACATTCACCCCGAATCCGGACCAGAGTAGCCGTAGTGGTCCTCGAGGGAGGGAGTGCGTGGCCATGAAGGACCTGATGTTCATCCTCCCCTACCAGGCGGGCACGCTGGCCCAGCTGACCGCGGCGCTCAGCGAGGCCGGGATCAACCTCCACGGCATCTCGGGGCAGCAGTTCGGGCCCGAGGGGATCATCCACGTGCTGGTCGAGGACGCCGCCGGGGCCCGCGAGGTCGCGGCCAGGGCCGGCTTCGTGGTCCGCGGCGAGCACGAGGTGATCGTGGCCGACATCGAGGACCGGCCGGGGGCCGTGTCCGAGCTGCTGGCCCCGCTGGCCGAGGCCGGCATCGACGTCGGCCTGACCTACCTGGCCACCGGCAGCCGCCTGGTCATCGGGGTTGACGACGTCGACAAGGCCCGGGCCGCCATGCGGTCCGCCGGCCGCTGACCGACCCGCCGAGGGAGGCCCGCCATGGCGAGTTCCGTGCGCCGACGCCAGCTCGGCCCGTTCGCGGTCCGCAGCACCGAGATCCTGATCGCCGAGGGAGGCGAGGAGCACCACACCCTGCGCCGGTCGGTCGGGGCCCTGGACCTCACCGCCCTCGGGGTCGGGGCGATCATCGGCACCGGCATCTTCGTGGTCATCGGCGAGGGCGCCGGCGAGGCCGGGCCGGCCGTCACCGTCTCGTTCGTGCTGGCCGCCGTGACCTGCCTGTTCTCGGCGTTGTCGTATGCCGAGCTGGCCTCGTCGATCCCGATCGCGGGCAGCGCCTACACCTACTCCTACGCCACCCTCGGGGAGGTCGTGGCCTGGATCATCGGCTGGGACCTGGTGCTGGAGTACGGCATCTCGGTGGCCGCGGTCGCGGTCGGCTGGGGCGCCAACCTCAACAGCTTCCTCGACACCGCCTTCGGGGTGGAGATCCCCCAGGCCCTGGCCACCTCGCCGGAGTTCGGCGGCACCTTCAACCTGCCCGCGGTGGCGATCGTGCTGGCCGTCACCGCCCTGCTGGCCAGGGGGGCCAGGGAGACGACCAGGGTCAACACGGCGATGGTGTTCATCAAGCTCGCCGTCCTCATCTTCTTCATCGCCGTCGGCATCACCGTGTTCAACGCCGACAACCTGCGGCCGTTCGCCCCCAACGGCATCGACGGGGTGGTCAGCGCGGCCTCGATCATCTTCTTCGCCTTCATCGGCTTCGACGCCGTCTCCACCGGCAGCGAGGAGGCCAAGAAGCCCAGCCGCGACCTGCCCATCGCCATCTGCGGCTCGCTGCTGATCGCCACCATCGTGTACGTGCTGGTCTCGGTGACCGCCGTCGGGGCCCTCCCCGCGTCCCAGCTCCAGGAGAGCGAGGCGCCGCTCGCCTTCGCCCTGGAGGAGGGCGCCGGGCTGTCCTGGGCGGCGACCGTGACCGCCTTCGGCGCCCTGGTCGCCATCACCAGCGTCATGCTGACCATCCTCTACGGCCAGACCCGGATCATGTTCGCCATGTCCCGCGACGGGCTCATCCCCGAGACCCTGGCCGAGGTCAACCCGCGCACCGGGACCCCGGTCCGGCTCACCTGGATCTTCGGCATCGGCATCGCCGTGCTGGCCGCCTTCGTGCCCCTGGGCGCGATCGTCGAGCTGGTCAACATCGGCACGCTGTTCGCGTTCGTGCTGGTCAACGCTGGCGTGATCATCCTCCGGCGGGTCCGCCCGGAGATGCCGCGGCCGTTCCGGGCGCCGTTCTCGCCGGTGTTCCCGGCCATCGGGATCCTGCTCTGCGTCTACCTGATGGCCCAGCTGCCCCTCACCACCTGGGTCCGCTTCTTCGGCTGGCTGGCCGCCGGGGTGGTCATCTACGTCCTCTACGGCTACCGGCACTCGCGCCTGCGGCGGGCCGCGGTCGAGCAGGTGCGGACCGAGCGGCGGGCCCAGGAGCGACCCTGACCCGAGGCGGGTCCTGCTGGGCGTGGGGAACCTGGCTCGTCGCTGTGGTGTATCGGGAGCATCAACCTCGCAGGAGGAGCTCGCCATGTGCCGACGCCGGCTGACCGTCCTCGTCCCGCTCCTCGCCGTCCTCGCCGCGACCGTCCTGGCCGCCGCCCCGGCCTCGGCGGGGGGTGGCGGGTGCCACCGGCCGGCCACCGAGGGCAGCGGCGACACCCTGGCCCTGACCGAGCTGTGCTTCAGCCCGACCGTGCTGCGGGTGGCGCCGGGCAGCGAGGTGACGGTCGTCAACCGCGACACGATCGACCACCCGCTGTCGCGGCCGGGTGGGGAGTGGGCCTGGGACGGCCTGATCGGGGACCGGACCACCGTGCGGCTGGAGCAGGCCGGGACCTACCCGTTCTTCTGCTACGCCCACCCGGGCATGGTCGGGGTGGTGGTCGTCGGCGACGGCCGCGGCACCGGGTCGGGGGTCGTGGAGGTCGCCGACACCGGGACCGACTCCGGGCGGGGCCGCCGCCGCGCCGGCCGAGCCCGCCGCCGCCGCGGGCGGGACCGGGCCGTTCCCGACCGCCTGGCTGGTCCTGGTCGCCCTGGCCGCCCTGGTCGGGGCCGTCGCCGGGACCCGGCTGGCGGCCAGCCGCCCGAAGCGCCTAGTCCAGGTCCGGCGGCAGCTCCGGGTGCTCGTCCAGCTCGATCAGGCGGGCGATCTGGGCGGCGGTGATGCGGCCGGTGGACAGCTCGGGCAGCCCGTGCGGCGGGAACCAGCCGACGTCCAGCGTCTCGATGCTGGGCCGGGCGGCGCCGCCGAGCAGGTCGCAGGCGACCGCCACCTTGTAGACCGAGTGCGGGAACGGGCCCGGGTTGTGCCGTGACCGGTCCCAGAGGGCCAGGAGCCGGCGGGCCCGCACCTGGAACCCGGACTCCTCGGCCACCTCCCGCTCCACCATGGCCGCCGGGGACCAGCCGACGTCGGCCCAGCCGCCGGGCAGCGACCAGCGGCCGTCGGCCCGCTCCCGCACCAGCAGCACCTCGCCGTCCCGCCGGACCAGGGCGCGCACGTCGACCTTGGGCGTCGGGTAGCCGCTGTCCCCGGCCAGGAGCTCGTCAAGGGCCAGCCGCTCGGCCTCCGACGGCAGCTCCAGGTGGGCGGCGGCGATCTCGGTGGCCAGGGCGCGCACCGCCTTGTAGCGCTCCAGGTCGTACGGCCCGTCGGACAGCTCCAGCCCCGCCTGGGCGATGGCCTGGAGGCGGGCGACCCAGCCCAGCCAGTCCGGCTGGCTCACTCGGAGCGGGACGGGGCGGGGGGGATCGGGTCCAGGGCGATGCGCAGGCGCTTGTTGCCCTTGCCCTTGGACTGGTGGCCGACGACGTAGATGGTCCCGACCTCCCCGGTCGAGGCGACGTGGGTGCCGCCGTCGGCCTGGCGGTCCAGGCCCTCGATGTCGATCACCCGGACCTCCTTCAGCCCCTGGGGGACCAGGTTGGCCTTGGTCCGGATCAGCTCGGGCCGGGAGGCGAACTCCTCGGGGGACAGGAACGAGACGTGGACCGGCCGGTCGGCGTCGACCTCGACCCGCAGCGCCCGCTCGACCGCCTCGGCGAACTCGGCGCTCATCGAGGCCAGCTCGAAGTCCATCCGGGCCTTCTGCTCCTCGAAGTTGCCCCCGGTGACCAGCGCCCCGTAGTCGCGGCCGATCACCCCGGACAGCATGTGCAGGGCGGTGTGGGTGCGCATCAGGGCGTGGCGGCGTTCCCAGTCCAGCCGGCCCCTGACCTTGGCGCCGGCGGGCGGCGGCTGGCCGTCGACCAGCAGCACGACCCGGCCCTCGCGGCGCTGGGCGCCGGTGACGGCCAGCTCGGCCCCCTCGACCTCGAGGACGCCGGTGTCGGGCGGCTGGCCGCCCCCGCCCGGAAAGAACGCGCTCCGGTCGAGGACGACACCGTCGGGCTCGACCCCGGTGACCTGGGCATCGAAGGCGGCGAGGTAGGCATCGTGCTGGTACAGCGGCTCGGTCACTTGACCACCCTTTCTCGAAGGACCATAAACTCGCAGGTCATACGCGCATGCACCGTTGACGTGGTGAAGCAGGGACGGCTACCATCTGCCGAACCACTGTGGGCTTTTCTGCCAGTGTGTTCTGACGCTCATCGCGTCGCCTCACCGCCACGAAAATGTCTGCAGGGGGAGCCTTCTGTCCGACAGTCTAGGAGACGAGCAGTTGACCGAGTCCACCGAGCGACCCACCGCAACCGAGCAGGACGTCCCTGGGGTAACCACCCAGGTGACGCAGAACGATGTCGGCTCCGCCGAGGACCTCGCGGCCGCCTACGAAGAGTCGCTGAAGGCCTTCGAAGAGGGTGACATCGTCGACGGCTACGTGGTGAAGGTCGACCGCGACGAGGTGCTGCTCGACATCGGCTACAAGTCCGAGGGCGTCATCCCCTCCCGCGAGCTGTCCATCAAGCATGACGTCGACCCCAACGAGGTCGTCAGTCTCGGTGACCACATCGAGGCCCTGGTCATGCAGAAGGAGGACAAGGACGGCCGCCTGATCCTGTCCAAGAAGCGGGCCCAGTACGAGCGGGCCTGGGGCACGATCGAGAAGAAGAAGGAGAACGACGAGATCGTCGAGGGGACCGTCATCGAGGTCGTCAAGGGCGGCCTGATCCTCGACATCGGCCTGCGCGGCTTCCTCCCCGCCTCCCTGGTCGAGATGCGCCGGGTGCGCGACCTGCACCCCTATGTCGGGCGCACCCTCGAGGCCAAGATCATCGAGCTCGACAAGAACCGCAACAACGTGGTCCTGTCGCGCCGGGCCTGGCTGGAGGAGACCCAGTCGGCCACCCGCCGGGCCTTCCTGCACACCCTGCGCAAGGGCGAGGTCCGCAAGGGCGTCGTCTCCAGCATCGTCAACTTCGGCGCCTTCGTGGACCTGGGCGGCGTCGACGGCCTGGTGCACGTGTCCGAGCTGTCCTGGAAGCACATCGACCACCCCTCCGAGGTGGTCGAGGTCGGCCAGGAGGTCGAGGTCGAGGTCCTGGACGTCGACCTGGAGCGCGAGCGGGTCTCGCTGTCGCTCAAGGCGACCCAGGAGGACCCGTGGCGCCAGTTCGCCCGCTCCCACCAGATCGGCGAGCTCATCCCGGGCCGGGTCACCAAGCTGGTGCCGTTCGGCGCCTTCGTCCGCGTCGACGACGGCATCGAGGGCCTGGTCCACATCTCGGAGCTGGCCGAGCGCCACGTCGACATCCCCGAGCAGGTCGTCAGCGTCGGCGAGGAGATCACCGTCAAGGTGATCGACATCGACCTGGACCGCCGCCGCATCTCCCTGTCGCTCAAGCAGGCCGCCCAGGACCAGGCGCAGGTCACCGCCCCGGAGGACGAGCTGGCCCTGGAGGAGGGCGCCTACCAGTACGCTACGAGGGCGAGTACGCCGAGGGCGCCTATGTCGAGGGTGCCTACGCCGAGGGCGACTACGCCGACGGCAGCTACGTCTACGACGAGCAGGGCAACCCCATCGGCGTGATGCCGGGCACGGCCATGGCCGAGGCGTTCCAGGAGGCCGGCTTCTACGAGGGCACCTACGAGGCCGAGGGCGGCGAGGGCCAGGCGGCCGAGGAGCAGCCGGCGCAGGACGGCGAGGGCGAGGTCGCCCAGGAGGCCGAGGCCGGCGACGCCGGCCAGGCGCAGCAGGCGGCGGGCGACGACACCCTCGAGAACATCGTCGAGGACCTCAAGCGCAAGAACGCCAGCGAGTAGCGGGCCCGGCCGGGCTCGCGGCGTCGCCGGCACGTCGGCTGCATCGGCAGACCTGGCGGGTGCTCGTGGCAGTGCAAGACAGCCGGTCAGCGGGACCTATCTCGAGGGGGCGGCAGACATGCTGCTGGTCGGGCTGACGGGAGGCATCGCCTCGGGCAAGACCACGGTCTCGGCCATGCTCGCCGAACGGGGCGCCGAGGTCATCGACGCCGACCACATCGCCAGGCAGGTGGTGCTGCCGGGCATGCCGGCCTGGTGCAAGATCCGCGAGCATTTCGGTCCAGGGGTGCTGCATCCCGACGGCCAGATCGACCGCCAGGCCCTGGCCGACATCGTCTTCGCCGACAACACCAAGCTGGCCCTGCTCAACGAGATCACCCATCCGGCGATCTTCGCCCGCATCGCCGACCGCCTCGAGGCCCACCACGACCAGGACGTGGTCGTGGTCCTGGACGCGGCCCTGCTGATCGAGGCCGGGCTGGCCGAGGGCGTCGACGTGGTGATCGTCACCCACTCCCCCCACGAGATCCAGGTCGAGCGGCTGGCCGCCAAGGGGGTGGGGGAGCGGGACGCCAGCAACCGGATCGCCGCCCAGCTCGAGCCGGAGAAACGCCTGGCCAGAGCCGACATCGTGATCGACAACAGCGGGTCGCTGGAGAAGCTGGGCCGCCGCGTCGACGAGGTCTGGGAGGAGCTGCAGGGCCTGCTGGCGGCGCGCACCGGGCGTCCGGGTGGCGGCCGGCGGTCGTGACTGCGACAGGTCAAGGATTGTAGCCTGCGCAATATGAGCCGTCTTCCCCCCATTCCCGACCCGCTCGACTGCGTGCTGTTCGACGCCGGCGACACGCTGCTGGCGCCCGCGCCGAGCTTCCAGGGACGGTTCGTGGCCGTGGCCGCCGCCAACGGCCTGCCGCTGGAGGAGGCGGCCGTCGACGCCGCCATCGCCGAGGCCGTGCGGGCGGCGTCCTGGCCGAGCGACTGGACCGACCCGGCCACCCAGCGCAGCTTCTGGATCGGGTTCTACCGCCAGGTCCTGGCCGGCCTCGGCCACGCCGAGTGATGGAGGGGTCCATGGAAGCTGGCCGAGGCCCTGTTCGCGGCGTTCAGCGACCCGGCCGGCTACCGGCTGTTCGACGACGTCCGCCCGGCCCTGGAGGAGCTGGCCGGGCGGGGCGTGAAGCTCGGGGTGGTGTCCAACTTCGAACCCTGGCTGGAGGACGTCCTCGCCCTCCAGGGGGTCGACCACCTGTTCGCGGCGGTGGCGATCTCGGGCAAGCTCGGGGTGGCCAAGCCCGACCCGGAGATCTTCCACTGGGCCATCCGGGAGGCCGGGGCCGACCCCGCGGCGACCGTCCACGTCGGCGACCAGCCGGCCAACGACGTGGACGCGGCCAGGGCGGCCGGGATCACCCCGGTCCTGATCGACCGCTTCGCCCGGTACCCGGAGCCGAACGGCACCCACCGGGTCGAGTCGCTCCTTGGATTGGTTGCGCTGGTTTCTGGAGATAGGTCGGGCTGATGGACCGGTCCTTCTGGCGGGTCATCGCCAACGACGAGAACGCCCTCCCCCAGGGCGAGTGGGTGGCCGAGCTCACCCCGGAGCTGCTCGGCTGGCTCGGCTCCACCGACCCGGAGCTGCGCGACGAGTTCGCCTACCGGATCCTGGCCGCCTGGATCGAGCGCGGCCAGTACGGCAACGAGCAGCTCCGCACCATGGCCAAGCAGATGACGGCCAACCTGGAGGCGGGCCTGGGCGAGCACGGCACCGACTCGGTGTACCTGCGCACCTACTCGGTCCTGGTCCTCATGGAGATCGTCGCCTTCGACAACGCCAACCCGTTCCTGGACCAGGCCGACCTGGACGGCTTCCTGGAGGCGGCCCTCGGCTACCTGCTGCGCGAGCGGGACCTGCGCAGCTGGGTCCCGGGGCCGGGCTGGGCGAACGCGATGGGCCACACCGCCGACCTGCTGATGATGCTGGCCCGCAGCCCCCATCTGGGCGGGACCGAGCTCCAGCGGATCCTGGACGCCGTCGCCGACCGGCTGCTCACCCCGTCCCCGGTCGTCTTCGTCCACCACGAGGACGAACGCCTGGCCTACGCCGCCCTCAACGTGCTCCGCCGCAACCTGGTCGACCGGAGCTGGCTGGTCGCCTGGCTGGACCGCTTCACCGCCGCCCCCGGCCAGGAGTCCTGGCGCTCGGCCTACGCCAGCGAGGCCGAGTCGGCCGCCCGGGCCAACGTCACCGCCTTCCTGCGCAGCCTGTACTTCCAGCTCATCCTCACCGAGAGCCCGCCCCCCGACGCCCAGCGCATCTCCGACGCCGTCCTGGTCACGATCAGACGCGCGGACATCGGCTTTTACGACCTGGCCTGAGGGAAGCAGTCTCGAGGGAGCGGTCCCCACGCAGTCCCGATCCATGTGGGGGGAGCTCGCTCCCCCCACCGCCACTCAAGAGCGCCTGTGCCAGGTCAGCGTTGCTGGCGCGTCCAGGGTGGCCGCCGCCCAGCAGGCGAGGGCGGCGGCGCCGAGCAGGTGCCAGGCGGCGTGGCCCTGGAGGAGGCTGTCCGGGTCGCACCAGGGGCTCTGGGTGCGGCCCAGCCACCAGCAGGCCGCCCCGGCGGCCGCCGCGGCCAGGGCCGCCCGGTAGGCGACCCGGCGGCCGGGCGCCAGGCGGGCCCGCCCGACCAGCCGGGCGACCTCGGCAACGGCGACGAACCCCACCACCGCGTACAGGCCGCCGTCGTGCAGCAGGCGGGCGGCCGGGGAGCCGGGGCCGTGGTAGTCGACGCTGCCGATGCCGGCGGCGGCCACGGCCAGCCCGAACCCGACCCGAGCGGGCCGCCCGGGCCCGGCGCCCGGCCGCAGGCCCCGGCCGATCAGCCAGGCGCCGACGGCGACATAGGCGAGGGCGGAGGCGGTGTTGACCGGCTGGGCGACCAGCCCGTCGTGGAGGCGCTCGCAGTCGCCCGCCCCGAGGGCCACGGCGCCGCCCGGGCCTTCCCGGCCTCAGCCGGTCCGCTCGATGTTGGCCCCGAGGGTGCGCAGGCGCTCGTCGATGCGCTCGTAGCCCCGGTCGATCTGGCCGACGTTGCCGATGACCGACTCGCCGTCGGCGGCCAGGGCGGCCAGCAGCAGGGCCATGCCGGCGCGGATGTCGGGGGACTCCAGCCGCTCCCCGTACAGCTGGGTGGGGCCGTTCACGACCACCCGGTGGGGGTCGCAGACGATGATCCTGGCCCCCATGCCGACCAGCTTGTCCACGAACACGAGCCGGTTCTCGAACATCTTCTCGAAGATCAGCACGGTGCCCCTGGCCTGGGTGGCGACCGCGACCGCGATCGAGGTCAGGTCGGCCGGGAACGCCGGCCAGGGCCCGTCGTCGATCGTCGGGATGGCCTGGCCGAGGTCGTCCTCGACCTCCATGACCTGGTCGCGGGGGACCTGCAGGCGGTCGCCGTCCAGCTCCCAGGCCAGCCCGAGGCGGTTGAAGCCGACCTCGACCGGGCGCAGGTCGTCCTCGATGACCCCCTCGACCGTCAGCTCGCCGCCGGTCACCGCGGCCAGGCCGACGAAGCTGGCCACCTCGATGTAGTCGCTGCCGATGGTGTGCTCGCCGCCGCCGAGCCGCTCCACCCCCTCGATCCGGAGCAGGTTGGAGCCGATGCCGTGGATGCGGGCGCCCAGGCCGACCAGGAAGCGGCAGAGGTCCTGGACATGGGGCTCGCAGGCGGCGTTGCCGATGGTGGTCTCGCCCTCGGCCAGGACCGCGGCCATGACGGCGTTCTCGGTGGCCGTCACCGACGCCTCGTCGAGGAACATCGGCGCCCCGCGGAGCCGGCCCACCTCCAGCTCCAGGGCCCGGTCGAAGCTGGCGTGGACCCCGAGGGAACGGAAGGCCAGCAGGTGGGTGTCGAGCCGCCGCCGGCCGATCACGTCGCCGCCGGGGGGCGGCAGCAGGCAGTGGCCGGTCCGGGCCACCAGGGGCGCCGCCAGCAGCACCGAGGCCCGGATGCGGGTGCACAGGGCCGGGTCCAGCGAGGCCCGGCGCAGGCCGCGCGGGTCGATGCGGACCTGGTTGGGGCCGAGCCGCTCCACCGTCGCCCCGGTCGAGGCGACCAGCTCCAGCATGGTCTCCACGTCCAGGATCTGGGGCACGTTGCGCAGCACCACCGGCTCGTCGGCCAGCAGCGATGCGGCCACGATGGGCAGGGCGGCGTTCTTGTTCCCGGCCGGGCGGATGGTGCCGCTCAGCGGCTGCCCGCCCTTGATGACGAAGCTCTCCATGACGCTCCCAGTTCGCGGCCGTTCGGGGGCACGGCCGCCTACTCTACACATGCCGGATCTCGGCCCGGTCAAGCTCCGGCAACGACGGCTGTCGCGGCCGGCTCGTACACTGGAGGTTCCGGTTCGAGTCTGTAGCGACGGAGAGTTCCCCCTGATGCCCGCGTTCAAGCTTGTCAGCGACATGCCCGCTGCCGGCGACCAGCCGGCCGCCATCGACGGGCTGGCCGCCGCCCTGGAGGCCGGCGAGCAGGGCGTCACCCTGCTCGGGGTGACCGGCTCGGGCAAGACCCGCTCGATGGCCGGGGTGATCGAGCGGGTGAACCGCCCGGCGCTGGTCATGGCCCCCAACAAGACCCTCGCGGCCCAGCTCACCAACGAGTTCAAGGAGCTGTTCCCCGACAACGCCGTCGAGTACTTCGTCTCCTACTACGACTACTACCAGCCCGAGGCCTACATCCCCCAGACCGACACCTACATCGAGAAGGACTCCTCGATGAACGAGGAGATCGACCGGCTGCGCCACTCGGCCACCCTGTCCCTGCTGACCAGGCGGGACGTGATCGTGGTGGCGTCGGTGTCGGCGATCTACGGCCTCGGCTCGCCCCAGGAGTACCGCGACCAGATGCTGTGGCTCAAGCGTGGCGAGAGCTACGACCGCGACGGGGTGCTGCGCAAGCTGGTCGACATCCACTACGACCGCAACGACCTCAGCTTCGTCCGGGGCAAGTTCCGGGTCCGGGGCGACACCCTCGAGGTCTTCCCGGCGTACGAGGAACGGGCCATGCGCCTGGAGTTCTTCGGCGACGAGGTCGAGCGGATCCTGGTCATGGACCCGGTCACCGGCGAGATCGTCGGCGAGCGGGACGAGCTGTACGTGTTCCCGGCCACCCACTACGTGGCCGGGTCGGAGCGGATGCGCCGGGCCATCGCCGCCATCGAGGTCGAGCTGGGCGAGCGCCTGGCCGAGCTGGAGCGGCGAGGGCAAGCTGCTGGAGGCCCAGCGGCTGCGCATGCGCACCAACTACGACCTGGAGATGCTGCGCGAGGTCGGCACCTGCAACGGGATCGAGAACTACTCGCGCCCGATCGACGGCCGCGCCCCCGGCAGCCCGCCGTTCACCCTGATCGACTACTTCCCCGACGACTTCGTGCTGTTCCTGGACGAGTCGCACGTGACCGTGCCCCAGCTCCAGGGCCAGTACGAGGGCGACCACAGCCGCAAGGTGACCCTGGTCGAGCACGGCTTCCGGCTGCCGTCGGCGATGGACAACCGGCCGCTGCGCTTCGACGAGTTCTGGGAGCGGGTCGGCCAGCGGGTGTTCGTCTCGGCCACCCCCGGCCCGTACGAGCGGCGCGAGTCGGGCGCGCTGGTCGAGCAGGTCATCCGCCCGACCGGGCTGGTCGACCCCGAGGTGCTGGTCCGCCCGACCAAGGGCCAGATCGACGACCTGATCCACGAGGTCCGCTCCCGGGTCGAGCGCGACCAGCGGGTCCTGGTCACCACCCTGACCAAGAAGATGGCCGAGGACCTGACCGACTACCTGCTGGAGATGGGCCTGCGGGTCCGCTACCTGCACTCGGAGATCGACACCGTGCAGCGCATCGAGATCCTGCGCGACCTGCGCCTGGGCGAGTTCGACACCCTGGTCGGGATCAACCTGCTGCGCGAGGGCCTCGACCTGCCCGAGGTGACCCTGGTGGCCATCCTGGACGCCGACAAGGAGGGCTTCCTGCGCTCGGAGACCTCCCTGGTCCAGACCATCGGCCGGGCCGCCCGCAACGTCGACGGCCAGGTGATCATGTACGCCGACCAGGTCACCCCGTCGATGACGCGGGCCATCGAGGAGACCAACCGCCGCCGCAAGCTCCAGATCGACTTCAACGCGGCCAACGGCATCGACCCCCAGACGATCCGCAAGCGGGTCACCGACATCATCCAGTCGCTGCGGGGCGAGGAGGAGGGCACCGCCATCGGCGGCCGGGCCCGCAAGGGCCGCGCCCCCACCCCCGCCCGGGGCCGGGCCGGCCGCCGCGGCGGCGAGCCGGCCGTCTCCGGCATGCCCCGGGCCGACCTGGAGCGGCTGATCGCCTCCCTGGAGGAGGAGATGCACGAGGCCGCCAAGGAGCTCCGCTTCGAGTACGCCGCCCGCATCCGCGACGAGGTCGGCGACCTGCGCCGCGAGCTCCGGGCCATGGCCGAGGCAGGGGTGGGCTAGACTGCCCGTTCGTCCGGAACGGTTGGAGGTCCCGTGCGCCGCTGGGTGATCGTCGCCGTGGTGGCCGTGGTCGTGCTGGCCGGCCGCCGGCGCCGGGGCGTGGTGGCTGCTGCGGCCCAAGGCCCGGCCCGACCCGGTCGCGGCCGCCTACCTGGCCGCCTGGGGGGCCAAGGACTGGCCGGCCATGCAGGCCCAGGTGGCCGCCCCGCCGGCCGACTTCGCCGCCCAGCACACGGCCATGCTGGAGACGCTGCGGGTCACCGAGGCCAGCTTCGCCCCCGGGACGGCCACCGTCACCGACGACCGGGCCGAGGTCCCGTTCCAGGCCAGGCTCCGGCTGCGGGCGCTGGGGGAGTGGTCCTACCAGGGGCTGCTGCGCCTGGTCCGGCGGGACGACCGCTGGCGGGTCGACTGGTCGCCGGCCACCCTGCACCCCGACCTGGCCGCCGGGCTCCGCTTCCAGCGGACCCGGACCTGGCCGGAGCGGGCGCCGATCCTGGCCGCCGACGGCTCCGAGCTGGCCGGGCCCGGGCCGGTGGTCACCGTCAACGTCGTCGGCGAGCGGGTCAAGGACCCGGCCGAGGTCGTCGCGGCCCTGGTCACCCACGCCGAGGTGCCCCGCGAGGCCGCCCGGCGGGCCCTGGCCGACGCCGAGCGCCGCCCCAACCAGGCGGTCCCGGTGGTCACCCTGCCCGAGGCCGACTACCAGGCGATCAGGGACAGCATCTACCCCGTGCCCGGCCTGTCGTTCGCCGAGGGGGTGGGCCGGGAGTACAACGGCCCCGCCTCGACCCGGATGCTGCTCGGCTCGGTGGGGCCGGTGACCGCCGACGACCTCAAGGAGCTGGGCGCCCCCTACCAGACGGGCGACGTGGCCGGCCACGGCAACGGCCTCGAGGCGGCCTTCGAGCGCCAGCTCGCCGGCACCCCGTCGGGCGAGGTCCGCCTGGCCGGCAAGGACGGCGAGGCCGTCAAGGTCCTGCACGAGTTCGCCGGCAGCGACGGCCAGGCCGTCGAGACGACCCTGGACCCGCGGGTCCAGGAGGCCGCCGAGGCGGCACTCGACCCGGTCGCCAAGCCGGCCGCCGTGGTCGCCGTCCGGCCGTCGACCGGCGAGCTGGTGGCGG
Source organism: uncultured Actinomycetota bacterium (assembly GCA_963733175.1). Taxonomy (GTDB): domain Bacteria; phylum Actinomycetota; class CALGFH01; order CALGFH01; family CALGFH01; genus CALGFH01. The sequence goes on from CAVTCL010000020.1 coordinate 114,560, forward strand.
TGGTCAACACCCCGGTCAACGGCTACAACCGGGCCCTGCTCGGCCGCTACCCGCCCGGGTCGACCTTCAAGGTGGTCACCGCCGGGGCCCTGCTGGCCGGCGGGCTGCGCCCGAGCGACCCGGTCGACTGCCCCAAGGAGGCCAAGGTCGGCGGGCGCACCTTCGGCAACTTCGAGGACGAGGTGCTCGGCCGGATCCCGTTCGCCAGCGCCTTCGCCCACTCCTGCAACACCGCCTTCGTGCAGCAGGCGGCCAAGCGGCTGGACGGCGACGAGCTGGTCGGCGCCGCCGCCCAGTTCGGCTTCGGCCTCGACCCGTCCCCCGGCATCCCGGCCGTGACCAGCCGGGTCCCGGTCCCCTCGGACCGGGCCGACCTGGCCGCCGAGTCCTTCGGCCAGGGCCGGGTCACCGCCAGCCCCCTGCAGATGGCCCTGGTCGCCGCCACCGTGGCCGAGGGCCGCTGGCGCCAGCCCCGCCTGGTCGCCGGCGAGGACGGGGCCAGTCAGGCGGAGGCGCCCGAACCGCTCGACGGCAAGGTGGCCGGGACCCTGCGGACCCTGATGCGGCAGGTGGTGACCGAGGGCACGGCCGCCACGGCCAACCTCCCCGGCAAGGTCGGCGGCAAGACGGGCACGGCCGAGTTCGGCACCGGCGACCCGCTGCCCACCCACGCCTGGTTCATCGGCTTCCGCGGCGACCTGGCCTTCGCGGTGGTGGTCGAGGACGGCGGCGTCGGCGGCCGGGTCGCCGCCCCGGTCGCGGCCCGGTTCCTGCGCGGCCTGTAGCCGCGACGATCCGTTCCGTAACGCTCCCGGGACGGTGCCGGCCTAGCCTTCCCGGAGACGGCACGAGCCGACGAGGAGATGCCCGTGAGGAGGCGCTCGACCTGGGCGGCCTGGGCGATGCTGGCCGTGTGCGCGGCCAGCGTGGCCGCCCTGGTCGTCGCTGTCGGTCGCCAACGGCAACTTCCAGCGCCGGCCCCTGGCCGACACGGTCGGGCTGCTGCTGGCCTTCGCGGCTTCATGGGGGTGGGCGCCCTGATCGTGGCCAACCGGCCCGGCAACGCCATCGGCTGGATCTTCTCGGCCATCGCCCTGCTGGCGGTACCGGCGCCTTGGCCGAGGAGTACGCGGCCCGCCGTCCGGCCCGGCCCGGCGCCCTGCCCGGCGGGGTGCTGGCCGGCTGGTACGCCGGCTGGGCCTGGTACCCGACGGTCGTGCTGGCGCTGGTGTTCACGCCCCTGCTGTTCCCCGACGGCCGGCCGCCGTCGCCTCGCTGGCGGCTGGTCGCCTGGCTGGCCGGGGCCGGGACGGCGCTGTTCGCCGCGCTCGCCGCCGTCCAGCCGACCATCGAGCTGGACGACGGCCATGTGGTCGCCAACCCGATCGGGGTGGCCGGCGGTCGAGGATCCCGAGGACGGCCTCCTCGGCACGTCGCGCTCGGCCTGCTCGGCCTGTGGTCGGCCGCGGTGGTCTCGCTGGTCGTCCGGTTCCGCCGCTCGCGGGGCGAGGAGCGCCTCCAGCTCAAGTGGTTCACCTACGCCGCCGCCCTGCTCCCCTTGTCCTGCTGGGCGACCTGCTGCCCGACACGGTCAGCAGCGTGCTGCTCGCCGTCGGGATCGCCTTCCTGCCGGTCGCCGCCGGGATCGCGGTCCTGCGCTACCGCCTCTACGAGATCGACCGGCTGATCAACCGGACCCTGGTCTACGGGCTGCTCACCGTCCTGCTGGCCGGCGTCTACGCCGGCCTGGTGCTGGTCCTCGGGCAGCTGTTCGGCGGCCTCGGGGACGGACCCGCCGAGCTGGGTGGTGGCCGGGGCCACCCTGGCCGTGGCCGCCCTGTTCCAGCCGGCCCGCCGGCGGATCCAGCAGGCGGTCGACCGGCGCTTCAACCGCCGCCGCTACGACGCCGCCCGGACCGTCGAGGCCTTCAGCGCCGGCTCCGCGACCAGGTCGACCTGGACACCCTGTCGGCCGAGCTGCTGGCGTGGTCGACCAGACCGTGCAGCCGACCGCGGCGTCGCTGTGGCTGCGGCCTCGACCGGGATCCCTAGCCGCCGCCACCTGGTCGACGTTGACGTCGCAGGCGCTGGCCAGGCGGCGGGCGGCGGCCTCGACGTCGGCCAGGGCCTGCTGGGCGTCGGCCGCGTCGGCGTTGCCGGCGGCGTCGGCGAGCTGGCGGACCCGGTCGCGCAGGGCCTCGCCGGCCGCCTTGACGTCGGCGTCGTCGACCTCCTGGAGGCGCTGGTCGAGCTTCTGGGCGGCCTCCTCGGCCTGGGCCGGGGCCTGCTGCACGTCGCTCCAGTCGATCCCGGTCAGCTCGCCCACCAGGGCGGCGCAGTCGGCCGCCTTGTCGACCCCCTGGCCGATGTCCTGGGCCTGCTGGGCGGCGTCGCAGCCGGCCAGGACGGGCACGGCCAGGACCAGGGCGACGGCGGCGGCCCTGATGCCGCGGGCCCGGCTCACCAGCCCCTCGCCTTCCACTCGTCGAGCTGGGGGACCTCCCGCTCGACCAGGGTGTCGTCGCCGTGCCCGGGGGAGATGCGGGTCTCGCCGGGCAGCGACAGCAGGTGCCGCTCGGCCGACCGGATGGCCTCGGCGAAGGCGTCGGGGCCCTCGGTCTTGCCGACCCCGCCCGGGAACAGGGCGTCGCCGGTCAGCACCTGGCTGGACGGCAGCTTGAAGGAGATGCTGCCCTCGGTGTGCCCGGGGGTGTGCAGGACGGTGACGGCGTGGCGGCCGACGGTCAGGGTGTCGCCGTGCTCCAGCACCCGGTCGGGGGTGACGCCGACCTGGTCGGCGATGGCGTCGGCGTCGGCCGGGTGGGCGCCGTTCCAGACGTCGTGGACCTTCAGCACCCCGGCCAGGGCCGAGATGTGGTCGAGGTGGCGGTGGGTGGTGACGATCCCGACCAGGGCGACCCCCTCGAGCAGCTCGACCAGCCGTTCGGCCTCGTTGGCCGCGTCGACCAGCAGGGCGTCGTTGGTCTCGGGGTCGCGCAGCAGGTAGGCGTTGTTCTCGTACGGGCCCACGTGCAGCTTGGTCACCTCAAGGGGCCCGCCGGGGTAGCGGTGCGGCGGGCCGCCCCGGTCGACGTGGGCGGGGTCGAAGTCCGGCATGTGCGCCTCCTGTGGAATGTCGGAGCGTCGAGGGACATTGTTGTCACAGGCGTCCATACAATGTGGGGGCCGATCGAGCTTCCCCCAGAACCGAGGAAGGGAACCTGAGCGTCACCGACCGCCTCGTCATCCGGGGCGCACGCGAGCACAACCTCAAGAACGTCCACCTGGACCTGCCCCGCAACGCGTTGATCGTGTTCACGGGCCTGTCCGGGTCGGGCAAGTCCTCGCTTGCCTTCGACACCATCTACGCCGAGGGCCAGCGCCGCTATGTCGAGTCGCTGTCGGCCTACGCCCGCCAGTTCCTCGGCCTGATGGAGAAGCCCGACGTCGACTTCATCGAGGGCCTGTCCCCGGCCATCTCCATCGACCAGAAGTCCACCTCCAAGAACCCCCGCTCCACCGTCGGCACCATCACCGAGGTCTACGACTACCTGCGGCTGCTGTACGCCCGCATCGGCCAGCCCCACTGCCCGGTGTGCGGCCGGCCGATCGCCCGCCAGACCCCCGACCAGATCGTCGACCAGATCCTCGAGCTGCCCGCGGGCACCCGCTTCCAGCTCCTGGCCCCGGTGGTGCGGGGCCGCAAGGGCGAGTACGAGGCGCTGCTGCGCAGCTTCTCGGCCAAGGGGTTCGCCAGGGCCAGGGTCGACGGCGAGGTCCGCGACCTGTCGGAGCCGATCCGGCTGGCCAAGACCTACAAGCACGACATCGAGATCGTGGTCGACCGGCTGGTCGCCCGCGGCCCCGAGGCCGACGAGAAGGCCCGCCGCCGCCTGGCCGACTCGGTCGAGACGGCCGTCGGCCTGTCCGAGGGGCTGGTCGTGGTCGAGCTGGTCGACGAGGACCGCGAGCTGCAGTTCTCGACCCACCTGGCCTGCCTGTACGACAACCTGTCGTTCGAGGAGCCGGCCCCGCGCAACTTCTCCTTCAACGCCCCCTACGGGGCCTGCCCGGACTGCACCGGCCTGGGGGTCAAGCAGGAGGTCGACCCCGAGCTGGTCGTCCCCAACCCCAGCCTGCCCGTGACCGGCGGGGCCATCCAGCCCTGGCAGGGCACCCGCGGGTCCAGCGAGTACTTCGACCGGCTGCTGGTCGCGGTGGCCGAGGCGGCCGGGTTCGACCCCGCCACCCCCTGGGAGAAGCTGACCGACGAGCAGCGGCGGGTCGTCCTCTACGGCGCCGGCGAGCAGGTCTACGTCCGCTACAAGAACCGCTACGGCCGCACCCGCGCCTACCACACCACCTTCGAGGGGGTCGTCCCCTACCTGAACCGCCGCTACGCCGAGGCCGAGTCCGACAGCGTGCGCGAGCGGGTCGAGTCCTACATGCGCGAGGTGCCCTGCCCGACCTGCAAGGGCACCCGCCTGCGGCCCGAGAGCCTGGCCGTCACCGTCGCCGGCCACAACATCGCCCAGGTGGCGGCCATGTCGGTGGGGGACGCGGCCGCCTTCTTCAGCGACCTCCAGCTGTCGGACCGCGACGCCTTCATCGCCGCCCGGGTCCTCAAGGAGATCAACGCCCGGCTCGGGTTCCTGCTCGACGTCGGCCTGGACTACCTGAGCATCGACCGGGCCTCGGCCACCCTGGCCGGCGGGGAGGCCCAGCGGATCCGGCTGGCCACCCAGATCGGCTCCGGGCTCACCGGGGTGCTGTACGTGCTCGACGAGCCCTCGATCGGGCTGCACCAGCGCGACAACCACCGGCTGATCGAGACCCTGGTCCGGCTGCGCGACCTCGGCAACACCCTGATCGTGGTCGAGCACGACGAGGCCACCATCCGCACCGCCGACTACCTGGTCGACATCGGCCCCGGGGCCGGCGAGCACGGCGGCCAGATCGTGGCCGAGGGCGCCCTGGCCGACCTGGAGCGGGTCGAGGCGTCGCTGACCGGCCAGTACATGGCCGGCAAGCGGGCCATCGCCGTCCCGGCCAGCCGGCGCAAGCCGGGGGAGCGCTGGCTGGAGCTGGTCGGGGTGCGCGAGCACAACCTCAAGGACCTCACCGTCCGCCTCCCCCTGGGGGTGTTCACCTGCGTCACCGGGGTGTCCGGGTCGGGCAAGTCGACGCTGGTCAACGACGTCCTGCTGCGGGCGCTGATGCAGGCCGTGTACCGGTCGCGGACCTCGCCGGGCCGCTACCGGTCGCTGGCCGGGGCCGAGCACCTGGACAAGGTGATCGACGTCGACCAGTCGCCGATCGGCCGCACCCCCCGCTCCAACCCGGCCACCTACACCGGCGTGTTCGACCACATCCGGCGGCTGTTCGCGGCCACCAACGAGGCCAAGGTCCGCGGCTACCTGCCGGGCCGGTTCTCCTTCAACGTCCGCGGCGGCCGCTGCGAGGCCTGCGCCGGCGACGGCACGATCAAGATCGACATGCAGTTCCTGCCCGACATCTACGTCCCCTGCGAGGTCTGCAAGGGCAAGCGCTACAACCGCGAGACCCTCGAGGTCCACTACAAGGGCCACACCATCGCCGACGTGCTCGACATGTCGGTCGAGGAGGCCCTGGGGCTGTTCGCCAACATCCCGCCGATCGCCCGCCACCTGGTCACCCTCAACGACGTCGGCCTCGGCTACATCAAGCTCGGCCAGCCCGCCCCGACCCTGTCCGGGGGCGAGGCCCAGCGGGTCAAGCTGGCCTCGGAGCTGGCCAAGCGGGCCACCGGCCGGACCCTGTACGTGCTCGACGAGCCGACCACCGGCCTCCACTTCGAGGACGTCAGCAAGCTGCTCGGGGTCCTGCACCGGCTGGTCGACGCCGGCAACTCGGTGATCGTGATCGAGCACAACCTGGACGTGGTCAAGACGGCCGACTGGGTGATCGACCTCGGCCCCGAGGGCGGCCACCGCGGCGGCGAGGTCGTCGCCGAGGGCCCCCCGGAGCGGGTCGCCCGCACCAAGGGCTCCTACACCGGCCAGTTCCTGGCCGAGGCCCTCGGGGTCGAGCCGCCGAAGCCGCGTCGCCGCCGGTCGGCCGTCAGAGCTTGACCCCGTAGGTCCGCTCCAGCTCCTCGATCCAGTCGTTCTGGATGGTGAGGCCGTAGCGTTCGGCGAGCGCGTCGTAGGTGGCCGGCGGGGCCTTGTCGCGCAGCACCGGGGCCAGCTCCTCGAAGTAGTCCTCCAGGCCGGCGGGGGAGAGGACCTCCAGCACCCTGACCGGCTCGGCGCCGGCGTTCCACATCGCGTGCGGGATCCCGCGGGGCTTGACCAGCGACGCCCCGGCGGCCGCCTCCACCACCTGGTCCCCGACCCGGGCCCCGACGGTGCCGGCCAGCACCACCGTGTACTCGTCCTCGCGGCTGTGGTTGTGGGGCTTGACCAGGGTGCGGGGCGGGATGGTGACCTCGAGGGCGGCCAGGGCGCCGCCGGAGTCGGCGCTGGTCACCTTGTAGTCGAACCCCACCGCGAACAGCTTGATCGACCGGCCCTGGCCGGGCTGCACCACCTTGGCCGCCGGGGCTGTCGGCATCGGGACCTCCTCTGGTCGGAACGGGTTGTGGCTCCGCCCTGCAGCATGCCACGCCCCTCAGACGGCGGCGGCCAGCTCCTCGACCCTGGCCAGGGCGGCCTCGACGTCCTCCCTGGTGGTGCGGGGGTTGACGGTGCACAGGCGCAGGGTGGTGCGGCCGTCCAGGACGGTCGAGCTGAGGGTGGCCAGCTCGTCGACCAGCATGGCGTCGGCGACGCGCCGGTTGACCGCCTCCAGCTCCTCGGGCGACCGGGCGCGGTCGGCGAAGCGGAAGCTGACCAGGGCGAGCCGGGTCGGGGCGGCCACCTCCCAGCCGGTGCGGCGCCGCAGCAGGGCGTCGGCGTAGCCGGCCAGGTCCATGCCGTGCTGGACGGCGGCGGCGAACGCGTCCAGGCCGAACACCTTGAGCGACAGCCACAGCTTGAACGCGCGGAAGCTGCGGGTGAGCTGGAGGCCGCGGTCGGTGAAGTTGACCTCGCGGTCGCCGGCGGCGGCGTCGAGCAGGAACTCGCGGCGGGTCGAGAAGATGGACTCCAGCAGGGCGACGTCGCGGACCAGCACGCAGCCCGCCTCCAGCGGCTGGAACAGCCACTTGTGGGCGTCGAGGGCGAGCGAGTCGGCCTGCTCGATCCCGGCCAGCAGCCGCCGGCCCTCGGCGGTGAGGATGGCCGGGGCGCCGAAGGCGCCGTCGACGTGGAACCACAGCCCCTCGGCCCGGCACAGGGCGGCCAGGTCGGCCAGCGGGTCGACGCTGCCGGTGCTGGTCGTGCCCGAGGTGGCGACCACGCAGAACGGCCGCCGCCCGGCCGCCCGGTCGGCCGCGACCGCCTCGGCCACCACGCCGGGGAGCAGCCGGAACTCGTGGTCGCTGGCGAGCAGCCGCACCTGGGACGGCTGCAGGCCGACCAGCCCGGCGGCCCGGCCGATCCAGGAGTGGGTCTGGTCGGAGGCGTACAGGACCGCCCCCTCCAGCCGGTCCCCGAGCACCGCCCGGCGGGCGGCGACCAGGCCGTACAGGTTGGCCGAGGAGCCGCCGTCGACGAACAGCCCACCCGCCGCCTCCGGCAGGCCGAACAGCTCCCGCAGCCAGCGCAGGGTGGCCAGCTCGGCCGCGGCCGCGCCCGAGGCGGCCTGCCAGGTCCCGGCGAACACCCCGAAGCCGGAGACGAGGGCGTCGGCCAGCATGCCCACGTAGTTGCTGGGGATGGGCACATAGGCGAAGAAGCGCGGGTGGTCGACCCGCATGGCCGGCCCGAGGACGTCGGCGACGGCCTGGCGCAGCACCACCTCGGGGTCGGCCCCGGCCCGGGGCACCGGCTCGCCCAGCAGCCCGGCCAGCTCCTCGGGGCCGGCCCGCCGCGCCGGCGGCCGGTCCCGCAGCCCGGCCAGGGCGTCCACCACCAGGTCGACGACCTGGTAGCCGAGCCGCCGCATCTGCTCGGGCGGAAGGGTCAGCGGGGGCTGGGAGCTGTCAGGGGCCATCGGTGTCCTCTCCGCCGGGGTCGCCGGGCCATCCTAGTGGCGACAGCCGACGGGCCGGCGTCGTACCCTGAACCGGACGAACCTCGCCGACGGAGCCGCCAGGTGGACCAGGAACGGCGTCCCGAGAACCTCCTCGGGGTGCTGCTCGACGCCTACTGGACCTCGCTCGCCCACGACCCGCTGCCAGCCCTGCTGCTGACCGGGCTGCTGTCCCTGGGCGGGGTCCTGGTGGTGCTGCTCGGCCACATCGTCGGCGACCTGGTCGCCCAGCTCGTCCAGGCGCTGTCCTGACGCCTCAGAGCTGCGCGGCCCCGCTGGCGGCCAGCCCCAGCCCCACCAGGACGATCACCGAGGCGGTGACGGCCGGCAGCAGCCGCCCGATCCGCCCCAGCACCGACCCCGCCGGGACCCGCAGCCGCCGGTCCATCCGGGTCCGCAGGTGCGCCAGCAGCAACCCGACCCCGGTGAGGGTCGCCGCCATCCCCAGCCCATAGGCCAGCACCAGCGCAACCCCGAACCACGCCTGCCCCAGCGCGATCCCGCCCAGCAGCACCACCACCGCCGACGGGCTCGGCACCAGCCCCCCGGCCAACCCCAACGCCACCAGCCCCCGCCACCCCAACGGCCGCCCAGGCCCCCGGGGCGGCGCCAGGGTGGTCGTGGTCGTGCGAGTGCGGGTGGTCAGGCTCCTGCCCGTGGGGATGGGGGTGGTGAAGCTCATGCCCGTGGGGATGCGGGTGGCCGTGGCCGGGGCGGGCGCGGACGAGCAGGCCGATGCCGACTCCGGCCAGGAGCAGGCCGCTGCCGAGGCCGAGCCAGGGGTAGACGCGCTCGGACGCGACCGCGCGGGAGGTGGTGAGGACCAGGCCGAGGAGGAGGACCCCGGCGGTGTGGGTGAGGGTGACCGTTGCCCCGATGGTGGCCGCCTGGCGCAGGGTGCCGCGGAGGCCGACCAGGTAGGCCGCCATCACCGTCTTGCCGTGCCCGGGCGCCAGCGCGTGCGCGGCCCCCAGCCCCACCGCCAGCAGCAGCGCCACCAGCGCGAACCCGGGGGAGAGCGAACGCTCGCCCACCAACGCGGTGAACGCCGCCGTGGCCCGATCCACCCCGCCCCGCTGCACCGCTTCGGGGCCCGCTGCACCGCTGGAGGGCTCCGCTCCACCGATCCGAGGGCCCCGGCCCCCGCGGCAGGGGGGCCGCCGGGGTGGAAGCGGAGGGCGGCGGTGCGCTGGTTGAGGGGGGAGCTGAGCTGGTCCTGGGGGTAGGTGGTGAGGCGGGCGCTGGGGCTGGTGGTGGGGACGTTGGCGGCTTCGAGGGTGGCGCGGTCGCCGACGGCGGTGATCTCGCGCCAGCCGACCCGGCCCTCCAGGTTGGTGTCGGTGTAGGCGAGGCCCTGGCCGGCGGGGAGGGGTGCGGCCAGGGCGCATTCCAGGCGCAGGGTCTGCAGGCCGCCGACGCCCTTGGGGAAGGTGAGGGCGGACCCGGTGACGGCCAGGGTCGCCGCCCGACCGTCGACGGCCGCCCGGAGGCCGGTGGCCAGGCGGGGGCACTCCCGGTCGCGCCAGGCGGCGGCCTCGGGCCCGGTGACCCGGCCGTTGTCGTCGGTGTCGATGGTCTGGCGGGTCTGGAAGGTGGGGATCTCGGCCATGTCGACCACGTAGTCGACGACCAGCCGGTCGGGCCCGACCCGGAGCCCGCTGTAGGTGTTGACCGTGAAGTTCCCGAGGGGATGGGCGGCCGCCCCGGTCGCCCCGGCCACCAGCAGGGTGGCGGCCAGGGCGGCCAGGACAGCGCCGCGGCGCGCGATCGGCCTCACCGGCCGCTCGTCCGGCTTGGGGCGGGCAGGCGGAGCCGCCCGGCCAGGGCCAGCGCGGCGGGCTGGTCGCGCACGGTCAGGTAGGGGGAGATCTCGAACGCCTCGGCCAGGTGGCGGCGGGCGGCCGCGGTCATGCCCAGGTCGGCCTCGACGGCGGCCAGGTGGTACCAGAGCACCGCGTCGCGGGTGCCGAGCCGGACCGCGGCCCGGGCGTGGGGCAGGGCCTGGCGGGGCCGCCCGGCCTGGCGCAGCGCCCAGCCCAGGGTGTCCTCGCCGTAGATGGTCGGCCGTTCGGCCAGGGCGCGCCTGGCCGTGGCGACCGCCTTGTCCGGGCGGGCGCCGGGATCCAGCTGGCGCTGGTCGGCCTCGAACCGGGCCAGCTCCAGGTCGACGGCCACGCCGTTGGCCTGGTTCAGCCGCTCGATCACCCGGACCAGCCGGTACTGGGCCGCGGCCGCGTCCTTGTCGCCGAGGGCGGCGCGGACGTCGCCGAGCAGGGCCACGGTGGCCGGCAGGGGCAGGCGGGCGGCCGCCGGCTCCAGCCGCCGGGCCGCGCCGGCCAGGTCCCCGCGGGCGGCCGCGACCCTGGCCAGGCCGACCTCGGCCAGCCCGTAGCCATCCAGGCCGTCCAGGGCCCGCTGGTAGGCGGCCTCGGCGGCCGCCAGGCGACCCGCCCCCAGGTGCAGGTTGCCGATCAGCGTCTGGACATAGGCCCGGTCGGTGGCCGAGTCGCCGCCGGCGGCGGACGCCTGGACCATGGCCGCGACCGCCCCGTCGGGGTCGCCGAGCAGCTCGCGGGCGTACGAGACCCGGGCCAGGCTGCCCTGGGTCGGCTTGCGGTCGACCATCGCCTGGGCGGTGACGACGGCCGCCTGGTAGCGGCCCAGCTCGACCTGGGCGTCGAACAGGACGCCGAGGGCGTCGGGCAGGTCGGGGTTGGCCTTGACGGCCTTGGTGCCCCAGGCGAGCGCGGACCGGAAGTCGTGGCGGGCCAGGTCGAGCTGGCCGCGGGCGACCATGGTGTCGGGGTCGCGGGGGGCGAGGGTGGTCGCTCGCTCCAGGACCCCGGCGGCGTTGGCGTAGAAGGTGGGGTCGGCGGTCTCCCGGGCCTGGGCCACGTAGGCGACGCCGAGGCGGGTGAGCAGGCGGGGCTCGTCGGGGCGCTGGCGCAGCTCGGCCTGGAGCCGGGCCACCAGGACGCCGGTGTCGCCGGCGGCGGCCGGCCGCGCCGGGCGGGTCGCGCCGTCGTCGCCGGCGACCAGGAACCGGCCGGCCAGCAGCCCGGCCAGGAGGGTCACGGCGAGCACGGCGACGAGCAGGCCACGGGAACGAGCAGGCTTGGTGGGGAGGGGCCCGGAGGCCCGGGCCCCTCCCTCCAGCGGCTCGCTACGGAGTCGTGGTGCTACCACGGACGTAGTGAGGGTCGCTGGCGTACCCCTGGTGGGGGGTACCCACGTACGGGAACTGGTTGAGGAACGGCGTGTCGTTGGTGTTCACGCCGTCGCCCAGCTTGTTGTTGGGCGCGATGTTGAAGTCGGGCGTGAACGGGGTGCCCCCGGCCAGAGCGCGCAGCTCGATGTCGGGGGTGTCGTCGGCGAGCCGGCGACCGTTCGGGAACCCGGCGTTGTCGCCGCCCAGGACCCCCAGCGGGCTGGGGCTCTTGCTGGGCGCGATGCCCATGTTGAGCCGGATCATCTCCGACGGCTTCACGTTCTTGGGCTGGTTCAGCCCGGGGATGCCGGTGAGGAAGATGGTGGCGATGTCGTTGCGCGGCGCCGCCGGCACCTTGACCCCCGGGTACAGCACCGGGATCAGCCGGGCCACCTCGGGGTCGAGGACGAACTTGCCGAACTGGGCGTCATCGGCCGGCTCGGAGGCGTTGAAGCGGTCCTTCTTGCCGAGCGGGATGACGACCTCGTTGACCAGCGGCATGCCCAGGCGCGAGACCTGGACCCACTGGCCGAGGCTGAGCGGGTCGTTGCCGCTGGGCGACAGGACCCGGGTCTGGCGGCGCCAGGAGGCGGCGTACACGCCGATGACCGCGTCAGGGTCGTCGGCCCCGGTGAGCGCCTTCTTGTCCCCGGTGAGCTGCTTGATGGGGACCTGGAGGACGATCGAGTGGGTGTTGTAGCCGCTGACCCCGTCGACCCCGGCCTCGGTGGGCAGCGGGATCGCGTGGGCCTGGTTGAAGGGCCGCAGCCCGGCCAGGTCGAAGACCGAGCCCAGGTCGACGAAGAACGGGTCGTCGCGGGGACCGGCGAAGACCTTGCTGCCGTCGCTCAGTCCGGCGACGGCCGCGGAGGCCAGCTGCGCGTAGTTGGGCGTCGAGCGCGGGCCGATGTTGGCCGGCGGCACGGGCAGCCCGGAGCCGATGACCGTGCGGCGGCCGTTCTCGACCTTGGCCACCGAGTAGGTCTGGCGGATGTTGAAGTCGGGGTCCTTCAGCGAGCTGATCGGACCGGTGTTGTACAGGAAGGTGTTGCCGTTCTGGACCTTGGTCGAGAAGCGGAACTCCCACACGATGTCGTCGACGGCGTCGCCGTCGTTGTCGACGTTGAGCGTGTACTTCACGTCGTCGCCGAAGTTGTGGAAGTTGGGCCCGCCGGCCGGCTCCTCCAGCGGGATCCAGTTCCCCACCAGGGTGACGGTGTCGGGCTTGTCGGGGCTGACGAAGGCGTAGGTGTCGGTGTTGTCGGCCACCGGGTCCTGCGAGATCTGCAGGGCCTCGCGGTGGCTGGACGCCCCCGACGGCGCCAGGGTGCCCACGACGGTGACCAGCGCCAGTGTGGCGACCAGACCCCCCACCGTCATGAGCTTGCGGAACTTGGACAACTGATCCTCCTCGGGAGGACGGATGGGACAGGACAGGGACGTACGGTCTCGGGGCCTCCTCTCATCGGGCCTTGTCGGGATCGGTGCCGAGCACGCGCCAGGCGTCGCCCAGCGGGCCGACAACGACGTGGAAGCGGGAGCGCGGGCCCTGGACCGGCACCAGCCGGGCCCAGGAGCCGACCTCGGGGCCGAAGGCGGCGACATAGGCCTCCGGCTCGACGGCGGCGTCGAAGCCCTCGGGGTCGGCCACCGTCCAGCGGCCCCGCTCCTGGCAGGGCAGCTCGGCCAGGTCGGCCGGCCCGTACAGCTCGGCCCCGACCTGCAGGCTGGCCGCCCCCTGGCGGTCGCAGCCGAGCAGGCGCTGGACCCAGGCGGTCACCGCCTCGGGGGCGCGGTCGTCGCTGGGCAGGTCGGCGCGGACCGACACCGGGTCGGCCGCGACCCGCCAGCGGCCGTCCTGGCGGCTGGCCCGCCACACCTCGACCGTCCGGGCGGGGACCAGCCCGGCGAACGGGTCGATGGCCGCCGGGTGGGAGAGGGTGACGGTGACGTCGGCCCTGGCCGCCCCGGTCGTGCGCTCGCGCCCGACCCGCACGGCCGTGACCACGGCCCGGTCGGCCTGGGCGCGCTCGAAGCGGGCCAGCGACGGGTACCGCTTCCGGCCCGCCTGGTCGAGCAGGCCGTAGGCGGTGGCGGCGTCGCCGGCCGCCCTGGCCTCGAGGAAGCGCTGCACGGCCGCCCGGGCCGACCCGGCGCGCACCGGCGCGGACGCCGTGGCGTCGCCCGGGGCCTGCGGCCGCGGGGGCGACGCCGCCGGCCGGCAGGTCGAGGCGCTGGACCGAGGCGGCGCGGCTCGGCGCCTCCCCCGAGGCCGTGGGCGGCCAGGGTGGCCCCGACCCCGACGGCGATCCCGACCAGCCCGACCCCGACCACGCGGAGCAGGCGGCGGCGATCCGGGCGTGCGGCAGGCAAGGGCACGGCGAAACCTCCTCGGCTCGAGGAACGAGCGGTTCGGAACAGGGAGGCGCCGGGCCCGGGCGCATCCGCCGAGCGGCGATCCACCCGGCTGGTTGCTTGTCTTCGTGTCCTGTTCGTTCCCAGGGCCGGAACCGATTGCCCGACGGCGACGTAATTCGCCCTCATCGCTTCGACGTAGTCCGTCTCCGCGCCTAGAATTGCGATATGACCGTCGCGACCAGCCCAAGGCCGAAGCCTGAGGCCATTCCCGACCATCCCGGCGTGTACCTGTTCCGCGACCGGGACGGGCGGGTGATCTATGTCGGCAAGGCGATCTCGCTGCGCAAGCGGACCGCCAGCTACTTCCAGCCGATGCGGAACCTGCACCCCCGCACCGCGGCCATGGTCGAGGCCTCGGCCTCGCTGGAGTGGATGCTCGTCCAGTCCGAGGTCGAGGCCCTCCAGCTCGAGTACAACCTGATCAAGCAGCACCGGCCCCGCTACAACGTCCGCTACCGCGACGACAAGTCGTACCCGTGGCTGGCCGTGCCCCTGGCCGACGAGATCCCCCGGCCGCGGGTCGAGCGGGGCCCCAAGCGCAAGGGGACGAGGTACTTCGGGCCCTACGCCCACGCCTACGCGATCCGGGAGACCCTGGATCTCCTCTTGCGCACCTTCCCGATGCGGACCTGCTCCAAGGGGGTGTTCGACCGGCACCGGCGCCTCGGCCGGCCCTGCATCCTGTTCGACATCAACAAGTGCTCGGGCCCGTGCGTCGGCCGCGTCACCCCCGACGAGCACCGGCGGATCGTCGAGGACTTCGTGGCCTTCATGGACGGGCGCACCCGGCCGACCCTGCAGCGGCTGGAGGCCGAGATGCGCCAGGCCGCCGAGGAGCTCAACTTCGAGCTGGCGGCCCGGCTGCGCGACCAGCTGGGCAGCGTCCGCAAGGCCATGGAACGCCAGCAGATGGTGTCCTCGACCCCGGAGGACTTCGACATCGCCGCCTTCGCCGAGGACGACCTGGAGGCGGCGGTCCAGGTGTTCTTCGTCCGCCGGGGCCGGGTGGTGGGGCGGCGCGGCTTCGTGGTCGACAAGGTCGAGGCCCTCGACACCGCCTCGCTGGCCGCCACCTTCGTCCAGCAGCTCTACGGCGACCGGGCCGACGAGGTCCCCCGCGAGGTGTTCCTGCCCGTCCTGCCCGAGGGCGCCGACGGCCTGCGGGCCTGGCTGGCCGGGCTGCGCGGCGGGCCGGTCGACTTCCGGGTGCCCCGCCGGGGGGAGAAGCGGGCCCTGCTGGAGACGGTCGCGGCCAACGCCCGCGAGGCCTTCGCCACCCACAAGCTCAAGCGGGCCAGCGACTTCGACGCCCGGGCCCGGGGCCTCAAGGAGCTCCAGGAGGCCCTCGACCTGCCCGAGGCCCCGCTGCGGATCGAGTGCTACGACATCTCCAACCTCCAGGGCAGCCAGGTGGTGGGCTCGATGGTGGTGTTCGAGGACGGCCTGGCCCGCAAGAGCGAGTACCGGCGCTTCGAGGTCCGCTCGGTCGAGGGCCAGGACGACGTGGCCTCCCTGCGCGAGGTCCTGACCCGCCGCCTGGCCCGCCTGGCCAGCCGAGCGGGACCTCCCCGAGGAAGAGGACGGGCGGCGGAGGAAGTTCGCCTACCCGC
The DNA here is from genome assembly GCA_963733175.1 of uncultured Actinomycetota bacterium. Classification (GTDB taxonomy): domain Bacteria; phylum Actinomycetota; class CALGFH01; order CALGFH01; family CALGFH01; genus CALGFH01. The sequence goes on from CAVTCL010000020.1 coordinate 129,908, forward strand.
CCAACCTGATCGTGGTCGACGGGGGCCGGCCCCAGCTGGCCGCCGCCCTGGAGGCGGTGCGGGCCTCGGCCAGCCCCGACCTGCCCGTGGTGTCGCTGGCCAAGCGGATGGAGGAGGTGTACGTGCCGGGCACGCCCGACCCGGTGGTCATCCCCCGGACCAGCGAGGCCCTGTACCTCCTCCAGCGGGTCCGCGACGAGGCCCACCGCTTCGCCATCACCTACCACCGCAAGCTGCGCGACCGGTCCATGACCCGCAGCGTGCTCGACGGCATCCCCGGGGTGGGGGAGACCAGGCGGCGCCAGCTGGTGCGCCACTTCGGCTCGGCCCGCAAGGCCGCCCAGGCCAGCCTGGCCGAGCTGGAGCAGGTTCCCGGGGTCGGCCCCCAGCTTGCTAAGGTGGTCTACGACCATCTGCACGGAGCCGCCGGGGGGGAGCGGAGCCGATGACGCAAGAGCTGCGGACCGAGGACCGCCTGCGCGCCGCCGCGGTGGAGTTCGTCGTGATCACCGGGCTGTCGGGCGCCGGCCGCTCGGAGGCGGCCAAGGTGCTGGAGGACCTCGGCTACTTCGTGATCGACAACCTGCCGCCGTCGCTGATCGGGCGGGTCGCCGAGCTGGCCGTGGTCGGCCGCGACCCGACCCGGGTGGCGCTGGTCATGGACGCCAGGGGCGGCGCCTTCACCGCCGACGTCTCCGAGCTGACCACCGCCCTCGACCAGCTGCGGGCCAAGGACGTCAACCTCCGGGTGGTGTTCCTGGAGGCCTCCGACGAGGTGCTGATCCGCCGCTTCGAGGCCACCCGCCGGCGCCACCCGGTGGCCGGCGAGCGGGTCGCCGAGTCGATCGCCCTGGAACGCGACCTGCTGCGCGAGCTGCGGGCCGACGCCGACCTGGTGGTCGACACCAGCGACCTCAACGTGCACGAGCTGCGGGCCAAGATCCTGGCCGCCTTCGCCGACGAGGCGGCCGGCCTGCTGGTGACGGTGACCTCCTTCGGCTTCAAGTACGGCCTGCCCCTGGACGCCGACATGGTGGTCGACGTCCGCTTCCTGCCCAACCCGCACTGGGTGCCGGAGCTGCGCCCGCTCCCCGGCACCGACCCGGCGGTGCGCGACTACGTGCTCGCCCAGGACGGCACCGGCCTGTTCCTGGCCCGGCTGGAGGCGCTGCTGGAGACGGCCCTGCCCGGGTATGTCCAGGAGGGCAAGCAGTACCTGACCGTGGCCATCGGCTGCACCGGCGGCAAGCACCGCAGCGTGGTCCTGGCCACCGAGCTGGCCGGCTGGCTGACCGACAAGGGCTACCGGGCCCACGTCGCCCACCGGGACGTGGAGCGCGAGTGAGGGTCGTCGCCCTCGGCGGCGGCCACGGCCTGGCCGTCACCCTCACCGCCCTGCGGCTGCTCGGGGAGGAGCCGACCGCGATCGTGGCCGTTGCCGACGACGGCGGCTCCTCGGGGCGGCTCCGCCGCGACCTGGGCCTGCTCCCGCCCGGCGACCTGCGCAAGGCGATGCTCGCCCTGGCCGACCCGACCGCCGAGGTCCGCGAGCTGTTCGGCTACCGGTTCGAGCGCGGCGACCTGGCCGGCCACAACCTGGGCAACCTGGCCCTGGCCGCGCTCACCGACCTCAAGGGGGGGTTCCAGGAGGCGCTGGAGGAGGCGTCCCGCTGGCTGCGGGTCCACGGGCAGGTCCTGCCGGCGACGCTGGTGCCGGTGCGGCTGTGCGGCCGGGTCGACGGCCGCGCGGTCGAGGGGCAGGTGGCGATCGGCACGGCCAGCGGCCGGGTCGAGTCGGTCTGGCTGGAGCCGGGCCGGCCGGCGGCGGTGCCGGCCGCGGTCCGCGCCGTCCGCCAGGCCGACCTGGTCCTGCTCGGCCCCGGCTCGACCTTCACCTCGGTGGTGCCCAACCTGCTCGTCCCCGAGCTGGCCGACGCCCTGACCGAGGCCTCGCGGCTGGTCTACATCTGCAACCTGGAGGCCCAGCCGGGGGAGACCACCGGCTTCCCGCCCGAGGGCCACCTGGCCGCGATCCTCGACCACTGCCCCGGCCTGCCGGTGACGGCCGTGCTCTGCCAGCGGCCCCGGGACGCCGCCGGCGCCGCCCGGGAGCTGCAGGCCTTCGCCGAGCTCGGGGCGGCGGTCGTCCACGCCGAGGTGGCCGCCGACGACCACCCCGGCCGCCACGACGCCGCCCGCCTGGCCACCGCCCTCAAGGAGCTGGCGTAGGAGCGGATGAGCAGAGGCGAGTTCACCGTGCGGGTGAAGGAGGAGCTGGCGGCGCTGCGGCCGGCCGCCCCCGCCGAGCGCCGCGCCCTGCTGGCCGCCCTGCTCCGCTTCGCCGCCACCCTCCACATCGGCGGCACCCTCGGCCCCCGCTACACCCTGGTCCTGGCCACCGGGTCGGGCGGGGTGACCCGGCTGGCGTTCTGGCTGCTGCACGCCGGCTACGGGGTCCGGCCCGACTTCCGGGTCCGCGAGGCCGGGGCCCTGGCCCCGCGGGCCCGCTACGAGCTGGTCCTGGCCGACCGGGTGGAGCGGGTCCTGACCGACAGCGGCGTCCTGGACGGCGCCGGCCGGCTCAGCTTCGGGGTCGCCGGCGGCCTGGTCCGGAGCCGGGAGGCGGCCGCCTGCTTCGCCAGGGGGGCGTTCCTGGGCCGCGGCTCGGTGTCGGCCCCGACCCGCGCCCCCCACCTGGAGATCGGCGCCCCCGAGGAGCGCACCGCCACCGACCTGGCCGCCATCCTGGCCCGCCTCGGCCTGCCGGCCCGGACCGGGGTGCGCGGCCCCGACGAGCACCGGGTGGTGGTCAAGGGCGGCGAGGCGATCGGCGGGGCCCTGCTGGTCATGGGCGCCCAGACCGCCTACCTGGCCTGGGAGGACGGCCGCATCCGGCGGGAGGTGCGGCGCGAGGCGGTCCGGCTGGCCAACGCCGACCACGCCAACCTGCGCCGCAGCGTGGCCGCGGCCATGGCCCAGGTCGCCGCCGTCGAGCAGGCCGTGGCCCGGCTGGGCTGGGACGGCCTGCCCGGCGACCTGGCCGAGGTCGCCGCCCTGCGCCTGGCCCATCCGGACGCCAGCCTGGCCGAACTAGGGGCTATGCTCGACCCGCCGCGTTCCAAGGGCGGTGTGCTGGCGCGTCTCCGGAGGATCGAGGCGTTGACGGCACCCCTTTCGGGTAGTGAAGAATGAGCCGGAACGTTCAACCCCCGGGGAGGACACCATGACCGTTCGCGTCGGCATCAACGGCTTCGGCCGCATCGGCCGCAACTACTTCCGGGCCGCCAAGGGCCAGGACGTCGAGGTCGTGGCCGTCAACGACCTGACCGACAACAAGACCCTGGCCCACCTGCTCAAGTACGACTCGACCTTCGGCCGGCTGGGCGACGAGGTGTCCTTCGACGACGAGTCCATCACCGTCGGCGGCCAGCGGGTGCTGGCCAGCGCCCAGCGGGACCCGTCCCAGCTCCCCTGGGGCGACCTCGGGGTCGACGTGGTCATCGAGTCCACCGGCATCTTCACCAAGCGCGACGACGCCGCCCAGCACCTCAAGAGCGGGGCCAGGAAGGTCATCATCTCGGCCCCGGCCAAGGACGAGGACGTCACCATCGTCATGGGCGTCAACCACGACAAGTACGACCCGGCCAGCCACGACATCATCTCCAACGCCTCCTGCACCACCAACTCGGTGGTCCCCCTGGCCAAGGTCCTGCTCGACAACTTCGGGATCGAGAAGGGCTTCATGACCACCATCCACGCCTACACCAACGACCAGGTCATCCTCGACTTCCCGCACAAGGACCTGCGCCGGGCCCGCTCGGCGGCGGTCAACACCATCCCCACCTCGACCGGCGCGGCCAAGGCCGCCTCCCTGGTCATCCCCGAGCTCAAGGGCAAGCTCGACGGCATCGCCCTGCGGGTCCCGGTGGAGGACGGCTCGCTCACCGACCTGGCCGTGGTGCTGGGCCGCGACGCCACCGCCGAGGAGATCAACGACGCCTACAAGCAGGCCGCCGAGGGGCCGCTGGCCGGGATCATCCGCTACTCCAGCGACCCGATCGTCTCCCGCGACATCGTCGGCGACGACGCCTCCTGCATCTTCGACTCGCCCCTGACCCAGGCCAACGGCAACCTGGCCAAGGTCTTCGGCTGGTACGACAACGAGTGGGGCTACTCCAAGCGACTTGTCGACCTGACCGTGCTGGTCGGCCAGTCGCTCTAGTCCGGTGGAGCTGCGCACGGTCGACCACGCCGACGTCGCCGGGCGGCGGGTCCTGGTCCGCAACGACTTCAACGTGCCCCTGGAGGACGGCCACGTCACCGACGACCTGCGCGTCCGGGCCGCGATCCCGACCCTGCGGTGGCTGCTCGACCACGGCGCCCAGGTGATCTGCTGCTCCCACCTGGGCCGGCCCAAGGGCAGGCGCGACCCGAAGTACTCGCTGGAGCCGGTGCGGCCGGTCCTGGCCGAGCACCTCGGCGTCGAGGTCCTGTTCGTCGACGACGTCGCCGGCGACCAGGCCCGCCAGGCCGCCGAGGCCCTCGGCGGCAACCAGGTGCTGCTGCTCCAGAACCTCCGCTACGAGCCGGGCGAGGAGAAGAACGACCCCGACCTGGCCGACCGGCTCGCCTCCCTGGCCGAGGTCTACGTGGACGACGCCTTCGGGGCCGCCCACCGGGCCCACGCCTCGGTGGTCGGGGTGGCCGAGCGGCTGCCCGCCTACGCCGGCTACCTGCTGGCCAACGAGGTCAAGGTGCTGTCGCGGCTGCTGGAGGACCCCGAGCGGCCGTTCGCGGCCGTGCTCGGGGGCAGCAAGGTCTCCGACAAGCTGGCCGTGCTCGACAACCTCCTCGGCCGGGTCGACAGCCTGGTCGTTGGCGGCGGCATGTGCTTCACCTTCCTGGCCGCCCAGGGCCACGAGATCGGCGACTCGCTGTTCGAGCCCGACCAGGTCGACGCGGTGCGTCGCTGCTGGAGACGGCCAGCGGCCAGGGCAAGCCGGTGCTGCTGCCCACCGACGTGGTCGTGGCCCGCGAGGTCAGCGAGGACGCCGAGACCCGCACCGTCCCCGCCGACGGGATCGAGGCCGGCTGGAAGGGCCTGGACATCGGCCCGGAGACGGCCAAGGCGTTCGCCGCCGCCGTCGCCGACGCCCGCACCGTGTTCTGGAACGGGCCGATGGGCGTGTTCGAGCTGGCCCCGTTCGCCGCCGGCACCAAGGCGGTCGCCGAGGCGGTGGCCGCCGCCGACGGCTACACGGTGGTCGGCGGGGGCGACTCGGCCGCCGCCCTGGCCGAGCTCGGCCTGGCCGACCGGGTCGACCACCTGTCCACCGGCGGCGGGGCCAGCCTCGAGCTGCTCGAGGGCAAGACCCTGCCCGGCGTCGCCGCCATCCCGACCGTCTGAAGGAGGGCCCGCCGTGGCGCGCCGCCCGCTGATCGCCGGCAACTGGAAGATGCACAAGAACCACCTGGAGGGCGTCCAGCTCACCCAGAAGCTGGCCTGGGCGCTGAGCAGCGAGGACACCGACGCCGTCGAGGTGGCGGTGTGCCCGCCGTTCACCGCCCTGCGCAGCGTCGGCACCCTGATCGACGGCGACAGGCTGCCGATCGCCCTCGGCGCCCAGGACTGCCACCCCGAGCCCCAGGGGGCCTACACCGGCGAGGTCTCGGCGCCGATGCTGGCCAAGCTGGGCGTCCAGTACGTGATCGTCGGCCACTCCGAGCGCCGCCAGTACTTCGGCGAGGACGACGAGCTGGTCAACCGCAAGGCCAGGGCCGTCCTGGAGGCCGGCATGCGCCCGATCGTCTGCGTCGGCGAGGTCCTGGAGGAGCGCGAGTCCGGCCGCACCGCCGAGGTCGTCCAGGGCCAGATCCGCGGCTCCCTGGCCGGGCTCGGCGGCGACCAGGTGGCCGGCCTGGTGGTCGCCTACGAGCCGGTCTGGGCCATCGGCACCGGCCGCGCCGCCACCGCCGACGACGCCCAGGAGACGATCGCCGTCATCCGCGCCACCGTCGCCGACCTGGTCGGCCAGGCCGCCGCCGACGAGCTCCGCATCCAGTACGGCGGCAGCGTCAAGTCCAGCAACGCCGAGGAGCTGGCCACCAAGCCCGACGTCGACGGCGCCCTGGTCGGCGGGGCCAGCCTCGACGCCGACGAGTTCGCCATGATCATCAAGGGCTCGGCCCGCCGCGCCCGCTGATACACTCGGCGGGTCTTGCCGGTCGTCCACCTGCCCTTTCCTGCCTGTAAGGACTGCCCGATGATCCCGCTGCTGATCGTCATCGACGTGATCGCGTCGTTCACCCTGATCCTGTTCATCCTCCTCCACGCCGGCCGCGGCGGCGGCCTCTCCGACATGTTCGGCGGCGGCATGAACACCCAGCTCGGCGGCTCCACCGTGGTCGAGCGCAACCTCGACCGCCTGACCGTCGCCGCGGCCACGGTGTTCGGCATCACCAGCGTGCTGCTGGCCCTCATGCTCGAGCCCTAGGGAGTCGCCTTCCGTGGTCGCCGGACGCCGCGCGTTCCGGTGGCTGCTGGTCGTGACCCTGGTCGCCGCGGCCGGGTGCACGGGCGGTGGGCCCGGCTCCTCCGGCGGGTCCCGCGGCGGGGGAGCGGCGCCCCAGGGCCGCAGCGGCGGCACCCTGGCCATCGCCCTGCTCGACCCCGGCCCGCTCGACCCGGCCCGGGCCGACCGCCTCGAGGACGAGATCGTCCTCGGCAACCTGTTCGACGGCCTCACCGCCATCGACCCGGCCGGCGCCGTCCGCCCCGCCGTCGCCGCCTCCTGGACCAGCGACCCGTCCCTGCGCCGCTGGGAGTTCCGCCTCCGCCCCGACGCCCGCTGGTCCGACGGCTCCCCGGTCCGCTCCAGCGACTTCACCTACGCCTGGCAGCGCCTGGCCGACCCCAAGGCCGAGCCCGCCCCGCCCCCGGCCCGCACCCTGCTGTCGGGCGTCACCGGCTACCGGGCCTTCGCGGCCGGCCGCGCCCGCTCCATCGCCGGCCTCGAGACCCCCGACCCGGCCACCCTGGTGGTCCGGCTCGACCGCCCCTTCGCCGACCTCCCGGCCCTGGTCGCCGCCCTCCCCCTGTCCCCCCTGCCCTCGGCCCTGGCCCGCCCCGACCCGGCCGCCTACCTGGCCCACCCGGCCGGCAACGGCCCCTTCCGCCTGGCCGCCCCCGCCCGCCCCGGCCGCTCCCTGACCCTGGAGCGCAACCCCGCCTACCAGGCCTCGCCGGCCCTGCTCGACAAGGTCAGCGTCCACGTGGTCCCCGACGAGCAGACCGCCTGGCTGGAGCTCCAGAACGGCCGGGTCGCCTTCGCCCCCGTCCCCCCCGACCAGCTCCCGGCCGCCCGCACCGTCCACGGCCTCTCGCCCGACGGCCGCACCACCCCCGGCCTCCTCAACGGCCCCACCCTCACCGCCTGGCAGCTCACCTTCAACCTCAAGTCGAAGCTCGGCGGCAACCCCACCTGGCGCCAGGCCGTCTCCCTCGCCATCGACCGCGACCAGCTCGCCGCCACCCTGGCCGGATCGGCGGCGACGACGCTGGTCCCCCCACCCACCCCCGGCGGTGGGTCGGGCGGTGGTGCGGGGTCGGACCCGGCCTGCCCGGCGTGCGCCCACGACCCGGCCGAGGCCCGCTCCCTGTTCGCCAAGGCCAAGGCGGGTCGCGCCCCGGTCACCATGGCCATCCCGCCTGGCCCCGACGCCCGCCGCGTCGCCGCCGCGATCGACGGCGACCTCACCGCCGCCGGGGTCGACCTGGAGGTCACCCCGACCCCGAAGGGCGAGACGCCGTTGACGCTGGTACGCCGGGTCGCCCCCTACCCCCGCCCCGACCCGTTCCTCGCCGCCCCCGCCTCGACCAGCCCGGACGCCCGGCGCCTCCTCGACCAGGCCCGCGCCACCCCCGACGACCCCACCCGCGCCACCCGCTACCAGCAGACCGAAGCCGCCACCCTGGCCGACCTCCCCGCCACCCCCCTCCTCACCGAACACCACGCCGCCGTCCTCACCCCCGGCCCCCAGGGCTTCAACCTCACCCCCTGGGGCACCCTCGACCTGGCCACCGTCAGCCTCCCCGCCTGACCCGTTCGACCCACGAGCCCTTTGCTACAATCCGCCCGCACCCAGGTGCACCACGTCGGAGTGGCGGAATAGGCAGACGCGCTAGGTTGAGGGCCTAGTGCCCTCATAGGGCGTGGGGGTTCAAGTCCCCCCTCCGACACCCCACCTGAGCTGGGCGTTCGCGCGTCACCTCCCTCCTGCACCTCATGGACCTGGGCTCCGTTGACAGCGGATTGACAGCGGACAGGTCGTCGATGTCCTCGCCATCGCCGAGGATCAGGTTGGCGACGGCGTTCGGCGGTGCGCTCGTCCATCGCCGGCAGCACGTGCTGGTAGAGGTTGGCGGTGATCGAGATGCTGGCATGCCCGAGCCGCTCGGAGACGACCTTGAGCGGCACGCCGGCGGCCAGCGCCGCGGTGGCGTAGCTGTGGCGGACGCCGTGCAGCGTGATCCCGGCAGCCCGGCTGCCCGGGCGTGCTGCTGGAACCAGGGCGAGAACCGCTGCGGATGGATCGGCCGCCCGTCGGGCAAGGTGAAGAGAAGTCCGGAGTCCCGGTAGCGGGTGCCGATGATCTCTCCTCGGCTTCCTGACGGCCTGGTGGTCCGTCAGCGCGGCGAGCGTTGCCGGGTCGAGTGCCAGCGATCGGCGGCCGGCGCGGCTCTTGGGCTCCAGACGACGACCTGGTGAT
>CAVTCL010000021.1:0-153225 GCA_963733175.1 uncultured Actinomycetota bacterium
CAGACTGAACCGGTGCGAACGCTCTCTCGGCCGCGCACGTCGACGCTGGGGACCGGTCGACGATCGACGGCAGTGTGGTCGGAGCGATGCAGGGCGATTAGCGAATCACGTGCCTGGATGGAGCCCTTGTGAGAGTGGAGGTGAGGGGCCGCATTCATCTCGGCAGCTCTCATCACGCTGTGCTCTCAGATTGGGCGCGCGGGTTGGCTCGGCGGCGGACAACAGGACGCCGCCGCCTCGGCGGGGGCGGCGACGCCCTGTCTGTTGGCCTCCCGGAAGTTGGCCGACCAGGTGTTGGCTTAGGTGTCGACGCCGGGCCCGGTCGGGGCTTGGGCCTCCGGCGCGCTGGTCCGGATGACGACCAGGGCGACCGCCAGGGCCAGGGCGGCGAACACGACCGCGAGCTGGAAGGCGGTCGAGATGCCATGGGCCAGGACCTGGTCGGCCAGGGCGGCGGGGAGCCGGCCGGTCTGGCGGAACTGGGCCAGGAGGTCGGCGGGGCCGCTGCGTAGGAGCTGGGCGATCTGGCTGGCGGCCTCGTTGCGGCTGGCCGTGCCGAACACGGTGACCAGGATGGACAGGCCGAGCGAGCCGCCGACCTGCTGACTGGCATTCAGCAGGCCGGAGGCGGCCCCGGCCTCCTGCGGCTCGACGCCCGAGACGGCGACGATCGTCAGGGGCACGAACAGCAGGCCCATGCCGAGGCCGAAGAGCAGCATCGGGCCGAGGATCCCGTCGAGGTAGCCGCTGGTCACCGAGACCTGGGTGAGCCAGGCGAGGCCGGTCGCGGCCAGCAGGGCGCCGCCGGCCATGAGGCGCCTGGGCCCGATCCGGGGCAGCGACCGGGCGGCGAACTGCGAGGTCAGCACGATCGCGGCGGTGATGGGGAGGAAGGCGAGCCCGGCCCGCAGGGGGCTGTAGCCGAGCACGTCCTGGACGAACAGGGTGAGGAAGAAGAACATGCCGAACATGGCCGCGGACAGGGCCAGCATGATCACGTAGCTGCCGGCCCGGTTGCGGTCGCGCGAACAGGCGCAGCGGGATGATCGGCTGGCGGATCCTGGTCTCGATCGACAGGAACACGGCCAGCAGGATCGCGGCGGCGGCGAACGAGCGCCAGGGTCCCCGGGTCGCTCCAGCCCTCCTGGGCGGCGCGGATGAACCCGTAGACCAGGGCGGTCATCCCGGCGGTGGAGGTGAGGGCGCCGACCGAGGTCGAAGCGCCCTGGATGGCGCTCGGACTCGGTGATGTACAGCGGGGCCAGCGATGCCAGCAGGACGCCGATGGGCACGTTGACGAACAGCACCCAGCGCCACGACAGCCAGGAGGTGAGGATCCCGCCGGCGATCAGGCCGATGGCCCCGCCGGCGACGGCCACGGCCGCGAAGACCCCGAAGGCCCGGTTGCGCTCCTCGCCCTCGACGAAGTTGGTGGTGATCAGCGACAGCGCCGTCGGCGCGGCGATGGCGGCGCCGACCCCCTGCAGGGCGCGGGCGGCCAGCAGCCAGCCGGAGGAGGTGGCGAGGCCGCCCAGGAAGCGAGGCCAGGGTGAAGACCAGGATGCCGGCGATGAAGATGCGGCGGCGGCCGAGGATGTCGCCCGCCCGCCCGCCGAGCAGCAGCAGGCCGCCGAAGGTGAGGGTGTAGGCGTTGAGCACCCACGACAGGCTCGGTGGTGGAGAAGCCGAGGGCCTGCTGGATCTGGGGCAGGGCGATGTTCACGATGGTCGCGTCCAGGACCACCATGAGCTGGGAGGCCGCGATGATGGTGAGCGCCAGCGCGGGATGGTGCCCGCGGCGTGGCGCGCCGGGCGCTGGTGGTCTCGCCGACTGCAGGACGGTCATGGGCGGTCCCGGTCCCTTCGTCTAGTGTACGATTGCGTTCTCAACGCGTGGGACGGTACGCCGCTGGCATTGAGAACGCAAGCGTTCACTAAGATTTCTTAGGATTCTCTTCGGGAGGTCGGACCATGGCCGGTCCAGCGGACACGACGGCTGGGTCGTATGCGCCTCCGCACGGCCGCACCCGGCGCCGCGGCCAGACCCTGGAGCGCGCCATCTACGACGCCGTCCTCGGCCAGCTCCAGGAGGTCGGCTACGTCGGCCTGACGATGGAGGGAGTGGCCGCCGGCGCGCACACCGGCAAGGCGGCGCTGTACCGCCGCTGGCCGCGCAAGGAGGACCTGGTCGTCGACGCCCTGGAGCATGCGCTGCCGTCGCCGACCGACCTGCCCGACCACGGGGAGGTGCGCGACGATCTGCTGGACCTGCTCCGTCGCATGACCGCCATGCTCAACTCCCCGACCGGCTGCGCCCTGCAGTGCCTGATGTCGGAGACCGAGCGGGACGAGTCGTTCGCCCGGCTGCTGCACGAGCGGGTCAAGGAGCCCCGCAAGCGCATGTTCCTCGACCTGCTGGCGCGCGGCGCCGACCGAGGCCAGGTGCGGCCCGCCGCCGCCACCCAGCTCGTCGCGGAGGTCGGTCCCGCCCTGGTGATGCAGCGGTTCCTCGCCGACGGCGCGCCAGTGCCCGACGACTACGTCGTGTCGGTGGTCGACGACATCGTCATGCCACTGCTGCGACCGTAGATCCGTGGTCCCTCAGCATGACCACTGACCGCGGCCAGCCTACGGTGCGGCTCGGCCAGGCTGGCTCCATGCCGCTGGTCGGCCTGGGCACCTGGCAGATGACGGGAGCGCGCTGCCAGGCGGCCGTCCGCTCGGCGCTGGAGGTCGGCTACCGCCACATCGACACCGCCACCATGTACCGCAACGAGGGGGAGGTGGGCCGGGCGGTCCGCGACAGCGGGCGTCCCGCGCGAGCAGGTGTTCATCACCACCAAGCTGCCGCCGGGCGCCGCCGGCCGAGAGCGGCGCACCCTCGAGGGCAGCCTCCGGGCGCTGGGCATGGGCTATGTCGACCTGTGGCTGGTCCACTGGCCGCCGCGGGGCCGGGCCCTGGTCTCGACCTGGAAGGAGCTGCTGGCCGTCCGTGACCAGGGGCTGGCCCGCGCCGTCGGGGTCAGCAACTACCGCACCGCGCACCTGGACGAGCTGATTGGGGCGACCGGTGAGGCGCCCCAGGTCAACCAGATCCCATGGGCGCCTTCCCTGTACGACGCGGCCCTGCTGGGCGAGCATCGCCAGCGCGGCGTGGTGCTGGAGGGCTACAGCCCGTTCAAGAACACCAACCTGCGCCACCCGGTGCTGGTCGAGATCGCCGCCCGTCACGGGGTGACGCCCGCTCAGGTCGTGGTGCGCTGGCACGTCGACCACGAGGTGGTGGTGATCCCCAAGTCGGCCACCCCCGAGCGGATCGCCGCCAATTTCGACGTTTTCGGCTTCTCGCTCACCGACGAGGAGCTGGGTCGCATCGACGGGCTGTCGACCACCCGTCGCCGGTAGCGGTTGTGGGTCGGCGCCGAGCGGGCGAGCTTATCGAGCACGTGTGGCTGCCGTGGTGGTCGACGGCGGCCAGCATGGCGACCAGGCGCTCAAGGTGGGTGCTGGTCGGGGTCTGCTCTCGGTGCCGCAGAGGCCGGGAACCGTCGACGGCAGTCGGGTCGGAGCGATGCAAGGCTCTCAGCGAATTACGTGGCTCGTCAGGGCCGCGCTGTCAGGATGCCCTGTATCCGAACATGGCGACACCCGGGATGCTACCAAGGGGCAACCTGGCTTCCTGGACTCACCGGAACCTCTGGTCACCTGCTTAGGGCGCCTTGTAGGCGAGCACCCGCACGCCCGCCGCGGCCAGGTCGCCTGCCAGCTCGGCCGCGAAGGGGTGGTCGTCGCCGGTGAGCCCGTCCGGGTTGGCGACCAGGAAGGTGGTCTTGGAGCCGTTCTGCCGCGCCGTGTAGCTGGCGCCGTAGCGGCCAAGCAGCGCCCTGACGGTGTCCGCGCTGGTCGAGCGGACGCTGATGCGCAGCGGCGACTCCAGCGCGGCGATCGACGCCGCGGCGGAGCGAGCCGCCTTCTCCTTGCCAGCGCGCGTGGCCGAACCGGCGCGGGTAGCGATGCCGCCGAACGCCTCCGGCCCCAGCACCGCGTTCCAGAGCACCTGTTGCGTCCCGACGGTCCAGGCGCGGAAGTTGGGGTCGGTGGAGGAGAGGATGACGCTGCCCTCACCGACCGGCTCGTCGATCACGGCCGCGGTCCCCCCCAGCTCCTCCTCGCCTCGGGCGAACCCGGAGACGAAGAAGTCGGGGCTGTTGGCCGCCGGGTACCGCAAGGCGACGTGGCTGGGGTCCGAGGCCCGCATGACCAGGTCGTAGTCGTAGAAGACCCAGTTGAAGGCGCCGACCTCGGCGGCCAGTGGGCTCGACTGGTTGGTCTGGACCCGGATGAGCGTGCCGGCGATGTCCGACTTGGGCTCGCTGAGGAGCGCGGTGGTGATGCCAAGGCGAGCGGCGAGGTCGGCGCCGCCACGCCAACCGACATAGCGCCCGCCGCTGTTGACCCAGTCGATGAGCGCGCGTCGTCCGGCCGGGCCCAGCGCGTTGGAGGCAACAGTCGACACCCCGTTGGGTACCAGCAGCACGTCCACGTCGGCCAGCGCACCGCCGGCGATCTGGGAGGCGGTCACGGGCTGGTAGGGCAGGTGCCAGACCTGCTCGAGCAGATACCGCAGCCAGCCTGCCGACTCGCGGCCCGAGGTTCCCGACGACATCTGGTAGAGGGCGACCGATGGCGTCGGCGACGGCAGCGCCGCAGCGGGCGGCGCCGGCAGCGGTGGCACGGGCTCGGCAACCGGGGCCAGCAGGGCGCCGGAGCGGCCGCCGTCGAGGTTGAACAGCAGCGGGTTGCTCCAGCCGCTGACGTCGTAGAAGTAGGGGAACGGGACATAGGTGTCCTCGTTCAGCATGGACTGGATCCAGTGCTTCTGGGCCTGGGCCATCGGGACCCAGTAGGTGCCGGCGGGAAGGACGGTGGCCGCCGGCGGGCGGCCGTAGGCGCGGAAGTCGGGCACCGCCAGCGGCGCCGTCAGGCGGTGGACCTCGACGTCCATGCGCTGCAACCGCCGCACCAGCGCCTGCACCTCGTCGGCCTTGCTGGGGTCGTCGGCGCGGAGGAAGTAATGGCGCACCGGCTCGGTGGGCACGGGAAGCTGGACGGTGTTGCCCTTGTCGTTGACCTCGTTGGGCTCCAGCTGGCCGTCCACGCCCTGCCGGTAGGCCTCTGCCCACTCATCGTGCCAGCGACGCAGGATGGCGGGCTTGTTCAGCGCGGCCTGGGAGATCGAGACCCAGTGGGTGACGTAGTGCTCGTAGGTCCGCTGGGCGATCGGGTCGAAGCTGGCCTTCTCGAAGGTCATGCCGGCCCCGCCGAACCCGGTTGCCGGGACGATGTCGCCGTAGACCATCGCGAAGAAGTCGAACACCTTGTTGGTGAAGTACTGGATGTGCTGGCGGTCGAACTCGGCGGCCAGCGCGCCCCCGTAGAGGTTGTCCTGCCAGTCCATCGACGCGGCCGTGACCTCGTGGTAGGTCGGGTCGGCGGTGGGCGGGAAGAAGTAATGGTTGCTGCCCATCTCGTGCGCGTCGACATACAGCACGCCCGGGTACTGGCGCAGCAGCTCCAGCTTGGTGTCGGTCTCGCGCTGGGTGCGGGCGAACCAGTCGCGGTTCATGTCGAACCCGTAGGCGTTCTGGCGGGTGTCGGCCTCGCGGCCATCCGGATTCTGCATCGGGATGATCCCCACCAGCGTGTTGTCAAGGATCTGACGGGCGGCGCAATCGTCGCGGTCGGCCAGCTCATACAGGACCCGGAGCTCGGCGTCGGTGGGACTCTCCTCGCCGCCGTGCACGTTCCCCATCAGCCACACGACGGCCGGTGCCCGGCGGGCGACCTCCGCCGCCTCCTGGTCGCTTGTCGCGGGATCACGCAGCGTGCGGGCCGCCTCCTGGATCCCAGCCAGGCCCTCCGGGGTAAGGTTCTCCGGCCTACCGACCAGGGTGTACCGGATCGGCCGCCCCTGCCAGGTCGTGCCCAGCGTGTCACTGACCACGCGCGCGCTCGCGGCGTCCACCGCATCGACATAGGTGTCGGATTGGGCGGCGGTGACCTCCTGGGAGCCGAGCGCAAACCCGAGCACCTGCTCGGCGGTGGGCACCTCGCCCCGGAAGCTCGGCGGCGTCTGCATCGGGTCGCAGGACGCGACCTGGGCCTCGGCCACCGAGCGGGCAGGCCCCGCCGCCGAAAGGATAAGGAGCACGGCGGCGATGGCGGCTATCAGCGATCGGCTCCTCATCGGGGCTCCTTCCCGCGCGCGGGGCAAGCGTCACCGAGACACCTCGGCCGGATCTTCTACCTAAACAAGCGCTACCAGCCGAACGGTCGTTACACCACCTGCCGTTGACCGCCGCAGGGACGCCGGCATCTCAGCACCCTCAGAACCTCTGTAACGCCGCAGGCCTCGCGGTCGCTCTGATTATTGGAGATGTCCCGATTGCTGCGATGTCGTCGCGGGAGCCGTGGCTCACCGCCATCGGAGGGGTGCTGGTGGCCGGGTTGGTGGCCATCCCGGTCTTGGCCGACCCGTAGAGAGCACTCCCAACGTTCCATGGCCGACCGACGAGCAGACCGTCCAGGAACCCCCGAGCAGGTGCGAACCGGGAGGATGCGCGCATGAATCGGAAGCGATGGTCGGCAGGACTGCTGGGGCTGGCGCTGGCGATCGGGCTGGCGAGCCCGGCTTGGGCGGACCCGCCCCCGGGCGTGCCCGGCGGCCCCTGCATCGAGGACCAGCAACAGGTCCAGCTCGACAGCCTGCCAAGCTACCAGGAGGTCGCCCGGCAGCTGGCCTCGATCGAGCAGTCCAGCCAGGGCGCGGTGGAGGTCCGCAGCGCCGGACGGTCGGGTGAGGGCCGCGAGCTGCTGTACGCCACCGTCGGCCAGGGTCCGGACGTCTTCTGGCTGCAGGCCAGGATCCACGGCAACGAGCTGCACAGCACCGAGGCGGTCCTGCAGGTCCTCAAGTACCTGGCCGCAAGCGGCGACCCGGTGGCCACGCGGATCCGCCAGCAGCTCACCGTGATGGTGATCCCGATGTACAACCCCGACGGCGCCGAGGCCAACATCCGCCAGAGCACCACGCCGCTGCAGATCGATCTCAACCGGGACTGGGAGCTGTTCCGCCAGCCGGAGTCCCGGGCCTGGTACGCGCTGTGGGACCAGACCCACCCCGGCTTGCCCTGGACCTGCACCACATGGGCCAGAGCCCGGTCGTGGAGGGGACCAACCAGCTGAACACCTTCCAGATCGGTGCCCGCTCGATCGACCCGAGCCGGATGACCGAGGAGCAGTGGCTGACGAACCGGCAGATGGCGCTGCTCTCGGTGGACGCGGTGCAGCGGCTCGGCACCGGCAACGTGGCTCGCTACCCGCTGATCGACATCACCAACGCGGTGATCAGCCGGATGCTGCTGGGCGGTCCCGGTCCCGACGGCAGCGACCCAGGGTTCAGGACGCAGGGCGCGATCTTCTACGAGGTGCGGTCGGTCGGCCAGAAGAGCAACGGCATGCTGGAGCAGCTGTTCGTGCGCCCGACGATGGCCGTGCTGGCCGCCGCGGCGGACGGAAGCCTGTACACGCACCCCGGCACGGGGTGGGAGGACATCCCCTTCGGGGACGGCGAGCCCTGTGGAGGAGGGCCTTCCTAGCAACGAGCGATGGCGTGCGGCTGTTAAGCCGATGGCCGCCGGATCCAGCTGGCCACCGTCAGCGGGTTCCACGTCGGTGCGTTGGGACCTTCGTCTTCGCGCTGGAGCGGCCAGGCTGGCCGCCGTGGATCTTCTCAAATCGGGATGGAGCGGATATGGTGCTGGCCCTGCCCGTGGCCGCGAAGGTGCGCGCCGCGCACCGTCGCCCAGGGCCTGGCATGACGCTTGGGGGTGAGGCCCGCTGGTAGCGACGGGGCGGCCGCCAGGGCGCCTGGTGCTGCTGTCCTTGTGTCCGGTTCCAGCTCCACGTAGGAGGGCGCGTATGCGTAGGAGGATCATCTGGCTGGCGACGCTGTTGCTGGCCTTGGCCATGGTGTCGGCGGCCCCGGCCGCCTGGGCCGCCCCCGGGGACGTCCCCGCGAGTATGGGGTTCCGCAAGGCGGTCACCCTTGACGGGATCCGCGAGCACCAGGCCGCCTGGCAGGCCATCGCCGACGCCAACGGTGACAACCGGGCCGCGGGAACCAGCGGCTATGACGCCTCCGCCGAGTATGTGTCCAAGCGGATGGCCGCGGCCGGCTATGAGGTGCGCTTCCAGGAGTTCACCTTCGGCCAGTTCCGGGAGGCGGGGCCGCCGGAGCTGGCGCGGCTGACCCCGACGGCCAAGACCTACGCCACGCCGGCGGACTTCCGGGCCTTCACCGGCTCAGGCCCGGTCCAGGCCACCGGCGAGGTGGTGCCCATCGACGTGGTCATGCCCCCTGTGGGTGGGTCGACCAGCGCCTGTGAGGCCGCCGACTTCACCGGGACCTCGGGCTGGGACGCGGGCGACATCGCGCTGGTCCAGCGGGGAACCTGTCCCTTTGTGCAGAAGGCCCAGCTTGCCCAGGAGGCAGGCGCCGCCGGGCTGATCCTGTACAACGAAGGCGACACGCCCGCCCGGTTGGACGTGCCCGGCAACCTGCCGTTGGGTGCCGAGGGCATCCACATTCCCGGGGTGGGGACCTCCTTTGCGGTCGGCCAGGAGTTCTTCGACCTGTACCAGGACCCGTCGGGGTCGGTGACCGCCAGGGTGGCGACCAACCTGGTGGAGGATCGGATCCCGACCAGGAACGTGATCGCCGAGACCCCGGGCGGCGATCCCGACCGGGTGGTGGTCGTCGGCGCCCACCTGGACAGCGTGCCGGCTGGGCCCGGGCATCAACGACAACGGCAGCGGGTCGGGCACGATCCTGGAGATCGCCGAGGTGTATGCGGCCCAGAACCGTGAGCCCCGCAACAAGCTGCGGTTCATCTGGTTCGGCGCCGAGGAGCTCGGGCTGCTCGGGTCGGCCCACTATGTCGAGTCGCTCTCGGACGCTGAGAAGCAGGACATCATCGGCATGCTGAACTTCGACATGCTGGGCTCGCCGAACTTCGTCCGCTTCGTCTATGACGGCGACGGGTCGGCCGGGCTGGTCGGTGGCGCCGGCCCGCCCGGGTCGGACTACATCGAGGGTGTGTTCTTGGAGTACTTCGCCGCTGTGGGGTTGGTCACCGACCCGACCGCCTTTGACGGGCGGTCGGACTATGGCCCGTTCATCGCCGAGGGGTTGATATCCCCGCCGGGGGGCTGTTCAGCGGCGCGGAGGTTCCCAAGACCCAGGCGCAGGTCGACCGCTACGGCGGCCTGCTGGACGCGCAGCTGGACCCCTGTTACCACGCCGCCTGCGACACCTTCGCGGGCACCGGCGACGGCGCTGGGGCCACCCCGCCGGGCCTGGGCTGGTGTCGCTTGACCAGCTCTCGGACGCCGCGGCCCACGCGGTGCTCACCCTGTCCAAGACCAAGTCGCTCTAGCAAGCTCCTTCACGGACCGACCGGCCCCGGGTTCCCGGGGCCGGTCCTTATCGAGGAGAAGGTCGAGGTCCACCGGCGAATGCCTGCGCAGCCCGGCGCCGGAAGCGCCCACCTGCGCGCGGTCGGCCCCGTCCCTGGATGCCGAAACCCCATCCATTCCAGCGGCCCGAGACCCCGTCGATCAGCTCGCCGAGTCGTTGAGCCACTCGACCCGACGTCTGGCCGCTGGAACCGTCTGTTGGCTAGACGCGCCGACGGTCGAGGTAGCCGCCGCGCCGCCGGGCGTACGCCTCCGGCCGGAGCCGCCGCTCAAGCTGCATGAGGCTCCAGATCCTGGTGCCGTCGGCGCGGAGGTACGGCTCGACGCCGGCGGCCACCTCTGTGACGGCGGCCAGGTCGACGCCGAGCAGCTCTGCGCACCGCTCCAACGGCGCCGCGATCGGCCGGCCCAAATCCGGGTCGTGCCAAGTCCCCACCACGGCAGCGTAACGAACACGTGTTCGAAAGTTCATAGCACGGTGGGACTAGAGGTGGCTACAGAGGGCCGTTCCCAAGGGCAGCATCCGGGCAGC
Source organism: uncultured Actinomycetota bacterium (assembly GCA_963733175.1). Classification (GTDB taxonomy): domain Bacteria; phylum Actinomycetota; class CALGFH01; order CALGFH01; family CALGFH01; genus CALGFH01. The sequence goes on from CAVTCL010000021.1 coordinate 10,070, forward strand.
AGTTGGCGCATGTGAGGGTCGGCGAGGCTAGAGACAGAGGCTGGAGAATCGTGGTGACGAACCATCGAGCATGCCGCTGTTGAGCTGGGCATCTACCACAATCCCTCACGGTCTTTGGCGTCGGCTCTGATTCGCGGCTCGGGCGGTACAGACAGGGGAAGGCAGAGCGCGAACCCGCGAATCACCGGGGGTCTCGTGAGCCATTTCCGGGGGCTACGAGGACTCGACCGCCTCCGGGGTCGCGGTGCGGATGACGACCAGGGCGACCGCCAGGGCCAGGGCGGCGAACACGACCGCGAGCTGGAACGAGGTCGAGATGCCGTGGGCCAGGACCTGGTCGGCCCAGGGGGCGGGGAGCTGGCCGGTCTGCTGGAACTGGGCCTGGGCCTCGGGTGGGGCGGTTCGGAGGAAGTCGGCGACCTGGGTGGTGGCTTCGTTGCGGCTGGCGGTGCCGAAGGCGGTGACCAGGATGGAGAGGCCGAGGGAGCCCCCGACCTGCTGCATGACGTTGAGGAGGCTGGAGGCGGCGCCGGCCTCGTGGGGTGGGACGCCGGAGACGGCGACGACGGTGAGGGGGACGAACAGGAGGCCCATGCCGAGGGCGAAGATGAGCATGGGGGCGAGGAGGCCGTCGACGTACCCGCTGGTCACCGAGACCTGGGTGAGCCAGGCGAGGCCGGCGACGGCGAGCAGGGCGCCGGTGGTCATCAGGCGCCTTGGGCCGAGCCTGGGCAGGGACCGGGCGGCGAACTGGGAGGAGACGATGATCCCGGCGGTGACGGGGAGGAACGAGAGGCCGGCCCGGAGCGGGCTGTAGCCGAGCACGTCCTGCACGAACAGGGTCAGGAAGAAGAACATGCCGAACATGGCCGCGGCCAGCGACAGCATGATGGCGTAGCTGCCGGCCCGGTTGCGGTCGGCGAACATGTGCAGCGGGGTGATGGGCTGGCTGGTCCTGGTCTCGATCCGGAAGAAGGCGGCCAGCAGGACCGCGGCGGCGGTGAAGGACCCGACGGTGGTCAGGTTGCTCCAGCCGTCGTGGGCGGCGCTGATGAAGCCGTAGACCAGCGCGGTCATCCCGGCGGTGGAGGTGAGGGCGCCGGCCAGGTCGAACCGGCCCGGCTGGCGCTCGGACTCGGTGATGTACAGGGGCGCCAGCGCGGCCAGCAGGACGCCGATGGGCACGTTCACGAACAGCACCCAGCGCCACGACAGCCACGAGGTGAGCATGCCGCCGGCGAGCAGGCCGAGGGCCCCGCCGGCCCCGGCCACCGCCCCGAACACCCCGAAGGCGCGGTTGCGCTCCGGCCCCTCGGCGAAGTTGGTGGTGATCAGGGCCAGGGCGGTCGGCGCGGCGATGGCGCCGCCGACCCCCTGGAGGGCGCGGGCGGCCAGCAGCCAGCCCGAGGACGTGGCCAGGCCGCCGAGGAACGAGGCCAGGGTGAAGATCAGGATCCCGGCGATGAACACCCGGCGGCGGCCGAGGATGTCGCCGGCCCGGCCCCCCAGCAGCAGGAGCCCGCCGAAGGTCAGGGTGTAGGCGTTCAGCACCCACGACAGGTCGGTGGTGGAGAAGCCGAGGGCCTGCTGGATCTGGGGCAGGGCGATGTTCACGATGGTGGCGTCCAGCACCACCATGAGCTGGGACGCCGCGATGACCGTGAGCGCGAGCGCGGGGTGGTGGCCCCGCCGCGCCGCACCCGGGGGCCGCGATGCCAGCTCCGGACCCGAGACCGCCATGGCTGTCGTCCCTTTCACTAGTGTACGATCGCGTTCACAATGCGAGCGACGGTACACCGGCCGCATTGGGAACGCAAACGTTCACTAGATTGACGTCCTGGAGGTCGACGATCGCCACGCCGGCGGACCACTCGCCGACCCTGCCGCGCCCGCCGCGCGCCTCCACCCGGCGCCGGGGCGAGACCCTGGAGTGTGCGATCTTCGAGGCCGTCTCCACCAGCTCCAGGCGGTCGGCTACACGGGCCTGACCATGGAGGGCGTCGCCGCCTGCGCCCGGACCGGCAAGGCGGCGCTGTACCGGCGCTGGACCGGCAAGCAGGACCTGGTGGTCGACGCCATCGACCACGCCCTGCCGTCGCCGGCCGACCTGCCCGACCACGGCGACGTGCGCGAGGACCTCCTCGACCTGCTCCGGCGGATGGCGGGCATGCTCAACTCCCCCACCGGCTGCGCCCTCCAGTGCCTGATGGCCGAGGTCGACCGGGACCACCAGTTCAGCGCCCTGCTGCACGAACGGGTCCTGGAACCCCGCAAGGGCAGCTTCCTGGCGTGCTGGAACGCGGCCGCCGACCGCGGCCAGGTGCGGCGCGAGGCCGCCACCCAGCTGGTCGCCGAGGTCGGCCTGGCCATGGTGGTGCAGCGCTTCCTGGTCGACGGCCCCCCGGTTCCCGACGCCTACGTCGTCTCGGTCCTCGACGGGGTCGTCATGCCCCTGCTGCGACCTGTCGGGCCCCTCCCATAACCTTGGGTTCATGACCGCCCACGAGCTGTCCCGCCTGGACGCGCGCCGCGTCGCCGTGCGCGCGCAGCTGCTGGACAGCCGCCGGCCGGCCGGGCTGCTCGAGGTGGTGCGCCACCTGACGCTGCTCCAGATCGACCCGACCGCCGCCGTCGCGCCCAACGCCGATCTGGTGGCCTGGAGCCGCCTCGGGTCCTCCTACTCGCCGGCCGAGCTGGACACCGCCCTTGCCGACCGGACGCTGCTGGAGCTGCGGGCGATGATCCGGCCCAGCGAGGACCTCGCGCTCTACCGGGCCGACATGGCCGGCTGGGAGTCCGCCGAGCGCGGGCAGCTGCCCGGCTGGCGGGCGTCCCAGCGCGACTGGGTGCGGGCCAACGACGCGTGCCGCCGGGACATCCTGGATCGGCTGGGCTCGGCGGGGCCGCTGCCGTCCCGGGAGCTTCCCGACACCTGCGAGGTGCCGTGGCGGTCGACCGGGTGGACCAACAACCGCAACGTCACCCAGCTGCTGGAGTTCATGGTGCTGCGAGGCGAGGTCGCGATCGCGGGACGGCGGGGCGGCGACCGGCTGTGGGACCTGGCGGCACGGGTCTACCCCGACGACCCGGTGGTCCCGGCGGAGGAGGCGCGACGCATCCGCAACCGGCGGCGGCTGCGGGCGCTCGGCATCGCCCGGGCCCGGGGACCGGAATGCCCGGTCGAGCCGGTCGGACGTGGAGGAGGCGGGCGAGCCGGCCGTGGTGGAGGGGGTCAAGGGCACCTGGCGGGTCGATCCGTCCCTGCTGGGCCAGCCGTTCTCGGGCCGTGCGGCGCTGCTGTCGCCCTTCGACCGGCTGCTCCACGACCGCAAGCGCACCGTCGAGCTCTTCGGGTTCGACTACCAGCTGGAGATGTACAAGCCCGCCGCCAAGCGCCGCTGGGGGTACTTCGCGCTGCCCATCCTGTACGGCGACCAGCTGGTCGGGAAGCTCGACGCCACCGCCGACCGCAGGGCCGGGGTGCTGCGGGTCGACGCGATCCACCAGGACGAGCCCTTCGACAGGACCATGACCGCCGCGGTGGATGGCGAGATCAAGGACCTGGCCCACTGGCTCGAACTGGACCTCAACATCACCACCTGGTGGTCTGTTCCCGAGGTGTTTTGACACCGGCGAGCCCGACTCGCACGACCCAGGGGTGGGATCACTATGCGGGTCCCCACCGTGGCCGAGGAGGCGGCGCGGGATCTGGTCAGGGCCTGGGAGGATGCCCGCGCGGATCTGCTGCGGGCCCGGCACCGGCTGTCGAAGCTGCTGTTGCGCCATGGGCTGGTCTTTGAGAGGTGCGGCCTGGACCCAGGCGCATGGTCGGTGGCTGGCCAGGGTGGAGGCAGAGCTGGTCCAGCCGGGCCTGCGGGTGGCCGTTGACGAGGCCCATGGGGCGGTGCTGGCCGTCCAGGCACGCCGCGACCGCCTGGATGGCGCCATCGCCGAGCTGGCCGCGACACCGACCTGGGCGCCGCTGGTCGGCCGGCTGGGCTGTCTGCGCGGGGTCGGGATCCTGACCGGGTTCGGGCTGGCGGTGGAGATCGGCGACTGGCATCGCTTCACCGGGGCCACGGTCGGCGCCTGGCTGGGCTTGGTGCCCAGACGAGCAGTCCAGCGGCGGCCGACGCCGACCGGGGCTCGATCACCAAGACCGGCAACAGCCACGCCCGCCGGCTGCTGGTCGAGGCGGCCTGGCATCACCGCACGCCCTCTCGACCCAGCCGAGAACTCCGCGCCCGCCACGCCGGCCAGCCGGCCGCGGTCAGAGAGCGCGCCGACGCCGCCAATCGCCGGCTGCAGCAGCGCTGGTGCCGGCTGGACGCTCGGGCCAAGCGCTCCACCATCAGCGTGGTCGTGGTCGCCCGCGAGCTGGCCGGATGGTGCTGGAGCCTGGCCGTCCTGGACGCCTGACCCAGCATTCGAGCTGGCCGGTGGGGCGGCACCCACCAGCGCGAGGAGCGACCCGCGACACACCTATGAGCAGCCAGGCCACAGCCCCACGGCCGGTGACGCTCGATCTCTAGACCAGCGGACCGCTCCCGACGCACACCCGGTCATGCGGTAGCCAACCCGCGCATATCAGGCTGACCGCGCGTCGCGTGAGGTCACACCGCCCCACCGGCCACAACAGTCCACCCTCACCGCCCAGCGGGCGGCACGCCCACCAGCCACTTGACAGCCAAGCCCTCCATATCAGGTGTCGGTCGCCGTCGCCGCCGTAGGATGGGCACCCTGTGCAGGATCGGAGTGCCAGAGAGAGGCGGCCATGCAGCAACAGGTTCCGCAGCTTCGGTTTGCCACCACGCGCCTTGGCAGCGGTCCGCGGGTCCACTACGCCGAGCAGGGCGACCCGGGCGGGGCGCCGATCATCTTCCTACCCGCCTACACCGACTCCTGGTTCTCCTACAGCCGGGTCCTGCCCCTGCTGCCTGTGCGCTACCACGCCTACGCGCTGGACCAGCGCGGCCACGGGGACTCCGAGCGGCCGGCCTGCTGCTACGCCGTCGAGGACTTCGCCGGCGACGTGGTGGCCTTCCTGGACGCCGTCGGGATCGAGCGCGCCAGCTTGGTCGGCCACTCGGGGAGCTGCCTGGTCGCCCGGCGGGTGGCCGAGGCCCACCCCGAGCGGGTCGCCCGGCTGGTCATGATCGGCTCCCCAGGATCGTTGGGCGACAACGAGGAGGAGTTGGAGCTGCAGACGGCGGTGCACGGCCTCAAGGACCCGGTGCCGGTACAGTTCGCGCGGGAGCTCCAAGGGGCCGCCGCCCACGTCACCCTGCCCGAGGCGTTCTTCGAGCGGCTGGTTGCCGAGAGCCTCAAGCTGCCGGCCCGCGTCTGGAAGAGCGCGCTGGATGGCCTGTTCGCCTTCGATGACGCGTCCGATCTGGGGCGGATTGCCGCGCCGACACTGCTCATCTGGGGGGAGTGGGACCGGTGGCTGCCGCGGGAGGAGGAGGACCAGCTGGCGGCCAGGATCCCCGGGGCCAGAGTGATGGTATATCCGGAGACGGGCCACAGCCCGAACTGGGAGCGCCCGGAGAGGGTTGCCGCCGACCTGGACGACTTCATGCGCCTGGCCTAGCTGGGCTCGCCAGCGCACGACCGTGCCTGGCAGAACCGACCGCACAGATCAAGCCGCCTGGGCTTCACCAGAAAACAGGGCGCTAGGGCTGCTCAGGCGTCAAACACCTCAGTACGGACCACTAGCCCTGTCGATCCGGGCGGGACCCGTTCGTGTAGCGGGTGAGAGGACCCCACTGGACGGGAGGGACCGCGGATGCGCAAGGTCGTGGTGTTCACCAGCGTGACCCTGGATGGCGTGATGCAGGCGCCGGGACGGCCCGACGAGGACCGCCGCGGCGGCTTCGAGCACGGAGGGTGGGCGCTGCCCTACAGCGACCCGGTGATGGGCAAGGTGCAGGCCGAGGGCATGGCCAACGCCGGGCCCCTGCTGCTGGGGCGGCGGACCTACGAGGACTTCCACTCCTTCTGGCCCGAGCAGACCGACAACCCGTTCACCGAGGTGCTCGACAAGGCCGAGAAGTACGTCGCCTCCACCACCCTGCGGGCGCCGCTCCCCTGGAGCAACTCGACCCTCCTGGAGGGCGACGCCGCCGACGCCGTGGCCGGGCTCAAGCGGCAGCCGGGCAAGGACCTGACGGTCCTCGGCAGCGGCGAGCTGGTCCAGTCGCTGCGCCGGCGCGGCCTGGTCGACCGGTACCTGCTCCTGATCCACCCGCTGGTGCTGGGGTCGGGGCGGCGGCTGTTCCCCGACGGCGGGCCGGCCAGCCCGCTCCGGCTGGTGGAGTCGGTGACGACCACCACCGGCGTGGTCATCGCGACCTACGAGCCGGCCGAGCGGTAACGTCGACCGGTCAAAGGAGGCGCCCCATGACGCAGTACCTGCTCAGCGTGTACCAGCCCGACGGGCCGGTCCCCCCGGCCGAGGTCATGGAGGAGATCATGCGGGACCTCGACACCCTGAACCGGGAGCTCGAGGCGGCCGGCGCCTGGGTGTTCGCCGGGGGGCTGCACCCGCCGGGCACGGCCACGGTGGTGCGGGTCAAGGACGGCGAGGTCCTCACCACCGACGGCCCCTTCGCCGAGGGCAAGGAGCACCTCGGCGGGGTCACCATCATCGAGGCCCCCGACCTGGACGCCGCGCTCGAATGGGGCCGCAGGCTCGCCCGGGCGACCACCCTGCCGATCGAGGTGCGGCCGTTCCAGGGCGGGCCCGGGGCCTGAGCCGGATCGGCGTGGCCGCCATCCCCGCCTCGGAGATCGAGGATGTCTTCCGCGAGCAGTACGGCCGCGCGGTCTCGGTGCTGGTCCGGTCCTTCGGCGACATCGACGTCGCCGAGGAGGCGGTCCAGGAGGCGTTCGCCGCGGCCGTCCAGCGGTGGCCGTCCACCGGGGTGCCCCCGAGCCCGGCCGGCTGGATCATCACCACCGCCCGCAACCGGGCCATCGACCGGCTCCGCCGGGAGGCGTCCCGCGAGGACCGCCACGCCCAGGCGGCCCTGCTGCACGCCCGTGACGAGCCGCCCGAGGAGGGCGCGGTGCGGGACGACCGGCTGCGGCTGATCTTCACCTGCTGCCACCCCGCCCTGGACACCGGGGTCCAGGTGGCGCTGACCCTGCGGCTGCTGGGCGGGCTCACCACCGCCGAGATCGCCCGCGCCTTCCTGGTGCCCGAGCCGACCATGGCCCAGCGGCTGGTCCGGGCCAAGGGCAAGATCCGCGACGCCCGGATCCCCTACCGGGTCCCGCACGAGGCCGACCTCCCCGACCGGCTCCGGGCCGTGCTGGCCGTCGTCTACCTGATCTTCAACGAGGGCTACGCCGCCAGCGCCGGGGACGCCCTGGTCCGCCGGGAGCTCTGCGCCGAGGCCATCCGCCTGGGCAGGGTCCTGGCCGAGCTGATGCCCGACGAGCCCGAGGTCATGGGACTGCTCGCCCTGATGCTGCTGGTCGACTCGCGGCGGGCCGCCCGCACCAGCCCCGACGGCGACCTCGTGCTCCTGGCCGACCAGGACCGCGGCCGCTGGGACCGCGACCGCATCGCCGAGGGCCAGGCCATCGTCCGGCGGTGCCTGCGGCGCAACCAGCCCGGCCCCTACCAGCTCCAGGCGGCCATCAACGCCGTCCACAGCGACGCCCCGACCGCGGCCGCCACCGACTGGCGGCAGATCCTGGCCCTCTACGACCAGCTGCTGGCCCTCGCCCCCAGCCCGGTGGTGGCCCTCAACCGGGCGGTCGCGGTGGCCGAGGTCGAGGGACCGGAGGCGGCGCTCGCCCTGGTGGACGGCCTCGACCTGGACGGCTACCGCCTGTTCCACGCCATCCGCGCCGACCTGCTCCGGCGCCTCGGCCGCGACGCCGAGGCCGTCCTGGCCTACGAGGCGGCCATCGCCCGCACCGGCAACGCGACCGAGCGCGCCTTCCTGGAACGCCGCCGCCAGGCCCTCACCCGGACCTGACCCGCCGGTACTGGTGATGCAGTTGATCGTCGGCCCATGGCCGACTCCACGCCTTCTTGATTCAATCTCTGCACGATGACGGCGGGCTTGCTGGAGCGGGACGCCGAGCTTCGCCGGCTGCGGGAGACGCTCAGGGGGGCCGGGCAGGGTCGAGGCTCGGTCGTGCTCGTCTCCGGTGAGGCCGGGATCGGCAAGACGGTGCTGGTCCGGCGGTTCGCGCGGGAGGCGGCGGCCCAGGCCCGGGTGCTGGTGGGCGCGTGCGACGACCTGGTCACGCCGCGGACGCTCGGGCCGTTCCGGGACATGGCCAGAGCGCGGGACGCCGCGCGGGGCCCTGGCCGAGGCCGTGGAGCCGGGGGCCGGGCGGGAGGCGGTCTTCGGCGCCGTGCACCAGGAGCTGGCCGGCCGGCCGACGGTGCTGGTCGTCGAGGACGTCCACTGGGCCGACGACGCCACCCTGGACGTGCTCCGCTACCTCGCCTGGCGCATCCCGGAGCTGCCGTGCGTGCTGGTCCTGACCTACCGCGACGAGCTGGGCGACGACCATCCCCTGCGCCGGGTGCTGGGCGCGCTCCCCCACCGGCAGGTGCGGCGGCTGGGGCTGCGGCCGCTGTCGCCCGGCGCGGTCGAGGAGCTGGCCGGCGGCCACGGCGCCGACGCCGCCGCGGTGCTCGCGGTCACCGCCGGCAACCCCTTCTTCGTGACCGAGGTGCTGGCCAACCCCGGGGTCGAGGTGCCGGCCACGGTCCGGGACGCGGTGCTGGCCCGGCTGGCCGGCCTGAGCGAGCCCACCCAGCGGGCGCTGGAGCTGCTGTCCACCGTGCCCGGCCAGGCCGGAGCGGTGGCTGGTCGAGCGGCTGCTCGGCGACCAGCTGGCGGCGCTGGACGAGGCCGAACGGCGCGGCGTGCTGGAGGCCGACCCCGGGCACGTCTGGTTCCGCCACGAGCTGGCCCGCCGGGCCATCGAGCGGCGGCTCTCCTCCACCGCCCGCGTCGCCTGCAACCGGCGGGTCCTGGCCGAGCTGGCCCGGCGCCCGGACGTCGAGCTGTCCCGGCTCTCCCACCACGCCCACCAGGCCGGCGAGCCCGAGGCGGTCGTCCGCCACGGCCTGGCCGCCGCCCGGGAGGCGGCCGGCGCCGGCGCCTTCCACGAGGCGCTGGCCCACTACGAGCTGGTCCTGCGCTGGTCCGGCCAGCTGGCGGCCGAGCAGCGGGCGGCCGTGCTCGAGGAGAGCGTCTGGGTGCTCTACAACCTGTCCCGCTTCGACGAGGCGGTGGCCCGCGCCGGCCAGGTCGTGCGCCTGGCCGAGCGGATCGGCGAGCCGGCCCGGCTGGGCCAGGCGCTCACCACCCTGTCGCGGATGCGCTACATGGTCAACGACCCCGCCGGGTCGGAGGAGGCCGTGACCCGCGCCGTGGCCCTGCTGGAGCCGCTCTCCGACCAGCCGCGGCTGGCCCGCGCCTACACCTACCTGGCGGCCATCCTGAAGCTGACCGACCGCCTCGACGAGGCCATCGCCCTGGCCCGCCGGTCGCTGGAGCTGGGCGAGCGCACCGGCCAGCGGGACGTCGTCGCCCACTCGCTCAACTACCTCGGGTACGCGCTGCTGGACCTGGGCGACCCGGGCGGCGCGGCCCACCTGCGGCGCTCGGCGGAGGTCGCCCGGGTCGCCTCCCACTACGAGTACGCCCAGCGGGCCCAGACCAACCTGGTCGAGGGGCTGTACCGCCTCGGCCGGTTCCACGAGCTCGACCAGCCGCTGGCCGACGGGCTGGCCTACGCCCGCGAGTACGGCTTCGCCTCCCACGAGTACAACCTGGAGGCGCACCGCTGCATGCTGCTCACCCTGCGGGGGCGCTGGGACGAGGCGGAGGCGGGGCTGCGGCGGCTGCTGGCCGGGGACGACCCGGGGGTCCTGGCCAGCTTCGGCCTGTCGGCGCTGGGGCGGCTGCTGGCCCGCAAGGGCGACCCGGCCGCCGGGCCGCTGCTCGAGCGGGCCTGGCGCACGGCCACCCGGACCAACTCGGTCCAGCCGATCGCGCTCGCCGGCATCGCCCGGGTGGAGTCGGCCTGGCTGGCCGGCGACCACCGGGCCGCCGCCGAGCTGGCCCGGGTCCCGCTGGACCGCACCGCCGGCCGGGGCGCCGAACGCTACCGGGGCGAGCTGCTGCGCTACCTGGCCCGCTGCGGGCACCCGGTCGACGCCCCCGCCGGCTGCCCTCCCGAGTTCGCCCTCGGCATCGAGGGCGACTGGGCGGGCGCGGCCGCGCTGTGGCGGGCGCTCGGCGCCCCCTACGAGCACGCCCTCGAGCTGGCCTCCTCGGGCCGCCGGCAGGAGCTGCTGGAGGCGCTCACCGTGCTCGACCGCCTCGGCGCCGTGGCCGCGGCCAACCTGGTCCGCCGCGACCTGCGCCAGATGGGCGTCACCCACCTCCCCCGCCGTCCCCGCCCCCGCACCCGCGCCAACCCGGCCGGCCTCACCGACCGCCAGCTCGAAGTCCTCGGCCTCCTCGCCGACGGCCTCACCAACGCCGAGATCGCCGACCAGCTGGTCGTCTCGGTCCGCACCGTCGACCACCACGTCGCCGCCATCCTGGCCAAGCTCAACGTCGGCTCCCGCCGCGAGGCCGCCCGCGCCGCCCCCGACCTCGGCGCCTAGATAGGCAACGGTTGCCGATGTGCCCGGTGGGGGGCGCCGGTACGGTCGGGCCACGATGACGACAACCAGCCTCACCGGCGTCGAGGTTCGCGATGCCGGGCGATCTGACCTGCCGGGGGTTCGGCGGGTGTTGCTGGCTGCGTACCAGCAGTACGCGACGGCGATGCCGCCGGCGGTGTTCGGGCGGTACCTGGCGGAGCTGCTCGATGTCGAGGCGCGCGCGAGGGTCGGGCGGATCCTGGTGGCCGAGGTGGGGGGCCGGGTGGTGGGGACGGTCACCTACTATCCCGACGCCGCCGCCGAGGGGCTCGGGTGGCCGGCCGGGTGGGCCGGGCTGCGGGCGCTCGGGGTGGAGCCGGGGGCGCGGGGGCGGGGGGTGGGCCGGGCGCTGATGGAGGCGTGCCGGCGGCGGGCCGAGGCCGGCGGCGCCGACGTGCTCTGCCTGCACACCGACCAGTTCATGACCGCCGCGGTCGCGATCTACGCGGCGATGGGTTTCCGGCGGGCCCCGGCGTTCGACTTCGACGCCACGAGCCGGTTCGCCCTCGGCGGGGTCCGGCCCGTCCCGGTCCTGGGCTACCGCCTCGACCTCTCCCGGCGGCACCACGAGGAGCATGCGATGGACACCCCGCCGATCCGTGTCGGCGCCCTGTACGAGAACCCGGTCACCGGGGAACGGGGGGTCGTGCGGGTCCCGCCCCAGGAGGCCAACGGCCACCTGCTGGTCGTCGACCTGTACCTCCGCCCCGGCGGGCGGGTGGCCGGCGAGCACGTCCACCCGGCCGCCACCGAGTCGTTCACGCCTGTCACGGGCCAGCTGGCGGTGCGCCACGACGGCCGGACGCTCCACGCCGGCCCCGGCACCCGGGTCCAGGTCGCCCCCGGCGTCGCCCACGACTTCTGGAACGCCTCCGCCGAGGAGGTCCGCGTCCTCGTGGAGGTGCGGCCGGGCCGGCGCCTGGAACAGCTCATCCGCCAGCTGTTCCTCTCCGCCCAGGAGGGCAGGACCGACGCCAGGGGCCGGCCACGGCCGCTGCACGCCGCCGTGCTGGCCCAGGAGTTCGCCGACACCATCCGGTTCACCAGCCCGCCCCGGCTCGTCCAGCGGGCGCTGTTCGGCCTGCTGGCCCCGGTCGCCCGGGCCACCGGCCACCGCGCCCTCGACCCGGAGTACCTCCGGCGCGAGCTGCCCGTGGTCGACCTCGAGCCCCTGCCGGCCGAGATCGCCGCCACCATCCCCGGCCTCACCGGCCGACCGACCAGGAGCACGTCATGAACTACCAGGAAGTCCGCGACCTGCTGGTGACCCAGTGGACCTACACCGGCGGGCCCAACGAGGCCAAGGCCGCCGAGTACTACCACGACGACGCCGTGCTGGAGTTCCCCCAGTCGGGCGAGCGGTTCGAGGGCAAGGCCAGCTTCACCGCCTGGCGCCAGCAGTACCCGGCCCGGCTCGACTTCGAGCCGCGCGAGCTCCGGGGAGGCGGCGACCTCTGGGTCGCCGAGACCGGGCTGCGCTACGACGGCAGCGCGCCGCTCAGCGTGGTCAAGATCCTCCAGTTCCGCGGGGACAAGATCCAGCGGGAGACGCTCTACTTCGCCGACCCGTTCCCGGCCCCGGACTGGCGCAGGCCCTGGGCCGCGGAGGGCGCCCCCGAGCAGCGCCGCGGCGACCTCCCCGCCCACATCGCCGCCGGGCAGTGACCCCCGTCCCTATTCGCGGTGGACCCGGATGCGGGCGCCGGAGGTCCGGATGCGGACCACGTGGCGGCCGATGCCGCTGCCCTCGGCCCGCCAGACGTCGGCGTCCCGGGTGAGGCCGGCGTCGCGGAAGTTGTCGACGCTGAGGCCGTCGACCCGGACCTCGACCGTGGCCGAGCTGGGCAGGTAGAGGTCGACCAGGCCGGTCGAGAGCTGCAGGTCCACCGGGACCTCGGCGGCGGGGTCGCCGAGGCGGACGGCCAGGCGGGACACGCCCGACTGGACCTTGACCCCGCGCAGGTTGAGCCGGCGCAGGTCGAGGTCGGCGGTGACGGCCCCGGCGGAGATGTCGAGCTGCCAGGCGAGCGAGGTGTTCAGCCGGATCCGCCAGTCGTTGCCGCGGTTGCGGGCCAGCATGCCCCGCTGCGACGGCGCCCGCAGGTCGAGCACGGCCAGGTCGTCGGCGGTGGTGACCTGGGTGCTGGGCTGGCCGGGGCCGCGCAGCTCGGCCGCGTACAGGCCCGTCGCCTCCGGTTCGACCCGGAGCTGGCCGCCGCCCATGCTGGCCCGCAGCTCCGCCCGGGTCGCCCCGGCGGGCACGGGCTGGCTCGAGGAGTCGGTGACCGCCGGGTCGGGCGATGACAGCGACAGCGCCAGCGGCCCGACCACGGCCACCACCAGCAGCAGGACGCCGACCGTGCGCAGCGAGCCCCGGCCGGTCCCGCGGCCGACCCGCTCCAGGCCGATGCCGATGAGGGCCAGGGGGATGGCCAGCAGGATGGTCTGCACCAGCGAGGTGACCCGGGTGGCCAGGGTGGCCACGGTGACGGCCAGGCCGGCGGCCAGCACGACCAGGCCGGTCCAGTAGGCGCCCGGCCGGGCCTTGGGCGGGTCGGGGTCCACGAAGGGGAGATCCTCGGGGCCGTCCGGCGGGGTCGGCCTGGTCTCGGTCACGTCGATCGTGTCCGGCCGCTGCACATCCCTGGCCACCCTCACTCCTCCCACTGGGCTTCCGAGGGGAGTATGCGTCGATCGGCGGGTGGCGGGGAAATCATGGCTGCTCGACCATCGTGGCCAGCCGGCGCGGTGAGGTCGGCGGCCGCCCGGCGGGCGTCCTCGAGGCGGCCGGCCCGGGCGGACAGGTCGTCGCGGACCGGGCCAGGGGCCATCCGGCGGAGGTTGAAGGCGACGGTCGAGAGGCCGCCCTCCAGGCCGGCCCGGAGCAGGTGGGCGGCGACCAGCTGGTCGCTGGCCGTCCGGGTCATGGCCATGCCGGCCAGCTCGGCGGCCAGGCCGAGGCCCTCGGCGGCCAGCTCGGCGGTGGCCAGCGGGACCTCGGTGGCGTCGGCCCGGGCCGCCTCGGCCGCCCTGGTCGCCCCCGGGTCGCCCTCGGTGGCCCTGGCGGCACGGACGGTGGCCACCATGCGCTCGTACACGCCGGCGTCGGTCCGTTCCTGCTCGACCAGGGCGGCCCGCAGCCGGTCGGCCTCGCCGGCCAGCCGGTCCAGCGCCCCGGCCGCCTCCGGCTCGGCCTTGCGGCCGCCGATCCTGGCCGCCATGGCCAGCAGGGCGCAGCCGAGGGCGCCGGCGACCGCCGACGCGCTGCCGCCGCCGGGGGTGACGGTCGGGGCGGCGTAGGCGTCCAGCCAGCCATGCTCGCCCAGCCGGTACTGCGGACTCATCGGCGCTCCTCCAGTTGGCGGTCCAGGGCCCTGGCCAGGCGCTCCTCGAGCAGCAGCTCGGAAACGTCACCGCGCAGGCGCAGGTCGGCCGGGTCGACGCCGGCCAGGGCGGCGGCGGGGACCAGGCCGACGATCTCCGAGGCCTCGACCCGCGCCCCGGCCCGGCCGGCCAGCTCGGCCACGGCGGCGAAGGCGGCCGCCGGCGGGGTCACCCTGTAGTCGAGCAGGTTCATCGACACCTGGGCCAGGCCCCGACCCTCCCGACCCTCCGGGGGACCACCCCGGCGGTCCCCCGGACCCCCCCGCTCGCTGAGGGCGACGCCCATGGCCCGGACCGCGGGGAGGCCGCCGTCGCGTTCCCGGACCGCCGCCGCGATCCGGCGGGCCAGGTCGAGGCCGGCGCCGGCCAGGTCGACGTTGTAGGCGACCAGGACCTCCCTGGCCCCGACGGCCGTCGCCCCGGCGGTCGGGTGCAGCCCGGGCCCGCCGAAGTCGGGCGCCCGGCCGGGGGGGTCCGGGGGACCGGGGGCGTCGCGGAGGGCCTCGAAGCCGCGGCCCCGGACGGCGGGCAGGGCGGCCCGCTCCGGGCGGCGGGCGGCGGCGCCGTACAGGTAGACGGGCACCCCGGCCTCGGCGGCGATCCGCCGGCCGGCCCGCTCGGCCAGGGCGGCGCAGTCCAGGTCGGGGTCGCCGGCCCCGGCGAGCCTGGTCGCCTCGCCGAAGGGGACGAACGGCAGCACGTCCAGCGCCCCCATCCGCGGGTGGACGCCCCGGTGGTGGTTGAGGTCGATCAGGCGGGCGCAGGCCCTGGCCCCGGCGACGGCCGCCTCGACCAGGGCCGGTCCCGGCCCGGCCAGGGTGATGACGGTGCGGTTGTGGTCGGGGTCGCTGGAGCGGTCGAGCACCAGCACCCCGGGGTCGGCGCCGGCGAAGGCGGCCACGAGCTCGTCGACCACCTCCTGGCGGCGCCCCTCGGACACGTTGGGCACGCACTCGACCAGGGGCGTCGGTCACGGCCCGGCCACCACCGCGCCGCCCTTGACGACCCGCTCGGCCAGGTTGACCCCGAGGTGGTAGGCCAGGTCGAGGTAGCTCCGCCCGGCCAGCACGACCAGGTCGCAGGCGGCCCCGGGGGCGAGCCGGCCCACCCGCCGCCCCGCCCGACCGCCCGGGCGGCGCCGTCGGTGGCGGCCAGCACGGCCTCCTCGGGGGTGAGCCCGCCGTGGACGCAGGCCAGCGCGACCATGAGCTGCATCGACTCGCAGTAGCAGGTGCCGGGGTTGCAGTCGGTCCCAAGGGCCATCGTCACCCCGGCGTCCCGCAGCACCTGCGCCGGAGCGGCCCGGCCGGTGCGGAGCAGGAAGCTGGTGCCGGGCAGCAGCACCGCCACCGTCCCGGCGGCGGCCAGCGCCCTGGCCTCGGCGTCGTCGCAGAACAGCAGGTGGTCGGCGGACACGCAGCCGAGCTCGGCGGCCAGGGCCGCCCCGCCGGTCGAGCCGAGCTCGTTGGCGTGGAGCTTGGCCTTGAGGCCGTGGCGGGCGCCGGCGGCCAGCACCCGCCGGGACTCCTCGACGGTGAGGGCCCCCCGGTCGCAGAACGCGTCCACGAACTCGGCCAGGGGGGCGCACACCGGCAGCATCTCGTGCTCCAGCAGGTCCAGGTAGCCGTCCCGGTCGCCGGCGTACTCCTCGGGGATCAGGTGGGCGCCGAGGAAGGTCGGGACCACCTCCACCGGGGACCGCGCCGCCAGCCGGGCCAGCACCTCAAGGCTGCGGCGCTCGTCGTCGACGGTGAGGCCGTAGCCCGACTTGGCCTCCAGGGTGGTGGTGCCGTACCGGAGCGCGGTGTCGAGCCTGGTCGCCGCCGTCGCCTCCAGCTCGGCGTCGGAGGCGGCCCTGGTCTCGCGGACGGTGCGGTTGATGCCGCCCCCGGCGGCCAGCGCCTCCTCGTAGCCGACCCCGCGCAGGCGGGCGGCGAACTCGTCGGCCCGTTCGCCGGCGAACACCAGGTGGGTGTGGGCGTCCACGAACCCGGGGAGCACCGCCCGCCCCCCGACGTCGAGCCGGACCGCGTCCCGGTCCACCTCCAGCTCGGGCAGGGCCGCCTCGGGCCCGGCGAACACGACCAGCCCCCCGGCGGCGGCGACCGCGCCGCGCTCGACCAGCCCGAGCGGCCCGTCCCCCAGCCCCGGGTCGCAGGTGACGAGCTGCCCGGCCCCCGTCAGCAGGAAGTCGGCCCTCACGTGGTGACCCCGGGAAGGTCCATGCCCCGCTCGGCCGCGACCCCCCGGGCCTGGTCGTAGCCGGCGTCGGCGTGGCGCATGACCCCGGTGCCGGGGTCGTTGGTGAGGACCAGCTCGACCCGCCGGGCCGCCTCGTCGGTGCCGTCGGCCACCACCACCACGCCGGCGTGGATGGAGCGGCCGATGCCGACCCCGCCGCCGTGGTGGACGCTCACCCAGGAGGCGCCCGAGGCGGTGTTGAGCAGGGCGTTCAGGATCGGCCAGTCGGCGATGGCGTCGGAGCCGTCGGCCATGGCCTCGGTCTCCCGGTAGGGGCTGGCCACCGACCCGGCGTCCAGGTGGTCGCGGCCGATCACGATCGGGGCCGAGACCTCGCCGGAGGCCACCAGCCGGTTGAAGGCCAGCCCGGCCTGGTGGCGCTCGCCGTAGCCGAGCCAGCAGATCCGCGCCGGCAGCCCCTGGAACCGGACCCGCTCGGCGGCCAGCTCCAGCCACCGGCGCAGGTGCTCGTCGTCGCCGAACAGCTCCAGCACGGCCCGGTCGGTGCGGGCGATGTCGGCCGGGTCGCCCGACAGGGCGGCCCAGCGGAACGGCCCCTTGCCCTGGCAGAACAGCGGCCGGATGTAGGCGGGCACGAACCCGGGGTAGGCGAAGGCGTCCCCGAACCCGGCCGTGCGGGCCTCGCCGCGCAGGTTGTTGCCGTAGTCGAACACCTCGGCCCCGGCCCGCTGGAAGCCGACCATGGCCTCGCAGTGGCGGGCCATCGACTCCTGGGCCTGCTTGACGTAGCCGGCCGGGTCGGCGTCGCGCGCGGCCGGGGCGTCGCCGGGGCCGACCCCGCTGGGCACGTACCCGCCGAGGGGGTCGTGGGCCGAGGTCTGGTCGGTGACCACGTCGGGCCGGAACCCGGCGGCCAGCAGCTCGGGGAACACGTCGGCGGCGTTGCCGACCAGCCCGACCGAGACCGCCCGGCCCTCGGCGGCGGCCCGCTCGACCCTCGCTGTCGCGTCGGCCAGGTCGTCGGCCCGCTCGTCCAGGTAGCCGCCCTCGAGGCGGCGGGCCAGGCGCTCGGGGTCGACCTCGACGCACAGCGCCACCCCCTGGTTCATGGTCACGGCCAGCGGCTGGGCCCCGCCCATGCCGCCGAGGCCCCCCGTGAGCACGACCTTGCCGGCCAGGCTGTCCCAGCCGTTGGCCTGGGCGACGGCGGCGAAGGTCTCGTAGGTGCCCTGGAGGATGCCCTGGGTGCCGATGTAGATCCAGGACCCGGCGGTCATCTGGCCGTACATGGTGAGCCCGGCCGCCTCCAGCTCGCGGAACCGGTCCCAGCTGGCCCATTCCGGCACCAGCAGGGAGTTGGCGAGCAGCACCCTGGGGGCGAAGCTGTGGGTCCGGAACACCCCGACCGGCTTGCCCGACTGGACCAGCAGGGTCTCGTCGTCGCCGAGCCGGCGCAGGGTGGCCACGATCCGGTCGAAGGCCGCCCAGTCGCGGGCCGCCCGGCCGGTGCCGCCGTACACGACCAGGTCGTCGGGCCGCTCGGCGACCTCGGGGTCGAGGTTGTTGCAGAGCATCCGCAGGGCGGCCTCCTGCTGCCAGCCCCGGCAGGACAACCGCGGCCCCCGCGGGGCGCGGACGACCCTTGCACCTTCCATGTCGCTCCTTCCCGGCCGGGTCACCCGAGGGGCCCGGCCACCTCCTCGGCGGCGGCGACCAGGGTCCCGCTCGGCCACCAGGTGCTCGACGGCGGCCAGGTCGGGGGCCAGGTAGCGGTCCTCGTCCAGGACCGGGACCTGCTCGCGGACCCGGTCCAGGACGGCCGCCACCGCCGCCCCCGGGCGCAGCGGGGCGCGCAGGTCGATCGCCTGGGCGGCGCACAGGGCCTCGATGGCCAGGGCGCGGCGGACGTTGGCTGTCACCCGGCGGAGCTTCAGCCCGGCCGTCCAGCCCATCGAGACGTGGTCCTCTTGGTTGCCGGAGGTCGGGATCGAGTCGACCGAGGCCGGGTGGGCCAGCACCTTGCACTCGGCGACCAGCGCCGCCGCCGTGTACTGGGTCAGCATCAGCCCCGAGTTGAGCCCCGGGTCGCGGGCCAGGAACGGGGGCAGGTCGTGGTTGAGGGCCGGGTCGAGCAGCCGGTCGACCCGGCGCTCGGAGATGTCGGCCAGCTCGGCCAGGGCGATGGCCAGGAAGTCGAGCACGAAGGCCAGCGGCTCGCCGTGGAAGTTGCCGACCGAGACCACCTCGTCGGAGGCGGCGAACACCACCGGGTTGTCGGTGACCGAGCCCAGCTCGCGCTCCACCACCTGGCGGGCGAAGGCGATCACGTCCCGGCAGGCCCCGTGGACCTGGGGGGCGCAGCGCAGCGAGTAGGCGTCCTGGATGGCGTGGTCGGAGTGGCGGTGGCTGGCCAGGATGGGCGAGCCGGCCAGCATGGTCCGGAGGTTGGCCGCGCTGGCCGCCTGGCCGGGGTGGGGGCGCAGCTCGTGCAGGCGGGCCTGGAACGGGCGGTCGGTGCCGAGCAGGCCCTCGATCGACATGGCGCAGGCCACGTCGGCCATGGCCGCCAGGGCCTCGGCGTCGGCGACGGCCAGGCAGGCCAGGGCGAGCATCCCCTCGGTCCCGTTGACCAGCGACAGGCCCTCCTTGAAGGAGAGCCGCAGCGGCTCCAGCCCGGCAACGGCCAGCCCCTCGGCGGCCGGCAGGCGGCGGCCGCCGAGCTCGACCTCGCCCTCGCCGAGCAGGGGCAGGGCCAGGTGGGCGAGCTGGGCCAGGTCGCCGGAGGCGCCGACGGAGCCGTGCTCGGGGATCACCGGGGTGATCCCGGCGGCGAGCAGGGCGACCAGCGCCTCCACCACCACCGCCCGCACCCCCGAGAAGCCCTGGGTCAGGGTCCGGGCCCGCAGCAGCTGCATGGCCCTGACCACCTCGACCTCCAGCGGGTCGCCGGTGCCGGTGGCGTGCGACAGCACGATGCGCCGCTGCAGCTCCTCCAGGTCGGCCGGGTCGACCGCGGTGTTGGCGAGCAGGCCGAACCCGGTGGAGACGCCGTAGACCCGGCGCCCCTCGGCCACCGCCCGCTCGACCACCTCGCGGGCGGCGGCCATGCGCTTGCGGCCCTCGGAGCCCAGCTCCACCGGCACCCGGTCGCGGGCCACGGCCACCACCTCGGCGACCCCGAGCGGGCCGCCGGTCAGCACCACCCGCCCCGGGGCCGGTCCCGCTTCCTCGCCACGTCGCGTCATAGCCCGCATCGTAGGTCGGCCCTGGACGCCCCGTCACGCCCTCGTGGTACTCATAGGCGGAACGCCAGCCAGGCGGGCCCCTGGGGCCGCCGCGATTGCCGCGGGGCGCTCCTGGGTATCCAGGGAGCACGCCGTCGGGCTTGCCTAGGTAGCCGACCTGACCGGCCCGGCGGAATACCAGATCGGTATGCGGAAGTTGCCACTGAAGGGATGCAAGATCCTCCGAGTTAGGCCATCCTGGTGGTGCGTCCCGGCGTCGACCGGGGGGAGCAAGGAGACGACGACCATGGGCACCGACGACAGCGGCACCGCCACCCCGACCCTGCAGCGCGAGGTCTGCGACAAGTGCGGCTCGCGCATGGAGCTGGAGAGCTCGGCCTATGGGTTCGAGCGCTGGAAGTGCCCGAAGTGCCAGCAGGTCGTCGGCATCGACACCGACCCCGAGGTCGGCAGCCGCTTCCAGATCGCCCGCGGCCAGCCCTGGAACTACTCCCCGGACGCCTTCAAGAACTGACCTCTCAGGGCCCGGGCAGGCCCGGGATGTAGAGGAACATCAGCAGCGACCACAGGACGTGCGACACCAGGCTGGGCACGATGCTCCCCGTGACCTGCCGCTGCCTCGCCCACACCGTCCCGCAGACCAGCGCGGCCAGGGGCAGGACCAGGCTGCCCGACAGGCCCACGAACAGGGCGTAGGCAACGGTGGTGAGGACCACCGGCCGCCACCCCGGCCCGTAGCGCCTGGTCAGGCGGGCGAACACCGCCCCCCGCCACAGCACCTCCTCGCTCGGCGAGGTCGCGAACACGATCACCAGGGCGGCCAGCACGCCCGGGGCGGACGTCCGGGTCAGGTCGCTCACCTGCTGGATCAGGGGCCACAGGGGGGTCGCCTGGACCAGCAGCGCCCCGGCGCAGAAGACCAGGTACAGCCCCAGCCCCGACACCAGGCCCATGACGACCAGCCGCCTGGACGGCTGCAGCCGCGTCCGGAGGTACGGGTGCCAGGCCGCCCACCAGGTGAAGGCCGACAACGCCACCATGGCCGACCAGAACGGCACCACCTGGAAGTAGAAGGCGGCCGGGTAGACGACGGCCATGGCGGCCAGCGCGGCCGGCAGCGCCCAGCCCGGCCTGGCCGGCGGGTTGGGCTCCTGGCCCGGTCCCTCGGCCCCCGCGGCCGCCCCGGGGCCGTCCCCCGGGAGGGGTCGCCGCGGCACCCAGCCGGGGCGGTAGGGCGCCTCCGGGGGCGGGTGATCGGTCGGGTGGGGGCCCGGCTTCGGCATAGCGGCAGCATAGGCGGGGCCAGCCGTCACCGCCCCTCGGGGGCGCCGCCCACCACCCATCGGCGCCGCTGCTACCATCGGCCCCGCCAACCCCACATCTCCGAGGTCGCGCGTGCCCGAGACCGTCGTCCACCTGGTCCGTCACGGGCAGGTGGAGAACCCTCGCCGGGTGCTCTACGGCCGGCTGCCCGGCTACCACCTGTCGGCCCGCGGCCGGGCCCAGGCCGAGCTGCTGGCCGGCCACTTCGCGGGCGCCCGGCTGGCCGCGGTGCTGGCCAGCCCCCTGGAGCGGGCCCAGCAGACGGCCGCCCCGATCGCCGCCGCCAACGGCCTGGAGGTCCGCACCGACCTGCGCCTGATCGAGAACAGCACCATCTTCGAGGGGGCCGCCGGCAACCTCGTCTGGTACATCCTGCGCCACCCCAAGCTGTGGTGGAACCTGCGCGACCTGCGCGCTCCCTCCTGGGGCGAGCGCAACGTCGACATGGTCGAGCGGGTGCACGCCGTGGTCGACGCCGTCAGGGAGGAGTTCGCCGGCCGCCAGGTGGTCCTCGTCTCCCACCAGGCCCCCATCTGGGTGGCCCGGCTCGCCTTCGAGCGGCGCCGCCTCAGCCACTGGCCCGGCCGGCGCTGCCTGCACCCTGGCCAGCGTGACCACCCTCATCTTCGACGGGGACCAGCTCACCGGCGTCAGCTACGCCGAGCCGGCCGCGGCGGGGCTCCTGGGCCCGGCGCCCACCCCCCGGCCCGGCGAGGGTCTACGGTCCGAGCGGGAAGCGCAGTAGGGCGCCGACACCCTCGCTGGGGGCCTGGCCGGGATGGGCGGCGGAGTCGAGCACGCGCATCCTGGCGCACGTTCGCTCCTCAGCTCGATCGGTCAAGGTTGGGTTCACCGGGTCCGGGACCGGCGGGGCCCTTGGGGTCGGGGCCGGCCGCCCAGGCGGCCCGGAGGAGGTCCCTGACCTCCTCGTCGGAGGTCTGGGGAAACGACCGGTAGGAGTAGCCGACCGCCCTGAACGGGCGCGGGGTGGTGGCGCAGACCACCTCGTCGGCCTCGTCGCGCAGGCGCTGGCAGGTGGACGGCGGCGCGGTGGGGACCGCGACCACCACCCGGGCCGGGCCCAGGCGGCGGGCGGCGGCCACCGCCGCCCGCATCGTCGAGCCGGTGGCCAGGCCGTCGTCGACCAGGATCACCACCCGGCCGGTCAGGTCGGGCGGGGGCCGGCCCTCCCGGTAGCTCCGTTCCCGCCTGGCCAGCTCGCGGCCCTCGTACTCGGCCGCCCGGCGCAGGTCGGCCTCGCCCAGCCCGAGCCGCCCGACCACCTGCTCGTTGACCACCTGGACCCCGCCGGAGGCGATCGCCCCCATGGCCAGCTCCTCGTGCCCGGGGACGCCCAGCTTGCGGACCACGAACACGTCCAGCGGGACCCCGAGGGCCCGCGCCACCCGCGCCGCCACCGGCACCCCGCCCCGCGGCAGGGCGAGCACGAGCACGTCGTCCCGGCCGGCGTAGTGGCCGAGCAGGCCGGCCAGGACGTCGCCGGCCTCGGCCCGGTCGCGGAACCTCGTCCTGGCCACGGCGGTCCGCTCAGCGCGGGGCGTCGTCCTCATCGAACGGCACCGGCATGGCCTGCTCCAGGGCGTCCTCCTCCGGCACCTCGACGTCGATCTCGGGGACCCGCTCGTCGGCCTCGGACTCCAGCAGCGGCTGGCGCTGCTCGAGGGCGTCGGCCTCGGGCACGGCGTCGGTCATCGATGGTCCTCCTCGTCACGAGCGGCTTCGGCCGGACATACCCGTTGCACGCCGTCCCCACCCTATCGCCGTCGGCCCGGCCCGGGGAGGGTCGGCGCCTGGTGGATCGGCCGATGTGCTACCCCACCTCGGCGGCCCTAAGCACCACCAGAACCCTCTGGTTCATGTTGAGGTTCAGGTTGAGGTGGCCGTCAGTTGACGGTGCCGAACCCGAGCGCGTCCCGCTCGAACAGGCGCGACTCGATCGAGCGGAGATTCGACCGGGTGCAGGCCCCGCACAGATAGGTCCAGCCGCGGATCCCCGACTGGATCGTCCACCCGATCGGCAGCCCGGGCCCGGTCGTGTCCGCGATCGCCGCGCAGTACTGGCAGACCGGCGGCCGCGCCCCCCGTTCCCGTTCCTTCTGTCGCCCCATACCGGAATTGTGCCGCCTCTGCTCGCTCCGCTGTCAATCTTCCCCGGGGAGCTCGCCCGCCCAGGCCCGGAGGTCACCCGTCCTCGGCCGGGGTGAGCAGGGCGAGCAGCTCGTCGCCGTACCGGTCCAGCTTGCTGGGGCCGATGCCCTCGACGGCGAGCAGCTCGCCCCGGCTGCGGGGCTGCCGCTCGGTCAGGGCGGCCAGGGTGCGGTCGTTGAAGACCACGTAGGCGGGCACGCCGTCGGCCTCGGCCCGCTTGCGCCGCCACGCCCGCAGCTGCTCGGCCAGGGGGCCGTCGGCCCGCACGCTGGCCCGGCCCGTCCGGGACATCCCGCTGGCCACCGCCCGCGGCCGGACCCGGCCGGCCCCCGGCGGGACCAGGTCGTCGAGGAACCGCGAGGGCTTCCGCGACTGCTCGCGACCCGACGGGCCGGCCCGCCTGGCCGCCCACGACAGCCACAGGTGGACCCGGGCCCTGGTCAGCCCCACGTACAGCAGCCGCCGTTCCTCGGCCACCTCGGCGGGCGTGCTCGCCTGGCGGATCGGCAGCACCCCCTCCTCGACCGCCGGCAGCAGCACGGCGTCGAACTCCAGCCCCTTGGCCCGGTGGTAGGTGAGCAGGTTCACCCCTCCCCCGGTCCCCTCGGCCTCCTGCGCCGCCCGCCGCCCCATCTCCTCCAGGAACTCCGCCATCCCCGCCTCGCCCCCGGACCCGCCATCAGGGTCGGCGCCGGGGTCGCGGTCAGGGGCGGGCCTGGAGGCCTCCAGGCGTTCGGCGATGCCGAGGAGGGTGACCAGGCTGGCGTGGCGCTGGCGGGCCTCCTCGCCGTCGGGCTCCTCGTCGCGGCGGAACCCGAACCGCTCGAACCAGATCGCCTCCAGCGCGTCGACCAGGCCGCCGCCGGCCGCCCTGGCCGTGCGGGAGCGCAGCACCCCGATGGCCCGG
Organism: uncultured Actinomycetota bacterium; assembly: GCA_963733175.1. GTDB lineage: Bacteria > Actinomycetota > CALGFH01 > CALGFH01 > CALGFH01 > CALGFH01. Next base: position 33,987 of record CAVTCL010000021.1, read on the forward strand.
AGCACCTCGGTCCGGCGGAAGAACAGCTCGCCCCTGACCTGGTAGCGGATGCCGGCCGCGGCCAGCGCCTCCTCCAACGGGGGGATCTGGGCGTTGGTCCGGTGACAGGACGGCCACCTCGTCCGGGTCGACCCCGGCCCGGACCAGCCGGCCGACCTCGGCGACCAGGGCCTTGACCTCCCGCTCGGCGTTCTCGAAGGCGGCGACGGTCGGCTCCGGGCCCGGGGGCCGGGTCGCGACCAGCCGCTTGCCCGCGGCCTGGGCCGCGACCCGGCGTGCCGGCCAGCAGCCGGTTGGCCAGGGCCAGGACCTCCGGGCTGGAGCGGTAGTTGTCCTCCAGCCGGACCACCCGGGCCTCGGGGAACCGGCGCCCGAAGCCGGTCAGGTACTCGGAGGTGGCGCCGGTGAAGGTGTAGATGGTCTGGTCCTCGTCGCCGACCACGGCCAGGTCCCGCCGCTCCCCCAGCCAGGCCTCCAGCAGCGCCTGCTGCAGCGGGTTGGTGTCCTGGTACTCGTCGACCGAGAACCAGCGGTACTGGCCGCGGAACTCCTCGGCCACGTCCTCGCGGGTCTCGAACCCCTCCAGCATGCGGACCAGCATGTCCTCGAAGTCGATCCGCCCGGCCCGCTCCTTGGCCCGCTCGTAGCGCCGGAACACGCCCGCGAACAGGTCACCGGGGATGGGCGGGGTGCGGCCCATGGCCTCGGCGGCCGCCTGGTAGGTGGAGGGGTCGAGGCGCCGCGCCTTGGCCCATTCCAGCTCGTCGGCGAGGTCCTTGACGGCGGTGAACTTGTAGCCGCCGGGGAGGCTGCGCTGCAGCGGCGCCAGGATCGGGGCCTTGGAGGCGAGCACCTCGGGCAGCCGGCTGTCGGACAGCCGCGACCAGAAGTAGCGGAGCTGGCGGAAGGCGGCGGCATGGAACGTCTGCGCCTGGACCCCGGGGAACCCGAGGGCGGCCAGCCGCTCGCGCATCTCGTTGGCCGCCTTGTCGGTGAAGGTCACCACCAGCACGTGCCCCGGGTGCACGGCCCCGGTGGCGATCGCGTACGCCACCCGCCGCGAGATCACCCGCGTCTTGCCCGTCCCCGCCCCGGCCAGGATGCACAACGGCCCCACGGTCGTCTCGACCGCCTCCCGTTGCGCCGGGTTCAGGTCATGGGTCAGGAACTTGGGATGCACGGCTGCCGAGTCTCCCATACCCCCCCGACGGTTCCATCCCGCCGTCCACAACCGCTACAGCCAGCCGGGCAGCGGGTCGTGGTCGGCGGTGCGCTGAGCGACCCGGACCGCCTTGCCGAGCTCGACCCGGGGGACGGTCCCGCCGGGCAGGACCCGGACCTCGGTGGCCAGGCCGAGGCGCTCCAGCAGGGCGGCGCCGACCTCGGCGGCCACGCGGTCGCGCTCGGCCTCCTCGGTCTCGGCGCAGATCGACCAGCCGGCGGCCAGCTCGCAGGCCACCACCAGCTTCGGCATGGTCTGGGTGCGGTCGACGACCAGCAGGTAGTGGGGGGCGACGGCCCGCTCGGCGACCAGCACCGCCTCGACCTCGCTCGGGTAGACGTTCACGCCTCTGATGACCAGCATGTCGTCGCGCGCGGCCGGTCACCTTGGACATGCGGGCCAGGGTCCGGCCGCAGAGGCAGGCCGAGCGGTCCAGGGAGGCGACGTCGCCGGTGCGGTAGCGCAGCAGCGGCATGGCCTCCTTGGTCAGGGTGGTGAAGACCAGCTCGCCCCGCTCCCCGTCCCCGAGCGGCCGCCCCGAGGCCGGGTCCACCACCTCGACCAGGAAGTGGTCCTCGTTGACGTGCAGGCCGGCCTGGGCCTCGACGCACTCGCAGGCCACCCCGGGACCGATGATCTCCGACAGGCCGTAGATGTCGAGCGCCTTCAGCGGCAGCAGGGTCTCGATCTGGGCCCGCATGGCCTCGCTCCAGGGCTCGGCCCCGAAGATCCCGACCCGCAGCGAGATCTCGTCGCGGGCCACGCCCGCCTCGGCCAGCGCCTCTCCCAGCCGGGCCGCGTACGAGGGGGTGCAGCAGAGGACCTCGGGCTGGAGGTCGCGGAGCAGGGTGACCTGGCGCTGGGTCTGGCCGCCGGACACCGGCACCAGGGTGCAGCCCATCAGCTCGGCCCCGGCGTGCATCCCCAGCCCACCGGTGAAGAGCCCGTAACCGTAGGCGTTGTGGACCAGTGTCCCCGGGGTGGCGCCGGCGCAGCCGAGGGCGCGGGCGCAGACCTGGGCCCAGATGTCGAGGTCGGTGCGGGAGTAGGCGACCAGGGTGGGGCGGCCGCCGGTGCCGGAGGAGCCGTGGACGCGGACGACCTGGGAGCGGGGGACGGTCAGCAGGCCCCAGGGGTAGCCGTCCCACAGGTCCTGCTTGGTGGTGAAGGGCAGGTCGGCCAGGCCGTCCAGGCCGACCCGGGCGCCGGGACCGACCCCGGCGCCGGCCAGCCGCTCGCGGTACAGCGGGCTCCGCTCGGCCAGCCGCCCGAGCAGGTCGTCCAGGCGCCTGGCCTGGAGCCCGGCCCGTTCGTCGGCCGACATCCGCTCGGCCCCTGGGTCCCACATGGTGTCCACCTCTACCGATTGACCTCCCCGGCCGGATACGGTCCAGCCGCCGCCCGATCCTACCGCCCGGCCCGGCGCCGGCTGTCCGACCGCTCCAGGGGGTATCGTGAGTGGGCGGCGGGGCGACCCGTCGCCACCGACGACCCGGCAATGGCGCTGGGCGGGACCGCCCCTGCCCCGCGTGACCGGAACGCAGGAGGGCGATGTGGGCGTCTTCGACAAGATGGCCGAGCACGGCCACGAGCAGGTGGTGTTCTGCTTCGACCGGCAGACCGGGATGCGGGCGATCATCGCCATCCACGACACCGCCCTCGGCCCGGCCCGTGGCGGCACCCGGTACAAGGCGTACGCCTCCGAGGAGGACGCGCTCGAGGACGCCCTGCGGCTCTCCAAGGGCATGACCTACAAGTTCGCCTTCACCGACCTGCCCCGCGGCGGCGGCAAGGCGGTGCTGCTCAAGCAGGAGGGCGCCGCCGACAAGCGGGTGCTGCTGCGGTCCTTCGGGCGGTTCGTGCAGCTCCTCGCCGGGCGCTTCGGCACCGGTCCCGACCTGGGCACCTCGGCCCAGGAGATGATCGACATCGCCCGCGAGACCGACTTCGTGTGGGCGATCGACCAGCGGTTCGGGGGCACCGGCGACTCGACCCCGCTGACGGCCAGCGGGGTGTACGCCGGGATCGGCGCCGCCCTCGACGAGGTGTACGGCACCCCCGATGTGGCCGGGCGCCGGATCGCCGTGCAGGGGCTCGGCGGGGTCGGCGGGCACCTGGCCGAGCTGCTGGTGGCCAGACGGGGCGATGGTGACCGGCTCGGACGTCGACCCGGGCCGGGCCAAGGAGCTGGCCGACCGGCTCGACATCACCCTCGAGGACCCCGACGCCCTGTACGAGGTCGACTGCGACGTGTTCAGCCCCAACGCCGTCGGCGGGGTGCTGAACGAGCACACCATCGCCCGGCTGCGCTGCCGGATCGTGGCCGGCGGGGCCAACAACCAGCTCGCCTCCGCGGCCGACGGCCGGCGGCTGCTGGAGCGGGGGATCCTGTACGCGCCCGACTACGTCATCAACTCGGCCGCGCCGTACGCGGTCATCGGCGCCGGCGAGCTGCGCTACTCGCCCGAACGGCTGGCCGTGTCGGTGCAGGGGGTGGCCGAGGCGCTGCAGCTCATCTTCCGCCGGGCCCGGGCCGAGGGGGCGCCGACCGCCGAGGTCGCCGACCGGATCGCCGAGGAGCGGATCGCCTCCGCGGCCCACCTCCGCGCCATGACCCCAGGGACCGGGGCGGTCCCCCGGGCCTGATCAGCGGAACCCTGGCAAACTGCGCGTACCGGCAGTGACGAGGAGACGCGCATGGACGACCACGCAGGGCGCATCACGATCATCGCCTCCTCCACCATGGTCCATCACCGCGTCAGGTGCATGATCTGCGACCGCCCGGTCGACAATCGCGTGGTGTTCATGACCAACGACGCCCGCGTCCTCCACGCCGGCTGCGTCCCCGACCACGTCAAGGTGCCCCAGGCCGTCCTGCTCCAGGCCATCCGCCGCCTCGAGCGCATGGTCGAGCGCGCCCGCGGCAACCACCGCCCCGAGCCCGACCCGGCCACCGCCCTGGGGCCGGACCGCCTCGGGACGGACCCTCAGGACCCGGGCGCCGGCGCCTGAGCCGGCGCCGGGCCGGTCCCTGGCTCGGCGTTGTCGCGGGAGGCGATGAAGTCCACGACGTGGCGCACCGCCTCGTCCAGCGGGACGAAGTTGCGCTGCTGGCCGTTGCGGTAGCGGAACGAGACGCTGTGCTGGGCGACGTCCTTCTCCCCGGCCAGCAGCATGAACGGGACCTTGGCCCGCTGGGCCTCGCGGATCTTGCGCTGCATCCGGTCGTCGGAGCCGTACACCTCCACCCGGACGCCCTCGGCGCGCAGGCGCTCGGCCAGCTCCTCGAGGTAGGGCAGCTGGTCGGCCGAGATGGGGATGGCCGCCACCTGGACCGGGGCCAGCCAGGCGGGGAAGGCGCCGGCGTAGTGCTCCACCAGGATCCCGAAGAACCGCTCGATCGACCCGAACAGCGCCCGGTGGATCATGATGGGCCGCTGCCTGGAGCCGTCGGACGCCTGGTACTCGAGCTCGAAGCGCTGCGGGAGCTGGAAGTCGACCTGGATGGTGGACAGCTGCCAGGTCCGGCCGATGGCGTCGCGTCCCTGGACCGAGATCTTGGGGCCGTAGAAGGCGGCCCCGCCCTCGTCCATCACGAAGTCCAGCCCCTCGGCGACGATCGCCCGGCGCAGCGCCTCGGTGGCGTCGGCCCACTCCTGCTCGGAGCCGACGAACTTCTCCTTCTCGTCGTCGCGGGTCGACAGCTCCAGGTAGAAGTCGCTGAGGCCGAAGTCGCCGAGCAGGTCGAGCACGAACCGGAGCAGCTTCCGGAGCTCCCCCTCGAGCTGCTCGGGGGTGCAGAAGATGTGGGCGTCGTCCATGGTCAGGCCGCGGACGCGGGTCAGGCCGTGCAGCACCCCGGACTTCTCGTACCGGTACACGGTGCCGAACTCGAACAGCGGCATGGGCAGCTCGCGGTAGCTCCGGCCGCGCGAGCGGTAGATGAGGATGTGGAACGGGCAGTTCATCGGCTTGAGGTAGTACCGCCTGCCCTCGTCCTCCAGCGGCGGGTACATGTTCTCGGCGTACCACCCGAGATGCCCGGAGATCTCGAACAGCGTCTCCTTGGTGATGTGCGGCGAGTTGACGTACAGGTACCCGGCCTCCTCGTGCCGCTGGCGCGAGTACTCCTCCATCACGCGACGGACGATGCCGCCCTTGGGATGGAACACGGCCAGGCCGGAGCCGATCTCGTCCGGGAACGAGAACAGGTCGAGCTCGGCCCCGAGCCGGCGGTGGTCCCGCTTCTCGACCTCCTCGAGCAGGCGGAGGTGCTGGGCGAGGGCGTCCTTGGACTCCCAGGCGGTGCCGTAGATCCGCTGGAGCTGCGGGTTCTGCTCGCTGCCGCGCCAGTAGGCGCCCGCCGAGCGCAGCAGCCTGAAGGCGGGGATGGACCGGGTGGAGGGGACGTGCGGGCCGCGGCACAGGTCCCGCCAGCGGCGCTCGCCGGTCTGGGGGTCGAGGTTGTCGTAGATGGTGAGCGGGCCGTCGCCGACCTCGACGGCCTCCTCGTCGCTGGCCCGGCTCCGCTGGTCGATGATCTGGAGCTTGTAGGGCTCGTCGGCCAGCTCGGCGCGGGCCTCGTCGTCGGAGACGACCCGCCGGGCGAAGCGCTGGCCCTCCTTGACGATCTGGCGCATGCGCTGCTGGATCCGCTCCAGGTCCTCGGGGTGGAACGGCTGGGCGACGTCGAAGTCGTAGTAGAAGCCGTTCTCGATCGGCGGCCCGATCCCCAGCTTCGCCTCCGGGAACAGGTCCTGGACGGCCTGGGCGAGCACGTGCGCGGTCGAGTGCCGCATGATCATCCGGCCGTCGTCGCTGTCCAGGGCCACCGGCTCGACCACGTCGCCGTCCTCGACGACATGGGCGAGGTCCCTGAGCACCCCGTTGACCCGGGCCGCGACCACGGCCTTGTTCCCGTCGAACAGGCCCCCGGCGGTCGTGCCCGCGTCCACCGCCCGCTCGTCCCGATCGACGTGGACGGCGATGCGCAGGTCGGACATCTCTGCTCCCGTGGCGAGGGGTTGACGATCGGCTCGAACACTTCCGCGCCGCAGCATACGGCCGCCCCCCACGATCCTTCCACGGATATCCCCACCCTCCTTGCACCACCCGAACACACGTTCTAGTGTGAGCCGGTGCAGACCTTCACCGACCTGCGGGGCCAGGCCCGGCCACCCACCGACCTCCCCCTCTTCGACGCCCCGGCAACGGTGCGCACCTTCGACAGCCCCGAGTTCCGCGACGTCACCTTCTACGAGGTCGAAGCCAAGTCCATCCTCAACCGGGTCCCCGCCGCCAGCCGCATGCCGTTCGAGTGGACCATCAATGTGTACCGGGGATGTACTCACGCATGCAGTTACTGTGCATTTGGTGACACTCCGATTCTAATGGCGGACGGAAGAACGAAACCGCTGGCAGAAATCCAGGTCGGAGACGCAATATATGGCACTATTCGTGAAGGCTGGTTTCGCCGCTATGCGCATCACGCGCGTCATCGACCACTGGTCCACGGTCAAGCCCGCCTACAGGATCACGCTGGAGGACGGGACGCAGCTGATCACCAGCGGTGACCACCGATTCCTCACAGATCGAGGATGGAAATATGTCACCGGCCTCGAGCCCAGGTCCGGGACAGACGACCACTATCTGACAACCGAATAGCAAGCTGATGGGGACGGGTCGGTTTCGCTTCGCCGCCCAAGGGTGGGCCAGAGTATCGACGGGGCTACCTCTGTGGCATGATCCGCGGCGACGGACACGTCAGCTCTCGCATGTACAAGCCACCGAATGAGGACCTCAGGCGGGTCGATGTGTTCCGGCTTGGCTCTGACGGACGTCGAGGCGTTGCAAAGGACCCGCAGGTTTCTAGCCGAGTTCGGAGTATCCACACACGAGTATCGTTTTTCAGCAGGCGTCGGCCAAGCGGAAGCAACTGAACGGACTGGTACAGCAATGGGCGCATCGAACGTCGCCGCGATCAGGGAGGTCATCGCCTGTTCCATGCGTTCCGTCAGACGAATGGTGAAGGGCTTCCTAGCTGGCATCTTCGACGCCGAAGGAGTCCTATAGCGGCGCGGTCCGTGCGAATCTCCAACACCGATCATGCCATTCTTGACCTCATCACCTCGAGCTTGCGCCGACTTCGGCTTCTCCTTCACCCGAACGGACTGCCGAGCGCGACGCATCAAGGAGCCTCTCACGTATGTGCGATTGCTCGGCGGAGTTCGGGAGCACCTGCGCTTCTTCCACACCGTCGATCCGGCGATCACGCGCAAGCGGACCATCGAGGGCGCTGCCGTCAAGCACAACGCTCCGCTCCGGGTCGTCTCCATCGAGCCGCTGGGCATGGATCTCCCCCTGTACGACATGACGACAGGCACCGGCGATTTCATCTCGAATGGAACGATCTCGCACAACTGCTTCGCTCGACCCAGCCACACCTACCTGAACTTCGACGCCGGGCGGGACTTCGAGCGCAAGATCGTGGTCAAGGTCAACGCGCCGGAGGTGTTGCGGCGGGAGTTGCGGAAGAAGAGCTGGACCGGGGCGCATGTGGCGATGGGGACCAACACCGACCCGTATCAGCGGTGCGAGGGGCGGTACCGGCTGACGCGGGGGGTGTTGGAGGTGCTGCGGGACTACGCCAACCCGTGCTCGGTGCTGACCAAGTCGCCGCTGCTGCTGCGGGACCTCGACCTGTTCGTCGAGCTGGCGGAGACGGCCGGGTTCTCGGCCAACCTGTCCATCGGGACCCTGGACGAGGAGGTGTGGCGGCGCAGCGAGCCGGGGACGCCGCACCCCAAGGCGCGCATGGCGGCGGTCAAGCAGCTGGTCGCGGCCGGCATCCCCTGCGGGATCCTGATGGCGCCGATCCTGCCCGGGATCTCGGACTCCCCCGAGCAGCTGCGGGCGGTGGTCCGGGCGGCCGCCGACGCCGGGGCGAGCCACCTCACCCCGATCACCCTGCACCTCCGCCCCGGGGTGAAGGAGGAGTTCCTGCCCTGGCTGGAGGAGGCCTATCCCGAGCTGCTGCCCGACTACCGCCGCCTGTACCGGGGCTCGAACGCTCCCAAGCCGGTCCGCGAGGAGATCGCCGACCGGGTCCGCTCCGAGAAGCGCCGCCACCCGGCGTTCGCCTCCCCCGGCCCCCCGGCCACCGCCCGCCGCCTGCCCGACTCCCCGTCGCCCGACCCCTCGCCGTCCGACCCCGGGCCCGCGACCCAGCTCTCCCTGACCCTCGGCTGAGCACCTCGCGACGGCTCGATGCCGACCGCGGGTCGGCCGCGTGGCCGACCCGGTCAGCGGCCTTCGTACCTGTCGGGCAGGAGGACGTTGATCACGAAGGTGACCACGCTGATCACCAGGGCGCCCAGGAGCGCCGACCAGAACCCGTCGACCTCGAAGGCGAGGTCGAACCAGCTCCCGATCCAGGCCGTGAGCAGCAGCATCAGCGCGTTCACGACGAAGGTGAACAGGCCGAGCGTGAGGATGAACAGGGGCAGGGAGATCAGCCGCGCGATCGGGCGGACGATCGCGTTGACCAGCCCGAAGATGACCGCCACGGCGAGCAGCGTGAGGAGCCGCTCGCCGGTGGTGCCCGGCCCGACCGAGATCCCGTCGATCAGCCATGCCGCCGCGGCCAGCGCCACCGCCCCGGCCAGGACCCGAACGAGAAACCTCACCGCCACACCTCCATCCCGATCACCCGATCCACGCAGGACAGGGCGACCATACCAAGCCGAGGTCAGCCCGTCTGGAACGCGGTGATGCCAGCCTCCCAGGCCGCGTCGAGGTCGGCGTCGGGCGGGAACCGTTGGTCGAGCTCGAGCATGACCATGCCGTGCGCGAACGCCCACAGCGCCCGAGCCCGCGCCCGGCTCCCGGCAATCCGCAGCACCGGCGCCGCGGCCCGTTCCTCGACCCCAGCCGGCAGATGCTGCCGAGGAAGCGGCCCGTCGTGCATCAACCGGTAGAGATGCGGATGGGCCAGCGCAAACTCCCGATACGCAGCCGCCAGCGCCGCAACCGCCCCACCAGCAGCCGCACCGCCCCCAGCCACGCCACCGCCGGCCACGCTGCCGGTGCTCGTGCCGCCGGTCGTCGGGCCGCCGGTGGTGGCGCCGTCCACGGCCGCCTCGAACCTGGCCGCCGCCTCCTCGAAGCCGGTGGCGATGATGGCGGCCTCGAGCGCGGTCTTGTCGGGTAGGTGCTTGTACAGCGAAGGCGCTTTGATGCCCAGCTGCTCGGCCAGACGCCGCATGGTGAGGGCCTCCGCCCCCTCCTCCTCGAGCAGCCGCCTGGCCGCCAGCACCACCTCTTCCGCCCGGGCCGACCGCGCCACCACCGCGGACGGGGAGGATCTCCCGCGACCCACCGGACCCGGACCCGGACCTCCCGGAGCGCTGGACGCACGGGCCTGGCTGGTGTCCGTGAGCTCACTGGGTTGCCTGGGTGGGCATCGGCTGCTCGACCCGGGATTTGAGGGCCTGGTTCATCTGGTGGAATCCCTCCAGCGTCGGCTTGGCGATGAAGGCCAGCAGGAGGGAGGCGAGGATGCCGCGGAACTCCTCGTGCTGGGTCAGGCGGACCCGCCCTGGTCCCGTGGGCTGGATGGTGAAGCTGTGCTCGCCGTCGAACAGGCCGGGGACGAGGACACGGCCGAGCCAGCGCAGCTTGCGGCCCGGGTCGGCCTCCAGGACCTCGGGGCGGAAGGTGGTTGTCCGGCCGCCGGGGGGACGCATCTTCAGCTCGAGGCGGCTGCCGGGGACCGCCTGGCCGGTGGCCTGGACGATGAACGGGTTCCATTGGTGGTAGGCGGCGAAGTCGGTGAGGACCTCCCAGACGCGGTCGGGGGACGCCTGGATCTCGACCTCGGCGCTGAGCTGCTTGGCCATCGGTTCCTCCCTCACAGGGCTAACGTTGTTAGCCACAGTAGGCGAACAACGTTAGCCTGTCAACCGGCGGTTTCGGAAGCTACAGTTCCGGCAGGCGGAACCGGCCCGAAGGGGTGAGGGCATGCGTCGGTACCTCGTCGTTGCCAACCAGACCCTCGGGGGCGAGGAGCTCACCGCCAAGCTGGCCGAGTACGGCGACGCCGGCCCGTGCCGCTTCTACCTGGTCGTGCCCGTCACCAACACCGAGGCCTCCGACCGGTGGTTCACGGGCGGGCTCGAGGGCGTGCTGCCGGGTGCCTACAAGATCGCCAGGACCCTGGCCAGCGGGCGGCTGCAGCACGAGCTCGACCGGCTGAGGGAGGCCGGGGTCGAGGCCGACGGCGAGGTGGTCGACCCGATGCCGGTGGACGCGGTCCGCAAGATCGCCAGCCGGGAGGAGGCCGACGAGGTCATCGTCTCCACCCTGCCCCGGCGCCTCTCGCGGTGGATGGCCATGGATCTCCCCCACCGCATCCGGCGCGCCACCTCCCTCCCCGTCACCCACATCACCGGCCCGGCCGGCCCCTCCCTGTAGCGGCCACCCACACGCCGCCCCACCTCGCTCAGTTGGCCGGGGTGGCGGTCAGGGAGACCTCCTCTCCGGCGGCGACCAGGGCGGAGCCGATCACGGTCGAGGCGCGGGGGCCGAGGCGGAGGCTGGCGCCGGGGTGCGGGGGCGGGGGGCGGATGTCGGCGACGCCGAGGGCGACCAGGGGGTCGAGGAAGGCGGCGGCGATGGCGCGGGGGAGCCAGTCGTCGAGGTCGAGCTCCAGGCCGTTGGCGACGGTCTCGACCAGGCCCTGGAGGCCGACCTCGACGCCGGCGGGGAGGCCGAGGAGGAGGCGCAGGACCCAGAGGCGTCCGCCGACCAGGATCTCGACCCCGGGGCCGCCGTGGAGGAACACGGGCCAGGGCACGCGGTGGCACCAGGCGGCGTAGACGAGGCCGGCCCGCAGGCCCTCGTCGATCTGGGCCCAGGCGTGGCGCAGGCTGGTCGCCTCCAGGCGGTCGCCGCGGGCCCGGAGCAGGCCGACCCCCTCGGCGACCGCCCGCAGCAGCTCCACCGCGTCCCGCTGGGCCAGGGCGGACCCGCGGGGGGAGCCCCTGGCCGAGCTGATCCCGGCGGCGCGGGCGGCGACCCGGGACTCGGCGGCGGCCAGGCGGCCGCCGGGGAGCAGGGCGAGCCCGTGGCGTTCGGCGGCGAGCTCGACCAGGGCGTCGAGGCGGGCGAGCAGTCCGAGGTCGTGGGGTGGCACGGCAGGTCCCTCCTGGGGTGCGGCTGGGCAGGCGAGGCGAACCTGTCACGCCGCCAGGGCGGGCAGAAGGGGCTCCGGCCAATCTGTGGATAGACCACCCCCGGGCGCGACCCGCGCCCCGGACCCGTCAGTGGACGGCCCGACGGGCGGTTGGCGAGCTGGGGTCGGTCGGGAGGCGGCGTAGCCAGGTCTCGATGGCTTCGGCGATGGAATCGACGTCGCCGGCCCACAGGACCGTGTCGTCGCCGGGGAGGAGGACGAGGTGGGCGTTGGGGATGTGGTCGGCGAGGTAGGTGGCGTTGCCGGCGTTGATCGCGCGGTCGCCGCGGCGGTGCAGGACCAGCGTGGGGGCGGTCACCTCCGGCAGCACGTCGCGGAGGTCGGTCTCCAGGAGGCGCTGGACGATCTCGACGGCGCCGCCGACGCCGGCGCCCATGCGAATGTAGCGGGTGAGCCAGCGGGAGAAGGCGGCGTCGCCGACCTTGCTCGGCGCCCACAGGGGGAGGACCTCGTCGACGTCGAGGAGGCGGCTCAGGACGGTCTGGAGGGTGGCGAGCTGGTCTGGGGTCGCGCCGGGTGGGTAGTCGGAGGCGCTGAGGACGGGGGCGGTGGCGTAGGTGGCCACGCCGGCCACCCGGGCGGGGTGGGCGACGGCGGCGAGGAGGGCGATCGCGCCGCCGTCGAGGACGCCGAACAGCGCGGCCCGCCGGGACCTCACCGCGTCCATCACGGCGAGCAGGTCGTCCACGTGCTCGGGGAGCGGGGGGTAGCCGCCCGCGCGGTCGGACATGCCGGTGCCGCGCTTGTCGAGCAGGACCAGCCGGCTGCTGGCGGCGAGGCGGCGGAAGAGGCGGGAGAGGGTGGGGTCCTCCCAGCGGATCTCCAGGTGGCCGGTGAAGCCGGGGAGGAACACCAGGTCGATCGGGCCGTCGCCAAGCACCTGGTAGGCGAGGGCGGACCCGCCGCGGCGGGTGAAGCGGGTGACCGGCGGGTCGGCGCCGCCCGGGCCGCCGGGCGGTGCCGGGAGGCCGGTGAGCTCCAGGCCGGGATCGTGGGTGAGGATCTTGCGGTGCAGGTCGCGCAGGGCCGGGCTGGGGTCGACGCCCAGCTCGTCGCGGAGCAGGTCGCCCACCAGGACGAAGCGGCGCAGGGCCTCGGCCTGCCGCCCGGAGCGGTAGAGGGCCAGCATCAGCTGGCCCCACCGGCGTTCCCGGAACGGCTCGGCGGCGGCCAGCGCCTCGGCCATGGCGGCCGCGCGGTCGCTGCGGCCGGCGGCCAGCTCGGCGTCGAGCCGGTCCTCCTCGGTGGCCCGGCGGGCCTCCTCGAGGCGGGCGACCTCGGTGCCGGTGAGGCGGTCGGCGGCGACGTCGGCCAGGGCCGGCCCGCGCCAGACGGCGAGGGCGGCCTCCAGGGCGTCCGCGGCCAGCGCCGGCTGGCTGCTGGCCAGCTCGGCGCGGCCGGTGGCGGCGAGCGACTCGAACCGTTCGGTGTCGAGCTGGCCGGGGTCCAGCTTGAGCACGTACCCCGACGGCCGCGCCTCCAGCGGCGACGGCGACACCCCGAGCCGGTGGCGCAGCGACGACACGTGGACCTGGAGGGCATGGCGGGCCGTGGGCGGCGGGGCCGACCCCCACAGGCCGTCGATCAGGTCGCCGGTCGAGACGACCAGGCCGGCGTTGACGGCCAGCGCCGCCAGCAGCGTCCGCTCCAGGCCGCTGCCGACCCCGGCCGACGACCCGTCCCGGCGTCCCAGCTCGACCGGGCCCAGGAGCCGGACCTCGGCGAACGGCGACGACGCAGCCTGGCTCATGCCGTCACGCTACCCCGCCTTGAGCGAGCCTTGAGGAGCTCAGCAGACAGTAGCCCATGTGCGCGAAGGGACGACCGGGGAGGGTATGCCATGCATGGGGCGCGGATCTTGGTGGTGGGGGCCGGGCTGGCCGGGCTGGCGCTGGCCAGGGCGCTGGGCCGGGCCGGGTTCGCGCCCGAGCTGATCGAGCGGGAGGCCGGCTGGGAGGCCGCCGGGACCGGCATGTACCTGCCCGCCAACGGCGTCCGCGCCCTGGGGGCGCTCGGGCTGGGGGAGGCGGTGGCGGCCAGGGCCGCCCCCATCACCCATCAGCGGCTGCTCGACGACCACGGCCGGCTGCTGGCCGAGATCGACCTGGACGGGTTCTGGGGGGACGTCGGGGCCTGCCTGGCCCTGCCCCGGGCCGACCTCCACCAGGTCCTCCGCGAGGGGGTGGCCGTCCGGATGGGCCGGACGATCGCGTCGCTGGAGCACCTGGACGGGCCGGTCCGGGTGACCTTCGACGACGGCCACCAGGACAGCTACGACCTGGTCGTCGGGGCCGACGGGCTCCGCTCGACGGTCCGGCGGCTGGCCGTCGACCCCCACCCGCCGGTCCCCGTCGGCCAGCACAGCTGGCGGTTCCTGGCCCCCTGCCCACCCCAGGTCACCACCTGGACGGTCATGCTCGGCCGGGGCGCCTCGTTCCTGACCGTCCCCATCGGCGGCGGCCTGGTCTACTGCTACGCCGACGTCACCACCGACCCCGCCGCCGACGCGCCCACCGGCCGGCGACCCGCTGGCCGGGCTGCGGGGGCGGTTCGCCGGCTTCGCCGCCCCCGTCCCGGAGCTGCTGGACCAGCTGTCCGACCCGGCCCAGGTGCATGTGGCCCCGATCGAGCAGGTCGCCGCCGAACGCTGGGGCCGGGGCGCGGTGGTGCTGGTCGGCGACGCCGCCCACGGCATGTCGCCCAACATGGCCCAGGGCGCCGCCCTGGCCTTCGAGGACGCCCTGGTCCTGGCCGCCTGCCTGGGCGAGGCCGGCTCGGTCGCCGACGCGCTGGCCGGGTTCGTGGCCCGCCGCCACCCCCGGGCCAGCTGGGTCCGCGCCCAGACCCACCGCCGCGACCGGACCAGGGACCTGCCGCCGCTCCTGCGCGACCAGGTCCTGCGGGTCTTCGGCCGGCGCATCTTCCGGTCGAACTACCAGCCGCTCCTGGCCAACCCCTGACCGTTCAGCGCCCGAAGCATCCGGTGAACCCTGCCCATGGCCATTCAGCGCTAGATTTGCTCCATGGAGCGCAACCGGAATGGACGACCGGCGACGCCGAACGGCCAGGACCTCAGGGGGTTCCGGGGGGCCACGCTGACGGCCCGGTTCCTGTGCGAGCTGGCCATGCTGGCGGCGCTGGCCTTCTGGGGGTTCGTCGTCGGCGAGGGCCTCGTGGGCGTGGCTGCTCGGCGTCGGGGCGCCGGCCCTGGCCGCGGCCGTCTGGGGCGCGTTCGTGGCGCCGAAGGCGCGCTGGCCGGTGCCGGCCCCGGTGCGGGTGGCGATCGAGCTGGTGCTGTACGCCGCTGGCCGCGGTCGGCCTGGCGCGCCGCCGGCCAGCCGGCGGCGGGCATGGTCCTCGGGGTCGCCGGCGTCGCCACCTCGCTGCTCAACGAGGTCCAGGAGCGCCGGGCCGGGCCGGAGACCATCCGGCGTCGCTAGGCCCGGGATCCGGGGGAGCGGTCAGCCGTCGGTCACCGCGAACAGCTGCCAGGCGCCCTCGACGCCCTTGAGCTGGCGGGTGCCGCGGTCGGCGAGGGCGCGGTCGGAGCCGGCGACCAGGTCGCGGACGGTGCGGGAGACCAGGACCTCGCCGGGGTCGGCCTCGGCCATGATGCGGGCGGCGAGGTGGACGGCGATGCCGCCGACGTCGTCGCCGCGCAGCTCGACCTCGCCGGCGTGGAGCCCGGCCCGGATCTGGAGGTCGATGTCGGCGAGCTGGTCGCGGAGGGCGACCGCGCAGCCGATGGCCCGCCCCGGGCCGTCGAAGGTGGCCAGGAGCCCGTCGCCGGTCGTCTTGACGACCCGGCCGCCCCACTGCTCGACCAGGCGGCGGCCCAGGTCGTCGTGGACTCCGAGCAGCTCCCGCCAGCGGCGGTCGCCGAGCTCGGCGGCCCGTTCGGTCGAGGCCACGATGTCGGTGAACAGCACCGTGGCCAGCACCCTGGTGCTGGGGGCGGGCTGGCGGACCCCGGTCAGGAACTCCTCGATGTGGCCGAGGGTGACCTCGGGCTCCTCCCAGGTCAGGGGCCCGTCGGCGCCGGGCAGGACGACCAGCCGGGCGTCGGGGATGTGCTCGGCCAGGTAGCGCCCGTGCTCGATCGGGAGCATGGCGAAGTCGCGGCGGTGCAGCACCAGCGTCGGCGCCTGGACCAGCGGGAGCAGCGGGCGGACGTCGACCTCGAGCAGGGCCCGCAGGAAGACGTGGACCGTCCTGGGGCTGGCCATGGACCGCTGCATCCTGGCCACCCAGCGGCGGAACCGCTCGTCGCCGGCCCGGCTGGGGATGGCGGCGGTGACCGGCTCGGCCGTCCCCCAGGTGTCCTCGGCCCGGCTGATGATGGTCTCGACCCGCTCGGGTGGGAGCCCGATCGGGTAGTCGTCGTCGGCCACGTACCGGGCGCTGGCGTTCCCCAGGACCAGGGCGCTGGTCCGCTCGGGCCGGGTGGCGGCGAAGAACAGCGCCATCGGGCCGGCCTCGGCGGTCGTGGCCATCAGGGCGGCCCGCCGCGACCCGGCGGCGTCCATGACCGCGGCCACCTCCTCGGCGTAGGCCTCCCAGGGTGGCGGCATGTCCTCGGGGAAGGGGTCGGAGGCGCCGGTGCCGCGGCGGTCGAACAGGATCAGCCGGGAGAACGAGGCCAGCCGGCGCAGGAACAGGGCCGTCCCCGGGTCCTCCCACTGGAGGTCGACGTGGCCGAAGGCGCCCATGGTGAGCACCAGGTCGGGGCCCTCCCCGAGGACCTGGTAGGCGATCCGGTCCTCGCCCAACCGCGCGTATGTCGTCTCGGGCTGCACGCCCCTCCAAGCCTCGTGGACCGTCGCGGGATTCTACTAAGGTGGCACCACTGTGCCGGTCTGGATCTGCGCCACCTGCGCCAACCACTACCCCGAGGCGCCGTCGCCGCCCGGGGTCTGCGTGATCTGCGCCGACGAGCGCCAGTGGGTGCCGGCGTCGGGGCAGCGCTGGACCACCGCCGAGGAGCTGGCCGCGGCCGGGCACCGGGGCGACGTCCGCGAGGTCGAACCGGGCCTGCTCGGGATCGGCGTCGACCCGCCGGTGGCCATCGGGCAGCGGGCGCTGCTGGTCACGACGGCCGAGGGGAACCTGCTCTGGGACCCGCCCGGCTACCTGGACGAGCGGTCGGTCCAGGCGGTCGCCGACGCCGGCGGGCTGCGTGCCGTCACCGCCAGCCACCCCCACTTCTACGGGTCGATGGCCGACTGGAGCCGCGTCTTCGACGCCGAGGTGCTGCTCTGTGAGGCCGACCTGGGCTGGCTGACCCGGCCGCCCGAGCGGCCCCCGGCGACCTGGTCGGGCTCGCTGGAGGTCCTGCCCGGGGTCACCCTGGTCCAGTGCGGCGGCCATTTCCCGGGCAGCGCGGTGGTGCACTGGGCCGGGGGGGCCGGCGGCGCCGGGGTGCTGCTCAGCGGCGACACCATCTTCGTGACCCCCGGTGAGGACCGGGTCACCTTCGTGGGGAGCGCCCCCAACCGGCTGCCGCTGTCGGAGCGGGCGGTCCGCGCCGTGGTCGAGGCGGTCCGGCCGTACCGGTTCGACCGCATCTACGGCGGCTGGTGGAAGCCGGTGCTGCGTGCCGACGCCAGGGCCGTGGTCGAGCGCTCGGCCGAGCGCTACATCCTGTGGCTGCGCGGCGAGGTGCCCGAGGACCGATGACCCGGCGGGCCTGGCTGCTGTTCGGCGCCGTCTCGCTCGTGTGGGGGGTGCCGTACTTCTTCATCAAGGTCGCGGTGGACGATGGGGTCCCGCCCGCGTTCGTGGCCTGGTCGCGGGTGGCGCTGGGGGCGGCGGTGCTGCTACCGCTGGCCTGGCGGCGCGGGGCGCTGCGCGGGCTGGGTGGCCGCTGGTGGGCCATCGCCGCCTACACCGCCTGCGAGGTCGCGGTGCCGTTCCTGCTGATCGCCGCGGGCGAGCAGCACATCTCCTCGTCGCTGGCCGCCATCCTGATCGCCTCCATGCCGCTGATGGTGGCGCTGCTGTCGGTACGCTTCTCGCCCGCCGACCGGCCGACCGGGCTGCGGGTGGTCGGGCTGGTGATCGGGTTCGGCGGGGTGGTCGCCCTGCTCGGGGTGGACGTCGCCGGCCGGCCGGGCGAGCTCCTGGGGGCCGTCCTTGTGCTGGTGGCGACCCTCGGGTACGCGACCGCTCCCATCATCGTCCAGCGCCGGCTGGCCGACCTCGACCCGCTCGGACCGATCGCCGCCAGCCTCGCCATGGCCGTCCTGGTGCTGCTGCCCGCGGTGGCCGCCACGCCGCCCGAGGGGATCCCGCCCGCCGGCGCGCTCGGGTCGCTGGTCGTGCTCGGGGTCGTCTGCACGGCGCTGGGGCTGGTGCTGTTCTTCCGGCTGGTCGTCGAGGCCGGGCCGAGCCGGGCCGCGGTCATCACCTACGTCAATCCGGTGGTGGCGGTCCTGCTGGGCGTCCTGGTCCTGGACGAGCGGCTCGGGGCCTCCTCGATCGCCGGGCTGCTGGCCATCCTCGGCGGCTCGTGGCTGGCGACCGGGTCGGCGAGCCGCCCGCGGGCCATGGCCCCGGACGCGAACCGACCCCCGGGGCCGTGACGGTGGCACGGGCGCCCGGGGGTCGGGGGGGTCGGTGGACGGGAGGTCGCTGGGGCGGGTTCGGCCCGGCGGCTCATCGCGCGAGCAGCGCGTGGACCAGGACCCGCCACTCCCGCCGGGCCAGGGCCTGGCTGGCCTCGGCGGCCCGCTCGGCGCGCCGTACCCGCTGGTGACGAGCCCGATGGGCGTCGGCCCGGAGCTCGGCGACGCGGTCGGCGGCGAGCTGCTGCTTCATGTAGACGTGCATGTCGTGTTCACCTCCTCGGCGTGCATGTCAGCAGGCTTCGGCCTGGGCGGCGGCGGGAGCTCGGCTGGGAGCGGGGGCAGCTGGTGCTTGCGGGGACGTCCCCGGGAACGCTTGAACGGGACGGGTCGGCCGTCGACGAACACCTCCCCACCCCACACGCCCCAGGGCTCGCCGCGGTCCTTGGCGCCCTCGAGGCACCTGGTCCGCAGCGGGCAGGGCCGGCAGAGCTGCTTGGCCAGCTCCAGCTCGCGGGGTGACTCGGAGAAGTAGAGGTCGGGTCCCGCCTGCACGCATGGCAACGCTCGCCCGGGCGGGAACAGCTCCAGGGTCTGCATGGTCGGGTCGCTCCTTGTCGTCATCGTTGACGGGCGGCGGTTGGTGGCGGATGCGGGCAATAAGAAAGGCCGTGGGGTTCGCCCACGGCCTTCGCGGTTTCGGAGGGACCGTTGAGGTCTGCTCCGGGGAGGTCCCGTCAGGTTGGTACCTCCCGTCGATCCACCGCGAAGGCCTGGCGACCGTCCTGGCCGCCGTCGATGACGGCGACAGCAACGGACGTGGCGACCCTGCCGAGGTGACGCAGCCTGGTGCCGATCGTGGCCGGCTCCGGGCACACGTCACCCTTGGGCCCCTTGAGGGCCGCCCACGGGGTGATGCGGGTCCGGTCGTTCACAATTGGGCACCTCCTCGGCCGACACCAGTCTCCCTGGAGACCCGGCCAGCACTCGACGGACGTTCCGCCGGGCGCTCGACCACCCTGGCAGACGCCAAAATGGCGGTCAAGCGATTATCCGAAGAAACCTTTCGGCGTCAGTAGACCGGGACGCTGGGGTCCACGGTCTTGGCCCAGGCGGTGATGCCGCCGCCCAGGTGCCTGGCCGTGGAGAACCCCGACTGCTTGAGCAGGGCCAGCGCCTCGGCCGAGCGCACCCCCGACTTGCAGTACAGGACCACCGGCTCGGTCTGGGGCAGCTCGGCCAGGTGGTCGGGCAGGGTGTCCAGCGGGATCAGGGTCGCCCCGGGCAGGCGGTTGATCTGCCACTCGGCCGGCTCGCGGACGTCCACCAGCTTGAGCTGCTGGCCGTCGTCGAGCAGCGCCTTGAGCTGGGCCGGGGTGAGGGTGGCGCCGGCGGCGGCCTGCTGGGCCTCGTCGGAGACCACGCCGCAGAACGCCTCGTAGTCGATCAGCTCGGTGACCGTGGGGTTCTTCCCGCAGACGGCGCATTCGGGGTCCTTGCGGACGGTGATGTCCTTGAAGGACAGCTCCAGGGCGTCGTAGATCAGCAGCCGCCCGACCAGCGGGTCGCCGATGCCACAGAGCAGCTTGACGGCCTCGTTGGCCTGGACCGAGCCGACGGTGGCGCAGAGCACGCCCAGGACCCCGCCCTCGGCGCAGGACGGGACCATGCCCGGCGGGGGCGGCTCGGGGTACAGGCAGCGGTAGCAGGGGCCGTGCTCGGCCCAGAACACGCTGGCCTGGCCGTCGAAGCGGTAGATCGAGCCCCACACGTACGGCTTGCCCTCGAGCACGCAGGCGTCGTTGACCAGGTAGCGGGTGGGGAAGTTGTCGGAGCCGTCGACCACCAGGTCGTAGTCCCGGACCAGCTCGCGGGCGTTCTCCGACGACAGCCGGGTCTCGTGCAGGGTGACCTGCACGTACGGGTTGATCTCGGTGATCGTGTCGCGGGCGCTCTCCAGCTTGGGGCGGCCGATGTCGGAGGTGCCGTGGATGACCTGCCGCTGCAGGTTGGAGGCGTCGACGACGTCGAAGTCGACCAGGCCGAGGTGCCCGACCCCGGCCGCGGCCAGGTACATGGCGTTGGGGGCGCCGAGGCCGCCGGCGCCGATGAGCAGGACGCGGGCGTTCTTGAGCCGCTTCTGCCCGTCCATGGCCACGTCGGGGATGATCAGGTGGCGGGAGTAGCGGGCGATCTCGTCCCGCGACAGCTCGGCCGCCGGTTCAACCAGTGCTGGAAGCGCCATCGATGTCCAAATCCCTCTAGATCGCGAAGCCCATGGAGCGCAGGGCCACCTTGCCGTCCTCGGTGAGCCGGTCGGGGCCCCAGGGCGGCGACCAGACCCAGTTGATCTCGACCTCCTGGATGTCGTCCAGGCCGACCAGGGCGGCGTTGGTCGCGCCCTCGATCATGTCGGTGAGCGGGCAGGCCACCGTGGTCAGGGTCATGTCCAGCCGGACCTTGCGGCCGTCGTCCTCCTGGTCGACGCCGTACACCAGGCCAAGGTCGACCACGTTGACGCCCAGCTCCGGGTCCTCGACCTGCTTCATCGCCTCGAAGATGTCCGCATCGGTGGCCATCTAGCTTCCTTCCCTTCCTGTCCCTGCTCGGGTGGCGGCGTCCTTGAACGCCATCCAGCCGAGGAGCGCGCACTTGACCCGGACCGGGTAGCGCGCCACTCCCTTGAACGCGATCCCGTCCCCCAGCAATTCCTCGTCCGGCTCGCCTTCGCCGTGCATCAGCCGCCGGAACGCCTCCGCCTGGTCCAGGGCCTCACCCACGGGCCGGCCGGCCACCTGCTCGGTCATCACCGAGGCGGCCGCCTGGGAGATCGAGCAGCCCTTGGCGTCGACGGCCACGGCCGCGACCCGGTCGCCGTCCAGCCGCAGCCCGACCGTCAGCTCGTCCCCGCAGACCGGGTTGTAGTGGTGCACCTCGACCTGGGCGTCCTCGAGCCGCCCCGGGTGCCGGGGCTTCTTGTAGTGGTCGAGGATGATCTCCTGGTAGAGGTCGTCGAGGCCCATCTCGGTGTTCCCTGCTCCTAGGCGAAGAACCGCTTGACCTTCTCGAGGCCGGCGACCAGCGCGTCGACCTCCTCGGTGGTCGAGTACAGGTAGAACGAGGCCCGGGTGGTGGCCTGGACCCCGAGCCGCCGCAGCAGCGGCTTGGCGCAGTGGTGGCCGGCCCGCACGGCGATCCCGTCCGAGTCGAGCACCTGGGCGACGTCGTGGGGGTGGATGTCGCCCAGGGTGAACGAGACCATGCCGCCGCGGTGCTCGACCTCGGACGGGCCGTAGACGACCAGCCCGTCGAGCTCGCCCAGGCGCTTGAGGGCGTAGCCGGTGACGTCGACCTCATGGGCCCTGACCCGGTCCATGCCCAGGGCCTGCAGGTAGTCGACGGCCGCCCCCAGGCCGACCGCCTCGGCCACGTTGGGCGTGCCGGCCTCGAACCGCCACGGGATGTCGTTCCAGGTGGCCCGGTCGATGTCGACGTCGCGGATCATCTCGCCCCCGCCGAGGAACGGCTCCATCTGCTCCAGCAGCTCCTCGCGGGCGGCCAGGACCCCGACCCCCATCGGGCCGAGCGCCTTGTGCCCGGTGAAGCCGAGGAAGTCGACCCCGAGGGTGTCCAGGCGCACCCCGGCGTGGGGCACGGCCTGGGCGGCGTCGGCCAGGACCAGCGCCCCGGCGGCGTGGGCCCGCTCGGCGATCTCGGCCACCGGGTTGACGGTGCCGAGCACATTGGACATGGCCGAGACGGCCACCATCCGGGTGCGCGGGCCGAGCAGGCCGTCCAGGGCCTCCAGGTCGAGCAGGTAGTCGCCGGTGACCGGGACGGCCCGGACCCGGGCGCCGGTCATGCCGGCCACCAGCTGCCAGGGCACCAGGTTGGAGTGGTGCTCCATCTCGGTGACCAGGATCTCGTCGCCCTCGCGGAGGTTGCGCAGCCCCCAGGCGTAGGCGACCAGGTTGATGGCCTCGCTGACGTTCTTGGTGAACACCGTGGCCCGCTCGGAGGCGCCGACGAAGCGCGCCACCTTGCCGCGGGCCTCCTCGAACAGCTGGGTGGCCTCCTCGGCCAGGGTGTGGACGCCCCGGTGCACGTTGGCGTTGTGGCGCCGGTAGTAGCCGTCCATGGCCTCCAGCACCTGCCGCGGCTTCTGGCTGGTGGCGGCCGAGTCCAGGTAGACCAGCGGGTGGTCGTTGACCCGGCGCTCCAGGATCGGGAAGTCGCCGCGGACGGCGGCCACATCCAGCGGCGCGGTCGAGGGCGTCATCGGGGCCTCCTGGGACCGGGACTCAGGTGGCGGGGTCGCCACGCCAGCGCTCGTACCCCTCGGCCTCCAGCCGGTCGGCCAGCTCGGGGCCGCCGGTCTCGACGACCCGCCCGTCGACCATCACGTGGACCACGTCGGGGGAGATGTAGCGCAGGATGCGGGTGTAGTGGGTGATCAGCAGGACGCCGAGGTGGGGGCCGCGGAGCCGGTTGACGCCCTCGGCCACGACCCGCAGGGCGTCGACGTCGAGGCCCGAGTCGGTCTCGTCGAGGATGGCCAGCTCGGGGCGGAGCAGGGCCATCTGGAGGATCTCGTGGCGCTTCTTCTCGCCGCCCGAGAAGCCCTCGTTGAGGTTGCGCTCGGCGAACCTCGGGTCCATGTCGAGCAGCCGCATCTGCTCGCGCAGGTCCTTGGCGAACTCGCGCACCGGGACGTCCTCGCCCCGGACGGCGTTCATCGCCGTGCGCAGGAAGTTGGTCACCGACACCCCGGGCACCTCGACCGGGTACTGCATGGCCAGGAACATCCCGAGCCGGGCCCGCTCGTCGGCGGTGAGGTCGAGCACGTCCTCGCCCTTGTAGGTCACCTTGCCGCCGGTCACCCGGTAGCCGGGATGGCCGGCCAGGGCGTAGGCCAGGGTCGACTTGCCGGAGCCGTTGGGGCCCATCAGGGCGTGGACCTTCCCGGACTCGACGGTCAGGTCGACGCCGCGCAGGATCTGCTTGTCCGCCACGTCGACGTGGAGGTCCTCGATCACCAGGGTCGTGTCAGGCATCGCTTCTTCGTCGCTCCTCATTGGTCCAGGTCGTTTGCCAGCTTGGCCCAGTCGTCGGGCAGGTCGACCAGCACGTCCTCGCCCTCGACCCGCACCGGGAAGATCTGCACCGGGCGCAGGGCCGGCGGGGAGTCTGGCTCTCCGGTGGAGAGGTCGAAGCGGCTGCCGTGCAGGGCGCACTCGATGGTGTGGTCCTCGACCCAGCCCTCCGACAGCGGGTACTCCTCGTGGCTGCACACGTCGATCACGGCGTAGACGCCGCCCTCGCTGGCACGGATCAGGGCGACCGCCTCCTCGTCGCCCAGCTCGACCCGGAAGCCCTGGTCGGGCTCGAGCTCCGACAAGCTCGCCAGACGCACGAACGGCATCAGCCGCCCTCCCGCGCCTTGGCCTCCTGGGCGACCGCGGCGGCCTCCAGCTCGGCCTCCAGGGCCGCCTCGAGGCGCCGGCGCACGGCCGGGATGGTCACCTGGGCCAGGACCTCCTCGAAGAACCCGAACACGACCAGCCGGCGGGCCATCTGGCGGGGGATGCCCCGCGACTCCAGGTAGAACAGGTGCAGGTCGTCGACCCGGCCGGTGGCGGCGGCGTGGGCCGCCTTGACGTCGGAGTTGAGGATCTCCAGGAACGGGTTGGCCTCGGCGTGGGCGTCGCGGGACAGGACCAGGTTGCGCATGGTCTGGCCGGCGTCGGTGCCGCGGGCCCCCGGGCTGATGATCAGGTTGCCGTTGAAGATGTTGCGCGACCCGCCCAGGAGCCCGGCCTTGTAGAGGAGGCTGGAGCGGGCGTGCGGCTCGGCGTGGGTGACGTTGGCCCGGTGCTCGAACCGCTGGCCGGCGTCGGCGAACACGGCCCCGAGCAGGTCGGCCTCGGCGCCCTCGCCCAGCACGACCTCGGGCGACACCCGGACGACCCCGCCGCCAAGGGTGACCACGAACGACCGGAACCTGGCCTGGCGCCCGACCAGCGCCCGCTGGACGGCGAAGTGGTTGACCTGCTCGCTCCCCCACTCCTGGAGCGACAGGTACTGGACGCTGGCCCGCTCGCCGATGAGCAGCTCGGTGACGCCGTGGTGGAAGGCGCGCCCGTCAAGGGTCTCGGGCGAGCCGTGCTGCTGGACCAGGGTCAGCGACGCCTCGGGCTCGACCACGACCAGGGTGTGGGCGAAGGTCGCCCCGGCGGCGGTGCGCCGCTGCAGCACCCCGATCGGGACCGTCACCTCGACCCCGCGGGGCACGTACAGGAACGCCCCGGCGGTGACCAGGGTGGCGTGCAGGGCCGAGAACCAGTCCTCGTCGAACGGCGCCGCCGAGGTCATGAAGCGGGGCTCGACCAGGCCGGCGTGCTCGCGCAGGGCCGTGGGCAGGTCGGTCAGGATGACGCCGGAGGCGGCCAGGGCCGGGTCGAGGAAGGTCTCGGCGCCGGCGCCGTCGACGGTCGCGACCAGCCCGGCCGGCTCCAGCTCGGTGCCGGCGACGTCGCCGCCCGAGGCGGCGTCGGCGTGGCCGGCGGCCAGCACGCGGGCGCCCTCGGCGGCGGCGGTGCCGCCGCTCCTGAGGATGGCGTGGCGGTCCAGCCCGGCCCGCTTGGGGTCGGTGAACCGCCAGGCCTCCTCGCGGTTGGTCGGGCGCTCCAGCTTGCCCAGGGCGGCCAGCGCCTCCAGGCGCCGGGCCAGGAACCAGTCGGGGTCGCCGAGGGCCCGCGACCAGGCGCGCACGGCGTCCTGGTCGAGACCCTTCAGGGTCAGCGTCTCGATGTCCACCCTTACCCGACCGCCCCTTCCATCTGCAGGGCGATGAGGCGGTTGAGCTCGAGCGCGTACTCCATCGGCAGTTCCTTGGAGATCGGCTCGATGAACCCGCGGACGATCATGGCCGTCGCCTCGGCCTCGGACAGGCCGCGCGAGCGGAGGTAGAACAGCTGGTCGTCGCCGATCTTGGAGACGGTGGCCTCGTGCCCGAGGGTGACGTCCTCCTCCTTGACGTCGGTGTACGGGTAGGTGTCGGAGCGCGACTCCTCGTCCAGCAGCAGGGCGTCGCAGCGGACGTTGACCTTGACCCCGGGCGAGCCCTCCTCGACCTTGACCAGGCCGCGGTAGGAGGTGCGGCCGCCGTCGCGCGAGATCGACTTGGAGATGATCTGGCCGGTGGTGTTGGGGGCGGCGAAGGTGAGCTTGGCCCCGGCGTCCTGGTGCTGGTCCCGGCCGGCGAAGGCGACCGAGAGGATCTCGCCGTGGGCGTGCTCGCCCAGCATCAGCACCGCCGGGTACTTCATGGTCAGCTTGGAGCCGATGTTGCCGTCGATCCACTCCATGGTCGCGCCCTCGTAGGCCGCGGCCCGCTTGGTGACCAGGTTGTAGACGTTGGTCGACCAGTTCTGGATGGTGGTGTAGCGGACCTTGGCGTGGGGCTTGACGATGATCTCGACCACCGCCGAGTGCAGCGAGTCCGAGGAGTAGATGGGGGCGGTGCAGCCCTCGACGTAGTGCACGCTGGAGCCGGGCTCGGCGATGATCAGGGTCCGCTCGAACTGGCCCATGTTCTGGGAGTTGATGCGGAAGTAGGCCTGCAGCGGGATCTCGACGTGGACGCCCTCGGGGATCCAGATGAACGACCCGCCCGACCACACGGCCGAGTTCAGCGCCGCGAACTTGTTGTCGTTGGGCGGGATGACGGTCGCCCAGTGCTCGCGGAACAGCTCCTCGTGCTCCTTGAGGGCGGTGTCGGTGTCAAGGAACAGGACGCCCTGCTCCTCCAGGTCCTCGCGGACCTTGTGGTAGACGACCTCGCTCTCGTACTGGGCGGCCACCCCGGCGATCAGGCGCTGCTTCTCGGCCTCGGGGATGCCGAGCCGGTCGTAGGTGTTCTTGATGTCGGCCGGCAGCTCGTCCCAGGAGGTGGCCTGCTTCTCGGTGGCCCGCAGGAAGTAGAAGATGTTGTCGAAGTCGATCTGGTTCAGGTCGCCGCCCCACTGGGGCATCGGGCGGCGCAGGAAGTAGTCGAGCGACTTGTGGCGGAAGGTCCGCATCCACTCGGGCTCCTGCTTCATCGCCGAGATCTCCTCGACGACGTCGTGGGAGAGGCCCCGCTTGGGGGTGAAGACCGAGTTGACCGGGTCGTGCCAGCCGTACTTGTAGGCGCCCAGCTCGACGTTCTCCGGGACGGGGTTGATCCGCTCCGGCGCCTCGGGCGTCAGGTCTCGGGCTTCGGTTGCCATCAGGCTGGGCTCCTTGCTGCCTTGCGGTTCGGTGACGGGGTGGTTCGGGGTGGTGCGTGTTTCGCTCGCGTGCCGAGGTCGATGCGGGTCTCGCAGCGCACGGCGCCATCGACGATGGTCGTCTCGCGCTCGACCCGCGTGCCGAGCAGGCGCTCGAACAGCTCGGCCTCGGACGTGCACAGGTCGGGCAGCTCGGTGGCCAGGTGCTCCACCGTGCAGTTGTGCTGGCAGAGACGCAGCCCGCCGTCGGTGGGCTCGACCTCGGCCATGAAGCCCTGCTCGTTCAGGACCTCGGCCAGGGCGTCGGTCCGCTCGGCAAGGGTAGCGCCTTCCACGCGTCCGGCGTAGCTGGCCGCCAGCCGCTCGTTCCGCCAGGCCAGGAACTGGGCCAGGGTGGCCGCGTCGCGGCCCTTGAGGAAGGCCAGCGCCTCCCTGGCGACCTCGTCGTAGTGGCGCGGGAAGGTCTCCAGCCCGGCGTCGGTGAGCCGGTAGACGGCCGTCGGCCGCCCCCGCCTGGGCTTCTCGATGGTGGCGTCGACCAGGCCGTCGCGCTCCAGCAGGGCGAGGTGGCGGCGCACCCCGACCGGGGTCAGCTGGAGCAGCTCGGCCAGCCGGGGCGCGGACAGGCGCCCATGGCGCCGCAGGAGCACGAGGATCCGCTCCCTCGTGCCGCCGGCCCGCTCGGACGTCATGGCGCTCCCTCTCCTCCGCATACTTTGGAAACATCTATGTTTCCTAAGCCAGTTTACGCAGCTTACCAGGGGGAGAGCAAACCCGGCGGCGGCCGGCCGGGCGCCGTCATCGGCCCGGCCGCTACGGTGGTCGGGACGGGTCGGGTCGACGCGCCGAGCGGGAGCGGAGAGGAGGCGTGGCCGATGGCGGAGCCACTGTTCACCGGGGTCGGGGTCGCGCTGGCGACGCTGTTCGACGACGACGGCGAGATCGACCCCAGGGCGACCGCCGACCACGCCGCGACCCTGGTCGAGCTGGGGATCCGGGCGGTGGTGGTGGCCGGGTCGACCGGCGAGGCGGCCGCGCTGACCGCCGAGGAGCGGGTCGCGCTGCTGATCGCGACCCGCAAGGCCGTCCCGTCCGACGTCCCGGTGGTGGCCGGCACCGGCGGCCCCTCGGCCAGGCAGGCCGCCGCCCTGACCCGCGACGCCCGCGAGGCCGGGGCCGACGCCGTCCTGGCCCTCTGCCCGCCCCGCACCACCGACCCCCGCCCCTACTACGACGCGGTCGCCGAGGCGGCCGGCGACCTGCCGGCGCTGGCCTACCACTTCCCGCAGACCTCGCCGCCGGGCATCGCCCTCGACCACCTCCCCGACCTCCCGGTCCAGGGCATGAAGGACTCCAGCGGCGAGCCCGAGCGCCTGCTGGCCGAGCTCGAGGTGTTCGACGGCTGGCTGTACGTCGGGGCCGCCGCGATCCTGCTCATGGCCGGGTCGCTCGGGATCGCCGGCGCCGTCCTCGCCGTGGCCAACGTCGACCCCGAGCACGCCATCGCCGCCTTCGCCGGCGACCCGTCGGCCCAGCGGGCCCTGCTGGCCGCCCACAAGCGGGTCCGGTCCCGCTTCCCCCACGGGCTCAAGGACGCCGTCGCCGACCGCTTCGGCACCTCCCGGGTGGCCCGCCTCGGCTGACGGCTGACGGCGCCCGGGTCAGGCGGCCGGCTCGTTGAGCAGGACACGGACCTCGAAGTCGCCGATGCCGGGATCGCGCAGGACCCTGGCGAGCGCCTGGGCATCGCTGTCCGGCGCGCGAAGCCGGCTCAGTCCCGGGTCGGTGTAGCTGTCGTTGGCGACGATCAGGGCACTGCGTGTGCCGGCCACCTCAGCCTCACTGACCAGCGTGGCGGCGCAGCCACTCGTCCGTCAGTCGCCGCTGTTCCTTGGACGACACCCCGCTCAGCTCCAGGACGTCGCCGTCGAGCTCGAGCTTGATGCTCCGCCGCGGACTGCCGGCGAGCCACGACCGAACCGCCTCCAGCACCGGAGCAAGGAGCCCTGACTGGGAGACGGTGACCAGCAGCGCGCCGAGGGCCGCCAGCTCCACCCCCCTGGTGCCGGGCGGCGGTTCGCCCCCCGGCGCCGGCTCGACCGCGTCCACGTCCAGGTCGAGAAGCTCACGGCGGAGCTGCAGGGTGGCCTCGGCCACCTCCTCGGCATCGGCGTCGGGTCCGGCATCGACCCGGATGCCGAGCGTCGGCGGCCGCTCCTCCATCCCCAGCCCCCTCTGTCCAGCAGGCCAAGCGCCTGCGACCTCCGATCATAGATGGGCCAGAGGCGCTGAGAAAGCGATCGCCAAGCATTACCCTATGGACATATAACCAATGAGTTCTATATAGTCGACGCATGTCCGCCTTCCAGGTGATCGCCGAGCCGCACCGCCGGCAGATCCTCGACCTCCTACGGGAGGGTGAGCGGTCGGTGAACGAGCTCGTGCTCGGGCTCGGCCTCAGTCAACCCGGCGTGTCGAAGCACCTGCGGGTGCTGCGGGAGGCCGGGCTCGTCCGGGCCCGGGTCGATGGCCAGCGGCGCCTGTACGCGCTGCGCCCGCAGCCCCTGGACGAGCTCCACGAGTGGCTGGAGCCCTACCGGCAGCTCTGGAGCGAGCGGCTCGACGCCCTCGAACGGCACCTGGACCAGCCCGCGAAGGAGACCCATGCCTGACGACCGGCCCACCGCCGACGGGATCGTCGAGAAGCGACCCGACGGCTCCACCCAGGTCCGTTTCGTCCGCCGGATCCCCCACCCGATCGAGCGGGTGTGGGAGGCGCTGACCGAGCCCGCCGAGCTCCGGAGGTGGTGGGGCGACGCCGACCTCGAGCTCGTCGACGGAGGCCGGTTCGCGCTGCGCTGGCTCAACACCGACGACGACGGCAACACCGCCACCCTCGACGGCGCCATCAGCAAGCTCGACCCACCCCGCCTCCTCGAGATCTCCGCCGCCTGGGGCTCCACCGCCACCCCCGACCCAGGAGCCCCGACCACCCTCACCTGGGAACTCGACCCCGACGGCGACCACACCCTCCTCCGCTTCACGAACACGGTCTCCGGCCCCGTCGGCGACGACACCACCGCCGCCGGCTGGCACCTCCACCTCGACGCCCTCGCCACCACCCTCTCCGGCGGCCAGGTCGACATCGCCCACCCCGAACCAAGCTTCAAACCGATCCACCAGGCCTACACCGAGAAGTACGGCTCCCCCGACGAGTGAGGGCTCGGCCCCAGGGCGGAGGGCTGGGGCGCGGGGGGTCCGGTTCCCGGGGTCAGAGCGGGGTGGGCCGAGGTGGGGGGACGAGGCCGCGGCGGCAGGTCTCGCAGGTGGGGTGGCCGCAGGCGCGCCGGTAGTCGCCCTTGTCGAGGGCGGAGAGGGCGGCCTCGACCAAGGCTCGCTGACGGTCCAGGTCGGCTGGTTCGAGGGCCCGGGTGTCGATCCGTGGCTCGTCCCCGCCGAGGTAGCAGTAGGAGACCAGGCACCGGTCCTCCGGGAGCCTCCCCAGTTCCCGGAGGCCGAGGGCGTAGATCGCGAGCTGGTCCAACCCGCCCGTGCTCTCCTCGACCTGGCTGCCGGTCTTCCAGTCGACCAGCTCGACGCCCGGGCCCTCGGCCCCGGGCACGGGCAGGGCCCCGGCCGACCCGGCCCTGCCCAGAGGGCCGGGATCGGGCAGGCGGAAGATGGCGTCGATGCGGCCGCGGACCACCCAGGCGCCGATGCGGAGGATGACGCCGACCTCGGCGTCGGGTGGGGGAAGGTCGGCGTAGCGGGTGGCCGCGAAGTTGCGGGTGGCCCGCTCGATCAGCTCGGGGGCGGCGAGGCCGCCGGGGCGGTCGCCGTCGAGGTCATCGCTGTCCAGCAGGTCGGGGAGGCTGCGGGCCCGTCGTTCCAGCAGACGGTGGACCACGGTGCCGAGCCTGGCGGCGGGCTTGGGCGCTGCGGGCAGCGGCCGGACCACCGACCAGTAGAAGTCGCGCGGGCAGCGGGCGTAGGTGAGGACCTGGCCGACCGAGAGGATCCGGGGCGGCTCGACCCGGGCCGGCGTCGGCGCGACCCGGGTGGTGCCGAGCAGGTGCCGCCCTGCTTCGGCCGCGGCCCGGAAGGCGTCGGCCTGCCCGGGCGGCACCCGCGCCTCCAGGGTCCCGGGGGCGGCCTGCTCCAGCTCCACCGCGTCGGCGAGGCCCTCGGGGAACACCGGGTCGCTCTCGTCCTCGGGCCGGCGTCCGGGATGGGGCCAGCTCACGCGGTCCCTGAGCCGCTCGGTGAGCGGGCTGGCGGTCGGCTGCTCGGCTCGGACCAGGACGTCCACCGCCGGATGGTCGGCGGCTTCGCTCCAGAACGGCCCCGGGCCCTTGGGCGTCTTCTCCGATCCCTGGTACCACCAGGCCGCGGTGAGCACGAGCAGCTGCTTGGCCCGGGTGAGGGCGACGTAGAACAGCCGCCGCTCGTCCTCGAGGGCGCGTTCCTCCAGCTGGCCGCGGAACGCCCGGGCGTTGCCGGTGAAGCGGGGCAGGTGGCCGGCGTCCTCGCGCAGCTCGTAGGGGAACCCCTGGGCGCGCCGAGGGTCGGCGACCCTGGCGTCCGGGAAGATCCCGTACCTGGGCGAGCCGTCCTTGCCGGTGCCGGCCGAGAGCCCGACGACCGCGACCATCGGGAACTCCAGCCCCTTGGCCATGTGCACGGTCATCAGCTTGACCGAGTCCACCGGGGCGGGCTGCACCGCCTCGACCGGCTCGGATGCGTCCTCGACGGCGTCCAGGTAGGCCAGGAAGGCGGCGAGGGACGGGTCGCCCTGGACGGGGGCGAAGGCCGCCACCCGGTCGAGGAAGGTGGCGAGGTTCTGCCGGGCCGTCGTGGCCCTGCGGTCCCGGGACGCCTCCAGCTCCGCCCAGACCCCGGTGCGCTCCAGGATGGTCTGGACCAGGTCGAGCAGCGAGCCGCGGGCGGCTCCGCGCAGCTCCCGGAGCTCCTCACGGAACGCGTCGAGCCGGTCGCGCGCCTCCTCGTCCAGGCCCTCGACCTCGTCCAGGTGGTCGAGCGCCTCGGCGAGGGCGAAGCTCACGTCGCCCGGGTCGGGGTCCTCCCCCGGCAGCACGTCCTTGAGCCCCCAGTTGTGCCTGGAGGCCCAGCGGGCCAGCCGGACGAGGTGCCGCGGGCCGATCCGCCAGCGCGGGCCGAGCAGGAGCCGGGCCAGGGCGACGTTGGCGCCCGGGTCGGCCACCACGCGCAGGGTGGAGACGAGGTCGACGATCTCGGGCGTCTCCAGCAGGCCGGACAGGCCGACCACCTCGACCGGGACGCCGCGCTGCTCGAGCGCCTCCCGCAGGGGGCCGAGGAGCCGCTTGGACCGGACAAGGACGGCCACGTCCCGCCATTCCGGCCAGGTGCCGTCGGGGAGGCCGGTCTCGTGGGCGCGAACGACCTGGTCGGCGACGAACGCCGCCTCGGCGAACTGGTCGGCGAGCAGGGCCGCCCGGACCTCGCCGTCGGGGGCGCCGGGCCTGGCCACCAGCGACGTCCCCCCGCGCCGCTCCTGGGGGATCCGGTCGATGACCGAGTTGGCGAGGGCCAGGATCCGCGGCCCCGACCGGAAGTTGGTCGACAACGACAACGGCACCCCCACGGCCGAGCCCTCGCCGGGCCGCGCTCCGCCTGGCCGCGCTCCGGCGGGCAGCGCCGCGGCGGGTGGGGGGTCGCCGACGGGGCGTGCAGGGACCGGGGGTGAGGAGGGCGGGCCCTGTTCGGGGTCCGGCCCGGGAACGGGCTCGAGCGGCCGGGCGGGCGGGACCTGGGCGAGCCCGGGGGCGGGTGGGAAGTGCTCGGCGAACGAGAGCAGGTTGTACATGGTGGCGCCCCGGAAGGCGTAGATCGCCTGGCGGGCGTCGCCGACGGCCATGATCGAGGCGCCGGGCGGGCAGATCCGCTGCATCAGCCGCCGCTGGGCGACGTTGGTGTCCTGGTACTCGTCGAGCAGCACGTGCTGGAAGCGGGTCCGGAGCTCCTCGAGCAGCTCGGGGTGGCCCTCGACCAGCTCGACGGCCTTGGCGACCTGGTCGCCGAAGTCGAGGCGGCCCCGCCGTCGCTTCTCGGCCGCGTACCGCTCGACCAGGCGGGCCAGCTCGGTCCGCTCCTTGGCCGCCTGGACCATCCAGTCGGGCAGCCGCTCGCCCTCGTCCGCCCGCTGGAGCAGGCGCCTGGACGCCTCGACCACCCGCTCGGCCGGGACGACGTGGTCGGCGCAGGCCGATGCCAGCTCGAGGGTCTTGCGGATGGTGGCCCCGGCGGTGCGGACGCTCAGGTGCTCGAACCGCTCGCCGTCGAGGATCCCGAGCAGGATCTGGTACTGCTGGGCCTCGCTGAGCAGGTCGGCGTCCACCTCGACCCCCACCCTGATCCCGTACGCCCTGACGAGGTCGGCCGCGAACGCGTGGTAGGTGTCGACGGTGACCTCGTCGCCGACGTCGGCCGGGGTGTCGGCGAGCGCCTCGCGGACCCTGGCCTCCAGCTCGCTGGCCGCCTTGTTGGTGAAGGTCAGGCCGAGCACCGAGGCCGGCGCGACCCCGAGCCGCTCGACCAGGTGGACGATGCGGGCGGCCATCACCGCGGTCTTGCCCGACCCGGCGCCGGCGATCACGTGCACCGGGCCCAGGGGGGCCGTGATCGCCGCGATCTGCTCGGGGGTCGGGTCCTGGCCGCGCAGCGCCGCCCTGACCCCAGGGGTCACCACACCGGTGAGGGTCGTGCTCACCGTCCCCCTCCACCGTTCCGGGCCCCAGGGTCCACGGGCCCGCTCCCGTCGGGCCGCGGCTCGGCCGCCAGGGTGTGGGGGTCGAGGCCGGCCGGCGGGTGCGCCGGGGAGAGGAACTCCTCGCCCTGCGGCCACATGGGGCAGATGGGCTTGAAGGCGCACATGCGGCAGTCGGCGTGCGGGTCGGGGTCGAAGGACTCGGCCGCCGCCCCGTCGAGCAGGGCCAGCAGCCGCCGCTCGACCTGGCTGGCGTGGTCGGGCCCCGGGTGCTGGCTGACCCGGGTGAACCGGCCGTGCATCACCCTGGCCGGATACACGAGCTGCATCTCGACCGGGTGGCCGAGGGCGGCCAGCTCGGGGTCGCGCAGCGCCGCCAGGTAGTAGATGGCGAGCTGGAGGGAGCGCTCGGCCTCCTCCTCGGACGCGGGGTAGCGGGCGGTCTTGTAGTCGAGCAGCACGATGCCGCCGTCCGGGCCGGGGTCGACCCGGTCGATGCGGCCACGGACCAGGTGGTTCCCGACCTCCATCTCGAACCCGACCTCGAACCGCAGCGCGCGGCGGGCGGCGTCGGCCTCGCTGCGGTGCCACAGCTCGAGCATGCCCATGCCGTCGCGCCAGTACTGGTAGGCGATGGCCCGCGACGGGAACCAGGCCGGGGTTGAAGCGCTCCCGGTAGGCGGCCTTGAGGTCGTCCGGCTCGTTGGCGACGTCGCCCTTGGCGGCCAGCTCGAAGATGGTGTGCATGAGCCGCCCGAAGGCCATCTGGTAGGAGGAGCGGTCGTCGAGCCCGGCCACGCTGCCGAAGAAGTAGCGCAGGTGGCAGTCCTCGTAGGTCCCGATCCGCGAGTAGGAGGTGCGCAGGCGTCCCTCGGCGGCGATGGGCTCGGGGTCGACGGTGTAGTCGCGCCGCCACCACCAGGTGGCCGGGTCGACGCCGGGGATGGCGGCCAGGGTGGTCGCCGCGGCCAGCCGCTCGGCGGCCGACCGGTCGCCGTCGCCCGCGACCCGGCGGAGGGCCCCGGCGGCTTCCAGGGAGCCCAACGGGGTCTGGTCGGGGGCGGGTGGGTCGGTGGGGAGCTCCAGGCCGAGCTCGCGGAGGAAGCGGGACGGCTCGCCGCGGCCGTCGACGCGGGAGGCCGTGAACACCACCCGGTCCCGGGCGCGGCTGGCCGCGAGCGTGAAGCGTCGCCGCTCGGCGTCGAGGAGGGCGGTCGCGCGGGCCACCGGGCCCGGGTCGCCGTCGAGCCGCCAGGCTTCGAACAGCCCCTGCGGGCGGGTCGTCATGGGCAGCGAGCCCTCGAGGCAGCCGGCGACGATCACGAGGTCGAACTCCTGGCCCTTGGCCGCGTTGACCGACAGCACGGCGACCGCGTCGGGCCTGGTCATCGCCGGGGGCAGCCAGGGGTCGCTGGCGAAGTCGGCCCGCTCGACCACGTCGAGGTAGGTGCGCATGCTGGCGCCCGGCCGGCCGTCGACGAACAGGCTGAGGGCGCGCGAGAACGCGGTCAGGGCGTCGAGCTGGCGCTGCACGTCGGCGTCGGTCGGGTCGGCCTCGGCGCGCAGGATCAGCTCGGAGAAGGCGGGAGCGCTGCGCCACACCTCCCAGAAGCAGGAGTCGGCGTCCAGCTCCGCGACCCACCCCTCGGCCCGTTCCAGCAGGTCGCACAGCGCCTGCACCCGCGCCACCAGCCCCGGGTCGAGGACCAGCGCCGAGCGTGCCCGCGCGGGTCCCTCCTCTCCCCCGTCCGCTCCCCCGCTGTCGCCTTCCCCGGCCGGCGAGCCCGCCGCCTCGGGCTCGGGACCGGTGGGGTCGGGGGGGACGGGTGGTGGGACGGCGCGGGCGCGGACGTGGTCGGCGAGGGACCGGTCCGCCAGGAGGGCGGCGCGGCGGAGGGCGCGCAGCTCGCCCGGGTCGAGGCCGCCGAGGGGGGAGGTGAGGAGGGAGGGGAGGAGCTCGTCGGACCGGGGCGGGTCGAGGGCGAGGCGGAACAGGTCCAGCACATGCCCGACGATCGGCTCGGCAACGAGCTGACGCTCCCCCGCGCCCAGCCGGTACGGGACGCCGAACCGTTCGAGGGCCCGGCGGGTGGGCCCGCTGAGCCGTCGCGTCGACGGCAGCAGGACGGCCATCCGGCCGTAGGGGACGCCGTCCCGTTCGTGGGCGACCCGCAGGAGGCGGGCGTTCGCCTCGGCCTCCTCGGCGGGGCCGGGGTAGCGGGCGGCCTCCAGGGTGGTGCTCCCACCCCCGGTGAGGGGGATGACCGGACCGGCCCCGGCCGATTGCAGCCGGCGAACGGCGTCGAGCCCGGGGCCGCCGAGCCGCCGGCTGCGCTGGAGCAGCACGACGCTGGCGCCGTGGCGGCCGGCCCAGGCCGGCAGCGCGCCGGGGATGGCGCCGCGGAAGGCGTCGGTGGTGCCGGCCGGGTCGCCGGCCAGGATGGCCCTGGTCCCGCCGCCGGCCAGCAGCGAGAGCAGCCGGAGCTGGGCGGGGTCGAGCTCCTGGGCCTCGTCGACCAGGATCGTCCCGACCTGGGCGACCGTGGCCGCGAGGATGTCGGGACGGTCCTCGAGCAGGTCGCCGGCCTGGAGGATGAGGCCGGCCTGGTCGACCGAGTCCTGCAGGGCGAGATGCTCGCCATAGAGGGTGAGGAAGGCCGCGACCGGGACCCAGTTGGGGCGGCCGGTGGACCTGGCCCGCTCGAGCAGCTCCTCGGGGTCGATGACGCGGCGCTCGCAGGCGAGCACGAACTCGGCCAGCTCGTCGGTGAAGGCGCGGGTGTCGACGAGCGGCGCCAGCGGGCCCCAGTCGACCTCCGACTGGTCGAGGGTGAGCAGCGACCGCACCAGCGACCACTGTTCGGGGCCGCTCAGGGGACGCGGCTCGCCGCGGTAGTCGAGCAGGTCGGCGTGGCTGGTGACCAGGGCTCGGGCGAACGCGTACCAGGTCACGCAGCTCAGCTCGCCGCCGGCGGCCCCGGTGAGGCCGGCCACGAGCCGTTCGGTCGAGGCCAGCGCGGCCTGGCGGCTGGAGGTCAGGAACCGGGCCGAGCCGCCGGGCGCGGCGAGCAGGTGGTGCATGCTCGCCTCCAGCAGCGCCGTCTTCCCGCTGCCCGGGCCGCCGAGGATGACCACGTTGCCGGGTGGCAGCGTGGCGGCCAGCTCGGCCGGCGGGCCGTCGGGCAGGGCCACCGGTCCCGCGCCCGGAAGCGCGCCGGTGACCGTCCACCGCCGGCGCCGGGCCGGTGGTGGCCGGGTCGGCGGACCGGCCGCTGGGCGGCTGGTTCGGGGTGGGTACGCTTGGCCGGTTCATGATGCGGGCATCCTAGCGATCGGCTATGACGCTGGCTGGGCGTTGTCCACAGCCCCGGGTGTTGCCGGCGCCGGCCGCTGCCGGCGGCCGGCTGTGGATGGGCGGGACGTGGTGGTCGGGGTCGGCGCCTATGCTTCGCCTGCGTTGCGGGGTCCGGCGCGGGCGCCGGCGCGGATCGAGGGAGGTCGACGACGTCGAGGAGTTCGCCGATCAGGCGGCCGGACCGTCACCGGGCGGAGCGCCGGCGGGTGGGCGGCCGGCCGGTCGTCCCGGTTCTGCTGGTGCTGTTGCTGGCGCTGGTGGTGGCCGGGTGCGAGGGCGTTGCCGTCGAGGACATCGGCGGTGGCGGCGCGGGTCGGGCGCCCGCCGACCTGGCCACCGGGAAGGCGGAGCGGGCGGCCTGGCCCGACCCGCCGAAGGACGCCGTGGCGGCGAAGGTCCAGCGGGTCTCGGACGGCGACACGTTCGTCGCCACGGTGAAGGGTCGCCGGGAACGGGTCCGGGTGATCGGGGTGGACACGCCGGAGTCGGTGGCGCCCAACCGCCCTGACGAGCCCTATGGCGAGGAGGCGTCGGACTTCGCCAAGCACTACCTGGACGGGGAGACCGTGCGCCTGGCGGGGGACGCCGAACCGCGGGACCGGTATGGCCGGATGCTCGCCTACGTCTGGCTGGAGGACGGGACCTTCTGGAACGCGCTGCTGGTCGCCGAGGGCTACGCCCAGCAGCTCACGATCCCGCCGAACGTCACCTACGCCGGCCTGTTCCGCCGCCTGGCCGCCGAGGCCCGCCGGAACGACCGCGGCCTGTGGGCCGAGGAGCGCCAGGACACCTCGTAGTAGGCATCGGGGAACTGGGCTGGAACGTAAAGGACGGCCTGCCGTCCGGGGGGTCCCGGTAGTCCCCCAACCACCGGTCCACAACACCGGACGGCGCGGCCGTCACAAGGCGAACGTGCTTCCCGCGCCTCCCGTGTCCTCTCGGCCTAGGCCGAACGGCCCAGGCCGTCCTGCGGGCGGAAGTGGTCCTCTAGGAACGCCCCCCAGCGCCCATGTGGACCAGCTCCGTGTTCGCCTATCAAGCGTAAGGGGTCATTCCCGTTCTTGGCTCCCTCGTCGCCAAATCGTTATCAGCCAAAGTACCAGATTCGGTCGACGTACCTCATGTCGGACCATGCCGCGCCGTCCGTCCCCCGATCAGCCGGCGGGACGCTGGGTCAAGGTGGCCGTAATGGTGGTTTCGTTCCCGCCGCGGACGACCACGAGGGTGACCTTGTCGCCGGGCTTGTGGCCCCGGATGGCGGCGACCAGCTCGCTGCGGTCCTGGACGGCCTTGCCGTCGATGGAGACGACCACGTCGCCGGCCTGGAGGCCGGCCCGCGCGGCCGGGCTGTCCGGGGTGACCTCCTGGACCACGGCGCCGTCCTGGCCGCCGGTGGCGTCGCCCATGGACACTCCGAGGTAGCCGATCTGGATCTCCTCGCCCTTGACGATGGCCGCGGCCGACTTGGCGGCGATGTCGATCGGGACGGCGAAGCCGATGCCGACGTTGCCGTTGGAGTTGTCGCCGGGGCGGATGGCGCTGTTGATGCCGATGACGCGGCCTCGGCGGTCGGCGAGCACGCCGCCGGAGTTGCCCGGGTTGATCGGGGCGTCGGTCTGGATGACCTCGCGGCCTTCCGAGGACCCGGTCGTTGGAGCTGACGATCCCGGCGGTCACGGTCTCGTTGAGGCCGAAGGGGCTGCCGATGGCGATCGCCAGCTGCCCGACCTGGAGGGTCTGGCCGATGGCGAGCGGGGCCGCCTTGAGGCCGGTGCGGTCGACCTTGACCACGCCGACGTCGTTGAGCTCGTCGGTGCCGACGACCTCGCCCGGCGAGCTTGGTGCCGTCGTAGAGCCGGATCTCGACCTCGTCGACGCCCTCGATGACGTGGGCGGCGGTCATGATGTAGCCGTTCGAGTCGTAGACGAAGCCGGAGCCGAGCCCGTCGGTGCCGCGGCGGATCTCGACCACGGTGGGGAGCAGGGTCTTGGCCACGGCGGCGGCCGGCTCCTCGCCCGAGGGGACGGGGGTCACGCGGCGACCGGGGCCGCGGTCGGGATGCCGGCGCCGGCCGGGGCCGGGTCACGGTCGATCGCCTCGCTGATGCCGTAGCCGGCGGCGAGCAGGACGACCCCGGCCACGGCGCCGGCCAGCCAGCGGGAGGGCCGGCGGCCGCGGGGCGAGCCGGCGTCGGCCGGTCGCGCGCCCCAGGCGGGGGTGGCCGGGTAGCCGCCGCCACCGCCCTGACCCCAGGTGGGGCCGGCGTCCGGCTGGGTCGGGGGGCTGCCCGCGTCCGGGCCGGTCGGTCCGGCTCCCGGGGCGCCGGCGGGGTCGTTCCCGGCCTGCTGGGTCCAGGACGGGCCCTGGGCGGCCTTGGGCTGGGTCCAGGTCGGGCTGTCGGCTGGGGCGGGAGCCTGCTCCCAGGGCGACGGCGACTGGCCCCAGGACGGCGGCCAGGGCTGGTCGCTCTGGCCGGCGCCGGCGCCGGCGCCTCGTCGGGCTGGAGGCGCGGGCCCGAGGACGCGCCGGCGGGGTTGTCGGGGGCGGCCTGGTCGCGGGGGATGGGTTGGGTGTGGGTGTCGGAGTCCGGGGAGCGCGATGGCTCCAAGCCGTCGCGAATGGACATCGGTCGCCTCCTGCGGGGTCGAACATGACAAGCCTTGCCCCGAGGCTAGGCGCCGGGCGCTAAAGCACCAGTAAGGCGACCCTCAAGGCGAGATAAGGACCAGGCCGGGCCCAGGCGGCGGACCCATCCACTCCCCTACTCCGACGGGGGGCCGAACGAGGGCCGGGTGCGGGCCCGGTCGGCCGGGGTGGTGACGGGGGTGGTCACCGGGGGGGTGGGGGCGCGGGGGGTGGGGTCGGGCGGGGTGGGGGTGACGGGGAGCCAGATGACGAAGGAGGAGCCGAGGCCGACCTTGGACTGGAGGCGGACCTCGCCGCCGTGGCTCTCGGCGATCTGGCGGACGATGGCCAGGCCGAGGCCGGTGCCGCCGTCGGCGCGGGAACGGCCCTTGTCGGCGCGCCAGAAGCGGTCGAAGACGTGGGGCTGGTCCTCGGGGGCGATGCCGGGGCCCTCGTCGGCGACGGCGATCCAGGCGCGGTCGCCTTCGCTGCCGGTGGCCAGGCGGATGCGGGAACCCGCGGGGGCGAGGCGGACGGCGTTCTCGAGCAGGTTGGCCACGGCGCGCTTGAGGGCGTCACGGTCGCCGGTGACGATCACGTCAGGGGCGATGGCCCGGTCGAGGACCATGCCGCGGGCGGCGGCCGGGACCACGAAGTCGTCGCTGGCCTCGGCGACGGCCACGCCAAGGTCGACGGGCTCGTGCTCCAGGGTGGGCTCCTGGCGCCTGGCCAGGGCGAGCAGGTCGTCGACCAGGCGGGCCATGCGGTCGCTGGCCCGTTTGACCACGACGATGGTGTGGCGGAGGTCGTCGGGGTCGGCGTTCGGGTTGGCCAGGGCGACGTCGACGTTGGTGCGGATGATGGCCAGGGGGTTGCGCAGCTCGTGGGAGGCGTCGGCGGTGAACTGGCGCTGGGCGGCGAAGGCGGCGTCCAGGCGGGCCAGCATGGCGTCGAAGGTGTCGGCCAGCTGCTTCAGCTCGTCGTCGGGGCCGGGCAGCTCGATGCGGCGCGACAGGTCGGTGGCCTGGATGTCGCGGGCCACCGAGGTGATGCGGCCGATGGGGCGCAGCACCCGGCCGGCGACCACCCAGCCGACGCCCAGGCTGGCCACGAACAGCACCCCGAGGGCGCCGAAGGAGTAGTTGCGCAGCTTGGTCAGGGTCTGGGTGTTGACGTTGCGCTCCAGCTCCCTGGCCGAGAACAGGTCGATGCTGAAGCAGCGCGGCGGGCTCTGCCGGAAGTCGCAGATCTTGCCGGGGGTCCCGGCCGACACCGGCTCGCCCCGCAGCGGTCATGAGCAGCACCAGGTAGATGGCGGCGACCACGAACGCGGCCAGCCCGAACAGCACCGCCGAGTAGAGCAGGGTGTAGCGGAAGCGGATCGACCTGGCCCACTCCGGCAGGCGGTCGACCAGCCAGCCGGGCGGGTTCACGGCTGCTCGCGCAGGCGGTAGCCGCGACCGACGACGGTCTCGATCGGCTGGCTGTCGCCCGTCTCGGCCAGCTTGCGCCGCAGCGTCATCACGGTGACCCGGACGGTGTTGGTGAAGGGGTCGGCGTTCTCGTCCCAGACGTGCTCCAGCAGCTCCTCCTGGCTGAGCACCTGCCCGGGCCTGGACATGAAGTAGCGCAGGAGCGCGAACTCCTTGGGCGTCAGGGGCAGCGGCTGGCCGTGGCGGCGGGCGTCGTGCCGCGAGCTGTCCAGCTCCAGGTCACCGACCCGCAGCACGGCCCCGGAGCGGCCGGCGTCGCGGCGCAGCAGGGCCCGCACCCTGGCCTTGAGCTCGTCGAAGTCGAACGGCTTGACGAGGTAGTCGTCGGCGCCCTCGTCCAGGCCGAGGATCCGGTCGCGGGTCGAGTCCCGGGCGGTCAGCATCAGCACCCGGGTCGGCTGGCCGACGTCGTCGGCCCGGATGCGCCGCACCACCTCGATGCCGTCGAGGCGGGGCAGGTTCAGGTCGAGGCAGACCACGTCGTAGTCGTTGACGCTCGCCTTGTCGACGGCCTCGTCACCGTCGTAGGCGACGTCCACGGCGTAGCCCTCCCGACGCAGGCCGCGCGCGATCGCGTCGGCCAGGTCGGCCTCGTCCTCGACGACCAGCACCCGCATGACCTGAATGGTAGCTGTCAACGCCATCAAGCAGGTGTAAGAGGTCCGCTTGTTAGACTGCGACATGGCCTCCGACACCAACCGGGCCGGAGCCGGCGTCCTCGTGGCCATCGGTGGTGCGGAGGACAAGCTCGGCCACCGGACCATCCTGAACCGCTTCGTGCAGCTCGCCGGCGGCCGGCGGGCGCGGATCGCGGTGATCGCGACCGCCTCCTCGCTCGGCGACGAGATCCTCGAGCTGTACCGGCAGGTGTTCACCGACCTCGGCGCGGCCGAGGTCCTGCCCCTGCGCCCCGCGACCCGCGAGGAGGCCGAGGCGCCCGGTCCGGCCGAGACCGTCGCCGGGGCCACCGGGGTGTTCATGACCGGCGGCAACCAGCTCCGGCTGTCGATGGTGGTGGCCGGGACCCGGCTCGGGGCGGCCCTGGTGGAGGCCCACCGGCGGGGCGTGGTCGTCGGCGGCACCTCGGCCGGGGCGAGCGCCCTCAGCGCCCACATGGTCGCCTTCGGCGGCCCCGGCGAGGTGCCCAAGCAGCGCCTGGCCCACATGTCGGCGGGCCTCGGGCTGCTCCCCGGGGCGGTCATCGACCAGCACTTCAGCCAGCGCAACCGGCTGGGACGCCTGCTGCTGCTGGTGGCCGAGTCCCCCAGCCAGCTCGGCATCGGCATCGACGAGGACACCGCCGCGGTGATCGGCCCCGACGGCGTGCTCGAGGTGCTCGGCAAGGGCACGGTCACCGTGGTCGACGGGTCGAGGGCCCAGTCGGACGCGTTCGAGGTCAGGGCCCGCCGGCCGGTGCTGGTGTCGGGCGTCGTGCTGCACGCCCTGCCGCCCGGGTACCGCTTCGACCTGGG
Source organism: uncultured Actinomycetota bacterium (assembly GCA_963733175.1). Lineage (GTDB taxonomy): Bacteria > Actinomycetota > CALGFH01 > CALGFH01 > CALGFH01 > CALGFH01. The sequence continues at coordinate 75,985 of CAVTCL010000021.1, forward strand.
CGCCCGGGTCCTGCTGCCGCGGCTGCAGGCGGTCGCGACCCCGAGACGCCAGGCCCGCCAGGAGGTGACCGAGGAGTGGCCGGCCGGGCGGCCGGGGAGGCGGCGCCGCGCCCGCGGCGGCGAGGAGCAGGAGGCATCGGAATGAGCGAGGACCTGGCCGAGGAGCCGGCCCAACTCCGGCCCGACCTGCGCATCCTGGAGTCCCGGGTCTACCGGGGCCCGAACTACTGGTCGTACGACAAGGCCGTCCACCTGCTGGTCGACCTCGGCTCGCTGGAGGACTTCCCCTCGAACACCATCCCCGGGTTCACCGACGACCTGCTCGCCCTGCTGCCCGGCCTGGTCGACCACACCTGCGGGGTCGGGCGCCGGGGCGGGTTCGTGGAGCGGCTGCGCGAGGGCACCTGGCTGGGGCACGTGGCCGAGCACGTCGCCCTCCAGCTCCAGCGGGAGGCCGGGGGCGAGCAGCGGCGGGGCAAGACCCGCGGCGCCGGCAAGCGCGGCCAGTACAACGTGATCTACGGCTACGGCGACGACCAGGTGGGACTGATCGCCGGCCGCCTGGCCGTGCGGCTGGTCAACCATCTGGTCGAGCGCGAGCCGGGCTTCGACTTCGAGGCCGAGCTGGAGCGGTTCATCCTCCGGGCCGAGCGGACCGCCTTCGGCCCCTCGACCCAGGCGATCGTCGACGAGGCGGTCGCCCGCGACATCCCCTGGCTGCGACTCAACGAGTACTCGCTGGTCCAGCTCGGCCAGGGCGTCTACCAGCAGCGCATCCGGGCCACCATGACCTCCAAGACCAGCTCGCTGGCGGTCGACGTGGCCGGCGACAAGGAGCTGACGACCAGGCTGCTGGCCGCCGCCGGCCTGCCCGTGCCCCGGTCATACCCGGTGCGGGACGTCGAGGAGGCGCTGGCCGCCGCCCGCCGTCTCGGCTTCCCGCTGGTGGTCAAGCCGCTGGACGGCAACCACGGCCGCGGCGTCCACCTCGACCTCCGCAGCGAGGAGGAGGTGGCCGCCGCCTTCCCGGACGCCCAGGACGAGGCCAGGCGGGGCACGGTCCTGGTCGAGACCTTTGTCGCCGGCAACGACTACCGGGTGCTGGTGGTGGGCGGGAAGATGGTCGCGATCGCCGAGCGGGTCCCGGCCCACGTGGTCGGCGACGGCACCTCCACCGTGGCCCAGCTGGTCGAGCAGACCAACGCCGACCCCCGCCGCGGCGTCGGCCACGAGAAGGTCCTGACCCGCATCCGGGTCGACCAGGCCGCGGTCGAGCTGGTCCGCGACCAGGGGTTCGAGCTGGACGACGTGCCTCCCGAGGGCGCCATGGTCAAGCTGACCCTGACCGGCAACATGTCGACCGGCGGCATCTCCATCGACCGGACCGACGAGGCCCACCCCGACAACGTGGAGATCGCCGAGGAGGCGGCCCGGGTGGTCGGGCTGGACGTGGCCGGGATCGACTTCATCGCCCCCGACCTGGCCGAGCCGGTGCGCGAGTCGGGCGGGGCGATCGTCGAGGTCAACGCGGCCCCCGGCTTCCGCATGCACACCCACCCGACCGTGGGCGAGCCCCAGTACGTGGCCAAGCCGGTGGTGGATCTGCTGTTCCCGCCCGGCACCCCGGTCCGCATCCCGATCGTCGCCGTGACCGGCACCAACGGCAAGACGACCACGGCCCGGATGATCGCCCACATCTTCAAGGGGATGGGCCGCCAGGTCGGCCTGACCTCGACCGACGGCATCCTGATCGACGAGCGGCTGGTGGTCACCGCCGACGCCTCGGGGCCGCGCTCGGCCCGGATGGTGCTGCAGAACCCGCGGGTCGACTTCGCCGTGTTCGAGGTGGCCAGGGGCGGGATCCTGCGCGAGGGCCTCGGGTACGAGCGCAACGACGTCGGGGTGGTCCTCAACATCGGCGCCGACCACCTCGGCCTGCGCGGCATCGACACCCTCAAGCAGCTGGCCGCGGTCAAGCAGGTGGTGATCGAGGCCGTGCCCCGCGACGGCCACGGGGTCCTCAACGCCGACGACCCGCTGGTCGCCGGGATGCGCCGGCACTGCTCGGGCGAGCTGGTGTACTTCTCCATGGAGGACGGCAACGAGCTGGTCGACACCCACTGCCGCCGGGGCGGGCGGGCCATCGTGCTCGAGGACGGCCGCCTGGGCGAGGGGATCGTGCTCCGCCAGGGCCGGCGCTCGACCCTGATCGCGCCCACCGGCGCGGTCCCGGCGACCTTCGGGGGCCGGGCCCGCATGAACGTGGCCAACGCGATGGCCGCCGCCGCGGCCGCCCTGGCCGCCGGCGCCCACGTCCACGACATCCGGGCCGGCCTGCGCTCGTTCACCACCTCCTACGAGGTGGCGCCGGGGCGGCTCAACCTGTTCGAGGTGGACGGCTACCGGGTGATCGTCGACTACTGCCACAACGCGGCCGGCATGCGCATGCTCGGCGACTTCGTGGACCGCCTGGCCATCCCGCCCAAGGGCGGCGACTTCATGGCCCGGCGGCGGACCGGGGTGATCGCCAGCCCCGGCGACCGCCGCGACAAGGACATCCGGGAGCTGGGCGAGGTCGCGGCCGGCACTTCGACGCCCTGATCGTGCGCGAGGACCGCAACCTGCGCGGCCGCGAGCCGGGCGAGGTGGCCGAGCTGGTGGCCGCCGGCGCCCGCAAGTCGGCCGGCGACGGGGGCCGCCTCCGCAGCCTGGAAGTGGTCCCGGACGAGATGGAGGCGTCCCGCCTCGCCCTCGACCGGGCCAACCCCGGCGACCTGGTGGTGCTCTGCGCCGACCAGGTCGAGCGCATCGTGGAGGAGCTCCAGGCCCGGACTAGGGCTTCCGGACCCGCTGGCGGAGGGGCTTGATCCGCACGATCAGCCGCTCGGACTGGATCTGGTTGCGGTACTCGTGGCCGTTGTACTTCATCGACAGGCTCGTCGATGTGGGCCCTGGCCTCGGGGCCGGCGACGGTGTCGACCACCTCGCCGCGGACCTCGGCGTACCGGTAGGGGTCGTCGGCGTCCCAGATGGTGACCGTGACCCGGGGGTCGCGGCGGATGTTCTTCGCCTTCTGGCGGTGGGTCTCGGTGTTGATCAGGACGTGCTCGTCGTCGCAGTCGACCCACATGACGTGGGTCATGGGCTGGCCGTCGGGCAGCAGGGTGGTCAGGGCGGCGAAGTTCCTTCCCTTGGCCAGGCGGCGCACGCCTTCTTCCAGCACGGGAACCTCCGGGTCGCGGCGGACGGTGGGTCGCGGTGAGGCTACCCGGCACGGGCCGCCACCACGCGGGCGCGGAGCTGGTCGGGGTCGAGCAGGGTGGCGCCCTGGTCGGTGAGCCAGGCGAGGATCTCGGAGCGCTCGGCCGGGGCCATGAGGGCGAGCACGTCGCCCGGCCCGGACTCGGCGGCCAGGGCCTGGAGGCCGGCCAGCTCGCTCGGGTGGTCGGGCACGTCGGTGACGCCGACGGTGGCCGCGCCCTCGCGCAGGAGCCCGATCAGCTCCTCGGGGGCGCGGCCGCGCAGGTAGCGCCGCTTCTCGCCGATCACCACCCGGTCGGCGCCCCGGCCGGCCAGCTCGCCCAGGGAGCGGATCAGCTCGTCGGAGCGGTCCCCGGCGGTGCCGGCCATGACCAGCACCCGCCCGCCGGGCAGGCGCAGGCCCCTGGCCACCTGGAGCAGGGCGAGCAGGCTGGCCTCGTTGTGGGCCATGTCGACGATCACCGCCCGTCCGTCCAGGTCGAGGATGTTCATGCGGCCCGGGTTCTGGCCCGGGTCGGGCCGGAAGCTCCGCAGCCCGTCCAGCACCGCCTCGGCGGGCAGGCCGACGGCGAGGCCGGCGGCGGCCGCGGCCAGGGCGTTGGCCACGTTGAAGGAGGCCAGGCCGGCCAGGGTGACGGGCACGTCGATCACCGGCAGCAGCCGGTCGACCCGGCCCCTGGTCAGCACCACCAGGTCGCCGTCGAGCACGGTGGCGGCGCGGCCCGCCCTCGGTCTGGGCCTCGCGCAGCCCGGGGGCGTCGGGGTCGAGGCCGAACACGAACGGGCGGGCCCGCGACAGCCGGCGCATGGCCAGGGTGCGCGGGTCGTCGGCGTTGAGCACCACCCAGCCGCCGGAGCGGGTGATCCGCACGATGGTGGACTTGACCTCGGCCAGCTGGTCGAGGGTGTGGATGCCGCCGAGGCCGAGATGGTCGGCGGAGATGTTGGTGACCACGGCCACGTCGTTGTGGGTCACCCCGACCCCGCGGCGCAGGATGCCGCCCCTGGCCGTCTCCAGCACGGCCAGCTGGAGGCCGGGCTGGGCCAGGACCTGGGCGGCCCCGCCCGGGCCCGACCAGTCGCCCTCCTCGACCAGCTCGCCGTCCAGGTAGATGCCGTCGGTGTTGGACCAGCCGACCTGCAGCCCGGCGCACCGGCCCATGTGGGCGATCAGGCGGGTCACCGTCGTCTTGCCGTTGGTGCCGGTCACCGCCACCGTCGGCACCCGGGGCACGGGCAGCGACGGGCCGGGGCCGGGCTCGACCTGGCGCAGGGCCGCCCCCGCCGCCTCCACCCGCTCGGCCAGGCCGCCGCCGTCGAGGCCCTCGGCCAGCCCGGCCACCGCGTGGCCGAGGGCCTCGGCGGCGTGCTGGCGGCGCCACGGGTAGGCGACCACCACCTGGGTCGGCTCGGGACCGGGCCGGCTGCGCACGGCCAGGGCCCGCACCCCGGCCGCGGCCGCCGTCCGCCGGACCAGGTGGGCCAGCAGCCGGGTGGCGAAGCGGCGCCGCTGCTCGCCGCCGGGCGGCCCCGGCGACCCGGCCATCAGGCCGACCTCGCCGGCGACCGCCGCCGCCCGCTCCTCGGGCAGCGACAGCAGGCCGGGCACCTCGAGGGTGAGCTTGATCGCCGGCCGGGGGAAGTACAGGTTGGCCCCGTCGAGCACGCGCAGCTCGACCAGCGTTGGCCCCGTGGTCTCGGCCATGGCCCCGACATTATCCGGTAGGGTGACGGCCATGATCGGGGCAGCGGCCACCACCACCAAGATCGCCGTCGTCGGGGCGGGCAGCGTCGGGGCCACGATCGCCTACGCCTGCCTGATCCGGGGGATCGGCCGGACCATCGCCCTGTACGACATCGACGCCGCCAAGACCAGGGCCGAGGTGCTCGACCTCAACCACGGGCTCCAGTTCGTCCCCCAGGCCACCGTCGTCGGCTCCGACGACATCGAGGTGTGCCGCGACGCCGACCTGGTGGCGATCACCGCCGGGGCCAAGCAGAAGCCGGGGCAGACCCGCCTGGAGCTGGCCGAGGCCAACGTCGCCCTCTCCAAGGCGCTCGTCCCGCGGCTGCTGGAGGTCGCCCCCGACGCGATCCTGCTGCTGGTCACCAACCCGGTCGACGTGATCACCTACGCGGCCCTCAGGTACTCGGACCTGCCGCCGCGGCGGGTGTTCGGGTCGGGCACGGTGCTGGACAGCTCGCGGCTGCGGCTGCTGGTCGCCGACCACTGCGGCGTGGCCGTGCAGAGCGTGCACGCCTACATCGCCGGCGAGCACGGCGACTCGGAGATCCCCCTGTGGAGCAGCGCCTCCATCGGGTCGGTGCCCCTGCTGGCCTGGGAGGTCCCCGGACGGCCCCCGCTGGACGCGGCCGCCCGCGAGGACATCCACCGCCGGGTGGTCGGCGCCGCCGGCGAGATCATCCGCGGCAAGGGGGCGACCAACTACGCGGTCGGGCTGGCCTCGGCCAGGATCATCGAGGCCGTCCTGTACGACCAGCGCCAGGTGCTGCCCGTCAGCTCCCTGCTCGACGGCCAGGCCGGGATCCACGACGTCTGCCTGTCGCTGCCGTCGGTGGTGGACCGCCTGGGGGTCGAGCTGGTGCTGCCGAGCCCGCTGTCGGAGGAGGAGATCACCGGCCTGCGCCGGTCGGCCGACACGGTCAAGGACGTCATCAAGAGCCTCGGCCTGTGACCGACCCCCGCGCCGAGCCCGCCAGCCTGCTGGCGCCGCTGCGCGAGCGCTACGACGACGTGCTGGCCCGGATCGAGGAGCTGGTCAACATCGACTCCGGCTCCTACACCGCCGAGGGCGTGAACCGGGTCGCCGACCTGTGCCAGGCCCGCTTCGAGGCGGGCGGCTGGGAGGTCGAGCGCCACCGCCACCGCCCCGACCAGGAGTGGGCCGGGGCGCCGCTGGGCGACATGGTGGTGGGCCGGCGGGCCGGGGCCCGGCCGGTCGCCGACGGCGGGCGGCGGCTGCTGCTGCTGGCCCACATGGACACGGTGTTCGACGAGGGGACGGCCGCCGCCCGGCCGTTCCGGGTCCGGGACGGGCGGGCCTACGGGCCGGGGGTGACCGACGACAAGGCCGGGGTGGTGTGCGGGTTCGAGGCCGTCGAGGTCCTCTGCGAGGAGGCCGGCTTCGACGACTTCGCCGCCATCACCCTGGTCTGCTCGCCCGACGAGGAGATCGGCTCGCCGTTCAGCCGCCCGCTGATCGAGGCCCTGGCCGGCGAGCACGACGTCGCCGTGGGGCTGGAGGCGGCCCGGACCAACGGCGCCCTCGTCTCGGCCCGCAAGGGCATCTCGGCGTTCACCATCGAGGTGACCGGCAAGGCGGTCCACGCCGGGGTCCGCCCGGCCGAGGGCGTGAGCGCGGTCCTGGAGGCGGCCCACAAGACGGTCGCCCTGGCCGCCCTGAACGGCCGCTGGCCCGGGGTGACCTGCAACGTCGGGGTGCTGCGGGGCGGCAGCCGCACCAACGTGGTCGCCGACCGGGCGGTCATGCAGGTCGAGGTCAGGGCGGCCACGACCGCCGCCTTCGACCAGGCCATGGACGAGGTCGAGCGGATCGTGGCCGCGACCACGGTCCAGGGGGCCAAGGCCGAGCTGCTGCCGGCCCACCGGCACCCGCCGATGGAGCGCACCGAGGCCGTGGCCGCGCTGGTCGGCGAGGCCCAGGCGGTCGCCCGCGACCTCGGGTTCGAGGTCGGCGAGGCGGCCACCGGCGGGGCCGGGGACGCCAACACCACCGCCGCCGCCGGCCTGCCCACCATCGACGGCCTGGCCCCGGTGGGCGGCGAGGCCCACGGGCCGACCGAGTGGCTGGACCTGGACAGCGTGGTGCCCCGCACCGCCCTCCTGGCCGGGCTGCTGGCCCGCCTGGGGGCCCGGAAAGGTCCGGGAATCCCCAGCTAGCCACCTATACTTGCAGCACCCATGGCCAGGACCCGAGAGCGGTTGGTCACGCCGGTCAGACGCCTCGTCCAGCTCCTGCTGGTCGCGTTCGTGGTGATCTATTTCGTGCTGCCGCAGATCGCCGGGGCGCGCCGGGCCCTCAGCCTGCTCGGCGGGGTGAACCTGTGGCTGATCGTCCTCGGGGTCGCCCTGGAGGCGGCCTCGATCCTGAGCTACGCCAACCTGACCAGGGCGATGATCCACGGCACCCCGCCCCCCTACCTGACCATCCTCCGGATCAACCTGTCGACCCTGGCCGTCAGCCACGTCGTCCCCGGCGGCGCGGCCGTCGGCGGGGCGCTCGGGTTCCGGCTGCTGACCAGGTTCGGGCTGTCCGGCACCGACGCCGCCTTCGCCATGGCCGCCCAGGGCATCGGCTCGGCGGTGGTGCTGAACCTCCTGCTGTGGGTGGGGCTGCTGGTGTCCATCCTCGGCGGCGACTACAACCCCCTGTACGCCACCGCCGCCCTGGTCGGGGTGCTGCTGCTCGGCGGCTTCTCGGCGGTGGTGGTGCTGCTCATGCGGGGCGAGCGGGGGGCCGCCGGGGTGATGCGGACGGTGGCCCGGCGGGTCCCGTTCCTGGACGAGGAGAGCGTCTACCAGCTCGTTCTCCGCCTGGCGGCGCGGCTCCAGACCCTGGTCGCCGACCGCCGGCGGCTGGTCCGCGGCCTGCTCTGGGACCTCGGCTTCTGGCTCTGCTCGGCCGCCTCGCTCTGGGTGTTCCTGCTCGCCTTCGGGTACCGGGCCGGGGTCGACGGCCTGATCGTGGCCTTCGGGCTGGCCTATGTGCTGGCGGCCATCCCCATCACCCCGGGGGGCCTCGGCGTGGTCGAGGCGACCATGATCGCCCTGCTCACCTTCTTCGGCGCCGACCGGGGCATCGCCACCCTCGGGGTCGTCTCCTACCGCCTGATCAACTTCTGGCTGCCCATCCCCCTCGGCGCCCTGGCCTACCTGTCGCTCCAGGTCGAGCTGGAGACCCTCGAGGGCCGCCGCCGCATCGACGAGCGCCGCAACGCGACCGAGCTGCGCCGCCTCGCCGAACGCTCCCTGCGCGAGGCCGAGGACCGCCGCACCTGGGCCGAGCGACACGGCGTGAAGCTCGGCCGCCGGGAGCCCCCCTCCGAGCCCTGACCCGTTCCGCGCCTCGGCTGTCCACAGCCGCTGACGCGAGCGCCCACGACCATCGCGGGCGTTGGATAGGGTCGGGCCGCCCCATCGACGGCGACTCGGAGGACCGCGATGTCCCGCCGCCACGCATCCATGCCCACCTACGTCTTCCGCGTCCGGATCCTGGGCGGCTTCTACGCCCCGCCCGGCGCGCCGAGCATCTGGCGCGAGGTCGAGCTGGCTGCCGACCAGACCCTCGCCGAGCTCGGCGAGCGCATCCCGGCGGCGTTCGGGTTCGACGACGACCACTTGTGGTCGTTCTTCCTCAGCGGCAAGCCATGGGATCGGGCCAGCGAGTACGCACGCCTGCCCGACCCACCCGTTGGCGGGCGCAAGCGCGGCGCCGATGGCCTGCGGGTTGGCGACGCGCCGGCCAGGAAGGAGTTCCTGTTCCTGTTCGACTACGGGGACGAGTGGCACTTCGGGGTCAAGCTCGTCCGGACCGGCGTGGTCGAGCCCGGCGCCCGCTACCCCCGGGTGGTGGCCAGCCAGGGCCAGGCGCCTCCCCAGTATCCGGACGTGGACGACGAGGACGACTGGGACGAGGCCCGCTCCCCGAGCTCGACCCGCCCCAGTTCGCCCCCGTCGAGCTTGCCCCACTCCCGGAGCTCCAGGCCGCGGCGGCCGCCGCCCCGACCGTCCGACGGCTGCGGGCCCTGGTGGAATGGCTGGGCGAGGGGCGCAGGCTCACCGCGGCCGGCAACCTCACGCTGGCCGACGGGAAGGAGCTGGCCCGCCTGCTCGGTCTGGTGGATCCCGACCGGCCGGGCGGCCTGCGCGTGCGGAGCGCGCAGGACATCGCCGGCTTGGAGGTTCTGGTCGGCTGGGCCAAGCAGCTGCGCCTGGCCCGCGTCCACAAGGGGCATCTCGTGCCGGTCAAGCAGCACCGGCGCCTTCTGGACGATCCCTTGGAGCTGTGCAACCGGGCCGCCGCCGTCCTGCCCCAGCTGGACCCGGCGCTGCCACTCACCGACCTGGTCGAGTCGTCCTTCCCGGGCGGCCTGGCCGAGGCCCTGGTGGACCTGCTGTCGCTGCTGTACCCGCCCGGGGAGCCGGTCACCGTGGGCGAGCTGGCCGGCCACTTCTGGGAGGAGCACGTGGAAGCCCTCCTCGACGAGCAGGCGGCCAGCCGGCTGGAGCTCTGGCGGCTGGCCACAGCCGTCGAGACCGCCCAGCTTCTCAGCCTGCTGCAGGGGCTCGGGATGGTGGAGCACGGAGGCGGGAGCGACGCCGAGCCGGCCAGGCATCGCGGCCGACCCGCGAGGCGAGGAGCCGAGGAGCCCCGCCGAGGCCTACCTGTCCTCGCTTGCCGGGCTGCCGTTGCGGCTCACCCCGCTCGGTACCTGGTGGGCCAACGTGCTGCTCCGCGCGGCCGGTGCGGTCGCGCCGGTGATCGGGGAGCTTGCCGGTGCCGACGCCGCCACGCTGATCGAGGGGGTGTCCGGCTATGACGAGTGGGCCTGCCGGGCGGAGCTGCGGGCCTGGTGCCGCGAGCGTGGCGCCGGAGCCGCGCGGGAGCTGGCCGGCTATGCGCGGGCCGCTGCCGGCTTCGAACAGCGCCTGCTGGCCTTCGCCGGCCTCAGGGAGGCCGGGCCCGCCGCCGAGGAGGAGGTCCGGGCCATGCTCGCCGACCCGGCGCTGCGGCCCTATGCCCGGCTCTGGCTGGTCGAGCAGGGCATGGAGGACGCGGCCAGCCTCGACCCGGCCTCGGCGGGGGTGCTGCTGGCCGAGACACTGGCCTCGGTCCTGCAGGACGCCGGCCCGGCCGGGCTGGTCGAGCACCTGGAGCAGCTGGGCCCGCCGGCCGAGCAGGCGACCGTCCTCGCCGACCTGTGGCGGGCCCGCACCCCAGGCGCCGCCGCCGTCCTCGAGGCCGCCGGCAAGGCCCATCCCGACCCCCAGGTCGCCAAGGCGGCCCGCAAGGCCGCCTTCAAGCTCGGTTCCCCGGGCCCCGGTGAAGCATCATGCTGTCGCTTATGTATGATGCTATGATGCTTCAATGCGCACGACGGTGACCTTGGACCCCGATGTCGCGGCGGAGCTGAAGGAGCTCGCCCGGCAGCGCGGCGTGTCCTTCAAGGAGGTGCTCAACGACGCGGTGCGGGCCGGCCTGGCGGCCGGGACCACCGCTCGCGCCTACCGGCTGCCGACCGCGCGGCTCGGGCTGCGCCCGGGCGTGAGCCTCGATGGCGCGCTCCGGCTGGCGGCGGCGATGGAGGACGAGGAGACCGTGCGCAAGCTGGAACTGCGCAAGTGAAGCTGCCCGACGTCAACCTCCTGCTGTACGCGGTAGACGAGGGCTCGGTGCGGCACGAGCCGGCACGGGCCTGGGTGGAGGACCGGCTCTCGGGGACGGAGACGTTCGCGCTCGCCTGGGTCGTGCTGCTGGCGTTCATCCGGCTCACGACCAGCTCACGGGTGTTCCAGTCGCCGCTCACGACCTCGGAAGCGCTCGACCTGGTGGACAGCTGGCTGGCACAGCCGTGCGTGACCGTGGTGCACCCGACGAGCCGGCATGCATCGGTGCTCCGTGAGCTGCTCGAGCCGCTCGGGACGGCGGGCAACCTGACCACCGACGCCCACTTGGCGGCGCTCGCCATCGAGCATGGCGCGGAGCTGTGCTCCACCGACCGGGACTTCTCCCGGTTCGCGGGCCTGCGCTGGTCCAACCCGCTCGAAGCCTGAGCTAGTGCCGGATCCTGCGTTTTCGGGCGTACATCTCGGCGTCCGCGGTCGACCAGGCCTGGGCCAGGGTGCCCGACGGGCTGGCGGGTGGCGTGGCCGACGGAGGCGCGGATGCCGGCGGCTTCGAGGGCGCCGCGGAGGCGGTCGGCGAGGACCTTGGCCGCTGGCTCGTCGCACTCGACGGCCAGGATGCCGAACTCGTCGCCGCCGAGGCGGGCGACCACGTCGGCGGCCCGCCTGGTCGAGTCGATCACCTGGGCGGCGCGGCACAGCAGCCGGTCGCCGGCGGCGTGGCCCTGGCGGTCGTTGACCCGCTTCAGCTCGTCCAGGTCGATCGCGACCAGGGACGCGACCGAGCCGTAGCGGTGGCAGCGGGCCTCCTCGGCCTCCAGCAGCCGGTCCCAGGCGCGGCGGTTGCCGACCCCGGTGAGCGGGTCGGTGAGGGCGTCAAGCTCGGCCAGCTCGAACCGCCGCTGCAGCTCCTGGCGCTCCAGCTCCTGGACCAGGAGGACGGCCAGCAGCCGGCCCAGCAGCTCGATGGTGGGCAGCTCGGCCGCCAGGTCGGGCCGCCCGCTGGCCGGGTCGACCCCGCACAGGCAGCCGAACACCGACCCGTCGGGGGCGAGGACGGGGACGCCGGCCAGGGCGCCGACGGGCACGCCGCCGCCGGGCGAGGCGCCGGCGTAGGCCCGCACCTCGGCCGCGACCCGGGCCACCCGGGGGCCGCGGCCGTCGACCAGGGCCCGGACCGGCAGGTCGGCGTCGGACAGCTCCTGGTCGAGCTGGATCCCGTAGGTCCGGTCGCGGACGGCCAGGACCACGGAGCCGCCGTCCTCGCGGAGCCGCAACAGCATCCAGCTGCCAAGGCCGGTCCGGGCCGGCAGGCCGTCCAGCATCGAGGCGACCGCATCCCGGAACGCCGTCGACGGGCAGAGGTCAAGCCCCACGTCCACCCCCCACGACGCCCCGGACCGGGACGCCCGCTACTGGCCACTCCCTACTCGCCTGCCGCCTTCTTGCGCCGCCGGCTGGTCGTCTTGCGCTCCGGGGCCGGCTTGCCGGCCTTGGCCGCTTCGACGCTCGCCTTCAGCGCCTCCATCAGGTCGACCACCTTAGACGGTTCGGCCTCTTCGGTATAGGTGATCTCCTCACCCTGGACCTTCTTCTGGACCAGCTCCTCGAGCGCCGCCCGGTACTCGTCGCGGAACTCCTCGGGCTGGAAGGCGTCGGTGAGGCTGTCGATCAGGCTCTTGGCCATGCGGATCTCCTGGGGCCGCAGCTCGACCGACTCGTCAAGGACGTCGAACTTGGGCACGCGGATCTCGTCCGGCCAGTACATCGTCTCCAGCACGAACACGTTGTCGCGGAGCCGCAGGGTGGCCAGGTGCTCCTTGTCGCGGAAGGCGACCTTGGCCAGGGCCACCTTGCCGTCGTCGGCCATGGCCTCGCGCAGCAGGTGGTAGGCCTTGACCCCGGTGCCCTCGGGCACCAGGTAGTAGGCCTTCTGGAAGTAGATGGGGTCGATCTCGTCGGCCTCGACGAAGCGCTCGATCTCGATCGCCTTGGCCGAGGCCACCGGCAGCGAGTCGAGCTCCTCGTCGGTCAGGGTCACGTAGTGGTCCTTCTCGTACTCGTACCCCTTGACGATCTCCGAGTAGTCGACCTCTTCGCCGTCGATCGAGCACACCCGCTTGTAGCGGATCCGGCCGCCGTCAGGCTCGTGCAGCTGGTTGAACCGGAGGCTCTTCGCTTCGGTGGCCCCATACACCCGGACGGGGATGGTGACCAACCCGAAGGAGATCGCCCCCTTCCAGATCGTCTTCACGAAGCCAGGCCTCCTTTGACGTCGGAACACTCCGCGAGCGGCGGGCACGTCGGAAGGCGACGGTCACGGACCAGGGACAACTGTACGCTGGCGAGCAACGCAACTGAAGGAGGCCCGGGCACGTTGGCTACCGCCAGGCGCCGCCGCCTGCCGTTCCCGTCGGCGCTGCCCGCCCACCGGGCCGGCGACGCCTGGCGGCTGGAGGCCGACGGCCGTGAGCTGCGCCTGTCCAACCTGGACAAGGTCTACTGGCCGGACGACGGCATCACCAAGGGCGACCTGCTCGCCTACTACTGGAACGTGGCCGAGCTGCTCCTCCCCCACCTGCACGACCGGCCGCTGACCATGTACCGGATGCCGAACGGCCTGGCCGGGGCGCCGTTCTACGAGAAGCAGGTGCCGGCCCACGCCCCCGACTGGCTGCCCACCGCGGCCGTGGCCACCGAGGAGGACTCCCGGGTCGTCGAGTTCGTGCTCGCCCAGGACCTGGCCAGCCTGCTGTACGTGGTCAACCTCGGCTGCATCGAGATGCACCCCCTGCACGCGCGGGCCGGCTCCCTGGACCGGCCCGACTACGCCTTCTTCGACCTCGACCCGTTCGAGCCGTACACCTACGAGGACGTCCGCACCGTGGCCAAGCTGGTCAAGGTGGTGCTGGACGGGCTCGGCCTGCGCGGCTACGCCAAGACCTCGGGGGCGACCGGCATGCAGGTGTTCGTGCCCCTCGACGGCACCCACACCCACAGCGACGCCCGCGAGTTCGTGGACCGGGTGGGCCGGCTGGTCGTCCGGGCCTACCCCGAGAAGGCGACCATGGCCTGGCCGGTCGCGGAACGGGCGGGCAAGGTGTTCATCGACCACCAGATGAACCGGGCCGGGGCCAACATCGCCAGCGTCTACTCGCTGCGGCCGCTGCCCGGGGCGCCGGTGTCGACCCCGCTGGACTGGGACGAGCTGGACGACGACCTGGAGCCGGGCGACTTCCGGATCGACAACGTCTGGGAGCGGTTCGCCGCCGGGGACCGGTTCGCGCCGGTCCTGGACGACAAGCAGTCGCTGTCCGGGGCCATGGAGGCGTTGGGGCTCACCCCCGGCGCCACCGACCCTCCCCGCGAGCGGGGCCGCCCCCGGTTCCCGCCGAAGCGGTCGTCCCGCCCCACGGGCCGGGCCAGCCTGGACGAGTACGCCGCCAAGCGGGACTTCCAGCGCACCCCGGAACCCTACCACCCGGCCCCCCACCGGTGGGCACCCCAGACCCCCCGCTGGACCGGTGGGCACCCCGGAACCCCACCCGCCGGTGGATGGGGCCCCTACCGGGAGGGTAGCCGACGGCGGGAACGGGGGCGACCGGCTGTCCACAGCCCCCGCCGAGGGACCGCACCAGGCCGAGGCGCACAGCCGAGGGCACGGCCGAGGCGCACGCCGAGACGGGATGCCGAGCGAGGCGCATCCGGCGGGGCTGACCGAGGTGGCGGCCCTCGAACCGGGGCGGCGGTTCACCATCCAGCAGCACCATGCGCGGCGGCTCCATCACGACGTGCGCTTCGAGCAGGACGGGGTGCTGGTCTCCTTTGCCGTGCCCAAGCGGCTGCCCGAGGAGCCGGGGGTGCGCCACCTCGCCGTCAACACCGAGGACCACCCGCTCGACTACCTGACCTTCAGCGGGTCGATCCCGGCCGGCGAGTACGGCGGGGGCGAGGTCCGGCTGTTCGACCTCGGCACCTACGAGCCGCTGGAGGTGGCCGACGGCAAGCTCACCGTCCGCCTCCACGGGACCCGCTACCGGGGCGCCGAGTACCACCTGTTCCGGACCCGGGACCGCGACTGGCTGGTGACCCTCGCCGGCAAGGTGTCGCTCCCCCAGCCGGCGCCGCCCCCGACCTACGAGCCGATGATGGCCGTGCTCACCGCCGAGCCGTTCGACGACGACGAGTGGCTGTTCGAGGTCAAGTGGGACGGCCACCGCTGCCTGGCCAACCTGGGGCAGGCGACCCGGCTGACGTCGCGGACCAGGCGCGACATGACCGCCCAGTTCCCCGAGCTGATCGACATGCACCGCCAGCTGGCGGCCCGCAACGCGGTCGTCGACGGCGAGATCGTGGCCCTCGACCGGGAGGGCCGGCCGTCGTTCGAGCGCATGCAGGACCGCTTCCACCGCACCCCCGAGGAGCTGGCCCGCAACAAGGGCCGGGTGCCGGTCCAGTTCCTCGCCTTCGACCTGCTGTGGCTGGACGGCCAGCCCCTGCTCGACCTGCCGCTGGTGGAGCGGCGGGCCCGGCTGGTCGAGGTGCTGGTCGAGACCAGGGACATCCGCCTGTCCCAGGTCGTCGAGGGCGCCGGGACCAGGTTCTTCGAACAGGTCAGGGCGCTGGAGCTGGAGGGGATGGTGGCCAAGCGGGCGGCCAGCCCCTACCGGCCGGGGGCCCGTTCGCCCGACTGGCGCAAGGTCAAGGCCCTCTGCCTGCAGGACTGCGTGATCGTCGGCTGGACGCCGGGCAAGGGCGGCCGGGCGGCCACCCTGGGCTCGCTGCTGCTGGCGGTGTACGACGGCGACCGGCTGCGCTACGCCGGCAACGTCGGCACCGGCTTCACCCACGCCTTCCTGGCCGACCTGCTGGCCAAGCTGGCCGAGCTGGAGGTCCCCCGGCCCATGTTCGAGGGCTTCGAGGGCACCCTCCGGCCCCGCGGGGCCCGCTTCGTCCGGCCGGAGCTGGTCTGCGAGGTCGAGTACCTCCGCTGGACCCAGGACGACAAGCTGCGGGCTTCCTCGTTCAAGGGCCTCCGTCCCGACAAGCCGGCCACCGACGCCCGCCGCGAGCACCCGGTGGGACGCCCGCGCTAGGCAATCGGCCCGGCGAGCAGGCAGAATGGGTTCAGGCAGTACGCAAGCGATTGCCGCCGGACGGCGGCCGGTTCACGGCGGTAGGTGCATGGGCGCACACATCCTGGTCGTCGACGACGATCCCCTGTTGGCCGCGGCCCTACGCCGCCCGCTGGCCTACGAGGGGTTCGAGGTCGAGGTCGCCGCCTCCGGCGAGGAGGCGCTCGGCCGGGCCCTCGACCACCCGCCCGACCTGGTCATCCTGGACGTGCTGCTGCCCGGCATCGACGGCCTCGAGGTGTGCCGGCGGCTGCGCCAGGCCGGCGAGGTGGCGGTGCTGATGCTGACCGCCCGCAGCGAGGTGCCGGAGCGGGTGGCCGGGTTCGAGGCCGGCGCCGACGACTACCTGGTCAAGCCGTTCGCCTTCGAGGAGCTGCTGGTCAGGGTGAAGGCGCTGCTCCGGCGGGGCCGCAACGGCGCCGGGTCGGCCGAGCTGCGCTTCGGCGACCTGCGCATGGACCGCTCCACCCACGAGGTCTGGCGGGGCGAGCGGACCATCTCGCTGACCCGCCAGGAGTTCGACCTGCTGGCCCTGTTCCTGGAGCACCCCCGCCAGGTCCTGACCCGCTCGACCATCCTGGAGCGGGTCTGGGACTACGACTTCGGCCGCGACTCCAACGTGCTGGAGGTCTACGTCGGCTACCTGCGCCGCAAGCTCGAGGCCGAGGGCGAGGCGCGGGTGATCCACACCGTCCGCGGGGTCGGCTACGTGCTCCGCGAGGACCCGGAGGGCAGCCGATGACCTTCCGGGCCAAGCTCACCCTGACCTACCTGGTGCTGCTCACCACGGCCCTGTCCGGGTTCGGGATCTGGGTCTACGCCTACGTCGACCGCAACCTCCACCAGGAGTTCTACGGCTCGGTGCAGCGCCAGAGCATCCAGCTGGCCAAGATCCTGGCCGACGACTACGACGCCGCCACCGTCCGGGCCCGCGACACCCTCGACCAGTGGACCAACGGGCAGGAGCGCGACACCTACATCGTGGTCGAGACCCGCGAGGGACGGGAGCTGCGGCTGGAGATCGAGGCCAAGCACCCGGCCGACGCCCTCGCCGGGGTCGACCTGCCCAGCGTCCCGCCCGGCCAGGTCGTCAACGTCCGGCCGTCGGCCAGCAACCTCGGCCTGCCCCTGGCCGTGTACGCCGAGCGGTTCAAGGCCAGCAAGGCGGTCCGCCAGCCCGGCACCAAGCCGCCCGAGAAGCCCAAGCAGATCGTCGAGCTCGAAGGCCAGGTGACGGTGGCCCGGTCCCTGGCCGGGGTCGAGCGGTCCCTGCGGCTGCTGCGGACCATCCTGATCGCCGGCGGCCTGGCCGTGCTGCTGGTCGCCGCGCTCGCCGGCCTCGGCCTGGCCGCGGCCCTGCTCCGGCCCCTGGCCCGCATGCGGGCCACCGCCCAGCGCATCGGCGACGAACGCGACTTCTCCCACCGCATGCCGGTCGACGGCGACCCGCACGACGAGCTCGGCCGCCTCTCGTTGTCGTTCAACCAGATGCTGGCCGAGCTGGAGCAGGCCAACCTGGGCCTCAAGACGACCCTGGACTCCCAGCGCCGTTTCGTCGCCGACGCCTCCCACGAGCTGCGCACCCCGCTGACCGCGATCCGCACCAACGTCGAGTTCCTGGCCCGGGTCCCCGGCGCCCGCAGCGAGGACCGGGTGGAGGCGCTGCGCGACGTCCTCACCGAGCTGCGCCGGATGGAGTCGCTGGTCGGCGACCTGCTGGCCCTGGCCCGGCTGGAGGCGGCGTCGGCCCGTCCGGCCAAGCGGACCTTCCGGCTCGACCACATGCTGGCCGACGTCCACCGCGACGCCCTGCGGATGGCCAGCAACGGGGTCGAGGTGCGGCTGGGCCCCCTGCCGGAGGTGTGGGTCTCCGGCGACCGCGACGACCTGCGCCGGGCGGTCTGGAACCTGGTCGACAACGCCCTCAAGTACACCAGGGCGGGCAAGGTCGACCTGCGCCTGCGGACCGAGGACGGGGTGGCCGAGCTGTCGGTGCGCGACACCGGCATCGGCATCGCCGAGGGCCAGCTGGACCACGTGTTCGACCGCTTCTGGCGGGCGCCGAGCGTCCGCGGCATGGCCGGGTCGGGCCTGGGGCTGGCCATCACCCGGTGGGTCGCCCAGGCCCACGAGGGCACGATCTCGGTCGAGTCGGTGGTCGGGCACGGCACCACCTTCCTGCTGACCCTGCCGGTCGTGGCGGGCCCGCCGGCGCGCTCCCGGCCGCGGGAGGGACAGCTGCTCGGTGTCAGCCGGGTGACCGGTTCGGGGCACCATTCTTAAGAGTGTCCTAATAGAAACTCATGGTTCTCTCAGGGACGGCAGGTACAACCAACTCCTTCGCGGCGGACGGGCGCGGGCGGCCGGCAGGCTAGCCGCCCGGCCGCTGCGGCGGCGACGCCCGAGGCCTGCATGGTGGGACGAGGCCGGAGTTCGCTCCGGCCTCGGGGCCTTGGGGGCTCGTCTCCTGTTGCCGCCGAGGGTCACCCACTCTGGGTAGTGCCGTATCCCGCAGGGAACGCTAAGGTGGAAAAACCGGCCGCGCTCGGAGTGGCCATTCCCTTCGGCCAAGGAGCCTGCCAGGTGACCGACCAACCCTCCCGCCTGGCGCCGGTCACCGAGGCCCCCGTCGCCCGCCAGCAGCTCGAGGCGGCGTTGTTTGAGATCAAGCGGGTCATCGTCGGCCAGGAAGGCATGCTGGAACGGGTCCTGGTCGCGTTGCTCTCGGGCGGGCATCTGCTGCTGGAGGGGGTGCCGGGGCTGGCCAAGACCCGCACCATCGCCACCCTGGCCCAGGTCCTGGGCGGCTCGTTCCAACGGATCCAGTTCACCCCCGACCTGGTCCCCTCCGATCTGGTCGGCACCCGGATCTGGCGGCCCGACCAGGGCGGCTTTGAGACCGAACTCGGCCCCGTGCACTGCAACTTCCTGCTCGCCGATGAGATCAACCGCGCCCCCGCCAAGGTCCAATCGGCCCTGCTGGAGGTGATGCAGGAACACCAGGTCACCATCGGCAAACAAACCTTCCAGGTCCCCGCCCCGTTCCTGGTCCTGGCCACCCAGAACCCGATCGAGTCCGACGGCACCTACCCCCTCCCCGAAGCCCAGGTCGACCGCTTCCTCATGAAAGTGGTCGTCGACTACCCCAACTTCTCCGAAGAGATGACCATCGTCGCCCGCAGCCTGGTCGACCCCCCACCCATCACCCAAATGCTGTCAGCCTGGAACAGCTCCAGGCCCTCCAGGCCCACACCGCCACGGTCTATGTCGACCGCCTGGTCGCCGAGTACGCCGTCGCCCTGTGTGACGCCACCCGCCACCCCGCCACCTACCAACTCCCCGACCTCGCCGGCTACATCGCCTACGGCGCCTCCCCGCGGGGCTCGATCAACCTGGTCGCCGCCGCCCGCGCCCTGGCCGTGCTGCGGGGCCGCAGCTACTGCCTGCCCCAAGACGTCCAAGAACTCGCCCGCGACGTCCTGCGCCACCGCCTGGTGCTGACCTACCAGGCCCTGGCCGAACAGGTCACCCCCGACAGCCTCCTCACCGCCGTCCTGGCCGCCATCCCCCCACCCCGCATCGACCTCGCCAGAGAACAACCAGCATGAACGATCCCCTCGGCATCACCCGCACCCCCGACCGGCCAGGCCCCGGCCCGACCCCCGAGGCGCTGCTGCGCGCCCTCGACGTGGTCGTGCGCCGGAGGATCGAGGCCATGCTGACCGGGGACCATCGCTCCAGCACCATCGGGATCGGGACCGAGCTGGCCCAGATCCGCCTCTACCAGCCGGGCGACGACGTCCGCCGGATCGACTGGGCCGTCACCGCCCGGACCGGCGACATCCACGTCCGCGACCAGATCGCCGAGCGGGCCCTGGTGAGCTGGCTGGTCCTGGACACCTCGCCGTCGATGAGCTTCGGCACGGCCGACCGGCGCAAGGCCGACGTGGCCGAGGGGGTCGCCCTGGCCATCGGGCACGTCGGCACCCGCCACGGCAACCGGCTGGGGCTGATCACCTTCGGCGACGCCCGGCCGGTCACCATCCCGTCGCGGCAGGGCCGGGCCGGGCTGCTGGGGATGCTGGCCACCGTGCGCCGCGAGCCGCAGCTCGAGGGCGGCGGGGCCACCTCGCTGGGCGAGGCCCTGGCCCGGACCGGGCGGCTGGCCACCAGCCGCTCCCTGATCTTCGTGGTCAGCGACTTCCGCGGGCCGCGGGACTGGCGCATGGAGCTGATCGAGCTGGCCGGCCGGCACGACGTGGTCGCGGTCGAGATCCGCGACCCGCGCGAGCAGGACCTGCCCGACGTCGGCGAGCTGTGGCTGGTCGACCCCGAGACCGGCCGCCAGCTCCGGGTCGACACCAGCCGGCGGCGGCTGCGCGAGCGGTTCGCCACCGCCGCCGCCACCGAACGGGCCGAGCTGGCCGGCCTCCTCCAGTCGTCAGGCGCCGACCACGTGGTGTTGTGGACGGCGGGCGACTGGCTGCGCAACTTCGCCGGCTTCCTGCGCCACCGCGTCACCGGCCCGGGCGGCGCCCGCGGCCCGGCCCCGGTCCAGTGGGGACCGGAGGCGGCCCACTCCGGCGGCTCCGCCGACGTCGGCGCCGCCCCACCCCCGGGCGCGGGGGTGCCCGTGACCACCGGCGCCCCCCAACCCTGGTCCCCCTTCCCCACCGGCGCCCCGCAACCCGGCCGCTGGTCCCCCCCGGCCGGGAGCCCACCCGGGCCCGGGAGGCCACCGAGGTGAGCCGGGGCGCCGTACGGTGAGCGCGGAGTGGCCGGGACTCCTCTGGACGCTCCTGCTCGTCCCGGTCGCGCTCGCCGCCTACCTGCTCGCCCAGCGCCGTCGCTCCCGCTACACCGTCCGCTTCACCAACCTCGACCTGCTGTCCAACGTCGTCAGCGCCGAGCCGGGCTGGCGCCGGCACGTCCCCCCGGCGCTGTACCTGCTCGCCCTGGCCGCCCTGCTGGTCAGCCTGGCCAGGCCCCAGGCGCTGGCCCTGGTCCCCAAGGAGCAGGCCACGGTCGTGCTGGTCATGGACGTGTCCGGTTCGATGAACGCCACCGACGTCGCGCCGACCCGCCTGGTCTCCTCCCAACGGGCCGCCACCCTGTTCGTCGAGGAGCTCCCGGAGAAGTTCCGGGTCGGGATCGTCTCGTTCGCCTCCACCGCCCAGACCCTGACCCGGCCCACCACCGACCGGGTCGCGGTGTACGAGGCGATCGACTCGCTGCATGCCGAGGGGGCGACGGCCATGGGCGACGGGATCGAGCGGGCCCTGGACGTCAAGCGGCCGCCGACCCCGCCCTCCTCCGGCAGCACGGCTCGGCCGTCCCCCAGCCCGCCGGCCCCCCAGGGCGAGGCCGACGAGGCGCCGCTGGTGGTGCTGCTGCTGTCGGACGGGGCCAACACCCAGGGCCGGACCCAGCCGATGGAGGCGGCCGCCGACGCCAAGGCGCTGGGGGTGCCCGTGTTCACCATCGCCCTGGGGACCGACCGGGGGATGGTCGACGTGCCGGATGAGACCGGCAACCTTCGCCGGATCCCGGTCCCACCCGACACCCTCACCCTCCAGCGGATCGCCGAGACCACCGGGGCCCGCTTCTTCGCCGCCCCCAGCAGCAGCGACCTCAAGGAGGTCTACCGGGAGCTCGGCTCCAAGATCGGCTTCGTCAAGGAGAAACAGGAGATCACGGTGGTCTTCGCCGCCACCGGGCTGCTGTTCCTGGTCGCCGGGGCCACCATGTCGCTGGTCTGGTTCAGCCGATTCCCGTGAGCCCTGTCCCTCCGGGCTCCGCCTCCGGCTCGGGCAGCCCGCGGTCCAGGTCGGTGGCGCGGCCGGAGGCTTCGGCGAGGCGGCCGTCGAAGCGGTCGAGGCGGTGGGCGGCGTCCTGCCAGCGGTCCTTGGCCCGGCCGAGGTGGCGGCCGACCAGCTCGAAATGGGTGCGGAAGCCGTCCAGGTCGCCCCGGAGAGCGGCCAGGGCGTCCAGCACCCGGCGGGCGTTCTCCTCGACCCGCAGCCCCTTGAGCCCGACCCCGATCGAGACCAGGTAGGCGTAGAGGGTGGTCGGCGAGGCCGGGAAGACCCGCCGCTCGACCGCGTACCGCCAGCAGGAGTCCCCCACCGGGTCCTCGCGCAGGAACTCGTAGAACACCGCCTCCGACGGCAGGTAGCAGAGGGCGAAGTCGTAGGTGCCCTCGTCCGGGCAGATGTACTTGTCGGCGATGGCGTCGACGTGCCGGCGGGCGTCGCGCACGAACGCCCGCCGGTGCAGCGTCCTGGCCGCGTCGCCGTCGGCGGTCACGCTCATGCGGGCGAACGCCTCCAGCGGGAACTTGGAGTCGACCGCGACCATGGCCTCGCCGACCACCAGGACCGCGTCCACCCTGGCCCCGGAGCGGAACACGTGCTGGGTCCGGTAGGCGCCGTGCGGCAGGCCCTGGGCCAGGAGCTGCTCCAGCAGCAGCTCCCCGACGGCGCCCCTGGCCTGGGGCGGGCGCAGCAGGTCCTCCAGCCGGCTCAGACCCCGGGCCTGCTCGAGGACCTGCTCGGCCACGCCGGCGACCATCGCCACCCGCTCGCGCACCTGGGCGGCGGTGTCGGCGGCCCGGGCCTGCGCGTCCTGCACGCTGTCCAGCCCCAGGTACAGCCGCCGGTCCAGGTCGACCAGCCGCCGGTCGAGGCTGTCGGAGATCCCGGCCAGCCGCCGGTCCAGCTCCCTTCCCGACCCGACGCCGTCGCCCCCCCGCCCCCAGCGCCCGAACGCCAGCCCGGCCACGACCCCGGCCAGCAGGCCGATGACCACCGCCTCCCAGCCCACCGCGACCGCCCTCCGGTAAAGGTCCGAGTTGGCCGGGACGCTACCAACGGCCTGCGACAATCCCCCGCTGGCGTGGTCGCGGTGGCCGAGACAGCGCACGGATGGGCCTCGCTTCCTCGCTGTGGGGCGCGGCGGCGTCACCGTTCGTTCGGTACGGCCCCGGCCGGGCTTGAGCGCCCTGGTGCTACGCTCGGCCTCCCGCACGTCACCGGCCAAGGCCATCCGACCAGGAGGACGAGAAGCATATGGAGGTCAAGCTCGGGGTCACCTACAGCCCCAAGGAGCTGGTGGTCGAGGTCGACCAGTCGGCCGACGACGTCGCCAGCCTGGTCGAGGCGGCGGTGTCCGGCAAGTCCAAGGTGCTGTGGCTGTCCGACGCCAAGGGGCGCCGGGTCGGCGTGCCCACCGAGAAGCTGGCCTATGTCGAGGTCGGCGAGGAGCACCCCGACAAGCGGGTCGGCTTCAGCTCCCTGTACCGCGTCCTCGGACCGGCCGTCGGCGAGCGATCACGTCAGGTCTCGGTGGCCGCGTACAGCCGCGAGCCGAGGCTGAGGATGGTGGCGGTCGCGGTCCCGCCGGTGGCCGCGACCCCCTGGAGGAGCTGGAGGCGCGTCACCCCGGCGGGCGACGCCGCCCTCCCGTCCAGGTGGTGCCGACCCGCTCGGCCACGAACGCCGCGAACGGCGCCGACGTGGTGGTCCAGCCGACCACCACGTGGCCCGGCGCGACCGCGATCCGGGGCCGGTGGTTCTGGGCGGCCGGGGTCACGAAGGTCCTGCTCAGGAACGACCCGGTGGCGTTGTTGGCCTGCACGGTGCGGCCGTCCCGGTTCCAGGTGACATAGGTCGTCGTCGCCGAGCATCTGCACGTCCGGCCAGAAGTTGAGGAACCCGGCGGTGGCCAGCGTGGTCGAGATCCAGCCGCCGCCCGCGTCGCCGAGGGCCCGCCGCAGGTCGCTCTCGGCCGCCTCGAAGTCCGACCCGCCCCGCGCCCAGACCAGCCGGACCGGGAAGGTGGTGGCCGGGGTCAGGGCGAGGGCGGGGGCGCTGTCCCAGCTCGAGTTGGTGGTGATCCGCTCCCGGGGCACGTAGGTCCCGCCGACGGTGTAGGCCTGGAACAGCTCGGTCTGGTCGAACTCGTCGCCCGGCCCGCCGCCGGGGGCGACGTGCTCGCGCCAGACCGCCCACCAGCGGCCGCCGGTGGCCACCACGTCACCCTGGGCGAGTGGAGCCGTCGAAGCCCACATGGCCCGGTCGACAGCAGCCGGCCCTGGATGTAGGTCCCGTTGGCCTGGCGCTTGGTGATCCGGAGGTTGAGGGCCGGGTCCATGTAGAGCAGGTAGGTGCCGGTGGTGTCCCAGGCGACCGCGACCACGAACCCGCGGTAGGGCGTCGCCTGCGACGGACCAGCTGGTCCCCGACCCCTCGAAGTACCGGATGACGAAGTCTCTCGTTGCAGGCGCTCCCCCACAGGTCCGCAGAAGCCGTGGGTCACCCCGAGCCGCGTCCTGGGCCTGGTCGACGTTGAAGGCGTCGAACGTGCAGGCGGGTCGTCGATGCTGACCGGCGGGCCGAACGCCCCGATGGCCCGCGCGGGCGCCGCCAGGACCGTCAGCGAGGAGCAGGGCAAGGACAGCTGGGATCCACCGGCGCGCCATGTCCCTCACCTTCCGAGCGTGCGGTCAGCCGAAGTCGCGGTGGTAGACGATGCCGTCGCGGCCGACCTCGACCACCGAGACGCCCGGGACGCCGGTGGAGCGGCGGCCGCCGTCGGTGTAGGCGCTGGTCCACTCGGCGAGGACGGTCTGGTCGCCGCCGACCTGGCGCTTGACGCTCAGCTCGACCGGGCCCCTGACCGCGTACACCGAGGCCAGGTGGGTGCGGATCTCGTCCCGGCCTCGGTGGGGGACGTTGTCCGGCTCGTAGTAGACGGCGTCGGGCGCGTACAGCGCCGCGGCGGCCTCCGCGTCGGCCGTGGCGTGGGCCTGGCGGAGCGCGTCGAAGACCTCGGCCGGGCTGGCCATCGCTGGTGGAACCTCCTGACGCTCGGTCGCGGCGAAGCGTACCGCAGGCGGTAGCATGAATGCCCTCACCGCGCAGAGAGGAACCGCAAGGGTGCGACAGAGCCATCCGCTGCTGGAGGAGGTCGACGCGCCGGCCCTCGCCCAGGCCCTGGCCGGCGACGACCCGCCGCTGCTGGTCGACGTCCGGACCGGACCGGAGCGGGCGGTCGCGGCCATCGAGCCGTCGCTGCACATCGGCCTCGACCGGTTCGTCGACCGGGCCCCGGCCGAGATCCCCAAGGACCGCGACGTGGTCGTGTACTGCCACGTCGGCGCCCGCAGCGCCCAGGCGGCGGTGTGGCTGAAGGCCAGCGGCTGGACCCGGGTCCGCAGCCTGGCCGGGGGGATCGACGCCTGGAGCGAACAGGTCGACCCGGAGGTCCCCCGCTACCGCTGACGCCGGCTTGACGGCCGACCCGGTACCATGGGGCCAGCCAACGTGCAACAACACGAACATGCAGCAACGCAACCAGGAGGTTGTTTGAGTCCAACGTCAGGAACCGTCGCTCCCCCACCCACCGAGCAGAGCACCGAGCACAGCTTCGCCGACCTCGGCGCCACCCCGACCACGTTGACCTCGCTGGCCCGGGTCGGGATCGAGCATCCCTTCCCCATCCAGACCCTCTGCCTGCCGCTCGCGCTGGCCGGAGTCGACCTCATCGGCCAGGCCCGCACCGGCACCGGCAAGACGCTGGCGTTCGGCATCCCGATCGTCCAGGAGGTCGAGCCGGAGCTGCCCGAGGTGCAGGCCCTGGTCGTCGTCCCCACCCGGGAGCTCTGCCTCCAGGTCGCGGGCGACATCGACACCGCCGGCCGTGACGCCGGCGTCCGCGCGGTCGCGATCGTCGGCGGGCGCCCGCTCGGCCCCCAGATCGTCGCCCTCAACGAGGGCGCCCAGGTCGTGGTCGGGCACGCCCGGCCGGGTCCTCGACCACATGCGCCAGGGCCACCTCAAGCTCGACAAGCTTCGCATCCTGGTCGTCGACGAGGCCGACGAGATGCTCGACCTGGGCTTCCTGCCCGACGTCGAGACGATCATCGCCGCCACCCCCGACCACCGCCAGACGATGCTGTTCTCGGCCACCATGCCCAAGGCGGTGGTCGCGCTGGCCCGGCGCTACGCCAGGCGGCCGACCTTCGTCCACGCCGAGCCCGAGGGCGAGCAGGCCACCGTGCCCGCCACCCGGCAGCTCTTCTTCCAGGTGCACCCCCTCAACCGCTTCCAGGTGCTCTGCCGCATCCTGGACGCCCCCGACCGCGACCGGGTGGCCGTGTTCCGGCGCACCAAGCGCGGGGTCGACCGCACCATCAAGGGCCTGGTCGACGAGGGCTACCGGGCCGGCGCCCTGCACGGGGACATGCCCCAGGTGGTCCGCGAGAAGGTCATGCGCTCCTTCCGCAAGGGCAAGCTGGACGTGCTGGTCTGCACCGACGTGGCCTCGCGGGGCCTCGACATCGCCGGCCTGTCCCACGTCATCAACTACGACACCCCCGAGGACGACCGGGCCTATGTCCACCGGATCGGCCGGACGGGCCGGGCCGGCGCCGCCGGGGTCGCGGTCACCTTCGTGGCCTGGAACGAGCTGGAAACCGCCGACCTGATCCGGCGCCGTCTCGAGCTGACCGACGAGCCCGTGCACGAGGTGTACTCGACCAGCCCGCTGCTGGCCGAGCTGTTCGGCCTCCCCACGGTCGAGGAGGCGGCCGCCGCCCGGGCCGCGGCCGCGCAAGCCCGAGAAGGCCGAGAAGGCCGACCCGCCCGCCGAGGAGCCGGCCCGCCGCCGCTCCCGCTCGGCCGCCCGCCGGCGCCGCCGCCGCCGCATCCCGGCCGGTGAGCGCCCCTCGGCCGCCACCGGGTAGGGGAATCAGGAGAGCGCCGGGGCGGGTTCACCAGAACGAGGAGGCGGCACCGCCCCGGCAAACGTATGTTGTGAGTGAGGTCTCCTGTGGACCTGGAAGGCTTCGAGGCGGCGACCGTTCCGCACATGAACGCGCTGTACGACGCCGCCTTGCGGCTGGCCGGCGACCAGGCCACCGCACAGGACCTGACCCAGGAGACCTACCTCCGGGCCCTGCGGTCCTTCGGCACCTTCGAACCGGGCAGCAACTGCCGGGCCTGGCTGCTGCGCATCCAGTACAACCTGTTCTGCACCCAGTACCGCCGCGGGCGGCGGATGCCGCTGATCTGGCTCGACGAGGGCGAGACCGACCCGTCGCTCGACCTGCCCAGCCACGAGCCCGGCCCCGAGGAGCAGACCGTCCGCGAGCTGGACCGCGAGGCGGTGCGGCGGGCGATCGCGCAGCTCCCCGAGGACTTCCGCATGGCCGTCACCCTGGTCGACATCAACGGTCTGACCTGCGCCGAAGCGGCCACCGTGATGGACGTGCCCCGCGGGACCATCCTGTCCCGCCTCCACCGGGCCCGGCGCCGGCTGGAGACGATGCTGCTGCCAGAGCTTGGAAGGGTGCAGGCCGATGACCTGTGAGGACTTCCGGCTCCGGCTCACCGCCTTCAGCCTGGGCGAGCTGGAACAGGGCGAGCGCCAGCGCACCCGCGACCACCTGGCCGTCTGCGACGACTGCGCCTCCCGGGTGCTGGTCGACCGCCAGCTGACCGCGCTGCTGCGCGCCTCGGCGGTCCCGGCCCCCTCCGGGACGCTCGCCGCCGTGCTGGCCGCCGTGCGCGTCGAGGCGGTGCGGGACGAGGCCGGCCTGCCGGCGACTTCCCCTCGTCGGCAGGCCCCTCCCCGGCAGGCCCGGCGCCGGCACTGGGTCGCCCTGGCCGCCGCCATGCTGGCCGCCGCCGCCGTGCTTGCCGCGGCCCTGCTGGTGGTGCCGGCCCCCGACCCGGGCAGCCCGCTGTCCGCGGCCTGGAGCTCCTACCACGACCAGGGCAAGGACGGCCTCGGCACCCCGAGCGAGGCCGAGGCCGAGCGGCTGTTCGCGGTCCTCGGGCCGGCCTCGCGCACCCCCGACCTGGCCGCCTTCGGGCTCCGGAAGGACGGCTGGGAGGCCCGCGACCTGGCCGGGCACGTGGCCGCGGTGGCCGAGTACCGCGACGCCGAGGACGGGCGGGTCACGCTGATGCGCTGGCGGGGCGACCTGCCCCAGATGGCCAAGGGCACCGAGGGCGGGAAGCTGGCCGCCTACACCTGGGGCCGGCACACCAGCTACTGGTGGCAGGCCGACGGCGTCGTCTGGTGCCTGGTCGGCACCATCGACCAGGAACGGCTGTACGGGATCGCCGAGCACCTGGGCGGGGAATCGTAGGCCGCCCGGCCGGGTTAGGCTGCTGACGGCCGCGACCGCGGCCATTCGATCCCAGGAGGTCCGGATGCGAGCACGTGGCGGGATGGTCGTCGGGGTGCTGGTCGGGGTGCTGGCCCTGGCCGCCGCCGGCTGCGGCGGTGGCGACGACGACGGCGGGACCGCGAGCGCGACCACCGCCGCCCCGGAGACCACCAGCGCCCCCGCGACCACCGCCGCCGGCGGGGGTGGCGAGGACGAGCTCCAGCTCACCGCGTCCGGCACCGCATGGAACACCACCAGCCTCGACATGACGGCCGGGGCCCAGGTCAGCGTCGAGGTGGACAACCAGGACGGCGTCCAGCACAACTTCACCTTCGCGGAGGCCCAGGCCGACGTGGACATCCCGGCCAACGAGGACGCCACGGTCACCTTCACCGCGCCCGCGGCCGGCACCTACGACTTTCTCTGCAAGTTCCACCCGTCGGCGATGAAGGGGACCGTCACCGTCACCTGAACACCTCAACGGTTTTCGTGCTCTAGGAATGCGGGGTCGGGGTGCGGCGTTGATCAGGGCGTCGCACCCCTTTGACCTGGAGAACGAATGCCTGAGCTCTCGACCGAGACCCTGCCCCTCCTGCCCCTGACCAGCGGGGTCGTGCTGCCCGGCATGGTCGTGACCGCCACCCTGGAGACGCCAGAGTCGCGCTCGGCGTCCAGCGCCGCCGGCGACACCGGCGGCCACCTGCTGCTGGTCCCCAAGGTCGACGGCCGCTACGCCACCGTCGGCACCGTGGCCAAGATCGAGAACGCCGGCGAGCTGCCCAACGGCCAGCTCGCGGTGGTGGTGCGCGGCCTGCACCGGGCCCGCATCGGCGCCGGCGTGGCCGGCACCGGCACCGCCACCTGGGTCGAGGTCGAGCCGATCGACGACCCGCCGGCCAGCGAGCGGGCCATGCAGCTGGCCCGCGAGTACCGCGCCGTGGTCGAGAACATCCTCGAGGCGCGCGGCGCCGCCCAGGTGGCCGAGCTGCTGCGGGGCATGACCGACCCCGGCCAGATCGCCGACACCTCCGTCTACTCCCCCGACCTGTCCTTCGAGCAGAAGGTCGAGGTCCTGGAGGCGGTCGACGTCGAGCAGCGCCTGGAGAAGGTCCTGGCCTGGGCTCGGGACACCCTCGGCGAGGTGACGCTCAAGGACCAGATCCGCAAGGACGTCTCCGAGGGGATGGAGAAGTCCCAGCGCGAGTTCATCCTGCGCCAGCAGCTGGCCGCCATCCGCAAGGAGCTGGGCGAGGGCGAGGACGGCGAGAGCGCCATCGACGCCTACCGGGCCAAGCTCGACGAGGGCAAGATGCCCGAGGCCGTCCGGGCCGCCGTGGAGCGGGAGATCGGCCGGCTGGAGCGGACCAGCGAGCAGAGCCCCGAGCACGGCTGGATCCGGACCTGGCTCGACACCATGACCGAGCTGCCCTGGGGCGAGAAGTCCGAGGACGCCCTGGACATCGCCGAGGCCCGGCGGGTCCTGGACGCCGACCACACCGGCCTGGAGGACGTGAAGGACCGCATCCTCGAGTACCTGGCCGTGCGCAAGCTCCGCCGCGAGCGGGGCCTGGCCGACCAGGGGGGCCGGGGCGCCGGCGCGATCATCGCGCTGGTCGGCCCGCCCGGGGTGGGCAAGACCTCCCTGGGCGAGTCGGTCGCCCGGGCCATGGGCCGCAAGTTCGTCCGGGTCGCCCTGGGCGGCGTCCGCGACGAGGCCGAGATCCGCGGCCACCGGCGCACCTACGTGGGCGCCCAGCCGGGCCGGATCGCCAGGGCGATCAAGGAGGCCGGGACCATGAACCCGGTGTTCCTGCTCGACGAGGTCGACAAGGTCGGCGCCGACTGGCGCGGCGACCCCTCCTCGGCCCTGCTCGAGGTCCTCGACCCGGCCCAGAACCACTCCTTCCGCGACCACTACCTCGAGGTCGAGCTGGACCTGTCGGACGTGCTGTTCATCGCCACCGCCAACGTGGTCGAGACGATCCCGGGCCCGCTGCTGGACCGGATGGAGGTCGTCCGCCTGGACGGCTACACCGAGGACGAGAAGCTGGCCATCGCCCGCGACCACCTGCTGGCCCGCCAGCTCGACCAGACCGGCCTGCGGGGCGACGAGGTGATCGTCACCGAGGGCGCCCTGCGCACCGTGGTCGGCGACTACACGCGCGAGGCCGGGGTCCGCAACCTGGAGCGCGAGATCGGCAAGCTGCTGCGCAAGGCGGCGACCAGGATCGCCGGCGGCGAGGCCGGCACCCCGCTGGTCGTGGACGACGGCGACGTGCGCGGCTACCTGGGCCGCCAGAAGTTCTTCTTCGAGGCGGCCGAGCGGACCGCCGTGCCCGGGGTCGCGACCGGCCTGGCCGTCACCGGCACCGGCGGCGACGTGCTGTTCATCGAGGCCAGCGTCATGGACGGCGAGCCGGGGCTGACCCTCACCGGCCAGCTCGGCGACGTGATGAAGGAGTCGGCGTCGATCGCCCTCTCCTACGTCCGCGCCCACGCCGGCGAGCTGGGCATCGACGGCGACGTGGCCGGCCGCCGCTACCACGTCCACGTGCCCGCGGGCGCGGTCCCCAAGGACGGCCCCTCGGCCGGCGTGACCATGACCACCGCCCTGGCCAGCCTGCTCACCGGCCGGCCGGTCCGGGCCGAGGTCGGCATGACCGGCGAGGTCACCCTCCAGGGCCGGGTCCTGCCCATCGGCGGGGTCAAGCAGAAGGTCCTGGCCGCCCACCGGGCCGGCCTCAAGGAGGTCATCCTCCCCGAGCGCAACGGCGCCGACCTCGAGGACGTCCCCGAGTCGGTCCGGGCCGAGATGACCTTCCACCTGGCCAGCGAGATCGACCAGGTCCTGGCCCACGCCCTCGTCCACCGAGGACCAGGAGGCCACCCAGGCCGCCTGACGATTGGCTTCCCTGCGACGGCTCCGGCTCCGGCCGGAGCCGTCGGCGTCACTGGAGGTAGCCCTCGACCGTGCCCTCGGGGCGGACCTGGGCGGTGTCGGGGTCCTGGCCGGCGTCGCGCCGGGCCCGGCGCTGGCGCAGCAGGTCCCAGCACTGGTCGAGCTGGACCTCGACCTCGTGCAGGCGGGCCTGCTGGTCGTCGTCGAGGCCTTGGCCGAGGGCCTGGCGCTCCAGGGTGTGCTCCTCCTCGACCAGGTCGCCGATCCGGTCAAGGACCTGCCTGTCGTCCATCTGGGCTCCTCCGATCCGGGGCGTGCGGGCCGCAACGGTGATGATGCCGTGGGGGTCCCGCTACTGCATCTGCTGATGGGCGGCCCGGGCGGCTGCCTGGATCGGAGCATGCGAACGGCCTCTGGCCGCCTGGTCCGCGCTGCGTGCCGCTCCGGTGGCGGCGCTAAGCTAGCTCGGACTGCCGCCAGATCCCGGTCCCCAACCTCACCGGGGTCGAGACCGTGACCGCCGGCCGCGCCTACAGCGCCGCCTCAGCCCGACCCTCCCCGGGCGGCCTCGATGATCCGGCGGAGGCTGGAGGGGCGCCAGGGGGCGCGGGTGGGGCGGTCGCCGAACAGGCGGGGGGCGGCGGAGGCCAGCTCCTCGGGGGTCCAGCGGCGGGGGGCCTCCTGGCTGGCGACGACGTGCCAGCCCTCGTACAGCTCGACCAGGCCGCCGGTGATCCCGATGACCTGGCCGGAGACCTCGGCGGCGGCGTCCGACAGCAGCCACACCACCACCGGGGCGACGTTGGCCGGGTCGAGGGGGTCGAACTCGCCCTCGAAGTCGAGCTGCCCGAAGGCGCCCTCGGTCATCGGGGTCCGCGCCCCGGGGGCGACGGCGTTCACCCGGACGCCGTACCTGGCCAGCTCCAGGGCGCAGATGACGGTGAAGGCGGCCACCCCGGCCTTGGCGGCGCCGTAGTTGGACTGGCCCTGGTTGCCGAGGATCCCCGAGGTCGAGGTGGTGTTGACGATGGCCCCGGGCCGCCCCTGCTCCTTCCACCAGGCGGCGGCGTGCCTGGTGGTGGCGAAGGTGCCGCCCAGGTTCACCCGGAGCACCAGGTCGAACTCCTCGGGCGACAGGTTGAAGACCATGCGGTCGCGGACCACCCCGGCGTTGTTGACCACGCCGTCCAGGCCGCCGAAGGCCTCGACGGCCTCGGCGACCAGCCGCCCGGCGGCCTCGAAGTCGCCGACGTCGTGGGCGAGGGCGAGCGCCCGGCCCCCCTCGGCGGTGATCGCCGCGGCCGTGGCCTCGGCCCCGGCCAGGTCGTCGACCACCACCGCAGCCCCGGCCCGCGCGCAGGCCAGCGCCTCCTCCCGCCCGATCCCCTGCCCGGCCCCGGTGACGACCACCACCTTGCCGTCCAGCACACCCATCCGCTCCTCCGTCGGTCGCTCCGGCCACCGGCCCCCCTGGCTCGTGCATCATCGTCGATCATGAAGGTGGCCGTGCTCGCCGACACCCACGCCCCGCGTCCTGCGCCTGGATCTGACGGGTCGCCGACGACCGGCGACGCCAGCCGCGGGGCACGATGGGCCTGCTGCGGGTCGAGGGCGGCCGGGTGCTCGAGACGAGGATCGTCCCGGTGACCTGAGCGAGGCGTGAGCGCGTGGGGCGGATGAGCGCGGCGCCGTGGCCTATCCTCAACGTCCGGTTCCCCCCGAACACCGGACTTTGAAGGGTCCCCCGGAGACCACGACGCCGCGCTTCCCGTAGTAGTCAAGGCGTCGAGAGCGGGCGAAACGATACGGGTCACCGGGCAAGTTCACAATCGTACGTAGCGGGCAGTACGACAGGATCGACCCTTGCTAGGTAGAACAACTGATTCAGTAGTTTTGGTGGAGAGGGGTAGTCTCCCCCGGGGACAACAGAAAGTCCTCAACCGGGACGACAACCGTAAAGGGGTGTCGAGCGATGAGCCGGACCAGCAGGCCCACGTATCTGCGGACCTCCGAGGTAGCCGGTCTTCTCCACGTGTCGCCGAAGACCGTGTCCCGGTGGGCCCAGGAAGGCAAGCTTCCCTTCCTGCGGACCTTGGGGGGCCACCGGCGCTATCCGGACAACGAGATCCGCGCCCTGGCGGACGAGCTGCGGATGTGGCCGATCGAGGAGCCTCGTCGAGCCGAGTCCCAGTAAGGCTTCCGAGGGCCGGGCCGGCCAGGCTCGGCCCTCCGGCGGCTTCCGGGCACTAGCCGGCGGGCGGCGGGCCCAGCGCCTTCTCGAGCATGATGCGGGTGCCGTTCAGCCCGGAGTCGACCACCACCCGGTCCATCAGCGCGTGCATGATGAACAGCCCGCGGCCGCGGTTCTGCGAGGGATGGGCGCGCCGCGACATGGCCGTGCGGGAGCTCTCGAAGCCCGGCCCGCGGTCCTGGACCGAGAACGAGAACCGGCCGCCGACCATCGCCCAGCGGATCACCATCACCGAGTCCTGCTGCCCCCACGAGCCGTGGACGACGGCGTTGGTGACGGCCTCGCCGCAGGCCAGCAGGACCGCGTCGGCGACCTCCTCGGGGATGTCCCAGCGCTCCAGGTCGCGGTGGAGCAGGGCCCGGACGGTCGGCACCGAGTCGCTGCGGCACGGCAGCAGCAGGTGCGCCGTCGGGCGCCCCAGCCGGCCGTGCCTCGCTCCCTCCACCCTCTCTGAATACAACGACCGGCGTCGTTCAGTCCAACTGGGCGGCCGCGCCGGCCACCTCCAGCTGGCCCTCCGGGCACCGTCCGAGCAGGTCGCAGCCGGCGCACCAGGGCCCGGTGCGGGGCCGGAACTCCTGGTCGGCCCGGAGGGTGGCCGCGGTGGCCAGCACGTCGTCCAGGCGCCGGGCCAGCACCGCGGGCGGCCGCTCGGTGACCACCTGGGTGCCGGCGACCACATAGTCGAGCACCATGCGGGTCACCGGCCGGCCGAGCCGGCGCTCGACCAGGGCGGCGTAGATGGTGAGGGCCTCGTCGGCGTCGGCCGTCTCCTGGCTGACCGGCCGGCGGCCGGTCTTGTAGTCGACCACCACCAGGCCACGGCCGCTGCCGGGGTCGGGGTCGGCGTCGACCCGGTCCAGCCGCCCCTTGAGCACGACGTCGCCCCAGGTGGCCTGGAGGCCCAGCTCGGTGGCGTGGGGCACGACGGTGGTGTCGGCCCGGCCGTACCAGGCCCGCAGGGCCTCGGCGCCCCGCTCCCGCTCCCGCTGCTGCTGCTCCTTGTCCCGGTAGCCGTCGCGCACCCACCCTCGCTTGAACAGCTCCAGCAGCATCCGGAGGCTGCGGCGGCCGACGGGGACGCGGAAGAACTCGCGCAGGGCGGCGTGCACGCTGGTCCCGAAGGCCTGCGGGGCGCTGGACCGGGACAGCCGCCAGAGCCCGTCCACGTACAGGAACCGGTACAGGCGCGGGCAGAGGCGGTACCGCTCAAGGGCCGACGGGCTCAGGAACGTCACCCGTTCCATGTCCATGCCTGGCAGGCTTTGCTGCTCTGCGCCGTTCATCCTTCGAGGCTACGCCCAGCCTGCCACACTCGGAGTCGGCCTTCGGCCGACGCCGATGGACTCCGACCGGCAGAGCCGGTCGGCTAGCCGAGGACCAGGAAGGCGACCCAGAAGCTGGCGAAGAAGCTGATCACGCCGGCCACGATGGCGGCCAGGCCGAGGGACCCGTCGCCCTTGGAGCGGGCGATCCCGCCGCAGACGACCCCGACCAGGCCGCCGATGGGGAACATGGCCAGCCCAAGGCCGGCCAGGACCAGGCCCGCGATCGACCAGGGCCGCCCCTCGGAGGTGGTGCCGGCGTCAGCCATGGGCCGCCACCTGGAGCTGGGCCCGGACCTGGTCGAGGTAGGCCTTGCGGTAGCGCTTGACGTCCTCGGGCGCCTCCAGCAGCTGCACCCCGTCCGAGTCGGCCCAGCGGTCGATCTCGTCCAGCAGCTCCTCGAGCTGGTCGCAGGCGCCCAGCGCCGCCGGGACCAGCTCGTCGGGCAGGTCGAAGCGGACCCCGAAGCTGGGCTCCTTGGCCAGGTACGCCTGGTCGGCGACGTCGTCGATCGGGCTGCGGGGGAACTGCTGGCTGAGCTGCTGGATCAGCTCCTCGAGCCGGGCCGGCGCCGCCTCGGGGGCGAGCGAGAGCAGCTGCGCCTCCCGGCGCACCGCCTCGTAATGGTCCCTGCTCCTGATGTGCAGCGCCGGGTCGAACGGCCCCACCTCGAGCTCCATGCCCGAAGCATACAAAGGTCCAGCCGGCAGGTGTAGCCGCGCCGCGGCGTGGGGAGCTCGACTAGCTGCCGGTGCGGGCCAGGAGGCGGTCGACGATGGGGTCGGGGGTGCGCTCGGTGCCGAGGCGGTAGCCGTAGAGGGCTCCGTGGCAGTCGGAGGCGCCGGTGGTCTCCAGGCCCAGCTCGGCGGCGAGGGCCCGCCAGCGGGCGCGGTCGCCGGGGCCCTGGTCGGGGTGGTCGACCTCGAGGCCGTCCAGCCCGGCGGCGGCCATGGCCCGGATGACCGGCTCGGGGACGGCCGCGGCGCCGGCGTGGACCGAGGGGTGGGCGAGCACCGCCACCCCGCCGGCGCCGTGGATCAGCTCGACCGCCTCGACCGGGGTGACGGCGTCCTTGGTCATGTACGCCCGGCCGCCGGTGCCGATCCAGTCGGGAGTGAAGGCGGCGGCCACCTCGCCGACCACGCCGGCCTCGACCATGGCCCTGGCCACGTGCGGCCGCCCGATGGCCCCGCCGCCGGCCAGCTCCACGACCCGGTCGAGCTCGACCGGGGCGCCCAGCTCGCGCAGCCGCTCCACCATGCGGCGGGCCCGGACGACCCGCCCCTCGGCCAGCCAGGCCCGCTTGGCCGCGAACGCCGGCTGCTCGGGGTCGAAGCCGTAGCCGAGGACGTGGACCGGGTTGCCGTCGTGCTCGGCCGACAGCTCGCAGCCGAGCAGCACGGTGAGCCCGGTGCCCCTGGCCGCCGCCCTGGCCCGCTCGACCCCGCCGGTGTTGTCGTGGTCGGTCAGGGCGATCCCGGTCAGGCCGCGGCTGGCGGCCAGCTCGACCACCTGCTCGGGGTCGAGGGTGCCGTCGGAGAAGGTCGAGTGGGTGTGCAGGTCGAAGCCGGGCATGCGACGACGATAGCGCAGCGCGGTAGGCTTCCCGTCCCGTACCGATCCGGTAACGGTGGCTACAGATCCGCCAGCCGGTTCCGATATTCCTGGCAGACTGCGTGCGTCGAACTGACGAGGAGGTTGCTCGCCCGTGTCGTTGCTCATGCTCGCCGTCGTCGCCCTGTTCCCGGTCGTGCTGCTCGCGTTGCTGCTGATCACGTCCGGCCTGGAGGGCCGGGTGGTGGGCTCCAGCGAGCAGCCGGGCACCCAGGACTAGCGACCGGGCGTCCCTTCGTCGGCCCGGCCGGGCGCAGTGCTCGACCAGGCCCTCACCGAGGCAGGCATCGACCGCGACCTGGCGTACGTGACCAACGTCGTCAAGCACTTCAAGTTCGAGCGCCGGGGCAAGCTCCGGGTGCACAAGAAGCCCAACGCCGAGGAGGTCCACGCCTGCTTCCCGTGGCTCGAGGCGGAGCTGGCCGTGGTCCAGCCCTGGGTCCTCGTCCTGCTGGGCGCGACCGCCGCCCAGGCCCTGCTCGGCAGCTCGTTCCGGGTCAGCCGCCAGCGGGGCGAGTTCCTCGACTCCGACCTCGCCCCAAGGGTCCTGGCCACCGTCCACCCCTCCTCCATCCTCCGCGCCCCCGACGAGGACGCCCGCGCCCTGGCCCACAAGGGGTTCGTGGCCGACCTGGCCGTGGTCGCGGAAGCGCTGGGTCGGGGCCGGCCTGAGTTCCTTGGATATGTCTCGAGTGTCGCATCCGTCAGCTACGATCCTGACGCGATGCGGCATACCACCTTCCGATTCGCGCTAGCTCCTGACCAGGCGCAGTTGGCGATGCTCGTCCGGCACGCTGGGGCGTCGAGGTTCGCCTACAACCAATGCCTTCAGCTCGTTGGTGCGGCGCACCGTGCCCGTGCCACCGACCCGTCCACGGCCGTGCCCTGGTCGGGA
This sequence comes from uncultured Actinomycetota bacterium, assembly GCA_963733175.1. GTDB lineage: Bacteria > Actinomycetota > CALGFH01 > CALGFH01 > CALGFH01 > CALGFH01. The sequence continues at coordinate 112,928 of CAVTCL010000021.1, forward strand.
TACGACCTGATCAACGCCTTCAATGGTTGGAAGCGCAGCGAATCCGCGGGGCGTATCTTCGTCGCCGCCCCAGATGGGACCGTCACCACGAAGGTCACGGGCCTGCAATGGCGTCGTGATGTTGCTGCGCAGGTGTTCGAGGAGGCCGCAGTTGACCTCGGCCGGGCCCTCACTGCCTACGCACAGGCCAGCACCGGCGACCGGCCGAGTGCGGGTCGGGTTTCCTCGGCGCAAGCGCAAGGGGCGCTGTCGCGACAGCTTCCGTCTCCGCAACAAACAGCGGGAGGAATGGCACCTTCAGCATCCGCGTCGGAGTGGGACATCCCCGCTCGGTGACCCTGCCAAGGATCGGCACTGTCCGGGTGCTCGACGACACTCGCCGACTGCGACGGCTGCTCCGCCCGATCTCGGAGGCCAATCTCGACACCGGCCGGCAGATGGTGGCGCCTCGCGCCAGGATCCTGTTCGCCACGTGTAGCCGGCATGGCTCCCGCTGGTACATAAGCCTCACCGTCCAGGCCTCCGAATTCCATGCCGAGCGTCGTCATCCGCCTCGCCCTGCCGAAGACATTGGTGGGTTTGTCGGCGTGGATCGCGGCCTGGTCGCGCTCGCTGTCGCCGCCACATCGGATGGGACTGAGGTCGGCCGGTGGCCGGCTCCCAGACCACTCCGTACCGGCATGGAAGGCCTGCGGCGACGGGCTCGTGAGGTCTCCCGCACCCAGCCGCGCTCACGCAATCGGGCCAAGGCAACTCGGCGGCTGTCGCGCAAGCATGCCCGTATCGCCGACATCCGGCGAAGCTTTCTTCATGATGTCTCCAGCCAGCTCGTCAAGACCCACGACCGGCTCTGCCTGGAGGACCTCGCCGTCGCCAACCTCCTTCGCAACAAGCACCTGGCCAGCGCGATCTTTGATGCCGGCTGGACCGAACTTGCCCGCCAGCTGAGCTACAAGGCGGCCTGGTTCGGGACGGAACTGGTCGTCTGTGACCGTTGGTTCCCATCCACCAGGTCCTGCTCTCGATGTGGGCTGGTCAAGCAGTCGATGGGGTTGGCGGAGCGGATGTTCTGCTGCGGAGCCTGCGGACTGGCCATCGACCGGGACCGCAACGCCGCCGCGAATCTCGCCGCCTGGGCCGAGCGCCACCATGCCCGGGTTCCGGACCGCCAAGCGGGCGGCCGGACAACCAACGCCCCCGGAGGGGAAGGCGCTAGCCATTGCCCGGCGATGGCGGAACCGGCCCCTACGAAAGGGGAACCAACGCCCACGTCGTCATAGCGTGAGCTGAGGACATCCGAGAAGGGTGCTGTCGAACAGCCTCGACGACGAGATTGTTCGACAGGCTTTAGTAGCATCGCGATCCAGGTGGTGGTGGTGGTGGGAGCGTGAAGGAGGGCGATGGAGCCCGAGGAGCTGACCGAGCTGGCCCTGGAGGCGGCGGTCGCGGCCGGGGCCGGGTACGCGGACGCCCGCTGGGTGCGGGAGGAGACCGAGGGGCTCACCGTCACCGACGACCGGGTCGACGACCTGGAGGCGGAGGACTCCAGCGGCCTCGGGGTCAGGGTGCTGGTCGACGGGTGCTGGGGGTTCGCGGCCAGCGCCGTGCTCGACCCGGCAAGGGTCCGCGAGCTGGCCGGGCGGGCGGTCGAGGTGGCCAGGGCGTCGGCGGTCCTCCCCGGCGAGCCGGTGCGGCTGGCCCCGGCCGAGCCGGCGGTGGCCACCTGGTCGACCCCGGTGGCCGGCGACCCCTTTGCCGTGCCCCTGGCCAAGCGGGTGGAGCTGCTGCTGGCCGCCTGCGACGCCCAGCGGTCGGTGGCCGGGCTGGCCCACGCCAAGGCCACCGTCGACCTGTGGCGGCGGCGCACCGTGCTCTGGTCCACCGAGGGGGCCCGGCTCGACCAGCTCGTGACCCAGACCGGGGCCGGCATCGAGGCGGTCGCGGTCGGCGACGGCGACCTGCAGCAGCGGAGCTGGCCGAACTCGTTCCGGGGCCAGTTCCAGGCCGGCGGGTGGGAGGTGGTCGAGGCCGCCGACCTGGTCGGCAACGGCCCCCGGGTGGCCGACGAGGCCGTCCAGCTCCTGCGGGCGCCGCTGCTGCCCGAGCGGGTGACCACCGTGATCCTGGACGGCCAGCAGCTCTCGCTCCAGGTCCACGAGTCGGTCGGGCACCCGCTGGAGCTGGACCGGATCCTCGGCATGGAGGCGGCCTACGCCGGGACCTCGTTCGTGGGCCCCGACGACCTGGGGCGGCTCCGCTACGGCTCGCCGGCCATGTCGGTCACCGCCGACGCGACCACCCCGGGCGGGCTGGGCACCTTCGGCTTCGACGACGAGGGCGTCGCCGCCCAGCGGTCGCCGCTGGTCGCCGGGGGCGTGGTCGCCGGGTTCCTGACCAGCCGGGAGACGGCCGGCCTGGCCGGGGGCGGCTCGGGCGGGGCGATGCGGGCCGACGGCTGGGGCAGCATGCCCCTGATCCGCATGACCAACGTCCACCTGGAGCCCGGGCAGGGCACCCTGGACGAGCTGGTCGCCGACACCCCCGACGGCCTGCTGCTGAGCGTCAACCGGTCCTGGTCCATCGACGACCGCCGGGTCAACTTCCAGTTCGGGGTCGAGGCGGCCTGGGAGATCAAGGGCGGCCGCCTGGGCCGGCTGTACCGCAACGCCACCTACGACGGGAAGACGACGGAGTTCTGGGAGTCGCTGGACGCCGTCTGCGGGCCGCAGGCCTGGGTCGTGTGGGGGGTGCCCAACTGCGGCAAGGGCCAGCCCTTCCAGAACGCCCGGGTCGGCCACGGCGCCGCCCCGGCCCGGTTCCGGGACGTCCACGTGGGGGGTTGGCAGGTGACGGGCTTCGGGTCGGAGCGGCTGCTGGAGGTGGCCGAGGCCGCCCTCGGGACCGGGGGCGCCGACGACGTCGAGGCGCTGGTGTACCGGCAGGCCGGCGGGCTGACCCGCTTCGCCTCCAGCCGCATCCACCAGTCGGCCTGGCGCGAGGACCTGTGGGTCCGGGTCCGGGTGGTGGTCGACGGCAACCGGGTGGGGACGGCCACCGTCCACGCCGCCGACCCGGAGGCGGTGCGGGCCACGGCCAGGCGGGCGGCCGAGGTGGCCAGGACGATGCCGCCCGACCCCGGCTACCCGGGCATGCCCGGCCCGGCCGCCTACCCCGAGGCCGGCCGCCACGACGACGCCACCGCCGCCGCCGACCCCGCGACCCGGGCCGGGCTGGTCGCCGGGGTGATCCGCCGGCTCCCCGACGGGGTCGCCGCCGCCGGGGCCTGCGAGACCCGGGAGCTGGAGCTCGCCCTGGCCAACAGCCGCGGGGTGCGGGCGGCGGGGGCGACGACCGCGGCCAGCTTCTCGATCCTGGCCGACGCCGGGTCGGGCACCGGCTGGGCCGAGGGGACCGAGCCGGCCCTGGCCGACCTGGACGTCGCCGCCCTCGGGGAACGGGCCGCCCGCAAGGCGGTGGACAGCCGCGAGCCGCGCGAGCTCGACCCCGGCACCTACCCGGTGGTGCTGGAGCCCAACGCGGCCTCGGTCATGGTCCAGTGGCTCGGCTGGCTCGGCTTCGGGGCCAAGGCCTACGACGAGGGCCGCAGCTTCCTGGTCGGCCGGCTCGGCCAGCGGGTCTGCTCGCCCCTGGTCACCATCGTCGACGACGCCACCGCCGCCGACACCATCGGCGTCGGCTTCGACTTCGAGGGCGTCCCCAAGCGGCGCGTGACCCTGATCGACGAGGGCGTCGCGGCCAGCCTCGTCTACGACTTCCGGGCCGCCACCGGCCACGGGGTCGAACCCACCGGCCACGGCCTCCCGGCCCCATCGGCCGAGGGCGCCCTGCCCATGCACCTGGCCATGCTGGCCGGCCGGACCCCCCAGGCCGACCTGGTCGCCGGCATGGAGCGGGGCCTGCTGGTCACCCGCTTCCACTACACCAACCTGGTCAACCTGATGGACACCACCATCACCGGCATGACCCGCGACGGCACCTTCTGGGTCGAGGACGGCCGGGTCACCGGCGCCGTCCGCAACCTCCGCTTCACCCAGTCCATCCTCGACGCCCTCTCCTCGGTCCGGGCCATCGGCAGCGAGACCGAGCTGGCCGCCGAGGACGGCTACGGCGCCGCCCGCGCCCCCGCCCTGGCCATCGACCGCTTCGCCTTCTCCAGTGCCACCACCTTCTGAGGAGCCGGCCGGGCGGCCGGTGGTGGCGGTCGGGCTGGTCGCCCGGGACCGGGCCGGGCGGCTGCTGCTGGTCGAGCGGGGCCACCCGCCCCACAAGGGGCGGTGGTCGCTGCCTGGGGGGCGGGTCGAGGGGGGCGAGACCATCGCCACGGCGGCGGCCAGGGAGCTGCGGGAGGAGACCGGCCTGGAGGCGCGGGTGGGCGAGATCGCCGGGATCGTGGAGCGGATCGGGGAGGGCTTCCACTACCTGATCGTCGACCTCTGGGCCGAGCTGGCCGACGACGCCGTGCCCGTGGCCGGCGGCGACGCCGCCGGCGCCCGCCTGGTCGAGCTCGACCGGCTGCCCGGCTACCGGCTGTCACCCGGCCTGGCCGGGTTCCTGGCCGGCATCGGCTGCTGGCCCGAGGGGGCGCCGGTCCCCGACGACCTCCCTGACCCACCCTCCGGGTAGGCTGGAGCCATGCCCGAGCTGCCCGAGGTCGAGTCGGTCCGCCGGCAGCTGGAACCGGAGCTGACCGGCCGCCGCGTGCTGGCCGTCTGGGCCGACACCCAGCGGCGGTTCCACGCCCCCGACCGGCTGCGCGGGCGGACGGTGGAGGGGGTGGGTCGGCGGGGCAAGTACCTGCTCTGCCCGCTCGACCAGGGCCTGGAGCTGGTCCTGCACCTGGGCATGACCGGCGTGCTCCACTTCGGGGTGGCCGACGGCTACGCCAGGGCCCGGCTCACCCTGGACGACGGCCGCGAGCTGGTCTTCCGGGACGTGCGCCGCTTCGGCGGCCTGGCCGTGGTCGAGGCCGGCGCCTACGGGCCGCTGCCGTCGCTGGCCCGGCTCGGGCCCGAGCCGCTGTCGGAGGCGTTCGACCCGCGCCGCTTCGCCCGCGACCTGGCCGCCACCCGCGCCCCGGTCAAGCCCTACCTGCTCAGCCAGCGGCCGGTGGCCGGGGTCGGCAACATCTACGCCGACGAGGCCCTGTGGCTGGCGCGCATCCACCCGGCCTCGCGCCGGGTCGGCCCCGGGCGCGCGCTCGCCCTCCACGGCGCCATCCGCCGGGTCCTGGCCGAGGCGATCGACCGCGAAGGCACCACCTTCCGCGACTACCGCATGGTCAACGGCGAAAGTGGCCGCAACGCCGACTTCCTGATCGCCTACGGCCAGGCCGGCCGCCCCTGCCCCCGCTGCCAGACCCCCCTCCGCAAGGTCTTCCTGGCCGGCCGCGGCACCACCTTCTGCCCCTCCTGCCAGCACCACTAGGGGCGGCGGCCCCAGAACAGCAGGCGCTTGAACGGGTACCGGTAGGGGCGGGTGTCGGACAGGCGGGGCAGGAGGCGCCGGCGGTAGGCGGCCAGGAACTCCTCGAACAGCTCCTCCGGCATGCGGGACTGGTAGTCGGTGAGCAGGGTGCCCCTGACCCACTCGACCACCTCGTCGCGGGCGGCCAGCCGGTGCAGGTACACCTGGAGCCGGACGTGCTGGTCGGCCAGGCCGAGGCGGTCGAGCAGCTCGGCGTACCACTCCGGGGCCCGCACCGGCGACTCGCGCCGGTAGCCGCCCAGCGCGCTCCGGAACGGCTCGGCCCCGGCGACCTCGGCGGCGACGACGTGGGAGGGATGGTCGTGGTTGGCCGGCATCTGCACGGCCAGCTGGCCGCCCGGGTTCAGGCAGGCGACCAGCCGCCCCAGCAGTCCCGCCTGGTCGGGCAGCCAGTGGAGGGCGGCGTTGGAGAAGACCACGTCCCAGCCCCCCTCCGCGAACCCGGCGATGTCGCCCAGCTCGAACCGGAGGCCGCCGCCGGCCAGGCCGGCCGCCCGCTCCAGCATGGCCGGCGAGCTGTCCAGGCCGAGCGTCTCGGCCGCCTCCAGGCGCCGGTGGAGCTGGGCGGTCAGCTCGCCGCCGCCGCAGCCCAGGTCGACCACCCGGCCCCCGGGCACGGGCCGGACCAGCGACAGCAGATCGTGGAAGGGCGCGGCCCGCTCGGCGGCGAAGCGCCCGTACCGCTCCGGGTCCCAGGTGTCCACGGCCGCCATCCAAGCCGCCCGGCCGGTGCCCGTCAACGCCTCCGGCGGCCGGGTCGCGAAGCTTCACACCGGAAGGCCAAGATGCGGCAAGATACCGATGACGGGAAGCGGCCCGACGCGACAGACGGGAACGGGGATCCGGTTGGCCGACCAGCAGGTGATCGGGAAGGTCGGACGCGTGACCGGCACGATCGGGCCCGAACGGGTCGGCGAGGTCATGATCGCCATCCGCGGCGGCAGCGAGGCCTTCAACGCCTACGCCGCCGACACCAACGACACCATCTCGACCGGCACCCGCGTCGTCGTGATCGAGTACTTCCCGCCACGGACCGTCGTGGTCAGCCCCATGTAGGGCTGCGTCGAAAGGCGGAGCAATGGATCCCCTGATCCTGGCCGGTGGCATCGTCGTCGGCCTGGTCGTCCTGTTCGTGATCTTCAAGCTCATGTGGCGGGTCGCCGAGCCCAACGAGGCCCTGGTGATCTCCGGCCTGCGCGAGCACTCCTCTCCCGAGGGCGCCGGCGAGAGCATGGGCTTCCGCATCGTCACCGGCAAGGGCACGCTGGTGCTGCCCGGCATCCAGACGGTCCGGCGGCTCTCGCTCGACCTGCGGGAGGCCCCGCTGTCGATCGAGTGCGTCACCCACCAGGGCATCCCGCTCGGCATCCAGGGCGTGGTCATCTTCAAGGTCGGCGACGACTACGTCTCGATCGCCAACGCCGCCCGCCGCTTCCTCGACCAGCAGCAGCAGATGGACGCCCGGGTCCACAACGTGTTCGCCGGCCACCTGCGGGCGATCGTGGGCAACATGACCGTCGAGGAGATGATCCGCGACCGCGAGAAGCTGACCTCCCTCACCCGCCAGTCGTCGGGGTCGGAGATGGAGAAGCTCGGGCCTGATCGTCGACTCGCTCCAGGTGCAGGAGATCCACGACCCTACGGGCTACATCCGGAACCTGGCCCTGCCCCACGCGGCCGCGGTGGCGCGGGAGGCGCGCATCGCCCAGGCCCACGCCGACCGGGAGGCGACCACCGCCGAGCAGGGGGCCGACGCCCTCAAGGCCGAGGCCAGGCGCGAGAGCATGATCAAGCAGGCCGGCTACCAGGCCGAGATCGACAAGGCCTCCGCCCAGGCCCAGCAGGCCGGGCCGCTGGCCGACGCCTCGGCCCGCCAGCACGTGGTCGTCGAGGAGACCAAGGTGGCCGAGCTGGAGGCCCAGCGCGAGGAGCAGCGCCTCCAGGCCACCATCCGCAAGCCGGCCGACGCCAAGGCGTACGAGTCGGTGACCCTGGCCAAGGCGGCCCGCGACGCCCGCATCTCCGGGGCCGAGGCCGAGCGCCAGGAGGTCGAGCTGCACGCCCAGGCCTCGGCCGAGCGGGTCCGGCTGGAGGCGGTCGCCGAGGCCGAGCGGGTCCGGGTCGACGCCATCGCCCGCTCCGAGTCGACCCGGCTCATCGGCGAGGCCGAGGCGGCCGCGACCGCGGCCAAGGGCCGAGCCGAGGGCGAGGCCGTGCAGGCCAAGGGCATGGCCGAGGCCGAGGCGATCAAGGCCCGGGCCGACGCCCTGGCCGAGAACCAGGACGCCGTGATCGGCCAGCAGCTGGCCGAGAAGTGGCCGGCCATCGTGGAGGCCGCGGCCAAGCCGTTCGCGTCGGTCGACCAGATGATCGTCCTCAACGGCGCCCAGGGGCTCTCCGAGGCGCTGGCCGCGGCCCTCAGCCAGGGGGTGGCCGGCCTCCAGCTGGCCCGCAACCTGCTGGCCGGCGGCGGCAACGGCGCCAGCGCCGAGCCCGGCGACCGTGGCGCGCTCAAGCCGCCCGACGCCGCACCCAGGAGCGGCAAGTCCTAGCCTGGCAACCGCCGGGACGGCGCCTGCGAAGGTAGGACTGTCCCTGTTGGTCGGCGTGGGAGGACAACGATGCTGGTGGCGGTCACCGGAGCGTCCGGGCTGATCGGCACGGCCCTGGTGGAGCGGCTGCACGCCGAGGGCCACCAGGTGCTGCGCCTGACCCGTTCCCGCCCCACCGGGCCCGACCAGGTCCACTGGGACCCGGCGGCCGGCGAGCTCGACCCCGACGCCCTGGCCAAGGCGGACGCGGTCGTGCACCTGGCCGCCACGAACATCGGCGAGCACCTCCACTGGAACGCCAGGATCAAGCGCGACCTGCTCGAGAGCCGGGTGGAGGGCACCAGCCTGGTCGCCCGCACCATGGCCGAGCTGGCCACCAGGTCCGGGGGGAACGAGGGGCCGCGGCTGCTGGTGTGCGCCTCCGGGGTCCACTACTACGGGGACCGGGGCGACGCGGTGCTCACCGAGGCGGACGGCGGCGGCCCCGGGTTCCTGGCCGGCGTGGTGCGGCGGTGGGAGGCGGCCGCCGACCCGGCGAGGGCGGCCGGGCTGCGGGTCGTGCACCTGCGCACCGGCCTCGTGCAGGACGTCGCCGGGGCCGGGCTGCCCAAGCAGGTCCTGATGTTCCGGTTCGGCCTCGGCGGCCGCCTCGGCTCGGGCCGCCAGTGGCTGAGCTGGATCTCGCTCGACGACATCGCCGGCGCCTACCTGCACGCCCTCACCCACGACGAGCTCGAGGGCCCGGTCAACGCCGTCGCCCCCCACCCGGTGACCAACGCCGAGTTCACCAGGATCCTGGCCCGGGTCCTCGGCCGCCCGGCCTTCCTCCACGTCCCCGCCATCGCCCCCAAGCTGGTCCTCGGCGAGCTCGCCGACGAGCTGCTGTTCACCAGCCTGCGCGCCCGCCCGGCCCGCCTCCTGGAGACGGGCTACACCTTCGGGTTCCCCGACCTGGAAACGACCCTCCGCCACACCCTGGGCCGCCCGGCCCCCCGCTGAGTCGTCGCTAGCTGTTCGAAGGAGGCTGCCGGCTGGCCTGGTCGGCCTCCTGGTCGGCCTCCTGGTCGTAGACGCCGTCCTGGACGCCCGGCTCCTGCTCCCCGGGCTCGTACGACCCCTGGTCCACGACCGGCTCGGCGGCCAGGCCGGGGTCGCGCTCGCCCCCGAGGTCCCGCTGGTCCACCACCGGCTCGGCGGCCAGGTGGTCGGCCTTCTCAGCGTCGCGGTCCATCGCGACCTCCTTTCGGTCAGCCCACAGGTATCCGTTCGAGGTGGCGTGCAAACGCCGGGCGCCGGCCCTCGGCGCGGCTCAGCGGAAGTCCCGGGAACGGGTGGGAGCGGCCAGCGGCAAGGGGCGGAGCTGGTCGGCGATCACGTTGATCACGCCCTCGGCCCGCTCCAGCCGCCCCCTGATCAGCAGGGCGGCGGCGGACCTGCCGACCCGGCGGTAGCGGGCCCAGACGCCCTTGGAGCAGATCACGTTGATCAGGCCGGTCTCGTCCTCGAGGTTGATGAAGGTGGTCCCGCCGGCGGTCGCCGGGCGCTGGCGGTGGGTCACCACCCCGCCGACCAGCACCCTGGCCCCGGGCGGGACGGCGGCCAGCCCGTCGGCGGAGACCGCGCCGAGCTCGTCCAGCCGTTCGCGGGCGAACTGCACCGGGTGGCTGTCCCCCGACAGCCCGGTCGCCCACAGGTCGGCCGCGCCCAGCTCGACCGGGCTCATCCCCGGCAGCCGTGGCGCCTCCGCCCCCACCGCCGTCCCGGGCAGCCGGTCGGCCCTGGCCTGGGCGACGGCCCCGGCCGCCCACAGCGCCGCCCGCCGCTCCAACCCCAGCGACCCGAACGCCCCCGCGGTGGCCAGCGCCTCCACCTGCCCCTCCCCCATCCCGGTCCGCCGCACCAGATCGGCCATCGAGTCATACGGCCGCCCCGCCGCCACCCGCTCCGCCAGCTCCTCCCCCAGCGACCGCACATACCCGATCCCGAGCCGCACCACCAGGCCCCCATCAGGCCCCCGCCCTCCGCCTCCTCCCGTTCCAGCGTCGCGGTGGCCGCGGAGCGGTTGACGTCGGGGCCGCGGACGGCCACGCCGTGGCGGCGGGCGTCGGCGACCAGGGTGTTGGGCGACCAGAAGCCCATCGGCTGGGCGTTCAGCAGGGCGGCCAGGAACGCGGCCGGGTAGTGGAGCTTCAGCCAGGCGCTGGCGTAGACCAGGTAGGCGAACGACACCGAGTGGCTCTCGGGGAAGCCGAAGTTGGCGAAGGCGGCCAGCTTCTCGTAGATCCGGTCGGCGACCTCCCCGGTCGATCCCCCGCTCGGCCATGCCCTGGTAGAGGCGGCCCCGGAGGCGCTCCATGCGCTCGCTGGAACGCTTGGCCCCCATGGCCTGGCGGAGCTGGTCGGCCTCGGCGGCCGTGAACCCGGCGACGTCGACGGCCATCTGCATGAGCTGCTCCTGGAACAGCGGTACCCCGAGGGTCTTGGCCAGGGACCGCTCCAGCAGCGGGTGCAGGTAGGTCACCGGCTCCTCACCGTTGCGGCGGCGGATGTAGGGGTGGACCGAGCCGCCCTGGATCGGGCCCGGCCGGATCAGGGCCACCTCCACCACCAGGTCGTAGAACTCCCGCGGCTTGAGCCGGGGCAGGGTGGCCATCTGGGCCCGGCTCTCGACCTGGAACACCCCGACCGAGTCGGCCGCGCACAACATGTCGTAGACGGCCGCCTCCTGGGGCAGCTCGGCCAGGTCGACCTCGACCCCGTGGTGGCGGCTGACCAGGTCGACGGTGGCGTGCAGGGCCGAGAGCATCCCGAGGCCGAGCAGGTCGAACTTGACCAGCCCGACGGCGGCGCAGTCGTCCTTGTCCCACTGCAGGACGCTGCGGTCCTTCATGGTCGCCCACTCGACCGGGCAGACCTCGACCACCGGCCGGTCGCAGATCACCATGCCGCCGGAGTGGATGCCGAGATGGCGGGGGAAGCGCTGGACCTGGCGGGCCAGCTCCATGACCTGGGAGGGGATGTCGTGCTCGACGGTGGCCTCGACCGGCCCCCAGGCGTCCACCTGCTTGGACCAGGCGTCGAGCTGACCGGGCGCGTACCCGAGGGCGCGGCCCATGTCACGCACGGCCGAGCGCGCCTTGTAGGTGATCACGTTGGCGACCTGGGCGGCCCGGTCGCGGCCGTACCGCTCGTAGACGTACTGGATGACCTCCTCGCGGCGGCCGGCCTCGATGTCCAGGTCGATGTCGGGCGGCCCGTCGCGCTCCGGGGACAGGAACCGCTCGAACAGCAGGCCGAGGGAGACGGCGTCGGCCTTGGTGATCCCGATCGCGTAGCAGACGGCCGAGTTGGCCGCCGAGCCCCGGCCCTGGCAGTAGATGTCCGACCGGCGGCAGAACTCGACGATGTCCCAGACGATCAGGAAGTAGCCGGGGAAGCCGAGCTGCTCGATCATGGCCAGCTCGTAGTCGATCTGGCGCCAGGCCCCGGGGGTCCGCTCGGCCTCCCTGGGCCCGTAGCGCCGGGTCGCGCCCTGGGCGGCCAGCTCGCGCAGCCAGGTCATCTCGGTGTGGCCCGGCGGGACCGGGAAGTCGGGCAGGCGGGGCGCGACCAGCTCCAGGTCGAAGGCCAGGTCGCGGCCGAGCTCGGCGGCCAGCTCGACCGTGCCCGGGTAGCGGGCCAGGCGGGCCGCCTGCTCGAACCCGGACCGGAGATGGGCGCCGGCCCCGGCGGGCAGCCAGCCGTCCAGGTCGGCCAGGGAGCTGCGGGCCCTGACCGCGGCCAGGGCGGTGGCCAGCCGGCGGCGGGCCGGGGTGGCGTAGTGGACGTTGTTGGTCGCCACCACCTCGACCCTCGCCCGGTCGGCCAGGCGGACCAGGGCGTCGTTGCGGGCCGAGTCGAGCGGGTCGCCGTGGTCCCAGAGCTCGACGTAGACGTTGTCCCGCCCGAACGCCTGGACCAGCCGGTCCAGCTCGGCCTCGGCCGGCCGCCGGGCCCCGCCGGTGCAGGGCGCTCGGCACCGCCCCCTTCCGGCACCCGGTCAGGACCACCCAGTGCCCGCCGTGCAGCCCGGCCAGCCGCCCCAGCTCGCCCCGGGGCGCCCCCTTGGCCCCGGCCATCTGCGCCTCCGAGATGGCCCGGCACAGCCGCGCATACCCCTCCGGCCCCCGCGCCAGCACCACCAGATGCTCCCCGGCCGGGTCGGGGGTACCGGTCCTCGCCCCCGAGGCCTCCCGGGCGCCGGCGGGCGTCAGGGTGAGCTCGGCCCCGAAGATGGTCGGGAGGGAGAGCGCCCTGGCCGCCTCGGCGAAGCGGACGATCCCGTACATGCCGTCGTGGTCGGTGATGGCCAGCGCCTCCAGGCCGAGACGCGCCGCCTCCTCCGCCAGCTCCTCGGGATGGGACCCACCATCCAGAAAACTCGCATTGGAATGGCAGTGCAGCTCCGCATAGGAAACGGCCAACCTCCCCCGCCGGCCCCGCTCACCCGGGTCGCCCTGGGCCGGTTTGCGACGAGCCGGGTCGCGTTGGCCTGGGGTCGCTGGGGGTGGCTGGTAGGGCTGGCGCTTGGAGGACCAGGCCGGGGCGTCGCCTCCGTCCGCTCCGGGAGGCTGGTTGGCGGGAGGCGGCCGGCCGGCGAGCCGGCGTTCCAGTTCCGACCAAGGAAGCGGAGGATTTTGCCATCCCATGCGCCAGATGATCGAACATATGTTCGAGCGTGACAAGTTCGGCGCTGAATTCCCGAGTGCCCCGCAGAACCCGATCTAACTGAATTCCCTCCGCAATGTTCATTCGACAATTTCTCGTGCAGATCCCTCCATGCACCCTAGCGTCACGAGACTCGGGCGTCGGTCAGGAGCGACCGAAGCTGGCGGCGATGCCGTGCTCGGCCGACTCGTAGCTGGCGCCGGCGCGGGCGGTGAGGCGGGCGATGCCGGTCAGGGCCTGGTGGAGGGTGGCGCCGCTGCGCTGCCAGTCGGCCCAGAGCTCGAGGAAGCGGGCCTGGGCGACGCCGGCCCAGTCCGACCCGAGCGGGGCCACGTTGCCGGCGAGTTGGCGCAGGGTGCCCTCGATGCTGGACGCGCCGGCGTCGAGCTGGGCCGAGATCTGCTGGAGCTGTTCGGGGGTGACCCGGATGCCGGTGGTCGCCATGGTGCTCCTCCTGTCGTGCGCTGGTGGGTCGGAGCAGTTCTACGTTCGGGGAGAACCGGCAGCAAACGACTGTCCACAGCCCCCCCCCCGGGTTCAGTCGTAGATCGCCTCGACCCACCAGCGGCCGCCGGCCAGCCGGAGCAGGTAGGCGGCGCCCTGGTCGGTGGTGGCCTGGAGGCGGACCAGGCGGCGGTGGGCGGCCGGGTCCCACCAGCGCTCGTCGACCAGCCAGGGGCCGGCCCAGGCGGTGACGGCCGCCCAGGAACGGCCCTGGATCCGGACCCGGCTCGGGAGGGCGCCGAGCAGGCCGCGACCGTCGACCGCCACGGGAGCGCCGCCGGCGTCCACCACCTCCGCCGGGAGCGGCTCGGCGTAGACGATCGCCGGCGCCGGCGCCGGCACCTGCCCGGGCCAGGGCACGGCACCCGCGACACCGGCCGCCCCGGGGCCCGGGACATGACCCGGGGCACCGGTCGGGGCGGGGTCCGGGAACGCCGGGTCGGGGACGGTGACGGCGGCGTCCGAGGTGGGAACCAGGGTCACCCGGTCGGCCGGGTCGCGGCCGCCGCGGAGGCGGGCGGTGTGGACCGCTTCCGGGCCGAGCAGGCCCTGGATGCGGGCCAGGGCCCTGGCCGCCCGCTGCCCGGCTTCGGTCTCCCCGCCCCAGAACCCGAGCTGGCGGCCCCGGTCGGGGACGACCTCGTCGGGCACCAGGACCAGGTGGGTGAGCGCCCCGGGGAAGGCGGCCGGTGCGTCCGGTCAGCCAGCCGTCGAGCTGCCAGCGGACCCGCTCGGCCATGACCGCGGCCATCCGCCCCGAAGGGTCCGTCGGCCCTCGGCGGGACGCGGGAGGGTCCCACGGTTCGCCGGAGTCATGGCGCGACGCCCCGCCGGGGGGAACCCGGGGAGCGGGGGATCGGGTCGGGGCCGGTCGGGAGGCGGCGGGTCGGGGGGGTGGTGGGGTCGTAGCGCCAGACCCGGGAGAGGGTCTCGCCCTGGTCGGTCTCGGCTTGGATGCGGAGGCGGGTGCAGGCCAGGCCGAGCCGGTCGAGGCGGGCGACCAGCTCGTCGGCCAGGGCCTTGGCGGTGAAGGCGGCGACGTCGACCCGGTCGGCCGGTGGGTCGAGCTCGGCCGCCACCCGGAGGTCGGGTGGGGGGCGGCGGGCCCCCCTCGGGTGCTCGTCGAGGCCGCCGGCCAGGCGGGCGGCGCGGGCGCCCTCGGGGCCGAAGCGGGTGGCCAGGCCGGCCATTGGCAGGGCGGCCAGGTCGCCGAGGGTGCGCAGGCCGAGGCGGACCAGCAGGTCGGCGAGGTCGGGCCGGTCGAGGGTGGCCACCGGGAGCGGGGCGAGGAAGGCGCGGCTGCCGCCGGGCGGGACGATGGCCTGGTGGCGGGCGGCCAGCCCGGCGGCGAAGGTGCCGTCGGCGATCCCGACCCGGCACCCGCCACGCCCCTCGATGGCCGCGTGGACGGCGGCCGTCACGGTGACGGCCAGGGCCGGCTCGCCGCCGTGGTAGCGGGCGGCGCCGCGGGCCGGGAAGGCGCACTCGCCCGGGCGGAGGACCTCGACCCAGGGGGTGAGCCGCTCCACCGCCACCAGCACCGGCTCGAAGGCGCGGGCGTCGCGGGCCGGGTCGTGGGCGAGCAGCTCCAGCTCCGGGCAGCGGCCCTGGGCCTCGCGCCGGCGCAGGCCGGGCCGGACGCCCTCGGCCCGCGCGGCCGCCGAGCAGGCGACGACGCGGTTGGCGTGGACGACGGCCGTCAGGCTGTCCGCCGGCGCCCCGGCGGCCACCACCGGCCAGTCGGGGCACCAGACCACCACCATCCGGGGCACCGCCGATCACCCGGCGTCGGCCAGAACAGCTCCGCGACCGGTCCGCCCTCGCCGGGACATCCCCTTCCCCGGCGAGGGCCAGGCCGGCCGGGCCCCCCTGCCCAACCCGGGCATCGGTCTCCCCCGCCACGATCGCGGCCACCCCGACCCCGGTGATGGACCCGTTGGGGGACGGGAGCCAGAGGTGGAACCGGCGTTCGCGGGTGGCGGGGCCGCGGCCGGTGATGAGGACCTCGACCTGGCGGGAGTGGAGGCGGCCGTGGCCCTGGCCGAGGCCCTGCCAGGCGCTGGCGGTGACGGCCAGGCGGAGGTCGGCCGGCTCGGACCAGGGGCCGAGGGGGACGAGGACCGCGCCGCGCTCGCGGGCCCTGGCGGCGAGGCGGCGGGCCTGGGGGGCCGGGAGCCGGGGCGGGGGGCGGACGAGCACGACGTCGACCGCGTCCAGGAGGGCGGCCACCACGGTCGTCCAGGCCCTGGCGCCGGGGGTGGGGACGAGGGCCAGGCGCTCCAGGGCGATGCCGGTCTCGGCGGCGGCGACGATCCCGAGGTCGGGCAGGCCGACGGCGGCCACCCAGGAGCCGGCCGCCGAGGCCCCGGCCACCAGGGCCAGGGCGAGGGCGGCGGAGCGGCTGACGGTCACCGTCGTGCCCCGGCGCAGCCCCTGGCCGGGAAGCAGCGGCCGGAGGGCGGGGACCACCGGCAGCAGCCGCTCGTCGGCCAGGGTCGTCCCTGGTCCCACCAGCTCCGCCCGGGCCGAGGCGCCGGAACTCCTCAGAGTGGTGCTAAGACCACCGCCAGTGGCCGCCATGGCCCTTATGTTCGAACATATGTTCGAGAGTGTCAAGCACCCCGAGGAGCTCAGGACCAGAGGAGGGCGCTGGCCAGCGACCACAGCGCCGCCGCGAGGAGCACGGTCCCGGCGCCGAGCCCGGTGACGGCGCTCACCGCCACCGAGCGGGACCGGGCCAGCGGGACCGCGACCAGGGCCACCAGGGTCACCAGGACGCCCGTCACGGCGATGAGCGGGGACCGCACCAGCAACGCCACCGGGATCAGGTGCACCCCGACGACCAGGGCGACCCAGGCGGGGATGAGCTCGCTGCTCCGGCGCCTGGCCAGGACCGCGGCGCCGATGGCGGCCAGGGCGACCTCGACGCCGACGACCAGACCGAAGGTGCGGCTGGTGCCGGCGTCGAACGCCGTCGGGCCCGACCAGTTCCGCCAGGTCATGACGCCACCGCCGACCGCGGTCAGCAGCGACAGGATCGAGCCCGCGACGAGCGCCCTGCGCCATGCCGGCGGCGGCTCGTCCTGGGCCCAGCCGAACCAGGCGGAGGCGAAGAAGCCGAAGACCGCCGCGGTCGCGGCGGCGTCACGCAGGAACTCCGCGGTCATCGGGCCTCCCTCTCCCGGCGATGCTCATCAGCCATACCATGATGCGAGCAGCCGAGCGCGGAACCCCGGGAGAGCCCATGGCCGATGACCCCGACGTCGTCTCCACCGGGTCCCTGCTCGGCCCGGCCAGGAGCGTCCGGCTGCGGCTGGTCCGGGCGGCCAACGTCACCCTCGGGACCGACCCGTCGCTGGAGGACCTGTACCGGGGCCGGTACGAGGGCACGCCGCCCAGGGTCCGGGTCCGGGGCGGGCTGGTCACCATCGAGTACGGGCCAAGGCTCCGCCCGGGCGACTGGGGCCGGCAGGCCGCGGACATCAGGCTCAACCCGTCCGTCGGCTGGCGCATCGAGGCGCCCAGGGGCGTCGCCAGGCTGCGGGCGGACCTGAGCGCGGCCCGGCTCCTGGGCATGGAGGTGGACCATGCCGCCGCCAGCTCGGAGCTGACCCTCGGCCGGCCCGTCCGGCCCGGTGCTGCTGCGGTTCGGCGGCGGGAGCAGGGAGGTCACCATCCACCGCCCCGTCGGCACGGCGGCCAGGGTCAAGGTGACGGGCGGCGCCTCCGGGATCAGCTTCGACGACCAGTCCTACAAGGCGGTTTCCGGCGAGGCCACCTGGAAGACCTCCGACTTCGAGCAGGCGACCGACCGCTACGACATCGCCTTCGCCAAGGGCGTCCGCGACGTGGTGGTCGACACCCTCGAGCTCCCGCCCGCCACCCAGGCCCGCCGGCTGCTGGCCACGGTCCTGTTCACCGACATCGTCGGCTCGACCCAGCGGGCCCAGGAGGCCGGCGACCAGCGCTGGCGGGAGCTGCTCGACGCCCACGACGAGGCGGCCCGGCGGCTGATCGGCCGCGAGGGCGGCCGGTGGGTCAAGAGCACCGGCGACGGCGTCCTGGCGGTCTTCGACGGGCCCGGCCGGGCGATCCGCTGCGCCCTGGCCCTCCGGACCGAGCTGCGCGGCATCGGCATCGAGATCCGGGCCGGCCTCCACACCGGGGAGCTCGACCTCCTCGACGACGACGTCGGCGGGATCGCCGTCCACATCGGCGCCCGCATCATGGCCGCCGCCGGCCCCGGCGAGGTCCTGGTCTCCCGGACCGTCCGCGACCTCGTGGTCGGCTCGGGCATCGCCCTGGAGGACCGCGGGACCCATGCCCTCAAGGGCCTGGACGAACCGTGGCACCTGTTCGCGGCGGGCTGACCGGTGACGAGGAATACGGCTGACGGGACACGGCCGTCGGGGTGACAATGCAACCATGAGCAAGGAGGCCGGTGGCGAGGACACCACCACCGGCGGCGACGTCCCCGCCGGCGGCGTCACCTGGTCCGACCTCTACGAGTCGCCACAGGTCGACCGGAAGCTGCGGCGCCTGCCCCGGCTGTGCCGCGAGGCGGTCCAGCTCGTCTGGGCCGCCGGGCCCCGCGAGCTGCTGGTCGTCCTGGCCATCAAGGCGGTCAACGGGATCGGCCTGGCCGCGGTCCTGCTGCTCGGCAAGGGCGTGCTCGACGGGGTGATCGTCGCCGGCCGCAGCGGCGCCGGGGCCGAGCTGGTCCTGCCCCAGCTGCTGCTGCTCACGGTGGTCATGGCCGGGCTCGGGTTCCTGTCCGCCATCGGCCGGGAGCACCGCGAGATCCTGGCCGAGCTCACCTCCCGGCACGCCCAGTCCCAGATCATCGACGTGGCCCGCGAGGTCGAGCTGGAGGCCTACGACACCCCGGCCTTCCACGACCGGCTGGTCCGGGCGGCCGCCGGCGGCCAGTTCCGGCCCTGGCAGGTCGTCGAGGGGCTGACCGGCCTGGCCGGCGCCCTGATCGGCATCGCCGGCATCACCCTGGCCCTGCTCGCCCTCGAGCCCTGGCTGGTCCCGCTGGTCCTGGCGGCGGCCGTGCCCCTGCTGGTCGCCGTGGCCAAGGGCGGCGAGCTGATGTTCAGGTTCCACCACCGCACCACCCAGGCCGAGCGCCGCCGCAACTACCTCTACATGCTGCTGTCGGGCAAGGACGCCGCCAAGGAGCTGCGCGCCTTCGGCCTCGGCGACTTCCTCCGCGAGCGCTTCGACCGGCTCTACGACGAGCACCTGGTCGAGCTGCGCAAGGTGGCCAGGCAGCGGCTGCGCGTGTCGCTGCTCGGCAACCTGGCCACCACGGTCGGGCTCGCCGGGATCGTCGCCGCCCTGCTCGTCCTGGCCCTCAACGGCCGGATCGGCCTGGCCGACGCCGGGACCGCCGCCGGGGCCGTGTTCGTCCTCGGCGAGCGGCTGATGAACGCCGTCTTCAGCGCCGGCATGCTGTACGAGTCGTCGCTGTTCATCGAGGACTTCACCTCGTTCCTGGCCATGGCGCCCGAGGTCGAGGCCCGCCGGCGGCGCGACCCGGCCCCGACCGGCTTCCGGCGGCTGCGGGTGGAGGACGTCAGCTTCACCTACCCGAGCGCCACCACCCCCGCGGTGACGAACGTGTCCATGGAGATCGGCGCGGGCGAGATCGTCGCCCTGGTCGGCGAGAACGGCTCGGGCAAGACCACCCTGGCCAAGCTGCTGTGCCGGCTGTACCTCCCCCACGGCGGCCGCGTGCTCTGGGACGGGGTCGACACGGCCACCGTCGACCCCGACGGGCTGCGCCGCTCGGTGGCCGTCATCTTCCAGGACTTCCTGCACTACGCGCTGCCGGCCGCCGAGAACATCGGCATGGGCCGCCACCAGCGGATCGGCGACGCCGAGGCGATCCGGGGGGCGGCGCTGCACGCCGGCGCCGACGACTTCCTGGCCAAGCTGCCCTCCGGCTATGAGACCGTGCTCGGGCCCGAGTTCGAGGGGGGCAAGGAGCTCTCGGTCGGCCAGTGGCAGCGAGTCGCCCTGGCCAGGGCGTTCTTCCGCGACGCCCCGTTCATCATCCTCGACGAGCCGACCGCGGCCCTCGACGCCAGGGCCGAGCACGAGCTGTTCGAGAGCATCCGGACCCTGTGCCGGGGCCGCTCGGTGCTGCTGATCTCACACCGGTTCTCCAGCGTCCGCTCTGCCGACCGCATCTACGTCCTTGACGGCGGCCGGGTGGTCGAGTCGGGCAGCCACGACGAGCTGATGGCCCTGGGCGGCCGCTACGCCGACCTGTTCACCCTCCAGGCGTCCGCCTACCTGGCCCCGCGATCCTTCTGAAGCAGGGGCTCGCGCAGGTACTCGACGAAGTCGTGGTCGTGGTAGTAGCGGGGCAGCAGCGCCACCTCGACGAAGCCGAGGCGCTCGTAGAAGCGGCGGTGGCGGTCGGTGTCGGGGCAGCGCAGGAAGCAGCGGGCCGCGCCCAGCTCGGCCGCGCGGACACAGAACAGCTCGACCAGGCGGCCGCCCAGCCCCCGGCCCTGGTGCGGCTCGGTGACCAGCAGGTCGTGCAGCCGGGCCATGCCGGCGACGGTCTCGCCCAGCGCGACCCCGGCCAGGTCCCGCCCGGCCCTGGCCTCGACCACCACCGGGCGGCTGGTCCAGTCCAGGTCCCGGCCGAACAGGTGGCGGTCGGCCCGCGGCCACTCCCTGGACAGGAACTCGCGCACCTCCGGGTGGTCGGCCTCGACCACCCGGCAGGCGATGACCTGGTTCTCACCCTGGTTCTCCCCCTGGTCCTCGCCACCCGGTCGCATGGGCACATCTTCTATGATCGTGCCGCGCCGCACGCCGCCACGCCGGGAAAGGAACCGGATGGACGTCCGCCTCACCAACGTCTACGTCGCCGACGCCAGGCTCGTCTCCGAGGGGCTGGCCCAGCCCGAGGACGCCATGGCCGTGTTCGTGGGCCGGGCCGGCAGGGGCCGGCTCGCCCCGTTCGTGGT
Source organism: uncultured Actinomycetota bacterium (assembly GCA_963733175.1). Taxonomy (GTDB): domain Bacteria; phylum Actinomycetota; class CALGFH01; order CALGFH01; family CALGFH01; genus CALGFH01. The sequence goes on from CAVTCL010000021.1 coordinate 133,185, forward strand.
CCGCCGCTCCTACACCGGCGCCGGCGGCTGGTACCGCGAGGCCATGGCCGTGCTCGCGCCCAACGGCGACGTCGTCTGGCGCAGCCCGGAGCAGGCCCTGACCCTGCGCGGCTCCAGCAAGATCGACACCTTCACCGACGAGGTCCACGGGGTGGTCGTGGACTCCGACGACGACCACGAGCTGGTCCTGCTGGTCGGCGGGGACGAGGTCGGCCGCGTCCCCCTGGCCGTGCTGGACGAGGACCCACCATGGTCGACCGGCCCCGACACGGCCGTGCTGGACGAGGCGCTCAAGAAGAGCACGGTGGTCTGGGTGGAGGTCCCCGGCGAGGGAGGGACCGGCGGCCGGGCCGTTCCCGTCTGGTACGGCACCCTCGACGGCCGCGTCTACGTCCTGGTCGGCGGGTCCGAGCAGCACGTCCCCGGGCTGGCCGAGGCGGCCCAGGTGGTGCTGATCGCCCGCTCCAAGGAGCAGCAGTCGCTGGTCGCCGAGGTGGAGGCGTCGGCGCGGGTGGTCCCGCCCAACGACCCGCTGTTCGCCCGGGTCGCGCCGGTGCTGCTCCCCCGCCGCCTCAACCTGCGCGACGGCGAGCAGGCGGTCGACCGCTGGCGCAAGGAGTGCACCCTGGTCGAGCTCACCCCGTCGTCGATCCCGGCGGAGGTGTAGCGGCATCCGGGACGGGTAGGCAGACCGAACCGTGCCAAACGAGCCAACGAGCCCGAGGGAGGGCCGCATGCCACTCCGCAAGTCCAAGACAACCAAGGCCAAGGAGACCGTCACCGACCAAGGTCAGCGACCGCACCGACGACCTGATGGCCGCGCTGGACGCGGCCAAGGAGGCGCTCGCGCGGGCCTCGACCGCGGCCGCGAGCAAGGGCGCCGAGCTCGGCGCCGAACTGAGCAAGGAAGCCAGCAAGGCCGCCGACAAGCTGATGCCCGAGCGGGCCAAGCAGCGCCGCCGCGAGGCCGCCCGCCGCCGCAACCGCCGGCTGCTGGCCGGAACGGCCGCCCTGGCCGCACTGGGGGTGCTGGCCAGCCGGCTCACCGGGTCAAGGACGGGCAAGGACGACGGCGGCTGGGACCGGGTCCCCGACCCCGCCCCCAGCGCCGGCACGGCCGCGTCCGCCGAGGTGACCCAGCTGCACGGCAACGGCGCCGGCGACCCGGCGCGGACGCCGCCGAGCTAGCTCAGTCGGGACGGGCCTGGTACAGGCCTGCGCCCTGCTTGACCACGCGGCCCTCCTTGGCGAGGGCCGCGAGGCTCTTGACCACCACCCCGCGGACGTCGCTGGTGGTGAACGGGTCGATCAGGCGCTGGGTGAGCGCCCGGTCGAGCACCACCGTCCAGTGGAGCGTCTCGCCGGGGGCCTGGCCCAATATCGTGAGACAGGCTTCCTTGGGGTCCATGGCCCACCCAGCCTACCGGTCCCGGGTCGGCGGTCCCCCGGACCCCCCGTCGTAGACTTAGGGTGATGAGCCAGCCCGTCGTCCCCGAACCCTGCCCGCTCGACCTGGAGCTGCGCCTCGAGCCCGGCGGCCGGTTCGTCTACGTCTCGGACCTGCACCTGACCGACACCGGGCCAAGCGACGACTTCGCGGCCACGGCCGAGCTGTGCGAGCTGCTCGACTCCCTCCAGCGGCATCCGGGCCAGGTGCTGCTCGCCCTCGGCGGCGACATCCTCGACCTGCTCCAGGTCGCCGGCTCCCCCGAGGACCGGGTGGCCAGGGTCCTGGACGGCCCGGCGGCGGCGCCGATCGGCGAGGCCCTGCGGCGCCTGGCCGGGCGGCCCGGGGCGAGGGTGCTGTACCTGGTCGGCAACCACGACTCGACCCTGGCCTGGGACGCGGCCGCCCGCAAGCTGGTCGCCGACCGGTTCGGGGTGTCCGACTTCGCCCTCCACGCCCGGGTCCGGGTCCAGCGCCCCGGCGGGGGCGAGGTGGTGGTCGTGGCCGAGCACGGCGACGCCCTCGACCGCTGGAACCGGCGCACCGACCCGTTCGACCCCCTCGACGTGCCCATCGGCGACCACGTGGTCGGCGAGTTCGTCAACCGCCTGGAGGCGGCCAGCGGGCGCTACCCGCAGCTCGCCCTCAACGAGGTCGACAACGTCCGGCCCGGGCTGCTGGTCCCCTGGTGGATGGTCTCGAACTTCTTCTACAAGTTCATGGGCCGGGCCCTGCGCGACTTCGCCCTGCCGCTGGTGCTGCTGACGATCGCCCTCAACCTGGCCGTCGGGCTGCTGGTCGGCGACCTGGGCCGGATCGCCTACCTGAGCAACCGGGCGGTGCGCTGGGTGTCGTCGTTCGTGCTGACCGACCTGGCCCTGCTGGCCCTGCTCTCGACCTTCCTGGGCCGGAGCTTCCGCCGGGCCGCGGCCGCCTACGGCCTGCCCACCCCCGACGAGGCCGAGGACGAGGCCCAGGCCCGCAAGGGCGACCTGCCCGAGCTGCTGGCCCGGCGCGACCCGGGGGCGGCCGTCCTGGTCACCGGCCACACCCACGAGCCGGGCATCATCCGCCTGCCCGGGGAGAAGGTGGCCGCCGACGCCGGCTGCTGGGTCAGGGGCCTGGTCCCGGTGCGGGCCTGGCTGTCGCTGCCGCCGGTGTTCGTCCCCACCTACCCGGTGAACTGGGTCGACGTGCAGGCCACTCCCGAGGGCGTGGCCGTGGACCTGTGGGAGCGCCGCCTGGCCGTCACCCGCCGCCTCGGCCGGATCGAGCGCCTGGTCGCCCGCCGCCCCCTCCCGCCCGCCGACGCCGCCGGTGCCCAGGTGGTGGCCAGGGCCGTCATGTGAGCGTCACCTTCGACCGGGCGGCCGGGTTCTACGACGAGAGCCGCGGGCTCAGGCCCGAGGTCTCCGAGCTGGTCGCCGACCGGGTCGAGGAGGCGGTGGGGCCGGCGGCCCGCCTGCTGGAGATCGGTGTCGGCACCGGCCGGATCGCCCTGCCCCTGCACCGCCGTGGCCGCGAGATCGTCGGGGTCGACCTGTCGCTGCCGATGCTGGACCGCTTCCGGGCCAAGGCGGCGGCCGCCGGGCTGCCGCCACCGACCGTGCTGCGGGCCGACGCCGGCCGGCTGCCGTTCCGCGACGCCTGCGTCGACGCCGTGCTCGAGGTCCACGTGCTGCACCTGGTCCCCACCTGGGAACGGGCACTGGAGGAGGCGCGGCGGGTGCTCGTGCCGGGCGGGATGCTGCTGCACGCCGGGGGCGGAGCCTACGAGCGGGGCAGCGGCAGCCCGCGCGACCAGGTCATCCGGCGCTTCGACGAGCTGGCCTTCGCCGGCGACGGGCCGCCGAGAGTGGTCGGTGCCACCTCCCACCGGCAGGTGCTGGACGCCGTGGTCGCCATGGGCGGGCGGGTGGAGGAGCTGGAGCCGGTCGTCTGGGAGGAGCCGGAGACCTACGCCGAGGCGCTGCGCTGGGTCGAGGAGCGGGTCTTCTCCTCCCACTGGCGCCTGCCCGACGAGCGCTGGCGGACCGCCGCCGCCCGGGTGCGGGCCGAGGTCGAGGCCGCCCATCCCGACCTGGACACCCCCCAGCCGAGCAGGCACACCTTCACGTTCACGGCCATCCGGTTCTGACCGGCGCTACAGCCGGGGCAGGACCAGCTCGGAGGCCAGCTCCAGCTGCTCGTCCTCGAACACCGAGAACGGCAGGCCGGCGAAGCTGGAGACCACCTGCTCGACCCCCAGCGCCTCCCAGTCCCTGAGCTGGGCGACGATCTCGTCGGGGGTGCCGACCAGCCGGGAGGCGGCCCAGTCGCGCAGCTCCACCTTGTCCAGGATCCCGGCCGGGGTCCGGGCCTTGAGCCGGCGCCAGCGGGCCACCAGGTCGTCGGCGTCGGTGCCGATCAGGGTGTTCAGCCCCAGCGAGCGCCGCACCTCCCCCGGGTCCCGGCCGGCCCGCTGGCAGGCGGCGGCCAGCACCCCGACCTTCCGCCGGTAGTCCCCGGGCGTGATCGCCCAGCAGTAGTTCCAGCCGTCGGCGGCCCGCGCGACCACCCCCAGCAGCCGGTCGCCGCCGCCGCCGACCCACAGCGGCGGGCGGGGCCGCTGCACCGGGCCGGGGACGACCGGGGCCTGGTCGGCCCGGAAGAAGCGGCCGCTGAACGACGCCGGGGTCTCCGCGTCGGTGAGCAGCGCCCGCAGCACCCCCAGGGCCTCCTCGAGCATGGCCAGCCGCTCCCCCGGGCGGGGGAACGGCAGCCCGTTCTCGAGGAACTCGGCCTCGTTCCAGCCGGCTCCGAGGCCGAGGTCGAGCCGGCCGCCGGTGAGCTGGTCGAGGGTGGCGGCCATCTTGGCCAGCAGCGTCGGGGGCCGGAAGCCGGCCGCCAGGACCAGGGTGCCGAGCCGGACCCGGCTGGTCCGCACGGCCAGGGCGGACAGGGTGGTCCAGCACTCGGGGGTGCCCTGGCGGCCGGCGGGGCCGCCGTACCGCTCCAGGTCCAGCCAGAAGTGGTCCGAGACCCACGCCTGGTGGAAGCCGAGCGACTCGGCCAGCTCCGCATACCGGGCGATCCGGTCGAAGGTGGCCGGCTGCTGGTCGGGGAACGAGATGTCGTAGTGGGGAAGGGCGATACCCAGCTTCATGGCGGTCAGTCTCAAGGCGGTCGCCACCGCCCGTCAACGCGGGCCCCCGTCTGCCGACAGCCCTTCACCGACCCCGAGCTCCGCGCCGAGGTCGCCGCCGTCCTCCAGCGCCGCCCGGTCCTCACCTGAGGGCCGGCCTGGCTACGCGAACCTGAGGTCGCCGGTGTCGTCGTCGTCGACGGGGTGGGCGCAGGTCGGGCAGTACCAGCGGGCCTCCAGGGGGGTGCCGCAGGTCAGGTGGCGGAGGCCCTCGGGGTCGGGGGAGCCGGCGCGGTCGGCGCCCCACTGGGCGAGGAGGCGGAGGGCGCCGGCGAGCTCGCGGCCGGAGGCGGTCAGCTCGTAGGCGAAGCGGGGCGGGCGCCGGGAGTAGGGCTGGCTGACCAGGACGGACTCGCGCTCCAGGTGCTTGAGGCGCTTGGAGAGGACGTTGGGGGCGATGCCCGGCAGGGCCTCGACGAGCTCGTTGAAGCGGCGCGGGCCCTCCAGGAGGGCCTGGACGAGCAGCAGGGTCCAGCGGTCGCCGACCCTGGCCGTGGCCTCGTCCAGCGGGGAGGCGATGGTGGGCTCGGTCATGGTGGCATCGTACGGGCCCAGCACGGTTGCGTCTCCTCCCTTGCGCTAGTAGCTTGCTATCAACAAGTTACTAGTCAGAGAGGAGCGGCGCATGAGCGTGCTCGAGGAGCTGGAGCAGGCCGTCCGGCAGGTCGCCGAGCGGGTCGGGCCGTCGGTGGTCGGGATCGGCCGGGGCCGGGGGCGCGGGTCCGGGGTGGTGCTGGCCGACGGGCTGGTGGCCACCAACGCCCACAACATCCGCGGCGAGGAGACCACCGTCGTGTTCGCCGGCGACCGCAGCGCCGTCGGGCGGGTGGCCGGGGTCGACGTCGACGCCGACCTGGCCGTGATCGCGGTCGACACCGGCGGGGCGCCGGCCATCGCCTGGGCCACCGACGCCGGCGCCACGGTCGGGGCGGCGGTGTTCGCCCTGGCCAACCCGGGCGGGCAGCTGCGGGTCACCTTCGGGCTGGTCTCGGCGGTCGGCCGCGCCTTCCGCGGGCCGCGGGGCCGGCGGATCGCCGGCAGCATCGAGCACACCGCCCCCCTGCCCCGGGGCGCCTCGGGCGGCCCGGTGGTCGACGCCGCCGGGCGCCTGCTCGGCATCGACACCAACCGGCTGGGCGACGGCTTCTACCTGGCCCTGCCGGCCGACGCCGAGCTGCGCCAGCGCCTTGACGCCCTCGGCCGGGGCGAGGCCACGGTGCGGCCCCGGCTCGGGGTCGGCATCGCCCCCGCCCGGGTGGCCAGGCAGCTGCGCCGCGCCGTCGGCCTGCCCGAGCGGGACGGCCTGCTGGTCCGGGTGGTCGAGGACGGCGGCCCGGCCGACCGGGCCGGCCTGCGCACCGGCGACCTGGTGGTCGAGGCCGGCGGCCGGCCGGTCACCGACGCCGACGAGCTGTACGAGGTCCTCGACCAGGTCGGCGAGGACCAGACCCTCACCCTCCGCGTGGTCCGCGGCACCGACGAGCTCACCGTGACGGTGGCCTTCGGCGAGAGCGGCGCCCAGCGGGTGGGCAGCGCCTGACCGGGCCCGGGTTCCGGATGTGGGCCCCCGATCCGGGAGGGTAGCCGACCCGGGGATCGGGGGCCCCGGGTTGTCCACAGCCAGGTCGGCGCGTCAGCGGCCAGGTCGGCGCCTCAACGGCCAGGTCGGCGCGTCAGCGGCGGCGGGCGCGGCCGGCGGCCAGGGCGGCCGCGGCCGCGCGCCGGCGCCGGCGGCGGTCAGGGCGAGCAGGCGGGGGCGGTCGTGGTCGGCCAGGGCCTGGCGGGCGGCCAGGTCGCCGCAGGCGCCGTGGACGCCGGCGCCGGGGGGCGCGCTCGCCCCGGCCAGGTACAGGCCCTTGACCGGCGTGCCCCAGCGCCACCAGGACGGGCCGGGCCGGAACAGGATCTGCTGGTCGATCGCGAACGACCCGGCCTGGATGTCGCCGCCGGCCAGGCTGGCGTCGGCCGCCTCCAGATCGGGTGGGGACCAGGCCTTGCGGGCCAGGACCCGGTCCCGGAAGCCCGGCGCGTGGGCCTCGATGCCGGCTTCCATCCGCTCCAGGAACGGCCCGGCCGACCGGTCCCAGCCGCCCTTGGCCCGCGGCCGGGCCGCGTCCCCGGTCGGGTCGGCGGGGACGTGGGCGTAGCCCCAGAGGGTGTGCTTGCCCGCCGGGGCGCGCGAAGGGTCGGCCAGCGACTGCTGGCCCAGGATCAGGGTCGGCTTGCCCGGCAGCAGGCCGTGGCCGGCCTCCCAGGCGGAGCGGCTCATGTCGGTCACCGAGTCGCCGACGTGGACCACCGCGGCCCGCCGGCACTCCTCGGCCGCCCACGGCACCGGGCCGTCGAGCGCCCAGTCGACCTTGAAGGTGCCGAGGCCGGGCCGGTAGTGGCGGATCTCGGCCAGGGCCTTGGGCGGGAACGACTCCGGCCCGGCCAGGCGGACCAGCTCGCCCACCTCGAGGGCGCAGATCACCGCCCGGCGGGCGCTGACCGGGTCGCCGCCGGCCTCGACGGCCACCGCCCGGCCGCCCTCGACCACGATCCGCCCCACCCGCCGGCCGGTGAGGATCTCCACCCCGTCCCCGCGCGCCTTGGCCTCCAGGGCGTCGGTGATCCTGCCGGTGCCGCCCTCCACCACCGGCATGCCGAAGCGCTGGCCGAGCATGGACAGCAGCAGGGCGTAGATGCCGGTCCCTGGCGCCTCGGGCGGCAGGTCGGCGTGCATCGCCGGCCCGGTGAGGAACGCCCTGGCCTGGGCGGACTCGAAGCGGTCGGCGACCGCGCTGACCCCCGAGACGACCATGCGGGCGAACTGGAGCCCGCCCGACAGGCGCAGCCGCCCCACCACCTTGAGCAGCTCCTCGAACGGCCAGCGCTGCATCTGGGCCCGGAGGAAGTGCTTCATGACCGGGCCGAACGCCTCGTCGAGGGCGAACCAGGCCGCCCCGTCGCCCAGGTGGACCTTGTCGATCGAGGCCGCCGTCTCGACCGCCGAGCGACCCAGCGCGATCGCCTGGTTGCCCGGGAACGGGTGGGCGGCCGGCAGCTGGGCGTGCACGAAGCGCAGGCCCCAGGGGGCCAGGTCGCGCCCGATGATCGAGGGCGACGGCGCCACCAGCGGGAAGAAGGCGGCCCCGAAGTCGTGCTTGAACCCCGGCAGGGTGGACTCCAGGGTCCTGGCCGCCCCGCCGAGGTCCTCGTTGGCCTCCAGCAGGCACACCGACCAGCCACCCTCGGCCAGGCGGATGGCGGCGGCCAGCCCGTTGGACCCGCCGCCGCAGACGATCGCGTCGTAGTCGGCCATCGCTCCTGAGCCTACTCCGTCAGCCACGGCGAGGCGTCCCGGTGCTCGCTACACTCCAGGAAGACGGGTTGTTTCGCCCGGCACGGCTGAGAAGGGAACCGTCTCTGATGGTCACGCGCGACGAAGTCATGGCAGCCCTCGGGCAGGTGATGGACCCCGAGATCCACCGGCCCATCACCGACCTCGACATGGTCAAGGACGTCTCGATCGACGACAGCGGCCTGGTCGTGGTCGAGGTGCTGCTGACCGTCGCCGGCTGCCCGCTCAAGGACCGCATCACCAGGGACGTCACCGCGGCCGTGTCGCCGCTGCCCGGCGTCACCGGCGTCAAGGTCGACCTCGGGGTGATGACCGAGGACCAGCGCCAGGCCATGGTGACCCGCCTGCGCGGGCCGGGGGCGTCCCAGGAGCAGAAGAAGATCACCTTCTGGGGCGACGACTCCACCACCAGGGTCCTGGCCGTGGCCTCGGGCAAGGGCGGGGTCGGCAAGTCCTCGGTGACGGTCAACCTGGCCGCCGGCCTGGCCGCCCAGGGCCACCGGGTGGCGGTGATCGACTGCGACATCTACGGCTTCTCGGTCCCGCGCATGCTCGGCGCCACCGGCCAGCCGGTCGGCTTCAACGGCATGATCATGCCGCTGGAGGCGCACGGGGTGCGGGTCATCTCGATCGGCTTCTTCCTGCCCCCCGGCAAGCCGGTGGCCTGGCGCGGGCCGATGCTGCACCGGGCCATCCAGCAGTTCCTCACCGACGTCTACTGGGGCGACCTGGACTACGTGCTCGCCGACCTGCCGCCCGGCACCGGCGACGTCTCCATCTCGCTGGCCCAGATGCTCCCGGGGGCCGAGATGCTGCTGGTCACGACCCCCCAGGAGGCGGCCGAGCGGGTGGCCGTGCTGGCCGGCAACTTCGCCCAGCAGAACGGGATGAAGGTCACCGGCGTGATCGAGAACATGAGCTACTTCGTCTGCCCGTCCTGCGACGAGCGCCACCAGATCTTCGGCAGCGGCGGCGGCGAGATCCTGGCCAACGAGCTCGGCACCACCGTGCTCGGCCAGATCCCGATCGACGTGCGGCTGCGCGAGGGCGCCGACGCCGGCAAGCCTCTGGTCGTCTCCGACCCCGACGCCCCGGCCAGCAAGGCCCTGCTCGAGATCGCGGCCGCCCTCCCGCCGCTGCCCCGCACGCTGGTCGGCAAGCGCCTGACGCTGCTGACCTGACCGGCGATCCCGCCGGTCAGAATCGGTCAATCGTCGTCCGACAGGCCGACTCCAAGCCTGTGTCAGGTCGCCTCGGGGTCGACCGGGGGCGGGCCGAGGTCGGCGGTGCGGTCCTTGCGGCCGTCGTCGGCGCCGTCCTCCGGCGGCGTCCCCGTCCCCTGGCTCCTCGGGTCCCTTGGGGCCGTCGCCGTTCTGCTCGGCGTCGAGGGCGGCCTTGAGCTGCTCCCGTTCCCGTTCCAGCTCGGCCATCTGGCCCTCGACGTCCATCAGCTCGCGGACGTAGTCGCGGGCCTGGGAGCGCAGCGAGCCGATCCGGAGGTCGGGCAGGTTCAGGTCCTTCAGGTCGGTCTCGTCCTTGAGCTGGTCCAGCGCGTCCTGCGTGGTCAGCCGCAGCTTGCCCAGCCACCGCCCGGCCTGCCTGGCCATCTCGGGCAGCCGCTCGGGGCCGAACACCAGCAGCGTGACCAGCACGATGGCCACGATCTCGCCCAGCCCGACGTTGAACACGGCCCCGCCCCCTACCGCTCCGGCTCGTCGGCCGGGGTGATCTCGCAGGACGAGCTCGCGGCCGCGGCGCACCACCGTGACCGGCACCGGCACGCCGATCTTGGCCCGGCGCTCGGCGACGGTGAGCTGGTCCCTGGCCGGGATCGGCTGGTCGCCGAGGCGGACGATCAGGTCGCCCCGGCGCAGGCCGGCCTTGGCGGCCGGGCTGCGCGGCTCCACCCGGCTCACCAGCGCGCCGGCGCGGTTGCCGAGCCGGTAGCGGGCGACCGCCTCCGGGGTCAGCTCGGAGCTGGCGTCGACGCCGAGGAACGGCACCTCGACCGGCTTGCGGTCGACCAGCGCGGTCGCCACCGCAAGGGCCTGGTCGATCGGGATGGCGAACCCGACCCCGGCGTTGGCCTCGCTGTCGCCGTTGGTCGCGATCGCGGTCGAGATGCCGACGACCTCACCGCTCGCGTTGGCCAGCGCCCCGCCGGAGTTGCCGGGGTTGATGGCGGCGTCGGTCTGGATGGCGTCGACCAGCTCGCGCCCCTCTCCCCCACCCTCGCCGTCGGGCACCTTCACCACCCGGTGCAGGGCCGACACGATCCCGGTGGTGACCGAGCTCTGGAACCCGAACGGGCTCCCCACCACGATCGCCGCGTCCCCGACCCGCAGGTCGGCGGACCGCCCCACCTTGGCTTCGGTCAGCCCGGACCGCCGCACCTTCAGCACCGCCAGGTCGTTGTTCAGGTCACGGCCGACGAACCGGGCCCTGAGCGGCTCCGACGTCGAGAGGGTCACGCCGATGGTCCGCGCCCCGTCGACCACATGGGCGTTGGTCAGCACATACCCGTCCTCGGCGAAGATCACCCCCGACCCGGTCGCCTTGCCGGTGTCGGACCGTGCCTCGATCTTCACCACCGCCGGCAGCACCACCCCCAGCACCTGCTGCAGCTGGTCCCCCGACGCCGTCGCCGCGCCCGCCGCCTGGTTCCCGGTCGTCGCCTGGCTCCCGGTCGCCCCCGTCGCCGTCGTCCCCCCGAGCAGGTCCGGGTTCCGGCTCGCCACCACCCCCGCCACCCCCCCAGCCAGCCCGCTGACCAGCGCAACCGCCAGCACCAGCGCGACCAGCCCAACCCGCCGCCGACCCTTCCCGGGTAGGACCGCCTCGTGGGAGGCCGCCACCACGGCCCGGTCAGCCGTGGGCTGCGGCCGACGCCGGCCCTCCCCCGGCCGCCCGGTGGGCCGGGGCGCCTCGACGATCTCCGGACGCTCCAGCGGATGCCGCCCCGGCGGAGCCCCCGGCCGCGGGCCAGGTCGCGGCGGCGCCGGGGTCGGGACGGGGGTCGGGTCGAGATAGCCGCGGGTCGCCTCACCGCCCGGAAGGGCCGGGGGCCGCCCGCCGGGCCGGGTGGGCGCCGGGGTCAGGTCCAGGTAGCCGCGGGTCGCCTCACCGCCCGGAGGACCTGAGAGGGCGCCCGCCCGGTCGGGGGGGCGCTGGGTCCAGGAAGGCCTCCACCGCTTCGGCCGGCGGAGGGCCGGGGGGCCGCTGCCCGGGTCGCGGCGCCGGCGGCGGGTCCACATGGCCGCGTGTCGACTCGCCGCTCGGAGGGCCCGCGGGCCGTCCGCCGGGTCGCGGAGGCGGCGGGTCGGGGGCCTGGCGCTGTGCGCCACCGCTCGGGTGGGATGCGGGCCGCTCACCCGTCCGCGGTGCCGGCGGGCCCACCGGCCGGGGCCGAACCGGCGGCGGCGGGGTCGGGGGCCAGTCGACGGTGGAGTCCACCGCGGCGTCCGCCCACCCAGCGGCATCCACGGGCGGCCGTCCGGGACCACCCGGCGGGACGTCCGGACGCCCTGGACTGTCGACATTGAATCCCGCGAGCCCCTCCAGCCGCCGCGCAGCCCCGGCAGGCGGTTCCCCACGCCTCCCCGCCGGCTCCTCCGGCCCCATCCCTCGGGCCGCGGTCGGTTCCCGATGGCCAACCGGCGCACCATCCGGCGGGCGGGCAGGACCCAGGGGCGGGGCTGCCGGTTGCTCCACTCGGCCGACTTCGGGCCCATCTGGCCGGCGGGCGGGGCCGCTGGGCGGGGCCGCTGGGCTTTGCGGCGGGGCCGGGCGGGCGTCCGTTGGGGCGGAGGGACCCGGAGGGGCCGCTGTGACGGGCCGGTCCGGAGCGGTGGAGGGACCTGGAGGGGCCGCTGTTCCCGTTGGGGGAGGCTCGGTGGCACGACCCTCGCGGCCGGCCGCCGGTGTGGCGCCGAACCAGTCGCCGGTGGGCGCGAGTGGTGGACGAGATGGTTCCGGGTCGCGCGGGGCGGACGGAGAGGGCCGGTCGTCCACGGGACGGCGGGCGGCGGGCGGCCCCGGCGCCGCCTCCGGTTCCCGTTCGCGAGCAGCCGGCGGAGCTCCCTGAGCAACCGACTGTTCCTTGCGCCCTACCGGCACCGTCCCAGGCTCTCGACCCGCCTCGTCAAGAGCTGGACCGTCCGGTCTCCCCCGACCCGCCCCAACGGCCGCGCCCGGCTCCGGGTCGCCATCGACCACTGGGCGCGGCTCGACCTTGGGGTCCGGCCCCGGCACCCTCGGACCCGGCCCAGCTTCGCTCTCTGGGCCCCGGCCACCTCCACCTTCCGCACCCGGCCCATCGCCGACCGCTGGGCCCGGGTCGCCTCCAACATCCGGACCCTGCTCACCCTCGACCTGCGGACCCGGCCCATCCTCTACTCCTGGGCCCCGGTCGCCCTTCTGCTCAGGACCCGGGTCGGCCTTCGGCTCCGGGCCCAGGTGGTCCTTGGGGCCCGGGCCTGTCGGGGCATTGGACGTCCGGACCGGCTCGTCCGCCGGCGGTCGATCTCGGTCGCCCTCCCCCGCCCGACCCGGCGCGGGCTGGTCGGTCGGGACCGAGGGCCGGGCGGACGAGGAGGGAGGCGGGGGCGCCCCGGGACCCGCGGCCACGCCGGCTGGAGCGGGCGGGTCGCCAGGAGCCGGATGCTGGCGGCCGGTCGCCGGGCCCGGCGGCCGCTCCCGCTCGGGGTCCTCGGCACCCGGCGCGGACGACGTGGGCGCCGGACCCGTCCCGGCCGAGCCGGCCGCTCCCGAGGGAGGCGGCGGCGAATCCGGAGGCTCCCCCGGGCTCTCGCCTCGGTCGTCGGTGGGCGGTGACGGGTCCGCCGGCTGTGGGGTCTCGCTGGGGCGGTGGGCCGAACACGCTGGTCAGTTGCGGGGCGTGTCGTTCCCGGTCGCGTCGGGGTCAGGTGGCGGGGCCGACCCGGGCGGCTCGGGTGGTTCCGGGTGATCGGGTTCCAGGCGCCCTGTCCCGGGGGTGGGGTCGGTCGTTCGGTCCACGCAAGCTCCCTCGTGCGGCCCCCCGGACGGGCGTCAGGCCCAGCCTATCGGGGCGGCGGCGCTTCCGCGACAGCCGTCCACAACCTGGGAAGGTCCCATACCGCCGACAGCCGCAGAGGGTTAGGCTGGATGCGTCCCGATCGCAGCGTTGCCAGCGTCAAAGGAGTCGCCGTGGCCACCCAGGCCGACGCGGTTGTCAAGCAAGTATAGCCTGTAGTACAGTCCGCGGCATGCAACCCAGAGCCGGCGTCTATGCCAGGATCAGCGGCGTCCGCGTCAACTCGCACGAGGAGACGCTCGGGGTGGAGCGGCAGCTCCCGCCCTGCCGGGACCTCTGCGAGCGGCTCGGCTGGGACATCGCCGAGACCTACGTCGACAACGACCTGTCCGCGTTCTCGGCGACGCGGCGGCCGGCCTACGAGCAGATGCTCGCCGACGCCAGGGCCGGCGTGCTCGACGTCATCGTCGCATGGGATGCCGACAGGCTGACCCGGCGTCCCGTGGAGAACGAGGCGCTGATCGACCTCAGCGGAGCGCCACGGCGTCAAGCTGGCCACCGCCACCGGCGAGCACGACCTGGCCACTCCCAGCGGGCGCCTTCACTTCCGGATGCTCGGGTCGATTACCGAGTACGAGAGCGAGCACAAGGCGCAGCGGCTCCAGCTCAAGCACGAGGGAGCTGGCCCGCGACGGCAAGCCCCATGGCGGCCAGCGGGCCTTCGGGTTCGCCGCCAACGGCGTCGACCACGAGCCGGCCGAGGCCGACGCGATCCGGGAGGCGGCCGAGCGGCTGATCGCCGGCGAGCCCGTCTACGCGATCCTGCGGGACTGGCACGAGCGAGGCATCACCAAGGCCCGCGGGAAGCGCTGGCACAGCACATCCTTCCGGCACGTGATGACGTCGGCCCGGATCGCGGGCCTGCGGACCTACCTCGGCGAGGTGGTCGGCCCAGCGACGTGGGAGCCGATCATCGACCGGGCGGCATGGGAGGCTGCCAAGGCGGTGTTCGCCGACCCGGAGCGCCGCCGCCGTCAGGGGGCACCCCGCCGCTATCTGCTGACCGGCCTCGGCCTCGTATGCGGCCGGCCCGGATGCGGCAGCCCACTCGTCGCCCGCCCGGCCGCATGAGCCAACGGCCGGTGGATCCCGCCAGTACGTGTGCAGCGGACCACCCCGCGGCCGCGGCTGCGGCAAGATCACCCAGCTCGCCGAGCCCTTGGAGCTGTACGTCGCCGAGCGGATGCTGGACTGGCTCGCCGGGCCCGGCCTGGCCGAGCTGCTCGCCGCCGCCGACAGCGACCGCGACACCTTCGCCGAGCTGGCCGCCGAGCGCGCCGCCACCGAGCGGACCCTCGACCAGCTTGCCGACTGGCTCACCGATGGCACCCTCGACCAGCCAAGGTACCTCCGGCAGAAGGCCCGGGTCCTCGAGCAGCTGGCCAGCCTGGACCGCCGCCTCGCCCGCCGCCCCGTCGCCCCGATCCTGCTGGAGATCAGCCAGCTCGACACCGATCTGCACACCTGGTGGGAGGCGGCCACGATCGAACGGCGGCGGACCCTGGTCGCCGCCACCATCGAGGAGGTCACCGTCGGCCCCGCCCGGCGGACCGGTGGCGGGTTCGACCATGAGCGGGTCAAGGTCCGGTTCCGGGGGCGGCCGTCGTGAAGGTGAGCGCGCTTGGGCGGGTCTACGGCCCTCCCGTCCGGATGAACTTCCCAGCGGTCAACGCCGGGAGCCACTTCGGTGCCCAGCTCGCCCGCGAGTTCGCGGTCCAGGCCTCCCGGTTCGGCGAGCAGTTCCGACGGGCCAGTGGCGAGGCCAGCGCGCTCGCCAGGTCCTTCGCCAAGTCGAATCTCACTCCCACGTTGAGGTTGAGATTCAACCAAGTGCTTCGACGGGTTCGAACCGATGCTGCTCGACTACGAGGCCGCGCAGCGCCGGGCGGGCCGCCGGCACGGCTTCCTCGCCGGGCTCGCCCCCCCAGGCGAGGCCGGCATCGGCGACCTGACTGCGGCGTTCACCGCACTCGCCGCTGGTGACCAGGCCCGGCTGGCGCGCCTCCATCGGCGCCTACGCCGTCAGGCCCGCCGTGGTGATACCCAGGCCGCAGCGATGGCGACCTTCATCGACGTCCTCCTGGAGCTGATCGCGGCCGAGGCCCTCGGGCGCCTCCTGCTGCTGCTTCGTGCGCTCCAGCGGGTCGCCAAGCGGCGCATCCTCCACGCGCTCGGCAGGTCCCTTGCGCGCACACGATCGTCGCCACCCTGGCAGGACCCCGTCCTGGCCGGTCACTGCCCCAATGGACCGCCTGTCTCGGCTGCCGTGTCCTGCCCGGAGGTGGCCGCCTAGCTGCTATCTCCGGCCCACGTCAGGAGATAGCCGTGCACACCCCTATCCAGGCCGCCGAGATCCGACGGCAGGCCATCCAAGACAACGAAGCCGACGCCCGCGCCGGGCTCGTCCCCCGCCACTGCGACAACCCGGCGGTGCTGGCCCGGGTGGTCTTCCTACTCGACCAGGCCTCGGCGCCGACCGCCCGGGTCGAGGGGGTGTTGGCCGATGCGACACCCTCCTGACAAGGAACGAACCGGCCCCCCCGCCACGGAAAGGCCGGCTCGGAGTGGTACCGCCACCAGCACGCAAAGACTACCGTATGAGGGCGACCCCCGACCCGTCGGGGAGCTGCTCGCTGCCTGGGTGGGCGCCAAGCTGGACGAGGTCGACGGCCTGGTCGACGAGGCCCGCAGCCGGGTCGATGCCCTCCCCGACCAGCGGGTGATGTGGAGCTTGGTCGGCGAGATCGTCGTGTTGCTGCGCGCCCTCAAACTCTTCGAGGTTGCCGACCTGAAGCGGGTCCGCCGATGAGCGGCATGCTCGTCGACCCGCCCGACCACGGCAGCGTCGAGGACAGGGGGAGGAGCCGACCCCGCTGCGGGCCGCCGTTGACCTTCCCGCGTTCCCGGTCGAGGCCCTGCCCGACTTCCTGGCCGCCTGGGTGCGGGCCGAGGCGACCGCCACCCAGACCCCGCCCGACCTCCCGGGCATGCTGGTACTGGCGACCCTCGCCACCGCCGCCGGGGGCCTCGCCGGGGTCCAGGTCAGGCACCGGCTCGCAGGAGCCGCTGAATCTGTTCGCCGCCGCCGCCCTGCCGCCCGGCAGCCGCAAGTCGGCGGTGTTCCGCGACGTGACCCGGCCGCTGGTCGGCTGGACCGGGACGAGCCCGCCCGGATGCGGCCGATCGTGTGGAGGCATCATGCCCAAGAAGGTCGCGACCGCCGCCGACGAAGCCCGGCGACCCGGGGAAGGCGACCGGCGCCGGCGCCGAGGCTGCTTGGCCGAGGAGAACGCTGCGGCCGGGCCGAGGCCGAAGCCATCAGGTGCCGTCGATCCCCCGGCTGCTCGCCGACGACACCACCGCCGAGGCCCTGGCCAGCCTGCTGGCCGACCAGGGTGGCCGCATCGCCCTGCTGTCGGCCGAGGGCGGGTGTTCGATGCCATGGCCGGCCGCTACCAGGGTGGTGGCCCACCTGACCCCTACCTCAAGGGCCACGCCGGCGACGAGCTGCGCATCGACCGCAAGGGCCGCGGCTCCGAGTACATCGAGCGGCCCGCCCTGACCGTGGGCCTGGCCGTCCAACCCGACGTGCTCGGCAAGCAACGACCACCCCGGGTTCCGCGGCCGAGGCCTGCTGGCCCGGTTCCTGTACGCCCTGCCCGTCAACACCGTCGGCAGCCGCAAGATCGCCCCGCCAGGCCCGAGGAGATCGTGGAACGCTACCGGGTCGACCTGTACGCGCTGGCCCGCTCCCTGCTCGACGAGCGAGAGGCGGCCAAGCTGGTCGGCAGCGCCGACCTGATCATCCTGACCCTGACCGCCCCGGCCGCGGCCGCCTGACCGAGTTCGAAGCCGAGGTCGAGCCCCGCCTCCACCCCCACCACGGCGACCTGGCCCACATCGCCGACTGGGCCTCAAAGCTCGTCGGGGCCGTCGCCCGGATCGCCGGCCTGCTCCACCTCGCCGCCCGCCTCCGCGACGGCTGGGCCCTGCCGGTCAACGAGGCCACCATCACCGACGCCATCGCCATCGGCCGCTACCTCACCGATCACGCCCTGGCCACCTTCGACCTGATGGGCGGCGCCGATCCCACCCTGGACGACGCCCGCTACCTCCTGGCCTGGATCGAGCGGCGCGACGTGGAGTACTTCACCCGCCGCGAGCTGATGCTGGCGCTGCCGAGGGTCGGTTCGCCAAGGTCGACGCCCTCGACCCGCCCTTGGCCCTGCTGGTCGAGCACGGCTACATCCGCCCGGTCCCTGCGCCGGAGCGCCCGCTGGCCCTGGCCGGCCGCCGTCGCCAGCGTTCGAGGTCAATCCACTATGGAGGCGTGAGTTGTCCGCAAAATCCGCAGTATCCGCAGAACCCACCGCGATCCGCCTTTCTGCGTATTGTGCGGATTGTGCGGACGACTTCGGGAGGTTCGCGCAGTGAGCATCTTCAGGAAGGGGAAGGGGCAGAAGCCGGCCGCGATCCCGAAGACCCTTGACCAGAAGTCTGCCCGCAAGCTGCTGACGGCCGATGGGTGGAGGCAGACACATGGCGGCAAGCACGTAGTGAAGATGACGAAGCCGGGTAGACGGCCGATCACCCTGCCCTACAATCACGGGGAGGACTACCCGCCAGGGCTGCGAGCTGCCATCCTGAAACAGGCGGGGTTCAGCGAGGAGAGGCGGCCATGACCGTTACCTACACGGTTGCCGTGCACCAGGAGGGCGATACCTTCTGGGCCGAGGTGGAGGACTGCCCGGGTGCTTTGCGACCGGGCGTGACCTTGCTGAGCTGGAAGAGGCGATCGTCGAGGCGATCACGCTGTACCGGCAGGACACGGACACTGCGCCGGTCCGGCGCGGTGGGCTGGGGCTGGCAGCCAAGCCGAGGATCGAGGGAAGCTACACCTCACCCTCACCTAACGCCGCTGTCCGGGCTGCACAATAGGCGGGTGAAGCGCCCCGAGCCCGGGAGTTAGCCATGTCCGAGTACGCCCACCACCTCGCCGGCGTCCCGTCCCGGCTGTCGGACCGGGAGCGGTCGCTGCTACTGCGGCTGGCGATCGAGAACCTCGTGCGCCAGACCGGCGTCACCGACCAGGACGCCGCCGACGTCCTCGACGAGTTCACCGAACGGGGCGAGGTTCGCCATCGAGGGCGACGCCAGAGACGTCTACCTCAAGGTCAAGGGGCACAGCCACATCCACTGCCAGCGGGCGTGGCTGCGGTGGGCCGCGTTCGCCGCCCAGGCCGACGCCAACTAGATGTAGATGGCCGGCTCCCCGGTACCGGCCAGCACCGCGGCCCGGTCATGGGCCATGACGGCCGCCACGGCGGCGTCGATGCGGCGCTTGCTGTCCTTGTGCTCCTTGGCCAGCCTCGCCCCGCGACTGTCCTGGCTTGAGGATGGCGTTGGCGACATGGCGTGCCATGGCGCTCGACACCGTCATGCGACAGCAGGCCGGTCGACGACCGCGGAGTAGAGACGACTCGTCGCCGGCCCCATCCTGGCCGGCGACTGCGGGTACTCGCCGACCGGGATGCCCGTCGGCGTCCAGCAGCTTCCAGGGACCGCTGGCCAGCGGTAGGGGTCGGCGGCGACCTCGAGCACGCGCCAGCGGCGGCAGGCGGCCCGGATTGCGTCCTCCACCTCCACGATCGGGACCCGCCAGTCGCGGGCGCCCTCGGGCGCCTCCCACAGCCGCACCAGGTGGACATGGGGGCGGTCGGCGACGGTGACGGCGACCAGGGCGGTGCAGTCGCCGGAGAACGACCCGTCGAACCCGAGCACGATGTCGGCCCCGTCCTCGATCGCGCGGAGACGTGGAGCGCATGCGGACCAGGCGCCGTCCGGCAGCCATGCGCCGTCCAGGGTCACCCACTGGCCGAGGCGGTAGCGGCGAAAGGCGTTGTCGCTGGCGTCTTCAGGGGCATGCGTCGCCCGGAGCACGTCGCGGTGCAGGAAATCGTCCAAGTGCCGGGTTGGCGACCGCTCACGCCTGCTCGTCGTCGACGCGCGCAGCCGGCCGGCGCCGCGTACTCGCGAGAGAAGAACGACGGGTCGCTCACCCGAGCGGCCGTGGTCGACCAGGCGGCGCATCACCCCGTCGTCAGCCGATCCTGGGCGGGGTCGAGATGGCCAGCAACAGCGAGTGGTCGCGCTTGCCGGCCCGGGCCGCCATCGCCTCGAAGGTGTCGTCGGTGACCACGTGCAGCTCGTCCACGATGGCGAGGCTCGGGTCCCAGCCTTGCAGGGCGCCCGGATCCGCCGGGAGCGGCGAACAGGGTGGAGTCCGAGTGCGGCTCGGGCGAGGTGGTCGGCGTAGATCTGCACCCTCGCGTACAGCGCCGGGTCGAGCTCGACCATGCGGCGGGCGGTGTTGAGGATGATCCCGGGCCTGCCGCTCGTCTGAGGCGACAGCAGATGACCTGGGCGCCCTCGGTCAGGTCGGCCAGCAGCCCGTACAGCCCCAGCGCGGCGGCGAGGGTGCTCTTGCCATTGCCCGCGGGGATGGAGGAGAGAGCCCTTGGCGGGGTCGCGGCTCGTCCAGTAGGCCGTGGACGATCTCGCGCTGCCAGGGCCGCAGCTTCATCGAGCGCCACGCGCCCCGGTGCCCTTGGGCAGCGCTGCACGTACCCGCTCGACGAAGGCGACGGCCCGGCTCCCGCCGCGCTTGGGGAGGCGGCGCAGGTCGAGCGGTGGGGCGGTCGATGGTGCCCTTGGGGCCGGCCTTCATGGGCTTATCCTGCCCACATGAGCGAACTGAACCCGGCCGTGGGCGCCGGCAACCGCGCTGGCGGTCACGTTTCTGACGGTGTGGACGGAGAACGACAGGCTGACCGCGGCCGACTACATTGACACCATCCTGGGCGACCCAAACGGGCCGGGTGTCCCCAGCATCATCGCCGGCCAGCTCAACGTGGGGCGAGCTCTGGTGGTGATGCTGGCCCGGGCACAGGGAGCGGAGACGGAGGACGAGATCAGGCTGATGGCCGGCCAGAT
>CAVTCL010000022.1:0-227192 GCA_963733175.1 uncultured Actinomycetota bacterium
CGTGCTGCGCCTGCCCGACTAGCCGAGACGGGCGGGGCGCAGGCGGCGGCCGAGCACGGCGCCGGCGCTGACCACCAGCTCGCGGTGGAAGCCGTCGGCGGCGGCGGTCAGGTGGGCCAGCTCGTCGGGGGCGAGGGCGAGGTCGGCGGCGGCCGCGTTCGACTCCACCTGGGCGACCGACTTGGCCCCGGGGATGGCGACCACCCCCGGGTGGTGGACGACCCAGGCCAGGGCCACCTGGGCCGGGGTGGCCTGGTGGGCGTGGGCCAGCTCGCGCAGGGCCTGCAGCACCGGCTCGGCCCGGCGCAGGTTCTCGGCGGAGAAGAGCAGGTTCCGGGCCCGGACCCCGCCGGGGGCGGTGTCGGCGGTGTACCTGGCGGCCAGCACCCCCTGGGCGAGCGGGCTGTAGGCGACGATCAGCCGGCCGGCGGCGGCCGCGTGCGGCAGCAGCTCCCGCTCCGGCTTGCGGGTGAGCAGGCTGTAGCGGACCTGGTTGGACACCACCGGGCCGCCGAGGGCGGCCTCGGCCGCCCGCCACCGGCCCAGGCCGTAGTTGCTCACCCCGACGTGGCGGACGAGCCCGCCGGCCTGGAGGGTGCGCATGCCGGCCATGGTCGAGCGCTGGGCGACGAGCGGGTTGGGCCAGTGGACCTGGTAGAGGTCGAGGTGGCCGGTGCCGAGCCGGGCCAGGCTGCCCCTGGCGGCCGCCGCCACCCGGTCCCTGGTCGGCCAGCTCGGGGTGACCTTGGAGGCCAGCACCACCGAGCCCCTGGCCGCCGGGTCGGCCAGGGCGCGGCCGAGCAGCCGCTCGGACTCGCCGCCGCCGTACAGCTCGGCGGTGTCGATCAGGGTGATGCCCAGCGACCGGGCCCGGTCGACCACGGCCAGGGCCTCGGCCGGGCCGTACTGGGCCCCCCAGCCCCATTCGGGCGTGCCGAACTGCCACGCGCCAAGGCCGATGACCGACACTCGCAGGCCGCAGGCCTCGACGTAGCGCACGCTGGCGTCCCCTCCCATAGGCGGCCGTCGGGGATGCAGCATTCCGCACCCCGGCATTCCGCAAACCCCTGGCGGTCGCAGGGGACCCGTGGGAACGGCCCCCGCAGTGTCAGGCGGTGCGGCGGCCGGCGAAGGCGCGCAGGTCCAGCACCGGGGCCATCGGCGCCGCGGCGGGAGCGGGGGCGGCCGCGGCCCGGGGACGGGGCGGCAGGAACCCCACGGCCGGGACCGGCGCCGCCTCGGCCAGGGCCAGGGTCTCGGCGACCTCGAAGAACAGCTCGGCCAGGGCCAGGTGGAGGGCGGCGCAGACGGCCTCCAGGACCTCCGAGGAGGCTTCCTTGCGGCCCCGCTCGACCTCCGACAGGTAGGTGAGCGACACCCCGGCGGCCTCGGCGACCTCGCGCAGGGTGCGGCCCTGGTCGAGGCGGCGCCGGCGCAGCGCCTCCCCGACCGCCTCGCGCAGCTTCACCTGCCCACGACCTCGTCGACCAGCCCGTACTCGAGGGCCTCGGCGGCCGAGAACCAGGTGTCGCGCTCGGTGTCGCGGTGGATGCGCTCGACCGGCTGGCCGGTGGCGCCGGCCAGCAGCTCGTCGATGCGGGCCCGCTGGCGCAGGATCTCCTCGGCGGCCCGCTCCAGGTCGGTGGCCTGGCCCTGGAACTGGCCGGCCCACGGCTGGTGGATGAGGACGCGGGCGTTGGCCGTGGCCCGGCGGCGGCCCTTGGTCCCCGAGGCCAGCAGCACCGAGGCCATCGAGGCGGCCATGCCGGCGCAGGTGGTGGCGACCGGGCAGGCCAGCTGGGCGATGGTGTCGACGATGGCCAGGCCGCTCAGGACCTCCCCGCCGGGGGAGTTGATCCGCAGCTCGACCGGCTCGTCGGTGTCCTCGCCCTCCAGGTACAGCAGGCGGGCCATGACGTCGTTGGCCCGGTCGGTGTCGATCGGCCCCGACAGCATGATCACCCGGCGGCGCAGCAGCCGGTCGACCGGGTCGATGGGCCGGTCGAAGGCCTCGTTGAAGGTCCCGATGCTCATAGGTGCACGGTACCGGACTGGCCGGCCGCCGACGACCCGTTCCGCCGAGGGCGAACCAGGTTAGGATCGGGCCCCGTTCCACGGCCGACCCACGGAGCGCCCCCCATGGCCAGGTTCCACATCATCGAAGGGTTCGTGATCGTGGCCGGCTGGGGGCTGCTGTTCCTGTTCGGGATCGGCCTGTTCATCACCAGGCGCGACGCCAACCGCGTCTACTGGGGCCTGCTGACCGTGCTCCAGGTGCTGCTGGGCGTGCAGCTGCTGGCCGGGCTCGTCCTGCTGCTCAACGGTGGCCGCCAGCCGCTGCTGCACTACCTGTACGGGGCGGTGTTCCCGGCCCTGGTCATCGGGGTCTGCCACGTGTTCACCCGGGGGCTGGAGAAGCCGCCTTACCACCTGTTCTTCACCATCGGCGCGTTCTTCGTGTTCGGCCTGACGGCGAGGGCGCTGATGACCGGGCTCGGGATCGGCTGACCCGTGGCACGCGACCGGCTACTCTATCGTTCAACCTTCCGCCCGCCGCCCGATTTGCAAGGATCCGGCTCCGGCCCCCTAGATAGAGGCAGCGTCCACTCCGACCCGAGGATGGCCATGCCCAGTCGTCGCGCTCCCGCCACCCGCTGGCTCGCGGTCACGGCGACCGTCCTGGCCGCCGCCGGCTGCACCCCCCAGAGCGTCACCGAGCAGGGGCAGGCCATCTACAACCTCTACAACCTGTTCATGTACATCGCCGCGGTCGTGTTCGTGGTCGTGTCGGGCCTGGTCATCTGGTCGGTGATCCGCTACCGGCGCCGCGACGACGAGCTGCCGACCCAGACCCACGGCAACAACAAGCTCGAGCTCACCTGGACCGTGATCCCCACGGTGATCGTGCTGTTCCTGTTCGTGGTCACCATCCAGGCCCAGGACAAGGTGCTGGACAGCTCCGGCGACGCCGACGTCAACGTCACCGTGACCGCCTTCCAGTGGAGCTACCGCTTCACCTACGAGGGCACCGGCGCCGAGGTCCTGGGCTCGCCCGAGACCATCCCCGAGATGGTCGTGCCGGTGGGCCAGCGGGTCCGGGTCAAGCTGCTGTCGGCCGACGTGGTCCACACCTTCTACGTGCCCCAGACGCTGTTCAAGCGCCAGGCCATCCCGGGGACGGTCAACGAGTTCGACCTCACCTTCGAGAAGGAAGGGCTCTACCACGGCCAGTGCACCCAGTTCTGCGGCCTCCAGCACACCGACATGACCTTCCGGGTGCGGGTGGTCAACCAGGGCCAGTACCAGACCTGGCTGGCCGAGACGACCAGGCGCGGCTCGGCCGGGCAACCGGGAACCTAAGGAGCGACGAGCGACAGATGGCCACCACCGAGCTTCCCCTCCCGGCGCTCCCCGAGGCCCACCACGAGGAGCCGGGCGGCATCGTCGACTACCTGACCACGGTCGACCACAAGAAGATCGGCATCCTCTACATCTTCACCGCCTTCGCCATCTTCCTGGCCGGCGGGCTGCTGGCCCTGGTGGTCCGCTGGGAGCTGGCCACCCCGGGCCTCCAGGCGATGGGCGAGAACACCTACAACCAGGTGTTCACCATGCACGGGACCCTGATGATCTTCCTGTTCGCCGCCCAGGTGACCACCGGGCTCGGCAACTACCTGGTCCCGCTCCAGATCGGCGCCGCCGACGTCGCCTTCCCGCGGGCCAACGCCATGTCGTACTGGCTGTACCTGTTCGGCAGCCTGATCGTGTTCTCCAGCTTCTTCGTGGCCGGCGGCCCGGCCGCGGTCGCCTGGACCGCGTAC
Organism: uncultured Actinomycetota bacterium; assembly: GCA_963733175.1. Taxonomy (GTDB): domain Bacteria; phylum Actinomycetota; class CALGFH01; order CALGFH01; family CALGFH01; genus CALGFH01. Next base: position 3,822 of record CAVTCL010000022.1, read on the forward strand.
GCGCCGCTCTCGACCGACCAGTACTTCCAGGGCACCGGGATGGACCTGTGGATCATCGGGCTGGCGGTGGTCGGCGTGGCCGGCATCCTGGGCGCGGTCAACCTGGTCACCACCATCTTCCGGATGCGCATGCCGGGCATGACCATGTTCCGGATGCCGCTGTTCACCTGGGGGGTGCTGGTCAACCAGCTGCTGATCCTGTTCGCCTTCCCGGCCCTGACGGTGGTGTTCGCGCTGCTGTTCCTGGAGCGCAACTTCGGGGCCCAGTTCTTCAACCCGGAGGCCGGCGGCCAGCCGATCCTGTTCCAGCACATCTTCTGGTTCTTCGGCCACCCCGAGGTCTACATCATCATCCTGCCCATCTTCGGGATCATCAGCGAGGTCATCCCCGTCTTCTCCCGCAAGCCGCTGTTCGGCTACCGGGCCATGGTGTTCGCCTTCTTCGGGATCGCCGCCCTGTCGTTCGGGGTCTGGGCCCACCACATGTTCGCCACCGGGCTGGTCTACCTGCCCTACTTCGCGATCATGTCGCTGCTGATCGCCGTGCCCACCGGCATCAAGGTGTTCAACTGGATCGGGACCATGTGGCGGGGGGCGATCACCCTGTCGACGGCCATGCTGATGTCGCTCGGGTTCATCCTGGTGTTCCTGATCGGCGGCATCACCGGCATCTTCCTGGCCTCGCCGCCGATCGACTTCGCCGTCAACGACACCTACTACGTGGTCGCCCACTTCCACTACATCATGGTCGGGGGGCTGCTCTACGGGATGTTCGCCGGGTTCTACTTCTGGTTCCCCAAGTTCACCGGGCGGCTGCTGTCGGAGCGGCTGGGCAAGCTCCATTTCTGGCTGTTCCTGGTCGGGTTCAACATCACCTTCTTCTTCCAGTTCCTGGTCGGGCTGGACGGCATGCCCCGGCGCATCGCCGACTACCAGATCGAGCGCTGGGCCTCGGCCAACCTGGTCTCCACCGTGGGGGCGTTCCTCACCGGGGTGTCGGTGCTGGTGTTCATCTGGAACTTCCTGGTCTCGATCCGGCGGGGCCAGCCGGCCGGCGACGACCCGTGGGGGGGCAACAGCCTGGAGTGGGTGACCTCCTCCCCGCCGCCGTCGCACAACTTCCACCACCTGCCCGAGATCCACTCCGAGCGGCCGGCGTTCGACTACCGCCACTCGCCGGCCTATGCCGCCCACACCGACCCCGAGCGCAACCCGGATCGAGGCTGAGGCGATGACCGATGAAGCTGGTGTGCTGCTGCGGGTGTCGATCTTCGGCTTCGTGGTCGGGATCGTGTACTGGTTCCTCACCTACGAGTGGCTGGGCACGGTCTGCCTGCTGACGCTGGGCGCCGGGCCGGGCGTCGCCGGCCTGATCCTGATCCAGGAGCAGCGCGCCCGCGGCGGCGCCGGCGAGCCCCGGGCCGACGCCCTGCGCCGCCTGGCCGGCATCCCGCCCCCGGACCCCCCCGGTCCCAAGGACCTGGCGGCCGAGGACCTGGGCGTGCTGCCCCTGCCCACCATCTGGCCGCTGGCCGCCTCCCTGGGGGTGGCGGTGCTGTTCACCGGCCTGATCTACGGCCTGTGGCTGGTCATCCTCGGCCTCGGCCTGCTCGCCTACGCGACCTGGGGCTGGCTGGCCGCGGTCAACCGCGAGAACCGCTACGGCCGCCTGGAGGCCGACACCGCGCCCCCGTCCCCCGGGTCGGGCCCGGTGTCGGACCCCAACCCCTACCCCGACCCGGCGGAGCAGGACCGCTCCGACCACCCCTGAGCGGGGCCGCGGGCTACTCGGCGTGGGGCCCGGTGGCGGCCGGGGCCCGCTCGCCGTCGCCGGCGGGCGGCTCCAGCGAGACCGTCTCGTAGCCGCCGTCGGAGGTGCGGCTGAGGCGGACGCCGGCGTTGATCTGGGCCGGGCGGAGGCGGGTGCGGCTGAGGCTCTTGCAGATCCAGTAGGTGACCAGGAAGGTCACGACGGGGCCGATGACCAGGCCCCACTGGAGGATGCGGGTGATGGTCTCGACCGGGACGCCGAGCAGGACCCCGAAGATGTCGTTGCCGCCCTCCAGGAACATGATGAAGAACACCATCAGGCCGGCGGCGCCGATGCCGGTGCGGACCGGGGTGTCGCGGGGACTGGTCCAGGATGTGGTGCTCGGCCCGGTCCTTGGTGAAGCGGCGCTCGATCCACGGCCACAGGGTCAGGATGCCGAAGGCGATGCCGGGGAACAGCACCGCCGGCCAGAAGACCTCGGAGATGGTGAAGCCGAACAGGTTCAGGTCCCAGGGCGGCCCCAGGCGCAGGGCGCCGTCGAGGAAGCCGATGTACCAGTCGGGCTGGGCCGGCGAGGTCACGTTGAACGGCTCGAACGGCCCGAACTGCCAGACGGGGTTGATCTGGGCGACGCCGCCGAGCATGGCCAGGACGGCGGTGGTGAACAGCAGCAGCGACACCGACTTGAAGGTCTGCTCGGGCCAGAGCCGCTTGCCGACGACGTTGCGCTCGGTCCGGCCGGGGCCGGGGAACTGGGTGTGCTTCTGCAGCACCAGGATGGCCAGGTGGACCCCGACCAGGGCGAGCAGCAGGGCCGGGAGCAGCATGATGTGGAACACGAACAGCCGCGAGATGATGTCGCCGGCCGGGAACTCGCCGCCGAACAGCAGGTAGGTGACCCAGGTGCCGACCACCGGGATGGCCAGGGTGACGGCGTAGAAGATGCGCAGGCCGATGCCGGACTCAGCAGGTCGTCGGGGAGCGAGTAGCCGGTGAAGCCCTCGCCCAGGGCCAGGAACAGCAGCCCGATGCCGACCAGCCAGTTGAGCTCGCGGGGGCGGCGGAAGGCGCCGGTGAAGAAGATCCGGCACAGGTGGATGACGATGGCGGCCACGAACACCAGGGCCGCCCAGTGGTGGGTCTGGCGCATCAGCAGCCCCGCCCGGACCTCGAACGACAGCCGCAGCACCGAGTTGTAGGCGGCCGAGACGTGGGCGCCCCGCAGCGGCTCGTAGGGGCCGTCGTAGACGACCTCCTGGACCGACGGGGTGTAGAAGAAGGTCAGGAAGGTCCCGGTGAAGATCAGCACCACCAGGGCGAACAGGGCGATCTCGCCGAGCAGGAACGACCAGTGGTCGGGGAAGACCTTGCGCAGGGCGGTGCGGGCCAGGCTGGCCGTGCCCAGCCGCTCGTCCAGGTACTTGAAGGACCGCTCCATCATCGTGGGCATCATCGGCCTCGATTCATGTCCCAGAACGCCGGGCCGACCGGCTCGGGGAAGTCGCCCTGGGCGACCAGGATGCCCTCCTCGTCGACGCCCAGCGGCAGCTGGGGCAGGGGGCGGGCGGCCGGCCCGAAGAACGGCTTGGCCCCGTCGGACACGTCGAACTGCGACTGGTGGCAGGGGCAGATGAGCGTCTGGCTCTCGGCCCGGTACAGCCCGACCGGGCAGCCGGCGTGGGTGCAGATCTTGGAGTAGGCGACATGGGTGCCCTCGGGCACGCCGGCCATCTTCTCGGGGGGCAGCTTCAGCGACCCCGGGCGGACGTGGATGAGCAGGGTCTGGGCGTCGGCGGCGCCATCGTGGCCCTCGGGGAACACGGTCAGGAAGCCGTCCTCGGGGACCTGGTTGAGGCTGACCAGCTCGCCCTCCTCGTCGACCACCCGCGAGCCCCGCCGCCAGGGGGTCTGCTTGAGGGAGTTGCCCGGCGCCGGGCCCAGCGACAGCACCGGCAGCAGCAGGGCCAGCCCGAGGGCCCCGCCGGCCCCGGCGAGCAGCCGGAGCAGCATCGAGCGGCGGCCCAGGACGGGGCCGACCTCCTCGGTCAGGGCGGCCTCGAACGCCTCGCGGCCGGCGGGGCCGCTGCTCAGCTCGTGGCGCTCCTCGACCACCTCGCGGGCGTCGAGCAGGTGGTTGGCCCAGATGCCGAGGGCGACCCCGAACGCGCCAAGGGCGACGGCGAACAGGAGCCCCTCGATCTGGGTCTGGCCGCCGGTGAAGTAGACGACGAACAGCCCGACCCCGGCGAGGATGGCGACCGCCAGGGCGATCCCGACGCGGCGCTCGGCCCTGCGCTGGTCGCCGGGGTGCTCCCGGCCCACCTCGGTCTGGCGGTCGACGTCCACCCGCTCGCTCCCCTGCTGGTCGCTGTCGGTCATGACTTCGCGGTCTGGTCCACGGCTGGTCTCAGCCACGCCCGGCGATCCAGCGGGAGGCCACCACCAGCAGCCCCAGCCCGATCACCCAGGCCACGAACCCCTCGGGCACCGGCCCCTTGCCGCCGATGGGGGCGCCGCCCTCGTTGTAGGGGTCGGTGCGCAGGCTCTCGACGTAGGCGGCGATGTCGTCGACCTCCTGGGTGCTGTGGGCGGTGCCGAACTCGTAGTCGGCCAGGCCGCCGCCGACCGGCATCTGCCCGGGGCCGATCTTGATCGCCTCGGCCACGTCCTGGGGGGTCACGTTCTGCAGCGACACCGCGATGTTCTCGCCGCCCAGGGCCGCCCCGGCGCCGTTCATGCCGTGGCAGGCCGCGCACGCCTGGCCGTACAGCTCGCGGCCGCGCTGGAGGTTGCCGCGGGCCGGGTCGACGTCGGGGATCTGGGCGTCGCCGACCGCCTTGCCGATGTGGGTGACCAGGGCGCGGGTGTCCTCCTCGTTGAAGCGGGGCTCGCCGCGCTCGATGGCCGGGCCCTTGTTGTCCTTCCAGGGCATCCGTCCGGTGCGCAGCGCCCAGTTGACCGCGGCCGCCCCGCCGACGTCGGCCAGCGACGGCACGTCCGGGTAGTAGCTGGGACCCGACGGGTCGGGGCCGTGGCAGGAGGCGCAGGCGTTCTGGTACAGCTCGCGGCCGCGGGCGTCCAGGGCCGGGCTGTCGCTCGGCTGCTGCTGGGCGGCCACCCGGGCCGCGGCGGGCGCGGCGGCGCCTCCGGCCGCCGGTGACAGCAGCAGGGCCAGCACGGCGACGCCGCCAAACAGGATCGCGGTCCTGCGCACCCGGCTGCTCCCTTCGACCAAGGCCACCGTCACCGCTCATGCTAGGCAGCGCGGGACGCGCGGGCAATTCCAGATCGACCAGCGATAGGCTTTTGCCGGGCAACGTTTGCGACCAAGGGGGGTCGGTGGACACTGACGAGCTGACCTACGGCAGCTACCTGCGGGTCCCGGAGCTGCTGGCCCTGCAGCAGCCACGCTCCCGGCCGCCCCATCCCGAGGAGCTGCACTTCATCGTCGTCCACCAGGCCCTGGAGCTGTGGATGAAGCTGCTCCTGCACGACCTGGGGCGGATCGTGGGGCTGCTGGACGCCGACGCCTTCTCGCCCGCCCTGGCCCTGCTCGGGCGGGTCAACCACACCCTGGAGCACGCGCTGGACCAGATGCGCAGCCTCCACACCCTGCCGCCCTGGGACCTGCACCAGTTCCGCAGCTACCTGGGGACGGCCTCGGGCTCCCAGTCGGTCCAGTTCCGGGAGCTGGAGCTGCGCTCGGGGCTGCGCGAGCCCGCCTACCTGAAGGCGCTGGAGATCGAGTACGGCGGTGCCCTGCCCGAGCCGCTGGCCGGCCGCCTGGCCGAGCGGTCCCTGGCCGACGCCCACGCCGCCGCGGCCGCCCGCCTGGGCATCACCGACCTGGCGTCCTGGGCCGACTTCTATGTCGACCCCGGCCCGCGGACCGACTTCTACCTGGTCTGCGAGGCCCTGGTCGACTACGACGAGCGCTGGATCCGCTGGCGCCAGGAGCACGTGGCGCTGGTGCAGCGTACCCTCGGCGACCACGCGCGCGGCACCGGCGGGATGGCCATCGCCTACCTGCAGCGGACCACGCGCTACCGGTTCTTCCCGGTCCTGTGGGCGCTCCGCGACGAGCTCGTGGTCCGGGGTGGCGGCCAGCTGGTCGGGCGGCCCGAGCACGAGACGAGCTGAAGGAGGCGCGGGAGCGGTGGAGTACCGGCGGCTGGGGGCGAGCGGGGTCAGGGTGTCGGAGATCGGGCTCGGCTCCTGGCTGACCTACGGGGTCGGGGTCGAGGCCGACCAGGCCAGGGCGTGCGTGGCCCGGGCCTACGAGCTCGGGGTGAACTTCTTCGACACCGCCGACGTGTACGGCCGGGGCGCGGCCGAGGAGGTCCTCGGGGAGGCGCTCGGGCGTACCCCCGCTCCTCGTACGTGCTCGCCACCAAGGTCTACTTCCCGGTCGCCGACGGCCCCAACGACGGCGGGCTGTCCCGCAAGCACATCATGGAGTCCTGCCACGCCAGCCTGCGCCGGCTGCGCACCGACTACCTCGACCTGTACCAGTGCCACCGCTTCGACGACGAGACTCCGCTGGAGGAGACCCTGCGGGCCCTGGACGACCTGGTCCGCCAGGGCAAGGTCCACTACGTCGGGGTGAGCGAGTGGACCGCCGCCCAGATCGGCGACGCCCTCGCCCTGGCCGACGACCTGGGGCTGGACCGGCTGGTGTCCAACCAGCCCGAGTACTCGATCCTGCGCCGGCGCATCGAGGCCGAGGTGCTGCCGCTGTGCGCCCGCGAGGGGGTCGGCCAGGTCGTCTGGTCGCCCCTGGCCCAGGGGGTGCTGACCGGCAAGTACGCCAGGGGCCAGGCGCCCCCGCCCGACAGCCGGGCCGCGTCCCGGCGCATGGGGGCCTTTGTCGGCCGCTTCCTCACCGACGAGGTCCTGGACGCGGTCGAGCGGCTGCGGGTGGTGGCCGACGAGGCCGGCCTGACCATGGCCCAGCTCGCCCTGGCCTGGGTGCTGCGCACCGACACGGTGGCCTCGGCGATCGTCGGCGCGTCCCGGCCCTCCCAGCTCGAGGACAACTGCGCCGCCGCCGGCCGCCGCCTCGACGCCGAGGTGCTGGCCGCGGTCGACAAGGCCGTGGCCGGCGTGCTGGAGCCCTAGATGCTGGCCTTCATCCCGGCGCCGCCGACCAACGGGCTCCAGCTGGGGCCGCTGTTCTTCCACCTGTACGGGCTGTGCATCGCCCTGGGCGTGCTGGCCGCGTTCTGGCTGGCCAACCGGCGCTGGGTCCAGGCCGGCGGCAAGCCGGGGGAGCTGGAGCGGCCGGCCATCTGGGGGGTGATCGCCGGGTTCCTCGGCGGCCGCCTCGGCTACGTGCTCACCCACACCGGCGACTTCCGCGACAACCCGCTGGAGGTGTTCGCCATCTGGCAGGGCGGGCTGGCCCTGTACGGCGGGCTGACCGTCGGCATCCTCACCGGCCTGTGGGTGGCCCGCCGGCGCGGGCTGCCCGTGCTCCGCGCCCTGGACGCCGCCATCCCGGCCATCCCCCTGGCCCAGGCCTTCGGCCGCTGGGGCAACTACTTCAACCAGGAGCTGTTCGGCACCCCCTCCACCCTGCCGTGGGCGCTGGAGGTCGACCCCGAGCACCGGCCCGACCGCTACGCCGACTTCGCCACCTTCCACCCGACGTTCCTGTACGAGTCGCTGTACAACCTGGCCGTGGTCGTCATCCTGCTGCGGGTGTCGGCCACCCGGCGGCTGCGCCCGGGCAGCCTGTCGCTGCTGTACCTGGTCCTGTACGGCGCCGGCCGGTTCGGGCTGGAGCTGCTGCGCACCGACACCACCTTCCGGCTGCTGGGCCTGTCCCGCAACGCCTGGATCTCCCTGGCCCTGGTCCTGGGCGGGTCGCTGTGGCTGTGGCTGCGGGAGCGCCGCCGCCCGGCCGTGGACGAACCCGCCGGCGAGGACGCCGGCGGCGACGACGCCGAGGAGCGGCAATGGTCATCCTGAAGTCGCGGGACGAGATCGCCACCATGCGCCGGGCCGGACGGGTGGTGGCCCGCACCCTGGAGCGGGTGACGGCGGCGGTGCGGCCCGGGGTGACCCTGGGCGAGCTGGACGAGCTGGGGTCCAGGACGATCGCCGGCGAGGGCGCCACCGCCTCGTTCCTCGGCTACCATCCCCGCTTCGCCCCCACCCCGTTCCCGGCCAGCCTGTGCCTGTCGGTCAACGAGGTGATCGTCCACGGCATCCCCGACCGGCGCCGGCTGCGGCCCGGCGACGTGCTGTCGATCGACTGCGGGGCGGTGGTGGACGGCTACCACGCCGACGCCGCCGTGACCGTGCCCGTCGGCGAGATCGACCCGGCCGCCCGGCGGCTGCTGGAGGCCACCGAGCGGGCCCTGTGGGCCGGGATCTCCCAGGCCAGGGTGGGCAACCGGCTGTCCGACATCAGCCACGCCGTCGGCCAGGTCGCCCACGCCGCCGGCTACGGCATCCTGGCCGACCACGGCGGCCACGGCGTCGGCCAGCTGCTCCACGAGGACCCGTCGGTCGACAACGACGGCCGCCCCGGCCGCGGCCCGCGCCTGCGTGACGGCCTGGTCCTGGCCATCGAGCCGATGTTCGTGGACGGCGACCCGGCCTATGTCCACCGCCCCGACGGCTGGGCGGTGGCGACCCGCGACGGCTCGCGGTCGGCCCATTTCGAGCACACCGTCGCCGTCCTGGACGAGGGCCCGGAGCCGCTGACCGTCCTCCCCTAGCCGCCCCGAGGGAACCGCGGGCGCCGTCCCGTGCGTGATACTTCCTGACAGGGCGGCGACGGGAGCGGAGCAGTGCGGGACGATGGGTTCGCGGCGTTCTTCCGGGCCGCCTACCCGCGCGTGGTCGGCCAGCTGCGGCTGCTGACCGGGGACCTGGCCACCGCCGAGGACGTCGCCCAGGAGGCGTTCGTCCGCGCGGCCAGCCGCTGGGGGCAGCTGGCCCGCTACCAGCACCCGGAGGCGTGGGTGCGCAAGACCGCGTTCCGGCTGGCCGTGGACGGGCTGCGCCGCGCCCGGCGCCACCGGGGTGCGCTGGCGCGGCTGGCCGCGGCCCCGGAGCGGGCGGCGCCGCTGGACGCCGAGGACCGCGAGGTGATGGCGGCGCTGCAGCGGCTGCCGCTGGCCCAGCGGGAGGCGTTGGTGCTGCACCACTGCCTCGACCTGCCGGTCGAGGCGGTCGCGGTCCAGACCGGGGTGAGCGTCGGGACGGTCAAGTCGCGGCTGGCCCGCGGCCGCGACCAGCTGGCCGCGCTGCTCGGCGCCGAGGCGCCCGGGGAGGAACGCCATGCCCATAGCTGATCGACCGGACCTGGAGGAGCGGCTGCGCCGGCTGCCGGCGGCGCTGGTCGTCGACCCGCCCCCCGGCCTGCTGGAGGGCGTGGTCCGCCAGGGGCGCCGCCGCCGGCGGCTGCGCCGCACCGCCGCCGCGGCGGCCATCGTGGTCCTGGCCTCGGGGGTGCTGGCCACCCGGGCGGTGGTGGCCGACCGCGGCGCCGGCCAGGCGCTCCATCCCGGGCAGGCCGGCGCCGCCACCGCGGCCCAGCTGGCCGGCGGCCGCGTGCGGTCGCTGCCCCCCGACCCGGTGGTGGACCGCTTCGCGACGGCGGCCACGGCCTGGACCGGCCAGGAGCTGATCGTCTGGGGTGGCGCGACCCGGGACGGCGGCGGGTCCACGCCGACGGCGCCGCCTTCGACCCCGCGACCGGCCGCTGGCGGCCGCTGCCGCCGGCCCCGCAGGCCCAGCAGCTGGACCGCCGGGCCGCCGGCGCCGTCTGGACGGGCCGGGAGCTGCTCGTCTGGGGCGGCATCGACGCCGGTCGCCGGGGACCGGGCCGACGGGTCGATGCGGCGCGGCGACGGCCTGGCCTACGACCCCGCCCGGGACGCGTGGCGGCGGCTGCCGGCCCCGCCCCGCTCGCTGCCGGCGTCGGCCGGCCCCGCCCTGTGGACCGGCCGCGAGCTCCTGGTGGTCGACGCCGAGGGCGGCCGGTCGGTGGCCGGGGGCGGGGTCGGCGGCGCCGCCTACGATCCCGTGGCCGACCGGTGGCGCCCGCTGGCCCCCAGCCCGCGGCTCGGCGGCGGCCGGCTCCTGGGGCGGACCGTCCTGTGGGCCGGGACGCGCCTGCTGGTCTGGAGCTTCTGGACCAGGCCGGGCGGCCCCGCCCCGACCAGCGCCGACCCGGACGGGGTGGCGCTGTGGGCCTATGACCCGCCGGCCGACCGCTGGACGACCCTGGGCTGCCCCGTCCGGCCCGGTCCGGTCGTCGGTGGCCCGCGCCTCCCTGGCCTGGGCCGGCCGGGAGGTCCTGGCCGTGCAGAACACCACCCAGATCCCACCCGATCCCCCGCTGTTCGGCGGCCGCTACGATCCCGGCGGCGACCGCTGGACGCCCATCGCCACCCCGCCCCAGCGCGTCCCCTTCGGCGTCCCGGGGGCGCTGGTCTGGACCGGGGCGGCGCTGGTCGCCAACGGCGCCGCCGCCTACGACCCGGCCGCCGACCGCTGGTGGCGCCTGCCCGCGCCGGGCGGCTGGCGCTGGGTCGGCGGGGGGCCGCTGGTCCGGCCCGTAGGTCCGGGCCGGATGGTCATGCTGGTACCGGAACCCGACTGAAGCGATCGTCTGCCGACCGAGGAGCAGCCCGATGCGAACCCTCCACCAGCGACCCGGCCGGACGGCGCCGCTGCCGGTCGTCCTGGTGCTGGCCGGCGTCGGTCCTGGCCGGCTGCACCCCCGGCCCGCCGGTCGGCGCCGCCGTCCGCCCCCCTGGTCCCGTCGCCGGCGGCCAGGCGGAGCGACGCCGCCCTGTGCGGGCCCAAGGTGTTCGGCGCCGAGCAGCCGGAGGAGCGCCTGGGCGCGGTTCGACGTCACCGGCGAGCAGCTGCGAGGTGATCGAGCGCCGGCTGCTCAGGGTCCTGTGCCGCGAGGGGCTGTGGCGCAAGGGGGTCGGGCTTCGGCGCCGGACTTCGACCCGGAACGGGGCACTGAGTTCGTGCTCGATCCACCCCGGGTTCTCGGGGCTCACCGCCCGCCAGATCCTCGACCGCCTCCTGGGCGTCTAGTGGCCAGCAGCGCCGGCCGTGGCAGCTCCAACCGAGTCGCCGGCCAGCCCCCTCGGCCGCCGGCCCCGCTGGCTCAGATGAGCCGGTGCGGGATCTCCTTGTCGAGCTGGCCGCGGTAGCCACGGGGGTCGTCGTGGATGGGCGACTGGAAGGCCTCGCCGATGGTGGAGGCGCCCCACAGCAGCAGCAGCACGGCCGCGGTCAGCCGCACCACCCCGAGGGTCTCGCCCGGCCAGACCAGCAGCGCCACCACCAGGGCCAGCGTGCCCAGGCCGCGGAGCAGGTGCAGCCACCAGTAGGGGTTGCGCTTGCGGTCGACGATGGCGCCGACCAGGTCGACCGAGGCCAGGCAGAGCCCGCCGACGACCAGGATGTAGAGCAGCGCCGTCACGGTCACGCCCGGCCAGGCCAGCACCACGATCCCGGCGCCCAGGACGCACAGGCCCGACAGGACCAGCCAGGTCCGGGCGCGGCGGGGGCCGGTGAAGGCGTGGACCAGCCGCATCACGCCCCAGCCGAGCAGGAACAGGCCGAGCGTCCACTTGACCAGCCGCAGCCCGGCCCCGGGGTTGACCAGCAGGGCGAGGCCGCCGATCAGGGCCAGGAGCCCGGCCAGCCACAGGGCCCACGCCTGGGTGACCGCCTTGCCGAGCGGGAGCCGGCCCCCGGCCGCCGGCGTTCTTCCAGCCATCTGCCTCACCCCTCGTGCGCTGGCAAATCTGGGCGAAGCGTCGCCGATGCCGGGAGGCACCGTCAACACCCGCACAGGGTGAATTTCAGGCGACCGGGTCGCGCTCCAGGGGGCAGCTCATGCAGCGGGGGCCGCCGCGGCCCCGGCCGAGCTCGAACCCGGGGATGGTCAGCACCTCGACCCCGTCGTCGCGCAGGCGCTGGTTGGTGTCGACGTTGCGCTCGTAGGCGACCACCACCCCGGGGGCGACGGCGAGCACGTTGTTGCCGTCGTCCCACTGCTCGCGGGCGGCCAGCATCTCGTTGCCGCCGGTCTCGAAGGTGCGGATGCGGGGCACGTCCAGGACCCTGGCCAGGGTCGCGAACAGCTCGTCCTCGGCCCTGACCTCCAGGTGGCGGCCGGGGCCGGGGGTGACCACGAACGGCCGCATCTGGGTGCGCAGGCCCGGGTAGACCACGAAGGCGTCGTGGTCGACCTGGGTGAGGACGGTGTCCAGGTGCATGTAGGCCCGGACCTTGGGCAGCTCCACGGCGACCAGGGTGTCGAGCACGCCGGCGCCGAACAGCCGCCTGGCCAGCGCCTCCACGCCCTGGGGGGTGGTGCGCTCGCCCATGCCGACGAGCAGGGCCCGGTGGCCGATGACCAGGATGTCGCCGCCCTCGACCACCGCCGGGTAGTGGTCGACGCCGTCGCCGCCGTACCAGACCGGGAACTCGGCGGCGGCGAACATGGGGTGGCGCCGGTAGACCGTCTCCAGGTGCATGGTCTCGCGCCGCCGCGACGGGAAGGCCATCGGGTTGATCGACACCCCGCCGTACATCCAGGCCGAGGTGTCGCGCATGAACATCTGGTTGGGCAGCGGCGGGAGCACGAAGGTGGTCGGGTGGAAGCTGGCCCCGACCAGCCCCTCGGGCGCGAACGGCAGGTCCTCGGGGATGACCCCGCCGATCAGGTAGGTGACCAGCTCGGCGGCGTCCAGCGAGTCGAACCAGGCCCGCAGCTCGGGGGCGAGGCCGGCCCCGAAGCCGTCGACGGTGACGACCCGGTCCAGCAGCTCCTTGCGGCCGCCCTCGTCGGCCAGGGCGGTGGCCAGCAGGTCGGCCAGCTCGAACACCTCGACCCCGCGGGAGCGGAGGGTGTCGGCGAACGCCTGGTGCTCGATCCGGGCCCGCTCGGCCCACATGATCTCGTCGAACAGCATGTCGGCGATGTTGGCCGGGGTGAGCCGGGTCAGCTCCAGGTCCGGGCAGTGCAGCAGGACCTTGCGGAGCTGGCCGATCTCGGAGTCGACCCGGAAGGTGGGCATGGCCCGATCTTGACACCGCGGCCGGGCGGGCGCACAACCACATCCACAGCCCAGCGGAGGGAGAGCGCATGGCCCGCTACCTCATCGTCGCCCACCAGACGGCCGGCAGCCCGGAGCTGCTGGAACGGGTCAAGGCGCTGGCCGCCGCCGACCCCGAGGCCACCTTCACCCTGCTGGTGCCGGCCACCCCGACCGGGCACCTGCTGCACAACTGGGAGGAGGGCGAGGCCAGGCAGCTGGCCCGCAAGCGGGCCGCCGAGGCGATGGCGGCCCTGGGCGCGGCCGGGGTCCCGGTGGCCGAGGCCAGGGTGGGCAGCCACTCGCCGCTGGAGGCGGTCGGCGACGAGCTCCAGGCCCACCCGGGCTACGACCGGATCGTGCTGTCGACCTTCCCCCCGGGGGTGTCCCGCTGGCTCAAGGGCAACCTCCCGGCGATCCTCCAGCGCCGGTTTAGGCTGCCCGTTGACCACGTAACCTCCCAGGCGAGGGCGCCAAGCTCCAGCTAGCTGATGGGAGGCGGCCATGGCCAGGCGGCTCGACGACACCGAGGACCGACGGCCAGGGGACCGCCCCCCCGACGACAGCGGCCAGGACCGGCGCCTGGAGGACCGCCACCCCGAGGTGGAGACGGCCGAGTACGAGGCCGAGCGGCCGGCCCGCCACCTGACCGGCCTGCCCAAGCTGGTCGTCTCGACAGCCGCGGTGGCGGTGTCGCTGTACGCGCTGTTGTGGGTGGTGCGGCCCCAGCCGGCCCAGCCGTACCGGACCACGTTCCTGGCCGTCACCCTGGCCATGACCCTGCTCGCCTACCGGCCCCTGGCCCGGGGCCGCGCCGCCAGCGACGAGGAGCGCGAGGCGGGCGCCGACAACCCGGGGCCGCTCGACTGGGCCCTGGCCGCGGCGGCCCTGGTCTCCCTCGTCTACCCGCTGCTGGTGTTCGACGACTTCGCCCGCCGGGTGGTCCGCCCCACCGGCCTGGACGTGATCCTGGGCGTGGTCGCGGTGCTGCTGGTGCTGGAGGCGACCCGGCGCACCGTCGGCTGGGTCCTGCCCGCCGTCTGCCTGGGCTTCGTCGGCTACGCCGCCCTCGGCGGCCTGCTCCCCTTCGGCTGGGAGCTGGGCCACAAGGGCTACGACCTGGAACGCCTGGTCGGCCAGACCTACATGGGGATCGAGGGGATCTTCGGGGTCCCCCTGGACGTGGCCGCAACCTACATCGTGCTGTTCACCATCTACGGGGCGGTGCTGGAGTTCTCGGGGGCGGGCCGGTTCTTCATCGACGTCAGCTTCGCCGCCTTCGGGACCCGCTCGGCGGCCGCCCCGGGCCGCACCGCCACCCTGGCCGGGTTCCTGCTCGGGACGGTGTCCGGGTCGGGGGTGGCCACCACCGTCACCCTCGGGTCGGTGGCCTGGCCGGTGCTGCGCCGGGCCGGCTACCCGCCCAACCCGGGCGGCGGGGTCCTGTCGGCGGCCGGGATCGGGGCCATCCTGTCGCCGCCCACCCTGGGCGCGGCCGCCTTCATCATCGCCGAGTTCCTGGAGATCTCGTACCTGCAGGTGCTGCTGTTCGCGACCATCCCGACGCTGCTCTACTACCTGGGCATCGTCCTCGCCATCGAGATGGACAGCCGCCGCTACGACACCCACGGGGTCGACGTCGACACCAGGCCGCTGGGCTGGCTGCTGCTCCGCTACGGCTACTACTTCAGCTCGCTCATCCTGATCGTGGTGTTCATGGCCTTCGGGCTGTCGCCGTTCCGGGCGGTGCTGTACGCCACCGTGGTCGCCTTCGCCCTCGGGTTCCTGCGCCGCGAGACCCGCTGGACCCCCCGGCGGGTGTTCGACTGCCTGGCCGCCGGCACCCTGGGGTCCTGCCGGTGGTGGCGACCTGCGCCGCCGCCGGGATCATCGTCGCCGTGGTGTCGCTCACCGGGCTGGGGCTCAAGGCCAGCTCGCTGATCGTCGGCGCCGCCGGCGGCACGGTGGTCCTTGCCGCCGTCTACTCGGCCATCGCCGTGCTCGTGCTCGGGCTGGCCGTGCCGGTGACGGCGTCGTTCATCATCTCGGCGGTGATCGTCGGCCCGGCCCTGATCGAGCTCGGGGTCGGCGAGGAGGCCGCCTACATGTTCATCTTCTACTACGCCGTGCTGTCCGAGGTGAGCCCGCCGACGGCGCTGTCGTCGGTGGCGGCGGCGGCGATCACCGGCGGGGACGCGTTCAAGACGATGATGCTGACCCTGCGCTACACCCTGCCGGCGTTCCTGGTCCCCTTCGCCTTCGTGCTCAGCCCCAGCGGCGAGGGGCTGCTGCTCCAGGGGCCCATCCTCGGGGTCGCGTGGACGCTGGCGGTGGCCGCGGTGGCGGTGGCCGCCCTGGCCGTGGCCACCGGCGGGTGGCTGCTGGGCCCGGCCCGGCCGCCCGAGCGGGTCCTGGCCGGCCTGGCCGCGCCTGTTCCTGCTCTACCTGGAGCCGCTGACCATCGCCGTCGGGGCCGGCCTGCTGGTGGCCGCGGTCGTGGTGCATCTGGCCCTGCGGCGCTCGGGCCGGACCGTGACCGCCATGCTGTGCGTCCTGATCGCCGCGCTCGGGCTGACCGGCTGCGGGCAGGGCGGCGGCGACGGCCAGCGGCTGTCGATCGCGACCGGCGGGTCGGGCGGCGTCTACTTCGTCTACGGCGGCGGCATCGCCGAGCAGATCGGCGAGCACCTGGACGGCTACCAGGCCACCGCCGAGGTCACCTCGGCCTCGGTCGACAACATGTACCTGATCGCCGACGGCAAGAGCGACCTGGCCTTCGCCCTGGCCGACACCGCCGCCGACGCCGTCAACGGCACCGACACCTTCGACGGCGAGCAGGTCCCGGCCCAGGCCCTGGCCCGGCTGTACAACAACCTCACCCAGGTCGCCACCGTGAAGGGCAAGGGCATCGAATCGGTCGAGGACCTGCGCGGCAAGCGGGTGTCGGTCGGCTCGCCGGGGTCGGGCACCGAGGTCATCGCCCTGCGGGTCCTGGAGGCGGCCGGCCTCGACCCCGACCGCGACATCGGCCGCCAGCAGCTCGGGGTGGGCGAGAGCGTGCAGGCGGTCAAGGACGGCGCCCTTGACGCCTTCTTCTGGTCGGGCGGCGTCCCCACCAGCGCCGTCACCGACCTGGCGACCAGCCGCGAGCTGCTGCTGCTGCCCACCGACCAGTACGTCGGCAAGCTCCAGGAGCGCTACGGCGACTTCTACACCGCCGCCGAGATCGAGCCGGGCCGCTACGACGGCGTCGAGGCCCCGGTCAAGGTCGTCGCCGTCCCCAACTACCTGGTGGTCAACCGCTCCATGGACCCCGAGCTGGCCTACCAGCTCACCAAGCTGCTGTTCGACCGCAAGGACGCCCTGGGCGCGGTCCACCCCTCGGCCAAGCGCCTGGAGCTGGAGACCGCCCCCGAGGTCGCCCCCCTGGAGCTGCACCCGGGGGCCAAGCGCTACTACGACGAGCAGGCCAAGACGTGAGGCCGGGGCGAGGGTGAACCCGGCCCGGGCCCGCCTGGCGGCCGCCGTCCTGGTGGCCGCCGCCCTGGCCGTGGCGGCCGCCATGACCGGCCTCGGCGACGCCGGCGGTGGTGGTCGCCGACGAGCGCGGCCGCCAGCTGGCCAGCGTCCGGCTTCCCGAGGGCGGCCGGTTCGCCCTCCAGTACCGCCACTCGGTCTACCAGGCCGAGGTCACCGAGACCTTCGCCGCCACCGACGGCGGCTTCCGCCTGGTCGCGGTCGCCTCCCCCAGCGAGGCCGTGCTCGACTACTACGACCTGGAGGGCCGCCGCGGCCGCGACGGCGGCTGGTGGCGCCTGGAGCCGGACGCCACCCCGCGCCTGGACGCCCTGCCCCTGCTGGCCACCGAGGTCGGCCGGCGCACCCTGGTGGTCGAGGACCGGCGCCTGCCCCTGTTCGAGCCGGCCGGCGCCCCGGCCCGCCTGGTCCTCACCATCCGGCGCTGACCCTAGGGGGTGATCCCGGGGTTGTGGACAGCCACGGCAGCGCCATCGCGGTCGGTACGCTCCCCTCCGGGACCGTCCGCTGGGTCGGCCGGCCAGCGGGCTCGAGGGTGGCTAGCCGGGTTCCAGGGCGCGGCAGTGGACGGTGCCGTTGACCGGGGGCTCGGCGCTGGTGCCGATGGCGGGCTCGTTGTGGGTGGTGCCGGGCTCGATGGGCTGCTTCAGGCTGACCGCGCCCACCCCGACCCGGTCGCCGCTGATGTTGTAGAGGACGGCCTCGCACTTGTCGGGGCGGCCGGGGCGGGTGCCGGTGTTGGTGACCCGGAACATCAGGCGGACCTGGTTCTGGCTGCCGTCGACCGGGCCGAGCACCGACACGGTGGCCTTGAAGGCCTTGCCGCGGTTGGAGGCCAGCTCGATGGTGATGGCGACGGCGGTGAAGACGAGGATGGTCACCACCATCACGACCAGGCCGGTCGGGCCGAGGATCTCGCGCTTGCGGCGGCCCGGGGGCGGCGGCGGCGAGGGGGCGGTGGCGGGCGAGCTGGACACGGTGCCATCAGGCTAGCAGGCCTGTGGCCGTCCGGCCGGCGCCGGAACGACCAGATCGACGTCCCCCACGCGGGTCCGGGCCGGGCCGGCGTCCTCCGTCTGCCGGGAAGTTGTCGAGGCACCGGAAAGGGCTGGACAGCGCCAGTGCCCGGCCAGAGACTCTTGGTGCTATGACCGACGCGGCCGATGCCAGCCGCCAGCAAGGCGGGTTGGTGGCCGCCGCCGCGACGGGCGAGCCGGCACGACCGTTCGTCGGTCGCGTCCAGGAGTTGCGGGAGCTGCGCGCCGCGCTGGGAGGAGGCTGCCGCCCGCCAGGGTTGCCTGCTCCTGCTGAGCGGCGGCGCCAGGAATCGGCAAGTCCCGCCTGATGGAGGAGCTGGCCAGGCAGCTCCCGAGCAGGGCTGGCGAGTGCTCGTCGGCCGCTGCTGGGAGCACGGCGGCGCGCCCGCCTACTGGCCGTGGATGCAGGTCGTCCGGGCGGCCGGCGGGGAGCTCCTGGAGTGCGTGCCGAGCACGCCGACGGCCGCCGACCCGGAGGCGGCGCGCTTCCTGCTGTTCGACGCGGTGGGCCGGTTCCTGCGGGCGGTGGCCAGCTCCGGGCCGGTGCTGGTGGTCCTCGACGACCTGCATGCGGCGGACGCGCCGTCGCTGCTGCTGCTGCGGTTCCTCGCCCAGACGGTGACCGACGAGCGCGTGGTGATCGTGGGCGCGTACCGCGACGCCGAGCCGCGCGTCCAGGAGCTGGCCGAGGTGTTCGGCGACCTGGCGCGGGTCGGGCGCCGGCTCCGGCTGCGACGGCCTCAGCCGCGCGGAGGTGGGCGCCTACATGGGACGGCTGGCCGGTCGGCCGCGCCCGCGGGTGGTGGTGGCCAGGGTCCACGAGGTCACCGGCGGCAACCCGCTGTTCGTCGGCGAGGTGGTCAGGGCGCTGCTGGCCGGCGGCCAGCTGGGCGGGGCCGAGGGCCAGGTGACCGATCCCATGCTGCGGATCCCCGAGGAGCTGCGCGGCCTGCTCCATCGCCGGCTGGCCGGCCTGTCCACCGAGGCCGTCGCCAACCTCAAGGTGGCGTCGGTGGTCGGCAGCGACTTCGAGCTGCGGGTGCTGCGCCGGGTCAGCCGCCTGAGCGTCGGGCGCCTCAGCGAGGCCCTGGCGGAGGCCGAACGGGCCGGGATCGTGAGCGAGGACGCTTCGGCCCCGGGGCGATACGTCTTCTCCCACGAGCTGGTGCGTGAGGCCCTGTACGACGACTTGCCCGCCGCGCGCCGGCTCAAGCTGCACCGCGCCATCGGCCTGGCGCTCGAGGCGGCGTTCCGTGGACGACCCCGAGCCGCATTTCGCCGAGCTCGCCCACCACTTCACCCGATCGGCCCCGCTGGGGGATGCGGCGCTCGCCGTCGACTACGCCACCCGTGCCGGCGACCACGCCGCGGCGCTGCTCGCCTATGAGGACGCGGCCAGGCACTACACGCGCGCCCTTCGCCTGCTGCCCGATGCTGGAGGACGGCGGCGGGGACTGGCACTGGGAGCTGTTGCTGCGCCTTGGCGACGTGCAGTGGTGGGCCGGGGACACCGGGAAGGCGGGCCGAAGCTTCGAGCAGGCGGCCGCCGTCGCCGGTCGGCTGGGCGCGGCGGAGTCGCTGGCCCACGCCGCCCTCGGCTATGTCACCGGCACCGCTCCCGTCATGCGGCTCGGGTTGGGCTGGATGGTGCTGACGGGCTGGCTCACCAGGCAGACCACCGGCATCCGCCTGCTCGAGCAGGCCCTGGCGGCGCTGCCCGAGGGCGACAGCCCGCTGCGGGCGCAGGTGCTGGCCAGGCTGGCCACCGAGCTGTACCCGAGCGGCGAGGTCGACCGCCGGACGGCGCTGGCCGAGGAGGCCGTGGCGATGGCGCGCCGGGTCGGTGACCCGCAGCCGCTGCTGGTGGCCCTGCACGGTCGGCACTGGGCCCTGCTCGCCCCCGAGCGGCCCGACCTGCGCCTGGCCAACGCCGCCGAGATGCTCCAGCTGGCGGTCGTGCTCGGCGACGAGGAGACGGCGTTCCTGGCCCGCCAGGCTCGCCTGCACTGCCTGCTCGAGCTGTGCGACGTCGCCGGCGTCGACGCCGAGCTCCAGCACATGACCCAGCTCGCCGACCACCTCGGCCAGCCCCTCTACCGCTGGCACGCGGCCAGCCTGCGGGCGATGCGGGCGGTGCTCGGCGGGCGCCTGGAGCGAGGCCGAACGCCTGGCACGCGGCACGCTCGAGGTCGCCGGGCTGCGGCCGAACGAGCACATGGGCTACATGCTCGAGCACGCCCTGATGGTGGCGATCCGCTGGGCCCAGGGCCGACTCGGGGAGCTGCGGGAGACGGTCCGGGCCCACGGGGACCGGTACCCGTCGGTCGCCCGCTGGCGCGACGCGTTCGTGGCGGCCGAGCTGGCCGACGAACGCGCGGCCAGGGCTCGAGCTCGAGCGCCACGCCCGGTCCGGCTTCACCGAGCTGCCGCGCAACGTGCTCTGGGTCCTCCATCTGTGCGCACTTGCCGAGGCGTGCGTGCTCGTCCGCGACGAGCGGCGCGCGGCCGAGCTGTACGAGCTGCTGTCGCCATACGGCGAGCGCAACGCGGTCTCGCTCTCCACCATGCCGTTCGGTCCGGTGGCCCTGCGGCTGGGGATGCTGGCGGCGCTGCTCGGGCGCTGGGAGCGAGGCTGAGCGTCAGTTCGAGGTGGCGACGGAGCGCTGTGGCCGGCTGGGGGCGCGGGCCGTCACCGCCCGCGTGCTGTACGAGCAGGCCAGGATGCTGCTCGCCCGGGGCGCCGGCACGGACCCGGCCCGGGCCGGTGAGCTGCTCGCCCAGGCCGAGGGCATCTGCCGCGAGCTGGAGCTGCCGGGGATCGCCGAGCGGGTGGCGGCGCTGCGCCGCCCTGGCCCCCCGAGCCGGCCGGCCGGCACCGCCGGGGAACCTTCGGGTGCGGTGTTCCGGCGCGGAGGGTGACTACTGGACGCTCGCCTACCGGGGCGAGCTGGCCCGGCTCCGGGACGCCAAGGGCCTCGGCTACCTCGCCTGCCTGCTGCGCCGACCAGGTCAGGAGGTCCACGTGCTCGAGCTGGTGGGAGCGGTGGAAGGCCCCCCGCCGAGCCCCCGTCGGGCCTGCGCCGGCGCGGCGCCCTCCAGGCCGGCCTCACGGTGTCGCGGCTGGACGAGGCCGACCCGCTGCTCGACGCCCGGGCCAGGGAGGCCTACCGGCGCCGCCTGCGCGAGCTCGCGGAAGACCTCGAGGAGGCACGCTCCTGGTCCGACCCCGAGCGCGCCGCCCGCGCCCAGGCCGAGATCGACGCCCTGACCACGGAGCTGGCGAGGGCGGCCGGCCTCGACGGCCGCGACCGGGCGCTGGCCACGCCGGCCGAGCGTGCCCGGGTCAGCGTCACCAAGGCCACCAGGACGGCGATCAGGACGATCGGCAGGCACTGCCCGGCCCTCGGCGACCACCTCACCGCCTCGGTCCACACCGGCCGGTTCTGCTCCTACGCGCCGCCCGGCGAGACACCGCCCGCCTGGTCGCTCTGAGGCGCCGTCGTCACAACTGTTCCGTGTGCGGTCACGCCTCGGGGGCGAGGCCCCGAGCAGCCACGGGAGGACCATGGCGAAGACCCAGGAAGCGGTGCGGCGGGCGGAGGCGGTGTACATCCTGGAGGGCACGCTGCTGGAGGTGTGCTCCTGCAACGTGCTCTGCCCGTGCTGGATCGGGGAGGACCCCGACGGCGGCGAGTGCTACAGCGTCGTCGCCTACCACATCGACAGCGGGCAGATCAGCGGGCTCGACGTCTCCGGGCGCAGCGTGGTGATGGTCACCCACATCCCTGGCAACGTCCTGGCCGGCAACTGGGAGGTGGTCGTGCTGGTCGATGACGGGGCCAGCCGTCGAGCAGCGCGACGCGCTGGTCGCGGTCTTCAGCGGCCAGCTCGGGTGGTCCGCTGGCCGACTTCGCCCAGCTCATCGGCACGGTCAAGGGGGTCGAGAGCGTCCCCATCAGCCACCGGGTGCGGGGCGGCACCGGGACGCTGGAGATCCCCGGCGTCGTCGAGGCCGAGATGGAGCCCTACCGAGCCCGACCGGCAGCGTCACCACCCTGCGCGAGTCGATCTTCTCGACCGTTCCTGGCTCGCCGGCCTGGGTGTCCAAGGCGTCCCGCAACCGGGTCAACCTGCCGCAGTACGGCATGAGCTGGGAGTTCGAGGGCCGCAACGCCATCCAGGCCGACTGGCGGATGGAGCACGCCGAATGACCGGTGCACGGCGACCGCACGGCGGGCGGCCGTCGCGCTGGCGCCTGCCCCGGTCACCGTCGTCTGGGCCATCGCGCTCGCCTGGGCGGTGGCGGTCGCCGCCGAGGTGACCGGACGGGCGGCGCGCTCCACCACGACCGCCTGGCCCGGGGCACCGTGGCGCCGTGGGCCGCCCTCGGCCTGTTCCTGGTCGCCTGGCAGCTGATGATCGCGGCCATGATGCTGCCCTCCAGCCTGCCCCTCATCCGCCTGTTCGGCCGGGCGAGCGCGAACCAGCCCCGGCCGCGGCCGGCCAAGGCGGCGTTCCTGGGCGGCTACGCCGCGGTGTGGAGCGGCCTTCGGCGCCGCCGCCTTCCTGGGCCGACCTGGGGGTGCACCGCGCCGTTGGCGGCTGGCCGTGGCTGGCCGCCCGGCCGGGGTGCTGGGCGGGGCGGTCCTGGTGCTGGCGGGCGCGTTCCAGTTCTCGAGGCTCAAGGACGCGTGCCTGCGGGTGTGCCGGAGCCCGGGCCGGCTACCTGCGGCGGCACTACCGGCGGGGCACGGCGGCGGCCTTCCGGCTGGGGGCCGGCCACGGGGTGTGGTGTGTGGGCTGCTGCTGGGCCCTGATGCTGGTCGCCTTCGCCGCCGGGGTGGCCAACCTGTGGTGGATGGCCGCGCTGACCGCGGTGATGGTGTTCGAGAAGACCGGCCGAGGCGGCCGCCGCGGGGTCCGGCCCATCGGGGTCGGGCTGATCGTCCTCGGGCTCCTCATGCTCCCCGGCCGGGATAGACGACAGGAGGTACGTCATGCGCACGAAAGCTCGCGCTCGCCACGGTCCTGGCTGTCCTGGCCGTGCTGGTGGCCTCGGTGACGACCAGCGCCGCGCCGCCGCAGCGGACCTCGACCTTGCGGCCCTGGGGCAAGGGGCCCGCCCCCACGGCCACCGCCGAGCCGGCCACCCCCAAGGGCGCCACCCGGCTGGTCGTGATCGGCCGCGAGGCCGACTTCACCATCATCGACACCGCCCCGGTCGGCGACAGCCCGGGCGACCAGATCCTGTTCACCGACACCCTGCTCGACCAGGCCGGCCGCCGCATCGGCCGCGACGAGGCCCGCTGCACGATCATGTTCGGCGACGACGTGCTCTGTGACGCCACCTTCGTCCTCGACGGCAAGGGCCAGCTCACCATCGAGGGCGCGACCCTCACCTGCGCGGTCACCGGCGGCACCGGCGAGTTCAAGAAGGCCCGCGGCCAGCTGCACGAGACCTTCCTGCCCACCGGCGAGTTCCGGTTCGTCTTCACCCTCTACCTCTAGAGGTCGCTTCCGGTCGGTGTCGAGGGAGTCGAGTGGTGACAGCCGAGACGAGGCCTCCGAGAGTCGACGTTGCCTTAGCAACGTCGACCTCTAAGGCGGCCTCGTCACGCCTGTCTAAACCCCTCGTCATCGCACCGTACGTCACTAACCACAACCAATGAAGAAAGACAAAAAAAACAGACACCCTGACAGCAAGCCAAAGTCGAAAAAAACAGAGCTGATCTGCCTTCCATCGCCCAAATATAGAACGGCTGACAAAACAGAACCGAAAGATACGATTCTGCGACGACCGGGTAAACCATAAGAAAGCGAATCTGCCCAAACAGCCTTGCAACAACAACAGTTACAAGATACCCGTTAACAGAAAAAAAATATATAGGCGCAACGGGCCACCCTCAACGCCTCGCTGGATCACCTCCTGCGACTGCTGGACGTAACGCCGGTCCACAGAGCCGTGAGCCGCCAGAAAGTCCAGCGCTCAGCGCTTCGCGAGTGGGCAAACTACGGCTGGTGTCCCGATAACTCGAGCTGATACTCGTCCTCTAGCTTCATGCCCTGACTACCCCTGCCGGTATCCTGGTAGCCTGGTGTTCGGCCAGTCCCAAGAAGGGCGAGCGCGAGATCGTCATATCCTTGCTGCACCCAGGTAACTAATGAACCGGACAGGTCCTTTTCGTCGACAAGGGTTTTTCTTCTGACGAGGTCGACCGGCATGTGGACGGCCTGGACGCGATGCTGATCCGTCCCGACCGCCGTGACGAACCTGATAGGAACGACTCGTTGCGGCCGCCACGGCAGTGGATCGAATCGGTCATCGAGGCCCTCAAGGGCCAGCGTGGGCTGGAGCAGCACGGCGGCCGCACCCCGGCCGGGGTGCACACCCGTGTGGCCCAGCGGCTGGTGGCCCTGGCCGCGGTGGTCTGGTTCAACTGGCAGCTGGGTGCCGAGCACAAGCGCTCGCTGGTCGCCTACGACCACTGAATATACGACATAATTGGAATTGATTATCTAGACGGCCCCTCGACGCCTGGCTGCCTGCTCGGCTACCATGGGCGGCCGACGACGACGTCCCGCCCATCCCCCGGGCGCGACGGCGCCCGGGCCGACCCGAGGACCAGCCATGCCCGCCCCACGCACCCTGCTCGACAAGGTCTGGGACCGCCACGTGGTGGCGGAGCCGCCCGGCCTGCCGGCCGTGCTGTACGTCGACCTCCACCTGGTCCACGAGGTGACCTCGCCCCAGGCGTTCGCCGGGCTGGCCGCCCGCGGCCTCAAGGTCCGCCGGCCCGACCTGACCCTGGCCACCGCCGACCACTCGGTGCCGACCTCGGACCGGTCCCTGCCGATCGTCGACGAGCTGGCCCGGGCCCAGGTGGAGCGGCTGGAGCGCAACTGCGCCACCCACGGCATCCCCCTGCACGGCATGCACAGCCCCCACCAGGGCATCGTGCACGTCATCGGCCCCGAGCTGGGGGTCACCCAGCCGGGCATGACGATCGTCTGCGGCGACTCCCACACCGCCACCCACGGCGCCTTCGGGGCGCTGGCCTTCGGCATCGGCACCAGCGAGGTCGAGCACGTGCTGGCCACCCAGACCCTGCTCCAGCGCCGGCCGAAGACCTTCGAGGTCCGGGTCGAGGGGCGCCTGGCCGCCGGGGTCACGGCCAAGGACGTGATCCTGGCCCTGCTGGCCAGGATCGGCGTCGGCGGCGGCACCGGGCACGTGTTCGAGTACCGCGGCCCGGCCATCCGCGCGCTGTCGATGGAGCAGCGGATGACCATCTGCAACATGTCGATCGAGGGCGGGGCCCGGGCGGGCATGGTCGCCCCCGACGACACCACCTTCGAGTACATGGCCGGCCGGCCGTACGCCCCCAGGGAGGCGGCCTGGGACCGGGCGCTGGCCGACTGGCGCACCCTGCCCGGCGACGACGGCGCCGCCTTCGACCGCACCGTCACCCTGGACGCCGGCCAGCTCGAGCCGATGGTCACCTACGGCACCAACCCGGGCATGGGGCTGCCCATCACCGGCCGGGTGCCCGACCCCGAGCACGCCGGCGACCCGGCCGCCCGCCAGGCCCTGGCCAAGGCGCTCGCCTACATGGACCTGCGCCCGGGCGAGCCGCTGCTGGGCCGGCCGGTGGACGTGGTCTTCATCGGCTCCTGCACCAACTCGCGCATCTCCGACCTGCGCCAGGCGGCCGGGCTGCTGCGCGGCCGCAAGGTCGACCCGGGCGTGCGGGTGCTGGTCGTGCCCGGCTCCCAGGACGTCAAGCGCCAGGCCGAGGCCGAGGGCCTGGCCGAGGTGTTCCAGGCCGCCGGGGCCGAGTGGCGCGAGGCCGGCTGCTCGATGTGCCTGGCCATGAACGGCGACCAGCTCGCCCCCGGCCAGTACGCGGTGTCGACCTCCAACCGCAACTTCGAGGGCCGCCAGGGCGCCGGCGGGCGCACCTTCCTGGCCAGCCCCCTGACCGCGGCCGCCTCGGCCATCGCCGGCCGCATCGCCGACGCCCGCCCGCTGGTCGAGCGCGGGGGTGTAGGCGATGCCCGAGCCGCTGCGGCCGTTCACCAGCAAGCTGGTGCCGCTGCTGGTCGACAACGTCGACACCGACCAGATCATCCCGGCCCGGTTCCTCAAGGGCACCAGCAAGGACGGGCTGGGCGAGGGGCTGTTCGCCGACTGGCGCTACGACGGCGACGGCACGCCCACGGGAGGGCTTCGTCCTCAACCGGCCCGAGATGGCCGGCCGGGCGGTCCTGCTCGCCGGGGCCAACTTCGGGTCGGGGTCGTCGCGGGAGCACGCCGCCTGGGCGCTCCAGGCCTTCGGCATCAAGGCGGTGCTCGCGCCCCTGTTCGCCGACATCTTCCGCAACAACGCCCTCAAGAACGGGCTGCTCCCCGTCGAGCTGCCGGCCGACGCCCACGCCGAGCTGGCCGCCGCGGTCGAGGCCGACCCCGACGCCGAGGTCACCGTCGACCTCTCCTCCGAGACGGTGACCCTGCCCGGCGGCCGGGCCGTCGGGTTCACGGTCGACCCGTTCGCCCGCCAGATGCTGCTGGACGGCACCGACGAGCTCGGCTACCTGCTGTCGCACGGGGCCGCGGTCGCCGCCTACGAGGACGCCAACCCCTCCCGGGTCGACACCACCGCCCCCGCCTGGGGTGGCTGAGGAGGCGGGTCCCGGCCCACCGGGGGACCCCCCCGGCCGGCTCCCGGCCGCCCTCGAGCTCCTCCCGGCCGGCCCGGTGTCCATGCGCCTGGCCGCCCCGGCCAGCAAGAGCGTCACCAACCGGGCCCTGCTCTGCGCCGCCCTGGCCGAGGGCACCAGCCACCTGCACGGCGCCGCCGGAAGCGACGACGCCCAGGCCATGGCCACCGCCCTGGCCGACGCTGGGCGCCGGGAGTCGACCTGGGGCGGGCCGGGGCTGGGTCGGTCTGGACGGTGGCGGGGACCGGGGGGCGGCTGGCCAGCCCGGGCCGGCCGCTGGACGCGCGGCTGTCGGGGACGACCATGCGGTTCCTGGCCGCGGCGGCCACCCTCACCCCGGCGGGGGCGACCGTGACCGGGGCGGCGCCGCTGCTCCGGCGGCCGGTGGGGCCGCTGGTGGCGGCGCTGGCGGCGCTCGGGGCCGGCATCGCCGACGCCGGGGACGGGTTCCCGCCGGTGACCGCGGCCGGGGGCGGCCTGGCCGGCGGCGCGGCCACCGTCGACGCGGCCGCCTCCAGCCAGTTCGCCAGCGCCGTGCTGCTGGTCGCGCCCTACGCCCGCCGGCCGGTGGTGCTGGCCGCCGAGCGGCTCGGGGCGGCCGCCTACGTCGAGCTGACCGCCGCCGTGATGCGCCGCTTCGGCGCCGGGTCCGTCGAGCCGGCCAGGCCCGGCCGCCTGGCGGGTCGAGGCCGGCCGGCCCTACCGGGCGACCGACCTCCAGGTCGAGTACGACGCCAGCGCCGCCGCCCACCTGTTCGCCCTGGCCGCGGCCACCGGCGGGCAGGTGACGGTGACCAACGCCACCCCCGGCACCCTGCAGCCGGACGCCGCCCTGCCGGCGCTGCTGGAGGCGATGGGCGCCAGCGTGGCCCGCGACGGCGACCGCCTGACCGTGCGCGGCCCCGCGGCCCTCGACCCGGTCGACGCCGACCTGGCCGCCATGCCCGACCAGGTCACCACCGTGGCCGCCCTGGCCGCGCTGGCCATCGGGCGGTCGCGCATCCGCGGGGTCGCGGTCACCCGCGGCCACGAGACCGACCGGCTGGCCGCCCTGGCCGCCGAGCTGGGCAAGCTCGGCGTGGCCGTCGCCGAGCTGCCCGACGGGCTGGTCGTGACCGGCCCCGGCCCCGACCGGCTGCGCCCGGCCCGGCTGGCCACCTGGGGCGACCACCGGATGGCCATGGCCCTGGCCGCGGTGGCCGCCCGGGTGCCCGGCGTCGTCATCGAGGACCCCGCCTGCGTGGCCAAGACCTACCCCGGGTTCTGGGGCGACCTGGCCGCGGCCGGGCTGGCGTGGCGGGCCCATCCCGGCCCGGTAGAGTAGCCGTTCCCATCCCGCCCGGGCGCCGCCGGCGTCCCCGACCCACCGGGGGCCTCGGCCGGACGCCCCCGACCCGCGCGGAGGACCGGCCATGGCCGACATCCTGTCCGAGCAGCAGCGCGCCTTCCTGGAGGCCAACCACAGCGCCGTGATGGCGACGGTGGACGACCGCGGCCGGCCCCATGCCGTGCCGGTGCTGTGCGCCCTGGTCGACGGCCAGCTGTGGAGCTCGGGCACGGACCTCCGGACGCGGACCAGGTACCTGGCGGCGCGGCCGTACGCCAGCCTCACCGTGCTCGGCAAGGGCTTCTGGGGGGAATGGCTGACCGTCAGCGGGCCGGTCGAGACCCGGCGCGAACGCCGGGTCGAGGACAACCTGCGCCTGTACCGGGCGGCCACCGGCCGCGACCCCGACGACCTGGAGGAGTACCGGGCGGCCATGGTCGCCGAGCGCCGCCTGGTCTATGTCCTCACCCCCGAGCGGGTCTACCCGTCCCGACGCTGAGAGGAGCCGCCCATGCCCGGCGAGCGGATCGCGGTCGTCACCGGGGCGTCCAGCGGGATCGGGGCGGCCAGCGCCCGCCGGCTGGCCGGCGCCGGCTTCCACGTGGTCGCCGGCGCCCGCCGCAGCGACCGCCTCCAGGCCCTGGCCGAGGAGGTCGGCGCCACCACCCTGTCCCTCGACGTCACCGACCCGGCCTCGGTCGCCGCCTTCGCGGCCGCCGTCCGCGACCGCCACGGCCACGCCGACCTGCTGGTCAACAACGCCGGCACCGGCCCCGGCCTCGACCCGATCGCCGACGGCCGTGACGCCGACTGGCAGGTCACCCTCGACACCAACGTCGTCGGCCTGCTCCGGGTCACCCGCACCTTCCTGCCCCTGCTGCGCGCCGCCCCCCACGCCCACATCGTCAACCTCGGCTCCATCGCCGGCTTCGAGGTCTACCCCGGCGGCGCCGGCTACACCGCCTCCAAGCACGCCGTCCGGGCCGTCACCGACACCCTCCGCCTGGAGCTGAACGGCGAGCCCATCCGCATCACCGAGATCGCCCCCGGCATGGTCGAGACCGAGTTCTCGGTCATCCGCTTCCGCGGCGACCAGGGCCGGGCCGACCAGGTCTACGCCGGCGTGGAGCCCCTCACCGCCGACGACATCGCCGACTGCATCACCTGGGCCGTCACCCGGCCCCCGCACGTCGACATCGACTTCATGGTCGTCCGCCCGGTCGCCCAGGCCGCCTCCTACAAGGTCGCCCGCAACCTCCCCTGAGGGGTTCTGGACAACCGAGGGGCTGTGGACAACCACGCGCACCCTCACCGGCTCTGGGGTAGCCTCCCCCACCGGGGGACCCGGGACCCGGCCGAGGCGGGTGAAGGCCGCCAGTCAGCCGGCGTGGGTGGCGAGCAGCTCGGTGGCGGCGCGGTGGCCGCTGCGGAGGGCGCCTTCCATGAGGCCGGACCAGGGGCCGGCGGTGTGTTCGCCGGCGAAGTGGAGGGGGCCGACGGGGCGGGCCAGGAGGGTGGGGTCGTCGGGGCGGAAGGCGGGGGTGCGGGTGGAGTAGGCGGCCTGCACCCAGGGGTCGTCGTCCCAGGTGGACAGGACCGCGCCCCGGTCCAGCTCCAGGTCGGGGCGGAGCGCGCCCAGGCGCCCGCGCCAGGCGGCCGGGCCGGCCTGGACGTCCAGGGCGGCCAGGGCGGGGGCCGAGCCGGCGAAGGCGCTCACCACCGGCTGGACGGCGCCGTCGGCGCCGCGGGCGGTCCAGGTCCAGAACAGGTCGGGGACCGACAGGACGGCGCTGGGCGGCGGCACCCGGCGCAGGGGCACGAACAGCTTGGCCGCATGCCCGTAGACGACCCGTTCCAGGGCCTCGGCCTTCCAGGCCGGGAGGGGCGGGTCGAAGCGGATGCGGCCGGTGACCGAGGCGGGCACGGCCAGCAGGCAGGCCTCGGCCTCCAGCTCGGCGCCCTCCACGGCGACCCGCACCCCCCGATCGGACCAGGCGACCGCGTGGACGGGGACGCCCAGGTGCACGGCCCCGGGGAGCCGCTCGGCCAGCCGCAGGGCGATCCGCTGGTTGCCGCCGGCGACCCGCAGGCTCTCGCGGGTCGAGAAGCTGGAGCCGGCATGGCCGAGCGCGGTGGCGGCCAGCTCGGTGACCGGCTGGCCGGTCGACACCTGCAGCCGGGCGGCGATGGCCTGGCGCGGCGCCTCCTCGAGGGGCAGCTCGGCCAGCACGTCGGCCACCGACCGGTCGGGCGGGGCCAGGTCCGGCCGCTCGGCCAGGAGCTCCCGCAGCCGCCCCACCTCGGCCAGGACCCTGTCCCGGTCGACCTCCAGGCCGCCGCGGGGCTCGCGGTCGCCGTAGGCGATGCCGGCCGGGGCCATGGCCAGGCCCAGGCGGGCGGCGGTGGCCACCAGCGTCTGCTGGTCGTCCTCGACGAACTCGGCCCCGAGCTCGACCACGGCGCCGTTGGCCAGCCGCCGCGAGTGGACCCGCCCCCCGACCCGCTCGCGCGCCTCCAGCACCAGCGGCTCCAGCCCGCCGTCGGCCAGGGCGACGGCCGCGGCCAGCCCGGCGAAGCCGGCCCCGACCACGCACACCCGCGCCGGCGCCGGCCGGTCAGCTGGCGTCCTGGCGCCGGTCGTAGGCATGGCCACAGGTTACGGCGTAGTGTTCACCCCATGCCTGACGAGGAAGCACGCATCGCGCTGTTCATCGACCACGAGAACCTGGTCATCGGGGCCAGGGAGATCGGCCGCGGCTTCGACGTCGGCCCGATCATGGACGCCCTGGCCGAGCGGGGCCGGGTGGTGGCCCGGCGGGCCTATGCCGACTGGACCTTGTTCGCCGGCGACCGCCGCACCCTGGTCGAGCACAACTGCGAGCTGATCGACATCCCCCAGCGGACCGGGGCGGTGCGCAAGAACGCCGCCGACATCAAGCTGGCCGTCGACGCCATGGAGCTGGCCTATGAGCGGGGGTTCGTGTCCACCTTCGTGATCTGCTCGGGCGACAGCGACTTCACCCCGCTGGTGGCGGCCCTGCGGGCCCTGAACCGGCGGGTCATCGGCATCGGGGTGAAGGGCTCGACCTCCAGCCTGCTCCCCCCCGCCTGCGACGAGTTCCTGTTCTACGACCGCCTGCCCGGGGTCGGCGAGCTGGTCTCCCAGGGCGGCCGGCGGGCCGGCAACGGCGGCAACGGCGGCGCCCGGCCGCCCCGGCGGGCCACCAAGCCGCGCAAGGACGACGGCGCCGCCCCGGCCGGCCAGCGGGACCTGCAGGAGCTGCAGCGCCAGCTCACCCAGACGCTGGCCGGGCTGAAGCAGAGCGGCGCCGAGCCGGTGCTGGCCTCCTCGCTCAAGCGGGCCCTGCTGCGCAAGGACCCGACCTTCGCCGAGTCCGACTACGGCTTCCGCGCCTTCCGGGAGCTGCTCGCCCAGGCCGAGCGCAACGGCATCGTCGCCCTCACCGAGGGCCAGGCCCCCGGCGACCCGGCGGTCGACTTCCCCGACTCCGGCCAGGGCGACAAGGCCTTCGACGTGCTCCGCCAGACCCTCCTGGAGCTCCAGGGCGACGACGAAGAGGTCCCCCTGTCCGGGCTCAAGGACCAGATCCGCAAGCGCGACCCCAAGTGGTCGGAGAAGGACTACGGCTACGCCGGCTTCCTCCAGTTCGTCAAGGCCGCCGCCGCCAAGGGCATCGTCAACATGGAATGGGACGACGCCGAAGGCGACTATTTCCTCTACGTCCCCGACTGAGCAGGTGCCGGTCGAGGTTCGGGAGGCGCGGACGGCGGCGGAGGTGGAGGCGGCCGGGCGGGTGACGGTGGCCGCCAACGCCGAGTTCGCCCCGGCCGACCCGGACGGGCCGTTCGCGCCCTCGTGGGCGCGCTACCTGGCCGAGATGGCCGACGCGGCCACCCGGGCCGCCCAGGGGGTGCTGCTGGTCGCGGTCGAGGACGGCGAGGTGGTGGGGACGGTCACCCTGTACCTGGCCCCCGGGTCGATGCAGTGGCGGCCCGACGACGCCATGTTCCGGCTCCTGGCCGTCGACCCGGCGGCCCGCGGCCGCGGCGTCGGCCAGGCCCTGCTCCGGGCCTGCCTGGAACGGGCCCGGGCGGCCGGCAAGCGCCGCATGGCCCTGCACACCACCGAGTGGATGGTCACCGCCCGGGCCATGTACGAGCGGGCCGGCTTCGTCCGCGAACCCGAGGGCGACGCCGAGCTCCCCGGCGTCACCATCATCGCCTACGCGGCCGAGCTGTAGGCTGCCGTCCATGCAGGAGCTCCTGGTCCGGCCGGCGACCGACGTCGCCCCGGTGCTGCGCCGCCGGGAGGTCGCCTCCCGCGAGCTGACCGAGGCGCTGCTGGCCCGGATCGAGGCCGTCAACCCGGCGCTCAACGCCGTGGTCGAGCTCCGCGGCGAGCAGGCGCTGGCGGAGGCGGCCGCGGCCGACGAGGCGGCCGCCCGGGGCGGCGAGCTGGGGCCGCTGCACGGCGTCCCGATGACCGTCAAGGACAGCTTCGACGTCGCCGGGCTGCACACCACCTGGGGCAACCCCGCCTTCGAGGACCACGTCGCCGGGACCGACGCCACCGTGGTGCGGCGGCTCCGGCGGGCCGGGGCCATCGTCGTCGGCAAGACCAACGTCGCCTTCATGCTCGGCGACTTCGGCCAGACGGCCAACCAGCTGTACGGCGTCACCGGCAACCCCTGGGACCCGGCCCGGACCCCGGGCGGCTCCTCCGGCGGGGCGGCGGCGGCCGTGGCCGCCGGGCATGAGCTTCCTCGAGTACGGGTCGGACCTGGTCGGCTCGATCCGCATCCCGGCCAGCTACTGCGGCGTCTACGGGCTCAAGCCGAGCGTCGGCGTCGTCCCCCTGACCGGGTTCCAGCCGCCCGGTCCCCCTGCCGGCCCGAGCGACATGACCTACATGGGGGCGGTGGGCCCGCTCGCCCGGTCGGCCGGCGACCTGCGGGCGGCGCTGGCCGTCACCGCCGGCCCCGAGGACCCGGCCGCCAGGGCCTACCGGTGGTCGCTGTCGCCGCCGCGCCACGCGCCGCCTGCGCGACTTCCGGGTCGGGGTGGTCCTCGACCACGACCACGCGCCCACCTCCAGCGAGGTCGGGGCCGTGCTGTCGGACGCCGTGGACGCGCTCGCCCGGGCCGGCGCGACCGTGGCCGAGGGCTGGCCCGGCGGCGTCGACCCGGTCCGCGAGGCCGAGTCGTTCGGGTTCCACGTGCGGCTGTTCTTCGCCTACCAGCAGCCCGGCGACGACCTCCCGCCGTTCGCGGAGGTCGTCGGCCACGAGCACCGGCGCATGGCCGCCCGGGCCGCCTGGGGCGCCTATTTCGACGACGTCGACGTGTTCCTCTGCCCGGCCAGCTTCACCCCGGCCTTCCCGCATGACACCAGGCCCTTCGAGGCCCGCACGATCGCCACCCCCGCAAGGCGAGCGGCCCTATGGCGACCAGGCGTTCTGGGTGGCGCACGCGTCGCTGCCCGGCCTGCCGGCCGTGGCCGCGCCGGTCGGGCGGACACCGGGCGGGCTCCCGGTCGGCGTCCAGGTCGTGGGGCCGCTGTTCGAGGACGACACCGCGATCGGCTTCGCCGGCCTGCTGGGCGAGGTGGCCGGCGGCTACACGCCCCCGCCGGTCTGAGCCGGCCCCTCAGTCCAGGCGCCAGCAGCCCGGCTCGTGGGGTGGCGGGACCCGGCCGACGCTCTGGAGGAACGCCTCCACCACCTGAGGGCCGGCGAACTGGAAGGTCTGCCGGTAGACCCGCTGCTGGTCCTGGAGCTCGGTGGGCTGGGCGGCCACCCAGTCGCCGAAGGAGCCGTGCTCGGCGGCCAGGGTGAGCACGACCTTGGCGTTCTCGATGGTGGCCAGCACCTTGGCCCGGTTGCGGACGATCCCGGGGTCGCGCAGGACCAGGGTCACGTCCTTGCCGGTGAAGGCGGCGACGATCTTGGGCTCGAAGTCGTGGAAGGCCCGCCGGAAGCCGTCGCGTTTGGCGAGCACGGTGCGCCAGGACAGGCCGGCCTGGAACACCTCGAGGCTGAGGCGCTCGAACCAGCCGGCATCGCCGACCGGGGCCTCCCCCCACTCGTTGTCGTGATAGGTGGCGAGGACCGGATCCGTGGCGGCCCAACGGCAGCGGGTCTTGCCATCAAGCGCGGGGAGCACCATGCACGACCTCCGTGGTGCGCGGCAGCGGTGAGGCTCATGGTCGCCGGAACGACCGCTGAAGCGTAATACGACGAGGCGCCCAGGAGGTAACCGGCGTCCACAGCCCCCCGGATTCGGTGTCCCGGAACCCACACGAAGCCCCACGAAGCTCGTGATCCGGTTGGGGGCACGGGTTCAGGGGCGGACGGCGCCGGCCCAGCCGAGGGCGAGGGCGGCCATGCCGGCCAGGACCAGCCGGTAGGCGACCCGGCGGCCGCCGGGGCCGCGGGCGCCGGCGGGCAGGGCGGCCAGCCCACAGACGCACGGCCAGGGCCGCCCCGGCCACCACCACCGGGCGGTCCCCCGCCGCCAGCCCCGACCACAGGGCCATGGCCACGGCGGCCAGGTAGCAGGCGGCGGCCACCGCGGCCGCCCGCCCGACCCCGAGCCGGGTGGCCAGTCCCCGGACGCCGGTGGCCCGGTCCCGCTCGACGTCGGGCAGGGCGTCGGCCAGGTGGGTGGCGATGGCCAGCAGGGCGCCGATCGGCCAGGCCCACCACAGCACCGCCGGGAACCGCCCGGCGGCGCCGTAGCCGAACAGCGGGACGATCGGCACGGCGACGGCGAAGGGCACGGCGCTGAACACGGTGCCCTTCAGCCACAGGTCGTAGGACCAGGCGCAGGCCAGCCCGACCACGGCCAGGGCGAAGGTGGCCGGGCCGAGGGCGAGGCCGAAGCCGAGGGAGGCGACCCCGGCGACGACGGCCGCCGTGGCCACCGCCCGGCGGGAGATGACGCCACGCTGGATCGGCTTGCCCCGGTCGGCGGCGGCGTCGGCCTCGGCGTCGACGGCGTCGTTGAGGGCCCCGGCGGCGTACTGGTTGCAGATCAGCAGCCCGGCCAGCAGGGCCAGGCGGTCCCATTGCGGGTCGGCCCGCATGGCCACCAGCCCGAAGGCCAGCCCGACCCCGACGACCGCGAACGCCGGCGCGGCGTGCAGGATCTCCAGCTGGGTCGCGGGATGCCAGGGCCCCCGGTCGGCACGCTCGAGCCCGCCCCCCTGGCGCCCGGTCTCCCGGTCGGCGCGCTCCAGCCCGCCCCCCTGCATCCGGGGCCCCCGATTCGGGAGGGTAGCCGACGGCGGCGAAGGGTGCTCCTGGTTGTCCCCAGCCCCGGTTACCGCTCGGCCTCCTCGGGTTCGGGGCGGGCGACCAGGCCCAGGCGAGGACGGCTGGTCCGGGTCAGCTCCGGGTCCCAGCCCTCGGGGACGACCCGCTCCCCCTTGCCCTCGCCGCCGCAGCTGCATGTCCAGTCCGCCGGACGCACGGCGCCGCAGCGCTCGCACGTCCAGGTCCCCTCCTGCTCGGTCGTCTCGGCCACCGCGCGCCCTTTCCGGTTGCTCCACTGGTGCTCCCAGGGTAGCCGCTGGCACGGCCGGGCGACGGTTCGGTCCCATCTTCGTATCCACCGTTGCCGGCGCACGCTACCCCATGCGGGCGGCGGGTAGCATCTCCCCATGGGCCCCTCTGACCTGCTGTACCGCCTCTACGAACGGCGGCTGGCGGCCGACCTGCGCCGGCGGGGCGGGTTGCCCCGCCATGTCGGGGTGATCCTGGACGGCAACCGGCGCTGGGCCCGCGAGCTGGGCATGGGCACCGGCGAGGGCCACCGGCGCGGCGCCGCCCAGATCGACCACCTGCTGTCCTGGTCGGCCGAGCTCGGCATCCCGGTGGTGACGCTGTGGCTGCTGTCCACCGAGAACCTGCTCCAGCGGCACCCGGCCGAGCTGGCCGAGCTGCTCCAGATCATCGAGGCCAAGGTGGTGCAGCTGGCCCGCGACGGCGCCCCCGACGGCTACCGGATCGTGCCCGTCGGCCAGCTGGAGGGGCTGCCCGAGCGGACCCGGTCCACCCTGCTGGCGGCCGAGCGGGCCTCGCGCGGCCACAGCGGCGGCACCCTGAACGTGGCCGTCGGCTACGGCGGGCGGGAGGAGATCGCCGACGCCGTCCGCCGGCTGCTGGCCGAGTACGGCGACAAGAACCTGGAGCTGGGCGAGGCCGCCGGCCTGGTCACCCCGGACGAGATCGCCCGCCACCTGTACACCGCCGGGGTCCCCGACCCCGACCTGATCATCCGCACCTCCGGGGAGGTCCGGCTGTCGGGGTTCCTGCTGTGGCAGTCGGCCCACGCCGAGTACTACTTTGCCGACACATACTGGCCCGACTTCCGTAAGGTGGACTTCCTTCGCGCCCTGCGGTCGTATGCCCAGCGACGGCGGCGCTTCGGGAGGTGAACGGGTGGCACGCAAGGACCGGGAGCGGGCTCGCAAGCGGCATGCGATCGAGCGGGCCCGCCGGGAGGCCGGCTACGAGCCTCCGCCCAAGATGGAACGGCCGGCGACCAAGACCGCGCCCAAGCGCCCGGCCGCCGGCGGCCGGGCCGGAGTCGCCGCTGCTGCACAAGGCCAAGGTCGGCGACGTCGACCGCAAGGGCCGGGTGTACGAGCGGCCGATGCTGCTGCACCCCAAGGTCGCCCTCTACATCTACTTCGCCGTCCTCGGCATCGGGCTGGTCAGCCTGCTCCGGCGCGACCCGACCCTGCAGGCCGTCGGCTACGGCGCCTTCGCCCTCGGCATGCTGGTGATCGCCGACTCCAAGACGACCTGGATGCGGGCCCTGCCGTTCATCGTGCTGGCCGCGGCCCTGGCCGCCGGGGCCATCGCCCTGGCCATCGGCCTTGGCTGACGGGCGAGGTCCAGCGGGCCGGCGGCAGCGGCCCGGCCGACGCCTCGTCCTTCCCCCGGCGGCACGCCCGGACCCGGGGGTTCACCCTCGGGCGGCCGCGCGGGTTCCAGGTGGGCGCCGACGGCGCCCGGGTGGCGTTCCTGCGCTCGGCCGCCGGGGACGACCCGGTCAACCGGCTGTGGGTGCTGGAGCTGGCCTCCGGGGCCGAGCGGCTGGTCGCCGACCCGGCCCGCCTGCTCGGCGGCGACCCGGGCGACCTGCCGCCCGAGGAGCGGGCCCGGCGGGAGCGGTCCCGGGAACGCGCCGGCGGCATCGTCGCCTTCGCGGCCGACCTCGACCTGACGGTGGCCAGCTTCGCCCTGGCCGGCCGGCTGTTCGTGGCCGACCTGGGCGGGGCCGGCGGGGCGCGGGAGCTGCCGGCGGGCGAGGGGGTGCTCGACCCGCGGGTCGACCCGACCGGCGCCCGGGTCGCCTGGGTGGCCGACCGTGCCCTCCATGTCGCGCCCCTGGGCGACGCCGGCGCCGGGCGGCGGCTGGCCGGCGAGGACGACCCGGAGGTGAGCTGGGGGCTGGCCGAGTTCGTGGCCGCCGAGGAGATGGGGCGGGCGCGGGGGTTCTGGTGGGCCCCGGACGGGGAGCGGCTGGCCGTGGCCCGGGTCGACCTGGCCCCGGTGCGGCGGTTCCACCTGGCCGACCCGGCCAACCCGGCGATCGAGCCGGTCCGGCTCCCCTACCCGGCCGCCGGCACCGCCAACGCCGAGGTGAGCCTGCACGTGGTCGACCTGGAGGGCCGCCGGGTCGAGGTGGGCTGGGACCGGGCCGCCTACCCGTACCTGGCGTCGGTGCTGTGGGAGGCGGGCGGCCCCCTCACCCTGCTGGTCCAGTCCCGCGACCAGACGGCCACCCTGGTCCTGGCCGCCGACCCCGGCACCGGGGCGACCACCACCCTGGCCGCCCAGCGCGACCCGGCCTGGGTCGACCTCGTCGGCGGCGTGCCGGCATGGCTGGACGGCCGGCTGGTCATGACCGCCGACGACCCGGCCTGCGACACCCGCCGCCTCACCGTCGACGGCCGGCCCGTCACCCCGCCGGGCCTCCAGGTCGCCGAGGTGGTGGCCGTGGCCGGCGGCGGCGTCCTGGTCGCCGGGTCCGAGGAGCCCACCGAGGTCCACCTGTGGCGGGTCGTCCCCGGCCGGGACCCCGAGCGCCTCACCGGCCGGCCCGGGGTGCACGCCGCGACCGCGGCCGGTCGGGTGGTGGTGGTCACCCGCGCCGACCTGGACCACGACAACACCACCACGACCGTCACCGCCCCCGGCCGGCCGCCGCTGGCGATCGGCTCGCTGGCCCAGGCGCCGGGCCTGGCCCCGCGGCCGCGGCTGCTGCGGGCCGGCCCGCGCGAGCTGCGCTGCGCCCTGCTGCTCCCCGACCGCCCCGCGCCAGGGGCGGGCGGGCGGCTGCCGGTGCTGCTCGACCCCTACGGCGGGCCGCACCACCGCCAGGTGCTGGCCGCCCGCGACCGCTTCCTGGTCTCCCAGTGGTTCGCCGACCAGGGCTTCGCGGTCCTGGTCACCGACGGGCGCGGCACCCCGGGCCGCGGCCCGGCCTGGGAGCGGGCGGTCTGGCGCGACCTGGCCGGGCCGGTCCTGGACGACCAGGTGGAGGCCCTGGCCGCCGTGGCCGCCGACCATCCCGAGCTCGACCTGGGGCGGGTCGCCATCCGCGGCTGGTCGTTCGGCGGCTACCTGGCCGCCCTGGCCGTGCTGCGCCGCCCCGACGTCTTCCACGCCGCCGTGGCCGGCGCCCCGGTGACCGACTGGCGCCTGTACGACACCCACTACAGCGAACGCTACCTGGGCGACCCGGCCGCCGACCCCGACAGCTACCGCCGCAGCTCCCTGCTGGCCGACGCGGCCAAGCTGGAACGCCCGCTGCTGCTCATCCACGGCCTGGCCGACGACAACGTGGTCGCCGCCCACACCCTGCGCCTGTCCGGCCTGCTGCTGGCCGCCGGCCGCCCCCACAACGTCCTGCCCCTGTCCGGCGTCACCCACCTGGCGGTGCAGGAGGCGGTCGCCGAGAGCCTCCTCCACCTCCAGCTCGCCTTCCTCCGCGACGCCCTCGGCCTGGGGGTCAGCTGATCGGCCACTGGACCTCGGTCTCGAGATCGGCCTCGGAGACCTGGCCCGGCTCGTTCAGGTAGACCTCGCGGGGGCCGCCGGCCAGCTCGTGGCCGTGGTCCTGCACCCAGCCGGAGACGGTGTGGTAGGCGGGGCCGATCTCGGCGTAGGGGCCGCGGTGGAGGGTGACGGCGGCCGGGCCGCCGGCCAGCTCGGTGCCGTAGACCTCGCCGGTCCCCTCGAACGGGGCCGCCACCGGGAAGCAGATCTCGATGGGGGCGCTGCTCTCGGAGTCCAGCACCTGCTCGGTGTGGTAGACGACCTGGAGCGGCCCGGCCGGCTCCAGCCCCCGCCGGCCCAGCTCCGCCAGGACCAGGTGCACCCCGGAGCTGATGGCCGACGAGATCTGCCGGAGGTCGGTGGTGGTCCGGGTCGCGGCCACCGGCTGGGCCGGCAGCTCCCTCACGGTCACCTCGTACGGCATGACATCCTCCCTGTCCAGGAGCCGTTCGAGGAACGCGAGCATGCGTCGCTGCTCGGCCAGGCGTGCCTCCAGCCGTTCCCGGTGCAGGTGCAGGCGCTTGGCCGCAGGCTCGCCGCCGGCGTCGGCCAGCAGCGCCCCGATCTCCTCCAGCGGCATCTCCACCGACCGCAGGATGCGGATGGCCTCGGCCTGGTTGGCCTGGGCCGGCCGGTAGTAGCGGTAGCCGGAGGACGGGTCGACGAACGCCGGCCGCAGCAGCCCGAGCTCGTCGTAGTGGCGCAGCGCCTTCACCGACAGCCGGGTCGCCCGCGAGAAGCGCCCGATCGGCAGCAGGTCGTCCACGTCGCGTCCCTCCTCTGCGCCGACCAGCCTCGACGCTCCCCCGACAGGAGGGTCAAGCGGCCAGCTCGGCGAGCCGGCGGAGCTGGAGGAGGCGGTCCTCATGGGACCAGGCGGTGGGGGCGGCGACCAGGGTGCCGACCCCGGCCTCGCGGTGGGCGGCCAGGCGCTCACGGACCCGGCCGGCGGGGCCGCACAGGGTGACCAGGTCGATCAGCTCGTCGGGGAGGGCGGCCATGGCCTCGGCCCGGTCGCCGGCCAGGTAGTGCTCCTGGACCTGGCGGGCGGCCTGCTCGAAGCCGTAGCGGGCGGCCTGCTCGGTGTAGAAGTTGCGCTCCCGGGAGCCCATGCCGCCGATGTACAGGGCCAGGAACGGGCGCATGGTGTCGCGGGCCCCGGCCAGGTCGTCGCTGATGTGGACCTGGACGTTGGGGGCGACGTCGAAGCCGTCCAGGTCGCGGCCGGCGCGGGCCGCCCCGGCGGCCAGGTGGTCGCGGAACCCGCCGGCGTGCTCGGGCGCGTACAGGAACCCGAGCCAGCCGTCGGCCACCTCCCCGGCCAGGGCCAGGTTCTTCGGCCCCATGGCGGCCAGGTAGATGGGCAGGCGCTCCTGGGCGGGGGCGATGGTGAGCTTGAGGGCCTTGCCGGGGCCGTCGGGCAGGGGCAGCTCCAGGGTCTCGCCCTGGTAGGCGACCCGGCGGCGCTCCAGGGCCATGCGGACCACGTTGACGTAGTCGCGGGTGCGGGCCATGGGCCGGGCGAACCGCTGGCCGTGCCAGCCCTCGGCCACCTGGGGGCCGGACAGGCCGAGGCCGAGCCGGAACCGGCCGCCCGACAGCTGGTCGAGGGTGGCGGCGGTCATGGCCGTCATGGCCGGGCTCCGGGCCGGCATCTGGAGCACCGCCGACCCCAGGTTGATCGTGCTCGTCTGGGCGGCCAGCCAGGCCAGCACGGTGGCCGCGTCCGACCCGTAGGCCTCGGCCACCCAGGCCGAGTCGTAGCCGAGCCGCTCCGCCTCCCGCGCCACCTCCAGCTGCTGCTGGACGGTCGTCCCGGCCCCGAAGTAGCCGAGCATCACCCCGAGTCGCACCTGCCCGCTCCTCCCGCAGCGCCGGCGTCCGCGCGGGAGCTTATCCGCCGGTGACCTCCCGGGCGAAGGTCTCGAAGGCGTTGACGTAGCGGGCCACGTCCTCGTCGGTGTGCTGCACCGACAGGGTCCACTGCTCGTCGATGCCCGGGGTCATGAACACGCCCTCGGTCATCTCGTACAGCCACGACAGGTACGAGAGGTGCTCGTCGACCCCGTCGCCGTCGAAGCCGGCATAGGCGCGGTAGTCGCGCAGCCGCTCGGGGGCGTACATGACCGCGCCCTTGCCGCCGACCCCGGTGGTGTAGCAGGGCAGGTCGTAGGTGTCGATGACCCGCTGGCAGCCGGCCAGCTGGGCGTCGTTGAGCCGGTTCAGCTCCTTGTAGGCGGCCTCGGTGAGCACCTCGGTGAGGGCGACCAGCCCGGCCCGGGCGCACAGCGGGTTGCCGTTGAAGGTGCCCAGCTGGGGCACGCCGTCCTTGGCGATCTCGGCCATCAGCTCGCCCCGGCCGCCGAACCCGCCCAGGGGGGTGCCGCCGCCGACCGCCTTGGCGAAGCACTTGAGGTCGGGGGCGACCCCGTAGACCTCTTCGGCGCCGCCGTAGGCGATGGTGGCGCCGGTCTTGACCTCGTCGAAGATGAGGATGACGCCGTGGCGGCTGCAGATCTCGCGGACCGCCGCCAGGTAGCCGGGCTCGGGGTCGATGATGCCGACGTTCATCATCACCGGTTCCATGATCATGGCCGCGACCTGGCCGGCGTTGGC
This sequence comes from uncultured Actinomycetota bacterium, assembly GCA_963733175.1. GTDB lineage: Bacteria > Actinomycetota > CALGFH01 > CALGFH01 > CALGFH01 > CALGFH01. The sequence goes on from CAVTCL010000022.1 coordinate 44,999, forward strand.
GGCCAGCAGCCGGTCCAGCGCCTCGGCGTCGTTGTAGGGGACGATCAGGGTCAGCTCGGTCACCGCCCTGGGGGTGCCGGAGCCGAACTCGACGCTGGCCGGGGTCTCCCGCGGGCCCATCTTGTCCCGGCTGGGGCGGATCGAGACCAGGACCGACTCGTGGTGGCCGTGGTAGGAGCCCTCGATCTTGACGATCTTGTCGCGGCCGGTGACCCCGCGGGCCAGCCGGATGGCGTCCATGGTGGCCTCGGTGCCCGAGTTGGTGAAGCGCATCTGGTCGATCTTGAAGCGCGAGCACAGCTCCTCGGCCAGCAGGGTGGTCTCGGCCACCGGCTGGGCGAAGTGGGTGCCGATGGCGGCCCGCTCCGACAGGGCCTCGACGATCTTGGGGTGGGCGTGGCCGACGGCCATGACCCCGAAGCCGTTGTGGTAGTCGGCGTACTCGTTGCCGTCCACGTCCCAGACGCGGCTGCCCTTGGCCGTCTCGAAGAAGATCGGGTAGGGCGGGGCGTCCTGGAAGCTGGAGGCGACCCCCAGCGGCAGCGAGGCGAGCGAGCGCTCGCGCCACTCCCGCGACTTGGGGGTGCGCTCGTGGACGAGCTGGGTCCTGGCCTTGGTGAGGCTGTCGATCCGCTCCTGGTCGGGCCGTCGGCCCATGCTGATCACGCTCCTGGACGCTCCGATTGTCTTCGCCTTACGTCGAGACTGAGCTAGACTACTTCGATCTACGTTCCTTGGCAAAGGATTCTGGAGGTAGTTCGCATGTCCAGGACGGCGAGGGTCGACGAGGTCGACCGGCGCATCGTGGCCGCCCTGCAGCGTGACGGGCGCCGCCCCTTCACCAGTATCGGCAGGGAGCTCGGGCTGTCGGAGGCGGCCGTCCGCCAGCGGGTGGCCCGGCTCCAGGCGGCCGGGATCATGCAGGTCGTGGCCGTGGCCGACCCGATGATGCTCGGCTACCAGGCCATGGCCATGGTGGCCATCTCGGTCGACGGCCGCGCCCGCAAGCAGGTCGCCGAGGCCGTGGGGCGGCTGCCCGAGGTGTCCTACCTGGTCCTGACCGCCGGCTCCTTCGACATGCTGGCCGAGGTGGTCTGCGAGGACAACGACCACCTGCTGCGCCTGCTGTCGGAGGACCTGGCCGGCATCGAGGGGGTCCGGGAGACCGAGACCTTCATGTACCTCCGGCTGCTCAAGGAGGCCTACACCTGGTCGGTGGCCCCGACCGAGGCCTCGGCCGACGCCGGCTGAGCCGGCGACAGCCGCCCTCCTGGTCGCCGAGGAGGCCGCTGCTCCAGCCGTCGCCCCGGCTCCCGGTTGTGTGACGGGCACCTCCGGGGGGAAGCTGGGGAACCATGCTGGCATCGCTCACCGGCCTCGGCCTGTCGGCGGCGGCGGGCCTGAACGCCTACATCCCGCTGCTGCTGGTCGGCGTCCTGGCCCGCTTCACCGACGTCATCACCCTCCCCGAGCCCTACCGGTGGATCCAGAGCGGCTGGGCCATCGCCATCGTGTCGGTCCTGCTCGCGGCCGAGCTCGTCCTCGACAAGGTGGCCGTCGTCGACCACGTCAACGACGTCGTCCAGACCCTGGTCCGCCCCACCGTCGGCGGCGTCATCTTCGCCGCCACCACCGCCGCCGAACAGGCCGACGCCTCCACCTGGATGCAGCAGCACCCCTGGGTCGGCGTGCTGCTGGGCGTCGTCACCGCCGGCATCGTCCACGCCACCAAGGCCACCGCCCGCCCGGTCGTCAACGCCACCACCGTCGGCGTCGGCACCCCGGTGGTCAGCGCCGCCGAGGACGCCGCCTCCCTCGGCTTGAGCCTGATCGCGGTGTTCCTGCCCATCCTGACCCTGGTCGTCCTCATCCTGCTCGGCTGGGCGGCCGTGGCCATGTTCCGCCGGGCCCGCCGGCGCCGCAGGTCGGCCGCGTTCTGACCTGGCTACCGCAGCCGCTCGGCCAGGAACTCCTCCCAGGTCCGGCGGCCGACGGCCCGTTCGGGGGCGAGGTGGGCGCCGGCCCGGACCGCCCGGGCCGCCTGGCCGGGGAGCCGGACCGGCAGCAGCGGCCGGCGCCGGCCCCTGGCCCGCAGGTAGCCGCGGAGCAGCTCGGCGAGGGGTTCCACCCGCGGCCCGCCGAAGTCGGGCACCAGGCCGGACGGCGGGCCGAGCGACAGCTCGGCGAGGCGGGCCGCCACCTCGCCGGCGTCGACCGGCTGGTAGCGGACGCCGGCCGGGACCGGCAGCACCGGCAGCCTGGCCAGCTGCCGGGCCACCGTCAGGACCAGGTCGTGGAACTGGGTGGCGCGCAGCGTCGTCCACGGCAGCCCCGAGTCGGCGACCACCTGCTCCGCGGCCCGCTTGGCGGCGAAGTAGCCGAACATGGCCCGGTCGAGCCCGCTCTCGACCGGGACCCGGTCGGCGCCGACGACCGAGATGAACACCAGGTGCTGGGCGCCGGCCCGCGCCGCCGCCCGCACCAGGTTGCGGGCCTTGTCGTCGTCGCCCTTGGCGCTGCCCCCGCAGTGCACGATGGTCCCGATCCCGTCCACCGCGGCGTCGAGCCCCTCGCCGGTGGCCAGGTCGCCGACGGCGAACTCGACGCCGTCGCCGGGCTCGTGGGGGCGCCGGCTGAGCACCCGCACCTCGGCGCCGGCGTCCCGCAGCCGCGGCACGACCAGGCGCCCGAGGGTGCCGGTGCCGCCGGTTACCAGAAACGGTGAGGTCATGGTCGTCTCCCATCTGCTCGTCCGGGAGCCGGGCTCCCGGTCACATCCGCCGGGGTTGGCGGGTCGACTGGGATGACACGCCGCGACGGAGGGATGTGACGTGATGGACGAGCAGCCATGGCTGGCCGAGCGGTTCGAGGAGCAGCGGCCCCGCCTGCGGGCGGTGGCCTACCGGATGCTCGGCTCGCTCAGCGAGGCCGACGACGCCGTCCAGGAGGCCTGGCTGCGCGTCAGCCGCGCCGACGCCGGCGGCGTCGAGAACCTGGGCGGCTGGCTCACAACGGTGGTGGCCCGGGTGTCGCTGAACATGCTCCGCAGCCGGCGGACGCGGCGCGAGGAGCCCCTCGAGCTGCGCATGCCCGACCCGGTCATCGGCCACGAGGGCCGCGGCGACCCCGAGCAGGAGGCGCTGCTGGCCGAGGGGGTCGGGCTGGCCCTGCTGGTGGTGCTGGACACCCTGACACCGGCCGAGCGGCTCGCCTTCGTGCTCCACGACCTGTTCGCGGTGCCGTTCGAGGAGATCGCCCCGCTGCTGGAGCGGTCCCCGGCGGCGGCCCGCCAGCTGGCCAGCCGGGCCCGCCGCCGGGTGCGGGGCGCGGCCCCGGCGCCCGACCCCGACCTCACCCACCAGCGCGCGGTCGTGGACGCCTTCTTCGCCGCCGCCCGCGACGGCGACTTCGAGGCGCTGGTGGCCGTGCTCGACCCCGAGGTCGTGCTCCGCGCCGACGGCGGCACGGCGCGGGCCCGCCAGAGCGTGGTCATCCACGGCGCCCGGGAGGTGGCCGCCCAGGCCGCCATCGGCACCCGGTTCGCCCCCTTCGTGCGGCCCGCGCTGGTCAACGGGACCGCCGGCGCCGTGGTCGTCGCCGGCGGGCGGCTGCTGTCGGTCATGGCCTTCACCGTCGCCAACGGCAAGGTCGCCGCCATCGACGTGCTGTTCGACCCCGACCGCCTGGCCGGCCTCGACCTGGCCGTCCTCGACGACCCACCGTGAGCCCGGCGGTCAGGCCATGGGGCCGTAGAGGGTGCGGGCCCGGCTGGCCAGCTCCTCGGGCAGGGCGACCAGCAGGGCGGTGGCCTCGGCGCCGACCTGGCCGGAGGGCAGGTGGAGCCGGGACCAGGTGCGGACCCGGCGGCCGCGGGTGTCGGTGAGGCCGGCGACCAGGGGGAGGGGGGCGTCGTAGGGGACCTGGGCGCGGTAGCGGACCTCCATGGTGGCGGTGGCCGCCCAGATCCCGGCGAGCAGGATCGACGCGTACCCCATGACCTCGTCGAGCGCGGTCGCTGACAGGCCGCCGTGCAGGACCCCGGGGTAGCTCTGGAACTCGGGCCGGGGATGGAGGGTGGCCAGGACCTGGTCGCCCTCGCGGCGGATGTCGTCCAGGTGCATGCCGATCGGGTTGGCGTCGCCGCAGGCGAAGCAGTGGCGCGCCCCGGCGGGGAGCACGTCGTCGCGGGTCAGGGGACCATCGCCGTCGGGGCCGGGCATGGCGCGGTCGTCGTCCTCGATGGTGGGTGGGGCGGGTAGGCTACCGCTGCTGGGAACCGCGCTCAGGAGGGTAGGGTTTGGTCGCCGTCACCGACGACGCGCTGCGCCGGCTGCCAAAGGCCGAGCTGCACATTCATCTCGACGGGTCGCTGCGGCCGGCGACGGTCGAGGAGCTGGCCAGGGAGCTCGGGCTGGTGCCCGCCGACGCGCCGGAGGGGGCGGCCATGGCCAGGGTGCGGGTGACCCGGCGGGCCGGGCTGCTGGAGGCCCTCCAGGGCTTCGAGCTGCTGCTGCCGCTGCTGCAGACCAAGGAGCACCTGGCCCGGGTGACCCGCGAGCTGGTCGAGGACCTGGCCGCCGACGGGGTGGTCTACAGCGAGCTCCGCTTCTGCCCGCGGCTCAACACCGACCGGGGGCTGACCATCGACGAGGTGCTGGCCACGGTCGGGGAGGCGGCCGCCCAGGCCGAGGCGGCCACCGGGACCCGGGTGGCGCTGCTGGCCTGCCTGATGGGCGGGGTCGACCCGAACTGGAACCGGCCGGTGCTGGACGCGGCCATCCGGCGGATCGACTCGGGCGTGGTCGGGGTCGACCTGGCCGGGCCGGTCGAGGGCCGCAGCCCCGAGTGGGTGGACGCCCATGCGGCCATGTTCGAGCACGCCCGCGCCTCGGGGCTGTGCGTGACCGTCCACGCCGGCGAGGCCGAGCCCCCGGCCGCCATCCGCACCGCCCTCGACCGCTACCTGGCCGACCGGATCGGGCACGCCACCAGCCTGGCCGACGACCCCGACCTGCTCGCCGAGGTGGTCGAGCGCCGGGTGGTGCTGGAGTGCTGCCCGCGGTCCAACTACTGGACCCGGACCGAGGCCGAGCTGCCCGGGCTGGCCGACCACCCGGTGGGCCGGCTGCTCCGCGCCGGGGCCCGGGTGTGCCTGAACACCGACGACCGCACCCTGTTCGGCAACGACCTGTCCTCGGAGTACCGGGTGGTGGCCGAGGCCCACGGGCTCGACGACCGGCAGGTGGCGGCCCTGACCGCCAACGGGTTCGCGGGCGCGTTCCACCCCGGCCGGGCCTCGGCCGCGCTGCAGCGGGCCGTCGGCCGCCTCGACGGGCCCCCATGAGCACGGCGGGCGCACCCGGAGCCTCGACCGGCAAGGGGCCGCGCCAGGTCGGCGCCGCCTTCGCCCCGTCCGACCCCGCCTTCGTGGCCGACCCGTACCCGGCGTACGCGCGGCTGCGCGAGGCCGGCCGGGTCCTGTACGACCCGGCCAGCGACCACTGGCTGGTCCCCCACCACGCCGATGTCAACGCGCTGCTGCGCGACCGCCGCTTCGGCCGCACCTACCTGCACGTGGCCAGCCACGCCGAGATGGGCCGGCCCGAGGAGCCGGCGTACCTGGCCCCGTTCTGGCACCTGATCCGCAACGGCATGCTGGACCGCGAACCGCCCGACCACACCCGGCTGCGCCGGCTGGTGGCCAAGGCGTTCACCCCCCGGATGGTCGAGCGGCTGCGCGGCCGCGTCCAGGCGAACGTGGACCGGCTGGTCGACCGGCTCGCCGACGCCGGCGGGGGCGACCTGGTCGCCGAGGTCGCCGAGCCGCTGTCGGTGGCGGTGATCAGCGACCTGCTGGGGGTGCCCGAGGCCGACCGGCCGCTGCTGCGGCCGTGGTCGGCCCAGATCTGCGGCATGTACGAGGTCAACCCGACCGAGGAGGCCGGCCGGGTCGCCTCCCGGGCGGCCACCGAGTTCTCCGCCTACCTGCGCGAGCTGTCGCGGTCCCGGCGGGCCCGGCCCGCCGACGACCTGATCACCGCCCTCACCCAGGTGGTCGACGGCGGCGACCAGCTCACCGAGGACGAGCTCATCGGCACCGTGGTGCTGCTGCTCAACGCCGGCCACGAGGCCACCGTGAACGTCACCGGCATCGGCTGGTGGCAGCTGTTCCGCCACCCCGACCAGCTGGACCGGCTCCGCCGCGAGCCCGGCCTGCTGCCCCGGGCCGTCGACGAGCTGCTGCGCTACGACACCCCCCTGCAGATGTTCGAGCGCTGGGTGCTGGAGGACGTGGAGATCCACGGGGTGGCGGTGCCCAAGGGGGCCGAGCTGGGGCTGCTGTTCGGCTCGGCCAACCGCGACCCGGCCGTGTTCGACGACCCCGACCGCCTCGACCTGGGCCGCGATCGGAGGCCGCCCAGCACCTCAGCTTCGGGGCCGGCGTGCACTACTGCCTGGGGGCGCCGCTGGGCCGCCTGGAGCTGGAGCTGTCGTTCGGGACGCTGCTGGCCCGCCTGCCCCGGATGGAACCGGCCGCCGAGCCGGCCTGGAAGCCGACCTACATCCTGCGCGGCCTGGAGGCGCTCGATGTCACCGTCTGACCCGCGAGACCGCCGGCTGTTCGCCATGTACGGGCCGGACTATCACCTTCCTGGGGGTGCCCCGGGCCGACCTGGAGGACCCGGCGTCGCTGGAGGGGGCCGACGTGGTCGTCGTCGGCGCCCCCTTCGACGGCGGCACCAGCCACCGGCCCGGGGCCCGGTTCGGGCCGTCGGCCATCCGCGGCGCCGACTACCTGGGCCACGACGGCTCCCGGCCGTCGCTCGCCCTCGGCGTGGACGCCCTCCGGGACCTCAGGGTGGTCGACGCCGGCGACGTGCTGATGCTGGCCGGCGAGATCGAGCCGGCCCTGGAGCGGCTGGAGCGGGCGGTCCACACCGTGGCCGCGGCCGGGGCGATCCCGGTGGTGCTGGGCGGCGACCACACCATCGCCCTGCCCGACGTGACCGGGGTGGCCCGCCAGCACGGCATGGGGCGGGTGTCGGTGGTCCACTTCGACGCCCACGCCGACACCAGCGACACCCAGTTCGGCTCCCTGCTCGGCCACGGCACCCCGATGCGGCGGCTGATCGAGTCGGGCGCGGCCCGCGGCGACCGGTTCCTCCAGCTCGGCCTGCGCGGCTACTGGCCGCCCCCCGACGTGCTCGCCTGGATGGCCGAGCAGGGCATGCGCAGCTTCGAGATGACCGAGATCGTCCGCCGCGGCCTGGACGCCTGCCTGTCGGAGGCGTTCGCCATCGCCACCGACGACTGCGACGGGGTGTTCCTGTCGGTCGACATCGACGTGGTCGACCCGGGCATGGCCCCCGGCACCGGCACCCCGGAGCCGGGCGGGCTGACGGCCCGAGAGCTGCTGGACGCGGTCCGGCGCTGCGCGCTCGAGCTGCCGGTGGTCGGCATGGACGTGGTCGAGCTGTCCCCGGCCTACGACGGGCCCGGCCAGGTGACCGCGTTCCTGGCCAACCGGGTGGTGCTGGAGGCGCTGTCGGGGATCGCCCGCCGCCGGGTCCCGCCCACCGGGGCACCCCTCCGGGGCTCCCGGACCCCTCCGGCCAGGCCGAGGGGTGAAACTCCTCCGGCCCCGGCCGTGTTCACGCTGGTGATGGAGACACAACCCGAGCTGCCGGCCCGCCTCGCCCGCGACCTGGACGGGGCCTTCGAGGAGCTGGTCGGCGCCCACCAGCGGCTGGTGTACGGCCTGGCCCTGCGGGTCGTGGGCGTCCCGGCCGACGCCGAGGAGGTCGCCCAGGACACCTTCGAGCGGGCCTACCACGCCCTGGCCGGCTACCCGGCCGAGCGGGTGGCGGCCATGCGGCTGCGGCCGTGGCTGGCCACCATCGCCCTCAACCTGGCCCGCAACCGGCTGCGGCGGCGGCCGCCGCCGGCCCGGCCGCTGGAGGACGGCGACGGCCAGCCCCTGGCCGTGGCCGCCCCGGCCGCCGCCGAGCCGGCCGAGGTGGCCGAGCGCGGCCAGGAGCGGGAGCGCTGGGCCGAGCTGCTGGCCGCCCTGCCCCGCGGCTACCGGGAGGCGGTGGTGCTGCGCCACGTCGAGGGGCTGCCCTATGCCGAGGTGGCCGAGATCCTCGGCCGGCCGGTGGGCACGGTCAAGACCCACGTGCACCGCGGGGTGCGGCAGCTGCGCCAGGAGCTCGAGGCTCGAAAGGAGCGCGCGACATGATGAACACCACCGACACCCACGACCCCGACGGCGGCTGGCGGGAGCTGGCCGAGGGCCTGCACGGGCTGCGGGCCGAGCCGCCCGCGACCCTGGCCCCGGCGGTGCTGGAGCGGGTCGGCCTGGCCGACGCCTACCTCAGCGTCGACGGGCCGGCCGGGCCGCTGCTGGTCGCCTACAACGGCCGGGGGATCTCGGCCACCGCCCCGGGCGCGGACGAGGCCCGGTTCCTGGAGCGGTTCCAGGCCCGCTTCGGGCGGCCCCTGCGGCCGGCCGAGCGGCCGCCCGAGCGGCTGGTCGCCCAGGTCGAGCGGCTCCTCACCCCGGGCCGGGCCGGCCGGCCGCCCCGCTACGACCTGCGCGGGACCTCCGAGTTCGAGCGGGCCGTGCTGGCCAAGGCCCAGGAGATCCCCCGCGGCCAGGTCCGGCCGTACGCCTGGGTGGCCGGCGAGCTCGGCCAGCCGGCCGCGGTCCGGGCGGTCGGGGCCGCCCTCGGCCGCAACCCGATCCCGGTGCTGATCCCCTGCCACCGGGTGGTGGGCAGCGACGGCCGCCTGACCGGCTACGCCTGGGGCGTCCCCTACAAGCGGACGCTGCTCGCCGCCGAGGGCGCCGACCCCGACGAGCTGGAACGCCTCGGCCGCCGCGGCACCCGCTTCTTCGGCAGCGACACCACCCGCATCTACTGCTACCCCACCTGCCACAACGCCCGCCGCACCACCGACGCCCACCTGATGACCTTCACGGGCGCCGCCGAGGCGGCCGCCGCCGGCTACCGCCCCTGCCGCGTCTGCCGGCCGCCGGCCCTGGCCGGGTAGGACCGGCCCCGCCGCAGCGCCCGCACGGCCTCCTCGGCCGCCTGCACCGGGCAGGAGCTCGTCGAGGACGTCGGCGACGCGTTCGTTGCGGTGCTCGAAGTCCAGGCCGTGGGTGGCGGCGGGGAGGTCGCGGGCGCGGCGTTCGGCGGCGTCGAGGGACGCGGCGGTGGCGGCCTGGGCGGCGGCCAGGGCCGGGTGGTCCCAGGCGGGCAGCTCGGCCCTGGCCGCGTCCAGGCCGGCCAGGAACCCGGCCACGCCAGCCTCCAGCGGGGCGCCGGGCCGCCGGGCCGAGGGGACGGTGGCCAGCAGCGCCCTGCTGCCCTCGTCCAGGGCCTTGGCGAAGCGCAGGAACCCGGCCCAGGCCGCCTCCGCGGCCGGGTCGGGCCGCGGCCGCCTCCACATGCCCGCCACCACCTCCCATAGGATGACGACCGGTCCGGGAACCACCGACCACGCCCCGGAGCCCACCGGTCCGACGATACCCACACGGAGCACGCGATGCCGCGCCTGGCCCTCTCCCCCGTCCCGCCCGAGCGGGCCGACGCCGACCTGCTGGTGCTGCCGGTGGCCGCCGGCGACGCCGGCCCGGTCGCCCCGCCGGCGACCGCGGCGGTCCTGGAGCGGCTCGGCGCCGACCTGGGCGCGGTGGCAGGCCGGGGCCGGGGCGGTTCACCGGGGCCCTGGACGACGTGCTGGTGCTGCCCGGCTACGGGGCCGTGGCCGCCGGGGCGGTGCTGCTGGTCGGGGTCGGCCCGGACGCCGGGCGGACCACCGAGACCCTGCGCCGGGCCGCCGCCGTGGCCGTCGGCGCCGCCGGCAAGGCCGCCACCATGGCCCTGGCCCTGCACCAGGCCGGCGCCGACGGGCCGGCGGCCGACGGGGCGGCGGCCCTGGCCGCCGTGGCCGAGGGGACCGTCCTGGCCGCCTACCGGTTCCAGCGCCACAAGTCGGCCCCCGACCCCGACCTGGCCGCCGCCACCCTGCTGGTCGACGGCGACCGGTCGCTGGCCGCGGCCGAGCCGGTGCTGCGCCGGGCCGAGGTCGCCGCCCGGGCCACCCTGGCCGCCCGCGACCTGGTCAACGAGCCGGCCAGCCGGATCAACCCGGCCACCCTGGCCGCCGAGGCGGTCCGGCTGGCCAGGGCGGCCGGCCTGGAGCACCAGGTCCTGACCGGGCCGGCCCTGCGCCGGGGCCGCTTCGGCGCCGTGGTGGCCGTTGGCGGCGGGTCGGCCACCGGCCCCCGCCTGGTCGAGCTGCGCTACCGGCCCCGAGGGGCCAGGCGGCACGTGGCCCTGGTCGGCAAGGGGGTCACCTTCGACACCGGCGGGATCGACCTCAAGCGCGGCGCCAGCATGGACGGGATGAAGGACGACATGGCCGGGGCGGCCGCCATCCTGGCCGCGGTCGCCGCCGCGGCCGAGCTGGAGCTGCCGACGGCCGTGACCGCGATCCTGCCCCTGGTCGAGAACATGCCGGGGGCCTCGGCGATGCGGCCCGGCGACGTCGTCACCGCCCGCAACGGCGTCACCGTCGAGGTGACCAACACCGACGCCGAGGGCCGCCTCATCCTGGCCGACGGGCTGGCCCTGGCCGCCGAGGCCAAGCCGGACGCGATCCTGGACCTGGCCACCCTGACCGGCTCGGTGGTGTCCGGGCTCGGCCTGGGCTGCACCGGCGTGTTCGGCAACACCCCGGCCCTCACCGCCGAGGTCCTGGCCGCCGCCGGCCGGGCCGGGGAGCTGGCCTGCGAGCTGCCCCTGATCGAGGACTACCGGCGCTTCCTCGACTCGGAGGTGGCCGACCTGGTCAACGCGACCAAGGAGCCGGGCGACAGCGTCCAGGCGGCGCTGTTCCTGCGCGAGTTCGTCGCCGGCATCCCCTGGGTGCACCTGGACATCGCCGGCCCGGCCACCGCCAAGGAGGCCCGCTACTACCAGCCCAAGGGCGCCAGCGGCTGGGGGGTCCGGACCCTGCTGGCGTTCCTGGAAGGGCCGCGGTGACCGAACCGTCGTCCGAGCCGGCGCTGCTGGAGGCGGCCCGCGGCTCGCTGCGGGCCTGGCTGTACCGGATCACCACCGACGCCGGGAGGCCTCAGCCGCCCGGGCACCGGTTGCCGCCGCTGTGCTCCTGAGGCCCTGGCCGCGGCGCTGGTGGTCGGGCGGGTTGAGCTGGTCGCGACCGCGCCCGCGGCCCCTGGACCGGTGCGGTGGCCAGGCCACCGGCGACGCTCAGGGCGAGGGGACGGCCATCGGCGGCGCGGCCGCCCCACCAGGTCGGTCGGCCTCAAGCTGGGGTGCCGGAGACCCCAAGCTCGTCTGGGTACTTCCGGTAGGCGGCCTCGGCCCGGGCGGCGCCGGGGCGGTTGCCCTTGGCCCGGTAGAGGGCGAGGGCGGCCTGGGCGGCGCGGCGGGCGTCGCCGGGGCGGGCGGCGGCGTCGGCGACGGCGGCCTGGTCGAGGAGGGCGTCGCCGTGCATGGTCAGCATGTCGGTCTCCGAGGCGACGCCGACCGCCTCGGCGGCGAGCCGTTCGGCGTCGTCGAGGCGGCCCTGGAGGGCCAGGGACCGGGCGGCGGCGCCGCGCCAGCGGACCTGGGCGAACAGGTCGTCGTGGGCGGCGATGGCCCGGCTGGCCAGGGCGGTGTGGAGGGCCTCGTCGGGGCGGCCGAGCTGGTGGAGGACGTGGGCCAGGTCGGCGACCAGGTTGGAGCGCATGCCCTGTTCGCCCTGGCGCTCCAGGACCCGGATCCCACGGCGGAGCTGCTCGGCGGCCGCGGCCGGGTCACCGGCCAGCGACAGGGCGCTGGCGGCGAACTCCCTGGCCAGGGCGGCGACCCGGTTCTCGCCCATGTCGCCGGCCAGGGCCAGGGCCCGGCCGACGGTGGCCAGGGCGGCCTCGGCCTGGCCGGCCATGGCCTGGAGGCCGGCCATCGACTGGAGGGCGGTCAGCTCCGAGCGGCGGTTGCCGGCGGCCTGCTCCAGCAGCTCCTGGCAGCGGCGGATCCCCTCGACGGCCGGGACCGGTCCCCAGAAGGCGCTCTGGGCGAGCAGCCCCCTGGCCCAGGACTCCGACGGGTCGTCGCGGGCCAGGCGGGCGTGGGTCATGGCCTGCCCGGCGGCCGCCTCGGCCTCGGCGATCCGGCAGCGCAGGAAGCCGAGGGCGGCCAGCAGCCCCCAGGCCTTGGCCAGGCCCCGCTGGTCCTCGAACTCGGCGAAGGTGGCGATGGCCTGGCCGGTCTCGCGCTGGAGGGCGGCCGCGTCCAGGTCGCTGGCCACCCCCACCTCCATCCGCAGCCGGCCCACCCGGGCGTGGGCGGCCAGGCGCTGGTCGCCGCGGCCGGCGGCGGCCGCCGCCACCTGGTCGAGGATCGCCTCGGCGCGGGGGAACTCGCCGGTGGCCACCAGCACGTCGGCCAGCTCGACCAGCAGCTCCAGGCCGCCCGGGTCGCCCTCGGGGAGCAGGCCGACGGCCCGCTCCAGCAGCTTGGACGCCGCCGGCAGGTCGCCGCGGCCCAGGGCCCGGCGGCCGGCCGCGCCCAGCCGGCTGGCCGCGGCCGCGGCCAGGCGCTGGTTGCGCTGGTCGACGATGCCGAGCTCGACCCGGTAACGCCAGGCCCGCTCCAGGTGGTAGCCGAGGATCTCCTCGATCTCGCGCAGCCGCGGCCCGGCCCTCCGTTCGCCCCACACGGCGAACAGCTCGTGCAGCTCGGCCCGGGCCTGCTTGGGGATCGAGTCGTAGGTGGCGTCGCGCAGCAGCAGGTGGCGGAACTGGAACCCCTGGTCGCCGGCCAGGCGGGAACGCGCCGGGCGCAGCAGCTCCCGGCGGACCAGGGCCTGGAGCCGCCCCGGGACGGCCTGGCGTTCCGACGGCGGCGACAGCTCGACCACGGCGCTCTGCTCGAACACCTGGCCGGCGACCGCGGCCCGTTCCAGCACCGCCCGCTCGGCCGCGTCCAGCCGGTCGAGGCGGGCGGTGAGCAGGGCCTGGATGCTGGGCGGGATCCCCAGGTCGTCGAGGTCGGCCGCGACCCAGCGGCCGTCCAGGCGGCGCAGCCGGCCCTCCTCGACCAGGGCGGCCAGCAGCTCCTCCAGGAACAGCGGGTTGCCCTCGGCCGCGCCGGCGATCCGCCGGGCGGCCGCCTCGGGCAGCGACACGGGCCCGGCCAGGACGGTCAGCAGCCGGGTCGCCTCGGCCTCGCCGAGGGGTTCCAGCAGCAGGGTGGTGGCGTTCAGCTTGCCCCCGGCCCAGCCGGGCCGCTGCTCCAGGAACTCCGGCCGGGCCATGGCCACCAGCAGGACGGGGGCGCCGCGGCCGTAGTCGGCCACGTGCTCGACCAGGTCGAGCAGGCCCGGCTCGGCCCAGTGGAGGTCGTCGAACACCACCACCAGCGGCCCCCGCCCGGCCAGCAGCTCCAGCAGCCGCCGGAACGCCCAGGCCGCCTCCTCGGCCGGGCCGGGGGCGGCCTCGAGCCCGATGAGCTGGGCGATCCGGCCGGCGACGTGGTCGCGGTCGTCGGTCATCGTCCGGCGTCGAGCAGCCGCCGCAGCTTGGCGCTGGCCTCGGCCGGGGCGTCGGTGTCGGCGATGGCGGCGGCCTGGCGGACGATCTCGGCCACCGGCCAGTAGGTGATGCCCTCGCCGTAGGACAGGCAGCGGCCGCGCAGCACGGTCGCCCCCGGGAGGGCGGCCACGGCCTCGCCGACCAGCCGGGTCTTGCCCATGCCGGCCTGGCCGAGCACGGTCAGCAGGTGGCTGCTGGCGGTGCTGACGACCCGCTCGTACACCCAGGCGAACAGGCGCAGCTCGGGCTCGCGACCCACGATCGGGGCGTCCTGGCGGCGGGCGTGCCCGGAGGCGCCCGGGTCGACCTGGCCCAGCCGGTAGGCCACGACCGGGGCCCCCTTGCCCTTGAGCAGCAGCGGCGTGACCCGCTCGGCGGAGACCGCGTCCCTGACCAGGCGGTAGGTCGACTGGCCGAGCAGCACCTCCCCGGGGGCGGCGACCTGCTCGAGCCGGGCGGCCACGTTCACGGCGTCGCCCAGGACCAGGGCGTCGCCGATGGCCGGGTCGCCGGTGACCACCTCGCCGGTGTTGACCCCGGTGCGGACCTCCAGCCGCACCCCCCAGTCGCGTTCCAGCTCGTCGTTGAGCGGCCCGAGGCCGGCGCCCAGGTCGGCCGCGGCCCGGACCGCCCGCAGGGCGTCGTCCTCGTTGACCACCGGGATGCCGAACACGGCCACCACCGCGTCGCCGACGAACTTCTGCACCCGGCCGCCGTGGCGCTCGAACAGCCCCCGCATGTGGTCGAACCAGCGGGCCATGACCACCGCCAGCGACTCCGGGTCGAGCCGCTGGCCGAGCGCGCCCGACCCGGCCAGGTCGGTGAACACCACCGTGACCGTCTTGCGGGCCGGGCGGCTGGCCCCCCCGGCCGCCGGGAGCTGGGCCCCGCAGTTCAGGCAGAAGCTGGCCCTGGCCGGGTTCGGCTCCCCGCAGACCGGGCAGACGGTCACGCCGGCTCGCCCCCGCCGCCCGGGCCGGGCCATCCGCGGGTGCGGGCCAGCTCGGCCAGGGCGGCCCGGTCGATCCGGTCGCCGGCCACGGCCGCGACCCGGCAGCCGGTGACGGCCCGCAGGGTGGCGGTGCGCCGGCCGCCGGCCAGCAGCGCCAGCTCGCCCACCACCGCCCCCGGGCCGAGCTCGGTCACGGTGACGCCGTCGATCTCCACCGCCAGCAGCCCGTCGAAGAGCAGGTAGAGCTCGTGGCCGGGGTCGCCCTGGGTGACCAGGGTGGCGCCCTTGCGCAGGCGCAGCCAGTGCGGCGCCGAGTCGAGCATGACCCGGGACAGCTCCCGTTCCAGGGCGGTCTCGACGGCGGTGGCCCGCACCGCGGCGTCGCGGCCGCCCCAGGGGGTGAACGGGTCCCAGGCGTCGGCCTGCCAGCCGCTGAAGTCGACCACCCCGGAGGTGGCGATCAGGCGCCCGGCGTGGTCGTAGACCCAGTGCCGCGGGAACGGGCTGGCCCCGACCAGGGCCTGCTCGCTGGTCCCGTCGGCGTGGATGGTCAGGGCCAGGGTGGTCCAGGCGGCCGGGGCGGCCAGCCGCGGCGAGCCCTCGGCGTCGGGCTGGTAGGGCATGCCCACCGACAGCAGCCCGCCGGCGGTCTGCCCGAAGCGCACCCAGCCGTCCCCCACCTCCGGTTCGGGTCGCAGGTCGGGCAGGGCCACCGCCGCGAACCCCACGAATGCGGGGGGCTCCGCCCCCCGCGGTCCCCCCGAACCCGAACCCGAGCCGAACCCGAGCCGGGCCGGGTGGCCGGGGGCGCCGACGTGGCCGTGGCCGGACTGGCCGTGGGCGACGACGTGGCCGCCGTCGACCTCGACGAAGCCCCGCAGCTGGTTGGCCAGGCGGACCCGCCCGGCGGCCAGCAGGCCCGGGAGGTCGTCGAGGTGGTCGGGCGGCGGGTCGTCGTACTGGGCGGCGCCCAGGTGGAAGTGGAGCCGCTGGCCCCCCTCGACGCAGTTCAGGGGGACCCAGGAGACGGCGGTGACGGACGACTCGATGCGCATGGTCAGGCGAGCAGGTGCTCGAGGAGCTCCCGGACGCCCTCCGGGCCGTCCAGGACCAGGTCGGCGGCGTCCACCAGCTCCGGCGGGGCCTCGGCCGAGCGGACCGCGACCCGCAGCCCGCCGCCCAGCTCGGCCGCGGCGGCGAAGGCGGGCAGGTCGCCGAGGTCGTCGCCGACCACGACCAGGGCGCTGGCGCCCGACTCGGCGGCGACCCGGCGGACGGCGTCGCCCTTGTCGCTGCGCACCCGCGGGCGCAGCTCCCACACCATCTTGCCGGGCACGACCTCGAGGTCGTGGCGGGCGGCGACCCGGGCGGCGGCCTGGCCGATCGGCTCCGCCCAGCGGTCGGGGTCGGCGACCCGGCGGATGTGGACGGCGACGGCGTAGCGCTTGTCCTCCAGGTGGGCGCCGCTGGCGGCCACCGCCGGGTCGGCGGCCAGGTCGCGGGCGGCGGCCTCCACCGCCGGCCGGGCGGCGGCCAGGCGCGGGTCGACATGGACGCGGCCGTCGACGATCTCCTCCAGCCCGTACAGGCCCAGGTAGCGGACCCCGGGCGCGGCGGCGTGGCTGGCCAGGTAGGTGGCGGGCCGCCCGGAGACGAGGGCCACGGCCGCGTACCGCTCGGCCAGGGGCCCGAGCAGCTCGGTGATCCCGGCCAGCGGCCGGGCCGCCGCCGGGTCCTCGACGATCGGGGCGATGGTGCCGTCGAAGTCCAGGCAGACGGCGACCTCGCCGGCCCGGCGGGCCAGCCGGGCGGCGTGCTCGGCCATGGACCGGCCGCCGCTCACCGGCGGCCCCCGCCGTGGTGGGCCGGCGGCCCCCGCGGGCCGCGGGGGCCGCTTGTAGCCGGTGGCCAGCTTGGCCCTGGTCTCCCTGACCGCCAGGGCGGGCAGCCGGCCCTGGTGGGTGTCGACGAAGGCGGCCACCTCGCCGGGGCAGGGCTCCAGCCAGCTGCGCAGCACCCACGAGGAGGCCTTGGGCAGGGCCGCCTCCCGGTCGGGGGCCAGGGCCAGCAGCAGCTCGGCGACCCGCGGCCACAGCGCGGCCGCGCCGCCGGTCCGGGCCAGGCGGGTGCAGGCGACCAGGGCGAGCCGCCGGGTCCAGGGGTGGGGGTCGCCGGCCATCGCCTGGAGCAGCCCGAACCGCCGGTCCGGGTCGAGCGCGACCAGCGGGCCGAGCACGTTCATGCCGAGCTGGTCGGTGGTCTCCCAGTTGTCGAGCAGGGCCGTCCAGGTCCGGCCGACCCGTCCGGGGTCGGTGGCGGCCAGGGCGGCCGGGTGGCCGGCGAGCAGGAAGCAGGCGACCAGCTGCTCCTCCCGGATCCCGGCGTTCCAGAGCCGGTCGGCCAGCTCGGCGACCTCGGCCGGGCTGGCGTCGCGGTGCCCGCGCAGCCACCGCCGGGCGGTGCCGCGCAGGTCGCCGACGCGGGCGCCGAAGAACGGCCGGGCGGTCTTGATGACCGGCACCACGGTCGGCTCGGGGGCCAGCGCCCGCAGGTCCGCGGTGATGGCGCCCGCCTCGGCGGCGGCGTCCAGGCCCATCGGCCGGTCAGCCGGCCTCGGGGGCGACGCTGGCCGGATGGCGCCGGCGGGCCCGGCGCCGGCCCCCGGTCAGCGCCCACTGGGTGACGCGCAGCAGCGCCTCGGCCACGATCTGCTTGCTCATCTTGGACACCCCGGAGGCCCGCTCGGTGAAGGTGATCGGCACCTCCACCACCGTGAACCCCTCCTGCCAGGTCCGGTGGGCCATCTCGACCTGGAAGCAGTAGCCGTTGGAACGGACCGCCGCCACCGGCAGCGCCTCCAGCACCTCCCGCCGGTAGGCCCGGTACCCGGCCGTGCAGTCGTGGATCGGCAGCCGCAGGGCCAGCCGCACATAGGCGTTGCCGCCGCGCGAGATGGCCTCCCGCAGCCGGCTCCAGTTGACCGTCCGCCCCCCCGGCACGTAGCGCGAGCCGATGACCAGGTCGGCGGTGGCCAGCCCGTCCAGCAGCGCCGGCAGCCGGTCGGGCGGGTGCGACAGGTCGGCGTCCATCTCCACCAGCGCGTCGTAGCCCCGCTCCAGCCCCCAGGCGAACCCCGCCCGGTAGGCCGCCCCCAGCCCCTGCTTCCCGGGCCGCTCCAGCAGCTGGACCCGCGGCTCGCCCTCGCCCCGCCCCAGCACCAGCTTGGCCGTCCCGTCCGGGCTGCCGTCGTCCACCACCAGCACGTCCACCCGCGGGTCGGCGGCCAGCACCCGGTCCAGCACCTCCACCACCGACTCGGCCTCGTTGTAGGTCGGGATGACGACCAGCGCCCTCACGGTCTCCCTCCCCACCGGGCGGACGCGACGTCCCGCCGGTCCGGGCGCGGCCGGCTCCGGCGGGACGCCGGCCGGCCCACCCCGCCACGCCGCCGTCTCCACAGCAGGACCCGGCCAGCAGCAGCCCGCCGGCCGTCACCCCCACCAGCCCGGCCTCGACCGCCCGGCCGTAGCGGGTGTAGGGGGTGAGCCCGGCCCGGGGCGGGACCTGGACCCGCAGCGTCGTCTCCTGGTACAGCCCCGTCTCCTGCCTGGTCGCCCCCGACGGCTCGATCACCGCGCTGATCCCGGTCACCGCCGCCTGGACGATGGTACGGCCCTCCTCGACCGCCCGCAGCTGCCCGGCGGCCAGGTGCTGGCGCGGCCCGGCCCCGGTCCCGAACGAGGCGTTGTTGGTCATGATCAGCAGCAGCTGGGCGCCGTCGCGGGTGAGCTGGCGGGCGTCGCCCGGGTAGGCCGACTCCCAGCAGATCAGGGTGCCGACCGGGACCCCGTCGATCAGCAGCGGCTCGAGCCGCTCGCCGGGGACCTTGTCGTAGGGGACGCCCTCGCGGGTGGCCGGGACCAGCCGGCCCAGCACGCTCCCGAAGGGGACGAACTCACCGAAGGGGACCAGCCGGCGTTTCTGGTAGCGGTCGGCGAGCTGGCCCTCGGGGGTGAACAGCAGGCCCTCGGTGGCCCGGTGGGTGTCGTCGAGCCGGGTGGTGGCGCCGAGCAGGATCGGCGCCCTGGCCGCGGCCGCCGCCCTGGCAACGGCGGCCTGCCGCTCGGGGCTGGCCAGGGGGTCGGCGTCGGCCGCCCCCTCGCCCCAGACGACCAGGTCGGGCGGGTCGCCGGGGGTGAGGGCGAGGGTCTCGGTGCGCCGGACGTGGTTGGCGAAGACCCTCTCGGTGGTCTGGCCCTGGGCCAGCCCGCGCCCGCCGCGCAGGCCGGCCTGGACCACGACCACGTCCAGGGGCCGGCCGGACGGCGCCGGGGCGGCGGGCACGGCCAGCCGCGCCCCCAGCAGCCCCACCACCAGCAGCGGCAGCCCGGCCAGGGCAGCCCATCGCCGCCGCCCGGCGGGGGCGCTCACGAACAGGGCCCGCAGCCAGAAGGCCACCGCCAGGTTGACGGCCACGATCGCCGCGGCCAGGCCGAACCCGCCCACCACCCGGGCCAGGGGCAGCAGCGGGCCGGCGTCGTGCTGGGTGACGGCGAGCAGCCCCCACGGGAACCCGCCGAGGGGGTGGTGGGCGCGGACCAGCTCCAGCACCGCCCAGGCGGCGGGCAGGACCAGCAGCCGCCACGCCCCCAGCATCCGGGTCGCCGGGACCAGGGCGAAGAAGGCGGCGAAGGCGGCGGCCTGGATGGCGCTGAGCGCCCCCCAGGCCAGCCAGGCGACCGCCCCGGTCCAGGACAGGAACTGGGCGATCCAGAGCAGGTGCAGGCCGAAGAAGGTCAGGCCGGCCAGGTAGCCGAGGGCGGCCGCCCTGGCCGGCCGGACCGTCTCGGTGGCCAGCAGCAGCGGGACCAGCGCGACCAGGGCCAGGGGGCCCAGGTCGAGGGCCGGGAACGCCGCCGCCAGGAGCGCCCCGCTGACCGGGGCGGCGAGCAGCCGGAGGGCGGAAGTGTCCGGCGCCTCCCCCGTCCACCGGGGCACCCTCGGGCTCCCCGGACGCATCCGCCCCTCCGGCGCCATGCCTAGGCGCAGTCGCGGCACAGCGTTCGCCGGCGGTCGGCGAGCTGGCTGCGGTGCTTGACCAGGTAACAGTTCTTGCACACGAACTCATTGTGCTGCACCGGCAGCACCTTGGTGGTCAATGACTCGCGTGCCTCGTCGCGGCCGGTGGCCAGCAGCGACTCGTCGTCGTCCTCGTCGTCGGTGATGGTCGGCCGGTCGGCCTTCTTCGCGATCAGCTCTTCAAGAGAGGCCTCGACCTGCCCCTCCTCCTCTTCCTCTGCGTCGGCCACAGGGTGTTCTCCTTCTTGGTTCGT
This sequence comes from uncultured Actinomycetota bacterium, assembly GCA_963733175.1. Classification (GTDB taxonomy): domain Bacteria; phylum Actinomycetota; class CALGFH01; order CALGFH01; family CALGFH01; genus CALGFH01. The sequence goes on from CAVTCL010000022.1 coordinate 64,896, forward strand.
GCGTGGCGTTCCCGGGCAACGCTTCCTGGCGGCCGGTTGTTCCCGGTGTCCGCGGTTGGCACACGCGGCGCGCACGCAGGTCGGCGCAGTATGGGATACCGCCTTGCGGAACGCAACGAGGCAAGCGGTCCCGGCTCAGGCCAGCAGCGCCGCCACCGAGGTGCGGTCGGGGCCCTTGCGGACCTCGATGGCCGCCGGGAGCAGGTCCTTCACCTCGTCGTTGTGGGTGACCAGGAGCACCTGGCGGAAGCGGCCCTGGAGCCTGGTCAGCGCCTCCAGCATCCGCTCGCGCCGGTCCCGGTCCAGCGCCCCCAGGACCTCGTCCAGCACCAGCAGGCCGAGCTCGCCGGCGCTCTCGGCGATGACCAGGCTGACCGCGACCCGCAGCGACAGGCTGGCCAGGTCGTTCTCGGACCCGGAGAAGCGCGACAGCTCGTACTCGGTGCCGGCGTCGGCGATGCGGATGGCGTAGTCCTCGGGGTCGACCACCAGGTCCTGGTACTCGTGGTCGGTCAGCTCGGCGAACAGGGCCGCGCTCTCCACCGACAGCCGCCGCCCGAGCCGGCTGACCAGGTGCAGCCGGAACCCGGCGATCAGGTCGGCCAGGCGCTGCAGGTAGGCGGCCTGCTCCTCCAGCCCGGCGACCCGTTCGTGCTGGCCGCGGGCCGTCTCCAGGTTGGCCTGGTGGGCCTTGGCGACGCGGCCGGCCCCCGCGAGCTCCTGGGCGGCGGCGCTGCGGGCGCCGTGGGCGGCGGTGGCCGCCTGGGTCGGCCGCCTTCTGGCGGTCGCGGGCGTCGGCCAGGACGGCGTCGGCCGGTCCGAGGGCGGCGGCCTCGGCGTCGAGGGCGGCGGCGCGGGCGTCGGCCTGGTCGGCCCTGGCCAGGGCCTGCTTGGCCAGGCCGCGTTCGGCGTCGGCCTGGGCGACCCGGCGTTCCAGCCCGGCCAGGGCGAGGGCCGCCTCCTGGCGGGCGTCGGCGGCCTGCCGGGCCCGGTCCCAGGCGTCGGGGTCGAAGCCGGGGTCGGGGACCTGGTCGAGGGCGCGCTGGCGGGCGGCGACGTCGGCCACGTTCAGCTCAAGGGCGGCCCCGGCCGCCTCGGCCAGGGCGACGGCCTTGGCCGCCCTGGCCTCGGCCGCCCGGGCCTGCTCCAGGAGCTCCGACAGGGCGGCGCGGCGCTCGGCCAGGGCCTTGCCGGCGGTGACGGCCTGCTGCCTGGCCTCGACGGCGGCGGCGTGGGCGACCTCCGCCGCGGCGAGTTCATGCATCGTGGCGGCGGCGGAGCTCGGTGTGGGCCGCGCCCAGCGGCTGGCCGCAGGTCGGGCAGGGCGCGTCCGGGTCCAGGTCGGCGGCGGCCGCACCGGCCTCGGTGGCCGCGGCCAGCCGGTTGGCGGCCGCCCCGGCGGCCTCGCTCAGCTCGGCGTGGCGTTCCCGGGCGGCGGTCAGCTGCTCGTCCAGGTCGCTGAGGGCCTGCTCGGCCTCGACCCTGGCCGCGACCAGCCCGGCGGCCCCGTCGGCGTCGGCCTCGGCCTTGGCCAGGGCGCGCTCGCTGGTCCGCTGGCGGCCCTTGGCCTCCTCCAGGGCGGTGGCCAGGTTGGCCCGGACGGCCGCCTGCTCCCTGGCCTGCTCCAGCGCCTGCAGGGGGGCGGCCGCGGTGGCCAGCTCGGCCACCCGGGCGGTGGCGGCCTCGATCTCGGGACCGAGCCGGTCGGCCTCGGCCGCCCTGGCCTCGTGGCGCTCGGCCTCGGCGCGGTGGCCCTCGGCCCCGGCCCTGGCCAGGCCGGCCTTGGCCCGCAGCTCCTCCAGGGCCTTGGCGGCCTCCTCGGCGGCGGCGGTGGCCTGTTCGGCGTCGGCCAGGGCGGCGGCCGCCTCCGCCTCGGCGGCGGCGGCGTCCTTGTCGGCCTGCTCGGCGCGGTCCCGCTCGGCCTCGGCCTCGGCCGCGGCCGCCTCCAGGGCGGCCAGGTCGGGCAGCCCGGCCCTGGCCCCGGTGGCCGCGGTGCGGGCGTCGCGGGCCTGCTCGCGCACCCTGGTCAGGGCCCGCTCGACCGGGCTGACCCCCAGCAGGTCCAGGACCAGCCGCCGCCGGTCGCTGGGGAGCATGGTCGCGAACGCGGTCAGCTCCTTCTGCTGGGCGCACACCGAGGCCAGGAACGCCCGCTGGTCCATGCCCAGCACCCTGGCCAGATAGGCGTTGGCCTCCCGCACCGACTGGGCGGCCAGCTGCCCGTTGAGGAACACCTCGACCTCGGGGGTGAGGTTGCGCCCCTTCAGCCGCCGGCGCACGTCATAGGTGTTGCCCTCGTGCTCGAACACCAGCTCGACCCGGACGTCCTCCCCCACCCCGGCCGACCGCAGCTCCCACTTGTCGGTCCGCGGCGTCCCCGTAGATGGCGTAGCGGAGCGACTCGATGAGGGTGGTCTTGCCCGAGCCGTTTGCGCCGTAGATGCCGATCAGGCCGTCGGGGAACTCCAGGTCGACCGAGCGGTAGACGCGGTAGTTGCGCAGGCTGAGGGAGCGAAGGTGCATGGGCTAGCGGGCCTCCTCCTCGACCTGCTGGAGGAACTGGCGGCCCATGCCGGCCAGCCGGTCGCGGTCGTAGCCTTCGATGGGGACCGACTGGCCAGGTAGCGGTCCCACTCGTCGGCCAGGCTGGTCACGGGCTGGGCGGCCAGCTGGGCGGCCTGCTCGTCCTCGTCGGTCTCGACCTGGACGGTGACGACCAGGGCGCCGGCGAAGGCGTCGGCGGCGAGCTGGCGGCGGTCGAGCAGCCGGCGCAGCTCGGGCCGGGCCCGGTTGACGAACAGCCGCACCACCGCCCCCTCGGTCTCGGACGGTCCGGCCAGGCCGGCGGCGGCCTCGTAGACCTCGGGGGCGGACAGGTCGAAGGCGTCCAGGCGGTAGCTGCGCAGGGGCCGGCCGCCCGGGACCGGGTGGTGGCGGACCGTGCCCGAGGTCGTGTCCAGGCTGAGCAGCCCCTTGGTCTGGGGTTCGTCGTGGGCGGGCAGGTCCTTGAAGCTGAAGGTGTCGGTGGAGCCGGGGTACCAGGCGTTGGGGGCGACCTTGGCGAAGTTGTGGAAGTGGCCGAGCAGGATGCGGTCGAACCCGGCGTCCAGGGTGGACAGGTCGACCTCGAGCTCGTTGACGTCGCCGTAGGTGTAGCGGCGGGCCAGCACGGTCACGGCGGCGTGGGTGACGAGCAGGTTCAGGTGGTCGCCGGAGCGGGCATCGGCCGCGGCGGCGATCTGGTCCTTGAGGGCCAGGTCGTCGGTGCACTGGGGCACGGCGTGGACCCGCAGCCCGGCCAGCAGGTCGACCGGCTCGTAGCCGCCCCGGTAGACGAACGCCACGCCGGGGAAGGCGTCGGCCAGGACCGCGTACGGCGAGCCGGACTCGCGCAGCCGCGGGGTGTCGTGGTTGCCGGAGATGGCCAGGGTGGGCACGCCCGCCTCGGCCAGGGTGCGCAGGCCCCTGGCCCCTTCGCGGAAGGCCCGGTAGGTGGGCCGGGGGGCGTCGAACAGGTCGCCGAGGACCAGCACCGCGTCCGGGTCCAGCCCGAGGGCGGCCTCCACGGCCCGGTGCCAGGAGGCGGCGAAGTCGACCTCCCGCTGGTTGAGCCCGTTCGCCGTCGACGGCCTGGTAGTGGCGCCCGCCCCAGGTGGGCGTCGGCGATGGCGACCAGGCGGCTCACTCGTAGAACCCGCTCATGGCCTCGGCCGGGCGGGACCGGGGGGCCTCGGGTGGCGCAACGGTGGCCAGCCACTCCTCGTACAGGTGGACCCGGGCGGGCAGGGCGAAGGGGGCCTCGGGGTTGGTGACCAGCGCCTCCCCGGGCATCAGGGTCTGGATCTCGGCCCCCAGGTCGGACAGGTCCTGCTTGGAGGAGGACCGCAGGGTGTTGCGGTCGCGCTCGTCGGCCAGGCCGAGCACGAAATAGGTGTTGAACTGGCTGAGCAGCTCCGGGTCGATCAGCTTGGGCTGCTGGGTGACGGCGCACAGGCCGACGTTGAACTTGCGGCCCTCCCGGGCCAGGCGGGGGAAGACGTTGAACTCGGCGTCGTCCAGGCGGGTCAGGACCCGCTGGGCCTCCTCGAGGGCGACCAGGGTCCGGGGCAGCTGCCCGAACCGCTCCCGGTCGTTCCGGTAGGCGCTGGCCCGCTCGTCCAGCAGGCTGCGGGTGAGCAGGGAGGCGACCAGGGTCTCCTCGACCGCCTCCAGCCCCGAGGTGTCGACCAGCACCACCTTGCCGCCGGCCAGGTCGTCCAGGACCTTGCCGGTGAGCGACTGGCTGGGGTCGTCGGTCATCAGGGGCAGGCGCACGATCCGCTTGGCCCGCCGGGACAGCACCTGGATGGTGGCCAGGGCGTGGCGGCCCAGCTCGGCGTCCTTGAGGACCTCGGGGTCCTCCTCGGCCAGCCGGGTCAGCCACACCCCCTTGTCCCCCAGCAGGGCATAGGCGCTCTCCAGGGCCTCGGACTGGGGGCCGGTGAACTTCCAGGCGGTGCGCAGGTCGTCCACGGTCAGCTCGGCCAGCGACAGCCGCAGCAGGCTGGCCTGGCCGGCGCCGGGGGCTGGGCGAGTAGACCCGCAGGCGCTGTTGCGCCCAGGGGTGGTGGGCCAGCCCGCGCCGGCCGGCCGCCCCGCCTTCCAGGTACTCGCCGTGGGGGTCGAACAGCAGCATCGCGTAGCGGCCCTGCGCGGCCAGCAGCTGGCCGGCCAGGACCTTCATGAGATTCGACTTGCCCATGCCGGTGGTGGCGAACACGCCGACGTGGCTGGGCAGGGTCTCGCCCCGGATGCCGACGGGCAGGTCGATGGTGTCCTCGCCCGAGCGCAGCCGCCCCACCTCGACGTCGCCCATCCGCTCGCGCAGGAAGGCCAGGTCGGCGTCGGTGGGGGCGGACACGGCGGCGAACTGGGCGGGCAGGCTCTTGGGCTTGTGGAACCCCTTGGCGTCGACGTAGCCGAGGGGGACGACCTCGGCCACCTTGTAGAGCCGCTTCTCGAAGTCGCGCAGGGTGGTGGCCTCGCCGACGGTGTCCATGGCCATGAGCCCGCCGGCGGTGCGCTCGGCCCAGCCGGCGTCGGAGGACTCCGAGCCGTAGGCCACGTCGGTGACCCGGAACAGGTAGCGCCGGCCCCGCTCGGGGTCGTCCCCGGCCAGCAGCTCGCCGAGGAACAGGTCCTCGCCGTAGAAGGCCCGGAACCGCACGTCGAGCACCGACCGTCCGAAGATGCGTCCCTTGTAGTCCGGCATGGTCTCGGGTCCCCCGTGGTCGGGCTCAGGCGTTCAGGGTCAGGTGGAAGTCGCGCATCACCAGGTCGACGTCGTCCTCGGACAGCCCCTCGCGCAGGAACGCCTCGCGCAGGTCGCGGCGCAGGTCGGCCAGGAGCGGGCCGGGCAGCGACACCACCCGGTGGACGGCGGCCAGCGGGTAGGGGTAGCCGAGGAACGCCGGGTCGTCCGACAGCCCGGCCAGGACCGCGAACAGCTGCTCGGGGTCGCGGTGGCCGCGGACGGCGTCGACCCGGAAGGCGTAGGCCCCGGCGCGGGCCAGGCGGGCCACGTACACCTCGGAGGACTCCTCGGGGTCGGTGACCCGCAGGTACCAGCGGGTGTCGGGGCCGAGCTCGTCCTCGGCCCGGCGCCGCACCCGCAGCACAAGCGGCGCATACCGTCCCCAGCGGAGCTTGGACGCCTTGGTCACCCCGACCAGGTCGACCTCGCGCTCGCGGGCCAGCTCGTGGACCGGTTCGACCAGCCCGGTGGGCAGGAACGGCCCCGGGTGGAGGCTGCCGTCGACCAGCACCAGGTCGCCGGGGCGGGCGGCCGCGACCGCCTCGGCGGTGCGGCGCCACTCGGCCAGCTCGCGGAGCACGTCGACCACCCCACCCAGGTCGGCCAGTTCCCGCTCCCGCTTGACCCCGGCCAGGGCCAGGGCCTCGGCGTAGGCGGCCTTGGCGTCGGTCTGGGTGAGGGCGCGCAGCTGCAGGGGGTCGGTGTCGGTGGCGAAGGTGTCGCGGTCGCGGTGCCAGACCGTCCCCGCCCGGTAGGCGACCAGCCAGAAGCTGCGCCCGTTGAGCAGGCAGGCCGAGCCGCCGTCGACCGCGGCCGCGGTCACCCCGTGGGCCGGGTCGCAGCCGAACTGGACCAGGGGGGCGTCCTCGGACAGCTCCAGGGCGCCGGCGTCCTCGGGGCCGACCGGCTCGTCGGCCGGGTTGTCGACCCTGGTCCCGCCGTCGGCGAGCAGCCGGCTGAGGTAGCCGGCGGCCAGCCGCACCCGGTCGGCGTAGTCCTCGACGAGCAGCGTGCCTCCCCTCCGCGCAACGCAAGCGAACACACGTTCTACCCGGAGCGTAACCAGAAACCCCGGGAAGGGGAAGCACCGCGGCAGTGTAGCTCAGCCGAGGGACTGGCCGACGAGCCCGGCCAGCCGCCTGGGGGCGACGAGCCGGTAGCTGTCGGCGACGAGCTCGGCGACCTCGCCCCAGTCGACGTCCTGGAGGTCGAGGCGCAGCCCCACCCAGCCCCGCTTGCCGACATATCTCGGCAGGTAGAAGCGGTGCGGGTCGGAGGCGACGAGGCCGGCGTTCTCGCCCGGGGGGGCCTTGCAGAGCACCGCCACCCGGCCGTCGCCGTGCTCGTCGTCGACGAACCAGGCGAAGGTCCGGCCGCGGACCTGGAAGCCGACGTGCTGATCGTGGGCGGTGACGGTGGCCTCGGGGAGGGTGCGGCAGAGCCGCACCAGCCGGTCGCGTCGCGCCTCGAGCTCGTCCACGGGCGGAGCCTAGCAGCCGCGGCCGACAGCCCGGTCGCGGCCGCCGCCGGCCGGCTGGACAATGGGCGGCGTGCCCGGCATCGACCGCATCGACCGCAAGGACCGGCTCCTCACCCTCGGCGCCTGCTGCTTCGGGCTGTTCATGGTGATGCTGGACAACACGGTCGTGAACGTGGCCCTGCCCAGCATCCAGCGGGAGCTGGAGGCCGGGCTGTCGGGGCTGGCCCTGGTCCTGGACGCCTACATCCTGGTGTTCGCCAGCCTGCTGCTGACCGCCGGCTCGCTGGGCGACCGGTTCGGCCGCCGGCGGGTGTTCCGGACCGGCCTGGTGGTGTTCACCGCCTCCTCGGCCCTGTGCGGCCTCGCCCCGACCCTGCCGGCGCTGGTCGGCGGCCGGGTCCTCCAGGCGGTGGGGGCGGCCGCGCTGCTGCCCAGCTCCCTGGCCATCCTGACCGCGGCCTTCCCCGACCCGCGCGAGCGGGTCCAGGCCATCGGCCTGTGGTCGGGGGTGTCGGCGATGGCCCTGGCCGCCGGCCCGGTGGTCGGCGGGCTGCTCACCGACGGCCTCGGCTGGCGCTGGGTGTTCTACGTGAACCTGCCCGTCGGGGTGGCCGCCTTCGTGGTCGCCGGGCGGGTCGTGACCGAGTCGCGCGACCCGGCGGCCAGCCGCCTGGACCTGCCAGGCCTGCTGCTGGGCAGCCTCGGGCTGGGCGCCGTCACCCTCGGGCTGATCGAGAGCAGCCAGCGCGGCTGGGGCTCGCCGGAGGTCGTCGGCCTGCTGGCCGCCGGGGTCGGCGATGCTGGCCGCGTTCGTGGTCACCGAGGCGCGGCGGCGCCAGCCCATGGTGTCGCCGCGGTTGTTCCGCGACCGCGCCTTCACCACCGCCAACCTCGTCGTCCTGCTGGCCGGGTTCGCCCTGCTCGGGTTCGTGTTCTTCAACACCCTGTACTTCCAGGCCGTGCAGGGCTGGTCGCCGCTCCAGGCGGGGCTGCGGAGCCTGCCCAGCACCCTGGCCGTGGTGGTCAGCGCCCCCGTGGCCGGCCGGCTCGCCTCCCGCTACGGGTACCGGGTGCCGGTGGTGGCCGGGCTGCTGCTGGCCGCGGCCGCCCTGTGGGCCCTGGCCGGCATCGAGGTCGGCACCCCCTACGCCCAGCTGTGGTGGAAGCTGGCCATGCTCGGGGCCGGGCTGGGCCTGTCGATCTCGCCGGCGACCGCGGCCGGGGTCGCGGCCATGCCCGGCACCCAGGCCGGGGTGGCCTCGGCGGTCATCACCACCAGCCGCCAGGTCGGCGGGGCCCTCGGGGTGGCCGTGCTGGGCGCGGTCGCGGCCGCCCGCTACGGCCGCGCCACCCCGGCCAGCGACCCGGTGGCCTTCCTGGCCGGCGTGCACGCCGCCTACCTGCTGGCCGCGGCCGCCCTGGCCGTCGGGGCGGTGGCGGCGATGCTGTTCCTCCGCCCCCGCCGGGCCGCGCCCGACCAGGCCGACCCGCACGCTGCCGGCGGAGGCCGCCTGAGCCTCAGGCGACCTGGCCGTCCCAGTCGATGCCGTTGTCGCGCTAGCCAGCGCCGCCAGGCATGCCCGCGCCGGGGCCGGCTGCCGGCCAGGGCCGGTGGCGGCGCGGGTCGGGCGTCGACGACGCCAGAGGCGCCTGGCCGGCCGCGCGTGCCCGACCGCCAGGCACCGGATCACGCCGGCGCCGGCCTCGCCTCCATGGTGCCGACGTGGGCTGGCCCTGCGGGTCGCCCTACGGCCAGCGCACCAGCCGCCGCGCCGGGCGGCCAGCAGGACGACGGGTGCGCGCCTGCAGACGGGCAGGCGCCCCTCGCTCCATCCCGGAGCGACGCCGGTGCACCTCGTGACGATCTCGTGGGGGGGAGGTGCCGGGTCGGGGTCGACCCAGCTCGTGGTGGAGGGCGTCGGCGCAGCCTGGTACTGGCGCAGCGCCTACCCTGGCGGGTCACAGCGAGCACGGTGGCTCCCCGGCAGGTCGCCTGGACAGTCCTCGGCGACCAGGCGGACTGGTGCTGGTCAGGAAGGCCGCTGGCCGGTCGAGGGTCAGATGGCCGAGCGGTCCCGCTGGTGCACGTCGTCCTCGTCGGGGTCCGGCCAGGAAGTCGCCTGGTCGCGGGCGAGCGCCCGCTCGGCGTCGGCCCGCGCCGCCAGGTCGACGGCCGCCTCGGCGGGTCCAGCGACACCTGCCGAACTCGTCCACGTCCGCCGAGCCGAGCGGCGAGCCGGTAGGTGCCGTCGGCCAGGACCACCGGCTGGACGCCGGCGCTGTCCCGGAAGGCCCGGCGCAGGCCGTGGATGGCCACGTTCAGGCTGTTGCGGGCCGCGGCCGGCGCGGCCTCGGGCCAGAAGGCGTCCATCAGCAGCTCCCGCCGCGGCCACGGGTCGCGGTGGGTGACCAGGTACTTGAACAGCGAGCGCCCGCGCCCGCTCAGCCAGTGGTCGACGGCCACGTCGTCAAGGCGCACCTTGAGCTGGCCGAGCAGGTGGACGGTGAGCAGGTGGCCGGCCGGCTCCCCCAGCGACGGCTCCCGCTCCAGCGGCGGGGCGGCCAGGCCGCCGAGGGCGACCCGTTCGAAGCTCCAGTGCCGCGCCGCCGGAGCGGGCGCGACCGGAGCTGCTGACGTGGTGATGATCGGCATCGCTGTCCCCCGGCCGTCGCACTCGTTCTGGTCATTCTTGCCCACCAGGCCAAGCGGGCCGGTGACCGCCGTCACCGGCCGGCGGTGCCGTCGGTCACCGGGCCGGCTCGGGTAGGTTGGCCGGGCCATGGATGCGGCTTCGTGCCGCGCCCGCCGGGCCGCTGACGGTGGCGGCCGGGCAGGCAGGCTGCGCCGCCCTGGACCTCGCCGCCAACGTCGCGGTGGCCGCCGGGCTGGTCCGCCGGGCCGCCGACCAGGGGGCCGAGCTGGTGGTGCTGCCCGAGCTCGTTCCTCACCGGCTATGAGCTGCCGGCCATCGCGGCCGACCCCGGAGCCTTCACGCTGGGCCCCGGCGACCCCCGGCTGGACCCGTTGGCCGCCGCCTGCGCCGCAGACCCGCACCGCGGTGGTGGCCGGCGCCCCCACCAGGGATCCCGAGATCGGGGGGCTGCGCATCTCGGCCCTGGTCCTTGGCCGCGACGGGCAGCTGGCCGGCCGCTACGACAAGCAGCACGTCGACCCGGCCGAGCGGGCCGCCGGGTTCGGTCCCGGGGCCGGCGGCTGCAGCCTGACCCTTGCCGGCTGGCGGCTCGGGCTGGGGATCTGCTGGGACGCCAGCTATCCCGAGCATGCCCGCGCCGCCGCCCTCGACGGCTGCCAGGCCTACCTGGTCGGGGCGATGTTCGCCCGGGGGCGCGGCGCCCGGCGGCGGGCCACCATCTGCCGACCCGGGCCCTGGACAACGCCAGCTACCTGGTGGTGGCCAACCACACCGGGCCGAGCGGCCCCTTCCACGGCTGCGGCCGGAGCGCGGTCTGGGACCCCGACGGCGGCCTCGTCGCCGACGCCGGCCTCGACGACCCCGGCCTGGCCGTGGCCCGGCTCGACCCGGAGGTCCTGGCCCGGGCCCGGTCCGGGGACCTGGTCCTGGCCGACCCCTCCCTGCACGCCCCGGTCCACCCCTGCGGCGCCGTCAGCCTCGACTGACCCCGCCGAGGGTGGCGGACAGGAAGCGGAGCTGGGCCGCGGCCAGGGCCCGCCTGCGGGTCACCATCACCAGGAGACGAGTTTCCAGATCTCCGGGTTGGGGGGGCCGGGCTCGCCGACCTCGGCGAAGATGGCGACGGCCTGCTTGAGGTGGTCCATGGCCTCGGTGTGGTGGCCGGCGAGGTGGAGGAGGTCGGCCAGGTTGTTGTGGAGGGCGGCCTCGCGGTGGCGGTCGCCCTGGCGGGTGCAGAGCTCCAGGGCGGTGCGGGTGTGGTCGACGGCGAGGTCGACCTCGCCGGTGGCGCGGTGGGCCAGGGCGAGGTTGTTGAGGGCCGCGACCCGGGCGCTGGGGTCGGGGAGGGCTTCGGCCAGGGTCAGGCTCTGCTCCAGGTGCCGGCGGGCGGTGTCGTGGTCGCCGCGGGCGGCGCTCAGCATGCCCAGCATGCCGTGGGCGCGGGCCAGGGCGTCGGGGTCGCCGGACTCGCCGGCCAGGTCGAGGGCGTCGTTGGCGAGCTGCTCGGCGGCGTCGTTGCGGCCCTGGCGGTGGGCGGCCAGGCTGCGGTCGGCGGCCAGCCCGGCCCGGCGGCCCTCGGCGCCGCCGCTGCCGAGGGCGGCCAGGGCGGCGGTCAGGTGCCGCTCGGCCGCGTCCCAGTCGCCCCGGCGGGCGCAGACGGCGCCCAGCCGCTGCTCGATGACCCAGCGCTCGTCGTCGGTGGCGGCGCCGGCGGCCGCGGTGTAGGCGGCCAGGGCGGCGTCGTAGTTGCCGAGCAGGGTCTCCAGGTCGCCGATGGCGGCGTGCAGCCCGGCGGCGTCGGGATGGCCGAGGCCGACCGCGGCCCGGTAGTGGTCGAGGGCCTCGCGGTTGGCGAACACGGCGCGGGCCTGGTCGCCGGCCAGCCGGTGGTAGCCGGCGGCCTCGGCGGCGGCGCCCCCCAGCTCCAGGTGCCGGGCGATGGAGGCGGCCGGCGGCTCCTGGGGGCGGCGGCCGCGGGCGCCGGCGGCCAGGGCCTCCCCCACCCGGCGGTGCAGCAGCCGCCGCCTGGCCAGGCTGGTCTGCTCGTAGACCAGGTCGCGGACCAGCCCGTGGCCGAAGTCGTAGACGTCGCCGGCGACCTCGTGGACCAGGCCGCGGGCGGCCAGCTCCTCCAGGGCGGCCACCGCCTCCTCGTCGCTGCGGCCGCTGGCCGCGCGGGCGGTGTCGACGTCGAAGGAGCGGCCGAGCACGGCCGCGGTCCCCAGCAGCTGCCTGGCCGCGTCGCCGATCCCCCGGACCCTGGCCTCCAGCAGGTCGCGGGCCCCGCCGGGCAGCGCGGCCGGCAGCTCGCCGTCCTCGCCGACGGCGGCCAGGTACTCGAGCACCAGGAACGGCAGGCCCTCGGTCCGCTGGTGCAGCAGCCCGGCCGCCCCGGTCCGGGCCGGGGCCACGGCGGCGACCAGCTCGGCCACGCCGGCGGCGTCCAGCCGCCGCAGCTCCAGGACGCTGCCGTGCCCGGTGCGCCGGGCCTCGGCGGCGAGCCGGCGCAGGCGGGCGCCGGCCGGGACCTGCTCGGACCGCCAGCAGGCCACGACCAGCACGGGACGGCCCGCGAGCCGGTGGACCAGGTAGGCGAGCACGTCGAGGGACGCCTCGTCGGCCCAGTGGAGGTCGTCCAGGACCAGCAGCCCCGGCACGGGGCCGCCGCAGGCGGCCAGCAGGACCTGGCTGACCCCTTCGAAGAACTGGCGGCCGGCGGCCGGGCCGTCCAGCGGCCCCGGCTCGGGCAGTCCCGGATGGGCCTCGACCAGCTCGGGCAGCAGCCGCCTGGCCTCGGCCAGCCAGTGCCGCGGCACCCCCTCCAGCCGCCCCGCCCCCGGGCCCTCCGACCCCATCCGGGGGCTGTCGCCTGCGGCTACATGCGCCCCCGGACCCCCCGCGGCCAGGACGCCCCGCAGGCCCTCGATGAACGGGCCGTAGGCGACCCCGGCCTCCTCCTCGTAGCAGCGGCCGATGACCACCGAGGCGCCAAGGGAGCGGGCGTGGCCGGCCAGCTCGGCGGCCAGCCGGGTCTTGCCGATGCCGGCCTCGCCCTCGATCACCACCAGCCGCCCGTCGCCGGCCACAGCCCGGTAGGCGTCCAGCAGCGCCGCCCATTCCTGGTCCCGCCCGACCAGCGGGACCGCGGCCTGGCCCACCGGGGCGACCCCCACCGACCCGCCCCGGTGCAGCCTCCAGCGACCCGGCCCCGGGTTCGGCCCCCCGGAGGGGGAGCGTAGCCGACCCGGAGGCGGGCTGCCCGCGGCTGTCCACAGGCCCGGGGACGGAGGCGGACGCGGGCCCGGGGCGTGGCGGGGCGGCGGCCGGCTCGGGCGGCGGCGGGAGGCGGTTGGCCTGGACCGCCTCGTGGACCGCGACCGTCTCCTCCAGCGGCTCGACCCCCAGCTCCTCCTCCAGGACCCGCTGGCAGGCCTGGAACTGGCGCAGGGCGGCCCCGCGCCGCCCGCTCCAGCTGTAGATCCGCATGAGCTGTCGGTGGGCCGGCTCGTGCAGCGGGTCCAGGGCCAGCCAGCGGCGGGCGGCGTCGACCGCGTCGTCCCAGCGGCGCTGGCCGATCTGGGCCGCGGCCAGCCGCTCCAGCGTCCCCGCGAGCTCCCGCCGCAGCCGTTCGGCCTGGAAGTACTGCCAGTCGTCGAAGCTGGTGCTGTCGCGCAGGCTGAACCCGGCCAGGAAGTCGCCCCGGTGCAGCCGGGCCGCCTCGGTGAGCGGGTCCAGGCAGGCCGGGCAGGCGTCGTCGGGCGGGTGGCCGTGGTCCCGGCAGCCGGCCAGCAGCTCCTCGAAGCGGGTCACGTCCAGCCAGAAGCCCGTCTGGGCGAACCCGAGGGTGGTCCGGTCGGCGGCCAGCCACCCCGGCCCGACGGCCTTGTTCAGGGTGGACAGGGTGCGCCGCAGCGCCCCCCGGGCGTGCTCGGTGTCGTAGTCGGGCCAGAGCAGCCCGGCCACCGCGTCGCGGCCGTGCCGTTCGGGGTGGATGGCCAGGTAGGCCAGCATGGCGATCGCCTTGCGGGTGTCGACCTCGATCGGCGCCCCGTCGCGCTCGACCCGCGGCGGCCCCAGCAGCGCGATGCGGAGTTCCGCCATGCACCCCCCTTCCCGTTGCCACCCTCCGCGGTCAGCATGTCACGACCAGGACCGGGCCCGTAACGCTCCCGGGACGGTAGCCGGGCACAGTACCGCGCGGAGGGCGAATCGGGTGGCGGCGAGGGGCTGCGCATGGAGTCGGTGGAGGGCCGGGTTGCCCGCGACCTGAGCGAGCGGGCCGCCGCCCGGTTGGCCTGGTCGGCCCTTGCCTGCTCGCTGCTGCTGGTGCTGGCCGGGGTCGGCCTACGGCTGTTCGGCCCGGAGGCCGGGCGCCTACCCCTTCTGGGGTGAGGTGGTGGTGAACGTGGTGGTGCTGGCCACCATCGGCGCCCTGGTGGCGGCCCGGCGGCCCGACCACCCGATCGGCTGGCTGTTCACCGGGATGGGGCTGGCCGGAGGCGCCCAGCTGGTCGCCGGGAACTACGCCATGGCCGCCCGTGCCGACCCGGCGCTCCCGGCCGGGGCGGTCGCCGCTGTGGCCGCCGAGCAGCTGCGCATCCTCAGCTTCGGCATGCTCCTGGCCGCCATGCTGCTGTTCCCGACCGGCCGGCTGCCGTCCAGGCGCTGGTGGCCGGTGGCCTGGCTCGGGGTGGTCGGCACGGCCGCCTACATGGCGAACGAGGCCTTCACGCCCGGTCGTGGCGAGCCGCTGCTCGGCTACGAGAACCCCTTCGGGATCACCGGGGCGCCAGGCCTGGTCCGGGGCTTCGGGGTCCTGGAGGAGCTGTTCTATGCGGCCGAGCTGGCCGTGATCGGCTCGCTGGTGGTGCGCTTCTGGCGGGCCAGGGGGGTGGAGCGCCAGCAGCTCAAGTGGTTCGTGTACACCGCCGTGGTCGCCCTGGTCGTCCTGGTGCTGGCCAACATCTTCCTCTACGACCTGATGGAGAACAGCCCCCTCGGGAGCATCCTGTGGGGTGCCGCCCCGGTCAGCCTGGCCGTCGCGGTGGCCGTGGCCGTGCTGCGCTACCGCCTGTACGAGATCGACCGGCTGGTCAACCGCACGCTGGTCTACGGCCTGCTCACCGGCCTGCTGGCGCTGGTCTACACCGGCGGGGTGTTCGTCCTCGGCAACCTGCTCAACCCGGCCGACGGGAGCTCGGAGCTGGCCGTGGCCGCCTCCACGCTGGCCGTCGCGGCCCTGTTCCAGCCGGCTCGCCGCCGGGTCCAACAGGCCGTCGACCGGCGCTTCGACCGGCGCCGCTATGACGCCGCTCGCACCGTGGACAGCTTCGCGGCCCGGCTTCGCCACCAGGTCGACCTGGACACCCTGTCGTCCGAGCTGCTGACCGTGGTCGACCGGACCGTCCAGCCGGCCGGGATGTCGCTGTGGCTTCGGGCCGGATCGGGCCGGCCGTGACGGAACTTCGTAACGATGCCGGAGCGGTGGGACGGTACAACCGCTCTCGAGGAGGTGCCATGACCACGATCCCGAGCAACCTGCGGCGGGTCCTGCGGCGCGAGCCGCGGGTCCGGCCGACGACCGAGCCGGTGGCCGCGCCGCCCGAGCGGGTCGAGGCGCCGCCGGTCGAGATCGCGCCCAACGACCCGCTGGTCGCCTACTTCTCGGGGGCGACCGGGGCGGTCGACATCAGCGCGCTGCAACTCGACTCGCCGGCCCTCGAGGGCCTGCGCGAGGCCGGCATCAAGCTGGTCGTCCCCCTGGTCAGCCAGGGCGAGCTGATCGGCCTGCTCAACCTGGGCCCCCGGCGCAGCGAGCAGGAGTACTCGGCCGACGACCGCAAGCTGCTCAACGACCTGGCCGGCCACGCCGCCCCGGCGGTGCGGGTCGCCCAGCTGGTCCGCGAGCAGGAGGCCGAGGTCCGCCAGCGTGAGCGGATCGAGCAGGAGCTGCGGGTCGCCCAGCTGATCCAGCAGCAGTTCCTGCCCCAGGAGAACTGCCCGACCTGCCCGGCTGGCAGGTCGGCGCCTACTACGGCCCGGCCCGCGAGGTCGGCGGCGACTTCTACGACTTCATCAAGCTCCCCGACGACCAGATCGGCATCGTGGTCGGCGACGTCACCGACAAGGGCGTCCCGGCGGCGCTGGTCATGGCCACCACCCACTCGATCCTGCGGGCCGAGGCGCCCCGCCTGATCGCCCCCAGCGCGGTCCTGACCAGGGCCAACGAGCTGCTGGTGGACGAGATGCCTGCGCACATGTTCGTGACCTGCCTGTACGCGGTCCTGAACCCGGCCACCGGCCAGCTGCGCTACGCCAACGCCGGCCACAACGTCCCCTATGTGAGCACCGAGGACGGGGTGACCGAGCTGCGGGCCACCGGCATGCCGCTGGGGCTGCTGCCGGGCATGGAGTACGAGGAGAAGCAGGCCACCCTGGCCGCTCGGCGACACGGTGCTGCTGCACTCCGACGGGCTGGCCGAGGCCCACAACGGCGGGCGCGAGATGTTCGGGTTCCCCCGGGTGGCCGCCCTCACCGGCGAGGCCTCCGACGGCGAGGTGCTGATCGACCGGCTGCTCAAGGAGCTGCAGGACTTCGTCGGCCCCGACCTGGAGCAGGAGGACGACATCACCCTGGTCACCCTCGGGCGGCGCCCGGCCGGCGAGGCCGGCCAGGAGCGGCGGCTGGCCGCCTTCGAGGTGGCCAGCGAGGAGGGCAACGAGCGCCTGGCCATCGACCAGGTGGCCGAGGCGGTCGCCGGGCTGGGCCTGGACGGCGCCCGCCTGGAGCGGCTCAAGACGGCCGTCGGCGAGGCGACCATGAACGCCATCGAGCACGGCAACAGCAACCGGCCCGAGCTCCCGGTCGAGGTCAGCGTGGTCGCCGACAAGACCGACGTGAAGGTGCGCATCACCGACCAGGGCGGGGAGCGCCCCCTCCCGGAGGTCGAGACCCCCGACATCGAGGCCAAGCTGGCCGGGCTGCAGACGCCGCGGGGCTGGGGCCTGTTCCTCATCGAGAACATGGTCGACGAGCTCCGGACCGCCGTTGACGAGCACCACCACACCATCGAGCTGGTCATGCATTTGAAGGAGGCGCCAGATGCCCGCATCTGAGTTCGGGGCCGAGATCCGCGAGCACGACGGCACCGGGGTGATCGACCTCCGCGGTGAGATCAACCTCGGCGCCGACCAGGCCCTGAACGCCGCCTACGACGCCGCGGTCCGGAGCGACCCCAGGACGGTCGTGCTGAACTTCGCCGACGTCGACTACATCAACTCGACCGGTATCGCCCTGATCGTCGGGCTGCTGGCCAAGGCCCGCAAGGAGCACCGCACGGTGCGCGCCTTCGGGCTCAGCGAGCACTACCGGCAGATCTTCGCCATCACCCGCCTGAGCGACTTCATGGGGATCTACGCCGACGAGGACAGCGCGGTCACCGCCACTGTCTCCACCTGAACCCGCCGGCCAGCACACAGGGAGGGCCAAGCACATGACCGAGGGCAGCCTGATCACCGACGTCCGGGAGCTGTCGAGCCGGGCCAGCGTCATCGACCTCAAGGGCGACGTGACCGCCTCGGCAGAGAAGGCCCTGGCCGACGCCTACACCAGGGCCAGCGGCAAGTTCACCCGCACCATCGTCCTCAACTTCAGCGGCCTCGAGTACATGAACAGTGGCGGCATCGGGATGCTGGTGACGCTGCTGGTCCGGGCCAACCGCCAGCGCCAGCGGCTGGTCGCCTTCGGGCTGAACGAGCACTACCGGCAGATCTTCGAGCTGACCCGCCTGGACGAGGCGATCGGCATCTTCGACACCGAGGCCGAGGCGTTCGCCGAGGCCGACGCGCCCTGACCCGAGGAGCGACCCGATGAGCACCGAGCCCCGTGACGCGGCCTACTGGGCCAAGGACGTCACCACCCTGAAGGTGGGCGACGTGCCCGCCGAGGCGATCAACCTCAACGTCACCGGCCGGCGGGTGGTCGGCCCGGTCCAGGGCTTCGGCAAGATGTGGCAGAAGACGATGCGGGTCGAGCTGACCGGCGCCGACGTCGCCCCGGCCGAGGTCATCAAGACCTGGAAGGCCGAGTTCCAGCGGTTCTGGCCGGCGCGCAACTGGTTCTACGCGCCGCTGGAGGGCATCGCCCCCGGCGAGGTGGCCCTGCTCAACCTGGGCCTGCCCGGCCGCATGAAGCTGTCCACCGGGGTGCTGGTGCTGTACGCCGACGACGAGTCGTTCACCCTGATGACCCCCGAGGGGCACATGCTGGCCGGCTGGATCACCTTCTCGGCCGAGGCCGTCGACGGCGTCACCGTGGTCCAGATCCAGGCCCTGGAGCGCACCAACGACCCGCTGTACGAGCTCGGCTACGTGTTCGGCGGCAACCGGCTGAACAGCCGCTTCTGGGTCCAGACGGCCGAGAACCTGGCCCGCCACTTCGGGGTCGAGCCCAAGGTCGAGTCCCAGGTGGTCTGCGTCGACCGGCGCCGCCAGTGGAGCAAGGCCGGCAACCTCTCCAAGAACGCGGCCATCCGCACCTTCGTCTGGACGCTCGGCACCCCGGTGCGCTGGGTGCGCCGGCTCCTCACCCGGCGGCGCGCCGGCACCTCGTGACCCCCCGGGCCGCCGTCCGGCTGGCCTGGGGGCTGTGGGGGCTGGCCGTCGGCGCTGATCGTGGTCGCCACTGGCCCTCGGCCCGTGGCTGGTCCTCGGCTACGTCGGCGTCCTGGCCGTGCTGAGCCTGGCCTTCCTCACCGTCGGGGCGTTCCTGGGCGGCCGGCGGCCCGGCAACGCCGTCGGCTGGCTGCTGCTCGGCTGGGGCATGGTGATGGCGTTCAGCGCCTTCACCACCGCCTACGTCGAACGCGGGCTAGGTCCGCGACCCCGGCTCGCTGCCCGGCCCCGAGTGGGCGGCCTGGGCGGAGGCGGTGGTCTGGCATCCCGCCTTCGGGCTGCTGGCCTTCCTGCTGCTGCTGTTCCCCCACGGCCGCCTGCCGTCGCGGCGCTGGCGGCCGTTCGCCTGGTTCGTCGTGGCCGTCTACCTGACCCTGTCGCTGAGCGCCGCCCTCGCCCCCGGCGCCGTCGAGCTCTACTACCCCGAGGCTCACCGCGCCGGTGCGGCTCCCGGTCGGCCGGGCTGGCCGACACCGTCTTCGGCTGGCTGCTCCCCGGCCAGCTGCTGCTGCTCGGCCGTCGCCCTGGTGTCGGTGGCTGCTGCGCCTGCGCCGGGCCCGCGGGGAGGAGCGCCAGCAGGTCAAGTGGTTCGTCTACACGGTGGCCACGGTGATCGTGGTGTTCGTCGCCGGCATCGTGGTGTTCGGCGCCGGGGTGCTGTTCCCCCTGTTCGGGCTGATCCCGGTCTCGGTGGCGGTGGCCGTCTTCAAGTACCGGCTGTACGACATCGACCGGCTGATCAACCGGACCCTGGTCTACGGGCTGCTCACCGCCCTGCTGATCGGCGTCTACGCCGGCCTGGTGTTCCTGCTCGGGCGGCTGCTCGACCCGGCCACCGGCGACTCGGCCCTGGCCGTGGCCGCCTCCACCCTGGCCGTGGCGGCGCTGTTCCAGCCGGCCCGCCGGCGGGTCCAGGCGCTGGTCGACCGCCGCTTCAACCGCGGCCGCTACGACGCCGCCCGGACGGTGGAGCGCTTCAGCGGCCGCCTCCGCGACCAGGTCGACCTCGACACCCTCTCGGCCGAGCTGCTGGGCGTGGTCGACCAGACCGTCCAGCCGGTCTCCGCCTCGCTGTGGCTGCGCTCCGGTTAGCGGGGCTGTGGATACCCACCGGCGTCGAAGCTCGCCGTCGGATACTGTCCCCCTCCGGGGGGCCTCGCACCGCGAGGGCGGGTTCGGGCGCGGCCGGGTTCGGGCGGGCGGGTCCGGGCGCGGCGGGTTCGGGTGGAGGAGGAGGCGCGTGACCGACGATCCGACCCGGCCGTTCGCGCTCAGCGCCGCCCAGGAACGGCTGGTGGGCGAGGTGCGGGCGCTGGCCTCAGAGGTGCTGGCCCCGCTGGCCGCGGCCGGGCGGCCGGGGCGGGTCAACCGGCCGCTGGTCGCCGCCCTCGGCGAGCACGGCCTGCTCGCCCGGCTGCTCCCCGGCGAGCGGGGCGGGCGGGGGGCGTCGGCGCTGGAGCTGTGCCTGCTGCGGGAGGCGCTGGCCCGGGAGTCGACCGAGGCCGAGACGGCGCTCGCCCTCCAGGGGCTGGGGGCGCACCCGATCGCGGCCGCCGGGAGCCCGGCGGCGCGGGGCCGGTGGCTGGCCGAGGTGGCGGCCGGGCGGGCGGTGGCCGCCTTCGCCCTGTCGGAGCCCGAGGCCGGGTCGGACGCGGGCGGGCTGGAGCTGCGGGCCGACCGGGACGGCGACGGGTTCCGGCTCACCGGGACCAAGGCCTGGATCTCCAACGCCCCCGAGGCCGACGTGTACACCCTGTTCGCCCGGACCACCCCGGGGGCCCGCTCGCGCGGGATCACCGCCTTCGCCGTCGGCTGGCGACGCCCCCGGGCTGGGCGGGACGGCGCTCCAGCTGCTCGCCCCCCACGCCATCGGGCGCCTCGAGCTGGACGGGGTCCGGGTCGGTCCCGACGAGGTGCTCGGCCAGGTCGACCAGGGGTTCGCGCTGGCCATGGCGACCCTGGACCGGTTCCGGCCCAGCGTGGGGGCGTTCGCGGTCGGCATGGCCCAGGCCGCCCTGGACGTGGCCGTGGCCCACGCCGCCGGGCGGCGGGCCTTCGGGCGGCCCCTGTCGGAGTTCCAGGCCGTCGCCCACGCCCTGGCCGACGCGGCCACCCGGACCCAGGCGGCCCGGCTGCTGGTCTACGAGGCGGCCGCCCGCTACGACGCCGACCCGGCCGCCCCCGGGGTCACCGGGGCCGCGGCCATGGCCAAGCTGTACGCCACCGAGACCGCCCAGGCCGTGGTCGACCAGGCCGTCCAGGTCCTGGGGGCCCGGGCCCTGGAACGCGGCCACCTCCTCGAGCACCTGTACCGCGAGGTCCGCGCCCCCCGCATCTACGAGGGCACCTCCGAGATCCAGCGCACCGTGATCGCCCGCGAGCTGTTCCGCGCGCTACCGTAGGGCGATGAGCACGGCGGGCGCATACGAGAGTCGGTGGACCAGATGCGCCAGTGAGCCCGTTCACCGGCTCGGCCGGGTTCACCCAGCGGTGGGAGCACTTCGGCTACGCCGAGGAGGCCGGGGTGGCCACCGTCACCTTCGACCGCCCCGAACGGCTCAACGCCCTCACCTTCGAGGTCTACGCCGACCTGCGCGACCTGCTGGCCGAGCTGCCCAGCCGGGACGGGGTGCGGGTGCTGGTCCTGACCGGCCGCGGCCGCGGGTTCTGCTCGGGCGGGGACGTGCGCGACATCATCGGCGCCCTCCAGGCCATGGGCCCCCGGGAGCTGCTCGACTTCACCCGCATGACCGGGGCCGTCGTCCAGGGGCTGCGGGAGCTGCCCCTGCCGGTGGTGGCGGCCGTCAACGGGGTCGCGGCCGGCGCCGGCGCCGTCATCGCCCTGGCCGCCGACCTCCGGCTGCTGGCCCGCTCGGCCTCCCTGGCCTTCCTGTTCACCAAGGTCGGGCTGTCAGGGGCCGACATGGGCTGCGCCTACCTGCTGCCCCGCCTGGTCGGGCTGGGCCGCGCCACCGAGCTGCTGCTGCTCGGGGACAAGGTCGACGCCGACCAGGCGGCCGCCCTCGGCCTGGCCAACCGGGTGGTCGACGACGCCGAGCTGCCCAAGGCGACCGCCGAGCTGGCCGGGCGGCTGGCCGACGGCCCCGCCCTGGCCTTCGCCGCCACCAAGGTGCTGCTCGGCCGCGAGCTCGACCTGCCCCTTTCGGGGGCGCTGGAGCTGGAGGCGGTCACCCAGGCCCTGCTGCTGACCTCCGAGGACCACCGCGAGTTCTACGCCGCCTTCACCCAGGGCCGCTCCCCCACCTGGAGGGCCGATGATGCGGGCGGGCGCACCGGGAGCGGCGGAGCGCCGGCCCCCACCGGGTGGTGAACCCCGAGGGGCTGGCCCCGCCGGTCGGGTTCGCCCACGCGGTCGTGGCCGCCCCCGGCCGCACCGTCTACCTGGGCGGCCAGGCCGCCCAGGGGCCCGACGGGACCATCAGGGGCGCGACCCTGGTCGAGCAGTTCGAGGTCGCCGCCGGGAACCTGGTCGCCGCCCTGGCCGCCGCCGGCGGCGCCCCCGAGCACCTGGTGTCGCTGCACGTCTACACCACCGAGGCCGACGTCTACCGGGCCCGGCTGGCCGAGCTGGGCGCCGTCTACCGCCGCCACCTGGGCCGGCACTACGTGGCCACGGCCCTGTTCGAGGTCGCCGGGCTGTTCGACCCGGCGGCCAAGGTCGAGCTGGTCGGGATCGCCGTCGTCCCCGACCCGGAGCCCGAGGAGCAGCCATGAGCCCCCCGAACCCCCTGGACTTCCTCGACCTCGACCACCTGCTGTCCGAGGAGGAGCGGCTGATCCGCGACACCACCCGCGGCTTCGTCGCCGACCGGGTCCTGCCCGAGGTCGCCGGCTGGTTCGAGCGCGGCGAGCTGCCCCGGGAGCTGGCCAAGGAGCTGGGCGACCTGGGCCTGCTCGGCATGCACCTGGAGGGCTACGGCTGCGCCGGCACCAACGCCGTCAGCTACGGCCTGGCCTGCCTGGAGCTGGAGGCCGGCGACTCGGGCGCCCGCAGCTTCGTCTCGGTCCAGGGCTCGCTGGCCATGTACCCGATCTGGCGGTACGGCTCCGAGGAGCAGAAGCGGCGCTGGCTGCCGCCCATGGCCGCCGGCGAGGTGATCGGCTGCTTCGGCCTGACCGAGCCCGACTTCGGCTCCAACCCGGCCGGGATGCGGACCAGCGCCCGCCGCGACGGCGGCGACTGGGTGCTCAACGGCACCAAGATGTGGATCACCAACGGCGGCATCGCCGACGTGGCCGTGGTCTGGGCCCGCACCGACGACGAGGGGGTGCGCGGCTTCCTGGTCCCGGCCGGCACCCCCGGGTTCTCCACCCGCGACATCGGGCGCAAGCTGTCGCTGCGCGCCTCGGTCACCTCCGAGCTGGTGCTGGAGGACTGCCGGCTGCCCGGCGACGCCGTGCTGCCCGAGGTCCGCGGCATGCGCGGCCCCCTGTCGTGCCTGAACGAGGCCCGCTTCGGGATCGTCTGGGGGTCGATGGGCGCGGCCAGGGCGTGCTTCCAGAGCGCCCTCGAGTACTCCACCACCCGGGTCCAGTTCGACCGGCCCATCGGCGGCTTCCAGCTCACCCAGCAGAAGCTCGCCGACATGCTGGTCGAGCTGTCCAAAGGCACCCTGCTGGCCCTGCACCTGGGGCGGATGAAGGACGAGGGGCGCCTCGCCCCCGAGCAGGTCAGCCTGGGCAAGCTCAACAACGTCCGCGAGGCCCTGGCCATCGCGCGGGCGGCCAGGACGATCCTGGGCGCCAACGGCGTCACCCTGGAGTACCCGGTGATCCGCCACGCCAACAACCTCGAGTCGGTCCTCACCTACGAGGGCACCAGCGAGGTCCACAGCCTGATCCTGGGCCAGGCCGTCACCGGCCTGGCCGCCTTCACCTAGGCGCGGCCGGTGACCGCGGCCCAGGCCGGAGACCAGGAGCTGTTCGCCGCGCTGTTCGACCGGCACCGGCGGGAGCTCCTGGTCCACTGCTACCGGATGCTGGGATCGTTCCACGAGGCCGAGGACCTCCTCCAGGAGACCTTCGAGAAGGCCTGGCGAGGCGCCGGCCGGGTCGACACCAGCTCCTCGCCGCGGGCCTGGCTGTACCGGATCGCGACCAACGCCTGCCTGGATGCGCTGCGACGGCGCGGCCGTCGGCGGGTCCTGCCGTTCGACGTCATGGACCCCGTCCGCCCCGAGGGGCCGATGCCGGCGGCGGCGGACGAGCTGTGGCTGGAGCCGTTCCCCGACCGGCTGCTGAGCGACGTCGACCCTGGTGAGACCGTGGTGCAGCGGGAGACCATCGAGCTGGCCTTCCTGGCCGCGCTTCAGCACCTGCCCCCCGGCAGCGGGCGGCGTTCATCGCCAGGGACGTGCTCGGCTGGTCGGCCAGGGCCACCGCCATCCTCCTCGGGACCAGCGAGGTGTCGGTCAAGAGCGCGCTGCAGCGGGCCCGCGCCATCATGAAGGAGCGCCTGCCCCAGCGACGGGACGACTGGGGCGCGGCGGCCGAGCTGCGCGACCGGGAGCGGGAGGTGCTGCGGCGCTACATCGACGCCCACCAGCACGACGACGTCGAGGCCCTGGCCGAGGCGCTCGCCGACGACGTGCGGGTCGCCTACCCGCAGATCCCCCTGTGGAGCGACTCGCGAGACGCCTTCATCGAGGCCACCAGGGAGCATGCACCTCCCGGGGACCACCGGTTCGTGGCCACCGGCGCCAACCGGCAACCGGCCGTGGCCATCTACCACCGGGCACCGGGGGAGCCGGTGTTCCGGCTGGTGGCGCTGGAGGTGCTCCGGATCGAAGGCGGCCGGGTCACCGAGATCGTCGACTTCGACGTCCCCCAGCCGTATGCCGCGTTCGGTCTCGCCCCGACCCTGGGGTGAACGGCTCGCCGATTCCTTTCCCCCCGCGCCGACGTGACAACAGCGACGGCCGCAGGAGGCGGCCCGGATGCGAGGAGGACACACGATGACCGACGCGACGACCGGCTACGACCAGGCCGAGACCCCGGCCCCGGC
This sequence comes from uncultured Actinomycetota bacterium, assembly GCA_963733175.1. Classification (GTDB taxonomy): domain Bacteria; phylum Actinomycetota; class CALGFH01; order CALGFH01; family CALGFH01; genus CALGFH01. The sequence goes on from CAVTCL010000022.1 coordinate 89,021, forward strand.
GGCGGACCTGCAGGCGCTGGGAGCGCGGCTGCTGGGCGCCTGGCGGGTGACCGGCGGTGCCGAGGGAACGATCCGCTACGAGTGGATGGAGGGCGGGTTCTTCCTGATCCAGCACGTCGAGTTCGAGCAGGACGGGCAGCAGATCAAGGGCATGGAGCTCATCGGGCACCTGCGACCCTTCGGTGAGCCGCCCAGCCCGGACATCCGCTCCCGCTTCTACGACACCACCGGCGACACCCTCGACTACGTCTACGAGCTGGACGGCGACACCCTCACGATCTGGGGCGGCGAGAAGGGGTCCCCCGCCTACTTCCGGGGCACCTTCAGCGCCGACGGCGACACCCTGACCGGCGAGTGGGTCTATCCCGGAGGCGGCGGCTACCAGTCGACCAGCACCCGGCTCGACGGCTGATCCGAGGTCACCGGGGCGCGGTCGGCCGGCGGGCCGGCGGCGGCGGGGTGTGGCCGCCGGCCGACCGCGACACCCAGGCGTCGGCGTCGGCGATCAGCTCCTTGACCGGGGCCGGCAGGGCCCCGGCGACCAGGTCGGCCAGGGTGACCCGCTCGAGCACGCTGCGCAGGCTCACCCGGACCGCGATCCAGACCTCGACCAGGTGGCTGGCGCTGCCCGTGTACTCGACCGATTCCGGCCGGGCCCCGCGGACGTTGGCCAGCGGGCCGTCCACGGCCCGGATGATGTCGGCCAGGGTGATGGTGTCGGCCGGCTCGGCCAGCCAGTAGCCGCCCTCGGCGCCCCGCTGGCTCTGCACGTAGCCGGCGTGGCGCAGGTCGGACAGGATGTTCTCGAGGAACTTGAGCGGGATCTGCTGGGCGTCGGCGATCCGCTCGCCCTTGACCGGCCCGGCCTCGGCCGCGGCCAGCTCGATGGCCGCCCGGACGGCGTAGTCCGCCTTCGCTGACACATGCATGGCCGCATTCTCGCCCAAGCCGCCGCCTCGCGGGAACCGCTGGGCCGGCGGCCCGGCTCGTCCAGCTGTACTAGGCCGATTCGGGCACTTGACGGAGCGGGCTCGGGCCTTCACCGTGGCATTCTCCATCAACCAAGTAGGGAAAGTGGAAATCAGGATCGGAGGAGCGATGAAGGTCCGTGCCAAGTTCGCCGCCGGGCTGCTGGCCGCCGGGATGCTGCTGGCCGCCGGCTGCGGGGCGGGTCGGGCGGGTCGGGCGGCGGGGGCGACAAGCTGACGCTGGTCGCCTACTCGACCCCCCGGGAGGCCTACGAGCAGCTCATCCCGGAGTTCCAGAAGACCGACGCCGGCAAGGGCGTCGGGTTCTCCCAGTCGTACGGGTCCTCGGGCGACCAGAGCCGCGCCGTCCAGAACGGCCTGGCCGCCGACGTGGTCACCCTGGCCCTGGAGCCGGACATGACCAAGCTGGTCGACGCCGGCCTGGTCGCCAAGGACTGGAACGCCGACGAGCACAAGGGCATGATCACCAACTCGGTGGTGGTGTTCATCACCCGCAAGGGCAACCCCAAGAGCATCAGGACCTGGGACGACCTGATCAAGCCGGGGGTCGAGGTCATCGAGCCCAACCCGTTCACCTCGGGCGGGGCCAAGTGGAACATCATGGCCGCCTACGGCGCCCAGCTGAACGCCGGCAAGACCCCCGAGCAGGCCAACGCCTACCTGCTGGAGCTGTTCCGCCACGTGCCGGTGCAGGACAAGTCGGCCCGTGAGGCGCTGCAGACCTTCATCGGCGGCAAGGGCGACGTGATGCTGGCCTACGAGAACGAGGCCATCAACGCCCAGCAGAAGGAGCAGCCGGTCGACTACGTGGTGCCCGACGACACCATCCTGATCGAGAACCCGATCGCGGTCGCCACCAAGTCCAGGAACGCCACCGCGGCCACGGCGTTCGTCGACTTCCTCCGGTCGGAGCAGGCCCAGAGGATGTACGCCGAGCGGGGCTACCGGCCGGTCAACACAGGCGGCCGCGGCCGGCGCCGACTTCCCCGAGCCGGCCGGCCTGTTCACCATCAAGGACCTGGGCGGCTGGTCCGAGGTGAACAAGAGGTTCTTCGACAAGGAGGCCGGGATCGTGGCCGAGATCGAGCGTCAGGTGGGCGTGTCGGTTGGCAGCTAGCACCCTCACCCGGCGCCGCGTCGGGACCGGGGCACGGGGCGGTGCCGCGCTGCTGCGCGGCACCGTCACCCTGTACCTCAGCCTGATCGTCGTCCTGCCGCTGACCGCGGTGGTGTGGCGCTCGGGCCGCGACGGCTGGGGCGCCTTCTGGGAGGCCGCGACCCAGCCCCAGGCCCTGGCCGCGCTGCGCCTCACCTTCGCCGTCGCCCTGGTGGTGGCGGCCGGCAACGTGGTCATGGGCACGGTCATCGCCTGGGTGCTGGTGCGCGACGAGTTCCCCGGCAAGCGGGTCGTCAACGCCCTCATCGACCTGCCCTTCGCCCTGCCGACGATCGTGGCCGGGATCACCCTGCTGGCGCTGTACGGCAGCTCCAGCCCGGTCGGGATCAACATCGGCTACACCCGGGCCGGGGTCGTGCTCGCCCTGGCCTTCGTGACCCTGCCGTTCGTGGTCCGCTCGGTCCAGCCGGTGCTGCTGACCATGGAGCCGGACATGGAGGAGGCGGCCCGCTGCCTGGGCGCCGGACCGGTGACCAGCTTCCGGCGGATCGTGCTCCCGACCATCGCCCCGGCCCTGCTGGCCGGGGCCGCCCTCGCCTTCGCCAGGGCGGTGGGCGAGTTCGGCTCGGTGGTCATCCTGTCGGGCAACATCCCCTACCGGACCGAGGTCGCCTCGGTGCACGTGTTCTCGCTGGTCGAGAACGACGACGTCGGCAGCGCGGCCGCGGTGTCGGTGGTCCTGCTGGCCACCTCGGTGCTGGTCCTGGCCGGCCTCAACCTGCTCCAGCGCCGGAGGACCCGCCATGCCGACTGAGCCGATCCACGGGCCACTCGGCTGCGCGCTGGGGCTGCGGTTCCTGGCCCTCGGCTACCTGGCCATGATCCTGCTGGTCCCGGTGGGGGCGGTCATCTGGCGGGCCTTCGGCGACGGGATCGCCCCGGTGTGGCAGGCCGTCACCACCCCCGACGCGCTGCACGCCTTCTGGCTGACGCTGCTGATCGCGGCCATCGCCGTGCCCCTCAACACCGTGTTCGGGATCGCCTGCGCGGTGGTGCTGGTGCGCCAGCGCTTCCGGGGCCGGCGGCTGCTGGACGCCGTCATCGACCTGCCGTTCGCCATCTCCCCGGTGGTCATCGGGCTGGCCCTGATCCTGGTCTACGGCCAGGCCGGCTGGCTCGGCTCCTGGCTGGCCGAGCGCGGCATCCAGGTGATCTTCTCCCTGCCCGGCATGGTCCTGGCCACCGTGTTCGTCTCCCTGCCGTACGTGGTCCGGGAGGTGGCGCCGGTGCTGCGCGAGGTCGGCACCGACCAGGAGGAGGCCGCCTGGACCCTCGGGGCCTCACCGCTGCGGTCGTTCCTGCAGGTCACCCTGCCCGCCATCCGCTGGGGGGTGGCCTACGGGGTGGTCCTGACCACGGCCAGGGCCCTGGGCGAGTTCGGCGCCGTGACGATCGTGTCCGGCCGCCTGGCCGGCCAGACCGAGACCCTCACCCTGTACGTGGAGAACCGCTTCGAGGCCTTCGACCTCACCGGCGCCTATGCCGCCTCGCTCACCCTGGCCCTGCTCGCCCTGCTCGTCCTGCTGGCCATGACCCGGCTCCAACCGCGAAGGAAGGCCGCTAGATGTCCATTCTCGTTCGCAACGCGACCCGCCGCTTCGGGGACTTCACCGCCCTCGACGACGTGTCGGTGGAGATCCCCAGCGGCTCCCTGACCGCCCTGCTCGGCCCCAGCGGCAGCGGCAAGTCGACCCTGCTGCGGGTGATCGCCGGGCTGGAGCGGCCCGACGCCGGCAGCGTCGAGATCGACGGCCGCGACGCCACCAGGCTGCCGCCGCAGCGGCGCGGGGTCGGCTTCGTGTTCCAGCACTACGCCGCCTTCAAGCACATGACGGTGCGCGAGAACGTCGCCTTCGGGCTCAAGGTGGCCCGCCGGCCCAGGGCCGAGATCCGGGCCCGGGTCGCCGAGCTGCTGGAGCTGGTCCAGCTCCCGGGCCTGGCCGACCGCTACCCGGCCCAGCTCTCGGGCGGCCAGCGCCAGCGCATGGCCCTGGCGCGCTCCCTGGCCGTCCAGCCGAGCGTGCTGCTGCTGGACGAGCCGTTCGGGGCCCTGGACGCCCGGGTCCGCAAGGAGCTGCGGGCCTGGCTGCGCCGCCTCCACGACGAGGTCCACGTGACCACGGTGTTCGTCACCCACGACCAGGAGGAGGCCATGGAGGTGGCCGACCGGATCGTGGTCATGAACCAGGGCCGGGTCGAGCAGGTCGGCGGCCCCCGCGACCTGTACGAGCACCCGGCCAACGCCTTCGTGATGGGCTTCGTCGGCCCGGTCACCCGCCTGGGCGAGCTGTTCGTCCGCCCCCACGACGTCGAGGTGCGGCGCCAGCCCAACGGCACCACCTCCGAGGCCATGGTGGAGCGCCTGGTCCACCTCGGCTTCGAGGTCCGGGCCGAGCTGGTCCTGGGTGACGGCCAGCGCGTCTCGGCCCAGCTGTCGCGCGAGGACGCCGAGGAGCTGGAGCTGGCCCAGGGCCAGATCGTGTTCGTCCGTCCCAGCCGCACCCGCCAGTTCGCCGAGGTCCCGGCGGGCTGAAGGCCTGGTCGGGAGCAGGCAGATGGCTTAGCATTCCCTGCTTAGCCCCGAACGGGCCATCCCACCCGAAAGGTCGCCGCCGTGGCCCGGCCCTGGTATTTCAGCGCGGTCGCGCTGGTCGTCGGCGTCTGCCTGGCCGGCTTCACCCTGTACGTCTGGCGGCACCGGCGGGCGTCCGCCGGGACCAGCCTGGCCGTGATGCTGGCCGCGGCCGGGTGGTGGGCCCTGGCCTACGCCCTCGAGCTGGGGTCGACCCGACTGCCGGCCCGGCTGTTCTGGGGCGACGCCAAATGGCTCGGCATCGCCCTGCTCCCCCCGGCCTTCTACGCCTTCGTGATGCAGTACACCGGCCGGGAACGCCTGGTGAACCGGCGGACCATGGCCGCCCTGGCGGTGGTCCCGGTGGCCACCGTGGCGCTGCTGGCCGTCCCGGCCACCCACGACCTGGTCCGCTACTACCCTCCCGGGGCGGAGGCCGACCCGACCAGGGCCATCGCCCAGGTCGGCCCCCTGTTCTGGCCGTTCCTGGTCTACGCCAACCTGGTCGTGTGGGGCTCGACGGCCCTGTTCGTCTGGACCCTGATGCGGCTGTCGCGGCGCTACTGGCGCCAGAGCCTGGTCCTGATCGTGGCCGTGCTGCTGCCCAGCGTGGCCAACGTCGCCCACAACCTCAACCTGGGCCCGTTCCGCCACGTCGAGCCGACCCCGTTCCTGTTCGTCCTCTCCGGGGCGGTGCTGGTCTGGGGGCTGTTCCGGTTCCGGCTGCTCGACCTGGCCCCGATCGCCCGCAGCTCGGTGTTCGAGACGATGCTGGACGCGGTGGTGGTGCTGGACCCCTACCGGCGGGTGGTGAACCTCAACCCGGCGGCCGAGCGGGCCCTTGGCGTGCCGGCCGACCAGGCGGTCGGGTTCCCGGTCGAGGAGCTGCTGGGGGTCTCCGCGGCGCTGGTCGAGCGGGCCGACGACCCGGTCCTGCCCGAGGAGGTGGAGCTGGCCGGCCGCCGCTACGAGCTGTCCACCACCCCGCTGGCCGACCGGGGCGGCCGGGTCACCGGCCGGGTGGTGGTGCTGCGCGACGTCACCGAGCGCCACCAGGCCCACGAGCGCCTGCTCCGGCTGGACGAGCAGCGCCGCTGGCTGCTCGGGCGGGTCGTGTGGGCCCAGGAGGAGGAGCGGCGCCGCATCGCCGGCGAGGTCCACGACGACGCCATCCAGACCATCGCCGCCGCCCGGCTCATGCTGAGCACCTTCCGCGACCAGCTCACCGACGACCACCAGCGCGAGCTCCTCGACCATCTGGAGGAGGCGGTGTCGGCCAGCCTGCGCCGGCTGCGGACGCTGGTCTTCGACCTGCGCCCGGCCCAGCTCGACGACGACGGGCTGGCCGCCGCCCTGCGCGAGTACCTGGCCGAGACGGCCCGCCAGGGCGGCTTCGTCGCCGAGCTCCGCGACGACCTGGAACGCGAGCCGCCGGCCGAGGCCCGGGTGATCGCCTACCGGATCTGCCAGGAGGCGCTCACCAACATCCGCCTGCACGCCGCCGCCACCCAGGTCGTGGTCCGGCTGGAGGAATCGCGGGGCGGGCTGCTGGTGACCATCGGCGACGACGGGGCCGGGTTCGACCCCGACCGGGTCGAGGCCACCCCCCGCCCCGGCCACGTCGGCCTGACCAGCATGTCGGAGCGGGCCAGCCTGGCCGACGGCTGGTGCCGGGTCGACAGCCACCCCGGCAGCGGCACCACGGTGCGGTTCTGGCTCCCGACCAAGGAGGCGGACTAACCTTTCGCCACCATCGACAGGGAGGGGCGCCCATGCCGCACGTGGACTCGCACACGCCGGGCACGATCAACTGGGTCGACTTCGTCAGCACCGACCTCGACGCCGCCACCGGCTTCTACACCGGGCTGTTCGGCTGGGAGACCGAGGACACGCCGATGCCGGGCGGTGAGGGGATCTACCGGTTCTTCCGGCTGGATGGGCGGGACGCGGCCGCGGGCGGGACGCTGCCGGCCGAGATGGCCGCCCAGGGCATCCCCAGCCACTGGAACGTCTGGGTCGCCACCGACAGCGCCGAGGAGGTCGTGGCGAAGGCCGCCGCCGCCGGCGGGCAGGTGCTGATGGCCCCGGCGACCCTGGGGCCGTCGGGCACGCTGGCCATGGTCGCCGACCCGGGCGGGGCGGCCATCGGCGTATGGCAGGCCGACCAGCACATCGGCGCCGGCGTGGTCGAGGAGCCGGGGGCGATGACCTGGTGGGAGGTGAACACCCGGGCCTTCGAGGACTGCAGGCGCTTCTACGGCCAGGTGTTCGGCTGGGACGCCGAGACGCTCGACGCCCCCGGCGTCAACTACGTGACCTGGAAGCTGGGCGGCCGCACGGTCGGGGGCATGCTGGAGATGACCCCCGAGTGGGAGGGCATCGCCGCCCACTGGATGACCTACTTCGCGGTCCGCGACACCGACGACGCGGCCAAGCGGGCCACCGAGCTCGGCGGCTCGGTCGGCGCCCCGCCGTTCGACACCGCCTACGGCCGCATCGCCGTCCTGGCCGACCCCGCCGGCGGCCACTTCTCGGTCATCACCCCGGTCCCGCAGGCCGCCGGGTAGCCGGCGGAGCCGACTCCGGTCAGCTACCGGGGGACCAGGGCCAGGACCCGGGTGGGGCTGCCGGAGCCGCCGACGATCTTGAGGGGGGCGGCGATCAGGAGGGCGCCGGTGGGTGGGAGGCGGCCGACGTTGGCCAGCTGGGTGAGGCCGTACCTGCCGGCGCCGAGGAGGAAGGCGTGGCAGGGGAAGGGGGGGTCGAAGCCGTGGGCGGCGCCGGCGTCGGTGCCGACGGTCTCGACCCCGATGCCGAGGATGGGGCGCTCGCTGGCCAGCCAGCGGGCGCAGGCGACGTCGATGCCGGGGGTGTGGGGGCCGGTGTCGTCGGCGTTGAGGAAGGCGGCCTCGTCCTGGGCGCGGGCGTCCCAGCCGGTGCGGTACAGCAGCCAGGCGCCGTCGGGCAGGGGGCCGTGGGTGGCCTCGAACGCCTCCACGTCCTCGATCCGGAGCAGGTGGTCGGGGTCGGCGGCGGCCCGGTCGGCGTGGTCGATGACCACCGCCGGGCCGATCAGGCGCGACGGCGGGACCTGGCTGACGTCGTCCAGCTCCTGGCCGCTGACCCAGTGGATGGGGGCGTCGAAGTGGGTGCCGGTGTGCTCGCCGCCCTCGAAGGCGTTCCAGTACCAGGCGGGGCCGCGCTCGTCGTAGTGGGACAGCTCCCGCAGCCGGAACCGGGGCGTGTTGGCGAACGGCTCGGGCAGGCGCAGGACCGGGGTCTCCTCCGACAGCGGCTGGGTCAGGTCGACCACCTCGACCTGCCCGGCGGCCAGGGCGGCCACCAGGTTCTGGACGGCGTCGGTCACGAGGGCTCTCCTTGGGGTCGCAGGGCGCGCTGGAACTCGAAGCGGTTCTCGAGCATGTGCAGGTCCATGTGGAAGCTCTTGGGGCCGACCGGCTCGACCTTGGCGACCAGGCAGGTCAGCTCGTCGCCGCCGATGGCCGCGGTCGCGGCCGTCCGGAACGCCTCCAGGTCGGTGACGGTCCTCGGCGTTGGCGATCCCGGCCGCGTGCGCGATGCCGGCCAGGTCGGAGCCGGTGGCGGTGGCGGTCGGGAACCCGCCGACGCTGAGCAGGCTCTGGTTGTCGAACACGATGTGGGTGAGGTTGCCGGGGGCGTAGCGGGCCAGGGTGGTGAGCCCGCCCAGGTTCATCAGCACCGAGCCGTCGCCGTCGAGCACGACCACCTTGCGCTCCGGCTGGGACAGGGCGATGCCCAGCCCCATCGAGGAGGCCAGCCCCATGGCGTGCTCCAGGTAGAAGAAGTTGGGCCGGTGCCCGAGCGAGTACAGCTCGACCGCCACCGCCCCCATGATGGTGACGACCGCGCAGCCGGCCAGCTCGTCGTAGATCGCCTCCAGGCAGTCGGCTCGTCTCACGCCGGGGCCTCCCACATGAGGTCGCGGGTGAGCAGCAGCGCCACCGGGGCCAGCGACGCCTGGGCCAGGGTCATGCCCCTGCCCACCTGGAGCTGGACGAAGGCGGGGTCGCGCAGCTCGTCGGTGACGATCCCGAGGGCGTCCAGGATCGGCCGGGTCGCCCGGCCCCCCTGGGTCTGCCAGGGGTCGGGCTCGCCCAGGTGGCCGCGGTCGCTGATCAGCATGAGCAGGGGGATCTTGTAGAGCAGGGCCAGCGAGACGATGCCGTTGACCGACTGGAGCAGGCCGTGGTTCTGCATCAGCATGGCCGCCTTGCGCCCGGCCAGGTGGGCCCCGGCCGACACCCCGACCCCCTCCTCCTCCTTGGCCAGGCGGACCAGGATCCGCTCCGGGTCGTCCTCGGCCAGGCGGATCAGGTGGACCAGCCAGGTCTCGGGGAGGGCGGAGACGACCTCGACCCCGGCCGCGACCAGGGCGTCGTAGACCAGCTTGGAGTGGCGTTCGGAGACCGGCATGGTCAGGCGCCCAGGTCGAGCAGCTGCTCGTGCTCCAGGCCGAGGTCGTTGACCGCGTTCCAGAGCCCGACGGTGGCCGCCCGGGCCCCGGCCTGGGCGCAGGGGGCGAGGTCGTCGCGGGCCAGCAGCGCCTTGCAGCGGCGGTACAGGTCCAGCAGCTCGTCCTCGACCTCGGTGGTTGGCCGGCCGAGCAGGTCGGTGGTGGGCATGGTCAGCCTCCGATCGGGGTGTCGCGCTGGTCGACGGTCCGCCGCGCCTTGAGCTCGAAGCGGGGCAGCTCGCCCTCTCCTGCCCGCTCGACCTCGAAGCGCAGCCCCTCGTGGGCCTCGGCCAGCGCCTTGGCCAGCCGTTCGGCCATGTCGGCCCAGGCCTCCTCGGAGGTGCCGGGGGCGGGCTCGACCCGCAGGGCGATCCGGTCGAAGTGGCCCTCGCGGGTCAGCAGGAGCTGGAACTCCTCGACGGCTGGGAACTCGCGGACGATGCCCTCGACGGCCCGCGGGTAGACGTTGGTCCCCCTGACCAGCTTCATGTCGTCGACCCGGCCGAGGATGCCGCCCTCGTACAGGTCGAAGCCGCGCCCGCAGCCGCAGCGCGAGGCCGGCACCTTGGCGACCAGGTCGGCGGTGCGGTAGCGGACCAGCGGGATGATGCCGCGGCCGAAGGAGGTCACCACCCGCTCCCCCGCCTCGCCGTAGCCGACGGGCTCGCCGCTGGCCGGGTCGACCACCTCCTCGATGAAGTGGTCCTCGATGATGTGGGTGCCGCCGGGCTGGTGGCTGCACTCGAAGACCATGATGGTGCCGATCTCGGTCATCCCGGCGGTGTCGCCCGCCTTGGCTCCCCAGAGCCGCTCGATCAGGGCCTTGGTCTGGGGGATCGACCCGGCCGGCTCGCCGGACAGGATGAGCCGCCGCACGCCGCTGGCGGCCAGGTCGACGCCGAGCCGCTCGGCCTCCTGGGCCAGGCGCAGGGCGTAGGTGGGGGTGGAGGCGACCACCGTGGCCCCGAAGTCGACGATCTGCCTGACCCGGCCCTCGGTGGGCTGGGCGCCGCCGGGGACGTTCAGCGCGCCCAGCTTCTCCAGCCCGTAGTGCAGGCCCCAGAAGCCGATGAAGGAGCCGTAGCCGAAGGCGACATAGGCGGTGTCTGCCTGGCGGACCCCGAACCCCCACAGGCCGTAGCACCACATCTCGGCCTGCCAGGCCCAGTCCTTGGCGGTGTCCAGCACCCGGATGGGCTCGCGGCCGGTGGTGCCCGAGGTGGTGTGCCAGCGGATGGCCGCCTCCCGCCCGGCCACCGGCAGCAGGCCGAACGGCGGCTGCTCGCCCTGGGAGGCCATCCACTGCTCGCGGGTCAGCATGGGCAGCCGGCGCAGGTCGTCCAGGGACCTGAGCTGCTCGGGAGCGAACCCGGCCTCCCGGAACGACCGCTGGTAGAAGGGGCTGCGGGCGGCCGCCCACTCGCACAGCCGGCGCAGCTTGGCCAGCTGCAGGGCGCTGAGCTCGTCCCGCCCGAGGGTCTCGGTCTTGGGGTTCCAGTAGTCCCCGGCACCCATGTTCCGGCCTCCTTCGCTGCGTCGCGAGGTCGAGCCTGGATGCCCCGGAGCATACCGGGAACCCGATCGGCGGCGGCACCCCGGGGGCGCGCTTATCCGGGCTTGACCGGGCCGTTTGGTACCCTGGTCGGGTCGGGGGAAGGGGGTGTCGGCCCAGGTGGAACCGTTGCTGCAGGTGGTGGCCAGGGCGGTCAAACGCGGCGGGGTGTTCCTCGTCGGGACGGCCCTGCTGATCGCCGGGACGGCCCTGCTGGTCCTCCCCGGCCCCGGGATCGCCGTCATCTTCCTCGGCCTGGTCGTGCTGTCGGCCGAGTTCCAGTGGGCCCAGCGCATCCTCGCCTGGTTCCGCGAGCGCTTCACCGACCTCAAGCACCAGGCCCAGTCCCGCCTGCCCGGCGCCAACCGCCGCCCCCCCGGCGGCCCCCCGGCCGCGACCGTCCCGACCGGGCCGCCTGACCGGGTCCGGCGTCAGCCGCGCGCGCGGCGGGTCGAGGTGGGGCGGGCGACCATCGCGACCAGGGCCAGGATGGCGGTGGTGGCGACCACGCCGACGGTCAGGCGGGTGAGGCCGCCGCCGGCGGGGAGGGCGGCGGCGAGCAGGACCAGGACGCCGAGGCCGAGGGCGGCCAGGGTGCTGGCCGCGACCACGATCGCGCGGGTGGTGAGGACGGGGCGTTCGTCGCGGACGCGGGGGCGGGCCTCGCCGGCCCAGGTGGCCAGCTCGGCGAACAGGAACAGGCCGGCGCCGACCAGGGGGGCGGCGGCGTCGACGCGGTCGCCCCGGCTGACCAGGACGATGGTGTACTCGGCGAGGAGGACGACCAGGGCCGGGGCGAGCAGCGAGGGCAGGCGCAGGGCGGCCAGGGCGGCCAGGACCAGGCCGAGCCCGGCCAGCCAGGCCAGGGCGTCGCGCAGCGCCCCTTCCACCGCGGCCAGGGGGGCGACGGCGAGCACGGCCGCGACCGCGGCGGCGGCCAGGCCGCAGGCTAGCCGGGTGCGAGCCCGGCGCGGCGCCGGCATGCCTCCACCTCCAGGAGCACCTGCTGCAGGTGCATCGCGTCGGGCCACTCGACCACGGCCGCGCCCAGGCGCTGGTAGCGGTGGCGCAGCGTCTCGCGCTCCAGCGCCCACAGGCGCCGGGCCAGCCCGTCCCACTCGCCGGCGGCCGGGCCGGCGTGGGTCAGCGGGGAGATGTCGACCACGGCCAGGTCGTAGCCCCGGGCCAGCAGGTCGAACAGGGCCGCCACCCCGCGCTCGTCGACCAGCGGGGTCAGGGCGACGATCAGGGCCTTGGCCGGGAGGGTGCGCGGCGGCAGGTGCCGGATCCCCTTCCAGGCCGCGGTCGCGAACACCTGGGTCTCCATCAGGGTGTCGAGCAGCCGGTACAGGCCGCCCTGGCCGCTGCCGGGCTGGAGCCACTGCACGAACCCGCCGAAGCTGACCAGGCCCACCCGGTCCCGCTGGCGCAGGTAGGCCGCGGCCAGCGAGGCGGCCGCGCCGACGGCCTGGTCCAGGGTGCTGCCGGTGGGCCCGCGGACGTCGAGGAAGCTGTCCAGGAACAGGACCACGTCGGTGGCCCGCTCGGGGTGGCGCTGGTTGACCATCAGGTCGCCGCGGCGGGCGGTGGCCCGCCAGTTGACCGAGCGGGGCCGGTCGCCGGGGAAGAACGGCCGCAGGTCGGCGAACTCGATGCCGTCGCCGCGCTGGGGGGCCACGTGGCTGCCGGTGGAGACCAGGGTCTCGGACGGGCGGACCAGGGCCCGCAGCGCGTCGGGGACGGGGAACACCTTGAGGGGGCCGCGGCGGTCCAGGTGGCGCTCCCAGGTGAACAGCCGGAACCGGTCGTGGGCCCGCAGGTGGACGTCGCCGAGCCAGTAGGCGCCCCAGCGGCGGCAGGTGACCCGGACGGCCAGGGTCCGCTCCTCCCCCGCGGCCAGGGTCACGGCCGTGGCCCAGGTCCGGGTCGCCCCGTCGGGGCCCTCCATGCCCGGGGGGACGACCAGCAGCACCTCCAGCCGCTCGACCCGGGTGGCGGCGCGCAGGGTCAGCTCGACGGTGACCTCGTCGTCGACCAGGGCGCGTTCCCGGTCGACGGCGACCTCGGCGTCCAGCTCCGGGTCGCGGGCGCCGGCCAGGCCGGCCACCACCAGCACGGCCAGCGGGGCCGCGACCGCCACCAGCTCGGGACGGCCGAGGGCCAGCCCGGCCAGCAGCGCCAGCGCGGCCACCCCGGTGTAGGCGGCGATCTTGGCGCTGGGCCTGCGGGTCACCGCTCGGCCCGTCAGCCGCCCTGGCGGGACCGGACGGCGGCCGGCTCGGCCTCGGGGGGCGGGGTCGGGACCTGCTCGAGCAGCTCGGCGACCACGTCCTCGGTGCGGACCCGGCGCACCCACAGCTCGGGCCGGAGCAGCAGCCGGTGGGCCAGGGTGGGGACGGCGACCGCCTTGACGTCCTCGGGGGTGACGAAGTCGCGGCCGGCCAGGGCGGCCCTGGCCCTGGCCACCTTGAGCAGGGCCAGGCTGCCCCGCGGGCTCGACCCGACCTGGACCCTGGGGCTGGCCCGGGTCGCGGAGACCAGCTCGACGATGTAGCGGCCGACGCTCTCGGCCACGTGCACCTCCTCGACGGCCCGCTGCATGGCCAGCACGTCGGCCGGGGTCGCCACCTGGTCCAGCTCGACCTCGTCGACGGTCCGTTCCAGGCGGCGCTCCAGCATCCGCCACTCGGCGTCGGCCGAGGGGTAGCCGACCGACAGCCGCATCAGGAACCGGTCGAGCTGGGCCTCGGGCAGCGGGTAGGTGCCCTCGAACTCGATCGGGTTCTGGGTGGCCACGACCAGGAACGGGCGCTCCAGGGGCCGGGTGACCCCGTCGATGGTCACCTGCCGCTCCTGCATCGCCTCCAGCAGGGCGGCCTGGGTCTTGGGCGGGGAGCGGTTGATCTCGTCGCCGAGCAGCAGGTTGGTGAACACCGGTCCGGGCCGGAACTCGAAGTCGCCCAGGCGCTGGTTGTAGATCGAGGAGCCGGTCACGTCCGAGGGCATCAGGTCGGGGGTGAACTGGACCCGGGCGAACCCCAGCGAGGTCACCCGGGCGAACGACCGGGCGATCAGGGTCTTGGCCAGGCCCGGGTAGTCGTCCAGGAGCACGTGCCCGTCGGCCAGCAGCCCGAGCAGGACCAGCTCCAGGGCGTCGCGCTTGCCGACCACGGCCCGCTCGACCTCGTCAAGGACCCGGCCGGCGAGCCGCCGCAGCTCCCCCAGGCCGCCGTCAGCCATCATCGCCACCTCGCCGCGCCTCCGGTCCGCCGATCCGTTCCAGGTTGGCGATCAGCTCGGCCAGGGCCGCCGGGGACAGGCCGGCCGCCTCCCGGTCGGGCAGGTCGCGCTGGTCGCGGGCGAGCAGCCCCCATCCGGCCTCGCCGAGAGCGGCCCGGGCGGCGGCCGGCTCGCCGTCCAGGTCGACGGCCAGCGACCAGCGCAGCCGGTCGGCGGCCACGGGCCGCAGCTCCGTGCGGAGCCGCGTGTGGGCGTGCAGCGCGCTGGCGCTGGACAGGGCGAGCAGCCTTGCCAGCCGATCCAGCTCGGCCGGCGGCCTGGGCGGGACCGGCCGGGCCGCCAGGGCGGTGTCGAACGGGGAGGCCGGCGGCGGCGGGTAGGTGAGCCGCAGCCAGCCGACCAGCAGGTGCGCGGTCAGCCCGCCCATGACCAGCAGGTAGACGGCGACCGCGAGCGGCCGCTGGGTCGGGGCGAGCTGCACGACGCCGGCCAGGGTGACGGTGGCGATCACCGCCACCAGCACCGCCCTGACGACCGCCCCGATCATCGGCCGTCCCCCGTGCCGGCGACCGGCTCGCCGGCCGCCCGGGCCCGGCCTCGGCCTCGGCCTTGGCGGCCCGCTCGGCCGCCTCGGCCAGCTCCCGGCGGACGGCCCGGAGGGCGGCGATGGCCTCGTGGCGGTCGCCCTCGCCGATGCGGTGGTGGCTGAACTTGGCCCGCTCGAACAGCCCGGTGAGCCGATGCACCGACGACAGCTGGACCGGGCCCCCGAACCCGTCGGGGCTGCCCGGAGCGGCCGGGTCCAGCGCCGTCTCCAGGACCCGGGTGGCGTACTCGAACGGGGCCTCGGACGGGCGCCGGGGCAGGCCGGCGGCGGCCAGGCCGCGTTCCATGCGGGCCCAGGCGGCGATCACCGCCCGGCGCGGGTCGGGCTCGCGCTCCAGGTCCTCCAGGGTGTCGTCGAGCAGCTCCACCAGCCGCTCGGCCGGGCTGCGGGGCGGGCGCCGGCGCCGCCGGTCGGCGACCAGCTGGGCGACCACGATCCCGACCATGGCCACCAGGACCAAGCCGGCCACGAGCCACGGCACCACCCCCGATTCGGGCGGCGGCGCCGGCACCTCCAGGGTGCTCGGCGCCGGCACGGTGCTGGCCGGAGGCTCGTCGCGGCCGCCCTCGCCCAGCCCGAGCCAGTCCCGCAGCAGCCACAGGACCAGGATCGCGGCCATCGGCAGGATCAGGTTCCAGTTGCCCCCGGGCCGGCGCCGCCTGGCCAGGTGCCGGTCCGGCCAGAGGGAGACGATGGCCAGCACCCCGGCGGCCAGCATGGCCAGGAACAGCAGCAGCAGGAGGCTGTCGACCAGGTCGGCCGGGTAGCTGGGCCGCCCCCGTCCGCTGCCCAGCGGCCCGCGCAGGCTCCCCACGGCGACCAGGGCCAGCAGCCCGACGGCGATCGAGGCCGCCAGCACCCCGCGCCGTCCCCGGTTGGCCGAGCCGTGCCCAGGCGGTCCGCGCCGCCCCGGCTGCCTGTCCTCCGCCACTGCTCCCTCGCCGCCTGGTCCCACCCCCGGCCGGCCCATGGTCCCACAGTTGCGGGGGGCTCCGCCCCCCTGCAGCCCCGCTCGGATGGGCCCGGCACTGCTGCCGCCGGGCGCAGGTGCGGGGGTTCGTTCCCCGGGGCAGCCTCCCAGGCCTGTGGACAGCCAGTCGTCACCCGCCTTCTGGTCGGCTACGCTCCCCCTCCGGGGGCCTCGGAGGCCGAGGCCCAACAGTGGGATGTCGGCTGGCGGGAGGCCGGATGGCCGACGACCGGATGGCCAGTGACCGGGGCCAGTGACCAGGTGGCCGACGACCAGAGCACGGGCGCGCGGCAGGTGCGGATCGACGACCTCCGACACTGCCTCGGCCATCGCCTTCGAACGGCTGGGGCTTCCGCCCCAGGACGCCGAGGACCTCGGTGGGCTGCTGGTGGACTCCGAGCTGCGCGGCCACCCCGACCACGGGGTCGCGGCGCTCCCGCTGCTGGCCGGCTTCTACCGCGACGGCAGGCTGAACCCTCGCCCGCGCGTGCGCGTGCTGCAGGAGACAGACGCCGCGATCCTGTTCGACGGGGATCGCGGCGCTGGGCCCGGCGTGCCGACCCGCGCCATGCGGTGGTGTGTGGAACGCGCCCGCGAGCGCGGGGGCATGGCGGTCGCCGCGGTCCGGGACTGGCAGCTCCTGGTCGCCGCGCCCTATGCCAGGCTGGCGGCCGAGGCCGGCCTGATCGGCTTCGCCTGCACCAACTTCGCGCCGCTGGTCGCCCCACCGGGCGGCCGGACGGCGGTCTTCGGCACCAACCCCTTCGCCTACGGCCTCCCCGCCCGACGCCACCCGCCGGTGGTCCTGGACGTCGCCACGACCGTGAGCTCGATGCAGAAGGTCCGCGTCGCCGCCCGGCAGGGCACGCCGCTGCCCGAGGGGATCGTCCTGCGACCGGGCGGGGCGGCCGTCCACCGACCCGGGAGCGCTGCTCGAAGGCGGGCTGCTGGCGCCGCTCGGCCACCCGCATGCGCCGCACAAGGGCTTCGGCCTGTGCGCGCCTGTTCGTCGACGCGCTGGCCGGTGTGCTGACCGGAGCCGGGTTCGCGCAAGGGGTGGCCGGCGGCGCGCCCGGGAACTTGCTGTGGGCCCTCGACGTCGAGTCGTTCCTCCCTCTGGACGAGTTCATGGAGCGGATGGACGCCCAGCTCGACCAGATCAAGCAGGGACGAGCGACTTCCGGGCGTCGACGAGCTGCTGGTCCCCGGTGAGCGAGGCCAGCGACGCCACCTGGACCTCACCGCCCGCGGCGTGGTACCGCTGGCGGCCGGCGAGCTGGCAGCTCCTGGCGACGGGCTGCGAGTCGCTGGCCGTCCCGCTTCCCGCCGTCCTGGAAGGGTGAGCGCGGTGGTGGAGGATGGACGAGCAGGACGCCGGTGTGGCGGGCCGCCTGGGTGGAGCGGACGTGAGCGCTCAGCCGCGAGCCAGGCCCGTCGGGACCGCGGCCTCCACGGACCGGGCGGTGAGGTCGACCAGCTCGTCGACCTCGGGGTCGGTGACGACCAGGGGTGGGCCGAGCAGGACCAGGTCGCCCTCGGTGCCGTCGGCGCAGCCGGTGGACCAGTAGAGGAGCAGGCCGCGGTCGCGGGCGGCGGCCACGGTCCGTTCGGCGACCCGCTGGGCGCGGGGGAACGGCGCCCGGGTGGCGCGGTCGGCGACCAGCTCGACGGCGAGCAGCAGGCCGAGGCCGCGGATGTCGCCGACGGCCGGGTGGCCGCCGAGGCGGGCCTCCAGGCCGGCGCGGAGGCGTTTGCCCTGGGTCTCGGCCGCCTCCACCAGGCGCCGTTCACGCAGCACCCGGAGCACGGCCCGGCCGGCGGCGGCGCCGACCACGTGGTGGGAGTAGGTGAGGCCGTGGGTGAAGCCGCCGGAGCCGATGGTGTCGTGCACCGCCCCGGAGGCGACGGCCAGCCCCAGCGGCCAGTAGCCGGAGGCGGCCCCCTTGGCCAGGACCAGGATGTCGGGGCGGACCCCCCAGTGGTCGCAGGCGAACCAGCGGCCGGTGCGGCCGAACCCGGTCATGACCTCGTCGGCGATCACCAGGACGCCGTGGCGGCGGCAGACCTCGGTCACCGCCGGCCAGTAGTCGTCGGGTGGGACGGCCGCGCCCAGGCCGGCCCCGGCGACCGGCTCGGCCACGAACGCGGCCACCGTGCCCGGGGGCGAGGCCAGGATCTCCCGCTCCAGCGCCTCGGCGTAGCGGGCGCCGCAGCCGGCCGGGTGGGTGCCGGCGAACGGGCAGCGGTACTCGTAGGCGGCCAGGGTGTGGCTGGCCAGCCCGAGCCAGGGCAGGTACGGCCGGCGCAGCGGCTCGCGGCCGCCGGCGTCCAGCGCCCCCCTGGTGTTGCCGTGGTAGCTGCCCCGCCGGCCGATCACCCGGTGGCGGTCCTCGCCCCTGGCCAGGTGGTAGGCGCGGGCCATCTTGAGGGCGGTCTCGACCGCCTCGCTGCCCCCCGACACCGGGTACACCCGGGGGTCGTCGACCGGCAGCAGCGGGGCCAGCTCGCCGGCGTAGGCCTCCAGCTGCTCGGAGGCGAACATGGTGCCGTGGGCGTAGGCGACCCGGGCCGCCTGCTCGGCGATGGCCGCGGCCACCGAGGCGTCGCCGTGGCCGATCCCGACCACCACCGCCCCGCCGGCCCCGTCCAGGTACCGCCGCCCCTCGGTGTCCCACAGCTCGCAGCCCGACGCCCTGGCCACCGTGGGCAGCCCGGTCCCCCGGGCGAACACGTGGCTGATCACTTGACGTACACCCCGTCGGGGTCGAGCTCCTCGCGGATCAGCGCCAGCTCCTCGGCGGTGGGGTCGGGGGTGACCTGGAGGTCGCCGGCGACCCGGAGGTCCCAGCCGGTGGCGGCGCGGACGTCGTCCACGGTGACGCCGGGGTGGACGGCCAGCAAGGACCATCTCGCCGGTGTCGGGATCGAAGCCGTAGCGGCCCAGGTCGGTGACGACCACCGACGGGCCCCGGCCCTGCCAGCCCTTGGCGGCCCGCAGGGCGGCCCCGCCGAGGTTGCCGGGGCTGGTCCGGAAGTCGATCCGGTCAACGAACGAGCGGGCCGACTGGCGCATCAGCACGAACACCTCGCGGGCGTTGATGGCGATCTCGCACGCCCCGCCCGACCCGGGCAGGCGCACCTTGGGCCGCTGGTAGTCGCCGATCACGGTGGTGTTGATGTTGCCGAACCGGTCGAGCTGGGCGGCGCCGAGGAAGCCGACGTCGACCAGCCCGCCCTGGAGGTAGTAGCTGAACAGCTCGACCATGCTCATGGCGGCGGTCGCCCCGGTGACCAGGCACGGGTCGCCGATCGACAGGGGCAGCCGGGCCGGCCGGGCCCCGTACACCCCCGACTCGTAGATCAGCTCGATCCCGGGGGCGACGGTCCGCTGGGCCAGGGCGACGGCGATGTTGGGCAGGCCGATGCCGACGAAGCACACCCGCCTGCCGGCCAGGGCCCGCGCCCCCGCCACCACCAGCATCTCGCTCTTGGACCAGGGGCCATCAGCGGTAGTCCCCGTAGTCGACCGACCCCGACATGGCCGGGGCCGGGGTCAGCTCGGCCCAGCGCTCGGCGCCCAGCTTCTCCACGTACTCCTCGTGGGTGGCCGTCCCGTGGACCCACTCGTCCAGCCAGGCCGACAGGGCCTCGGGGTCGCGGCTGACCCGGTCCCAGTCCAGGTAGAAGCGGTTGTCGCGGTCGTAGTAGCCCTGGGCGTAGGAGGGGTGGGCGCCGCGCGGGCAGACCACCACCGCGTCGACCTTGATCCCCGGGATCAGGGTCCGGTTGGGGTCGGCCCGCACCACCTCGGGGGCCACCAGCTCCTCGACGACCACGATCACCCGGCGGGCGGCGAACGCCGCCTCCTTCTGGCAGCCGGTCAGCCCCCAGATCTGGGTGTTGCCGGCGGCGTCGGCCCGCTGGGCGTGGACGACGGCCACGTCCGGGTGCAGCGGCGGGACCGCGTACACCGGCTCGCCCCCGAAGGGGGAGGTGACCGGGCGGATGTTGGGGTTGACGGCCGGCAGGTCGGTCTCGAAGTAGGACCGCAGCGGCCAGAAGGGCAGGTTGGCGGCGCCGGCGGCGTAGCGCCCGACCATCCCGAAGTGGCTGTACTCCTCCAGCTCCAGGGGGGCCGGGTCGTGGTGCTCGACCCGGCGCCGGATGGCGTGCAGCGACCCCACCCCCGGGTTGCCCATCCAGGAGAAGACCAGCTTGCTGGCCACCCCGGCCCCGATCATCTGGTCGTAGACGACGTCGGGGGTGAGCCGGCACAGGGTCAGGTCGCGCCGCCGCTGGCGGATCACCTCGTGCCCGGCCGCGAACGAGATCAGGTGGGTGAAGCCCTCGATGGCCAGCGTGTCGCCGTCGCGGACCAGCTCGGCGACCGCGTCGCGCATCGTCGCCACCTTGTCGGCGCCGTCAAGGTCAGCTCACCGGCGACCTCCTCGACGGCCTCGGTGAACAGGCGCAGGGCGGTGTGGCACTGGTCGGCGGTGACGACCAGGGGGGGCGAGAGGCGGACGGCGCTCTCGCCGGCCTCCAGGACCAGCAGGCCGCGGCGGAAGCAGGCCAGCTGGACCTCCTCGGCCAGCTTCCCTGAGGGGAACTCGACCCCGAGCATCAGGCCGACGCCGCGGACGTCCTCGACCAGCCAGCCGAAGCGGCGCGCGCAGGCGCTCCAGCCCCTCCAGCAGCAGCTCCCCCTGGGCGGTGGCGTTGGCCAGCAGCTTCTCGTCGCGCCAGGACCTCGAGGGTGGCCAGGCCGGCCGCGCAGGGCACGGGGCTGCCGCCGTAGGTGGAGCCGTGGGCGCCCTTGGGCCAGCGCCACAGCTCGTCGCGGGCCATGAAGGCGCCGAGGGGCAGGCCGGAGGCGATCCCCTTGGCCGCGATCAGGACGTCCGGCTCGACCCCGGTGTGCTCGATGGCCCACATGCGGCCGGTGCGGCCCATGCCCGACTGGACCTCGTCGGCCACCAGCAGGATGCCGTGGCGGTCGCACAGGGCCTTGAGCTTGGCCAGCCAGCCGGGCGGCGGGGTGATGTAGCCGCCCTCGCCCTGGATGGGCTCGACGAACACGGCCGCGACCTCGCCCGGGTCGACCTCGTAGCGGAACAGGGTGTCGCTGAGCCAGTCGACGGTGGCCAGGCCGCAGTCGGGGAAGCGCAGGTTGAGCGGGCAGCGGTGGCAGTAGCCGTAGGGGGCGTGCAGCACCCCCGGCAGCAGCGGCCCGAACCCGGCGTGGTACCTGGCCTTGGAGGCGGTCAGGCTGACCGAGCCGTAGCTGCGGCCGTGGAAGGCGCCGTAGAAGCTGACCACGTACTGGCGGCCGGTGGCCGCCCTGGCCAGCTTGAGCGCCCCCTCGACGGCCTCGGTGCCGGAGTTGGTCAGGAACGCCCGCACCGGCCCGGCCATGGGGGCGGTGGCGGCCAGGGCCTGGGCGTACTCGGAGTAGATGGGCAGGTAGAAGTCGCTGGCCGAGTAGTGGAGGAGGTCGGCGGCCTGGCGGGCCACCGCCTCCACCACCCGCGGGTGGGCGTGGCCGGTCGAGCAGACGGCGATGCCGGCGTTGAAGTCGAGGAACAGGTTGCCGTCGACGTCCTCGACCAGCGCCCCGCTCCCCCGCCGGGGCACCATCGGGTAGGCCCGGGGCAGCGACGGGCTGGTCACCGCCGCGTCGCGTTCCAGCACCCGCCGCCCCTCCGGCCCCGGCACCTCGGTCCTGAGGTCCGGCACCGGCCGGTCGGGATCGAGCCAGCTGGCGTTGGTCAACTGATCACCGTCTGGGACTGCTCGCGCATGAACTGCTGGACGTAGTAGAGGCCGCCGCCGGCCTTGCCGGAGCTGCCCGACCCCTTCCAGCCGCCGAACGGCTGCACCCCCGGCCAGGCGCCGGTGGTGGCCCCGGCCTTGCGGTTGACGTAGACGACCCCGGCCTCGATCCGGTCCAGGAACTGGTCGACCTCGGCCTGGTCGGTCGAGTAGAAGCCGGCCGTCAGGCCGTACTCGGTGTCGTTGGCCAGCTTCAGCGCCTCGTCGAGGGAGTCGACCGGGGCCACGGCCACGAACGGCACGAACAGCTCGTCCTTGAACAGCCGGTGGCCGGGGGGCAGGTCGGCGACCACGGTCGGGGCGACGTAGTGGCCCTTGGGCAGGTCGTCGGAGAGGACCTCGCCGCCGGCCAGCACCCGGCCCTCCTTGCGGGCCTCGGAGACCGCGTCCTTGAACCGGTCGACCGCCTCGCCGTCGATCACCGGGCCCATGTAGACGTCGCGGTCCAGGGGGTCGCCGACCCGCAGCTGGGCCGCCCGGTCGGCCAGGCGGCCGGCGAACTCCCCGGCCACCGACCGCTCCACGTACACCCGCGAGCAGGCCGAGCACTTCTGCCCGGAGAAGCCGAAGGCCGAGCGGAGCACGCCCTCGGCGGCCAGGTCGAGGTCGGCCTTGGCCGACACGATGGCCGGGTTCTTGCCGCCCATCTCGCACACCGCCGGCCGCGGGACGCCCTTGGAGAACTCCTTGTAGATCTGCATGCCGACCGCGTAGCTGCCGGTGAAGGTGATGCCGTCCACGCCCTCGTGGGCCACGACCAGCTTGCCGACCTCGTCCCCGCCGGGCAGGAAGTGGAACACGCCGGCGGGCAGGCCGGCGTCGCGCAGGCACTCGTACAGCTTGTAGCCGGTGAAGGAGCCCTGCGGGGACGGCTTGAGGACGACGGTGTTGCCGGCGACCAGGGCGCCCCCGGCCGGCCCGGCGGCCAGGGCCATGGGGAAGTTGAACGGGCTGATGACCGCCCACACGCCATAGGGCTTGAGCACCGACCGGGTGTGCTCGTTGGCCGACAGCTGGCCCATCTTGCGGGCGAAGCCGTCGTTGTCCTCGAGCTGCTGGCAGTAGTAGCGGATCAGGTCGGCCGACTCCTCGACGTCGCCGAGGGCCTCAAGGCGGTTCTTGCCGACCTCCATGGCCATGAGGGCGGCCAGCTCGTTGGAGCGCTCGCTGATCAGGTCGGCGGCCCGGCGCAGCAGCGCCACCCGCTCGGTCCACGGGGTGCCCGCCCAGGCACCGAAGGCGGCCTGGGCGGCGGTGACGGCGTCGTCGACGTCGCGCCCGGTGGCCGAGTGCACGTCGGCCAGCTCCAGGCCGGCGTCGTTGGGGCTGGTGAGGGTGAACGGCTCGCCGTCGGTGCGGGCCTCGCCGTTCGACCACCGTGGGGATGGTCTGGCCGATCCAGGACCTGGCGGTCTTCACGCCCTCCTCGAAGGCGGCGTGGAGCTCCTCGTTGTCGGCCGAGAGGGTGGCGTAGGTGACGCGGAAGTTGGCCATGGGGGCTCCCTTCGATGGAAGACGTTCGGCCCTAGGTGTGGTTCGGAGACGAGTCTACCTGCGCGTTCAGGTCCAGCCGCCGAAGCTCCGGGCGGCCGGGACTCTGAGCTCGTCGGGCCCGTGGGCGAGGCGGCCGGCGACCATGGTGAAGATCGCCTCGCCGCCTTCCAGGTCCTGGGGGTCGGTGGCGAGCACGTCGCCGCCGAAGGCGGTCAGGTCGGCCCGCTGGCCGGGCTCGATGGTGCCGCTGATCCGCTCCTGGCGGGCCAGGATCCGGCCCCCGAGGGTGAACACCTCCAGGGCCACCGGGAGCCCGAGGCGCTGGCTGGGCCGGTGGTGGTGGACGGCCGCGGCCACCCCGTGCCAGGGGTCGAGCGGGGTGACGTTGGCGTCGGAGGAGCCGCCGCTGGGCACGCCGCGCCGCCACAGGTCGGCGAACGGGTTCATGCTCTTGGTCCGGCGGGGGCCGAGGCGGCGGGCGTACATGCCGTCGGGGCCGCCCCAGGCGGCGTCGAAGGCCGGCTGCACGCTGGCCGCCAGCCCCAGCTCGGCCATCCGGTCGGCCCCGTCGGCGCCGAGCAGCTCGACATGCTCGATCCGGTGCCGGCAGCCCCGGAACGCGGTCGGCCCGACGGCCTTCATGGCCCGGCGGGCGCAGCGCAGCGCCTGGCCGATGGCCACGTCGCCGATGGCGTGGACGCCGACCTGGATCCCGGCCTGGCTGGCCCGCACGTACAGCTCGGTCAGCTCGTCGTCGGTGTGGTACAGCACCCCGCGGGTGTCGGGCCGGTCCTCATAGGGGGTGGAGAGGGCGGCGGTGTGGGAGCCGAGCGACCCGTCGAGGAACAGGTCGCCGCCGATCTGGGCCAGCTTGCGGTCGGCCACATAGTCGAGGTCCAGGTCGCCCCAGTAGCCGATCACCTCGATGGGCAGGGCCTCGACCCGGTCCAGCAGCAGCTCGAAGTCGCGCCGGCCGGCGATGTCGGGGCCGGCCATCTCGTGGACGCAGGCCACCCCGCGCCGGGCCGCCTGGCAGAGGGCGGCGTCCTGGGCGGCCAGCAGGGTGGCCGCGGGCAGGGTGGCCAGGGCGAACCGGCGGGCCAGGTGGTTGGCGTCGCCCCTGGTCACCCCGGTGGGGTCGCCGGCCTGGTCGCGGGCGCAGCCGGTCGCCTCCAGCGCCCCCGAGTCGCCGAGCACGTCCAGGGTGGCCAGGCCCTGGTGGCCGTCGACCCGCGACAGGTAGACGGGGCGGCCCCCGGCGGCCTCGGCCAGCTCGGCCGGCGAGGGCAGCTCGGGGCGCTCGAAGCGGGTCTCGTCGTAGCCGTCGCCCCAGAGCAGCCCGCCCGCGCCGTCCCTGGCCGCGGCCGCCCGGACCCGGTCCAGCAGCTCGGCCGCCGAGCGGGCCGCGCGCAGGTCGGCGCCGTGGTCGGCCAGGCCGGTGGCGGACAGGTGCACGTGGGCGTCGACGAACCCGGGCATCAGGGTGGCGTCGCCCAGGTCGACCACCCGGTCGGCGCCGAGGGCGGCCACCTCGGCGGCCGGGACGACCGCGGTGATGCGCCCGCTCTCGACGGCGACGGCCAGGTCGAGCCGGCGGCCGAGGGCGTCGCCGAGCCGGTTGCGGGGGTCGTGGAGGCTGGACCCGGCCGCGCCCCAGACGGTGTGGGCGATGACCGCGAGGCCGGGCACGGGCTGGAGAACCTCCTTGGGGTGGTCAGGCTGGCAGTCTAGGCGCTGTCCCCCACGCCCGGCCAGAGGGTGACCCCCTGCTATAGCGGTATCAGGGGCCTCGGGTCATACTTCTAGGCAGTGTGACCAGGTCGGTCGGTGCGCGGTGTCAGGAAGGCGGGGGTCCGTGAGTCAGCCACTTCGCTATACGTTGAAGACAACGGGTCGGCGGCTGCTGATCTTCGCCATCATCTACATCCTGTTCATCCCCGTGCTGTACTGGATGTACAAGTCCAACCGCGGCCTGGACTGGTGGAACATCCTCGGTGGCGATCCCCGCATCGGCCCCGAGTACCGCAGCTACCTGATCAAGACCGACCACCCGCTGGCGCCCGACTTCGACCTGTGGGCGACCACCAAGGCGCTGCCGTTCGCGATCATCAGCAGCATCGTCACCCTGGCCCTGTTCGTGTCGATCGTGCTGGTCCAGTTCATCGCCATCTTCTGGTTCCTGGCCAGGGGCCAGACCTACGTCATCTACCCGCGCGAGTACGACGTCGGCTTCGACGACGTCCGCGGCCAGCCCGAGATCGTCGAGTCGACCAAGGAAGCGCTCACCCTGTTCCAGGGGTTCAAGAAGTTCCGCGACGCCGGCGGCTACCCGCCCCACGGGATCTTGTTCGAGGGCCCGCCGGGCACGGGCAAGACCCTGCTCGGCAAGGCGATCGCCGGGTCGGCCATGGTGCCGTTCGTCTACGCCTCGGGGACCAGCTTCAACAACATGTTCATGGGCGTCGGCAACCTGCGCATCATGCGGCTGTTCAAGAAGGCCCGGAAGCTGTCGCGCAAGTACGGCGGGGCCGTGATCTTCATGGACGAGCTGGACGCGGTCGGCGGGACCCGCGGGGTCGGTGTCCAACACCAGCTCGCCCGCCGACACCGGCCGCCACTGGCTGGCCAAGGGCCCGCTGCGGATCATCATGGGCGGCATGGGCATGGGCGGCGGCGGCATGTACGTCAACGAGCTGCTGGTCCAGATGGACGGCATGATCATGCCCAAGGGGCTGTGGCGCCACGTCAAGCGGTGGCTGCACCTGGGCAAGCCCAAGATCCCCCAGTACAACGTCATGGTCATCGGGGCCACCAACCAGGCCTCGACCCTGGACCCGGCGCTGCTGCGGCCGGGGCGGTTCGACCGCAAGCTGCACGTCGGCCTGCCCTCGGGGCCGGGGCGCGAGGACATCCTCAAGTACTACCTGGACAAGGTGCCCCACGAGGTGGTCGACATCTCGCGGCTGGCCAGGGCCACCTACGGGTTCAGCCCGGCCCAGATCAAGAACCTGGTCAACGAGGCGCTGATCTTCGCCCTGGTCGACGGGCGTGACAAGCTCAACTTCGACGACCTGTGGACGGCCAAGGTGACCGAGGAGATCGGCCTCAAGGAGGCGACCAAGACCTCGGCCCGCGACCGCCAGATGACCGCCTTCCACGAGGCCGGCCACGCCGTGCTGGCCTACATCCTGGAGCTGGACGACCAGATCCAGGTGGCCTCGATCATCAAGCGGCGCGACACCCTCGGGGTGGTCTACCGGACGCCGCTGGAGGAGCGCCACACCGAGCTGCGCGAGGACATGCGCCGCGACATCGTGGTCGCCCTTGGCGGGCTGGCCGCCGAGGAGATCTGGTTCGGCGAGACCACCACCGGGCCCAGCTCGGACCTGCGCCACGCCACCTACCAGGCGGCCGTCATGCTGGGGCTGCTCGGCATGGGCGAGAGCCTCCTCTCCTACGGGGTGCTGCCCCAGACCGCCATGGGCGACGGGCCGCTCGGGGCCATCCTCGGCAACCCCGAGCACCGCAAGGCCATCGGCGCCCTGCTGGCCGAGGCCAAGCAGCAGGCGGTGGAGCTGCTGCGGGCCAACGAGCCGGCCATCCGTGCCCTGTCCGAGCGGCTGCTGGAGAAGGACGAGGTCGCCGGCGAGGAGCTCGAGGAGATCATGGTGTCCAAGGCGGTGGCCAGGGCCACCCCGGCGTGGCGGCCGGTGCTGGAGCTGGTCGGCGACAGCTGGCACACCCCGGCCCTGCTGGAGGCCTCGCCCCGCGACAGCGGCACCACCGGCCCGACGGGGTCGCCCCGCCGCCGCGCGAGCCGCGCTCCGGCGCCCAGCCCGGCCCCGGCATCGGCAACCCGAGCACCGGGAGCTCGGGCGGCGAGTTCGAGTGGTGAGCTAGCCGGCTACGGGCGGTCCCGGCCGGGGAGCCGGGTCGCGGGCGGAGACGCTGGGGTTTAGGCCGGAAGCGCTAGGTCGCCCTGACCAGCCCGGCGGCGGCCAGGCCGGCCCAGACCAGCTCGGGGTGGAAGATGTCGGAGTGGGCGCCCGACGGCGGGCCGCCGCGGTTGATGATGGCGTTGCCGTCGAGGTTGACGAAGCGGCCCTTCTGGAACGGGTAGCCGGTCCCGACCGGGCCGAGGGCGGCCACGGTGGCGTCGACCGCCTGGGCGCCGTCGTGGCCGATCCCGCCCCAGCGGAACAGCCGGTCCTCCAGGCCGGCGGCGTCGTCCCGGGAGCTGAGGGCGGCCAGCGGGTAGAGCTTGCCGACGGCCAGGTCGTGGACCGTGAACGAGGCCACCAGGGGGCCGTCGACCCGGGCGGCCATGCCCTTGAGGGCGCCGCCCCGGGAGCGGTCCATGGGCAGGGCGTCGGCGAACGCGAAGTGCGAGAACGCGCCCTGGAGCAGGTACAGCGACTTGACCGGGGAGCCGGCGCCGTCGGGCAGGCCGGCCAGGGCGAAGGAGACCAGCCGGGCCCCGAAGCTGTGGCCGAGCAGGTGGATGCGGAGCTCGGGGTCGGCCTGGTGGATGCGGCCGAGCAGCGGGCCCAGCCCCTGCTTGCCGACCACCCCGGCCCGCTTCTTCATCTCGAAGTAGGTGAGCTGGCGCAGCGCCTCCTTGGCCCCGTCCCACAGCCGCCCGAAGGCGTCGCCGATGCCGGCCGCGCCGCCCTCGCCCGTCCGGGGGACGGCGTCGGCGAAGCGGCCGAACACCTCCTCGGGGTCGTCCTCGAGCAGGGCCAGCTCGCCCTGGTCCTCGCCGGCCGCCTCGGCGTCGGGCGCGCCGGCCAGCTCCCCCATCAGCGTCTGGAACCGGGCCAGGGCCGCCGGGTCCTCCGGCCGCTCCTCCAGCAGCCGGGCCAGCTCGTCGAGGGCCTGGCGCTGCTGGTCGCCCTCGAACACGTCCTTGAGGTCCTCGACCAGGGCGGTGTCGTCGGCCGGGGCCGCCGCCGCGGCGGCGTCGCCCAGCCCGGCGGCGCCGCCTCCGCCGCCGTCGCCGGTCGGCTCGGGCTCGTCGGCCCAGCGCTTGGACGGCCACACCACCCCGAGGGTGCCGACCCGGGCGGCCTGGCCCCCGCCGCGGCCGAGCAGGCCCGGGACCTGCTGGAAGTAGAGCTGGTAGAGCCGGCGGGCCTGGCGGCGGTCGTTGTTCCAGCCGTGGGAGAACACGAACAGGTCGGTCAGGTCCTTGCCGGGCAGCTCGGCCAGCAGGGCGTCGACCTCAGCCGGGGTGGCCTTGCCGTGCTCGTCGAAGCCGATCTCCCAGTGGGGCTGGCCGGCGATCTCGCTTGCCATGGTGGTCTCCTCTCGGGCCGGTTCAGATCAATTGGATGGCGCGCATCAGGTCGACCAGGCCGTGGCCCTGGAAGTAGCGCTCACGGCCCAGGGAGGTGGCCGACTCCTGGAAGATCCGCTTGACCTCCTCGGGGCGGCCGATGAACTCGCGGCGGATGGACAGGAAGTTGGCCACCGCCCCCGAGACGTGGGGGGCGGCCATGCTGGTGCCGGAGTCCTCGACGTACACGGCCGTGCGGCCGGGCGGCGGCGCCTGCCCGCCGGGAAAGGCGCTGGTCAGGGCCTTGCCGGCGGCGCAGGAGGTGATGCGCTCGCCGGGGGCGACCAGGTCCGGCTTGAGCCGGCCGTCGCCGGTGGGGCCCTTGGAGGAGAAGTACGACACCCCGTAGGTGTGGGGCATGTCGCGGTGGGTGGCGCCGACGGTGATGGCCAGGGCGGCGTTGCCGGGGTCGTTGATGGTCATGGTCAGCCCGACGTTGGTCTGGCGGGCCAGGGAGGTGAGGCTGCCGTAGCCGGTGTTGCCGGCGGCCACGACCACCACCACCCCCGAGCGGACCAGGCGGTCGACCTCGGCGCAGATGGGGCTCTGGCCGCAGGCGAACCACTTGGGGTCGAACTCGTAGCCGAGGCTGAGGTTGACCCCGTGGACCCGCAGCAGCTTGCCGTAGCCGTTGATGTCCTTGCGGACGTACTCGAGCGCCCGGAGCACGTTCATGGACTGGCCGTTGCCGCGGTCGTCGAGGACCTTGAGGCTGACCAGCTTGGTCTCCCTTGCGATCCCGGCCAGGACCTCGGGCCGGCTGACCTGGCGGTCCTGGACCCGTGGGGTCTCGGGACGGGCCGGGTCGAAGACCCGCTCGACCACCCGCAGGTTGCTGCCCCGGGGCATCCGGGCGGGCAGGCCGCCGGCGATGATCCCGGCGACGTGGGTGCCGTGGCCGAACTGGTCGACCAGGGCGTCGCCGAGCACCGCCTCGCCCGGCTTGGTGAAGTCGCGGTGCAGGTTGGCCACGTCGCCCTTGAGGGTGTCGTAGCGGCGGAAGTGGTGGTGCTGGCCGTCGATGCCGGAGTCCAGCACCGCCCAGGTGATGCCGCGGCCGTTGGCGTCGAAGGAGCGCCTGGCCGCGTCCGCCTTGACGGTGGCGCACGAGGTGTCGATCAGCGGGTGGACCGGGAAGTCGGGCCAGACCCGGTAGATGGCCCGCCGGGCGGCGTCCTCCTGGCGCTGGTCGGCCTCGACCAGGCGCAGGAGGTCGTCCTCGGTGAGCACGCACCGGAAGTAGGTGTCGGCCACCCGTTCCGGGTCGGGCGCGTCGGGCAGCGTCGCCCGGTAGTGGGCGAGGAACTGCTCGGCGGCCCCCTCGAGCCCGTCGCGGTGGCGCAGGTTGAGCTCGATCACCACCGGGATCGCGGCCGCGGGGCTGGGGTCGAAGCCCATCCGGGCCCGTTCCTCGGGGTCCATGAGGGCGTCGGAGACGATCGCCCGCTGGACCAGCGGCCGGTCGCGCCGCCGGGCCCGCTCCTGGGCGGTCGGTTCCTCGGCTGGGCGCCTCGTCGTCGGGCATCGGACCTCCAGATGGCTACGGTCGCAGGGTGGCCTCGAGGGGGATGGTTCTGGCACCGACGCCGACGGCGACGGTGAGCTCCGGCACCTGCCGGGTCGGGCAGCTGAGCACCAGCCCCTGGACGGACTGCTGGCTGCTGTCCTCGCCCAGCAGCGACGAGCGGGCGCACAGGACCCGGCGGCCCGCGCGCAGCTCGGCGCCGAGGGCCAGGAACTCGCCGGGCACCCCCCGGAACCCGGTGGAGGCGTCGAGCACCACCACCGCCAGCCCGTCGCGCACGAACGCCGAGGTCACCCGGAGCTCGAACTCCATGAACTGGACCCCCTCGGAGCCGAGGTCGTCCCCGACGGCGTCCCGCCCGCCGGGCGCGACGGCCCGCATCCGCCGGTCCCGCCGGCCAGGGGCCCGAGGTGTCGATGGTGATGGTCTGGTCGCGGGGCTGGACGGCCACCACGGAGGTCAGCTCGATCCTGGCCAGCGACGACAGGCGAGGGCGCGGGCCCGGTGAGGACCTGGTAGGTGCCGGCGTCGGTGTCGACCGCCTCGACCGGGGCGCCGCCTTCGGTGCTGAACTGGCGCTGGTCGACGGTGGCGAACACGCCCCCGCCGGAGTCGAGCAGCCGCAGCCCGCGCAGGGCGAGCACGCGCTGGTCGCCGGGCACCCCCTGGATGCGGAAGGTGATGGCGGCGATCGTCTCGCGCCGCTCGGTGGCCAGGCGGCGGGCCTCGAGGGCGGTGATGGTGACCCCGCCGGCGCTGGCCGTCCAGCCCAGCTCGCGCCGGTCGGCGCCCGGGTCGGGGGCGGTGATGGTGGTCGCCGGGGTGGCGGTGGCCGCCGGGGCGCCCGGGCGGGCGATGCTGCGGCCGGCCACGAAGGCCAGGCCGGCGACGACCAGGGTGGCCGCGGCCAGGGCGATCCGCAGCCGCGACCGCGGCGGCGGGCCCGCGGCCGCCTCGGGCGGGGGCAGGTCGGGCGGGTGGTCGGCGGGCCCGGGGTCGTCAAGGGTGGCCAGGGTGGTGCCGCAGACCGGGCAGGCGGTCGCGCCCGGCCGGACGGCGTCGCAGCGGGGGCACCAGGCGCGCATCAGCCACCCGCCTGGCGGATGGTCCAGCTGCCGCGGACGGGCTGCTCGGTCAGGGCCTCGATCAGGACGTTGAAGTCCATCGGGTCGCCGTCGCGGGCGCTGTCGGGCCAGGCGGCGGCCAGCATGCTCGCCCGCGATCGAGATGACGGCCGCCCCGCCGGACCCGTCGATCCAGGCCGGCAGCTCGGTGAAGCCGTTCTCGTCGGTGACCAGCACCCGGCGCCGCGACGGGTTGAGGGCGGTCAGCTCGACCCGGTCCAGGGCCTCGATGGCGATCAGCACCCGGCTGCGGCGGTAGGCCGACCCCACGATCCGCATGGTGGTGCAGTCCACGCAGGTCACGCGGAGCTGGCAGCCGGGACAGTCGCGGCGTGAGGCCAGCCACCGCATGTCGTCCAGGGTGCCGGTCGACCGGCGCCGGAGCTCCCGGTCGACCAGGGTGCCGCCGACCCGCTCACGGACGTTCCGGCCCACCGTCAGCCCGCCCAGCTCGACGGTGGCCACGGCCTGCAGGTCGATGGGCCGGTCGAGCACCACCTCGGTGTCGATGCCGCCCCCGGGGGCGGGCCGGCTGCCGGCGGTGTCGATCCGGGCGATCTCCCCGCCGGCCAGCAGGTCGCCGCCGTCGGCGTCGCGGATCCGCAGGCGTTGCAGGGCGCTGACCGCGCGGCCGCGGCGCACCCCGTCGACGCGCAGCTCCAGCCGGGTGAAGCCGGTGCCGACGGTGAGGCTGCGCAGCTCGACCGTGAGCCCTCCCCCCTGCGCCTCCCAGTTGAAGTCGCGGCGGCCCGTCTCCGGGCCCTCGTCGATGAACCCGGGCACGGTGGAGGTGGGCGCCGCCCGCCGGGGCCGACGGGGTGGTCCGGGTCAGCCGCCCGGCGGCGAACC
Source organism: uncultured Actinomycetota bacterium (assembly GCA_963733175.1). Classification (GTDB taxonomy): domain Bacteria; phylum Actinomycetota; class CALGFH01; order CALGFH01; family CALGFH01; genus CALGFH01. The sequence goes on from CAVTCL010000022.1 coordinate 120,782, forward strand.
CGCTGGCCACCACGGCCAGGACGAGCAGGGCGGCGCCGACCGCGCCGGCCGCCGGCAGCAGGGCCCGCAGCCGCCTGGCGGCCTGGTCGGCCAGGCGCGGCTGGGGCTGTCCGGGCCGTGCCGCCGGCACCGCCAGCAGCTCGCGGCCGCACGCCGGGCAGGACCCTCCCGGCCTGGCCGCCCGGAGCTCGTCGCAGCGCGGGCACCACGCCTGCCTGCCCCCGCCCATGGTGGCTAGCTCACGATCCGCAGGTCGCGCGAGGTGGTGTTGAGGCGGCGGCCGCCGTCGTCGGTGCAGACGACGATGTCCTCGATCCGCGCCCCGTAGTGGCCCCGGGGGTAGATGCCGGGCTCGATCGAGAAGGCCATGCCGGGCTCCAGCGGCTCGTCGTTGCCGGCGACGATGTAGGGGTCCTCGTGCTCGTCCAGGCCGATCCCGTGCCCGGTGCGGTGCAGGAACAGCTCGCCGTGGCCGGCGGCGGTGATCGGGTCGCGGCAGGCGGCGTCGACCGCGGCCGCGGTCACCCCGGGCCGGACGGCGGCGCAGCCGGCCAGCTGGGCGGCGTGCAGCAGCGCGTACAGCTCCCGGAAGCCGGGCGGCGGCTCGTCCACGACCAGGGTGCGGGTGGTGTCCGAGCAGTAGCCGTCGAGCCGGCCGCCGATGTCGACCACCACCGGGTCGCCGGGCTGGATGACCCGTCCGGTGGCGGCGTGGTGGGGGCTGGCCGCGTTGGGGCCGGAGGCGACGACGGCGAAGCAGAACTCGTCGTGGGTGTCGCGGATCGCCTGCTCGATGTCGCGGTAGAGGTCCCGCTCGGTGCGCCCGGCCCAGCGCAGCCCGGCCAGGCCCTCGACCACCTGGTCGATCGCCGCCGCCACCCTGGCCAGGGCCTGGACCTCCTCGGGGTCCTTGCGCATGCGCAGCTGGCGGGTCACGGCCGAGGCGGGGGTGAAGCTGGCGCCGCCCAGGGCGTCCTGGAGCCGGAGCAGGAAGCCGCTCCACAGCTGGTCGCCGACGCCCAGGCGTCCGCTGGCCGCCCCGGCGGCGGCCAGGGCGCCGCCGACCAGCCGCACCGGGTCGTCGGTCTCCGGCCAGGCGGCCACCTCGAGGTCGAGCCCGCCCAGGTGGTCGCGGGCCAGCGGCGCCTCGAGGGCGGGCACGACCAGCCGGGCGTCGCCGTGGGTGGGCAGCACCAGCATGGTCAGGCGCTCAAGGGCCGGTGGCCGGTAGCCGGTGAGGTAGGCGAGATCGGCCGACGGGCCCAGCAGCAGCGCGTCCACGCCCCGCTCGGCCTGCTCCTTGCGGGCCCTGGCCAGGCGCTCGGCCCTTGCTGCGGCGGTTGTCGTCATGGGGGCAATCCTACCTCCCGTCACACCTTGACCCGCAGGGCCCGTTCCATGACGTCGAAGCTGACCGGGGGGCCGCCGGCGGCCCGCCAGCCGTCCAGCACCAGGGCCATCGGCTCGGCGGTGTCGACGGCGACCCGGCGCGACTGGTACTCGCGGACCGACGGGTGGGGCACGTGCAGGCCGTAGTACAGGTCCTTGGAGCGGGCGTAGATGCCGAGCGGCTCGCCCTGGAAGGCGATCACCGACAGCCGGCCGTCGTCGGGCAGGGCCCGGGGGGCGACCTTCATCCGTCCCATGGTGAACTGGCCGTTGGCCACCACCAGCCCGGCCAGGCGCAGGTCGACCGCGGTGTGGTCGACCTCGAGCCGGGCCGGGCTGGAGCGGGTTGCCGCCAGGCCGCCCAGGGCGGCGGCCAGCCGGCCGACCCGCCCGGCCGTCCCGCCCCACCGGGGGGCCAGCCCGCCGGTGCCCCGGACCCCCCCGATCCACCCGGGGGGCCAGCCCGGCGGTCCCCCGGACCCCCCCGGCCGGGGCCCGGGCCGACACCTCGGCCGGGTAGCCGAGCTCGGCGGTGTTGGCGAACACCCCGACCCGGTCGGTGCCGTCCGGCCCCCGCCAGCGGGCCCGGCCGACGTCGGCGATGAACAGGTTGGGCCCGAGCAGGAAGGGGGCCAGCTTCCCGGGGTCGTCGGGCAGGCCGAAGGTGGCCGACAGGTCCTGGCGGCCCAGCCCGGCCAGCCCCAGCACGGCGTCCGGCCAGCGCGGCCCGCCCGGGTCGACCAGGACCCGGAGCAGGGCGTGGGCCAGCCGGTCGGAGCCGACCGCGACCAGCAGCCGGTGGCCGGCCTCCAGCGCCCTGGCCGCGATCGGCCCGGCCCGCTCCACCGGCCGGGCCACCGCCGCCTCGGCCACCACCCCGGAGGCGGCCAGGGCGCGTCGCAGCAGGGTCAGGTCGCGCCGGGCGGCGGCCGGGTCGGCGATCAGGAACGGCGCCCCGAACGGCAGGCGATCCTCCCGTTGCGGCGGCGAGGGCAGAGGTGCGGTCACGGCGCTCATCCTATAGAACAGCGGTCGAGGATCGGCGCCGAGGAGGGGTGGATGGACGAAGGGCTTGCCGGGCTGGCCGCTGGCTACGGGTTCACCGAGCCGGCGGTGGCGCTCGGCCGGGCGGTCAAGGGGGACGAGGTCAACACCGGCTTCGAGGTGGCCGTGCCGCTGGCCATGCTGAACCGCCACGGGCTGGTCGCCGGGGCCACCGGGACCGGCAAGACCAAGACCGTCCAGGGCCTGGCCGGGCGGCTGTCGGACGCCGGCGTGCCGTGCTTCGTGGCCGACATGAAGGGCGACGTGTCGGGCATGGCCGAGCCGGGCGAGGCCTCCGAGAAGGTGGCCGCCCGCGTCGAGCAGCTCAAGGCACCCTGGGACCCGCACCCCTCCCCGGTGGAGCTGCTCACCCTGTCCGGCGACCCGGCCAAGGGGGTGCCGGTGCGGGCCTCGGTGTCGGAGTTCGGGGCGCCCCTGCTGGCCAAGGTGCTGGACCTCAACGACGTCCAGACCAGCGTGCTCAGCCTCGTCTTCCACTGGGCCGACTCGGGCGGGCTGCTGCTGGTCGACCTCAAGGACCTGCGCGAGGTGCTGAAGTTCCTCGGCACCGCCGAGGGCCAGGCGGCCGTGGCCGAGCTGGGCGGGGTGGCCAAGCCGACCCTGGGGGTGCTGCTGCGCAAGCTGGTCGAGCTCGAGGAGCAGGGGGTGGCCGGGCTGTTCGGCGAGCCCGCCTTCGACGTCAACGACCTGCTGCGCACCGACGCCTCGGGCAAGGGCATGGTGACCCTGCTGGAGCTGGCCGACGTGGCCGACCGGCCGCGGGTGTTCTCGACCTTCATGATGTGGCTGCTGGCCGAGCTGTTCGAGGCCCTGCCCGAGGTCGGCGACCTGGACCGGCCCAAGCTGGTGTTCTTCTTCGACGAGGCCCACCTGCTGTTCGACGGCGCCTCCAAGGCGTTCGTGGACCAGGTGCAGCGGACGGTGCGGCTGATCCGCTCCAAGGGGGTGGGGGTGTTCTTCATCACCCAGCTCCCCCAGGACCTGCCCGACGAGGTCCTGGCCCAGCTCGGCAACCGGGTCCAGCACGCCCTCCGGGCCATCACCCCCAAGGACGCGGCCGCGATCGACAAGACCGTCCAGACCTACCCCATGACCGAGGTGTACGACCTGGCCTCGGCGCTGACGTCGCTGGGCGTGGGCGAGGCGGTGGTGACCGTGCTGTCCCCCGACGGCGTCCCCACCCCGGTGGCCTGGACCCGCCTCTACCCTCCCGAGTCGCGCATGGCCCCGGCCGACCCGGCGACCATCCAGGCGGCCGTCGCCGGCTCGGCCATCCACGGCCGCTACGCCCAGCTGGTCGACCCCGACAGCGCCTACGAGCGCCTCACCACCCGCCTCCAGCAGGCCGAAGCGGACAAGCAGGCCGAGGTAGACAAGCCGATCCCCCCGCCGAAGCCGGCCCCCCGCGCCCCCGACCCGACCGCCCGCCGGTCCCCGGCTCCCAAGGGCGGCGTCGACACCCACGACCTGATCCAGGTCGGCAAGATGGCCCTCCGCTTCATGAACACTCCAGCCGGCCGCGAGATCCAACGCTCCATCTTCGGCGTCCTGCGGAAGCGCCGGTAGCGGGTCGGAAGCGCCGGACGCGGGGCCGATCGGGTCCTGTGCCGTTGGTGGCACGGTGGGTCGGGGCTCCGGGGACCATCGGGTCCCGTGCAGTTAGCTGGCACGGTGGGTCGGCCCGGGGGCCATCGGGCCCCATGCAGTCGCCTGGCACGGTGGGTCGGGGTCGTCGGGTCCCATGCGAGTCACCTGGCACGGTGGGTCGGGTCCGGGTCTGCGAGCGGCTGGCCGAGCTGCTGACTGGCTGCAGCATCCCGCCAGGCCAAGGGCCCCAGCTCATTCGCCGCCGGCCGTCGGTGGTCGCCGAGTTCGTCGGCTGCACTGGTCGTCCCGGAGCGGTGGATGGGTCGCCGGCTCTGGTCGGGTCAGGCGGCGGTGGATGCTGGTCGGTGTTTTCGATGCGGTGGGGTGGCGGTCAGCCGGCCGTCGGGGTCGCGGGTCAGCCGCCAGCCGCCCTCATGGACCGCCCGATGATGGGCCCGGCACAGCAGGGCCAGGTTGTCGAGGTCGGTGGGGCCGCCATGGAGCCAGTGGCGGAGATGGTGGGCTTCGCACCAGGCCGGGGGCCGGTCGCAGCCGGGGAACGCACAGCCGCCGTCGCGGACGACCAGGGCGGCGCGTTGGGCGGCGGTGACGACCCGGCTGGTGCGGCCGACCTCCAGCGGTTGGGTGGGGGCGCCGCCAAGGGCCGGGGGGAGCCGGGTCGCCGCCGCCTGGAGCTGGGCGGCCAGGCTGGCCTCGTCGCCGGGGTCGTGGGCGACCAGGTGGTCGTCGCCGTGGGGTCGTGGTGGGTGGCCGGTGGCGGGTGACCAGGACCCGGGTGACGGCGCCGTCGCAGGCCAGCCGCCGGCAGGTCTCGGGGTCCAGCGGCCAGGGCCCGCCGGCCTCCCCGCCCAGCCCACCGGTGGCCGAGGAGGCTGTCCAGGTCGACGGTCACCAGCAGCTGGGGGCGGACCCCACCGCTCTGGGGGAGCCGGCCGGCTCTCCAGGGTGCGGCGGGCCAGCTCGGTCAGGGCATCGGCCCGGCGCTGGCCACCGCTGCGGGCGTCGTGGGCGTTGGTGGGGCGGGCCAACGGCTCCAGGGCGGCCAGCAGGGTCTGGCCGGCCTCGGGGTCCAGCAGCCCGTTGACCGCGACCATGCCCTCCCAGGTCGGCGACAGCCACAGCCCCCGCCGCTGATGCGCCGTTCGGCCTGGGCGTCGGCGCCGTCGGGGTCGGCCACCAGCCGCAGGTGGGCGATGGCCCGTCGCAGCCGGGGCGGGTCCAGCCGCCGGGCCGCCTCCAGCAGCACCGGTTCGGCCTCGGCGGTGACATGGGCGGGGAGGTCCTGGGTGCCGTGCGGCCAGCACCTGGGCATGGGCCACCGACAGCTCCCCGTCGGCCAGGGCCTGGCCGGTCGCGGTCAGGGGGCCGCGGTACAGCGCCCGGGCGGTCCGCACCACAGCTGGCGGCGGTGCCGGCGCTCATGCGCAGCCGGGCCCGCAGCCAGCCGGCGGTGGAGCCGGCCTGGACGCCCTGTTCGGCGCCGGCGGCCCCCCGGGCATCCACCGCCGGCGAGTTCGGCCAGCCAGTGGCCTTCCAGGCGGTCGGCCAGCCCCCGCAACACCAGGACCCGTTCGGCCCGGGCGCCGTCGGCCAGCCGGTCGGGTCCTGGTCGGCCAGGCCCTGGAGCTCGGCGACCAGCGCCGCAACGCCGCTCGGGTCCCGGCCGGCTGGCTGGTCGAATGGGTGTTCGAGTCCATGGCCGGCAACCTATCAGCCCCGCACCCGAACACAAGCACCACCACCACATCTGGGGACAACTTCTCCCACCGAACCCACCAGACCCAACGGGGCCTTGGGTGTCGGGTTGAGAGCACCGGCAGGCGACCTTCGATCTCAGCGCGGCCGGCAGGGTGGGCGCAGTCGCCAGTCGAGGAGGACGTCCTCGATCAGCCTATCTGTCTGGAGGGATCTGTTCGCGGTACGCCACTGGCGGTGCTATCCCTGGCGCAGGACGCTCCGATCGACGTGGAACAGCCCCTGGGCTGTGCCCAGCCAGCAGCCCACCGTCGTCAGCGGCCGCCACGGCGGTGATCCGAGTCGTCTCCAGCTCGTCCAGGTTCCGGCGAGGGCCACGCACCTGGGGGCCGCCCAGGCCGAGCAGCCGGGTGTCGCTGGTCGCCCAGACCGTCCCGCCGGGCGTCACCGCGAGGTGGCGGCCATCGGCCTTCCAGCGGTCTTCGGTCCCGCTTCGCAGGTCGACCCGCCGCACCACCCCAGGCCCCGGGTCGGTGACCCAGAGCACCGCACCGGCCACCACCAGCTTCCCGGCCAGCTCGGCGCCGCCCGGGACGTTGGCAGCCGGATGGCGCCGGCCTGCCGGTCACCGGCCGGGTCCACCCGCCACAGCCAGCCCTCGGCGCCACGGACCCACACTGCGCCCGGGCCGGCCCCCACGGCCAGGGGGCGGGCGGGAGGCCGACGCTGGCGATGACCTGGCCGGTGGCCGGGTCGAGGCGGGTGACCCGCCCGCGCCGGCCCCGGCCCTGGCAGCACACTGCCCAGACCCCGCCGGCGCCGGGGCGATGGCGCTGACCGGGCCGGGGTTCGGCGCGGTCAGCCGGGCGGTGCCCGGGTCGATCCGGAGCAGCCCGGCGCTGCTGGTCACCGCCCAGACCGCCCCGGCCCCGGCCGTCAGGTCGACCACCGGCGCGCCGGTGTCGACCTCGGGCACGACCAGCGCCCGCCCGGTTGCCGGGTCGACCCGCAGGACCAGCCCGCCGACGGCCAGCCAGACCGCCTGCCGGGTGACCGCGATGGCGTCGACCGGGGAGCTGGTGGCGACGAGCCACCCAACGGCACGGCGCCCGACGGCGCCCGGGTCCCACCCGATCCCGCTGCCTACAGCAGGCTCGAGTAGGCGACCACGCCGCGCTGGCAGGCGTCGATGGCGGCGCGGGCCGTCGTCTGGATCTCCGGGTCGTCGGCGACCAGGGCGACCTGGCGGAGCAGGTCGATGAGCTGCTTGGTGACCCGGACGAAGTCGCCGGGGGTGATGTCCTCGGTGGCCAGCACGTCCTCGAGGGCGTCGCCCCTGGCCCAGCGGTAGGCGGGGTCGGCGAAGCCGGGGTCGAGCTGGCGGGTCAGGGTCAGCCCGCCGGCCTGCTCGTGGGCGTGGACCTCCTCCTGGAGCTCGGCCAGGGCGCCGAGGGCGGCCTCGACGGCCCGGGTCGGGGGGACGGGCGGGTCGCCAGGGGGGCCGTCGGCGCCGCGGGTCTCGTAGACCAGGCTGGAGACGCAGGCGGCCAGCTCGGCCGGGTCCAGCCCGCGCCACACCCCGCGGTGCATGGCCTCCACCACCACCAGGTCGGTCTCGGCGTAGACCCGGCGCAGGGTCTCGCCCTTGGGGGTGAGGGCGAACCCGTCCACGTAGCCGAGGCTGCCCAGCACCTCCAGGACCCGGTCGAAGGTCCGGACCAGCGACCCGGTGCGGCGCCGGACCCGCTCCTCCAGCGTCCGCTGCTCCTTGGCCAGCTGGTCGTGGCGGAGCAGCCACTTCTCGTGCTCCCCCAGGTCGGGGCAGCCGTGGACCGGATGCGCGCGCAGCTCGGCCCGGAGGGCGGTCAGCTCCGGGTCGCTGGCCGCGCTGCGGCGGCGGCGGGGCCGCTGCACCTGGGGCGGGTCCATGTCGGCCAGCGCCCTGGCCACATAGGACTTGAACCGGGGGCTCTTGGGGCTGAGCTGGCGGGGCATGGCCACCTTGCCGACCCGGACCGGGGCGCCGCCCAGGTCGCGCACGGCCACCCGGCGGACCCGCCGGTCCTCGGTCAGGACCAGCACCCCGGTCGAGTTGTCGCGGCCCCCGGCCGGCCCGATCACGGCGGCCAGCCCGCGGCGGCGCCCGCCGGGCAGCCAGATGACGGTGCCGGCGGTCAGCGAGCGCAGCACCTCGGCCGCCTCCTGGGTCTCGGTCCGGCGGTCGGCGTCGGCCAGGGCGCTCTCCCGGGCCCGGACCCGGCGGCGCAGCTCCCAGTAGCCGCCGATGTCGCCCCGGTCGCAGGCGGCCGACTCCAGGTAGCCGGCCAGGAAGCGGGCGTTGCGGGCCAGGGTCTGCTCGGCCCCGTGGACGGTCCGGTCGGCCAGGAACTGGGCGAAGGAGGAGGCCAGCAGCCGCTCGGCCTGGGCCCGCTCGTAGTTGGCGACCAGGTTGACGGCCATGTTGTAGGAGGGACGGAACGAGCTGGTCAGCGGGTAGGTGCGGGTCGAGGCGAGCCCGGTGATCCGCTCGAAGGGGATGAACGGCTGGTGGAGCACGACCGCGGCCCCGCGGCTGTCGATCCCCCGCCGGCCGGCCCGCCCGGTGAGCTGGGTGTACTCGCCGGGGGTGAGCAGCTCGTGGCGCTCCCCCTGCCATTTGGTGAGCCGCTCGATGGCCACGGTCCGGGCGGGCATGTTGATCCCCAGCGACAGCGTCTCGGTGGCGAACACCACCTTGACCAGGCCCTGGGCGAACAGCTCCTCGACCGCCTCCTTGAACAGCGGCAGCATGCCGGCGTGGTGGCTGGCCACCCCGCGGCCCAGCGACTCGGCCAGGGCGTCGTAGCCGAGCGCGTCCAGGTCGGCCGGGTCGATCGGAGCCACCTTGAGCTCCAGGAACTCGAGGATCTCGGCCCGCTCGGCGTGGCTGGTGAGGCGGATGTTGCCGGCCCGGCACTGCTCGAGGGCCTGGTCGCAGCCGGCCCGGGAGAAGATGAAGTAGATGGCCGGGAGCAGCCGCTCGGCCTCCAGCAGGTCGACCACCTCGACCCGGGACGGCACCCAGCCGCGCCCGACGGAGCGGGGGCCGTCGCGGCCGTGGCGGCCCTTGGTGTCGCGGCCGGGCCGCCACTCGCGCTCGCCCCGGCGGGCCAGGGCCGGGTTGGGGACGACGTCGTCGCCCCTGGTCACGAACAGCGGGTGCAGCTCCCGCCCGATCAGGTAGTGGTTGTCCAGGGGGACGGGGCGGCGCTCCTCGATCACCACCTCGGTGGCGCCGCGGGTCGCCTCCAGCCACTCGCCGAACTCCTCGGCGTTGGACACCGTTGCCGACAGGCTGGCCACCCGCACCTCGACCGGGAGGTTGATCAGCACCTCCTCCCAGACCGCGCCCCTGACCCGGTCCTGGAGGTAGTGGACCTCGTCCATCACCACATAGCGCAGGCCGCCCAGGGTGGGGCTGCCCTCGTACAGCATGTTGCGCAGCACCTCGGTGGTCATCACCACCACCGGGGCCTCGCCGTTGATCGAGTTGTCGCCGGTCAGCAGGCCGACGTTGGCCGCGCCGTGGCGGGCCACGAAGTCGCCGAACTTCTGGTTCGACAGGGCCTTGAGGGGGGTGGTGTAGAACGCCTTGCCGCCCGAGCGCAGGGCCAGCCAGACGGCGAACTCCCCCACCACCGTCTTGCCGGCCCCGGTCGGGGCGGCGACCAGGGCGCCCTGGCCGGCGGCCAGGGCGAGGCAGCCGCGCACCTGGAAGTCGTCCAGGTCGAAGCGGTAGCCGCCCGCGAACTCCTCGACGAGCGCCCGCGGGTCCGGGGGGCTGTCCATGGCGCTCATGCTGCCAGCCGGCGCCCGGCCGCGCTCGCCCGGCGGCTACGGGCTGGGGAAACCGGGGGCGGGGTCGGCGGCCAGGACGGTGATGGCGGCCCGGCGGACCTCGAAGGTGGCCGGCAGGGTCCCGGCGGGCTCGCCGTCGGCGTACACGGCCAGGGTGCGGTCGGCGGCCAGGTCGACCCGGGCGGCCCGGTGGACGGCCACCGCCGGGTGCTCGAGGTGGCGGCCGGAGAACACCTTGGGGAAGGTGCGGAGGAACTCGAGCTTGCCGATCTCGTGGATCACGACCACGTCCAGCAGGCCGTCGTCCAGGCTGGCGTGGGGGGCGACCTTCATGCCGCCGCCGTAGCTGGGGCCGTTGGCCACCGCCACCAGCCAGCCCCGCAGCCGGGTGGGCCGGCCGTCGAGGGCCAGCTCGAAGGTGGCGACGCGGCCCACGACCAGCTCGGCCAGCACCGCCCCGACATAGCGGGGGCGGTTCCCGGCCCAGCCGAGGCGCTGGTTGGCGACCCGGTTGACCTCCGAGTCGAACCCGGCCCCGGCGACGTTCAGGTAGGCCCGCCCGGCCACCGTGGCCAGGTCGGCCGGCCGCCGCCGCAGCCTCGCCAGCAGCCCGGCCGCGGCCAGCGGGTCGCCCGCCGGCAGCCCGAGGCTGCGGGCGGCGTCGTTCCCACCCCCGGCCGGGACCACCCCCAGCGCGGCCCGCACCGGCCCGACCCACCGGGCGGGGCGGCGTCGGCCAGGCCGGCGGCGCACGCCCCGACGGTGCCGTCGCCGCCGACGGCCACGACGGCGTCGAAGCTCCCGGCGGCCTCGCAGGCGGCCAGCCGCGCGTCCTCCAGCGACCGCGTCTGGTGCCGCTCGGTCTCGACCCCGTCGGCCCGGAGCCGCTCGGCCACCTGGGCCACCAGCCGGCCGGCCCGCCCACCCCCCGCGGTCGGGTTGTGGACCAGCAGCGCCCGCACCGCCGGCCCGCGGCTAGTTCGGCGGGAGGAGGTTCGAGGGGGCGGCGCCGGAGTAGCGGGCGCCGAAGGCCTCGGTGGACTCGCCCGGCATCTGGCGGCTCAGGTCGAGGCCGTAGCGGGCGTGGAGGCGGGCCAGGGTGCCGGCGGCGGCGTCCATGGCCGCGCCGGCCCGGGTGGCGGTGGCGGCGCCCTGCTCGACCAGGGCGGTGGCGGCCGCGCTCTTGGCCGGGGCCGCGCCGGCCTTCTCGAAGATGGCGGCCGCCTCCAGGTACACCCCGATCGCGGCCGCGTAGCCGTCGCGGACGCTGGTCAGCATGGCCTCGCGGCCCCCGACGGCGTTGGTCGGCTCGCCGTCGGTGCCGGCCTCGGCCGGCGGCTCGCCGACGGTGATCGACTCGACCCGGCCCTGGACCTGGCCGAGCTTGGCCGTCCAGCCGCTGGCCCGGACGGCCATCTGCTTGGGGGTGAGCTTGCCGCTGGCCAGCTCCTGGGCGCTGGGGAACCCGGGCAGCTCGGCGGTGCCGGCGCCGATGACCGACGGGAGCTGGTCGGTCTGGGCGCGCAGGTCGGCGGTGAAGCGGCGCACGTCGTCGCGGGTCCAGCCCTCCTGGACCCGGTTGGCCGCGGCCACCAGGGTGCCGAGCAGGGCGATCACGGCCAGCGTGACCGGGAAGGCGGTCGCCCGGTACCAGGGCAGGCGCCGTTCGACCGTCTGGATCCGCGGCCCGGTGGCCGGCCGGCGCACCGGCCGCCCCTGGCTGCGCTTGCTCTTGCCCTTGATCGCCACCCTTGCTACCCCGCTCCCACCGTTGTCGTTCCGGCCCCTCGGGCCCCGATCCGAACAGCCTACCGCGACCGGCCGCGGTCAGGCGTTCCGCGCCGCCGACCGCACCGGCCACACATAGGGCAGGTCGTCGGGCACGTCGGGGAAGCGCTCCTTGTAGAAGGCCGGGTCCTTGCGGACCAGGTTCGACTGGTGGCTGCGGTGCAGCGCCGGGTCGCCCAGCCACGGCGGCAGGGCGCCGGCGGCGGCCAGCTCCTCCTGGGGCCGGGGGGCGGCCACCCCGACCCGGGCCAGCTCCTCCCGGAGCCGCAGCTCGCAGCTGTCGGCGAACCCCAGGACGAACCAGGCCCGGCAGACGGTCACGCCGTAGCTGCCCAGCGCCTCGGCGTGGCCCCGCCACATCAGCACCGCCGGGTGGTGGCGCCAGGCCGAGCCGGGCGTGGTCAGCGCCCGCAGGACCTGCAGCGCCTCGACACGCTGGCGGCCCAGCCGGCGCGGGTCGAGCACCCGCGCGCTGGCCGCGAAGTCGGGATAGGGCAGGTAGGTCTGCACGTCTAGGGCTCCCCGGTCCCGGCCAGCTGCCGGCGGGCCCGGCGCGGCTCGATGATGTAGCGGGCGATGAGGGCGGCGCTGAAGTAGAACAGCCACATGGGCACGGCCATGGCGAACAGGCTGATCGGGTCCTGGCTGGGGGTGATCACGGCCGCGGCCACGATGATCACGGCCACCGCCGGCCGCCAGGCCCGCAGCATGGCCGCCGACGACAGCGCCCCGACCAGCGACAGGAACACCAGCACGAGCGGGAACTCGAAGGTGAGCCCGAAGGCCAGGCCCATGAACAGCACGAAGCGCAGGTAGCGGTCGGCCTGGAAGAAGACGGCGATGCCCTCCCCGCCCATGCTGACCAGGAAGTCGATCGCCTTGGGCAGGGTGAAGAACGCCACCGCCACCCCGGCGGCGAACAACAGGGTGCTGGCCAGCGCGAACGGGATGGCGAAGCGCTTCTCGTTGGGCCGCAGGCCGGGGGTGATGAAGCGCCAGAGCTGGAAGGCGATGAACGGCATGGCCAGCAGCAGCCCGACGGTGAGCGACAGCCGGATGCGGATCGACAGCGGCTCCAGCGGGCTCAGGGCGGCCAGCCGGCAGCCGCCGTCCTCGGCCATGGTGCCGATGCGGACGCTCTCGGGCAGGCTGCAGTAGGAGCGCAGGACGAACTCCAGCACCGGGTCGTACAGGACCGAGAAGGCCACCAGGGTGGCCACGACCAGGGCGGCGCAGCTCTTGGCCAGGCGGTTCCGGAGCTCCCCGACGTGGTCGAGGATGGACATCTCGCCCGTCGGGTTGGCCCGCGGGCGGCGCGAGAGGCGCACGATGGCTCGGCGGTGGGCTGGCTAGGGGGTGGTGCCCCGCTCGCGCTCGTCGGCCGGGCCCGCCTTGCCGATCTCGTCCTTGTCCTCGTTCTTGGAGGCTTCGGTCACGCCCTTCTTGAACTCCTTGATGCCGAGGCCGACGTTGCGGCCCATGGCCGGGAGCCGGCTGGCGCCGAAGAGCACGACGATCGCGATGATGACCCAGATCCACTCCGGCCCTGGCATTGCCCAACTCCTTCGCATCGTCAACCCGCTGGCGCACGCTGGGATGAGTCTACCGCTGCTTGGCCGGCCATGGCTCCGTTACGATCTGGCGGTGCGCCCCGACCAGGATGCCAGCGCCCGCCGGACCCGCCGGGTCCTGGTCGTCTGCGCGGGGAACATCTGCCGCTCCCCGACCGCCGAGGCGGTGCTCCTGCGGCTGGGGTCGGACCATCCCTCGGTGGAGCTGGAGGTCCGTTCCCGCGGCACCCAGGACTGGAACGTCGGCCGCCGGGCCCACCGGGCCATGACCCGGATCGCCGCCGGCCGCGGCTACGACCTCTCCCGGCACGTCGCCGCCCAGGTCAGCGGCGACGACCTGGCCTGGGCGGACGACGTGCTGGTGATGGACGACGAGAACTACCGCCAGCTCGTCGGCCGCTACCCGGACCAGGCCGGGCACGTGCGGCTGCTCGACCCGGCCGGCATCCCCGACCCGTGGCTGGTCGACGACGACCCCGCCTACAGCGACTCCCTGGACCGGATCGAGCGGGCCGTGCGGGCCTACCTGGAAGGCCTCGGCGCCGCCGGGCCCTCCCGGCCCTGACCGGCGACCCTGGCGCCCCGCTCCGACAGGCGCTCGGCGTGCTCGGCCGCCTCCAGGCTGGCCTGGCTGAGCCTGTCCAGCTCGGGGGTGAGGCGCTCGCTGAGGGCCTGCACGGACGCGGCCAGGGCCTTGAGGTTGGCCACCATCCGCCAGATGGTGAAGGCCACGGTGAACAGCACGGCGAGCCAGAACACGCCGAGCAGGATGGCGAGCCAGAGCGGCAGGGGGGACCTCCCCGGGGCGGGCGGTGACGACCGGCCGGATCCTACCGGGTCGGGCGGGTCAGCGGCACGCCGCCTGGAACCGCGAAGCGCGCTTGAGCCGAACCAGGCGAGCGCGCTCAGGCGTAGGCGGCCAGGGTGTTGCGGGTGGCCTCGGCGACGGCGCGGCGGAGCTCGGGGGGCGAGACCGGCTCGGCGGCGGGGGCCAGGCGCAGGACCAGGCGGACCAGCCAGGAGAGCTGGTAGGTGGCCAGGCGGATGCGGAGGCGGCCGTCGGGGCGGCGCTCGGAGTCCAGGATCGGGAAGTAGTCGGCGGCCCACTCGGCCTCGGAGGCCAGGTCGAGCTCGCACACCAGGCCGCCGGCGAACAGCTCGACCCCGGGCACCTCCTCGTGGGCGGCCGGGTCGAAGCCGGCCGGGCGCTCGAACGGCTCGGTGGTCGGCCGCACCGACACCACCCGGTCGACCCGGAACAGGCGTTCGGCGACCGCCTTGTGGCACCAGCCGGACAGGTACCAGTGGCCCGAGGCGCTGAACACCAGCCACGGGTCGACCTTGCGCCGGGTCAGCTCGCCGCGGGAGCTCGACCAGTACTCGATCTCGACCCGGTGGCCGGCGGCGGCCGCCCTGGCCAGCTCGGTGCGGTGGCTGGTCTCGGCCGGGTCGCCCTCCAGGTCGACCGAGACCTTGCCGGCGAGCTCGTGGACCCGGTCGAGCTGGTCGGCGGGGAGGACGGCCTCGAGCTTGGCCAGGGCCCGGGCCAGGGCCCCCTGCTCGGCCACCTCGGGCAGGGCGTCGAGGGCGCGGCCGGCCAGGTACAGCCCGGCCGCCTCCCGCCAGGTGAGCCGGGGGGCGCGGGCGAACCAGTCGGCGAAGCCGATGTGGACCTTGTCGCCGTCGACCCAGGCCTCCATCAGGTCGCCCGGCCCGTATGGCGGCACCCCGGTGACGTACAGCAGCTCCAGGTCGGCGATGAGCGTGTCCCTGGTCATGTCGAAGCGCTCGCAGACCTCGTCGACCGTGGCCTCGGGGTGGTCGAGCACCCAGGGGACCAGGGCCAGCAGCCGCTGGAGCCGCCCGGCGGCGCTGGTGTCGGGGGTGCGGGCCGGGCTCACCGGCCGACCAGCTCCTGCAGGGCCTCCAGCCGGCGGCGGGCCTCCTCGCGCAGGTCCTTGGGCTCGACGATCTCGACGCTGTTGCCCATGGCCCAGCCGAGCAGGCCGTCGCGGTCGCCGACGGGCAGGCGCAGGGTGACCAGGCCGTCGGGCCGGGGCGGGCCGGTGGGGACGGCCCCGCGCAGCTCGGCCAGCCGGGCCGTCGCCCTGGCCGCCCGGACCAGCGCCATCGGCGCCCCCTCGGGCTCGCCGGCGGTGGGCAGGACCTTGCCCGGGTCGAAGCCGGCCGGGATCTCGAAGTCGGGGCCGCGGCTGGTCGGGCGGACCTTGCGGATGTCGGAGGCGATCCGCGACACCCGGAACGAGCGCAGCGCCTCCCGGTCGCCGTCGTGGCCGACCACGTACCAGGTGCCGCGCCGGTTCACCAGGGCGTACGGGTCGAGGCGGCGCTCGGCGGCGTCGCGGCCCGGCGGCCGGTAGCTGAACACGACCCGCTTGCGGCCCGACACCGCCTCCAGCAGCACCGCCAGCAGCGGGCTGGCCCCGTCCAGGTTGGCCCGGAGCGCCTCCGGCCCGGCCCCGGGGTCCAGGTCGAGCTTGGCCAGGCCGGCCACGGCGGCCGGGTCGCGGGTCGCCCCCGACCAGGCCCTGGCCGCCAGGGCCAGCGCCGCCCGCTCGTCGGGGGCCAGGTCCAGCTCGGGCATGCCGTAGGCCTCGGGGTCGATGAAGTAGCCTTCCTCGCTCCCCCAGGCGTCGATCGGGGCCCGCTCGACCGGCACGCCGAGGCCCCGCAGCTCCTCCTTGTCGCGCTCGAACATCCGCCGCAGGCTCTCCCCGCTGGCGTCGTATCCGGGCACCAGCTCGGCCACCTGGTCGAGGGTGAGGGGCCGCCGGGTGTCCAGCAGCAGGGCGATCAGGTTGACGAGCCGCTCCACCTTGCGCATGCCCTGATGCTAGTGGAATCGCCCGCCGCCTGGGGGGTGGCGTTGCCCCGGCCGGAACGACGGCGCTAGCCTGGGCCGATGACCGAGCCAGTCAGCGAGCCAGCTGGGAGCGCCCCGACCCGACGGGCCGTGCTCGATCTGCTCAAGCGCAACGGCCCCCAGACGGTCGCGCAGCTCGGCGCCGCCCTGGCCCTGTCGGGGGTGGCGGTCCGCCGCCACCTGGAGGTGCTGGAGCACATCGGGCTGGTCCAGCAGTCCTCCCGGCCCCAGGGCCGCGGCCGGCCGGCCTACGTCTACGCCCTGACCGAGATGGGCCACGACCTGTTCCCCCGCAACTACCATCAGCTGGTCGCCCAGCTGCTGGAGGCGGCCACCTCGGAGCTGGGGCCCGAGGCCGTGGAGCGGCTGTTCGACCACCGCCAGCAGGAGCTGGCCGAGCTGTACGCCGGCCGCACCAAGGGCCGCCCCCTGCCCGAGCTGGCCACGGCCCTGGCCGCCATCCAGGACGAGAACGGCTACATGGCCGACTGCGCCAGCGCCGGCGACGGGCGCTTCGTGGTCAGCGAGCACAACTGCGCCATCGCCAGGGTGGCCGGGGCCTGGCCGACCGCCTGCGCCCATGAGCTGGCCCTGTTCCAGCAGCTCGCCGGGCCGGAGGTCGAGGTCGAGCGGGTCGCCCACATCCAGGCCGGCGACCCCGTCTGCGCCTATGTGCTGCGGGCGGCCGAGGCGCAACGGCCGCACCGAGCCCCCTGTTCCTCCCGGACGCTGAGCCGCCGTGGTCCGCATCCGCAACGGGCGGGTCACGGCCATCGGGGAGCGCCGGCCGGGCGCGACCGAGCTGCGGGTCGAGCTCGACGGCGAGGCCGGCGAGGTCGACGCGATCAGCTACGACCAGCTCACCGGGCCGGTCGTTGCCGGCGACCGGGTGGTGCTGAACACCACCGCGGTCGCCCTCGGGCTGGGCACCGGCGGCTTCCACGTGGTCATGGCCCGGGTCGGCGGCCCGGTCGACGCCCCCGGGCCGGGCCACGTCATCAAGGCCCGCTACACCCCCTCCCAGGTCCGGGTGCTGGCCGTCGAGGAGGAGGACAGCCCCCACCGGGCCGCGGTCGCCGCCTGCACCGACCTGGGCGGCCTGCCGGTGGTCTGCGCCGAGCTCCACTCGATGGTGCCGGTGGTGGCGGCGGCCGCCCGGGCGGTCGCCGGCGACCTTCGGGTCGCCTACGTCATGACCGACGGCGGGGCGCTGCCGCTGGCCTTCTCGCGGCTGGCCGCCGAGCTGCGCCGGGGTGGGCTGGTCGCCGGGACCATCACCGCCGGGCAGGCGTTCGGGGGCGACCTGGAGGCCATCTCGCTGTACTCGGCCCTGGCCGCGGCCAGGGCGGTGCTGGCCGCCGACGTGGTCGTGGTCGCCCAGGGGCCGGGGGGGATGGGGTCGGGCACGGCCCTGGGGTTCTCCGGCACCCAGGTCGCCGAGGCGGTCAACGCCGCCGGCGCCCTGGGCGGCCGCCCGGTGGCCTGCCTGCGGCTGTCGGCGGCCGACCGGCGGCCCCGGCACCGCGGGGTCAGCCACCACAGCCTGACCTCGCTGGGCCGCCTGGCCCTTGCCCGCGCGGCGGTGGCCGTGCCCGAGCTGGCCGACCCGGAGCTGGCCGCCCTGGTCGACCGCCAGCTGGCCGAGGCCGGGGTGGCCGGCCGCCACGACCTGCACCGGGTGGCCATCCCCGACCCGGCCAAGCTGCTGGCCGCCTGGGGCCTCCAGGTGACCTCGATGGGGCGCGGCCCCGAGGAGGACCCGGTGTTCTTCGCCGCCGCGGCCGCCGCCGGCACCCTGGCCGGCCGCCTGGCCCGGCCATGAAGCCCGGGGGGTCCGGGGACCGCCGGGGTCGGTCCCCCGGTGGTCGTCGCGGCTGAGTGACCGGGCGGTGTTCGCCGCCTGCCTGGCCGGGCTGGTCGCCGGGATCGGGCTGTTCCTGGTCCTGCCCCTGGCCCCGAAGTTCCTGGAGCTGCACCGGCTGCCCACCAACCGCGACTTCGACGTCGAGCTGCGGCCCCAGGGGCAGGTGACGGCGTTCTGGGTGGTGTCCATGGCCAGCTTCGCCCTGGCCGTCTGGCAGTGGCGCCGGGGCCGGCGGCCGAGCTGGGCCCTGCTGCTGGCCGGGGTGGCCGTGCTCCACCTGCTGGCCCTGCTCGTCCCCCCGGTCGCCTCCAAGGACGTCTACGCCTACTCCTTCTACGGCAAGGTCCAGACCGAGTACGGCGCCAACCCCTACCTGTCGTTCCCCGACCAGCACCCCACCGACCCCTGGCACAAGTTCTGGTCGTGGCGGCTGTTCGGCCCCGTCTACGGGCCGCCGTTCCTGCTGCTGCTGCGGCTGCTGGCCATGGTCGCCGGCCCGAGCCTGCTCACCTGGGTGGTGCTGACCAAGCTGGTCCTGGTCGCGGCCGAGCTGGCCGCCATCTGGCTGCTGGTCCGGTCCCTGCGGGCCGCGCCGGGGCTCGGCGAGGACCCGCGCTGGCCGCTGCTGCTGATCGGCTGGAACCCGATGGTGCTCCAGTCGATCGCCATGTCGGCCCACGTCGACGCGCTGCTGCTGCTGGTGCTGGCCGGGGCCATCCTGGCCCACCGGCGCGGCCGGTACCTGGCGGCCTTCCTCCTGCTGGTGGGCTGCTTCCTGGTCAAGGTGTACATGGGGCCGCTGGCCGCCCTGTACGCCATCTGGCTGGCCTCCGGCCGGCCCCGCCTGCGGGACCGGGTGGCCGTGGTGGCCGGGCTGGGGCTGGTCGGGACGGTCCTGACCGTGCTCGTCTACCTGCCCTACGCCAGCGCCGGCGGCAAGCTGTTCACCAGCGCCGTCGACGTGAGCGGCCACTTCTCCAGCGGCAGCCCGCCCAACCTGGTCCGCCGGCTGCTGGCCGCCACCCTGCCCCTGTTCGGCCTGTCCGAGCCGGCGGCCGCCGCCGCCGGGGCCCGGCTGGGCCGCCAGCTCGCCATCGCCGGCATCCTGGTCGCCTTCGTGCTGGTCGCCCGGACCCTGCGCGCCGGCCACGACCCGTGGCCGAGGATCGCCACCTTCTTCCTGGCCTACCTGCTGCTCACCCCCTGGGTCTTCTACTGGCACGAGGTGCCGCTGCTCGGCATCGTCGCCGCCATCCCCTGGAGCCTGACCAGCCTGGTCGCCGTCGCCCTCTCCATCACCCTGGTCCCCCTGGCCCCGGCCGGCCCCCCGGCCGTCGGCGCCGGCGCCCGCGGCTCCCCCGCCGGCGACCTGGTCGACACCCTGGCCGCCTTCGCCGCCCGCTACGGCGGCGCCTTCCTGGTCCTCTGGGCCGGCCTGCGCGCCCGCGGCCACCCCCCGCCGCCCGCCCCGGGCCCCCCGGCCCCGGCGGCGGCGGCCGAGCCCAGCCAGGCCCCGCGCTGATGGCCACGGCCGCCGTTCAGGCCTCGCGGTGGCCTGGCCGGTCGGCGGTGCGCTGGTCGCGCCAGTCGTGCAGGATGCGGGCCAGCTCCTCGCGCAGGAAGGCGTAGAAGCGGCGGGTCTCCTCCAGGCGGTCGCCGGCCGGCGTGTCCGGGCCGACCGCCTTGATGCCCTCCTCCAGGTCCTGCTCCCAGCGGGCCAGGATCGCGTCGCGCCTGGCCATCGCCTCGTACCAGCTGTCGGTGGAGGTGCGGTAGTGGTCGCGCCGCTCCCCCGGCTCGCGCTCGCGGCTGATGAGCTGCACCTGCAGCAGGTAGCGCACGGCGCCGGAGACCGCCGCCGGGCTGACCCCCAGCACCTCGGCGAGCTCGGCCGCCGTGCAGCGGCCGTCCTCGGCGCTGAGGATGGCCGCGAACACCCGCGACGGCATGCGGGGCATGCCCGCCTCCGTCATGGCCAGGGCGAAGCGTTCGATGAACCGCCGCACCGCCTCGTCGTCACGCCCGCTGCCGGACCCGTCGGCCACCCGACCTCCCTCGGATCTCTACACTTCTTTAACTTCACAACTTTGTGAAAGGAGTGTAGCGTGTGAAGGCAGTGAGACCGCCAGTGCGGGTCCAAGGAAGGAGGCGGTGACGACACCGATGTCGACCGCGATCTCGATCTCGGGGCTGGTGAAGACCTTCGGCCCCACCCGGGCCCTCGACGGGCTCGACCTGGAGGTGCGCACCGGCGAGGTGCACGGCTTCCTCGGCCCCAACGGCGCCGGCAAGACCACCACCATCCGGGTCCTGCTCGGCCTGCTGCGCAGCCGACGCCGGCCGGGCCGAGCTGCTCGGCGGCGACCCCTGGCGCGACGCCGTCGCGCTGCACCGCCGCCTGGCCTATGTGCCCGGCGACGTCACCCTGTGGCCGAGCCTGTCCGGCGGCGAGGTGATCGACCTGCTCGGCCGCCTGCGGGGCGGCCTCGACCCCAAGCGCCGGGCCGAGCTGCTGGAGCGGTTCGACCTCGACCCGCGCAAGAAGGCCCGCACCTACTCCAAGGGCAACCGCCAGAAGGTCGCCCTGGTCGCCGCGCTCGCCTCCGACGTGGAGCTGCTGCTGCTGGACGAGCCGACCGCGGGCCTGGACCCGCTGATGGAGGCCGCCTTCCGCGACGTCGTCGCCGACGAGCGCCACAGCGGGCGCACGGTGCTGCTGTCCAGCCACATCCTGGCCGAGGTCGAGGCCCTGTGCGACCGGGTCAGCATCATCCGGGCCGGGCGCATCGTGGAGTCGGGCACCCTGGCCGAGCTGCGCCACCTCACCCGGACCTCGATCCAGGCCGAGCTGGCCAGCCCCCCCGACGGGCTGGCCGGGCTGCCCGGCGTGCACGACCTCCAGGTCGACGGCACCCGGGTGCGCTGCCAGGTGGACACCGCCCAGCTGGACGAGGTGCTGCGGCACCTGTCGGCGGCCGGGGTGCGCAGCCTGACCAGCCAGCCGCCGACCCTCGAGGAGCTGTTCCTGCGCCACTACCAGGCCGACGAGGCCGCCGTGCCCCGACGGGCACGGCAGGCACCGCCGGAGGGGGCGCGGCGGTGAGCACCGGGCGCCACGGGCTCGAGGCACCGCGGGTTCACGGGCACCGGCCGGCTGGTCCGGCTGATCCTGCGCCGCGACCGGGTCGTGTGCCGCTCTGGGTCCTGGCCTGTTCGTGTTCGCCGATCCAGCCAGGCGGCGAGCATCGATCTCGCTCTACCCCACCCAGGCCGACCTGGACCGGCTGGCCAGGACGGCCGACGGCATCGGGGCCAACCCGGCGGTGGTGGCCCTGCAGGGCCCGGCCTATCGACGCCAGCACCTCGGGGGGCCACCGCCTGGCGGGTCGGTCACCCCGGGGTCTTCCCGTCGTCGCCTGATGAGCCTGCTGCTGTGACCCGCCACACCCGCCCGGAGGAGGAGGCGGGCCGGGCCGAGCTGGTCGAGCGCCGGCCGTGGTCGGCCGGTACGCCTGGCTGACCGCGAGCCTGCTGTTCGTGCTGGCGGTCAACGTCGTGCTGGCCGCGCTCACCGGCGCCGGGTACGTCGCCATGGGCCTCCCGGTGGCCGGATCGGTCGCCCTGGCCGTCGGCGTGGCGGCCTCAACGGCCTGGTCTTCGCCGGCGTCGGCCGCGGTCACCGCCCAGCTGACCGAGCACTGCCGGCCCGCCAACGGGATGGCCTTCGCCGCGCTCGGCGCTGGCCTTCCTGCTCCGGGCCGTCGGCGACACCGCCCACCGCAGCTGTCCTGGCTGTCGTGGCTGTCGCCCATCGGCTGGGCCGAGCGGTTCCGGCCCTTCGCCGGCGAGCGCTGGTGGGTGCTGCTCCTGCCCGGTGGCCGCGCTCGTGGTCCTGCTGGCGGCGGTCGCGCGGCCCTGCTGGTCCGGCGCGACGTGGGCGCCGGGGTCCTGGCGACCCGGCTGGGACCGGCCGACCGCGCCGCCCTGGCTGCGCAGCCCGCTCGGCCCTGGCCTGGCGGCTCCAGCGCGGCGTCGCTGCCGGCTGGGCGGTCGGGGTCGGCCGTCGCCGGCCTGTCCTTCGGCGCTGATCGCCCAGGACATGGTGCAGTTCGCCGACCAGGACCCGCGAGACCGCCGAGCTCCTGGCCGCTGCCTCGGCGGGGGCGGCAGCATCACCGACGTCTACTCTCCGGCCGCGATCCTCACCTGGATCGGCATGCTCGCCGCCGGCTACGCCATCCAGGCCACCCTGCGGCTGCGGGCCGAGGAGGCCGAGCTCCGGGCCGAGCAGGTGCTGGCCACCGCGACCCCCCGGGTCGGGTGGGCCGGCAGCCACCTGGTGGTGGCCGCCGCTGGGCGCGGCGGTCGTGCTCGCCGCCGGCGGGCTGCTGGCCGGGCTGGCCCACGGGCTGTCGGGCCGGCGACGTGGGCGGCGAGCTGCCCCGGGTGCTGGGCGGCGCGCTGGTGCAGCTCCCGGCGGTCTGGGTCCTGGCCGCGGTCGGGGTGGCGCTGTTCGGGCTGCTGCCGCGGCTGGTGGTCGGCGCCACCTGGGCGGCCCTGGCGGTCGTCGCTGTTCCTCACCGTGTTCGGGGAGGCGCTCCAGCTCAGCCAGTGGCTGCTCGACCTGTCGCCGTTCGCCCACCTGCCGAGGCTGCCGGCGGCCGCGTTCACGGCCACGCCCCTGGTCTGGCTGCTGGTCGTCAGCCGCGGTCCTGGCCGCCGCCGGCCTGGCCGGCTTCCGCCGCCGCGACCTGGTCAGCAGCGCCTGATCACATCGACGCGATGAGCTTGTCCACCCGGTCGTCGTGGGCGCGGAAGGGGTCCTTGCACAGGACGGTCCGCTGGGCCTGGTCGTTGAGCTTGAGGTGGACCCAGTCGACGGTGTAGTCGCGGCGGCGCTCCTTGGCCTGGCGGATGAACTCGCCCCGGAGCCGGGCCCGGGTCGTCTGGGGCGGCTCCTGGGTGGCCCGGTCGATGGCCCGGTCGTCGCAGATCCGCTCCACCGAGCCGTTGCGCTCCAGCAGGTAGTAGAGGCCGCGCTTGCGGTTGACGTCGTGGTAGGTCAGGTCCATGAGGGCGACCTTGGGATGGGACAGGGGCAGGTTGTCGCGCGCCCGGGCCCGCTCGATCATCAGGTACTTGGTCACCCAGTCGACCTGGCGGCCGATCCGGTCCAGCTCCTGGTGCTCGATCGCGTCCAGCACGTGGCCCCACATGTCGACCACCCGCTTGGCCGTCTCGCCGGCGTCGCGGCGGTCGACGAAGCGGGCCGCCTTCTCGAAGTACTCGCGCTGGATCTCCAGGGCGCTGGCCTCGCGCCCGTTGGCCAGCCGGACCTTGCGCCGGCAGCTCATGTCGTGGGAGATCTCCCGGATGGCCCGGATCGGGTTCTCCAGGGTCAGGTCGCGCAGGACGGTGGCCTCCTCGACCATGGCCAGGACCAGGTCGGTGGCCCCGACCTTGAGGAACGCCGACCACTCCGACATGTTGGAGTCGCCGACGATCACGTGCAGGCGCCGGTAGCGCTCGGCGTCGGCGTGGGGCTCGTCGCGGGTGTTGATGATCGGCCGGGAGCGGGTGGTGGCCGAGGAGACGCCCTCCCAGATGTGCTCGGCCCGCTGGGCGATGCAGTAGACCGCGCCCCTGGGGGTGGCCAGCACCTTGCCGGCCCCGCAGAGGATCTGGCGGCTGACGAAGAACGGGATCAGCACGTCGGCCAGGCGCTGGAACTCGCCGTAGCGCGACACCAGGTAGTTCTCGTGGCAGCCGTAGGAGTTGCCGGCCGAGTCGGTGTTGTTCTTGAACAGGAAGATCTTGCCGGCGATGCCCTCCTCGTGGAGGCGGGCCTCGGCGGCGGCGAGCAGGCTCTCCAGGATCCGCTCGCCGGCCTTGTCGTGGGTGACCAGCTCGGTGACCGAGTCGCACTCGGGGGTCGCGTACTCGGGGTGGGAGCCGACGTCCAGGTACAGCCGGGCCCCGTTCTCCAGGAACACGTTGGAGGAACGCCCCCAGGAGACGACCCGCCGGAACAGGTAGCGGGCCACCTCGTCCGGTGACAGTCGGCGCTGGCCCCGGAACGTGCAGGTGACGCCGTACTCGTTCTCGAGCCCGAAGATGCGCCGGTCCATACGGTCATGCTACCGGACGCCCGCCGCGTCGCCGTCGGGGGGCGGCGCCAGCGGCAGGTCGTAGACCGTGTAGGGCAGCCGCTCGGGCTCGCCGCCCGACCGGATCGAGGTCTTGTCGAACCACAGCGACTGGCGGACCAGGTCGGGCGCCATGCCCGGCCGGCCGCCCACCCCGGGCAGGAACTCGACGTCGCCGAGGTTGTTGCGCCCCACGATGGTGTGCATGAACGACCAGCGGTTCTCGGCCCGCAGCTGCAGCGCCCGGTGGTGGAACGCGCCCGAGCGGCCCGGGACCAGCGGCTCGACACCGGCGTCGGCCTGGAAGTCGACCTGGTAGCCCCAGTGCGGCTCGGCGGCCAGCCGGTGCGCCGCCGCCAGCGGGGCCGGCAGCACGTACGGCGTCCGGCGCGACCTGCGCCGGCCCAGCCACCACCGCCGCCGGCCGCGGGGATGCGGGTCGTGGGGCCAGCCGACGAACGACAGCGACGGCGGCGTGGTGAGGCGGGCCAGCAGCCGCTCGACCCGGCTGCGGGGCACGCCGGGGACCTTGACGACCGTGGGGACGCCGCCCAGCAGCCTGGTCCGGCGGTCCTCGTTCTTCAGCGGCGTCGAGGTGCACTGGACGAAGCGGGCCTGGCGGCGCACCCCGTCGCGCCGGTCCCAGTAGGCGACCGACCCGGCGAAGCCGTAGTGGACGTCGCCGGAGAGGATGACCACCTGGCCGAAGGGGGCCAGGGTGGCCAGCAGGGCCTCGAAGGCGGCCGGGTCGAGCGACCACGCCTCCCGGTCGACCGCGGCCGGCCCCTGCTCGGACCACTCGATGGCCTTGATCCGCTTGAGCTGGATCTTGGCCTCGATCAGGGGGTGGCCGAAGACCGGCGCGGCCGAGACCAGGACGGTCACCGGGACCTCGCGGGGCCGGGCGGCGAGCCGTCCGGTGAGCTGGCGGGCCATCGCGTCGCGGCCGAGCAGGGCCGGGGCGGCCAGCCCGTTGCCGCCCGGCCGGAAGCCGCGCTGGGTCCGGGTGTCGAGCACGATCGCCTGGAAGCTGGGCGTGTCGAGCTGGTAGTCCCAGCGGATGGGGGCCGAGGCGTCGGCCGACGGCAGCCCCAGCCGGGCCCGGACCGCCTCGCAGGTCGGGCCCTCCTGGCCGTCCCAGGCGGTCAGCTCCCTCAGCAGCTCGCCGCCGGGCTGGCCGGCGGCGAACTGGTCCGGCTCGTTGCCCCAGCCCTGGAAGACGGCGTAGGCGGCCAGGGCGTTCTGGACCATGCGCCGGCCCAGTGGCCGGCGGTGGACGTGGTCGTGCCAGCGGCGGTGCAGGTTCCAGTCGTCGGTGACGTCGTGGTCGTCGAAGATCATGTAGGTGGCGATGTTGGCCAGGGCCCGGCGCACCCGCGGCAGGGTGCGGGCGAACTCGAGCACGGCCGCGCGGGTGCCGGCGGTCTCGGCCAGCGCCCTGCGGTAGGCTCTTGCGGTGGTCGTCGTCCCGCCAGGCGGGATGGTCGAGGACCGCCTCGCCTTCGGGAGGGTGGCGGCGCCGGCCGGGTCGCGCGGCCACAGCGCGTCCGACCAGATCAGCAGGTACATCCCGTAGAACTCGGCCAGCGACATGAGGTGGCAGTCCAGGACCGGGCCGGTGAAGCCGGCCCGGTGGCGCACCAGGTGGTCGCGGCGGGCCGGGGCCATGCGGAAGTCGCCGGCGTCGGGGGCGTCGGGGAGCGGCTCGGCCCGCTCCCAGCCGAGCGCGGCCCGGCCGACCTGGCCGCAGAGCGCCAGCAGCCCGGGGGCGACGTCGTCGGCGTAGATCTGGTCGCCGGTCAGGAACAGCTGCTGCGGCCGGGCCTCCGGGTCGGCGTGGGTGGCCTCCAGGATCTGGTCGAGGGTGGCCAGGGCGTCGCGGCGCTGGCCGTGCGGCTTGCGGCAGGACCCGTGGACGAACCGGACCTGCTCCAGCCGCTCGGGCGGGAGGACGAAGCTGGGCAGGTGCCCGGGCCGGTAGCCGAGCTGGTCGGCCAGCCCGAGCGACCCGAGGTCGGCGGTGGCCGGGCCGTCGTCGCCGGGGTGGTCGCCCTCGCGGCGGAACCGCAGGTCGTAGCCGTACACCGCGCCGGGGGCGAGCGCCGCCGGCGGCCTCGCGGTGACCACCGCGACATGCAGCGAGCGGCCGAGGGGGACGGTGCGGCCCTGCCCGGTGTGGACCAGGGTGTCCGGGCCGGGCTCGGTCCCCCGGTGGATGGACAGCTCGACCGCCCGCGGATGCCGGCAGGCCACGAACACGCTCACGGCGTCCGGCTCGACCCGGCGCGGCATCGGCCCGGCCAGCACCAGCGGCCAGCCGGAGGGGTCCGGGGGACCGGGCGACGGGGCGTTCATGGCGACGGGGACCGTGGCTCGGCCGGCGCCGCCGGCACCACGCTGGCGGCCGGAGCCGCCAGCCGGTGCTGCCGCCAGCGCCAGCCGAGGTAGGTGAGCCCGCCGAGGGGGACCGGCAGCAGCCAGGTGAGGGCCCGGAAGACCAGCACCGAGGCGGTCACCTGGGCCGGGTCGCCGCCGAAGGCGACCAGCCCGCCGATGAGCACCGCCTCGACCACGCCGGCGCCGCCGGGGGTGAACCGGATCGCGGTGGCCAGCCGCGCGCCGGCGAAGACGAACAGCACCTGGGCCCAGCCGACCTCGGCGTCGCCGACCCCGACGTGGCGCAGGGCGACCAGCAGGACCAGGTACAGCGACAGGTGGCTGACCAGGGCGGCGGCGGTGATCCAGCCGCCGCGGGCCTGGAGCAGGTCCCTGGTCCGGTTCCGGAACCTGGTGGTCGCCTCCGCCCAGCCACCCACCGGCGGCCGCTTGAGCAGCCGCCGGGCCCGGTTGGCGGTCCGCTCGGCCAGGACGCCGGCCCTGGCCGCCGCCCGGTCGCTGCGCAGCATCTGCCAGAACCCGCCGACGGCGACGCCCAGGAGCACGATGGCGGTCGCCCCGGCCGCCACCCGGGTCGCGCTGGCGTCGCCCTGGAGGGCGATCAGGGCCAGGGCGAGCACGGGCAGGGCGAGCTTGATGAAGGTGTTCCACACCCCGGTGATCAGCACCGCCAGCGTGCTCCGGGCCCGCGAGAACCCCCACGAGTCGAGCATCGCCAGGGCCAGCCCGACCCCGATCCCGGACCCGCCGGGGACGGTGTTGGTCACCGCCGTGCCCGACTGGGCCACCGTCATGGCCTGGGTCCAGCGCAGCCCGGGGGTCACGGCCATCCACAGGGCCCAGTAGGTGACCAGGTTCCAGCCGGCGATCAGGGCGATGGTGACCAGCTCGAACCAGGTCATCTCCTGGATCTCGGCCCATACGGCGTCGACGTCGACCCGCCGGAGCAGGAAGGCGAAGATGGCCACGGCCAGCAGCAGCGAAGCCACCAGCTTGACCCGCGAGGGCCGCTCGGCCCTCACACCAGGGACGCCTCGGCGGTCCGCTGGGCCCGTTCCCGGCCGACCAGGGCGGTCAGGCCGGCCAGCAGCTCGGCCCGGTCGCGTTCCAGCGCCGCCTTGTCCGGGTCCGCCCGCGACTGGTCGAAGTCGACCAGCCAGGGCCGGCCCTCCTCGTCGACCATGCAGTTGGCCGGGACCAGCTCGCCGTGGGCCATCCCGGCCCGGTGCAGCAGGGCGACCTGGCGCCACAGCTCGGTGAGGAGCGCGTCGGAGACCAGGGCGGCGTCGAGCCGCTGGAGGTCGTGGCCGGCGACGCGCGCCTGGACGAGCATGCCGGCGCCGCTGTCGAAGGAGCGGACCAGCAGCACCCTGGGGACGCGGACCCCGGCGGTGGCGGCCAGCAGGGCCATGGAGGCCTCGTGCTCGACCTCGTGGTGGGGCGAGCCGACCCGGACCGGGCCGGCCTGGCGCCACCGGAACAGCCGCCGCCAGGCCCGCCACAGCAGGTCGCCGTCGCGCCACTCCCTCAGCACCACCTTGACGAACAGCTCGGGCGGCTCCCCTCCCCCGGTGACGAAGCAGGCCGAGCGGCGCCGGTCGTCCCCGACCGGTGCCAGGCCGGCCGGGTCGAGGCCGTGCTCGGTCAGGGCGGCCCGCAGCTTGCCCAGGGGCACCCGCGGGTCGGGGGCGCCGAGCACGAACAGCACCAGCGACCCGGCCGCCCAGCCGAGGGCGGCCCCGCCGACCACGTCGAACGGCAGGTGCGACCCGACGTACATGCGGGCCAGGCAGACGCAGCCGGCCAGGACCCAGGCGACCCGCCGGGCCCGCCGGCCCAGGTACGGGCTGGCCACGGTGGCCAGGGCCACGGCCACCGCCGAGTGCCCGGAGACATAGCCGAGGCCGCGGGCCGGCTCCCCGAGGATGTTGACGTCCTCCAGCAGGGTCTGGGGCCGGCCCCGCTGCACGAACTCCTTCACCAGCTTGGCGATCAGGTAGATGCTGCCGGCGGCCAGGACGGCGTCGAGGGCCAGGCGGAGCCGCCGGGTGGCCAGGGCCAGGACCGCGACCAGGGGCACGGCCCCGATCACCCCCAGCTGCATGACCAGCCACACCCCGGGCCAGGTCCAGCCGGGCAGCGACAGCTCGTTGACCACCCGGAACAGGGCCGCCTCGCGGTCGCCGACGAAGTCCCGGTGGATGGCCACGGTGGTCAGGGCCAGGACGGCGCCGCCCAGGACGACCCGGAGGGCGTCGCCCGGGTGGCGGGTGTAGCCGGGGCGGGGAAGCCAGGCCATCAGGCGGCCCTCGTGGTGTCGGCGGCCGCCGCCGCGGCGTCGCCGGCGGGGCCGGACGAGCGGGCGGGGACGCCGAGCAGCAGCCGGACCAGGGCGCCGACGGCCACCCCGAGGGCGGCCCCGCCGACCATGTCCAGGGGCAGGTGGGCGCCGACGTACATGCGGGTGAGGAACACCACGGCCACGGCCGCGCCGGCCGCCCAGCGGCCCCAGCGGGGCAGCCACGGCCAGGCGACCAGGGCGAGCGCCGTGATCACGGCGATGTGGCCGGAGACGAACCCGAGCCCGTGGGGCGCGGCCCCGCGGACCACGACGTCGTCGAGCACGTCGCTGGGCCGGCCCCGCTCCACGAACCGCTTCACCACCTTGGCCAGCACGTACACCCCGGCCCCGGCCAGGGCCAGCCCGGCGGCCAGCCGCCAGCGCCGGAAGGCGAGCGCGGCCAGCACCGCCGCCGGCACGACCAGCAGGTTGCCGAGCTGCATCGGCACCCACACGACCGGGAAGGGCACGCTGGGGAGGTCGTTGACCAGCCGGAAGACGTCGCCCTCGACCGCCCCGACGCGGTCGGCGTGGACCGGCTGGGCGCACAGCAGCAGCACCACGATCCCGGCGGCGAGCCAGATCAGGTCGGTCGGGCGGCGCTCGACGGGCCGGCCGGCGGTCATGGCCCCGCGGCCCCGGTCGGGCTGGCCGCGTCGGCCGGGGCGCTCAGCGACTGCTTGCGCCACCACAGCAGGCACCCCACCCCGACCAGGATGGGCAGGCCCCAGGTGAGCGCCCGGTAGACGAGCACGGCGGCGACGACCTCGGGCTTGTCGCCGCCGGCGGCGACCAGGCCGGTGATCAGCACCGCCTCGACCACCCCGGCCCCGCCGGGGGTGAAGGGGATGGCGGTGGCCAGGCGGGCGAAGGCGAACACGGCCAGGACCTCGGCCCAGCCGACCTCGGCGTCGCTGATCCCGACGTCGCGCAGGCAGACCAGCAGCACCAGGTACAGCGACAGGTGGCTGACCACGGTGGCCGCGGTGATCGGGAACCAGCCGTGCTCCAGCAGGTCGACGGTCTGGTTGCGGAACTTCACCGTGGCGATCTCCCAGCCGCGCACCGGCGGGCGGCGGATCAGGGCCAGCAGCCGGGAGGCGGCCCGGCCGGCCGTCACCCCGACCTTCTCGGCCATCCGCTCGCTGCGCAGCATCAGCGCGAACACCACGACGGCGGCGATCAGGCCGGCGATGCCGAACAGTGCCGCCGTGATCCGGGCGGCCGCTGGCGTTGCCCTGGAGGGCGACCAGGGCCAGGGCGAGCACCGGGATGGCCAGCTTGGCGAAGGCGTTCCAGACGCCGGAGACGAGCACGGCGATGGTGGTCCGGGAGCGGGAGAACCCCCAGCTGTGCAGCATCGCATAGGTCATGCCGATGCCGATGGCCGAGCCCGCGGGGACGGTGTTGGTGATGGCGGTGGTGGCCTGGGTCATGACCATGGCCCGGCCGAACGTCAGGCCGGGGGTGACGGTCATCCACACGAACGCGTAGGTGCACAGGTTCCAGCCGGCGACCACGGCCAGGCCGGCCAGCTCGCCCCAGGTCATCGCCGTGATGGCCGCCCACACGTCGGCCAGGGAGATGTCCCTGAGCAGGTACCAGAAGATGACGGCGATCAGCAGCAGCGACACGGCCACCCGCAGGGTCATCTTGGCCGGCGAGGAGCGCTTGGTCGTCGCCTCGGTCGCCTGCTCGCTCATCTCCCGCTCCTCCGGCCGCCCACCATCGGCCCAAGCATCTCCTCGTCGGATCTCGTCGGGCAAGAGGGAAGCTACCGGGAACCGGCCGGTGTCGTACCGGCGACATCACCAGGATCGAACCCGCGCCGTACCGGGTCATGGGCGCCACCGGGCGGGGTAGCATCCGCGCATGGAGCCCTCGACGCCTCCGGACCGGCCGCGGCCGGCGCTGCTGTTCCGCTGGGGAGCGCTGGTCAGCCTGGGCGCCGCCACCACCCTGATCGGCCTGTACGCCCTGTACACGGTCAGGGCCATCCTGGTGCGGATCCTGATCGCGCTGTTCATCGCCGTCAGCCTCGACCCGGCGGTGCGCCTGCTGACCAGGCGGGGCATGCGCCGCGGGGTCGCGGTCACCCTCATCTTCGGGCTGGCCTTCGCCCTGGCCGCCGCGTTCCTGATCTCGGTGATCCCGCCGCTGGTCACCCAGGGCCGCAACCTGATCGACGACCTGCCCGGCCACCTGAGCCGCCTGCAGGACCGCTCGTCGCGGTTCCGCGAGCTCGACGACCGCTACAACATCTCCGACCAGCTCCAGGGCCTGGTCGGGACCCTGCCGAGCCGGCTCGGGAGCGGCCTGCTCGGCTTCACCAGCCGGGCGTTCGGGGCGGTGTTCAACAGCCTCACCATCCTGGTGTTCACCGTCTACTTCATGGCCGACATGCCGAGGATCCGGGCCGGGGTGGTCCGCCTGTTCCCGATGCACCGCCGCCCCCACGTCCAGGCGGGTCGTCGACCTGGTGGTCGACAAGGTCGGCGGCTACATGATCGGCAACATCATCATCTCGCTCATCGCCGGGGTGGTGTCCTTCATCGCCTTCACCATCCTCGGGGTGCCGTTCGCGGTCCCGCTGGCCTTCCTCATCGCCATCTGCGACCTGATCCCGATGATCGGCGCGACCCTCGGGGCGGTCCTGGGCGTCACCGTCGCCCTGTTCACCACCGAGCTGTGGCCCACCACCGTCCTGGTCGCCGCCTTCTTCGTCGCCTACCAGCAGCTGGAGAACTACCTGATCGCCCCCCGGGTCCTGAAGACGACGGTCGAGCTGGGCGCGGCCGCCGTGCTCATCTCCGGCCTCATCGGCGCCACCGTCCTCGGCCTGGTCGGCGCCCTGATGGCCATCCCGATCGCCGCCGCCTTCAACGTCCTCCTCAACGAACGCCTCCTCGCCCACGAGTCCGCCGCCGGCGAGGGTCCGATCGCCGCCGCCGCCGCGGCGGCCGGGTCGCCCGCTTCGGAGGCCGAGGTCAGGGGGTCGGAACCGCGCGATCGCGGCTGACCAGGGTCAGCAGGACGAGCGCGTGGGTCCAGGCAAGGGGCGCGACCGAGCGGGGCGCGCCGCCGTCCCGCCCGACCCGCTCGGGGAACGCCCCCAGCGCCGTGCGGTGCTCGAGCAGCCAGGCCAGCCGGGCCTCCGCGGCCGCCAGGTCGCCCGAGGCCATGGCGGCCAGCGCGAAGGACGCCGTCGCCGGGGTCCAGGGGTCGCTCCCCAGCCACGGCCGCCCCGGCACCGCCCCCCCGCCAACGGTCAACCGCCGCCAGGCCGTCCGCACCGCCCGCCCCACCGCCGGGTCGTCCGGCCCGAACGGCGGCCCCAGCCACGTCACCGCCGCGTCCGCCCCACCCCCACCCGGGTACCGCTGGAACCCGCCAGCCCCGAACTCCCGCGCCACCCCCCGCTCCAGCCGCTCCACCGCCCGCCCCCAGGCGTCCCGCCGCCCCGCGGCCGCGTCGGGAACCGCGCCCCCCTCGCTCCCTCCTCCGCCGTGCCGGCCGCGAGGTGGCCGGCGAGCCGGGTGGCGGCGCGGAGGCCGGCGAGGAGGGCGGCCGCGGTGCCGAGGGTGGGGGCGTGCTCGCGGCGTTCCCAGTAGTCCGGGCCCGCCGGGGGGAGGCCGTCGGGACCCAGGGAGGCGGCGGCGTGGTCGGCGGCGGCGCGCACCGTCGGCCACAGCCGGGCCGCCAGGTCGGTGTCGCGCCCCTGGTCGCTGGCCAGCCAGGCCGCCCACGGCACCCAGCCGGTGGCGTCCAGCTGGGCGGGGCGGCCGTCGTCGACCGGCCGGCCGTCGGGGTGCGAGCGGGCCGGCCAGGTGCCGTCGGGACGCTGGGTGCCGGCCAGGAAGCGGAGGATGGCGGCGGCCTCCCGCCGGTGGCCGGTGACGGCCAGGGCGGCGGCGGTGAAGCTCGAGTCGCGCGGCCACACGTACGCCCAGTACGGCGTCTGGGCGGCCAGGGCGGCGCCACCCGGCCGGATCAGCAGTCGCAGGAACAGCAGCGACCTGGCGGCCGCGTCGCGCTCGGCGGCGTTGGCCCCCGGGACCGTCCCGGCGGCCAGCCAGGCCCGCTCCTCGGCCGCCACGGCCAGCGCCGCCGGGTCATCCGGCGGCCCGGTGACCGGATCCGAGGCCCCTGGGGGCAGGAAGCGGAGCCGGCCGTCGGCCAGCCGCAGCACCGTGCTCCCCTCCAGGTAGGCCGCCCCCCCGGCCTGGTCGGGCGGCACCGCCACCAGGGCGTCGCGGTTCCCCAGCAGCCCGGCGGAGAACAGCGGCGGCGACCGGTCGGGCCGGGTCGCCCCCAGCAGCAACGCGACCAGCCCGACGGCGACCGACAGCGCAAGCGGGCGGCGGTCGATCCATCGACGCAGGTTCGTCTCCCGTCGTTCGGTGGCGGCCCCGCCATGGTCCCCGCCCACCCGCTCCCTCGTCAACGCGACCCCCGTGGGGTGGGTCAACGCGACCCCCGTGGGGTGTGGACAACGGTGAGCACCTCGTCCGGCTGTCGGCTACCCTCCCGTTCGGGGGCCCCAGCGTCAGGGGGTTGGGGTGAGGGGTGCCCGCTTCCGGGGCTTGGGGTGCGGGGTGCCCGCGATCCGGTGCCGCCGATCCGGGGTTGCCGCTCAGGGGTTGCCGATCAGGGGTTGCCGAGGCCGGAGGTCAGGCGGTTGAGGGTGGGTTGGTCGGGGGCTGAGAGCCAGGCGACCCGGGGGCCGCGGCAGGTGAGGGTGGTGCGCTGGCCGGCGCCGGACCAGTTGAGGGTGGCGGCGGAGCGGGTGGCGGGGCCGAAGCGGCCGGTGGCCCAGCCGCGCATGGCGTTGCAGAACTGGGTGGCCTCGGCGGTGGAGTCCCAGACGGTCCGCAGGGCCAGGGCGGTGCGGTCGCCGCGCTGGAAGGTCCGCAGGCGGCCGCCGTCCCAACCGGCCGCGGCCGCCTCGGCGGCGGTCACGGCCAGCTCGCCCTGGAGCAGGAGGCGGGCGTCGAGCTCGCCGAAGCTGAGCTCGATCCCCGGCCGCCAGCCGCCGCCGAGCCGCCCGCTCAGGTCGGGGACGTCGACCTTCTGGGGCCGGTCGCGGTCGCCCAGGTAGCGTTCGGGGTGCAGGAGCTGCTCGGTCGAGGTCGGCGGGTCGCGGTAGGCGCGGTTGACCGCCGCCCAGCCGCCCTGCTGGTAGAGGGTGCGGACGAAGCGCAGGCCCTCCTGGTAGGGGAACAGCATCGACTCGCGGATGACGGCCGGGGCGGCGTCCCGCACCGGGGTGCGCTCGGTGGCCGCGGCCACGCCGGCGCCGGCCTGCTCGGCCGGGGTGAGCCGCTCGGCCAGGTAGCGCTGCATGGTGAGGGTGGCGTCGCCCTCGACCAGGCCGGAGTAGGCGGCCAGCTCGTCCTCGCTGGCGGTGGCCGCGGCCAGCCGGTCGGCGCGGGTCAGGTCGAAACGCTGGTCGGTGACGGCGTGGGTCAGCTCGTGGGCCAGGATGATCCTGGCGTAGGGGTCCAGGCCGCGGCTGGAGCGGACGTACAGGCCGCCCTTGGGCGGCCGGCCCGGCAGGTAGAAGCCGAGCACGCTCTCGGCCTGGACCCGGTTGATGAGGCGGGGCAGGTCGGTGCCGGGGGGCAGCTCGCCCAGCAGCTCCATGGCCCGGCCCTGGCGGCGCAGCTCGCCCTCGTCGGTCTCCTCGTCCAGGGCCCGCAGCAGCCGCTTGGCCAGCTTGTCGGGCGACTCGACGGTCACCGGGACCCGCCGCTCGAACTCGAGGTCGCGCAGCTCGGCCACGTCGCGCTGCACGGCCCGGACCGCGGGCGCGGTGGGCGTGGCCGCCGGAGCCCGGGTCGAGGGGGTGGCGGCGGCCGGGGCCCGGGTCGAGGGGGCAGCCGCCGTGGCCCCGCCGGCCGCCGGCGCCGACGGCTCCCTGCGGGTGGCGAACAGCAGCCCACCGGCGGCCAGCCCGACCACCAGCAGCAGGATCAGCGTGGCCGTCCAGCCCCCGACCCGCCGCCCGCGCGGCGGCTCAGGTGGTGGCGGGGTCGCCGACCACCCCCGCCCCTCCGGCCAGCCGCCGCCCGCCGGCGGCTGCTGGAGCCACGACGGGCGGTCGTCTGGGCGTTCCGTGCCCGGGGCGGGGGGCTGCCAGCCCGGACCGCCGGGCGTGGGTGGGGTCACGACGCCGGTTCACCGGCGCGGGACTCGACGTCCTCCTGGGTCAGGCGGCGGAACGAGCGCCGGGGGCGGTCGCGTTCCAGCACCGCGACCTCGAGGCGGGAGTTGCCCGTCTCGCCGGCCGGGGCGGCCTGGCGCAGGACCCGCATGGCCAGCTGCAGGGCCGCGTCCAGCTCCATGTCCTCGTCGTAGCCGCGCTGCAGCTCGGTGTTGAGCTCGTCGCTCTGGCCGCCCATGGCCAGGAAGCCCTTGCGGTCGAACACGTTGCCGTCGAAGACGACGTGGTACATGGCGTTGGGGGCGCCGTCGACGCCGACCTCGGCCACGCACAGCTCGACCTCGTAGGGCTTGAACTCCTGGACGAAGATCTGCCCGAGCGTCTGGGAGTAGGCGTTGGCGATCGAGCGCGAGGTGACGTCCTCGCGGCCGTAGGCGTAGCCGCGGATGTCGGCCAGCCGGACCCCGGCCTGGCGCAGGTTCTCGAACTCCGAGAACCGCCCCACGGCGGCGAAGGCGATCCGGTCGTAGAGCTCGGCCACCTTGTGCAGGTGGGTCGAGGGGTTCTCGGCCACGAACAGGATCCCGCCGCCGTACTCGAGCACGATCAGGGGCCGGCCCCTGGCGATGCCCTTGCGGGCGAACTCGGCCTTCTCCTTGGTGAGCTGCTCGGGCGGGACGTAGAAGGGAACGCTCACCGGATCAGCCCCCTGCCTGCGCGTGGGCGGCGACCAGGCGCTCGGCCGCCTTGCGCAGCTCGTCGTCGGGAACCCGCTGGTAGCCCTTGGCGGTGACGGTGGCCACCACCGGGAAGATGCCCCGGACCAGGTCGGGCCCGCCGGTGGCGGCGTCCTCCTCGGCGGCGTCGTAGAGCGCCTCCATCAGCGCGTCGACGGCGCCGTCGCCGTCCATGTCGGCCCGCCACCGCTTCTTGAGGCTGCCGCGGGCGTCCCGGCCGCCCGAGCCGGTGGCGTGGAAGTCGGCGTCCTCCCAGCGGCCCCCGGTGACGTCGTAGCGGAAGATGCGGCCGGCCTGGCGGCGGGTGTCGTAGCCGCAGAACAGGGGCAGCACGACCAGGCCCTGCATGGCCAGGGGGAGGTTGCCCCGCACCATCTGGCCGAGCTTGTTGGCCTTGCCCTCCAGCGACAGCGGGGAGCCCTCGATCTTCTCGTAGTGCTCCAGCTCGGTCTGGAACAGCCGCACCATCTCGATCGCCGGCCCGGCCACCCCGGCGATCGCCACCGCCGAGAAGTCGTCGGCCGGGAACACCTTCTCGATGTCCCGCTGGGCGATGGTCATCCCCTCGGTGGCCCGCCGGTCCCCGCCCATCGCCACCCCGTCGGCGAACCGGACCGCCGCCACCGTGGTCCCATGCGGCACCTCCGGCACCGTCCCGGTGGCCGTCTTCAGCTCCAGCAGCTCCGGCGCATACGCCCGCAACGCATCAACGAACGACGGGCTGAACAGCTTCGGCCCCTCGAACGGATTGTTCACGACGCCTTCTTCTCGACCGCGCGAGCACCTCGCCGATGTTGTCTGGGCCGTCCCCATTGCAGGTAAGAACCGCGAACGTCGCCGATTGCTTCGTGGTCGACTGACGGCCCATTGGCAGATCGGCTTGCGCCTTGGCCAGCGAAAGCGCAGAACCTCCTCCGCTGATCCGGCGGTGCTTGCGTGGAGGCGCCACGCTCCGTCTTCGAGCCTGACTCGGCCCTTCCGTATGGCGGTTTGAATAGAAGCAGCCCATCGAGTGTTCCGGAATCCGAAGGTCCACCGCATCCTGGGCACCGCTTCATCTTCCTATTCTCCTCCCTTCTGCACA
The DNA here is from genome assembly GCA_963733175.1 of uncultured Actinomycetota bacterium. GTDB lineage: Bacteria > Actinomycetota > CALGFH01 > CALGFH01 > CALGFH01 > CALGFH01. The sequence continues at coordinate 157,351 of CAVTCL010000022.1, forward strand.
TATTGCTTCACGAACTCCTCGGCGTTCTCCTCGAGCACGTCGTCGATCTCGTCCAGCAGGGCGTCGAGCTCTTCCTTGAGCTCCTCGCCCTTCTCCTGGATGTCGGGGGACGCCTGGGCCTCTTCCTGCTCGGCGTCCTGCTTGCCGGGCGTGCGCCGCTTCTGCTCGGCGCCGCCGCCGCTGTCTCTGGCCATCGTGCCTCCCTGGCGAGCGTCCGAGGCGATTGTTTCATCCCGGACACCGTACTCGCAGGCGGTACCCGGGATCTGTGGATGGGGGACCAGCTAGCTCTGGAGGTTGCGGATCAGGTCCTCGGCGGTGGGGCTGGCGTCGAGGACGGCTGCGGTGTGGGCGGCGGTGCCCCGGGTCGGCTCGAGCATGGGGACCCGCTGGAGGGTCTCGCGGCCGATGTCGAAGATGATCGCGTCCCAGCCGGCGGCGGCGATCTGGGGGGCGTAGCGGGCCAGGCAGCGGCCGCGGAAGAACGCCCGGGTGTCGGCGGGGGGCTCGGTGACCGCGGTGGTGATCTCCTGCTCGGCGACCAGGCGCTCGACCCGGCCGGCGGCGGCCAGGCGGTAGTAGAGGCCCTTGTCCATCTGGACGTCGTGGTACTGGAGGTCGACCAGGGCGAGCTTGGCGTCCTCCCACTCCAGGCCGTCGCGGTCGGCGATCTGCTGCATGAGCTGGTACTTGGTCGCCCAGTCGACGGTCCGGGCCGCCTTCAGGGGGTCGTCCTCGAGCTGGGCCAGCACGGCCTCCCAGCGCTCAAGGACCTCGATCTGCCAGTGGCTGGTCTCGCGGTCCTTGAGGTAGGTCTTGGCCGCGTCCAGGTAGTGCCACTGGAGCTCGCAGGCGGTCAGGCGGCGGCCGTCCTTGCGCTCGACGGTGGTGCGCAGGGCCGGGTCCTTGGCGATGGCCCGCAGCGCCTGGACCGGGTTGGCCAGCTGCCACTCGTCGCCGGGGACGACGCCGTCCTCGATCATGTTGAGGACGATGGCCAGCGACCCGGTCTTGAGGAAGGTGGCCACCTCGTTCATGTTGGCGTCGCCGATGATCACGTGCAGGCGGCGGTAGCGCTCGGGGTCGGCGTGGGGCTCGTCGCGGGTGTTGACGATGGGCCGCTTGAGGGTCGTCTCCAGGCCCACCTCGACCTCGAAGAACTGGGAGCGCTGGGCGATCTGGAAGGCGACCGAGCCGTCGTGGTGGTCGCGGACCAGGTTGCCCGCGCCGGCGAACACCTGGCGGGTGACCAGGAACGGGGTCAGGTCGCGGACGATCCGGGCGAACGGGGTCGCCCTGTCGACCAGGAAGTTCTCGTGGGTGCCGTAGGAGGTGCCCTTGCTGTCGGTGTTGTTCTTGTAGACCTGGATGCGCCGGCCGCCCGGGGCCAGCTCGGCCGCCCGGCGGGCCGACTCGGCCAGGATCCGCTCCCCCGCCTTGTCGTAGGCGACCAGCGTCCGCGGGTCCAGGCACTCGGGCGAGGAGTACTCGGGGTGGGCGTGGTCGACGTAGTAGCGGGCGCCGTTGGTCAGGATGACGTTGGCCAGGCCCAGGTCGTCCTCGGCCGGGGTCTCGGGCTCGCGGGCGGCCTCGAACCCGCGGGCGTCGCGCAGCGGCGACTCCTCCTCGTAGTCCCAGCGGACCTTGCGGCCGCGTCCCGAGAAGGCGTTGACGAGCAGGCTGGAGGCCAGCACCGGGTTGGAGTCCGGGGCGCCGGGGACGGTGATGCCGTACTCGGTCTCGATGCCCATGACCTTGGTGATGGCCATCCGCGATTTTCCCTCTCCCCGGAGCGCTCCCCCAGGCCGAAGCCTACAGGTACTGCCCGGCGTTGACCTGCTCGATGGTGCGCCCGAGGTCCTTGGAGTTGCCGCCCTCGATCAGGGTCCGCACGTACACGATGCGCTCGCCCTTCTTGCCCGAGATGCGCGCCCAGTCGTCGGGGTTGGTGGTGTTGGGCAGGTCCTCGTTCTCCTTGAACTCGTCGGTCACGGCGGCGAACAGGTCGGCCGCCTTGATGCCCTTCTCGCCGGTCTCCAGGAACCGCTTGATGGCCATCTTCTTGGCCCGGCTGACGATGTTCTCGATCATCGCCCCGGAGTTGAAGTCCTTGAAGTACAGGACCTCCTTGTCGCCGTTGGCGTAGGTGACCTCGAGGAAGCGGTTCTCGTCGGCGTCGGAGTACATCCGCTTGACGCCCTCGTCGATGATCCGGGCCAGGGCGGCCTCGCGGTCGCCGCCGGCCGAGGCGACCACGTCCTCGGCCAGGGGCAGCGAGGCCAGCAGGTACTTGGAGAAGATGTCGCGGGCCGCGTCGGCGCCGGGCCGCTCGATCTTGATCTTCACGTCCAGGCGGCCGGGCCGCAGGATCGCCGGGTCGATCATGTCCTCGCGGTTGGAGGCGCCGATCACGATCACGTTCTTGAGCTGCTCGACCCCGTCGATCTCGGACAGGAGCTGGGGCACGATGGTGTTCTCGACGTCGGAGGACACCCCCGAGCCGCGGGTGCGGAAGATCGAGTCCATCTCGTCGAAGAACACGATCACCGGCACGCCCTCGTTGGACTTCTCCTTGGCCCGCTGGAAGATCAGCCGGATCTGGCGCTCGGTCTCCCCGACGTACTTGTTGAGCAGCTCGGGGCCCTTGATGTTGAGGAAGTAGCTGCGCCCCGAGGGCTTGCCGGTCACCTCGGCGACCTTCTTGGCCAGCGAGTTGGCCACCGCCTTGGCGATCAGGGTCTTGCCGCAGCCCGGGGGGCCGTACAGCAGGATGCCCTTGGGCGGCTTGAGCTGGTGCTCGGCGAACAGGTCGGCGTGCAGGAACGGCAGCTCGACGGCGTCGCGGATCTGCTCGATCTGGTCGGCCAGGCCGCCGATGTCCTGGTAGGAGATGTCGGGCACCTCTTCCAGGATGAGCTCCTCGACCTCCGGCTTGGGCAGGTGCTCGAGCACGAACCCGGAGCGGACGTCCATCAGCAGCGAGTCGCCGGCCCGCAGGGTGCGGTTGCGCAGCGGCTCGCCGATCTGCACCACCCGCTCCTCGTCGGCGTTGCCGATGACCAGGGCCCGGTCGACCCCGAGCATCTCCTTGAGCTGCACGACCTCGCCCTGGACCTCGTAGGTGCAGGCCTCGACCACGTTGAGGGCCTCGTTGAGCATCAGCTCCTGGCCGGGCTGGAGCGACTTGGGGTCGATGTCGGGGTGGACGTTGACCCGCAGCTTGCGCCCGCCCGAGGAGATGTTGATGGTGCCGTCGTCGTTGACGCCCAGGAACACCCCGAAGCCCGATGGCGGGGCGGTGAGCTTCTCGACCTCTTCCTTGAGGGCGATGATCTGCTCCCTGGCCTCCCGGAGGGTGGCGGCCAGGCGCTCGTTCTGGGACAGCGCCTGGGCGAGCTGGCCCTTGGTCTCGAGCAGGCGTTCCTCGAGCACCCTGACCTGGCGTGGCGAGTCCTGCAGGCGGCGGCGGAGCAAGGCCGTCTCCTCCTCGAGGAACTGGATCTGCCGCTGCAGCTCGCTGGGCTCGGGCGCCTCCTCTGGTGTGGGGTCGGGGTCGCGACGGGACCGAGACTGCCGGGAGCGGTCGGCGTCCTTCACGTGAGTCCCCCCTTCGGCGGTGGTGGAGGCTACCGATGGATGGCTAGGTAGAGTTGCCTAAACCCTATCGGCTCTTCCGATAGCGCGCTTGTGACAGATCTGGAGTAGCCCGCAGAACGTGCCGGGCCGGCGTGAGGGTTCGGGGTAGGCCAACGGTTCCAAGGACACGGGGTTCGTCCCCGCCATGCTACCGGCCCTCCCCCACCTACGGCGGGAAACCCACCTGAGCAGGACAAACCGCGACCCCCTGGATGCGACGACCGGGCCGCGCCCGGTGGGCGGCGGCCCGGTCGGTGATCGGCAGGGGCTCAGGCGTCCTTGATGGCGTCCTTCACCTTCTCGCCGGCCTGCTTGAGGTTGGCCTTGGCCTGGTCGGCCTGGCCGGCCGCCTCCAGCTCCTCGTCGTCGGTGGCCCGGCCGATGGTCTCCTTGGCCTTGCCCTTCAGCTCCTCGCCCTGGTTGCGAAGCTTGTCGTCGGTCGCCACTGGGGCATCACCTCCACCGCCTGGCTGCCCACCGATCCCCGGCCGCAAACGGGTCAGGAGATGCGGCCGGGGGCCGGCCAGGGGCCGTCGACCCGGCGGGCCGAGACCAGGAAGCCGGTGTGGCCGATCATGCGGTGCTCGGGGCGGACGGCCAGGCCGTCGACGTGCCAGGGGCGGAAGATGGCCTCCGAGGTCTCGACCAGGCCGAAGCGGCCCGAGGACTCACACGCCTCGACCAGGCGCATGACCTGGGGCACGGTGGCCACGAAGCAGACCAGCACCCCGCCGGGGTGCAGGGCGCCGGCCGCGCCCGGCACGACCAGCCACGGCTCCAGCAGGTCGAGCAGGACGCGGTCCACGGGGCCGACGCCGGCGATGCCCTCGACCACGTCGCCGGCGTGCAGCTCGAAGCCGTCGGGGGCCTTGCCGAACCAGCGTTCCACGTTGCGCCGGGCCTGGTCGGCGAAGTCGGGGCGGCGCTCGAAGGCGTGCAGCCGCCCGCCGGGGGCCAGCGCCTGGAGCAGGGCGATCGACAGCGCCCCGGAGCCGGCGCCGGCCTCGACCACGGTCATGCCGGGCTGGACGTCGGCCGCCATCACCATCAGGGCCAGCGTCTTGGGGTAGATGACCTGGGCGCCGCGGGGCATCTTGACCACCCAGTCGGCCAGGGTGGGCCGCAGCACCAGCAGCTTCTGGCCCAGGTCGGTGCGGGCCACGACGCCCTCGGCCGACCCGATCAGCTCGTCGTGGGCCAGGCGGCCCTTGTGGGTGTGGAAGGTCGCCCCCTGCTCCAGGGTGATCAGGTAGCGGCGGCCCTTGACGTCCTGGAGCAGCACCCGCTCCCCCGCCTCGAGTGGCTTCACCCGGCGCTGACCTCGACCACCGGGAGGGACTTGACCAGGCGGGCCTTGGAGCGGCAGAAGGCGCAGACCGCCTCGGCGGCCGGGTCCTCGGGGGCCTGGGTGGTCATGCCGCAGCGGGCGCACTCGGCCAGGTCGGCGACGTTCGCCACCTTGAGCAGGTCGGCGGCGCGGTCGAGGTAGCCGAACAGGAAGCTGTGCTTGGTGCCGGGGGCCGCCTCCTCCATCTGGTTGAGGGTCTCCTTGTGCCGCATCTGGGTGTTGCCGGCGACCAGCGGGCACTCCTCGACCACGTAGTCGATGCCCTTGAGGACGCAGTAGGCGGCGGTCTCGCGCTCGGCCACCCGGTACAGCGGCTTGACCTTCTTGACCAGGCCGGGGCGGGTCGCCTCGAGGACGGGGAACTGGCGGGCCATGGCGGCGGTGTCCCAGCGCAGGGTGTTGCCGAACAGGACCGCGGCCTCGTCGTCGAGGTTGTGGCCGGTGCAGACCACGTCGTAGCCGCCGTCCAGCGCGGCCCGGTTGAACACATAGCGCTTGGACAGCCCGCACACCCCGCAGGAGGAGCGGCCCCCCTTGCCGGCGGCCTCGGGGATGGTGTAGCCGTGCTCGCCGGCCAGGTCGTGGACCAGCAGGGTGGCGCCCCGGTCGGCCGCGAACTCCTGGCAGACGGCCTTGGAGCGCTCGGAGTAGCCGCCGATGCCGAGGCTGAGGTACAGGCCGTCGACCTGGTAGCCGAGCCCCAGCAGCAGGTCCCAGAGGGCCAGGGAGTCCTTGCCGCCGGAGACCGCGACCAGCACCCGGTCGGTGTGGCCCAGCATCCGGTACTTGGCGATGGCCCGGGTGACCTGCTGGCCGACGTAGTGGAAGAAGCAGTCGCGGCAGAAGGCGGCGTTGTGGCGCCGCACCTCCATCACGGCGGTGCCGCGGCAGCGCTTGCAGCGCATCGCCATGGCCTACGCCCCGTTCCACCGGGGACCGGCTTGCCTGCATGAGCCCCCGGACCCCCCGCTGATGGCGAAGCGGACCTCGACCTTGTCGCCGTCGCGGAGCTCGTCCTGGCTGGTCAGCAGGGCGCCGTCGCGGATCACCAGGACCGCCCCGGGCAGGACCTCCAGGCGGGCCAGCAGGTCGGCGACGCGGCGGACGTCGGCCACCTCGACGATGCGGTCGGGTGGGCGCAGGCGGGCGGTGACGACCATGGACATGAGGCTACCCGCGCTCGGCCCGCCGGGCGAGCAGGTCCGAGTGGGTGGCGGCGCGTTCGCCGTCGGCGGCGGCCCGCCACAGGAACAGGCCGAGGACGACCTGGGGCAGCCAGCGCGGCGTCTGCTGCCAGATGGCGGCGCCGGCCCCGCCGACCACCAGGACGGCGGCCAGGGTGCGGCCGAGGGCGGCGGTGACCCTGGTGGCGAGCAGGCGCCGCCCGGTGACCCGCCAGACCAGCGCCCTGGCCACCCGCCCGCCGTCCAGGGGGAACCCGGGCAGCAGGTTGAAGCCGGCCACCACCAGGTTGCCCACGAACAGCCAGGCCAGCAGGTCGCCGGCGGGCCCGCTGACCCCCCAGCTGGCCAGGGCGAACAGGCCGGCCAGGATCACCGAGGCCAGCGGCCCGGCCATCGCCACCAGGGCCTCGCCGCCGGCGTCGACCGGCTCGCCGGCGATCCGGGCCACCCCGCCGAACACGAACAGGCGGATCTCGGTGGTCGGCACCCCGATGGTCCTGGCCACCAGCGCGTGGGCCAGCTCGTGGACCAGCACGCAGGCGAAGAAGGCGACGGCGAACACCGCCGACAGCAGCGCCGCGGCCAGCCCGGCCGCCGCCGGCGCCCACAGCTCCCGGCTGAGGACCACCACCACCGCCAGCCCGGCGAACCACGACAGGTCGAGCCGGACCGGCACCCCGGCCACCCGGCCCAGCCCGACCCCCCCCCACCGGGGCACCCCCCTGGGGTCCCGCCACAGGCCGCCCCCCCGGAGGCTGGTCACTCGTCGAGCAGGCCGAGGCCCCTGGCCCAGGAGGTGGCGTAGGCGTCGATGGAGGCCTTCTCGGCCTCGGGGCTGACCGTCAGCGGCTCCAGGCACTCGATCATGACCGCGACCTCGTCGGTCATCACCTTGGTGGCCGCGCCCTCGGCCGCGCCCGGCTGGGGGCCGTGGTGGACGCCGGCCGGGTGCAGGGTGGCCATGCCCTTGTCGATCCCCTTGCGGCTGAAGAAGTCGCCGTCGTGGTAGAAGAGCAGCTCGTCGTTGTCGATGTTGGAGTGGTAGAAGGGCACCCGCAGCGCCCCCGGCTCGGTCTCGAAGGGGCGGGGGGCGAAGGTGGCGATGTCGAAGCCACGGCACCGGAAGGTGGTGTGGACGCTCGGCGGCAGGTGGTAGCGGGGGCTGACCACCGGCCGGAAGTCGGCCACGTTCAGCCGGTAGGGGGCGAGGTCGCCCTGCCAGCCGACCACGTTCAGCGGATGGTGGGGGAAGGTGAAGGTGGTCACCTCGCCCCGGCGCCGCACCCGGACCCGGAAGCTGCCCTGCTCGTCGTGGGGGTCGGGCTCGGGCGTCTCCAGCACCCCGGGGTCGAACAGGGCGTGGTGGCCGAGCAGCCCCTTGTCGGGCAGGACGAACTCGTCGCCGGAGATCAGCAGGAAGAAGTTGTCGGTCGTCTCCGGGACCACCCGGTGGGTGGTGCCCTTGGGCACGACCAGGTAGTCGCCGGGCCGGAACCGCAGCGGGCCGTAGTCGGTCTCCAGCGTGCCCTCGCCCCGGTGCACGAAGTAGACGACGTCGCCGTCGGCGTCGCGGACGAAGAACGGCATGGGCGCCGAGCGGCGCGACACCAGCACGGTGAGGTCCCGGTTGGACAGCACCACCAGGGGGTCGCCCTCGGGGTCGGTCTGGTCGGCCGGGGTGAGCTGGTTCCAGTCGAACGCCCACGGGCGCAGCGGCCCCTCGACCTTGACCCAGGCGGTCGGCGGGGCGGTCCGGTACAGGTGGGAGGCGCGGCCGGTGAACGCCTGGCGGCCGTGCTCCTCCTCGACGGTGCCGTCCGGCAGGTCGACGTGGGCCTGCCGGGAGGCCAGGCCCTTGCGCTGCGGGATCATCCGCTCGCCTCCTCTGGCGGTTCGACGGGTCACCCAGCAGCCTAGCGCGCCGGCCGGCCTAGGGGCCGTTCGTCTGAAGGGCCACCCGCAGCTCCTTGGCCAGGGCGGCGGGCATGGCGTCGCCGGTCTCGACCCGGTCCGCGCCCAGGTGGGCGGCCAGCCGGCCGGCCGCGGCGGCGGTCGCGGCCACCGCCTCGGCGGGGTCGACGGCCGGCTCCAGGAGCAGGTTGCGCAGCAGCAGCCGGCCGGCCTGGCGGTCGTGCTTGGGGTCGACCCGGGCCACCAGCCGGCCGGTGGCCAGCACCGGCATGGTGTAGTAGCCGTGGACCCGCTTGGCCGCGGGCACGTACACCTCCAGCCGGTAGCGGAAGCCGAACAGCCGCTCGGTGCGCTCCCGCGACCAGATGAGGGAGTCGAACGGGCTCAGCAGCACCGGCGGGTGGGCCACCCGGCGCGGCACCCTGGTCCCGGGCAGCAGGTAGGCCGGCCTGGTCCAGCCGGCCACGGCGACCTCCTGGAGCAGCCCGGCCGCGACCGCCTCGGCCAGGGCGGCCTTGGCCTCCGCGGGCCGCAGCCGGTAGTAGTCGGCCAGGTCGGCGGCGGTGCCGACGCCGAGGGCGCCGGCGCCCAGCAGGGTCAGCTCGAGGGCGGCCTCGGCCCCGGTGGGCTCGGTGGTGTCGACCCCGGCCGGCAGGACCCGCTCGGCCAGGTCGTAGCGGCGCTCGAAGTTGACCCGGTCGTGCACCAGCACCACCCCCTGGTCGAACAGGTCCTCGAGCACGTGCTTGGCCGGCGCCCAGTCCCACCAGCTGCCGCGCCGGGGGCCGTCGGGCTCGCGGAAGGCGGAGGCGGCCAGCGGCCCCTCGGCCCGGATCCGGTCCAGCACCGGGCCGTACAGGTGCTGGTTGCGCGAGCGGATGTCGACCCACCAGCCGCGGGTGGCCGCGGCCAGCCGGCGCATCCGGGGCAGGCACAGCCGGTACCGGTCCATGGGCAGGAACGAGGCGGCATGGCCCCAGTACTCCAGGCCGGCCCGGCGCCGGTACACCAGCCGGTCGAAGGCCGCCCGGTCATGGGGGCCGGCCCGGGCGGCCAGGACGAGCTCGTGGCTGCGGGCGACCACGTTGATCGAGTCGATCTGGATGGCGCCCAACCGCACCAGGGCGGCGCGCAGGGTGGCCGGTCCGGCCGTGGCCGCCCGGGCGGGGGCGGCCAGCCCCTGGGCGGCGAGGGCGATCCGCCTGGCCTGGTCGAGGGAGAGGGCGTCGGGCATGTGGAGAAACCCTAGCCGATCCCAGGGACAGGTCGTGACGCGGCCCGCGGCTCGGGTAGGGTGCGGGGGATGGACCCGATGCCGGTGGTGGCCGGCGACGCCCACCGCGAGCACGACCCGCCGTACGAGGTCAACTACGGCGAGGTCGTCCGGCCGGCGTACGAGCGGGTGGAGCGGGCCGAGCGGATCCGGGACGCCCTGGCCGCGGCCGGGCACCCGCTGGTCGAGCCGGCCGCCCACGGCATGGGCCCGGTCCTGGCCGTGCACGAGCCGGCCCTGGTCGGGTTCCTGGAGCGGGCGTGGCCGGCCTGGCGGGCCGCCGGCGGCCCCGAGGTCCTGATCCCCGACACCTTCCCGGTCCCCCAGCTGGCCAGGGGCGGCGGCCGCGACCTGGGCGGCGGCACGGGCCGGCCCGGCTGGTTCTGCTTCGACACCGCGACCCCGCTGGTCGCCGGGAGCTTCAGGGCCGCGGTGGCGGCCGCCGACGCCGCCCTGACCGCCGCCGACCTGGTCGCCGGCGGGGCCCCGGCCGCCTACGCCCTGTGCCGGCCGCCCGGCCACCACGCCGGCCCCGGCTACTACGGCGGCTTCTGCCTGCTCAACAACGCCGCCATCGCGGCCAGGTCGCTGGCCACCCTCGGCCGGGTGGCGGTCGTGGACGTCGACTTCCACCACGGCAACGGCACCCAGGACGTGTTCTGGGAGGACCCCGAGGTGCTGTACGTGTCGCTGCACGGCGACCCGGCCGCCCACTACCCCCACTTCACCGGGGCCGCCGACGAGACCGGCGGCGGGCCGGGCCGGGGCGCCACCCGCAACCTGCCCCTGCCCGACGGCACCGGCGACGACGCCTACCTGGCCGCCCTCGGCCAGGCGCTGGACCAGGTGGCCGCCTTCGAGCCGGCCACCCTGGTCGTGTCGGCCGGCTTCGACACCTTCGAGGACGACCCGATCGGCGCCTTCAAGGTGACCACCGGCGGCTTCCGGCGCATCGGGGCCGCCCTGGCGGCGGCCGGCCGGCCGACCGTGGTCGTCCAGGAGGGCGGCTACGCCGTCGAGGCCCTCGGGGCCAACGCGGTCGCCCTGCTGGACGGGTTCGGGCGGCCGGGCTGAACGGTCGTACCTCCCGACCAGGAGCTTTGCGAGGTATGTCTTGACAAGCGCGAGCAGGGCGAGCAGGCTGCCCTCCTACGCCTGACGCTTCAGGGTGCGCCAAGGTCGGCCACGTCGGCGGCCAGCCGGCGCGTCAGGGGTTCGAGTCCCCTCACCCTGACCGAGCCCGGCCCGGACGGCCAGCGCGCTCAGTCCTGGTCGACGTGGCGCTCGCCGGAGCCGATGTAGAGCTGGCGCGGGCGGGCGATCCGCTGCTCGGGGTCGCTGAGGTTCTCCTCCCACTGGGCCAGCCAGCCCGGCATGCGGCCGATGGCGAACAGCACCGGGAACATCTCCACCGGGAAGCCCATGGCCTCGTAGATGATGCCGGAGTAGAAGTCGACGTTGGGGTACAGCTTCTTGGAGATGAAGTAGTCGTCCTCCAGGGCGATCCGCTCCAGCTCGACCGCGATCTCCAGCAGCGGGTTGAGCCCGGTGACCTTGAACACGTCGTCGGCCACCTGCTTGATGATCCGGGCCCGCGGGTCGTAGTTCTTGTAGACCCGGTGGCCGAAGCCCATCAGCTTCATCTCGCCCTGCTTGACCCGCTCCACATAGGCCGGGACCTGCTCGACCGAGCCGATCTCGTTGAGCATGCGCAGCACCTGCTCGTTGGCCCCGCCGTGCAGGGGCCCGTACAGGGCGGCCACGGCGGCGGCGGCGGCCGAGAACGGGTCGACCCGGGAGCTGCCGACGGCCCGCATGGCGTTGGTCGAGCAGTTCTGCTCGTGGTCGGCGTGCAGGGTGAACAGCACGTCCAGGGCGTGCTCGAGCACCGGGTCGGGATGGTACTTGGGCTCCCCCATCTTCCACATGAGGTTGAGGAAGTTGCCGGCGTACGACAGCTCGTTGTCGGGGAACGGGTACGGGTGGCCCTGGGAGTGGCGGTAGGCGTAGGCGGCCAGGGTGGGGATCTTGGCGATCAGCCGCACCACCTGGCGGCGGCGGACCGCCGGGTCGTCGATCTTCTTGGCGTCCGGGTAGAAGGTCGACAGGGCCCCGACCGTGCCGACCAGGATGCCCATGGGGTGGGCGTCGTGGTGGAAGCCGTCGATGAACTTCTTGATGTTCTCCTTGACGAAGGTGTGGTGGTTGATCTGGTCGGTCCAGTCGGCCAGCTCGGCCGGGTCCGGCAGGTCGCCCTCGACCAGCAGCCAGGCCACCTCGAGGAAGCTGACCCGCTCGGCCAGCTCCTGGATCGGGTAGCCGCGGTAGCGCAGGATGCCCTGCTCGCCGTCGATGTAGGTGATGGCGCTGCGGCAGCTGGCCGTGTTCATGAACGCGGGGTCGTAGGAGAGCAGCCCGAAGTCGTCCTCGTCGACCTTGATGTCGCGCAGGGCCATGGCCCGGATGGCCCCGTCCTCGATCGGGACCTCGTAGGTCCGCCCGGTCCGGTTGTCGGTCACGCTGAGGGTGCTCTGGCCCTGTTCACCGGTCATGGAATCTCCTTCGGCGGCGCAAACCTGCTCATTGAGCAGGCTACCGTTACCCAGTTCATCTAGGGTGTGTCCATGATCTGGGCAGTCGACGCTTGCGCGTCGACGGTGCCGGTCTGACCCGGGCAGAATCCGGTGCCGGCTTCTCGGTTCGTCGCGGTCCGCCCGGCCAGGCCGGGTCTTACATCCGCTCCCCGAGCGTTTGTCGTCTCGGGGCCACTCCCCGCGACGGCTGGGACCCGGACAACGAGCCGGGCGAGGTTCCGGGCCGCGTTCAGGTCTCGATCCAGCACGAGCCCGCACTCGTCGTTGTCACAACGGAAGGTCCGCTCGCCAAGGCGCAGCGTGGCTCTTGCCGCACCGCAGGCCGAGCAGGTCTTGCTGGAGGCAAAGAACGGGTCGGCCTGAACGAGCCGGCACCCGGACCAGACCGCCTTGTAGCCGAGAAGGCGGCGGAGTTGGGCGAAGCCAGCGTCGCTGATGGCGCGGGCCAGATGGCGGTTGCGCAGCATCCCCGCGACGTTGAGCTGCTCCACCACCACGGTGCCATGCTCAGTGACCAGCCGACTGGTCAGCTTGTGGAGCCCGTCGCGGCGGATGCAGGCCGCCCGCGCTTCCAGCACCGCAATCCGACGGCGGGTCTGCTGCTGGCGACGACCCGGGTGCGTTCGCCCGGAGGCGAGACGCTGGCGCTCCTGTCGGTTCCACCGGCGCTGCAGGCGTCGTCGCCTGCGTTGCAGACGCTCCAGAGGTCGGGGGTTGGGGATCTGCTCACCGGTCGACAGCACCGCCAGGTGCCGGATGCCCACATCCACCCCGACCGTGCTCGCCTGGCCGTTGGAGGTGGGGAGCTGGCGGGTGAGCTCGCAGGTGAAGGCCACATGCCAGCGACCGGCCGTGCGGGTGATGGTGGCCGAGAGGATGCGGCCGGTGCCGCGCTCGAGATGGCGGGCGAGCTTGCGGGTCGACTCATGCGTCTTGATGATCCCGAGCCGTGGGAGCTGGACGTGCTTGCGGTCGGCCGGCACCCGGATCGCCCCGGTGGTGAACCGGCAGGCATCCCGGCGACCCCGGCGCTTGAACCGAGGGAAGCCGACCGGGCGGCCCTTGCGGCGGCCGTGCTTGGAGTCGCTGAAGTTCCTCAGCGCCCGGGCCAGGCCGTCCAGCCCAGACGAGTACGCCTCCTTGCTGTTGTCCGGCCACCACGGGGCGGCCTGGTGCTTGGCACGGTTCCACTCACGCCGCAGGGCCGGCAGCGTCCACGGCACCTGGACGTCATGGCCGGCCATGCGCTCGTCGAGGCGCCGCTTCACCAGCTCCAGACCCCAGTTGTAGGCGAACCGGGCTCCACCTACCGCCGAGGCGAGCCTGCGCTGCTGGTCGGCAGTAGGGTCGAGCGCGAACCGGTACGCCTGGTGGACGACCGTCGGCGCCATCGACCGTTCTGAGGGCTTCATGGACGGAAGCTAGAACATAAGTTCGAGGAAGTCCACGATTTCCACTATGGAGGTTGCAATGTGCTCGGGACTACGCGGCGGCGGCGCGGTCCAGCAGCCAGGTGACCGACCCGCCGGCGGTGCGGACGGCCTCGACGGCCCGGGTCACCGGGAGGCGGTCGTCGCCGGCCCTGGCCCTGGCGATCGGCTCGGCCTTGCCCGGGCCGGCGGCCAGGACCAGCAGCCGCTCCACCCCGGCCAGGGCGGCCAGGGTGAGGCTGATCCGGTCGGGGGGCGGCTTGGGGGCGTCGTGGACGGCCACCACCAGCCGGTCGGTGACCTCGACCTCGGGCGCGCCGGGGAACAGCGACAGGCAGTGGCCGTCCTCCCCCACCCCCAGCCAGGCGACCTCCAGGCGGGGCGCCCCGGCGGCCGAGGCGGGCAGGGCGGCCAGGGCGGCCTGGTAGGCGTCGGCGGCCGCCTCCGCCCCCAGCTCGCCCGGCGGGCGCAGGAGCTGGTGGCCGGGCACGGGGACGTGGTCGAGCAGGGCGGCGGCGGCCTGGCCCCAGTTGCTGTCGGGATGGCCGGCGGGCACGCAGCGCTCGTCGCCCATGGCCACCCGGACCCGGTCCCACTCCACCCCGGTCCTGAGGTCGTGGGCGGCCAGGCGCCGGTAGGCGGCCGCCGGGGTGCCGCCGCCGGCCAGCACCCAGGTGGCGGTGCCGTGGGCCTCCACCGCCGCCTCCAGGTCGGCCACGGCCGCCCGGGCGGCCGCCTCGGCCAGCTCGGCCGGCCCGTCGACCACCAGGACGCGGTCCACCACGCTCAGGCCGGCACCAGGGCGGCCGCCTGGACCAGGGCGTCCTCGAACACCCGGTCGCGGCCGAACAGCTGGAGCTCCTGGCCGAGGCCGCCGGGGCCGGTGGACGGGCCGGCGCTGCGGCCGACCTTGCGCCGCCCGGTCGGCTGCCCGGGGGCCTCGACGGTGGCCACCAGGTGGCCGGGCGGCGCCTCGACCCGGACGCTGGCCGGGCCGTCGTCCGTCTCCATCTCCAGGTGGACCCGGGTCAGGTTGGCGGAGCCGATGCCGGCCACCACCCGCGCCTGGCAGGTCCCGCCGGGGGTGCGGTAGCCGGCGGCCAGCTCGTCGCCCACCTGGCGGACCTCCTCCAGCTCCCATTCGAGCCGGGAGGCGAACCAGCCCACCAGCTCCATCCCGGCGGTCGGCTCGACCGCGTCGACCCGCAGCCAGCGCATGCGGTCCAGCGCCGGGCGCAGCGCGGGGCCGCCGAACGGGGCGGCCAGCAGCTCCCGCCAGGGGGTCAGCCGGCCCCAGGCGCAGTCGGTCACGGCCGGCTCCAGCACCACGATCGCCCCGGCCAGGCGGCGCAGGTCGGCCACCGGGTCGGTGAAGGCGGCCGAGTCGACGATGAGGCGGTCGGTGACCGAGGTCAGCTCGTCGAACACCTGCTGGTCGAAGGGGGGCGTCCCCTCCCACCAGGTGAACACCGGCAGCTCGGGCAGCAGCAGGGGCAGCACCACCGCGGTCAGGTGCCTGGGGTGGACGTTGGTCTGGACCACCACCTCCTCCCAGACGACCTCGGGCCCGTGGTCGGGGCGGCGGTTCACCACCCGGGCCCAGGAGCGCACCCCCTGGCGGCCCTCGGGCGGCTCGGCGATCAGGACCACGCAGCGCGAGGGGGCGCGGCTGCCCAGCTCCTCGACCGCGGCCAGGGCCCGCTGGCCGGCGGCCCGGGTGGGGGTCACCACGACCAGGTTGGCCACACTGGCCCGGACCACCGACCCGCCGCCGTTGTCGCCCTGGACGCGCTGGCGCTCCAGCGCCTGCTCGATGTCGCCGGGCGCGACCTCCTCGAAGGCCTCGGCGGTCTGGTTGGACTGGCTCATGGGCGGCGCCAGCGGCGGCCGGGGCGGCCCCGGGCGATCAGCTCGTCGGCGGCCTTGGGCCCCCAGCTGCCGGCCTCGTAGTTGGGGAACTCGGGCGCGGGCGCCTCCGCCCACCGGTCCAGGATCGGCTGGACGGCCTGCCAGGCCTGCTCGACCTCGTCCCAGCGCGGGAACAGGGTCGGGTCGCCCAGCATCACGTCCAGCAGCAGCCGCTCGTAGGCGTCGGGCAGGTCGTCGGAGAACGAGGTGCCGTAGGAGAAGTCCATGCTGACCGAGCGGACCTCCATCGACGGGCCCGGGACCTTGGCCCCGATCCGCATGGTGATGCCCTCGTCGGGCTGGATCCGCAGCACCAGCGCGTTCGGCTCCAGCCCGTCCTGGGCCGCCTCCCCGAAGGGCAGGTGGGGGGCCGACTTGAACTGGACCACGACCTCGGTGGCCCGCTTGGGCAGGCGCTTGCCGGTGCGCACGTAGAACGGCGTGCCCGCCCAGCGCCAGTTGTCGACCCGCAGCTCGGCGGCGACGTAGGTCTCGACCACCGAGTCGGGGTGGACGTCGGGCTCCTGGCGGTAGCCGGGCACCTCCTTGCCGTCGATCCAGCCCGGCCCGTACTGGCCCCGGACCACGTTGGCGTCGACCGTCTCGCCCTCCAGCCGGCGCAGCGCCTTGAGCACCTTGGCCTTCTCGTTGCGGACGTCCTCGGGCTCGAAGCTGGCCGGCGGCTCCATGGCCACCAGGGCCAGGACCTGGAGCTCGTGGTTCTGGAAGATGTCGCGGATGGCCCCGGCGGTCTCGTAGAAGTTGCCCCGGTGCTCGATCCCCAGCGACTCCGACACGGTCACCTGGACGTGGTCGACGAAGTGGTGGTTCCAGACCGGCTCGAAGATCCCGTTGGCGAAGCGGAAGGCGATGATGTTCTGGACGCTCTCCTTGCCCAGGTAGTGGTCGATGCGGAAGACGTCCCGCTCGGGGAACACGGTGGTCACCAGGTCCTGCAGTTCGCGGGCCGAGGTCAGGTCGTGGCCGAACGGCTTCTCCACCACCACCCGGGAGTAGCCCCGGTCCCAGCCGCGGCCGCCCAGCCCCGACTTGCCGATCCCGCGGATGGTGTCGGGGAACAGCTTGGGGATCAGCGACAGGTAGAACAGCCGGTTGCCGTCGGTGCCGAGCTCGCGGTCGAAGCGGTCCAGCAGGTCGCCGATGCGGTCGTAGGTGTCGGGGTCGGCCGAGGAGCCGGGGACGTAGTGCAGCCGGCTGGCGAACGACTCCCACACCTGCTGCTGGATGGGCTGGGTGCGGGAGAACTCCTCGACCGCCTTGCGCATGTCGGCCCGGTACTCCTCGTGGGAGTACTCGCTGCGGCTGGACCCGACGAAGGCGAAGTTCTGCGGCAGCAGCCGGTGCAGCTCCAGGTTGTACAGGGCGGGGACGATCTTGCGGTGGGCCAGGTCGCCGGAGCCGCCGAACACCACCATGGCCGTCGGCGGCGGGATCGCCCGGACCCGCTCCCCCGCCGCCAGGGGGTTGTCCGTCATGCCTGGGCCAGCTTCTCGGCCTTGGCCTCGATGGTGTCGACGGCGCCGTTGTAGCTGTCGGCGAACTTCTCGACCCCTTCGCGCTCCAGCCGGTCGCCGACGTCGTCCTCGTCGATGCCGAGCTCGGCCAGGTCGGCCCAGAGCCGGTGCGCCCGGTCCATGCCCTCGGTGGCCGTCTGGCCGCGGACCTCGCCGTGGTCGGCGAAGGCCTCGATCGTCTCCAGGGGCATGGTGTTGACGGTGTCGCGGGCGATCAGCTCCTCCACGTACAGGACGTCGCGGTACTCGGGGTTCTTGGTCGAGGTCGAGGCCCACAGGGGCCGCTGGACCCTGGCCCCCCTGGCCGCCAGCGCGTCCCAGCGCGTCCCCTGGAAGGTCTGCTGGAACACCTCGTAGGCCAGCTTGGCGTTGTCGATCGCGGCCGTGCCCAGCCGGGCCCTGGCCGCCTCGGCCCTGGGCCCGCCCGCCTCGACCAGCTCCTGGAGCTCCGGGTCGACCATGGTGTCGACCCGGCTGACGAAGAACGAGGCCACGCTGGCCACCTCGGTCAGGTCGCCGCCGGCGTCGGCCAGCTCCTCCAGCCCGCCCAGGTAGGCCTCGATCACCTCGCGGTAGCGCTGGATCGAGAAGATCAGGGTCACGTTGACGTTGACCCCGGCGGCGATGGAGGCCCGGATGGCCGGCACGCCGGCCGCGGTGGCCGGGATCTTGATGAACACGTTGGGCCGGGCCAGCTCGTCGAACAGCCGGCGGGTCTCGCGGATGGTGGCCTCGGTGTCGTCGGCGATGTCGGGCGGCACCTCGAAGGAGACGCGGCCGTCGACCCCGCCGGTCCGCTCCCACACCGGCTCCATGTCGGCGGCGGCGGCGCGGATGTCGTCAAGGGCCAGCGACTCGAAGATCCGCCGCGCGTCCAGGCCCTGGCCGGCGAGCCGGCGGATGTCGTCGTCGTAGAACGACCCCTCCCCCATCGCCTTCTGGAAGATGGTCGGGTTGGAGGTGACGCCGGCCACCTGGAACTGGTCGCGCAGGCGGCGCAGCTCCCCCTTCTGGATCCAGTCGCGGGCGATCGAGTCGACCCAGACGGCGACGCCCTGGTCGGTGAGCTGCTGCAGGCGGGACGTCATGTCCGTCCTCCCTCTCTGTTCTTCAGTCCTTGGCGTCGAGCCGGCCGAGCAGCGCCCGGGCCCGCTCGGCCACGTTGTCGGGGGTGAAGCCGAACTTCTCCAGCACCACCTGGCCGGGGGCCGAGGCGCCGAAGTCGTCGCGGGAGACGACCTCGCCGTGCTCGCCCACCCAGCGGCTCCAGCCGAAGCCGGCCGCCGCCTCCACGGCCAGCCGGGCCGGCACGCCGGGGGGCAGCACCTGGTCGCGGTAGGCCTGGTCCTGGTCCTCGAACAGCTCCCAGCAGGGCATCGACACCACCCGGGTCGGGACACCGTCGGCCTGGAGCCGGTCGCGGGCCGCCAGTGCCACCCACACCTCCGAGCCGGTGGCGATCAGGACCAGCCGCGGGTCGCCGCCGTCGGCGTCGGCGAGCACGTAGGCGCCCCGGTGCAGGCCGTCGGCGCCGGCGTAGGCCGACCGGTCGATCGGGGGCAGGTCCTGGCGGGACAGGGCCAGGGCGGTGGGGCCGTCGGTGCGGGCGATGGCCGCCCGCCAGGCCTCGGCCGTCTCCGGCGCGTCGGCCGGGCGGATCAGCCGCAGCCGGGGCATGGCCCGCAGGCTGGCCAGGTGCTCGACCGGCTGGTGGGTGGGCCCGTCGCCGCCCAGCCCGATCGAGTCGTGGGTCCAGACGTACACCACCGGCAGGTCCATCAGGTTGGCCAGGCGGACGCTGGGCCGCATGTAGTCGGAGAAGACCAGGAAGGTGGCCGCGAACGGGCGCAGCCCGCCGTGCACGGCCAGGCCGTTGCTGATCGCCCCCATGGCGTGCTCGCGGATGCCGTAGTGGAGGTTGCGCCCGACCTCGCCGGGGCCCATGCTGCCGCCGCCGTCGATGTCGGTCTTGTTGGACTCGGCCAGGTCGGCCGAGCCGCCGAGGAAGGTCGGCAGCCGCCGGGCGATGGCGTTGATGCAGGCGTGGGAGGCCGACCGGGTGGCCAGCTTCTTGGGCTCGGTGAACAGCTTGTCCAGCTCGGCGTCCCAGCCGTCGGGCAGCTCGCCGGCGATCCCGGCCCGCAGCTCGGCGGCCAGCTCCGGCTCGGCCTCGGCGTAGGCGTCCAGGCGACGCTCCCAGTCGGCCCGGGCCGCCTGGTTGTCCGGGACCTTGACCCGCCAGCGGTCGTACACGCCGTCGGGCACGAAGAAGTGCTTGTCCGGGTCCCAGCCGTAGGCCTGCTTGGTCGCCCTGACCTCGTCCTCGCCAAGGGCGGCCCCGTGGGCCTTGGCGGTGTCCTGGGCGTTGGGCGCCCCCCAGGCGATGTGGCTGCGCAGCCGGATGAAGGTCGGGCGGTCGGGCTCGTCGACCGCGGCCTGGTAGGCGGCGGCGATCGCCTCGGTGTCGTTGGCGTCCTCGACGGCCAGGGTGTGCCAGCCGTAGGCCCGGTAGCGGGCCTCGACGTCCTCGCCGAAGGTGATCTCGGTGCGGCCGTCGATGGTGATGTGGTTGTCGTCGTACAGCAGGGTCAGCTTGCCCAGGCGCAGGTAGCCGGCGTAGGAGGACGCCTCGCCGCTGACGCCCTCCATCATGTCCCCGTCCGAGCAGAACGCCCAGGTCCGGTGGTCGACCACCTGGTGGCCGGCCCGGTTGTAGCGGTCGGCCAGGAACCGCTCGGCGATGGCGAACCCGACCGCGTTGCCGACCCCCTGGCCCAGCGGCCCGGTGGTGACCTCGATCCCGGGGGTGAGGAAGTGCTCGGGGTGGCCGGGGGTGATCGAGCCCCACTGGCGCTGCTGCTTGAGGTCGTCGATGCCGATCCCGTAGCCGGTCAGGTGCAGGGCGATGTACTGCAGCACCGAGGCGTGGCCGTTGGAGAGCACGAACCGGTCGCGGTCGAACCAGTCCGGGTGCTCGGGGTCGAAGCTGAGGAACCGGGTCCACAGCACGTAGGCCGCCGGGCCGAGGGCCATGGCCGTGCCCGGGTGGCCGTCGCCGGCCTTCTGGATGGCGTCCATGGCCAGGGTCCGGACGGTGTCGACGGCCAGGGTGTCGAGGTCGGTCCCTCGGGCGGTCTCGGTGGTCACGGCGGCTCCTCGGGGGCGGGTCCAAGAGTCGTGCCAAGCCCCTAGGCTACCCGTTCCATCGCTCGCGCCTACCGGTTGCGCTTGCCGCCCGCCCGGGCCTCGACGCCGCGGCGCAGGGCCAGCTCGCGCAGCCGCTTGTGGGTGGCGACCCGGGGCTCGCCCTCGGCGGGCTGGCGCCGGTGCCAGCTGCCGTCCTCCGACAGCTCCCAGGCCTGGAGGTTGTCGGCCAGCATGACGTCCAGGATCTCCTGGAGCCGCCCGGTCAGGTCGGGGTCGGTGACCGGGGCGACGCACTCGACCCGCAGGTCGAGGTTGCGGGGCATCAGGTCGGCCGAGCCGATGAAGTACTCGCGCCGCCGCCCGCTGGCGAAGCACCAGATGCGCGAGTGCTCCAGGAACCGGCCGACGATGGAGCGCACCCGGATGTTGTCGCTCACCCCCGGGACCCCCGGCCGCAGCCGGCAGATGCCCCGCACCACCAGGTCGATCTGGACCCCGGCCTGGGAGGCGGCGTACAGGGCGCGGATGCACTCGGCGTCGACCAGCGAGTTCATCTGCAGGGTGATGCGGCCGGGGCGGCGGCTGGTGTGCCGCTCGGCGGTCCGGCCGATCAGCTCGACCACCCGCTGGCGCAGGAAGTGGGGGGCGACCAGGATCTTGCGGTACTTGCCGCCGCGGGCGTAGCCGGTGAGGGAGTTGAACAGCTCGGTCAGGTCGGCGCCCAGGTCCTCGTCGCAGGAGAGCAGGCCCAGGTCGGTGTAGAGCCGGGCCGTCTTGGCGTTGTAGTTGCCGGTGCCGATGTGGACGTAGCGGCGGATGCCGCCGTGCTCGCGCCGCACCACCAGGGCGGTCTTGGAGTGGGTCTTGAGCCCGACCAGGCCGTAGGCGACGTGGCAGCCGGCCCGCTCCAGGGCCCTGGCCCAGCCGATGTTGGAGGCCTCGTCGCCGCGCGCCTTGACCTCGACCAGCACCACCACCTGCTTGCCGGACTCGGCCGCCTGGATCAGGGAGGTGACGATCGGCGAGTCGCCGTCGGTCCGGTACAGGGTCTGCTTGATGGCCAGCACGTCGGGGTCCTCGGCGGCCTGCTCGATGAAGCGCTGCACCGAGGTCGAGAAGGCGTCATAGGGGTGATGCACCAGCAGGTCGCCCTCGCGCAGGGTGGCGAACAGGTTGACCGAGTCCTCCTCGGTGCCGAGCAGGCGCGGCTGGGTGGTCCCGACCCAGGGCTCGTCGGCCAGCTCGGGCCGGTCCAGGGCCGACACCAGCCCCATGAGGTCGCCCAGGTTGAGCGGCCCCTCGACGGTGACCAGGGCGTCGTCCTCGACCTCGAGCTCGCGCTGGAGCAGCCGGACCACGTGGTCGGGCATGGTCGCGGCCACCTCGAGGCGGACCACGGTCCCGAAGCGCTGGCGGCGCAGCTCCTGCTCGACCGCCTCGATGACCAGCAGGTCGTCGGCCTCGTTCTCGGCCAGCTCGATGTCGGCGTCGCGGGTCACCCGGAACGGGTGGGCCTCGACCACGTCCATGCCCGGGAACAGCTTGTCCAGGTGGGTGGCGATCACCTGCTCCAGCGGCACGAAGGTGTTGCCGTCGCCCAGGGGCACGAACCGGGGCAGGATGCCCGGCACCTTGATCCTGGCGAAGCGGCCCCGGGCGCTGCCCGGGTCGCGCACCGTCACCGCCAGCGACAGCGACAGGTTGGAGATGTAGGGGAACGGGTGGCTGGGGTCGACGGCCAGGGGCGTCAGCACCGGGAAGACCTGGCGCTGGAAGTAGTCGCGCAGGAAGTCCAGCTCCTGGTCGCCGAGGTCGGCCATGTCGGCGATGCGGATGCCGGCCTCGGCCATGGCCGGGACGACCTCGTCAAGGAACACCCGGACCATGCGCTCGACGGTGGGGCCGACGTGCTTGGCGATCGCCTCCAGGGTCTCGCTGGGGGTCCAGCCGTCCGAGCCGCGGGTGACCATGCCCGCCTCGACCTGGTCGCGCAGGCCGGCCACCCGGACCATGAAGAACTCGTCCAGGTTGCTGGAGAAGATGGCCAGGTACTTCAGCCGTTCCAGGAGCGGGACCTCGGGGTCGGCGGCCATGGCCAGCACCCGGTCGTTGAACTGGAGCCAGGAGATCTCCCGGTTGATGTACAGGTACGGGTCAGACAGGTCGCGCTCGACCGCGTCCGGTGCGCTGGCAGTCTCGCTCACGGCGGTTCGGCTCCTGGTTCGGGTGCTGCGTCGATCAGCCAATCATGTCTCGGCCGCGCAGGCTAGCCCTTGAGCTGCTTGCGGGGAGCGGGAACCGGCCTAGGCCTGGTCGAGCGCGGTCGCCATCAGGCCCAGCGGCGGGGCGCCCAGGCGCAGCAGGCGGTCGTGGAAGCGCTGCAGGGAGAACCCGGCGCCCCAGCGGGCGCGGGCCTGGTCCCTGAGGCGGAGGATCTCCAGCTTCCCCCAGGTGTAGCGCCCGTAGGTGGGGTCGAAGGTGGCCCGGGAGGCCTCGGCGCGGGCGGCGGGGCCGTAGCAGAAGGCGTCGGCCTCGAAGCGGGCGGCGCCGTCGGCGACGGTCATGGTGCCGGCGTGGGTGCCGATCGACACGGCCAGGCGGGTGACCCGCTGGAGGGCCTCCAGGGCGACCCCGGCGGCGAAGCGCGGGTCGTCGGCGCGGAAGCCCTCCTCGACGCAGACCTCCTCGGCGTAGTGGGCCCAGCCCTCCACGAAGGCCAGCGAGTGCAGCGTCCGGCGGACGTCGGTGCCGGCCTGGCGCAGCCGCCGCCCGTGGGCGAAGTGGCCGGGGGCGACCTCGTGGACGGTGATGGCGGGCAGGGTGGTGCGGCTGAACACCTTCAGCCAGTCGTCCTGCTCGTCGGCCGGCCAGTCGGGGTCGGGCGGGGAGATGTAGTAGCGGGAGGGGGCGTCGGCCTCGTACGGGGCGGCCCAGGACATCATGGCCAGCGCCCAGCGGCGCGACGGGGGCGCGGGCGCGACCAGGCAGGCGCCGTCCAGCCCGGGCACCAGGTCGCGCTCGAGGGTGAAGGCGATCGACTCGGCCGTCATCGCCTCGGCCTCGCGCAGCACCCCGCCGGCGTCGGGGTGGTCCTCCAGCAGCCCGGCCACCACCTCGGCGGTGGGCCGGCCCGGCGCCAGCCGCCCGCAGGCCTCCTCCAGCATGGCCCGGAGCCGGTCGCGCTCGGCGTCGGCCCGCTCCTCCAGCCGTCCCAGGTCGACCTCCAGGGCCTCGCCGGCCCCGAGCAGCCGCTCCAGCGGCCCCCGGCCGAGGGCGGTGTCGCGGTGGCCGCCGTCGGCGGCCGCCTCCAGGTGGGCGGCCAGCCGCTTGTGGGCCTCGAGGGCCCGCTCGACCACCGGGTCGCCGCCCGGTGTCCTCCAGGCCGGCGGTCAGGCCGCGGGCGGCGGGCAGCAGGGCCTCGGCGACCGGGGCGGCCACCCGGTCCAGCGCGGTCACGGCGGCGTCGACCGCGTCGGGCCAGGCGGCCAGGTGGCGGCGGCGGGCCTCGGCCCGCTCGGCCTCGGGGGCGTAGTCGCGGTCGTAGCAGGACACGTCCAGGGCGGCGATGTGGTACAGCGGGTTGGAGCGGTGCAGCTCCAGCTCGCCCAGCTCCAGCCGGACCAGCCGCTCGAAGGCGGCCAGGTGCGCCTCGTCGTGCGGGTCCGGCTCGGGCCTGCGGACGCCTCGGCTCGCCGACCCGGGCCAGGCCGGCCCGCACCCCCTCCGGGGAGAGGTCCTCGACCCGCCCGTCGTACTCGTGGCGGCCGACGTACTCGCGGGCCGTGCCCATCGAGAGGTCGCAGAGCGCCCGCAGTCGCTGGTTCATGGCCGCCGAGCCTACGGGCCCGCGCCCGGATCGTCCAGTTCCTTCCTTCGATGCCTTCGAGTCGTTCGAGGAGTGTGAGAGCCGCGCGGACCTGGTCGACGCCCTGCTGAGCCGGGCGCTGTCACGAGCCAGAGGGCGGCGGCGATGCGGCCGGCGGCCCGGTGGGCCAGGGCCATGACCGACAGCATGGGGTTGACGCCGCTGGCCGTCGGGAACAGGGACGCGTCGGCCACATACAGGCCCTTGACCTGGTGGGTCTGGTGGTCGGGGCCGACCGCCGAGGTGGCCGGGTCGGCGCCCATGCGGCACGAGCCCATCTGGTGGTAGGAGGCCAGGGTGGCCCGGCCGCCGGCGAAGCCGGCCTGGCGGGTCGCGTCCGCCCAGGCCCGGTGGGCGCCGGGGCGCCGGGGCGGAAGGAGAACCGCTGGCGGTGGATGCTGAACACCTCGCTGGCCCCGGCGGCGGCCAGGACCTCCCCGGCGGCGGCCACCCCGGCGGCCATGCGGGCCTCGTCGGCGGCGTTGAGCCGGTAGCGGACCCGGGGGCTGCCGTCGCGGTCGACCCGGACCCGGCCGGCGCCGCTGTCGCGGCAGAGCACCCCGACCAGCGACAGGTTGGCCGAGCGTTCCATCAGCGCCCGGTGGTCGGCGGCCGACCGCCAGGGCAGGGCGACCGCGGCCGTCCCCGGGTGCACGGGCACGGTCTCGAAGATCGGGGCGTACGGGCCGAGGCGCTGGCGCAGCTCGGCCGACCAGCGGGCCTGGAGGGTCCCCTCCCACCAGCGCACCGGCTCGGGGAACACGCCCATGGCGGCGGTGCCGGGGTGCAGGCGCAGGTGCTGGCCGACCTGGCCGCCGAGGCCGGAGCGGAGCAGCAGGGCCGGGGTCTCGACCGCCCCGGCGGCGGCCACCACCGCCCGCGCCCTGACCACCAGCCGGTGCCCGCCGTCGGCCACCGCCTCCAGCCCCACCGCCCGGCCCGGCCTGTCCCGCCGGGCGCGAGGGCGAGATCAGCACCCGGCGGACGTCGGCCCCGACGACCAGCCGGGCCCCGGCCGCGGCGGCCTCCTCCAGGTAGGTGACCAGGGTCGACTGCTTGGCCCCGAGGCGGCAGCCGAACCCGCACCAGCCGCAGCCGGCGTCCTGGGCGCAGCCGCGGACGTTGCGGGGCAGCGGGCCGGCATGCCAGCCGAGCCGCTCCAGGCCCCGCTCCAGCAGCTGGTCGCGGGCCCCGGGGCGGCTCTGGCCCTCGGTGACCCCGAGCCGGCCGGCGACCGCCTCCAGCGAGGCGGCGACCTCGCCGGAGGCGAAGGCGGCGACGCCCGACACCGCGGCCCACTCGGCCAGCACCGCCGGCGGGGTCGCGAACGAGGTCGAGTAGTTCACCACCGTGCCCCCGCCCAGGGTCGACCCGGCCACGATCCGGCAGGCCAGGTCGTCGGTGGTCAGGGTCTGGGCGTACAGGTACAGGTCGCGGTAGGCGTCGCCCTCCTGGTGGTGGAAGTCGCGCTCGGCCGCATAGCCGCCCTTCTCGAGCACGACCACGTCCAGGCCGGCCCGGGCCAGCTCGGCCGCGACCACCCCGCCGCCGGCGCCCGAGCCGACCACGGCCACGTCGCAGGCCAGCTCCTCGTCGCCGTCCAGGCGCAGCGGCGCCAGCCGCCGGGGGACGTCGGGGGCGGGGCCGAGCGGCCCCGGGTAGCCGGTGGCGTCGCGGGCCGGGCCGGGCCAGGCGTAGGCGGCGAGCAGGGCGACCGGGCCGACCGCGGCGGCCAGCCGCCGCCGCGGCGGCAGCCGGGCCGCCCCCCAGCGCCGCACCACCGCCTCGGCCGCGGCCGGCGAGCATCCCGACAGCGGCGCCGGCCGGCCGGTGAGCAGCAGCGCCCCGGCCCGCGAGTCCAGCGCCCGCAGCACCGCGGCCAGCTGGTCGCGGTCGCGCCGGCTGGCCAGGCGGCCCAGGATCTCCAGCATCCGCCCGGGCACCGCCGGGTCGTAGGCCGGCCCGAGGATCCCGGCGGCCAGCGCGGCCAGCACGGCCTCCTGCCGGGTGGGCACCGACGTCATGGCGCGGTTGTACCGCGCCGCCGGGGCGCCGCACCAGGCCGGGGTGCCCGGCCCGGCGCGGTCATGTGCGGCCGGAGTGGTTCAATGCGTGCGCAACCAGTTGTCGACCGAAGGAGGAGGCCGGCCACGGCGGCGGTAGAGCTCAGGGGCGTGTACCGGCGCTTCGGTCGCACGATGGTGCTTGCCGGCGTCGACCTGCGGGTCGACGAGGGCGAGCTGTACGGGCTGATCGGGCCGAACGGCGCCGGCAAGACGACCGCCCTGCGGGTGGCGCTGGGGCTGCTCCAGGCCGACGCCGGCGAGGTGCGGCTGCTGGGCCGCGACCCGCGGTCGGCGGCGGGGGCGCGGCCACGGCGGGTCGGGAGCCTCATCGAGGCCCCGTCGCTGTCGCCGCGGCTGACCGGCCGCGAGTACCTGGTGCTGATCGCCCGCTGGGCGCACGCCCCCGACGCCGAGGTCGACCGGGTGGTCGGCCTGCTCGGGCTGGGCCGCATGACCGACCGGCCGACCGCCACCTACTCCAGCGGCATGCGCCAGGTGCTGGCCACCGCGGCCGCCCTGGTCGGGCCGCCCGACCTGCTGGTCCTGGACGAGCCGACGGTCGGGCTCGACCCCGGCCACCGCCGCCGGGTCAACGACCTGCTGCTGGACCACGTCGCCAGGGGCGGCACGGTGCTGCTCTCCAGCCACCAGCTGGACGACGCCGAGCGGCTCTGCACCCGGGTCGGGCTGATGGCCGCCGGCCGGCTGGTCGAGGAGGGCCCGCCGACCGAGCTGGGCCCGGCCGCCGGCCGGTTCGAGGTCACCGTCAGCGACCCCGAGGCGGCCCTGTCGGCCCTGCGGGCCATGCGCCTGATCTGCTGGCGGGACAACGGCAAGGTCCTGGTCGAGACGGGCGCCCCCTACCAGATCGGCCGGCCCGACGGCAGCGCCATCGTCCGGGCCCTGGCCAGCGCCGGCGTCTACCCCTCCGACCTGCGCCGCTCCCCCACCCTGGAGCTGGCGTACGCGGCGGTGACCAGCAGCCTCGCCCCCGACCCGCCCAGCCCCCCGATCGACCGGGGGGATCTCTAGGAGTCGATCCACCGGGGCACCCCTTCGGGGTTCCCCGGACCCCTCCGGCCGGACCCCCGATCGACCGGGGCGCTGGGCCCGAGGTGCCCTGGTGATCGCCGGGCGGGGCGCCGACCGGGCGTTGCGGCACCGGTACCCGCTGGCCGGGGCGGTGCGGCTGCGGGCCCGCGAGCTGGCCAGGCGGCCGGTGGTGGTGGCGGCGTTCTCGCTCCAGGCGGTGGCCCTGGTCGGGGCCGAGCTGGTGGCCGCGGTGAGCGCCGAAGGGCTGGGCGGGGCCGGCGACGACCTGATCCTCGGCGGGCTGCGGGCGATCGCCGTGCCCGGCGGGCTGGTCTTCGGGGTGCTGGTCGCGGCCGTGGTCGGGTCCGAGTTCGGCTGGGCGACCGAACGGGCGCTGCTGGCCCGCGACCCGCGCCGGCTGCGCTTCGCCGGCTACCAGCTGGCCGTGGCCGCGGTCCTGGCCGTGGCCTGGTGGGCGGTGCAGTGCCTGCTCGCGGTCACGGTGGCGGCCCTGCTCCAGGCGGGCGGCGGCATCGTCGCCGGGGTGGCCTGGAACGCCCCCGCCCACCTGGCCGCCCTGGCCGCCGCCCTGGTCGCCACCCTCCTCTACGGCCTGCTGGGCGCCGCCTGCGCCCTGGTCCTGCGGGGCGCCCTGGCCGGCGTGGTCGCCCTGCTCGCCTACGGCCTGCTCGGCGAGCTGGTCCTCGCCCCCCAGTGGGCCCCGGCCACCGGCTGGACCATCTACACCTCCGCCGCCCGCCTCACCGGCCAGGGCACCACCTCCCTGGCCCGCGCCGCCCTGGTCGTCACCCTCGCCTTCGTCCTCGCCCTCGCCGGCTGCCTCGCCCTCTACGCCCGCCGCCAGGTCCGCGACTGACCCCGGTTCTCCTAGCATGGCCGGAGCCGACCCAGAGGGGAGCGCCGTGGCGGACGAGCTGCTGGTCTACCGGGAACGGTTCCCGACGCTGCGGCGGGGGCCCTACTTCGCCGCCCATACCCTTGGGCCGATGCCGGACAGCGTGCCGGACGCGCTGGCCACCTTCGCGCGGGAGTGGGCGGAGCGGGGGGTGGTGGCCTGGTACGACTGGCTGGAGCAGATCCGGGCGACGGCCGGGCTGCTGGAGGGGCTGTTCGGGGCGCCGGCGGGGTCGGTGGCGCTCGGGCCCAACGTGTCGGTGCTGGCCGGGCAGGTGCTGTCCTGCATCGACTGGTCGGGCGGGCGCAGCCGGCTGGTCACCACCGACCTGGAGTTCCCCACCTGCGACTACCTGTACCGGGCCCAGGAGACGCTCGGGGCCAAGGTCGAGGTCGTCCCCTCCCGCGACCTGGCCGTCGACACCGACCGGCTGCTGGCGGCGATCGACGCCCAGACGGCGCTGGTCGCCGTCACCCATGTCGCCTTCCGCTCCTCGGCCCTGCTGGACGCGGCCGCCGTGGCCGCCCGGGCCCACGAGGTGGGGGCGCTGGTCCTGCTCGACACCTACCAGTCGGCCGGGACCGTCCCCATCGACGTGGCCGCCCTCGACGTCGACCTGATGGTCGGCGGCTCGGTCAAGTGGCTGCTCGGCGGCCCCGGCACCGGCTACCTGTACGCCCGGCCGGAGGTGGCCGCCGCCCTGGCCCCGTGGCTGGTCGGCTGGTTCGGCCACGAGGCGCCGTTCGCCTTCCGGCCCGGCCCCATCGCCTACGCCGCCGGGGCCGGCCGCTTCGTCACCGGCACCCCCAACGTCGCCGCCCACGTGATGGCCGCCGAGGGCTACAAGCTCGTCGCCGCGGCCGGGGTCGACGCCATCCGGGCCAAGTCGCGCCGCCAGGTCGCCCGCCTGCTCGACGGCTTCCAGGCCCAGGGCGCGGTCGTGCGCGGCCCCGCCGACCCGGCCCACCGGGGCGGCAGCGTGGTGGTCGACTTCGACGGCGCCGAGCAGGTGACCAACGAGCTGATCGCCCGCGGCTACACCTGCGACTACCGCCCCGGCGCCGGCCTGCGCCTCGGCCCCCACCTGTACACCACCGACGACGAGTGCGACGCGGTGGTCGCCGAGGTCGCGGAGCTGCGCGGGCGGTAGCGGCCTAGAGGCCGGCGACCTTCTGCTGGCTCTTGGAGGGCTCGGTGCGGGCCCGCTGCTTGGACGCCCGGGCGGCGGTGGCGGCGGTGCCCTTGCGGGTGCCGGTGTCGCGGGGGAGGAACTCCTTGACCCCGAGGGTGGGGAGGAACCGGGGGGCGTGGCGGGCCCTGGTGCCCTGCTCGAAGCCGTAGGCCAGCTTCAGCAGGGTCGGCTCGGACCAGCGGCGGCCGATGAAGTTGATCCCGACCGGCAGCTCGCCGAACGAGAAGCCGGCCGGCACGGTGATGTTGGGGTAGCCGGACACGGCCGACGGGGTCGAGCTGGCGGTCAGGAAGTGGTCGCCGTTGACCAGGTCGGTGGTCCAGGGCGGGCTGTTGGTGAGGCTGACGATGGCGTCCAGCTCGAAGCGGTCCATGGTCTGGTCGATGCCCTCCTGGGACAGGCGCTTGGAGGTGGCAAGGGCCTCCAGGTAGGCGGGGTCGTCCAGGCCGGTCGTGGCCTCGGCGAGCAGGAAGATCTCCTGGCCGAACCAGCGCAGCTCCGGGTCGGCGTTGGCCTCGTTGAAGGCGATCAGGTCGGCCAGGGTCCGCATCGAGGTGTTGCGGAGCTCCGACAGGTAGGCGGCGATGTCGGCCTTGAACTCGTACAGCAGCACGGTGAACTCGGGGTCGAACACGTCGCTGACGTTGGGGATGTCGGTCGGGTCGACCACGGTCGCGCCCAGCCGGCTCAGCTCGGCGATGGCCGCCTCGGCGACGGCGTCGGCCTCGGGGCTGATCCCGAACACGCCCTCGCGCCAGACGCCGACGCGGGCGCCGCGGAGGCCGTCCGGGTCGAGGAAGCGGCGGTAGTCGCGGAAGCTGTGGCCTCTCGAGTCGGCGGTGGCCGGGTCGCGGGGGTCGACCCCGGTCATGGGGCCGAGCACGGTGGCCGCGTCGGCCACGGTGCGGGCCATGGGGCCGGTCACGTCCTGGCTGTGGGCCAGCGGCACCACCCCCGAGCGGCTGGTCAGCCCCAGGGTCGTCTTGATCCCGACCAGGGCGTTGTGGGAGGACGGGCAGACGATCGACCCGTCGGTCTCGGTCCCCAGCGAGGCCGCGGCCAGGTTGGCGGCGATGGCCGTGCCCGACCCGGAGCTGGAGCCGCACGGGTTGTGGTCCAGCACATAGGGGCTGAGGCACTGGCCGGCCCGGCCCGACCAGCCGCTGGAGGACTGGGTGGAGCGGAAGTTGGCCCACTCCGACAGGTTGGCCTTGCCCAGGATGACCGCCCCGGCCCGCCGCAGCCGCCGGACCACGAAGGCGTCCCGCGGCACCTCGGCGCCGAGCAGGGCCAGCGACCCGGCGGTGGTCTCCATCTTGTCGCGGGTGGCGAAGTTGTCCTTGACCAGCAGCGGGATGCCGTGCAGGGGCCCGCGGGGGCCGCTCCTGCGGCGCTCGGCGTCCAGCTCGCGGGCGATCTCGACGGCATCGGGGTTGACCTCGATCACCGAGTTGAGCTGGATCCCCGACAGGTCGATCTGCTTGATCCGGCGCAGGTAGGCCTGGGTGAGCCGCCGGGAGCTGAGCTTGCCGGACGCCATCGCCGCCTGGAGCTCGGCGATGGTCGCCTCCTCGAAGGCGAACGGGGGCACGTCGTGGTCGGTCCCGGCCATGGCCGGGCCAGCATTGGCGACGGCCCCGGCGCTGGCAAGCGCCCCGGCCGCCCCGGCCGTGCCCGACGCCTTGAGGAAGCTCCTGCGGCTGATCCGGTCGGTCATGGGGTCCTCCTCGGGACGCTAGGGACGCGGGTGGACGACCAGGGCGCTGCCGCCGCCGCGGCGGACCGGCTCGGCGGCCGCCTGGAGCAGCCCGTGGCGGCCGAAGGCGATGCCGGCGGCGGCGCCGATCTCCGAGGGCAGCGGCGCCGTCGCCGGGGCCAGGCGGAACAGCTCGCCCAGGGCCTGGAGCTCGGCCGCCTCCGGGCTGGCCAGGAAGGCCGGCTCGGCGTCGCCGGGGTCGCTGTTGCGCTGGGAGACCCGGGGGGCGGCGATCGCCTCGGGCAGGCCGGCCCCCCGGTCCAGGTGCTCGACCAGGATCTGGAGCACGGTGGTGATGATGGTGGCCCCGCCCGGGCGAGCCGATGGCCAGCACCGGCCGGCCGTCGCGGAACACGATCGTCGGGCTCATCGAGGAGCGGGGCCGCTTGCCGGGGGCCGGCAGGTTGGGGTCGGGCACGCCGGCGAACAGCGGGACCGGGTTGAAGTCGGTCAGCTCGTTGTTGAGCAGGAACCCGTGGCCGGGGACGACGATGCCGCTGCCGCCGGTCTGCTCGATGGTCAGGGTGTAGCTGACCACGTTGCCCCAGCGGTCGGCGACCGACAGGTGGGTGGTGGCCGGCCGCTCGGCCGGGCTGGCCACCGCCACCCCACCGGCCGGGCAGCCGGGCCCGAAGGGCGGGAACGGGTCGCCGGGCGGCACCGGGCTGACGTTGGCGCGTCGCCGATCAGGCAGCGGCGCTCGTCGGCGAAGCCCTGGCTGAGCAGCCCGCGGCAGGGGCACGTCGACGTAGCCGGGGTCGCCGACCCAGCGGTTGCGGTCGGCGAAGGCCAGCCGGGACGCCTCCAGGTAGTGGAACAGGGCCTGGGTGCGGGACTCCGCCCCCAGGTCGTAGCCCTCCAGGATGTTGAGGGCCTCGCCGACGGTGGAGCCGCCGCTGGACGGCGGGCCCATGCCGTAGACCTGGTGGCCGCGGTAGCCGACCCGGGTCGGGGGCCGCTCCAGGGCCCGGTAGGCGGCCAGGTCGTCGGTGGTCATCAGCCCGGGCCGGACGTTCAGGGTCGAGGCGGGGTCGACCGGCGGGTCCTGGACGGTCCCGGCGATCGCCTCGGCGATCCGGCCCCGGTAGAACGGACCGGTGCCGTGGCGGGCCAGCAGCCGGTAGGTGCGGGCCAGGTCGGGGTTGCGCAGCACCGACCCGACCGCCGGGGGCGCCCCGCCGGGCAGGAACAGCTCGGCGGTCGCCGGGAAGGCGGCGAAGCGGGCGGCGTTGCTGGCCGTCTGGTCGTGGAAGGTCTGGTCGACCACGAAGCCGCGCTCGGCCACCCGGATGGCCGGCCCGAGGAGCTTGCCCAGGGGCCGGGTGCCGTAGTCGCGCAGCGCCCGCTGCCAGGTGGCCAGGGTGCCCGGCACCCCGACCCCGAGGCCGCTGGTGATCCGCTCGGCGGACGGGATCGGCGCGCCGGTGGCCGGGTCGATGAAGCTGTCCTCGCCGAAGGCGGCCGGGGCGGTCTCGCGGCCGTCGATGGTGACCACCCGGCGCTTGCCGGCCAGGTAGACGACCATGAACCCGCCGCCGCCGATGCCGGCCGAGTAGGCCTCGGTGACCCCCAGGGTGGCGGCGGCCGCGACCGCGGCGTCGACGGCGTTGCCGCCGTGGCGCAGCACCTCGAGGCCGGCCGCCGAGGCGTCCAGGTCGACGGTGGCGATCGCCCCGCCGGTGCCGGTGGCGACCGGTTGTTTGACGACCGGGGGGCTGGCCGCGGTGGCCGGGACGGCGGCCGCGACCAGGCAGAGGGCGAGGAGGAGGGCGGCCAGCAGGGCACGGGCGGGTCGCTTCATCGCGGGACCTCCGGCTGGGCGACGGCAGCCCCCGGAGTCTAGTCCACGATGCAACCTTTAGACAGGTTTGTCCAAGCTTGGGTTGCTTGGCCTCAGAGCAGGTCGTCCAGCGACTTCTTCGGCTTCTGCTCGGCCCCGGCGACCAGGTCGTCGAAGCTGGCGCCCTGGCGGGGGCGGGTCATGGCCTCGGCCAGCGGGTCCTTGCCGCCGAGGTCCTTGCCGGCGTCCAGCAGGTCGTCGAGCGACGCCCGGGACTTGCCCTCCAGGCGCAGCCGGATCGCGGTCAGGGTGGCCGACTGGTCCGGCTCCAGGCCGTGGCGGTTGTTGAGCTGGGTGAGGGCCAGCTCGGCCCGGCGCAGCAGCTCCCGGTCGGTCGGGCCGAGGTCGTCGGAGGGCTCGGTCATGAAGGTGCCTCCTACAGCATGCGGGCGACCAGCTCGGCGACCGGGCTGCGCTCGCCCTTGACGAGGGTGACGTGGCCGAACAGCGACTCGCCCTTGAGCCGCTCGATCATGGCCGCCACCCCGGAGTCGGGGTCGACATAGGGGTGGTCGACCTGGGAGGTGTCGTGGCACAGGACCAGCTTGGAGCCCTCGCCGAGCCGGCTGGCCAGCGAGCGCAGCACCCCGTACTCGACGTTCTGGGCCTCGTCGAGGATGGCGAAGGTGCGGGCGAAGGTGCGCCCGCGGATGAAGGTCAGCGGCTCCAGCTGCACCGTGCCGTCGTCGAGCAGGCCCTGGACCAGGTCCTGGGTGTAGCTCTCGCGCCGGTCGGCGTCGTGGCTGCCCCGGAACAGCTGGGCCAGGGTGTCGTGGATGGCCTTCATCCACGGGGAGATCTTCTCGTCGACGTCGCCGGGCAGGAACCCGAGGTCCTGGCGCCCGACCGGCACCACCGGGCGGAACACCAGCACCCGGTCGTAGGCGCCCTGCTCCAGGGTCGCCTCCAGCCCGGCGGCCACGGCCAGGTAGGTCTTGCCGGTGCCGGCGTTGCCGGCCAGCGACACCAGCGGCACCTTGGGGTCGTGGAGCAGGTGCAGGGCGAACTGCTGCTCCTTGGAGCGGGCCCGCACCCCGAAGGTCTCGGGCGGCTCCCCCACCAGGGCGACCTCGACCGGCTCGCCGGCCTCGACGGTGCGCCGCACCTGGCCGAGGGCGCTCTGGCTGCCCGAGCGCAGGACCACGAACTGGTTGGCGAACAGCGGCTGGTCGGGGGTGATCTCGCCTCCCCGGGCGGCGTAGAGGGCGTCGATCCCGCCGGCCTGCTCGCAGGTGGCCACCCCCAGGTAGCCCTCCTCGATGGCCACCCGCTCGTGGCGGTACTCCTCGGCCAGCAGCTTGAGGGCCTCGGCCTTGATGCGCAGGCTGGCGTCCTTGGAGACCAGCACCACCTCGCGCTCCCCGGCCAGCTCCTTGGCCAGGTTGGCGGTGGTGGCCAGGATCCGGTTGTCGTCGGAGTCCGAGGACAGGGCGTCGGGCAGGTCGAGGCGGGAGGCGAGGGTGACCTCGACCCAGATCCGGCCGCCCCCGGGCAGCTCGACCCCCTCCGACAGGTTGCCCTGCTGGCGGAGCCGCTCCAGGGTGCGGATGGCCCGCCTGGCCGACGCCCCGGTCTCGTCGGGCCTGGTCTTGAGCTTGTCCAGCTCCTCGACCACGGTGAGCGGGATCGCGACGTCGTGCTCCTGGAAGCGACCAGGGGCCTCCGGGTCGGCGATGAGCACGTTGGTGTCGAGCACGTAGGTCCGGGCCATCACAGCAACGGTACCTGACGAACTCGGACTTGCAATGACTAGTTACCTCGAACTAGACTCCGCGATGCGGGTACAGACCGCCCCCGATTATGGGGACGGCGGGACCTGGGACTGCTTTCTTCTCCGGCGGCCTGTTCTGGGGGATCAGGCCGCAGCGGGGTCCCGGGAAGCGCCGTGGGGGCGGGTAGCGTCAGTCGTCACGACGACGCCAGGGAAGGGCCGCGGAGCCACCGCGGCCTTTTCCTTTTGCCAGATTGTCCCGTTATGCCCGGTAGTTCTGCCTACGCAAGCTCGGCCAGGTCGGCCTCGGTGAGCCGGAGGTCGCCGGCGGGCAGCCAGCCGTCGACCTGGGAGGGGCGGCGGGCGCCGACGATCGCGCCGGTCACCCCGTCTGTGGCCAGGACCCAGGCGACCGCGACCGCGGCCACCGGGACCCCGTGGCGCTCGGCCACCGGCTCCAGCCGCCGGGCCAGCTCGAGGTTCGCCTCCAGCCGGGGC
The DNA here is from genome assembly GCA_963733175.1 of uncultured Actinomycetota bacterium. Classification (GTDB taxonomy): domain Bacteria; phylum Actinomycetota; class CALGFH01; order CALGFH01; family CALGFH01; genus CALGFH01. Next base: position 192,193 of record CAVTCL010000022.1, read on the forward strand.
GGGCGGAACTCGGCGTCGGTCCGGCGCCAGTCGCCGGCCGGCAGGCCGCGCACCCGGTCGGCGTCGAAGCCGCCGGTGAGCAGGCCCGACCCGAGCGGGCTGTAGCACAGCACCCCGGTGCCGTTGGCGGCGCACCAGGGGATCTCGGCGGCGCCGGCCGACCGGTTGATCAGGCTGAACGGCGGCTGCAGGGAGTCGACGTGGCGGACCCGCTCGCAGCGTTCCAGCAAGGCCTGCACGTCGAAGTTCGACACCCCGGCCCAGCGGACCTTGCCCTCGGTGACCAGGTCGGCCATGGTCGCCCAGGAGTCCTCGACCGGCGTGCCCGTCTCGGTGTCCGGCCAGTGGAACTGGTACAGGTCGACGTGGTCGGTGCCGAGGCGCTTGAGGCTCTGCTCCAGCTCGAACCGGATCGTCTCGGGTCGCAGGTCGTAGGTGGGCTCGTTGTCCTCCCGCCCGTACCAGGGCCGGCCGCACTTGGTGAACACCAGCACCTCGCCGCCGTGCTCGCGCACCGCCTGCCCGACGACCTCCTCGGAGTGGCCGAGCCCGTACACCGCGGCCGTGTCGACCCAGTTCACCCCGGCGTCGAACGCCTTGTGGAGCGCGGCCATCGACTCGTCGTCGTCCTGCGGCCCCCAGCCGAACCGCCACGGCCCCCCGATCGCCCAGGCGCCCACCCCGACCACCGAGATCTCCGGCCCGTCAGAGCCAAGCCTGCGGAACTGCATGGCGCCTCCTCTCACCCCAGCCTGCGCAGCCAGCCGCCGGGATTGAAGGTGAACAGGAACTTCTCCCGGGAGCGGTCGACCTCGAAGTCGTCGCGCTCCTTGAGGAAGTCCTGGACGGCCTCCATCGGGCCGGGGCCGAAGGCCTCGTACACCGGGTGGCCGTTGATGTTGGTGTCCTCCACCACCAGGTAGCTGCCGGGGGTGACCATCGGGGCGTATGCCCGCAGCTCGGCCAGGACGTGGTCACGGCTGTGGTCGGCGTCCAGCACCACCAGCACGGTGCCGGCGCCGGCGGCCCGCTCGGCCACCTGGGCGACCACCTCGGGGTCGGTCGATGAGGCGGTCAGGTAGGTGAGCCGCGGGTGGGCCGGCCGGTCGGGCCAGTGGCCGATGTCGACGCTGACGACCTCGCCGGCGCCGAGGGTCTCGCACATGGTGGCCAGGTACAGGGCGCTGCCGCCGTGGGCGGTGCCGGTCTCGATGATCAGGCCGGGCCGCAGCTCGGCCAGCAGCTCCTGGTAGACCCACAGGTCGAGGGGGACCTTCCAGGTGGTGACGCCCAGGAAGGTGGTGTCCTTCCAGGTCCCGCCGGCCTCGCCGCGCTCGTAGTAGAGCCGGTGGAAGCCGTCGGTCACCTGCTCGCGCCAGCCGTCGCCTCCGGCGAGCAGGCCGAACTCGTGGCGGACGTGCCGCTCCCATTCGGGACCGGTGGACAGCCGCCGGGAGGCGGCCAGGGCCTTGTCGCGCAGGCGGCGGCGAACTCCGGTGGGCAGAAGGGGCATGGCCGGCAGTCTATACCGGGGCCTCGGCGCCGCTGTGGGCGGTCAGGTCGACCGGCTGCAGCCGGGTCGAGGGCCGGTGGACGCGGCCGACCTTGGCGCACGGGCGGCCCTCGCGCAGGACCACGTCGGCGGTGTAGTCGGCGCTCCCCTTGAGCAGCGACGAGCCGACGGCGTAGGAGTCGACCGGGACCCCGGTGGCCTCGAAGGCGGCGATCCGCTCGGCGGTGAAGCCGCCCGAGACGATCACCCGGACGTGGTCGAACCCCTCGGCGTCCAGGGCCTGGCGGACCTTCTCGACCAGGCGGCGGTTGACCCCGGTGGGGGCGAAGTCGCCCATCTCCGACCAGAGGGCCCGGTCGACCATGGTGCCGGAGGTGTCCAGCCGCACCCCCCACAGCCGCTCCCCGAACGCCCTGGCGCAGGCCAGCGAGGTCGCCACCGAGTCGTTGTCGAAGTCGACCAGGGCGATCAGGGGCACCCCGGGGAACTGGCGGGCGAAGGCGGCCACCGCGGCCACGGTGTCCCCGCCGAAGGTGGCGATCAGGGCGTGCGGGATGGTGCCGAGGCCGCGCTCGCCCCACCAGGCCGCCTGGGCGTCGGTGGCCACCCCCTGGGCGCCGCCGACGAAGGCGGCGTAGCCGTCGCCGCCCTGGGTCGCCCAGTGGTCGAAGCGGTCGGCGAAGAACAGCACCGGCTTGCCCCCGGCCGCGTCCACCACCTGGCGCACGTTGCTGGCGACCAGGGTCCGGCGGGCCAGCGCCCCCAGGTAGACGCTCTCCAGGTGGGCGACCAGGCGGTAGGGGCCGGTGAGCTCGATCACCGGCTCCCAGGCGTCGACCCGGTCGCCGTCGCGCAGGGCCGAGACCCGGAGCCGGCCGGGGGCGGCCGGCAGCCAGTGGCGGTCGAAGGCCGCCTCCGCCTCCACCTGGGCCCGCACCCCCGCCACCCAGGCGTCGCCGCCGCGGGAGCGGGCCTGGCGGGCGGCGTCGCGGGCGGCCAGGTAGGCGGCGAAGGCCTCGTCGGCGGCGGCCGGGTCGCGGAACGAGCCGGCGCCCAGGGCCAGCACGGCCAGGGCCTCGTCGATGCCGCAGGCCACCATGCCCTCGGCGCGCTGGAACACCTGGATGGTGACCTCGGTGTCGTCGCCCTCGGCGGCCAGGATCCTCCTGGAGCGGTCGAAGTAGACCGCCGAGCGGTAGCCGGCCCGCAGCTCGACCACCGGCAGGTCGAAGATCCACGCCGCCAAGCGGCCGTCGGCCGTGCGAGTATCCATACTGCAACACTATGCTCCGACCATGGCTGGAGGAGAGGTGAGGTCGTTCCGGCGCCTGGCGGTCGTGACGATCGCGGCGACCTTCGTGCTGATCGCGGTCGGGGGCCTGGTGCGGGCGACCGACTCCGGGCTGGGCTGCCCCGACTGGCCGCGCTGCTTCGGCAGGCTCGTCCCCCCGGCCGAGCTGCACGCCTGGATCGAGCACTCCCACCGGCTGATCGCCTCGGTGGTGATGGTGCTGGTGGCGCTGCTGGTGGTCGCCGCCTGGCGGACCGGCCAGGAGCGGGTGGTCCGCCGGGCCTCGGTCGCCGCCCTGGTGCTGGTGCTGGCCCAGGCGCTGATCGGGGCCTTCGTGGTCTGGTGGAAGCTGCGAGGCCGAGTCGGTCACCCTGCACCTGGCCACCGCCCTGGCCCTGGTCGCCCTGCTCATCTACATCGGCTTCCGGGCCCGCTGGCCGAGCGACCGGGCCCGTCGTCACGGCCAGGACCGCGGCTTCGTGCGCCTGGTCGCTGGCCGGCGCCGCCCTCGTCTACCTCCAGATGCTGGTCGGCTCCACCGTCACCGGCTACCACGCCGGGCCTGGCCTACCCCCTCAACGTGCTCCTGCCCGACCTCGGCCCCGGCGTCGCCCGCATCCAGCTCGCCCACCGGACCCTGGCCATGGTGGTCGGGGCCCTGGTGGTGGCCATCTGGCTGGTGGCCCGGCGCACCCAGCGGGCCCACCCGACGGTGACCCGGCTGGCCGGGTACGCCGCCGGCCTGGTGGCCGTCCAGATCGGCCTGGGCGTGGCCAACGTCGCCAACCGCCTGTCCGCCCTGACGGTGGTCCCCCACCTGGCCGTCGGGGCCCTGCTCTGGGGGACGATGGTGGCCCTTGCGCTGCCACGCCGACCGGTTCGCGGGCACGGCCGGCCGCGACCCGGCCGAGCCCGAGCCGGCCCCGGCCCGCAGCGCCGGCCAGTCGGTCAGGGCCTACTTCCTGCTGACCAAGCCCCGCATCATCGAGCTGCTGCTGGTCACCACCGTCCCGACCATGTTCATCGCCGCCCGCGGGGTGCCGTCGCCCTGGCTGATGGCGGCCACCCTGTTCGGCGGCGCCCTCTCGGCGGCCAGCGCCAACGTGCTCAACTGCTACCTGGACCGCGACATCGACGCCCTGATGCGCCGCACCGCCCGCCGGCCGCTGCCCGCCCACCGGGTCGAGCCGGCCGACGCCCTGCGGTTCGGGCTGGTGCTGGGGGTGGCCGGGTTCGTGTGGCTGTGGGCGACGGTCAACCTGCTCTCGGCCGTGCTGGCCACCTCGGCCATCCTGTTCTACGTGTTCGTCTACACCATCGGCCTCAAGCGCCGCTCGACCCAGAACATCGTCATCGGCGGGGCCGCCGGGGCCGTGCCGGTGCTGGTCGGCTGGGCGGCGGTCACCGGCCGGGTCGACCTGCCGGCGCTGGTGCTGTTCGCCATCATCTTCTACTGGACGCCGCCGCACTTCTGGGCGCTGTCGCTGCGCTACCGGGACGACTACGCGGCCGCCGGGGTGCCGATGCTGCCGGTGGTCCGGGGGGCCAAGGAGACCTCGACCCAGATCCTCTACTACACGGTGCTGCTGGTCGCCGTGACCCTGCTGCTGTACCCGGCCGGGCGCATGGGGGCGGTGTACCTGGCCGCGGCGGTGGCCCTCGGCGGGGCGTTCATCTGGCGGGCCCTTGAGCTGCGCCGCGACCTCACCGGACGGCGGGCCATCCGGCTGTTCAGCTTCTCCAACACCTACCTTGCCCTGCTGTTCTGTGCGATGGCCGTGGATGCGGTGGTACGGGGAGGGGCATGAGGTACAGTCGTTCCCACCCGACCACCCAGGAAGCGAGGCGACCGGACACAGTGCGACGCGCGCGACTGATCGGCACCGTTCTGGTGGCGGTGCTGGTGCTGGCGGGATGCGGCTCGCTCACCCCGGTCACCGACGTAGGGGAAGAGATCCGCGACCTCTACAACGTGCTGTTCGTGGCCGCCGCGATCATCTTCGTGCTGGTCGAGGCGGCGATCGTGTTCGCCGTGATCCGCTACCGGCGCCGCGGCGACATGCTCCCGCCCCAGTTCCACGGCAACAACCTGCTCGAGGTGGTCTGGACGGTGGTGCCGCTGCTGATCGTTGCCGGCCTGTTCGTGGTCTCCTGGGGGGTCCTCAACCGGGTCGAGGCCAAGGCCGACGACCCGAGGGTGACGGTCAACGTGCTCGGCTTCCAGTGGCAGTGGCAGTTCACCTACGAGGGCGAGCGGGTGCCGCTCCCGGCCGGCCAGCCGCCCGAGGACCTGACCATCAAGGGCACCATCGCCAAGCCGCCGGTCATGTACCTCCCGGTCGGCGAGCCGATCCGGTTCAACACCCAGGCCCAGGACGTCATCCACTCCTTCTACGTCCGCGAGTTCCTGTTCAAGCGGGACGCCTTCCCCGACCACGTCAACACCTTCGACCTGACCATCACCAAGCCGGGCGACTACGGCGGCCAGTGCACCGAGTACTGCGGGCTGGCCCACCAGGCGATGCGCTTCACCATCCGCGCCGTCAGCCGCCCCCAGTTCGAGCGACTGGCTGGTCAAGGCCAAGAAGGAGGCGGCCAGCGGCTGCCCGGACGACCCCAACCCGCGGTCGATCGCGGCCAAGGACATCGCCTTCAACAAGGACGTGCCTGTCCGGGCCCGTGAACCGCCCGTTCGAGGTCACCTTCGAGAACCAGGAGGCGGTGCCCCACAACGTCGCCTTCTACGAGACCAAGGACGCCGACCAGCCCGATCCTCCCGCCCACCGAGACGCCGCTGTTCCCCGGCCCCCAGACGGCCACCTACCAGCTGCCCGCCCTCAAGACCGGCAGGTACTTCTTCCGCTGCGACGCCCACGCCCAGGCCATGAACGGCGAGCTCGTCGTTCGGTCACGGTAAGCCACGCAAGGAGCTCGACAGATGGCGATCACGGAAGCCCGGCCCGAGGCAGCCGCCGACGCGGCGCACGGCATCGGCCCTCGCCGTCACCCGATCGTGGACTGGCTGACCACCACCGACCACAAGAAGATCGGGATCATGTACCTGGTCAACTCGTACTTCTTCTTCGGGGTGGCCGGGCTGCTGGCGGTGTTCATCCGGGCCGAGCTGGCCGAGCCGGGGACCCAGTACTTCGCCGAGCAGCGCTACAACGAGCTGTTCACCATGCACGGGACCACGATGATCTTCCTGTTCATCATCCCGATCCTGGCCGGGTTCGGGAACTACATCGTGCCCCTGCAGATCGGCGCCCTCGACATGGCCTTCCCGCGGGTCAACGCGCTGTCGTTCTGGATGCTGCCCCTGGCCGGGATCGTGCTGTTCTCCAGCTACGCCCTCGGCGGCCCGGCCGACGCCGGCTGGACCCAGTACGCCCCGCTGTCGGAGGGGGTCGGTTCCCAGGGCAACTCGATCGGCACCGACCTGTGGATCGTCTCCCTGCTGCTGGTCGGGACCGCCTCCATCCTGGGCGCGGTCAACTTCATCACCACCATCTTCAACATGCGGGCGCCGGGCATGACGATGTTCCGGATGCCCCTGTTCACCTGGACCGTGCTGGTCACCATGCTGCTGGTGCTGCTGGCCACCCCGGTGTTCACCAGCGCCCTGGTGATGCTGCTGATCGACCGCAACATCGGCGGGTCGTTCTTCAACCCGGCCAACGGCGGCATCTCCATCCTGTGGCAGAACGTGTTCTGGTTCTACTCCCACCCGGCGGTGTACGTGATGGTCCTGCCCGGCATGGGCATCATCTCCGACGTGCTGCCGGTGTTCTCGCGCAAGCCGCTGTTCGGCTACAAGGCGTTCGTGTTCGCCACCGCCGGCATCGGCGCCCTCGGCTTCAGCGTCTGGGCCCACCACATGTTCGCCACCGGCCAGGTGCTGCTGCCGTTCTTCAGCATCATGACCTTCCTGATCGCGGTGCCCACCGGGGTCAAGTTCTTCAACTGGATCGCCACCATGTTCAAGGGCCAGATCAGCTTCCCGACGGCCATGCTGTTCGCCGTCGGGTTCCTGACCATGTTCCTGATCGGCGGCATCGACGGCGTGTTCCTGGCCTCGCCGCCGGTCGACTTCGCCCTCACCGAGACCTACTGGGTGGTCTCCCACATCCACTACGTGCTGTTCGGCGGCAGCGTGTTCGCCGTCTACGCCGGCTTCTACTACTGGTTCCCGAAGTTCAGCGGCAAGAAGCTCAACGAGGGCCTGGGCAAGCTCCACTTCTGGCTGCAGTTCATCGGGTTCAACCTGACCTTCTTCTCCATGCACATCCTCGGGCTGCTGGGCATGCCCCGGCGCATCCAGGACTACCCGCCGCTGCCCGACTGGGTCGGCCTCAACCAGCTCCAGACCGTCGGGGCCCTGATCATCGCCCTGTCGACGGCGCCGTTCCTGGCCAATGTGGTCATGACCATGCGCCGCAAGGACAAGGACCCCGAGGACCCCTGGGAAGGCAACACCCTGGAGTGGTACACCTCATCCCCGCCGCCGGCGCACAACTTCGACAGCCTGCCCGAGATCCACTCCGAGCGGCCGCTGTTCGACCTGCGCCACGCCGACGAGCTCACCGTCGATCCCGAGTCCACCACCACAGGAGCCCGCTGATGGCCGTCGCAGACACCGCCGCGCTCCAGGAACGGCCGGCCGAGGAACACCACAAGCCGGGCGGCATCAGCTCCTCGCTGCTGGGCATGGTGCTGTTCATCGCCTCCGAGGTCATGTTCTTCGGCGGCCTGTTCGGCGCCTACTTCACCATCCGCAGCGCCGCCCCCGAGTGGCCGCCGCCGGACAACCCCCACCTGTCGGCCCCCTACGCGGCGATCCTGACCGCCATCCTGGTCACCTCCAGCGTGACCATGCAGTTCGGGGTCTGGGCGATCCGCAAGAACAACCAGCGCCGGCTGATCCTGTGGCTGGCCGTCAGCCTGGTCCTGGGCGCGATCTTCCTGGTCATGCAGGCGCTGGAGTACGCCAACCTGATCGAGGAGGGCATGACGCTGTCCAGCGGCGTGTTCGGCTCGACCTTCTACACCCTGACCGGCTTCCACGGCGCCCACGTGGCCGGCGGGGCCGCGTTCATCCTGATCGTGCTGCTGCGGGCCCGCTCCGGGCAGTTCACCGCCCGCTACCACGACACCGTCGAGATGGCCTCCTACTACTGGCACTTCGTCGACGTGGTCTGGATCGGCCTGTTCAGCACCATCTACCTGCTCCAGTGACCCGGGAGGGAACGCCAGGGTGATCATCGCCAGCCGGCTGTTCATGGCCATGGGGCTGTTCGGGCTGACCGCCGGGGCCATCTACTACCTGACCAACGACAACCCCGAGCTGGCCGGGGTCGGGCTGCTCGGGGCGTTCTTCGGGGCCTGCCTGTACATCGGCATCATGCTGTGGACGGCCAGCCCGGCCAACCGCCGCCGCGTGCCCGTGCCCGACACCGGGCTGGCCGGGTCGGCCGACCCCGAGCGCGGGGCCGCCGACGAGCGGGGCAACATCCACCACATGGCCCCCACCTGGGCCCCGGTGGTGTACTCGCTGGCCGCGACCTTCCTGCTGGGCGGGTTCATCCTCCGCAAGCAGATCGCCGCCCTCGGGCCCTGGGGCATCGGGCTGGGGCTGGCCCTGTTCCTCGGGGCCACCGTCATCTGGTACCGCAACGTCGCCGTCGACCAGCGGGCCCGCCTGGCCCCCCACGGCGGGCCCACCGGGGCCGAGCACGGCATCGCCGTCCACCCCGAGGTGCCCGAGGTCGACACCGGCCCGGTCGGCCCGGCCAACTACTTCGAGCAGCTCCGCGAGGCCTTCGAGGTCGGCGACCCCGACTGGGCGGCCGCCGCGTACGCCCCCGACGCCGTCTACTACGAGCCGGCCAACCCGCCCCACGAGGGTCGCGAGGCGATCCGCGCCTACCTCAACGACCTCCTCAAGGGCCACCGCAACCTCAAGGTCGACGTCCAGCGCCTGGGCGTCGACGGCGACACCGCCATCGTCGAGTGGACCTGGTCGTTCCGCCACGGCAACCGCCGCATCACCGACCAGCCCGGCGCCACCGTCCTCCAGGTCGGCCCGGCCGGCATCACCTACCACCGGGACTACCTGTAGGCACGCGCGTGGCCGCTACCGCGCCACCCGACCAGACCCCGCCCGCCGTGCGCCCAAGGGCAGCTCCGGTCGGGGCGCCTGCTGATCCTGGCCGTGCTGGTGGTGGTGGCGGTGGTCCTGCCGGCGGGGGCGGCCCTGCTCGACCGCCGCGACCCCGCCACCCGGCTGGAGCCCCGGACCCCGCCGGCGGCGGCCTCGACCGCCGTCCAGACCTACCCGCCCGGCACCCCGGCCCCGGCCCTGCGCCTCCCGGGCCTGGACGGCGGCCAGGTCGACCTGGCCGCCCTCCGCGGCCGCCCGGTGGTGGTCAACTTCTGGGCCACCTGGTGCGACCCCTGCGTCCGCGAGTTCCCCCTCCTGCGCCAGGCCGCCGCCGACCCACCGCCAGGACCGCCTGGCCGTGGTCGGCGTCCTGACCAACGACCGCCCGGCCGCCGCCCGCGCGTTCGTCCGCCGCCACCGCGCCACCTGGCCGGTCGGCATCGACGAAGGAGCCAGCGTGGCCACCGCCTGGGGGGCGGTCGGCCTCCCCCACACCTACTTCATCCGCCCCGACGGCACCCTCGCCTCCCACCAGCTCGGCGAGCTCACCAGGCGAGCCTGGACCGCCAGCTGGCCGAGATCCTCGGGTGACCCGGCCGCGGCACCGCCGGCGGGCACCGGGGGTTCGCCCCCGGAGGGGTGGGGGTGATAATGCGGTAGGCCGACCCGGGGCGTCGTGGCTCGCTTGGCGGCGGCTCTGCGCCCCGGGTCGGCGTCTTGCGGAGGCCGCGACGGCGCGACCTGCCGCGGTGGACCCGGGGCGCTCAGCGGCGCCGCTTGCCGCCCTCCTCGAAGATGCGGTCGAACGCCTTGCGCGAACGCGCTCGGAGAGGTCGTGCAGGAACAGGACGACGCCGGCGATCGACAGCAGGATCGCGGCGGCGAGGATCAGCGGCCCATACATGGCGGCGGCTCCCTTTCGCGGGGGCTCGTGATCTGGGCTCGTCCGGAACATTGCACATGGCGCAACCGGCGTCAACTACAGCGGCCGCCCAAGCGGCACGGCGCTCCGGCGACAGGTCGGCTGGCCGTCGGCCCATGGCGCGAACGCCAGCTCCGGCAGAGCGCCAGATGGACCAGGTGACAGGCCGCCTCCGGCGAGCGACTGGAGCGGGCTCGCCGACGACGAGTACTCAGGGAGCCCATCACCGTGGCTGGACCGCCGCCGCGACCCGTCGGCTGGGTGCGCTACGCCGAGCCGAGCTCGATCCGGCGCCGTTCCGCACCATCGGCTGGCGCCGGTCCACCTGGCCGATGCAAGGTGATGACCACGGCGGCCTCCGGCAAGCGGTGCGCTGACCTTCCCCGACCTGCCCGGCTCGGCCTACCGCGGCCGGTGCGGTGGCCCGGCTGGACGCGGGGCTAGCGGCGGCTGCGGGAGGTGCGGCCGGGCTCGACGACGACGGGCTGGACGCGCTCCGGTAGACCAACTGGGGCGAGCCTGGCCGGCCTGACGGCGTGCTGTGGGCGATGGTCGATCACGACGCCTACCGCGGCGGCTCGATCCGGCTGCCGCGCGACCTGTACCGTGGCGACGGCGTCGACCGGCGGCAGGCCCTGAGCGCTACAGGCGGCCGGCGGCCAGCTCGGTGGTGCCGTCGGGGGCGACCAGGACGACGGCCGGGCCGGTGGCGGACGCCGGCCTCCTCGACGGCGTTGTCGACGGTCTCGCCCTTGAGGCGCTCGCCCAGGCCGGGCTCCTCGAGGTCGGCCGGGAGCAGGATCAGGTCGGCGCCGTGGTCGCGGGCGTAGGCGACCACCGCGTCGGTGCCGTGGTCGGAGGCCAGCCAGCCCCAGGCGTCGACGCCGGCCTCGCGGGCGGCGGCCACCTTGGCGGCGAACGGCTCCCGGCCCAGCTTGACCAGCTCCTGGTCGGACAGGGGGTCGCCGAACTGGGCGCCCTCGGCCTGGGAGGCCCACTGGTTGGGCATGGGGTCGCTGAAGGCCGAGGCCGAGTCGCGGTCGTAGAGGATCACCTTGGCCCCGCTCCGGCGGCCGATCTCGGTGGCGGCGTCGCGGACGTGGTCCAGCTCCTCGTCCTCGGAGACATAGGCCACCAGCAGGCGGGCGCTGGCCACGGCGTCGTCGGCTGGCTGGTCGGTCACGGGCTCACCTCGGCCTGGATCGGGAGCAGGGTTCCCGGCATGGTGACCGGGGCCGGGCGATCGTGCCACTCGGGCGCACCGGCTTCCACAAGCTTCCCGAACGGATCGGTATATGCTGGGAGGGCCGGTTGCCGGCCCCCTACCCTCGGGGTGGTGGGACGCTGCGCCCCGGGCCTCGAGCTGGCGGCGACCGGGTGCAGGTGACCCGTCCGTTTCGAATCGAGGGAATCCACGATGACCAAGCCGGTCCAGGTGCTGGATCGCGTCACCATTCGCTTCGCCGGCGATTCCGGTGACGGCATGCAGCTCACCGGAGACCGTTTCACCAGCGAGACCGCGGCGTTCGGCAACGACCTGTCGACGCTGCCCGACTTCCCGGCCGAGATCCGCGCCCCCGCCGGGTCGATCGCGGGGGTGTCGGGGTTCCAGCTCCACTTCGCCGACCACGACATCCTGACCCCGGGCGACGCCCCCGACGTGCTGGTGGCGATGAACCCGGCGGCGCTCAAGGCCAACCTGGGCGACCTGCCCAAGGGCGCCAGCCTGATCGTCAACACCGACTCGTTCAGCGCCCGCAACCTCGACAAGGCCGGGTACGCCGCCAACCCGCTGGAGGACGGGACCCTGGCCGACCACCAGGTCCACCCGGTGCCGCTGACCTCCATGACCCTGGAGGCGCTGAAGGAGTTCGACATCTCCAAGAAGGAGGCCGAGCGGGCCAAGAACATGTTCGCCCTCGGGCTCATGTCCTGGCTGTACCACCGCCCGACCGAGGCCACCATCGCCTTCCTGGAGAAGAAGTTCGCCTCCCGGCCGCTGATCGCCAAGGCGAACGTGACCGCCTTCAAGGCCGGCTGGAACTACGGCGAGACGACCGAGGCCTTCGCCGTCTCCTACGAGATCGAGCCGGCCAAGCTGCGCCCCGGGACCTACCGCAACATCTCCGGGAACCTGGCCCTGTCCTACGGGCTGGTCGCGGCCAGCCAGCTGTCGGGGCTGCCGCTGTTCCTCGGCGCCTACCCGATCACCCCCGCCTCCGACATCCTCCACGAGCTGTCCAAGCACAAGGCGTTCGGGGTCCGGACCTTCCAGGCCGAGGACGAGATCGCCGGCGTCGGGGCGGCCCTCGGGGCGGCCTTCGGCGGGGCCCTGGGGGTCACCACCTCCAGCGGCCCCGGGATCGCCCTCAAGGCCGAGACGATCGGCCTGGCCGTCTCCCTGGAGCTGCCCCTGCTGGTCATCGACATCCAGCGCAGCGGCCCCTCGACCGGCATGCCGACCAAGACCGAGCAGGCCGACCTGCTGCAGGTGCTGTACGGCCGCAACGGCGAGGCGCCGGTGCCGGTGGTGGCGCCCTGCACCCCCTCGGACTGCTTCCACGCCGCGGTCGAGGCGGCCCGGATCGCCCTCAAGTACCGGACCCCGGTGGTGCTGCTGTCCGACGGGTACCTGGCCAACGGGTCGGAGCCGTGGCTGCTGCCCGACGTGGCCTCCCTGCCCGACATCTCGGTGGAGTTCGCCACCGAGCCCAACCACGAGGGCGACTTCTGGCCGTACCTGCGCGACGAGGCCACCCTGGCCCGGCCCTGGGCGGTCCCCGGGACGCCCGGCCTCGAGCACCGCATCGGCGGGCTGGAGAAGGCCGACGGGACCGGCAACATCAGCTACGACCCCGACAACCACGACCGCATGATCGGCCTGCGCGCGGCCAAGGTGGCCGGGATCGCCGCCGACATCGCGCCCCTGGAGGTCGACCACCAGGACGGGTCGCGGCTGCTGGTGCTCGGCTGGGGCTCGACCTACGGGCCGATCGGGGCGGCGGTGCGGCGGGTCCGGGCCACGGGGGCCAAGGTGTCGGTGGCCCACCTGCGCCACCTCAACCCCTTCCCGGCCAACCTCGGCGAGGTGCTGGCCGGCTACGACCGGGTGCTGATCCCGGAGATGAACCTGGGCCAGCTCCGCATGCTGGTGCGCGTCCCGGTACCTGGTCGACGCCATCGGCTACAACAAGGTGCGGGGGCTGCCGTTCAAGGCCGAGGAGCTGGCCGACGCCATCATCGGGCTGCTGGACGAAGGAGCGGGCAAGTGACCATGGGCAACGGGCAGGGCAACGGCGCCCCCGTGAAGCTCACCGCCAAGGACTTCAAGAGCGACCAGGAGGTCCGCTGGTGCCCCGGCTGCGGGGACTACGCGATCCTCTCGGCCGTGCAGGGCTTCATGCCGTCGCTGGGGATCCCCAGGGAGCGGATCGTGTTCGTCTCGGGCATCGGCTGCTCCTCGCGCTTCCCCTACTACATGAACACCTACGGGATGCACTCGATCCACGGCCGGGCCCCGGCGATCGCCACCGGGCTGTCGGTGACCCGCCCCGACCTGTCGGTCTGGGTGATCACCGGCGACGGGGACGCCCTGTCGATCGGGGGCAACCACCTGATCCACGCCCTGCGCCGCAACGTCAACCTCAAGATCCTGCTGTTCAACAACCAGATCTACGGGCTGACCAAGGGCCAGTACTCCCCCACCAGCGAGCTCGGCAAGATCACCAAGTCGACGCCGATGGGGTCGCTGGACCACCCGTTCAACCCGGTGAGCGTCGCCCTTGGGGTCGAGGCCACCTTCGTGGCCCGCAGCATCGACTCCGACCGCGCCCACCTCACCGAGGTCCTGGGCAAGGCCGCCGCCCACCGGGGCACGGCCTTCGTGGAGATCTACCAGAACTGCAACATCTTCAACGACGGCGCCTTCGACCTGCTGAAGGAGCCGGACACCAGGGCCGACAACCAGATCCGGCTGGAGCACGGCAAGCCGATCCGCTTCGGCAAGGACGGCGAGCACGGGGTGCGGCTGACCGACGACTGCCGGGTCGAGCTGGTCGAGGTGGCCGACGTCGGCGAGGACGCGCTGCTGGTCCACGACGAGCACCGCGCCGAGCCGAGCCTGGCCTTCATGCTCTGCCGGCTGTCCCACGGCGCCGACGGGCCGACCCCGATCGGGGTGTTCCGCGACGTCGACCGGCCCGTGTACGACGAGCTCATGTCCGAGCAGCTGGAGGCGGCCAGCGCCCGCCAGGGCCGCGGCGACCTGGCCAAGCTGCTCCACGGCGGGGACACGTGGCAGCTCGGCTGAGCCTGGACGCCCGCGTGGACCTGGGGGGGCTGGCCGAGGCGGCCAGGGCCGCGGGCCGCCTGGGCGTCGACACCGAGTTCATGTCCGAGGGCCGCTACCGGGCGCTGCTCTGCCTGGTCGGGGTGGTCGTGCCCGGGCCGGAGACGGCGGCGGAGACCGGGTCGAGCTGGTCGACCCGCTGGACGCGGGGCTGGACCCGGCCCCGCTGGCCGAGGTCCTGGCCGACCCGGGGATCGAGGTGGTGCTGCACGCCGGGCGCCAGGACGTGGCCCTGCTGCGGCGGGTGTGGCGGACCGAGGTCCGCGGGGTGTTCGACACCCAGGTGGCGGCCGGGTTCGCCGGGTTCGGGGCCCAGACCGGCTACGGCAGCCTGCTCAACGACGTGCTCGGCCTGCGCCTGGCCAAGTCGGCCAGCTTCACCCGCTGGGACGACCGGCCGCTCAGCCCCGAGCAGCTCGCCTACGCCCGCGACGACGTCGCCCACCTGCTGCGCCTGGCCGACGCCCTCCAGGAGCGGCTGCGAGCCAGCGGCCGGCTGCAGTGGGCGCGGGAGGAGTGCCGGCGCCTGGAGGAGGCGACCGACGAACGCGACCCGTGGCTGGCCTGGCAGCGGCTGCCCCGGATCGCCCAGCTCAACCCGCGGGCCCGGGCGGTCGCCCGCGAGCTGGCGGCCTGGCGGGAGCAGACCGCCGCCGCCGAGGACCGCCCCGTCTCCTCGGTGCTCGGCGACGCGCCCCTGGTCGAGGTGGCCAAGCGCCGCCCGGAGGCGCCGTCGGCCCTGGAGCGCATCCGCGGCCTCCAGCCCTCGACCCTGCGCCGCCGCGCCGACGCCATCGTGGCCGCGGTCGCCCGCGGCCAGGCCGCCGACCCGCTGCCCGCCGAGGTGGTCGAGCGGCCCGACTCCAACCCGGCCGACGTGCCCGCCATCGCCCTGTCCGAGGCCCTGGTCCGGGCCCGGGCGCTGGACGCCGGCCTGGCCTACGAGCTGGTCGCCGCCCGCAACGACCTGGCCCAGGTGGTGGCCTCGGTCCGCCGGGGCACGCCCGAGCCGCCGGTCCGCACCCTCAAGGGCTGGCGCCGCGACCTGGTCGGCGGCGAGCTCCTGGAGCTCCTGGCCGGCCGCCGCTCCCTGGCCGTCGACCCCGACGGCCGCCTCCAGATCACCCGCCGCTGACCGGTCCCCGGGCCCCGGCGGCCACCTCAGTGGCTCCAGCCGACCCGGACGCCGCCCGTGCATGCCGTAGGCGTAGTGGCCGGGCAGGTGGCAGGCGAACTCCAGCTCCCGGCCGTCCAGGCCGGCCGGGAAGGCGTAGGTGGTGGCCGCCTCCTGGCCGGCCGCGACCGACCGCTCGCCGGGGACCTCGCCGTGGTGGTGGCGTTCGCGGCCCTGCTCGTGGCGGCGCTGGACGGCGTCGTCGCCGAGGATGAACTCGTGGTCGATGGGGTCGGTGTTGCGGAGCACGAACCGCACCCGCTGGCCCGGCTCGACCCGGATGGTGGACGGCTCGAAGCGCGAGTGGTGCATCGTCACCACCACCGTCCGGTCGGGGCCGTCGCCGGCCCGCGACCCGGTGGCGCGCACGGCCACCAGGGCGGCCGCGCCGCAGGCGACGACGACGACGGCGAGCTGCCAGGGACGATGGGCGCATGCGGCCTCCGGGTCCGATGGAGTGGGTCGTCAGCTTGGACGCCCCCGCGGGGCTGCGGGTTCCTGGTCGGTCGGGAGGCGCCGGTAGGCTGGCCGCCATGTCGATCCAGACCCTGCGTGACCGCCAGGAGTGGCGCTTCTTCGGCGCCCTGTTCAAGGCCGACCCTGGCCTGGCCGTCGCCTGGTGGGTGGTGCTGGGGTGCCGGGGGGTGCTGCCGGCGGTGTTCGCCGTCGCCACCGGGGCGCTGGTCGGCGCCGTCCAGGGCGGGCGCGACCTGGCCGGGCCGCTGGCCGCCGTCGGGGTGGTGTTCGTGCTGCTCCAGGTGCTGGTCCCGATCCACCAGGCGATCGGCACCAACCTGGGCGACCGGACCGCCGCCTGGCTGTACGACCGGCTCACCGAGGCCAGCGTGCGGCCGCCCGGCATGGGCCATCTCGAGGACCCGGCCCTCAGCGGCGACCTGACCGCGGCCCGCGACTTCGACCTGGGCATGACCGGCCCGCCGCTGTCGATCGCGATGGACTTCATCGCCGGCGGCCTGGTCGAGCTGGCCGCCGGGCTGGCCGCCGCCGTCGTCCTGTTCGGCTTCGCCTGGTGGGCCCCGCCGCTGCTGGCCGGGGCATGGCTGGCCACCCACTGGCTGCTGCGCGAGAGCTCGGTCTGGCGCGACCGCGCCACCGAGGAGGTCCGCTCGGCCCAGCGCGACGCCGACTACACCTACCGGCTGGCCGTCGACCCGCCCGCGGCCAAGGAGCTGCGCCTGTTCGGCCTGGCCGGCTGGACGATCGAGCGCTTCACCGCCCACCGGCGGCGGCTGCACGAGCTCCAGTACCGGGCCACCCGGCTGCGGGAGCGGCCCGTGGCCTGGAGCATCGCCCTGGTCGTCGGGGCCAACCTGGTCGTCTTCTGGGCGCTGGCCGACGCCGCCGCCACCGGCCGGCTCGGCCTGGACCAGGTGGTGGTGTACGCCCAGGTCGCCGTCGGCACCAGCATGATCGCCTTCGGGGGCCTCAACTGGGCCCTGGACGGCGCGGCCGCCCCGGTGGCGGCGTCGCTGCGGGTCGCCCCGGCCATGGCCGCGGCCGGGGCGCTGACCCCCGGCGCCCGCCCGGCCGGCGCCATGCCGGCGGCCGGGATCCGCTTCCGCGGCGTCCGCTTCGCCTACCCGGGCGGCGACCCGGTGCTCGACGGCCTCGACCTCGACATCCCGGCCGGTACCTCGCTGGCCATCGTCGGGCAGAACGGCGCCGGCAAGACCACCCTGGCCAAGCTGCTCTGCCGGCTGTACGACCCCCAGGCCGGGGCGGTCGAGGTCGACGGGGCCGACCTGCGCCAGCTGGACCTGGACAGCTGGCGGGCCAGGGTGGCGGCCGTGTTCCAGGACTTCATCCGCTTCGAGCTGCCGCTGCGCGACAACGTGGCCCCGGCCGGCGCCGACGACGACAACGTCCTGGCCGCGCTGGCCGCGGCCGGGGCCGGGGGGCTGGCCCGGCTCGACACCGTCCTGCACCGCGGCTACCGGGGCGGGATCGACCTGTCGGGCGGCCAGTGGCAGCGGGTCGCCCTGGCCCGGGCGCTGTGCGCGGTGCGGCTGGGCGCCGGCGTCGTCCTCCTCGACGAGCCCACCGCCCAGCTCGACGTGCGCGGCGAGGCCGAGATCTTCGACCGCATCCTGGCCGCCACCCGGCACTGCACGACCATCCTCATCTCCCACCGGTTCTCCACCGTCCGCCACGCCGACCGCATCTGCGTGCTCGAGGGCGGCCGGGTGGTCGAGCTCGGCAGCCACGACGAGCTGCTGGCCCTTGGCGGCCGCTACCGCACCATGTTCGAGCTCCAGGCGAGCCGCTTCGCCGCCACCGAGGACGAGGCGGGGGTGGCCTATGACCGCCTCGGCTGAGCGGGAGGCGGCCCCGGCCCGGCCCGTGCCCGACGACCTCCCCCCGGCCCTGTCGTCGATGTGGCGGCTGTGCAAGCTCGGCTACCGCCACGAGCCGGGGCTGCTGGTCGCCTCCTTCCTGCTGTCGCTGGCGGCCGCGCTCCCCGACGCCCTGCTGGCCCTGTGGCTGGCCCTGCTGGGCAAGGGGGTGCTGGAGGGCGACCGGCGGCTGCTGATGGTGGCCGCGGCCGGCCTGGGGCTGTCGGCGGCGGCCACCTGGGTGCTGCGGACGGTCGACGCGCGGGTGCAGCGCCGCTTCCGCGACCGGGTCACGATCGCCCTGGAGGCGCACGTGGCCCGGCTCCAGGCGTCGGTGGCGACCATCGCCCACCAGGAGCGCCCCGAGTGGCTGGACCGCCTGACCGTCCTCCGGGAGCAGGTGTTCGTGCTCGACCACCTGTACATGTCGCTGTTCTCCACCGCCGGGTGGGTGCTGCGGCTGGGTGTCACCGTGGGGCTGCTGGTCTCGATCAGCCCGTGGCTGGCCGCCCTGGCCCTGTTCGCCCTGCCGACGATCCTGACCTCGGCCTGGCGGCCGGCCGTGGAGCGCCGGGCCCAGGAGCGCGGCGCCCAGTCCAGCCGGCTGGCCCGCCACCTGTACCAGACCGCGACCACCGCCCCGCCGGGCAAGGAGGTGCGGGTCACCGGCATCGGCGACCGCCTGGCCGCCGACCGCCGCGCCGCCTGGGAGCGGTGGTACGGGCCGCTGGCCCGGGCCCGCTGGGGCTCGGCGGCCTGGCAGAGCCTGGCCTGGGCGGTGTTCGGCGCCGGCTACGTCGGCGCGGTCGTGGCCGTGGCCACGGTGCTGGACGCCGGGCCGGCGGCGGTGCTGCTGGTGCTGGCCGCCGGGTCGCGGCTGTCGGCCTACATCGGGGCCACCGCCGCCGAGATCGGGTTCCTGCGCGGGATCTGGATGGACGGGTCCCGCCGGCTGGCCTGGCTGGAGGACTACGCGGCCGCGCTGGAGGCCGGCGCCGACGAGCCGGTGCCGGCGGCCATCACCGCCGGCATCCGCCTGGAGCAGGTGTCGTTCGCCTACCCGGGCACCGACCGGCTGGTGCTGGACGACGTCAGCCTGGAGCTGCCCGCCGGGGCGGTGGTGGCCCTGGTCGGCGAGAACGGCGCCGGCAAGACGACCCTGGTGAAGCTGCTCTGCAAGCTGTACGAGCCGACCTCGGGCCGGATCCTGGTCGACGGGCGGCCGCTCGCCCGCATGGACGCCGCCCAGTGGCGGTCGCGGCTGGCCGGGGCCTTCCAGGACTTCTTCCGCTTCGAGCTGCGGGCCCGCCACAGCGTCGGCGTCGGCGACCTGCCCCGGCTGGACGACGAGCCGGCGGTGGCCGCCGCCGTCGGCCGGGCCGGGGCCGCCGACGTGGTCGACGACCTCGCCGCCGGGCTCGACACCCAGCTCGGCCCGACCTGGCCGGGCGGGGTCGAGGTCTCCTTCGGCCAGTGGCAGAAGCTCGCCCTGGCCCGCGGGTTCATGCGCGAGGGGCCGCTGCTGCTGGTCCTGGACGAGCCCACCGCCGCCCTGGACGCCGAGACCGAGCACGCCCTGTTCGAGCGCTACGCCGCCGCCGCCGGCTCCGGCGGCCGCATCACCATGCTGGTCTCGCACCGGTTCTCGACGGTGCGCATGGCCGACCTGATCGTGGTCCTCGACGGCGCCCGCCTGGTCGAGGTGGGCAGCCACGCCGAGCTGCTGGCCCGGGGCGGCCAGTACGCCGAGCTGTACGGCATCCAGGCGGCCGCCTACCGCGACCGGCGACCGGGCCGCAGCCGGCCGGGCCGACGGGCTGAAGCTCGGTGATCCGGTAGCGGAAGAACTCCCCCTCCGCCCAGCGGTCGCTGCCCCAGAACCAGCCCAGCCGCCCGGCGCTGGGGATGGTCAGGCCGCCGAAGCTGGCGTAGCCGGTGACCTCGCCCCCGAACCGGTGCCAGCCGAAGCCGCCGCCAGGGTCGCCCCAGCGGTCGAAGGCCAGGGCCACGACGCGTCCCGCCTCGTCCAGGCGGAGCTGGAGCTCCACCGGGGTCTCGCCCACGGCGAAGGCGGCCGTGACCTGGTCGCGGGCCGGCGCCGACCAGCGCACCCCTGACCGGGGCAGCAGCGCCGTCGGCAGCCAGATCCCCTCGGCCCCGGCCCGCCCGGCGGCGCTGCGGGACACGTCGGGGCCCTCGCCGTGGGCGACGGTGACCAGGCCGGCCAGCTTCCAGTCCATGACCCCGGCGCCGTCCAGGTACCGGTCGGTCCCGGTGATCAGCCCGGCCGCCCTGGCCGCCCAGACGAAGCCGTGGTGGGGGTCGAGCACCTGGCGGGCCCGGAACGGCAGCCAGCGGCCGACCTTGATGCTGCCCCGCATGGCCAGCCGGGCCGAGGTGGCCAGGGGCGTCCCGGGAGCCACGGCCATGGCCAGGTGGCGGCGGACCGGCTCCGGCAGCCCGTCCAGCTCGGCCGGGTCGAACCGGTCCGGCCCGGCCGGCCGCAGCACCCGGGCCGCCAGGCCGGTCGCGATCGTGGTGCCCATGGCGGCAGTGTCCTCCTGCCGGGCGGGGTCAGCGAAGGGCCGAACGGCCCCTCCTGGCCAGGACCAGCCCGGCCACCACGGCGGTGGCGGCCAGCCCGGCGGCCGGCCACAGCCACGGCCCGGGCAGCCCGGCCGGGCCGGCCGGCGCCTCCCCGCCCTCGCCGGCCGCGCCGGCCGGGACGGCCAGGCCGGCGGCGACCGGCGAGGGGCGGTGGCGGCCGCTGGCGTCCACCGCCAGGTCGTGGGTCAGCTCGCCGGCCGTCGAGTCGATCCGCAGGTGGCTGAGCCACATGCCGGAGGCCGGCAGCCAGCCCATCCCCTTGTCGGCCCGCAGGTCGGCCAGGAGCTCGGCCGAGGCCGGGCCGCTGCGCTCCAGGGCGACCCCGCGGACGCCGGTGGCGACTGGCTGGGGCAGCATGGCCGGGCGCCGGTCGGTGAGCAGGTACAGGTCGGCCTGGATCGGGTCGGCCGGCTGGTGGCCGAGGCCGAGGATGCGCAGCGGCACCCACGGGTTGCCGGTCGGGATGGTCAGGTGGATCGGGGTGCCGTCGCCCAGGCGCTGGCCGCGGGCGCTGGCCCGGCGGGCGTCGAAGCTGGCCGCCATGAAGATCGGGCTGCGGGCGGCGTAGAAGTCGAGCACCTCGGGGGCGTCGACCGACAGCCCGAAGCCGTGCTCGCGGGCCCAGTCGCCGACCGCCCGCCCGCCGCCGCGGAGCACGGTGATGTCGAGGGCGTCGACCCTGGTCGTGAGCAGCTCCTCGGCCTTGTCGGCGGCCACGGTGGCCTCGGCGGCCCGCAGGAACTGCGGCTGCGGCTGGGTCTCGCGGACCAGCCGCTGCAGGGTCCACTCGCCGCCCTTGCGGACGTCGGTGGGGACGCCGGGCAGGGGCACGATCGAGCCGAACCTGGCCCCGCCGCCGGCGTAGCTGAACGAGGTCAGGTAGTGCTCGACGCCGTCGTGGTAGCCGGCCAGGGTGGTGGTGCGGGCGAGCTGCACCGTCCCCCCCGGCCCGACCAGGCCCCCGCAGGCCAGGGCCGGCTGGGCTCCCAGCAGCACGGCGCCGGCCACGGCGGCCAGCAGCACGCTCCAGCGCCTCGTCCTCGTCATCGCGCACCCCATCCCGGTCCGGTTCCGATGTCGCCTTGGACGGGCCGGGCCGCCGAGCGGTTCCCGGCCGGGGACGGTCGACGCGCGGGCATGGGAGGTCCGGCGACCGTTCGCTCAGGGCGTCAGTCTCCGCCTGAGAACGCCGCCAGGCCCGCGGCCACGCGGTGCGGCTCCAGCGCGCGGCGCTGGCCGCGGGCCCGCTCGATCAGCCGGTCGAAGTCGGTCCCGGCCAGCCGCCGGTCGACCTCGGCCGCCTCCTTGAGGAGCAGCCACATGGCCAGCTTGCCCTCGATCCCCAGCGACAGGGCCTCGGTCTCCAGCAGCCGGGTCAGCTCCGCGCTCCCGGTGAGGGCCGGGTTGAGCCGCAGCCGGCTGAGCCGTTCCAGCAGCCAGCCGGCCGCCTCCTTGACCGGGTGCTGGTCCACCTCCAGGCGGGCCATCAGCTCCTCGAGGGCGGCCTTGTCCTGCTCGATGTCCCGGTGCAGGGCGGCCATGGTGTTGCCCAGCTCGGTGCCCTGGTTGTTGTCGCGCAGCTTCTCGGCCAGCTCGGTCCCGGCCGCCGAGCCGGCCAGATGCTCGTTGAGGTAGACCCCGAGCAGCTCCTTCGACGACATCCGCGCTCCCTCCCTAGGTGGCCTCGTCGGCCGCGGCCAGGATGGCCGCCACCGACCGGTCGACGTCGGCGTCGGTGGTCGACCAGTTCGACACCGAGATGCGCATGGCGGCCATGCCGTGCCAGCTGGTGCCGCTCAGCCACAGGGTGCCGCCGGCCTGGACCCGGCGGACGACCTCGCGGGTGCGGCCGTCGTGGTCGCCGCCCGGGTCGGGGAAGCGGACCAGGACCTGGTTGAGCACGACCTCGTTGAGGACCTCGACCCCGTCGGCCGCCCCCAGGGCGTCGGCGAAGCGGCGGGCCTGGCCGCAGCCGCGCTCGATCATGGCGGCGACGCCGGAGCGGCCGAGCGAGCGCAGCGCCGCCCAGACCGGGAACCCTCTGGCCCGCCGCGAGAACTCGGGGGTGTAGGCGTCGGGGTCGCGCTCGCCCGCCTGGCCGGGGGTCAGGTAGCCGGCCGCCGTGGAGAAGGCGGCCAGGTGGGCCTCGGGGTGGGCGACGAAGACGAGCCCGCTGTCGTAGGGGACGTTGAGCCACTTGTGGGCGTCGGTGGCCAGCGAGTCGGCCTGCTCGATCCCGGCGACAAGGTGGCGCAGGGCCGGGCTGGCCGCCGCCCACAGCCCGAACGCCCCGTCCACGTGCACCCAGCCGCCGTGCTCGTGGGCGGCGGCGCAGATCGCGGGCAGCGGGTCGATGGCTCCGGTGTTGACGTTGCCGGCCTGGGCGCAGACGATCGTCGGCCCCTGGCAGGCGGCCAGCGCCTCGGGAAGGGCGGCGGCGTCCATGCGGCCCTGGTCGTCGGCGTCGACGACCCGCAGGCGTCCGCTGCCCAGGCCCAGAAAGCGCAGGGCGGCGTCGATGGTGACGTGCCGCTCGGCCCCGACCACGACCTCGACCGGCGGCGCCCCGATCAGGCCGTCGCGCTCGACGTCCCAGCCGGCGGCGGCGAGCACGTGGTGGCGGGCCGCGGCCAGGCCGGTGAAGGTGGCCATCTGGCCGCCGGTGACGAAGCCGGTGCTGACGGTGGACGGCAGCCCGAGCAGGTCGGTGAGCCAGCCGGCGGCCACGTCCTCGACGGTGGCCGCGGCCGGGCCGAGCACGAACAGGCCGGCGTTCTGGTCCCAGGCGGCGGCCAGCCAGTCGGCGGCCAGGGCGGCGGGCAGGCTGCCGCCGACCACGAACCCGAAGTAGCGCGGGCCGGCCGAGGCGACCAGCCCGTCGTCGGCCAGCTTGGCCAGCTGGGCGACCACCTCGGCCGGGTCGCTGGGGCCGTCGGGCAGCGGCCCGCCCAGCCGGGCCGCCAGCTCGTCCGCGCCCGCCCGGGCGGCCACCGGCCGCTCGGCCAGCCCGCGCAGGAACTGGGTCGCGTGGGCGGCGGCCGCCTCCAGCGCCGGTTCGGTCATGGCCGTGCCTCCTCGGGTGCCCGCCGCGGTCCCGTCGCCGGCAAGTCAGGCACAGCTGGTGGTGATGTCGTGGGCGTCCCCCAGGCCCTCACCGCGGAGCATGAAGTCCACGCTGCCGTTCCCGGGCACGGTGGGGCTCAGCTTCACCGCCGAGTTCCGCAGCCGCCCGTCCGGGCCCAGCCCGGTGATGCGGCACCTGGCCCGGCCCTGGCGGTCGCCGTCGTTGAACACCCGCAGCTCGACCTCGACGGCCGCGCCGTCGGCGCTCACCGCCTGGCGGACCACCTCGGCCCGGAACGGCCCGACGCCGCGGAACACGAACCAGGCCCCGAAGGCGAGCAGGGCCACGGCGGCGATGATCCCGACCAGCACGGTGGCGTGCCCCTGGACGGGGCTGGGGGTGGGCAGCCCGGCCGGGTTGTAGCGCAGCGCGTGGGCCGGGCCCTCGAGCGGCTGCTCGCAGCGCTCGCAGACCTTGCCGCCGGCCTGCACCGGCGTCTGGCAGCGGGGGCAGACGCGCACGTTCACTCCGGCCGACGGTAGCACCCGCTATGCTGCCGCGCATGGCCAGACAGCCGGACGGCGGCCGTTCCCAGGGCGCGGTCCGGGTCGGGACCGCCTCCTGGACCGACCCGACCCTGCTCAAGTCCGGCTGGTACCCCAAGGGCGCCAACGACGCCGAGTCCCGCCTGCGTTTCTACGCCACCCAGTTCCCCATCGTCGAGGTCGACGCCACCTACTACTACCTCCCCCGCGAGGAGCAGGCCGGCCTGTGGGTCGACCGCACCCCGCCCGACTTCGTCTTCAACATCAAGGCGTTCAGCCTCCTCACCGGCCACCCGACCCGCCGCAAGGCCCTCCCCGAGGACCTGCTGGACGAGGTCGCCCCCGAGCACCGCGACAAGGAGCGGTTCTACGCCTCCCACCTGTCCGCCGACGGCCAGGCCGAGGTCTGGCGCCGCTTCCGCGACGCCCTGCTCCCCCTCGACTCCGCCGGCAAGCTGGGCGCCGTCCTCCTCCAGTACCCCGAGTGGTTCACCCCCCGCCGCTCCAGCCGCGAGGAGCTCCAGGCCGTCCGCGACCGCCTCGGCGGCTACCAGGTCTGCGTCGAGTTCCGCAACGCCGCCTGGCTGGCCACCGACCGCGACCGCGACCGCACCCTCGGGCTCCTGCGCGACCACGACCTCCCCCTGGTCTGCGTCGACATGCCCCAGGGCTTCCGCTCCTCGGTCCCCCCCATCGCCGAAGCCACCTCCCCCGCCCTCTCGGTCGTCCGCTTCCACGGCCGCGACCCCGAGGCCTGGAAGAAGAAGACGGTCACCGAACGCTTCCGCTACCTCTACACCGAGAAGGAACTGGCCGAATGGGTCCCCAAGGTCGACCACCTGGCCGACGCCGCCCGCGAGGTCCACATCCTCATGAACAACTGCTACCGGGACCAGGCGGTGACCAACGCCGCCCAGCTCGCGGACCTGCTGAGCAGCGCAGATGCCCGGTGGTGCCGCCGAGCGGTTGAAGCGTAGCGCTCCATGTGCCGATAATAATCGGCATGAGTCATCCGGACTTCGCCGTGCTCACCGTCTCGTGGGAGCTGGCGCTACGGGCTGACGGCTACGCCGACAGCACCGTCAAGGCGTACCAGAACGCCGTCCGGAGCCTGGCCAGCTGGCTCGCGGAGCACCATCCCGAGGTAGGGCCGACCGAGCTGGATCGCCGGCACATCCGGGGCTGGCTGGTGGCACTCCGTGAGGGCCACTCCAGCAACACGGCCCGAGGATGGTTCGCCGGAGTCCGGCATTTCTGCCGCTGGCTCCAGAGCGAGGGCGAGGTCGACCAGGACGCCACGGCTGGGATCAGGACACCGGCTCCGGGCGACCCGGAGACGCCGGTCTTGTCGGATGCGGACCTGCGTGCCCTGCTCGCCACCTGTGCCGGCACCGACTTCACCGCGCGGCGAGACACGGCCATCATCATGCTGTTCCTGGATGGCGGGCTGCGGCTCTCGGAGCTGGCCGGCCTCCAGGCCGCCGACGTCGATCTGCGCGACCGGATCGTGTACGTGGTCGGCAAGGCCAGCCGGCGCAGCGGCCCCCGGCATCGGGCCGTCCCGCTCGGGGTCAAGGCGGCCAGGGCGCTGGATCGCTATCTCCGCGAGCGGCGCCGGCATCCGTACGCGGACACGCCGCGGCTGTGGCTAGGCAGCCGGGGCCGCCCGGCCCTGGCGGCGGACGGCGTGGATGCGATGCTGAAGCGCCGTGGCGCCGACGCGGGCATCGCGGACCTGCATCCGCATGCGTTCCGCCACACCTGGGCGCACGCCTTCCGGGCGGCCGGGGGCAACGAGGGCGACCTGATGCTGCTGGGCGGCTGGCGCAGCCGGGCCATGCTCGACCGCTACGGCAAGACGGCCGCGGCTGACCGGGCCGCCGATGCCTACCGCCGTCTGTCGCTGGGCGATCGCATCTAGCCGTGCTCCACTCCAGGTAGTCGCGGACTACATCCGCCTGAGCGCTGTGCTAGGCACAGGTCGCGCAGGTCGCGGGCGAGCGTCATGGCTGCAATATCCTGGCCGGGATGTCGGCCCAGGGCGTCGGAGGAGCCAAGGTGGTTGCATGCGGGGATGGTGTCGGCGTTGCCGGCACCTAAGGAACTGGAGCGCCGCTGCCAGGCCCTGGCGGTGCTGGATGCCGTCCTGTGTTCGGACCCTCGGTGGCGCTACTACGCCTTCGACCCAGCGTCCAGGCCGGTGCCGTCCGTGGGTCTCTCCCGACGCGGGTCCAAGGCCACCTCCCCCACGATTCATGGCGTGGTGTGGTGTGCGGCGCCGGTGGTCTGTGGCCACGACGACGCGGCCGCGAACTCGTTGGAGTTCGGGTTGTCCGTGCGGATTGTTACCCCGCACGACGGCTCCGATTGTCAGTCCGCGCAGCAGGCGAACCACCAGTCCTGCTCACCCTCGACGGGCGTGAGCGTCACCATTCCCGCAGGCCCCGGCGCGCGGGTGCCCTCGGGGTCGTACTCCAGCGCCCACGACGTCGCGAAGGGCGCGCCGTGGGTGGACATGAACCAGGCGTACCTGACGCGGCCATCACTCAAGAACGTGCCACCGACGCGCTCGATGGGCGTCCCGGACGCCGCCAACGCGTCCTTGATCAGCTGGTGGTCGGCGCGCCCAACGTCGTCGAACTGGACCGGGCTGCCAGTGGAGCCACCGCAGTCCTCGGGGTCCCCGTCGATGAAATCGCCGCGCGGGTAGGTGAGGTTGGCGCACCCGTGCACGTCCATGAAGTACTCGACCTGCAGGTCCTCGATGACAGGCAGGACCGTGGCCTTGAGGCGCTCGATCTGTGCGGCCTTCTCGGCCTCCGACGGCAGATCGCCGCGGATCGCTCGCCAAACGGCGAGGCCCCCGACAGCGGCCACAGCGACGACGATGACGACGGCGACGATGACGACGGCGCCGAGCCTCGAGGACCTGGGCTTCGCCGGCCCCTGAACCATGAGAGCCTCCGATCGACCGAGAACTCTACGCCTCACGCGCGGCCGATACCGCCGATTCCTCTGCGACGTTGATCGTGTGCCTCACCGACTTCCTGTGGTCACGATGTCCTTGGCATCGTATTCGCGATCGCATGAAGCGGCACATCGATCGACCGCCCAGGCGGCCAGTTCGTCGATGATCCCAGCGCGTTGCACGCCATCGCCGTACCAGATCTCGCCGGTCCGAGCGAAGGAGATCAACGCACTGACGACGAATGCCGGGATGCTCGCGAGCGTCGCGAACGCCGACGCCCACAACGCGGTGCGCACACCGGAGCGGAAGGAGCGTTGCGTCACTCGGCGCGGAACGAGACCAAAGACCGCGGCGCCGCCAGCGTCCCTTAAGCAAGGTTCGCCAGGAATGTCGCATCGGTCAAGAACAGATCCTTACTCCGCTTGGTGGACGCCGACGGCGACCAGCTCGGTGGCGTACAACCGCGACCCTGCGGCGAGGGATGGCGCCATGCCACGTGTGGTGGGCATCTGCGCTCTGGGCGGGAAACAGATGCCTCGGCCTAGGTCGCATACGCTTTCGCCTGGGTGTGAGGCGTCTGGTTCAACTCCGATGGGTCCCGCCAGCCGGTGACCATTGCACTCACCCTGAGTGGCGAGCAGGCAGGCTGAGATTGCCGCCGAAGGCGGCGCGGGCCGAAGGTCGGCCGCTCCACTCCCCCGAGGGGGCATCACCAGGGCGAACAGCGCTCCCGGCCGGCGAGGGGGTACGCGGGTGGCCGGCGTAGGGTCCAGCGTAGGGTTCCGCGTAGGGTCCAGCGTAGGGGTTGAGGGCCTCGGCCACGGTGGGGGCCGGACCTGACCGGCAGGGCTGCGGAGCTTGCCAGCGAAGCAGCACGCGCCGAAGGCGCGTCCCTCCCCGCCACCGACCGTGGCCGGCACGCCGGGGTCCCGGGCAGGCCGTCAAGGACGAATGGGCGGCGCCGTGGGGAGCTGCGCGGCGACGGGGTGCCGGACATTCGCCCTTGACGGCCGGGCATCGCGCCCCGACAGCACCACGAGCCTTCCGGCGAGCCTGGTGGCCGGCATGCCGGGGGGAGGGGTCTCCCCCCGGACCCCCCTCCTCCGAGGGCAGCCCAGGGCAGGTGTTACGAGGCTGCTATGTCTGTCAACTGGGTCGCTACGACGGCTCTGCGACGTGCTGCCGTTCCTCGAACTGCCTGGCGGGTCTGACCTGCCCCAGGCGACAGCGGTCAGGCGTGCGGCGGGTGGGTGTCGTGCTCGGCCTGGATAGCCACCATGGTGGCGGGGTCGAGCTGGCTGCCGGCAGGAAACGCCTCGGCCAGGCGCTCAAAGTACCGTTCGAAGCCGGCAGGGGCGTCCACCTCCACCAACCGCGCTGCGGCGTCGCTTGGGTTGGCGAAGGTATGGGCGATCCCGTGGGGAACAAGGGCGAAGCTGCCGGCTGGGGCGGTGAGCTGTCGCTGCTCCACGGTGAACACGACCGTGCCCTCCAGGACGTACATGGCGTGATCCAGCTGGTCGTGCACGTGCACGGGAGGGCCGGGAAAGTGGGCGTCGAGTCGATGCTCCATGACGCTGAAGCGCCCCTCGGTGTCGTCGGTCACCGCCTTGAGGGTCGTCGTGTTCGGTCCGACCACCAGCTGCCGGCCCTCACCGGGACCGAGGAAGACCACGTTTGCCATCTCGTGCTCCTTGGAGCGCCACGTACTGGCGGCAGTCTAGGCGATCGGGGTCGGCCCACTGCCTCGGCGGCGTCACCCGGCCCTGATCACCTCGACCCAGCAGGGTCGCAGCGTTCCAGCAGCTTGAACAGCTGCCGGGCGACCGCCCGCTTTAAGCAGCGGCGGACCTCTCGGACGCTCTTGCCCTCCGACCGGCGCCGGGCGGCATAGGCGCGGGTCTAAGCCTGGATCCACCGCGGCGACTTGGAAATCAGGCATGACCAGTATGAGAAAGGCCCTCTGACCAGGGAGAATGGTGTTGCTTCAGACGTCATCCAGCCGATCAGGAGGGCACTTTCTCGATGTCATCCTCCCACAGTCCCCTCTCCCTTGTGGTCGGCTTCGACGACGACCACGCGGTCGCCAAGCCGGGCTGCTGCCCGCCACGCTGGCTGAGCGGCTCGGGATCGAGGCGGTCGTCGATATGCGTGTCATCGACCGGCACATCCGGGCGAGCCGACGAGTCTACCGACCGCGGTTCGGGGACAGGCACGGCCGTGTCGGCGAACGGCGGCTGTGATCGCGAACAGTGTCATCGGAGCCACTGGAGCTCGCTGCGCTCATGATCGGTGCGGGTCGGTTCGTCTGCGGAGTCGTTCCCGTCGTGCCGTCGCTTCGTCGAGAGCGGATTGATAGATGGTGTGCGCTGTCCATCGGATGAGCTCGGTGGCTTCTCGGCTGGAGAGACCGGCGATGTCGGTCAGCCAGACCCGAGCCTCGATGCCGGTGGCGCTGCGGACGGCGAGGACGAGTCGGCGGAGCTCTTTCGCTGAGAGCTGGCCGCGGAGTGGACGCAGCGCCTCCTCGATCCAGCCAATGGCACGTCCTTTGCGCAAGAGCAAGGTGTCGTGCCCGGCGGCGTCTGGTTCCAGGGACAGGCGCAGCATCGTCCGCTGTTGGGGTTCGGTATCGGCGACCAGCTGGGTGAAGGCCTCGATGACTGCCTGGAAGCGGGCGGCGGGGTCGTCCGGGGTGTCTGGGGGCAGGAGCGAGGACGCCTCGATCTCGGGGTGAGCAGCAACGATCAGGGACCATTGGTTGGGGAAGTAGCGGTAGGCGGTGGCCCGGGAGATCTGCGCGGCGGTGGCGGCCTGCTCGACGGTGGGGGTGGTGCCCTGGGCGAGCAGGCTGCGGGTGGCGGCGATCAGGGCGTCGCGGGTGCGGGCCTTCTGCTGGGTGCGGCCGGTCCGCTCGTATGAGATTGACATGCTCACGATGATACCCTAGTCTCATGGGACTTGAGTCCCATCTCGATCCTGCTCGTGCCAGCGGGCAAGGGGGGAGGCCGGTCCATGACCAGCGCCACTGCCAGCACCCATCCCGACCACCCGACAGCCTCCGAACCGTCGATGGTCTGGTGGCAAGGCGCCCTGATGACCCTCAAGGCCCACGCCGGCAGCACCGGCGGCGCCCTCGGCCTGGTCGAGGCGCGGTTTCCCGCCGGCTTCGGCCCGCCCCTGCACGTCCACCACCGCGAGGACGAGGCCCTGTACGTCCTGGACGGCGAACTGCGCTGCCGGCGCGGCGACAGCGAGTTCACCGCCGGCCCCGGTGAGCTGGTCTTCGGCCCGCGCGAGCTGCCCCACACCTTCAAGGCCGGGCCGGGCGGGGCGCGGGCGCTGGTGCTGATGACCCCCGCTGGCCTGGAGCAGATGTTCCAGGAGGGCGGCGTGCCGGCGCTTGATCCCACCACCCCACCCGTCGAGGACTACGACGTCCAGCAGCTGATCGAGCTGGCCGCCAAGTACGGGTTCGACGTCATCGGCCCGCCGCTGACCTAACCGCCTGCCTCCTGGGCGATGGCCAGGTTCGAACCTGTGGCCTCTGCCGTGGGAAGAGGCAACCTCGCTGCTCAGCAAGGTTGAGAGCGCGTTGACCTGCACCGCTGTATGGATCACTTGCCTTGCTGGCACCCGCTTCGCCCCCTGGCGGCGGAACGGAATCGGCTCGGGGTTGTGAGGCCATGCCAGCAGGGGCACGCTCCTGTGGGCACTCGTCGAGATCGGAGGAGACTATGGACCGCCCCCAGGTCGTCACGAGGCAGGCGCTTGAGAACCCACCGGCCGAGCAGACCACCAACATCGAGCGTGGCCAGGCCTTCGCCCACGATGGGGTCTGGGCTGGCTTCGTCGTCTTCCCCGGTGGTGCCTCGACCGGCTGGCACCACCATGGGGACTATGCCACCTACGGCTACGTCACCAGCGGAGGGATGACGGTCGAGTTCGGGCCCGGGGGCAGCGAGCTGGTCGAGATCGGCGAGGGTGACTTCATCTGCATCCCCGGGCACCTGGTCCATCGCGAGTCGGTCGCCCCCGATGGAGGCGCCGGCGTCATCGTCCGAGTGGGCGGCGTTGGTGCCACCGTGTTCAACGTCGAGGGACCGGATCCGACGTCATGACGGCGGTGGACGGCCGCCGCAAGCGGCCCACCTGCCAGTAGTCCATGCGGCGATCGGGGCTGCCTGGATGACGGCCGGCTCCCGGTCGTGCGCTCCGTAGCGCTCGGCGGCCTTGGCCCGCTCGATCAGGCTCAGGATGGTCAGCAGGGTGGAGGTGTCGGTGCTCTTGGCCAGCCAGTCGACGATGCGCTGATCCCAGGCACCCAACCGGACCTTGGCCAGGGCGCGGTACAGCAACCACTGGCGGTCCAGGACCGGGAGGAACAGCGGGGTCGGCTCCTGCTCAAGGGGGCCGGTGGGGATGCGAGGGTCGGCCATCAGGGCGCCTCCTGGTGGTGGCGCCGGTCGGCGGCGATCAGCTTGGCCAGGACCTCGGCCAGCTCCCCGCTCAGGCGCTCTAGGGTGTGGGCGTGGCGCAGGTAGCCGGGTTCGCTGCTCAGGCGGCGGGTGGCCCGGTCGAGGTAGCCGATGGCCACGTTCAGCTCGGTGCGGGCCTTGGCGGCCGGGGCACTGGCCATCACGACGGCTCCCGGTCGAAGCCGCCGTTGGCGGCGATCCACTCGATGAGGAAGGCGAGCTGGGCTTGGCCGTCGGGACGTTCGGGTCGGCAGATCGGGCAGCGGCGTCGTTCCCCCGCTCGTTCGGCGGCTTCTTGGTCGCGGCTGCGGCCGAGCTCGTGGCCGCACTCGGGACAGGAGGCGACCCACACGCCGTGCAGCAGGTGCAGGGCGGCCGGTGGGACGGCTGGGGGTGTCGGGGTCCGGCCGGGTCGCGTCAGTCAAGGAGCTGGATGAGCGCCTCGCGCTCGTCTGACCGGGGAGGAACCCCGGCGTGGCATCGCCGATCTGCATCGCCGCCTGTCGTGCTGTCGTCTTTGACGTCGGCGAGACGCTGCTTGACGAGAGCACCGAGTACGGCACCTGGGCCGACTGGCTCGGCGTCCCACGACACACCTTCTCGGCGATGTTCGGAGCGGTCATCGCTCGGGGCGAGGACTACCGGCAGACCTTCCAGCACTTCCGACCTGGCTTCGACTTGGCCGGCAGAGCGGCTCCGACGCGAGGAAGCGGACTTCGGCGAGCACTTCGATGAAGAGTGACCTGTACCCGGATGCTCGGCCGTGCCTGGAGAAGCTAAAGCAGCTCGGCTTCGTGGTCGGAGCAGCGGGCAACCAGACCGTCCCGGGCGGAACGGCTAGCTACAGCGCGCTCGACCTGCCGCTGGACTTCATCGGGACCTCGGCCGGCTGGGGAGTCGAGAAGCCATCGGCAGGGGTTCTTCGCCAGGATCGTCGCCGAATGTGGCTGCGCGCCGGGTGAGATCGCCTATGTGGGCGACCGGTTTGACAACGACATCGGTCCTGCCCTCGCTGCCGGGATGGTGGCTGTGTTCGTGCGACGTGGCCCGTGGGGGTACATCCACGCGGCCCACCCAGATGTGGCACGGGCTTACGTGAGGATCTCATCACTGGAGGAGCTGCCGGAGCGTCTGACGCTCGCTGCGAGGCGGATTGATGTCCGGATAAATATCAGCGGACGGTCGCTTGTGACCTGCGTCTTGCCTGTTCAGCACTGCGCTCAGTCGAGCTTAGACAACTGCTTCGAGAGCAGGCGGTCACCAACGCCAGGCAGCTCGCGGACCTGTTGAGCGGCGCAGACGCGCCCATGGTGCCTCCGGGGACTTGAAGCAAAGCCCCATGGCTGGCCTGCTCCCCGACGGTGGGGCCGACGACCTTGCCGTCGGCGTCGACGCCGTACCACACCAGTTAGGGCTTGGTCGGCTGCGCCAGCTGCGCGGCTCGCGCCCACGTGTAGGTTCCGTCCGGGTGCCAGCGTTGCGCCGGCTCCAGGCAGGACGAGAGGGCGGTATGAGAGCGGTTGTCTACGACAGGTACGGCCCACCCGAGTCGTTGCGGGTTGACGACATGCCGACGCCGTCGCCGACCACGAACCAGGTGCTCCTTCGAGGTCTTCGCGACGTCGGTCAACCTCTCGGACTGGGAGTGCCTGCGGGGCGCGCCGCTGTATGCGCGGCTCGGTGGGCTCCGCGCGCCGGCGCGCCGGACGCTCGGCTCGGATGTGGCCGGGCGCGTCGAGGCGGTCGGCTCGGGTGTCACCCGCTTCCGAGTGGGCGACGAGGTGTACGGCGACAACCTCCAGCTGAAGGGCGGCTTCGCCGAGTACGCGGTCGCGCCGGAGTCGGCGCTCGCCCACAAGCCGGAGGAGCTGACGTTCGCCGAGGCGTCAGCGATCCCGCAGGCGGCAGCGATCGCCCTGCGGGGAACCGCCGGCGTGGCTGCGGGCCAGCGCGTGCTGATCAACGGGGCCGGCGGTGGCTCAGGCTCGTTCGCAATCCAGCTGGCCAAGCGAGCCGGCGCGCACGTGACCGGTGTCGACAACGCCGGCAAGCTCGACTTCATGCGGTCGCTGGGAGCCGACCAGGTGATCGACTACGGCCGCGACGACTTCACCCGCCCCGACGAGCCGTACGACCTCGTCCTCGATCTCGTCGCGCACCGCTCGGCGTTCGCGTGCCGGCGGGCGCTCGCCCGCCGCGGCCGGTACTGGTGCGTGGGGGGGCCAGTGCGGACCCTGTTGGCGATCATGACGATCGGCTCGATCATCGGACGACTCACCCGGCGTCGCATGGGGGTGCTCGTGGTGCCCCAGGGGCCAATGCACTTCACCCCGTTGGCCGACCTCGGCGTCGCGGGTGACATCGGCATCCACATCGACCGCACGTTCGGGCTCGACGAGGTGCCGGAAGCGTTGCGCTACGTCGGCGAGGGACTCGCCCACGGCAAGGTCGTGGTCACGACCGACTGAAGCAAGGGGCGGGTGTGGTTAGGCGTCGGCCTTGGTGGTGCCGGGCGGCCCGGCCAGCACCGTGGGGACGTACTCGAGCAGCTGGATCCGCCCGTCGAAGGTGCGGCTGGCAACCATCTCGAGGGCGACGTCGGGGTACCCGTCATAGATCCGGTCCCGACCGGTGCTTCCGGTGATGACGGGGAAGACGACCACCCGGAACCGGTCCACCAGACCGGCCTGCAGCAGCGAGCGGCACAGGGTGAGGCTGCCCAGGGTACGCATGGACGTGGTGCCGTGGTCCTTCATCTCCCGCACGGCCTCGACGGGGTCCTGGGTGACCAGTTGGGTGTTCGGCCACGCCAGCGGCTCGGTCAAGGTGGTCGAGAAGACGACCTTCGACATGCCCGCCAGGGCATCGGTCCCCGGCTCCCCCTCGGTGGCCAGCCCGGACATGACCCGATAGGTGTTGGCGCCCATCAGGACGGTGTAGTCCGCTTCCGGGTCCTGTTCCAACCAGGCGAGGTACTCGGGCCCTTCCAGGCCCCACCAGCCGGGCCAGCCCTCGGCGGCCCCGTAGCCATCGAGCGAGGTGATGAAGTCGATGAGCAGTTCTGGCATCGGGGGTTCCTTTCCGTGTATTGGTGCGTGGCGTTCAGCCGCCAACAACTCGCTGAGCAGTGCTCCCCGAGGGACCCTACCGCGACGCCAGCGACGGCGCCGAGGAGCGCGTCCGTCGCCTCGACCACCCGTACCGCATCGTAGAGCGGCCGCCTGGTTCTCGTGTGCCGGTGGCCGCTGGGGAAAGCGGCGCCCTGGCAACCCACTGAGGGCAGCGGCCGCCGTCGAGGAGGGTCGGGTGGATGGGCTGGCCGCCGTCGAACAGGAGTCTTGATGACGCCGACCAAGCACCAGGTTCGCGAGGTCCGGGACGACTACTGGGAGGCCGAGGTCGATGACGGGTGCAGCACATCCGCAACCGTATGCTGGACGGCGCCGCGCTCGTCTTTGACGGCCACGTGATCAAGAGCCTGCGTGCGTCCTGGGCGTCGGAAGTGGTTGAGCTGATGCCGGTCGAGGCCAAGCACCACGGCTGACGACAACCTGATGTGCCGGTGGTGAGTCCGAG
>CAVTCL010000023.1:0-71452 GCA_963733175.1 uncultured Actinomycetota bacterium
GGGTGCTCCCGCCGCACCCGGAGGACGCGGACGGCGGCGCCCGGCTCGACCAGGCCCGCTCAGCGCGGTCCGGCGAGGGCGACGAGGAGGGCCGCCCCCGGCCAGGCGAACCAGTGGCGTGAGCGGACGGACCCGTCCGCGGGGTCGCGGGCCTCGGGCAGGGCGCCGTCCCAGCAGGCGGTCGCGGCCAGCCGGCCCAGGACCCGGGCCTCCGGCCGGTCGTCGGGGTTGAGCCGGGCCCAGATCAGCTCCTGCACGTCGCCCAGCGGCCACGCCCCGGGGGTGTGGACCGACCCGAGCCCGCCGTGCGGCCCGGCGGCGAAGCCGGGGTTGGCCGGGGAGAAGGCGAACGCCATGGTGGCCCGCCAGACCGGGTCGCGGGCGCCGCAGAACCCCCAGCGGGGAGCCAGCGCCGTCGGCAGGTCGTTGGCGTCGTGGTACCGGGCGTGGCCGCCGCGCAGGTCGGCGGCGTAGGCGAACAGCTCCCGGCCGTCGTGCTCGGTCACCAGGTGGGCGCCGACGGCGGCCTGGACCCGGCCGGCCAGCCCGGCCAGCTCGGGCCGGCCGAGGGCGGCGGCCAGCCGCCGCAGGGTGTGCCAGAGCAGCACGTGGCTGGAGAAGTGGTAGGGCATCGGCACCGGGTCGTCGCCCGGGGTCTCCTCGGTGGCGAACAGCTCGGCCCCGGGGGCGCGGCGGGCGGTGACCGCCCCCAGCACCTCGTCGACGACCGGGACGGCCGCCGAGGCCAGCGCGGGGTCGCCGCCGCGGTCCAGGTGGCCGGCCAGCTCCAGCAGCGGCCAGCACTGCTGGTCGAGCTGGTAGGCGGGGTCCTTGACCTGGCCGTTGGGCAGGTAGGCGCGGCCCCACGCGCCCCCGGGCCGCTCGGCGGTCTGGAACAGCCAGCGCAGGTGCCGCCCGGCCAGCTCGCCCGCGGCCGGGTCGCCGACCGCGGCCAGCGCCTCGACCGCGAACCAGGCGTCCCGGTTCCACGACAGCGGCAGCAGCCGATGGTCGGTGACCAGACAGGTCGCCTC
Source organism: uncultured Actinomycetota bacterium (assembly GCA_963733175.1). GTDB lineage: Bacteria > Actinomycetota > CALGFH01 > CALGFH01 > CALGFH01 > CALGFH01. The sequence continues at coordinate 1,035 of CAVTCL010000023.1, forward strand.
CCCGACGGGGAGGGCGCAGCAGTCGACGACGTAGGCAAGGGCCCGCCGCGCCAGCGGCCGCACCTCGGCCGGGACCAGCGGGTCGACCCGCGCCAGCCGGGCCGCCCGCCGCCCGGCCTCGGCGGCCAGGTCTCCCGGCCCGGCGGCCAGCCGGCGGGCCCGGGCCGCGACCTCGGCCGGGTCGGACCCGACGGCCACGGCCAGCAGCAGCGTCCAGGGTCGCTTCCGGGTCGAGGTCCACGGTCAGGGGCAGCCGGATCGCCAGGCGGCCGTCCCCGGTCGGGCGCAGCGCCAGCCGTCCGTCCCCGGGCCCCAGGGCCTCCAGGCCGGCCACGGCCGCGGCCAGCCCGGCCCCGGGGGCGGCCACCACCAGGGCCCCATCACGCCACCCGGCCGCCATCGCGGGCGGCGGGTCGGGGAGCGGGCCGCCCTCGACCAGCTCGGTCATGGCCGCCCGGCCCAGCCGCAGCCGCCCGGCGAACGCCCCCCGCCAGGCGACCGGGGCCGGGCCGGGGTTGTGGAGCCGCCAGCGCTGCACCACCGACGCCCCGGCGCCGGCCGGCGCCCAGGTGACCACCCGGGCCTCGACCCCGGCGGCGCCGGCCAGGTCGGCGACCGGGATCGAGTCGGCCAGCAGGCCCGGCGCCACCCGCGCCCAGGGCCGTTCGGGGGCCAGCCCGAACCCGGGCGCGGACGGCTCGGCCAGCGCCGCCCGGTAGGCCCGCACGGCCGGCTGATCGCCCCGCCGCGCGGCCGAGAACGCCGCCGCCCCCTCCAGGGTCAGGTAGCCGAGCCGCCGGTCGAACCCGCCCAGCGCCAGCAGCCGCCCGTCCGGGGCGACCGACGCCGCCACCTCGCCGTTGCCCAGGTCCAGCGGCTTGCCGGCCCGGGCCGGGTCGAGCCACCGCGGCGCGTGGTCCTCGAACATTGGCCGATGCTAGCCGCCGGGAGATGATGTGGGCATGGACCAACCGGGTGCGGCTCCGGCCGGCGGGCACGTCGTCCTGTGCGGCCTGAACGAGCTCGGCTACCGGACCCTGGAGGAGCTGGTCCGCCTCGGCGAGCACGTGGTCGTGGTGGTGCGCTCGCCGGCCGAGGAGCTGGCCCGCGGGGCCAGGGAGCTGGGGGCGACCCTGGTCCGCGGCAACTACCGGGACCAGGCGGTGCTGCGCGCCGCCGGGGTGCCGTCGGCCAGCGCCCTGGTCGTCACCGAGGACGACGACGTCGGCAACCTGCACGCCGCCCTGGCCGCCCAGGAGCTCAACCCGGCCCTGCGCATGCGGCTGCGGATGTTCAACCGGGAGCTGGGCCGGCGGGTGCAGGAGCTGTTCGAGGACTGCCAGGTGTTCGACTCGGCCGCCCTGGCCGTGCCCGCGTTCGTGTCGGCGGCGCTGCTCCAGGACTGGCAGCAGCGGGTCGAGGTCGACGGCCGGACCCTGGCCGTGCGGCGGGCCGGCGCCGGCGACCCCGGGGTGCTGCTGCCGCTGGCCAGGCTCCACCCCGACGGCACCGCCGAGCTGTTCCCCGACGGCGAGGACGAGGTGCTGTGCCTGGCCGAGGCGCCGCCGGCGCCCACCCGCCGCGGCCGGCACCCGGAGCGCCGCGCCCTGGAGCAGCCCGGCCGGGTGGCCGCCGCCTGGACGGTGCTGCTCGGCGCCGACGTCCGCCTGCGGGTGACGGCGGCGATCGTCCTCGGCCTGACCGTGACCGGCATCGCCGTCTTCTGGTGGTTCTCCGGGCAGGACCTCGACCTGATCGACGCCATCTACTTCACGGTCACGATCATGACCACCACCGGCTTCGGCGACATCCACCTGCGCGACGCGCCGCCGGCGCTGCAGCTGTACGGGGTCGCCCTGATGCTGTCGGGCACCGCCGCCCTGGCGATCCTGTTCGCGCTGATCACCGACGCGCTGATCAGCGCCCGGCTGGCCCGCGTCCTCGGCGCCAGCATCCCCCGCGGCCTGCACGACCACGTGGTCGTCTGCGGGCTGGGCAACATCGGCTACCGCATGGTCGAGCAGCTCCACGACCTGGGGGTGCCGGTCGTCGCCGCCGAGCTGCACGAGACCAACCGATACCTGCCGGCGGTGCGCCGCCTCGGCGTCCCGGTGCTGGTGGCCGACATCCGCCTGCCCGAGACCCTTGAGGTCCTGCACGTCGGGCGGGCCCGCTCGGTGGTGGTGGTCACCTCCAGCGACATCGTCAACCTGGAGACGGCCCTCAACATCCAGGCGCTCAACCCCGACATCCGGGTGGTGCAGCGGCTGTTCGACCCCGACCTGGCCGCCAGGGTCGAGCGGGCCTTCGGTTTCCACATCTCCCGCAGCCCCTCGGCCCTGGCCGCCCCGGCCTTCGCCGCCGCCGCGGCCGGCGAGCACGTGCTGGCCACGATCGCGGTCGGGGCGGAGGTCCTGGCCGTGGCCCGCCTCCGGGTCGAGCCGGGCTGCCGGGCCGAGGGCCGCACCGTGGCCGAGCTGGAGGCCGCCGCCGGCAGCCGGGTCCTGCTGCTGGTCGTTGACGGCGGTCCCGGCCCGAGCTGGCACCCCGACGGCGCCACCCGACTGGCCGGCGGCGCCGAGCTGGTCGTGGTCGTCCCCCGCGGCCAGCTGGGCCGCATCCTGGCCTGGACCGAGACCGGCACCCCCGCCACCCGCCATCCCTGACCCAGCACCCAGGAGGCCGTCCATGCCAGCTTCGCTCCCCCGACTCCTCGGCTACGCCGCCGCCGGCGCCGGGGTGGCCGCGGCCGGCTACATCGGGCTGGTGACCGGCGCGCTCCCGGTCGACCTGGGCGTCGGTCGGCGCACCCGGCCGCTGGGACCGCAGCAGCTGGAGATCGCCGCCCCCCGCGAGCTCGTCTTCGACCTCATCGCCCAGCCCTACCTGGGCCGGGCCCCGCGGGCCATGGCCGACAAGCTCCGGGTGCTGGAACGCGGCAGCGACATGGCCCTGGCGGCCCACTTCACCCCCCTCGGCGGGCGGCTCGGCCTGGTCGCCCAGACGGTCGAGACGGTCCGCTTCACCCGCCCCGAGCGGGTCGACTTCCGGCTCGTCCGCGGGCCGGTGCCGCACGTCGTGGAGGCGTTCGTGCTCACCGGGCAGGCGGGCGGCGCCGGCACCAGGCTGGTCTACGACGGGGAGATCGGCGCCGACCTCTGGGGGGCGGGGGAGCGGTGGTGCGCGCTGGTCGCCCGCCGCTGGGAGCAGGCCGTCGCCAGCTCGCTGGCCGGCGTCAAGGCCGAGGCCGAACGGCGCGCCTCGACCTCCGCGGCCCGCCGCCGTCCCACCGACCAGGAGTGATGCCGCCACCCCCGCTGGCGACGACGCCGACGCTGACGGTGACCATGACTTGGGGTACCAGACCCGCAGAACCGGGTCAATAGGGCGAACGCGTTGCCCGACCCGCCGCTCCGGCGGACCGTGCATCATGGGATGCGCCATACCCGACGGCCGGACGGTGAGGAGGTGCTGCTCGCGTGAGGATCGAATCCTCGGTGATCTCGGTGTCGTGGATCCCCAGGGAGGCCATCGAGGGGGTGGTGAAGCTGCCCTTCGAGCTGGGCGTGGCCCACTACGACCTGCCGCCGCCCGACCGGCTGGACGACCTGGAGGGCCTGCTCGGCTCCAGCGCCATCCGCTTCGCCAACGAGCTGCGGGCCTTCATCGAGGTCGACGGCGACGGCCGGGTCACCGGGCACGGGCACCTCGGCCGGGGCCACATGGGCCACACCCGCATGCGGCTGGCCGGGATCGGCCTGACCTTCGGCGGGGTCAGCTTCCCCGACCTGCGCGGGGAGCCCGAGGTCGGCGACGGCGTGGTCCGCTTCACCCAGACGGCCGGCGGCCAGCCGGGCATGCCGTCGCCCCGGCGGGTCCGGCGGCGGCCCTACCTCCAGGTCTCGGGGCCGGTGGTGTGGTCGACGCTGGCCCTCACCATCCGCGCCGACGGGACCGCCGACTTCGAGGTGGTCGGGGCCAGCTCGTTCCCGCGCCACTGGATCTACGGCCACGACGGGACCCTGCAGGCCAAGACGGGCCTGATCGACTTCGACACCTGGTACCGGGAGTCGTTCGGCGAGAAGAACCCGTGGGGCGACGAGGAGTCGCCGACGGTGGTCACCGCCGTGGAGACCGAGCTGGAACGGGAGCTGTCGGCCATCATCATCGGCTCCGACCCGCCGTTCCGGCGGCTGCGCGCCGGCGAGGCCCTCGTCGAGCAGGGCGAGGCCGGCGACGAGCCTGTTCCTGCTGTTCGACGGGGTCCTGGCCGTCGAGCAGGACGGCCGGCAGGTGGCCGAGGTCGGCCCCGGCGCCATCCTGGGCGAGATGGCCCTGCTGGAAGGGGGCCGCCGGACGGCGACCCTGCGGGCCGTGACCCGCTGCCGGGTGGCGGTCGTGCCCGGCGACCGGGTCGACCGGGCCGCCCTGGCCGAGGTGGCAAGGCGCCGCCGGGACGGCGGCTGAGCGGCGACCATGCTGACCTGCGCGAACTGCGGCGAGCAGAACCCGGAGCGGGCCCGGTTCTGCCTCAACTGCGGCGCCGCCCTGGCCTCCGAGCAGCGGCGCGGCGCCCGCAAGGTGGTCACGGTGGTGGTCTGCGACGTGACCGGCTCGACGGCGCTGGGCGAGCGGCTGGACCCGGAGTCGCTGGGGCGGGTCATGGCCCGCTACTTCGAGCGGACCAGGGCGGTGCTGGAGCGCCACCACGGGCTGGTGCAGAAGTTCATCGGGGACGCGGTGGTGGCCACCTTCGGGGTCCCGGTGGTCCGCGAGGACGACGCCCTGCGGGCGGTCAGGGCGGCCGCGGCCATGCAGGACGCGGTGGCCGACCTGGACGAGGCGGGCGGGCCGGCGATCGAGGTCCGCATCGGGGTCGCCACCGGCGAGGTGATGGTCGAGGAGGGCGGCGGCGACCCGCTGGTCATCGGCGAGGCCGTCAACCTGGCGACCCGCCTCCAGGCCGCCGCCGGCCCCGGGGAGGTGCTGCTGGACCGCCGGACCTGGCATCTGTCCCGCGACGCCCTGGTCGCGGCCGAGGTGGACGGGTCGGCGCCTCGGACGGCCCCGGGGACGGGCCTGGCGGCTGGTCGACGTGTCCCCGGACGCCCTCGGGCACGCCCGGCGCTCGGACAACCCGCTGGTGGGCCGGCTGGCCGAGCTGCAGCTGTTCGACTGGATGTTCCAGCGGGCGGTCAGGACCTCGACCTGCCACCTGCTGACCGTGCTCGGCCCGGCCGGGGTCGGCAAGTCGCGGCTGGTCGCGGCGGCCGTCGACGCCATCGGCGACGCCGCCACCGTGCTGTCCGGCCAGTGCTCCTCGGGGGTCGAGGGGAGCAGCTTCTGGCCGCTGGCCGAGATCGTCCGCCGGGCCGCCGAGATCAAGACGGCCGACTCGCCCGAGCAGGCCGAGGCCAAGCTGGAGGCGCTGCTCGACGACCCCGACGGCGAGCGGGTCACCGACCGGCTGGGGCGGCTGATCGGGCTGCGGCCGGCGCCGGTGACCTCCGAGGACGCCCTGTGGGCGGTGCGGCGGTTCCTGGAGGTGCTGGCCGACCGGCACCCGCTGGTGGTGGTGATCGACGACCTCCACTGGGCCCAGCCGGCCCTGCTCGACCTGCTCGAGCAGGTCGTGGCCCAGGCCAGGGAGGCGAGCATCCTGGTGGTGGCCGTGGCCCGGCCCGAGCTGCTGGAGCAGCGGCCCGGCTGGTCGGGCGGGCGCCTGAACGCCAGCACCATGCTGCTGGAGCCGCTGGCCGCCGAGGAGTCGGCGACCCTGCTGGAGCACCTGGCCGGGGAGGCGGCCCTGCCCAGCGACGCCACCGACCGCATCACCCGGACCGCCGAGGGCAACCCGCTGTTCCTCGAGGAGCTGCTGGCCATGCTGATCGAGGAGGGCCGGCTGCGCCGCGACGGCGGCCGCTGGGTGGCCGACGACCTGGCCGCCGCGACCACCCCGCCGACCATCCAGGCGCTGCTGGCCGCCCGGCTGGACCGCCTGGCCGGCGAGGAGCGGGCCCTGCTGGACCGCGCCTCGGTCATGGGCCAGGCCTTCGACCGGGCGGCCGTGCTCGCCCTCACCCCCGAGCCGGCGCGGGCCGCGGCCGACGCCCACCTGCTGGCCCTGGTCCGCAAGGAGCTGCTGCGCCCGGCCCAGGCGCCCCTGGGCGGCCGCGACGGCTTCCAGTTCCGCCACCAGCTCGTCCGGGACGCCGCCTACGACTCGCTGCCCAAGCAGACCCGGGCCGAGCTGCACGAGCGCTACGCCGCCTGGCTGGCCCAGGCGTATGCGGCCCGCGGCGGCGAGGTCGGGGAGGTGCTCGGCTGGCACCTGGAGCGGGCCTACCGGTTCCTGACCGAGCTCGGCCCGGTGGACGCCCACGGCCGCCAGGTCGCCGAGGCCGCCGCGGCCCAGCTGGCCGCGGCCGGCCACCTCGCCACCGGCCGCGGCGACCTGCCGGCCGCCGCCAACCTGCTGGAGCGGGCCATCGCCCTGCTCCCGCCGGGCGACCGGACCAGGCTGCGGCTGCTCACCGACCTGGGCGAGGTCCTGATCCTCAACGTCGAGACCGAGCGGGCCCAGCGGGTCCTCGACGAGGTCATGGCCGCCGCCGAGCGCACCGGCGACCGGGGGCTGGCCGCCCACGCCAGCCTGGGCAAGCTGGAGCTGCGCCTCGACTCGCCCGACCGGGGCCCCGACCGCTACCGGGCCGACGTCCAGCAGGTCCTCTCGCTCCTGGAGGACCTCGGCGACGAGCAGGGCCAGTCGCGCGCCTGGCGGCTGCTGGGGCTGGACAGCTACCTGCGCTGCCGCGTCGGCCGGGCCGAGGACGAGTTCCAGCGGGCGGTCGAGCACGCCCGCGCCGCCGGCGACGAGCGGGTCGAGGCCGGCAACCTGTACGCCCTGGTGCAGGCGGCGTTCTGGGGGCCGACCCCGGTCGCCGAGGGGATCCGCCGCTGCCAGGAGATCCGCGGCCGGGCCGAGGGCAGCTACCGGGTGGAGATGTCGGCGCTCCACACCCTGGCCGGGCTGCACGCCATGGCCGGCGAGTTCGACCGGGCCCGCGAGCTCGGCGACCAGGCCGTGCAGATCGCGGACAAGCTCGGACCGAGCCGCTTCGCCGCCCTGTGCAGCCAGTTCCTCGGCCAGGTGGAGCTGCTGGCCGGCGACCCGGGGGCGGCCGCGCGCTGGCTGCGCTGGGGCGCCGGCATCCTGGAGCGGATGGGGGAGCGGGGGCTGCGCTCGGAGCTCACCGCCAACCTGGCCAGGGCGCTGGCCGCCCAGGGCCTGGACGACGAGGCCGTGGAGCAGGCCGCCCTCAGCGGCGAGCTGGCCGTCCGCGACGACCTGTACGCCCAGGTCGAGCGGCGCGGCCCCCTGGCCGCGGTGCTGGCCAGGCGGGGCCGGCTGGAGGAGGCCGAGCGGCTGGCCGCCGAGGCGGTCGCGCTGGGCGCCGACAGCGACATGCTGGCCATGCAGGCCGGCGCCCTGCTCGACCTGGCCAGGGTGCTGCGGCTGGCCGGCCGGCCCGCCGAGGCGGAGCCGCTGGCCCGCCAGGCGCTCGCCCTGGCCGAGCGCAAGGGCCACGTGGTGGCCGCCGCCCAGGCACGGGAGCTGCTCGGGTGACGGATACGGGGGTGCGGGTCGAGCCCCGGCCCGCCGAGGAGATGCCGGGGCGCTGCGGCGGGACGTGCGGCTGCTCGGGGGGCTGCTCGGGCGGGTGCTGGAGGAGGCCGGCGGGCCGGGGCTGCTGGAGGACGTGGAACGCCTGCGGCGGGCGACCATCGCCCTGCGGGCGGCCGACGGCGGGCGCCGCCAGGCCAGGGCCCGGGTGGTCGAGCTGGTCGCCGGCTTCGACCAGGACCGGGCCGAGCTGCTGGCCCGGGCCTTCACCGTCTACTTCCAGCTCGTCAACCTGGCCGAGGAGCAGCACCGGGTCCGGACCCTGCGCGAGCGCCGCCAGCAGGGCGGGCAGGTGCGGGAGTCGTTCGAGGCCGCCGTGGCCGAGGTCAGGGACGCGGCCGGCGAGGACGGCCTGGCCAGGCTGCTCGACCGGCTCGAGGTGGCGCCCGTGCTCACCGCCCACCCGACCGAGGCCAGGCGCCGGGCGGTGGTCGACGCCCTGCGCCGGATCGCCGTCGAGCTGGCCCGCCTTGACGCCCCCCGGCTGCCCGGCGACGACCAGGCGACGGCCACCCGCCGGCTGCTGGAGGAGATCACCGGCCTGTGGCGCACCGCCCAGCTCCGCCGCGACCGGCCGAGCCCGCTGGACGAGGTCCGCTCGGTCATGGCCGTGTTCGACGCCACCCTGTTCCGGCTGGTGCCCGCCACCTACCGGGCGCTGGAGCAGGCCGTGTCCGGGGAGGCCGCCGGGACCGGGCCGCCGCCGTTCCCCGCCTACCTCCACTGGGGGAGCTGGGTGGGTGGCGACCGCGACGGCAACCCCAGCGTCACCGCCGAGACCACCAGGACGGCCATGGCCATCCAGGCCGACCACGTGCTGCGCGGGCTGGAGCGCGGTCACCAGGCGGGTCGGCCACGCCCTGACCGTCGGCCGGCAGCTCGACCCCGCCGTCGGAGGAGCTGCTCGCCTCCCTCGACCGCGACACCGCCGCCTTCCCGGGCCCGGCCGCCGCCATCGCCACCCGCTGGCCGGACGAGCCCTACCTCCAGAAGCTGCTGCTGGCGGCCGAGCGGCTGGCCGCCACCCGCGCCGCCCTGCTCGGCGGCGGTCCCCCGGGCCGGCCCGGCCGTGGTTACCGGGACGCGGGCGAGTTCCTGGCCGACGTGCGCCTGGTCCAGGCGTCGCTGGCCGCGGCCGGGGCGGCCCGGCTGGCCTACGGGGAGCTTCAGCACCTGGCCTGGCAGGCCGAGACGTTCGGCTTCCACCTGGCCTCCCTGGAGGTCCGCCAGCACGCCGCCGTCCACGCCCAGGCCCTGGCCGAGCTGGCCCCCGGGGCCGCCGGCGACGCCGCCGCCCTCGACCGGCTGGCCGTCGAGGGCTGGGGACCTGTCGGCGTCCCTCGGGACGGCGTCGCCGCCGAGGTGCTGGAGACCCTGCGGGTGATGGCCGAGCTGCAGGCCCGCTACGGCGCCGACGCCTGCCGCCGCTACGTGGTGAGCTTCAGCCGCACCGCCGCCGACCTGGCCGCCGTCCGGGCCCTGGCCCGGCTGGCCGTGCCCGACGGCCCGCTGGAGCTGGACGTGGTGCCGCTGTTCGAGTCCCGGGCCGACCTCGAGCGGGCCTGCCGACGTGCTCGACGAGTACCTTGCCCTTCCCGGGGCGGCCGCCTGGCTGGAGCGCCGGGGCCGGCGCCTGGAGGTCATGCTCGGCTACTCGGACTCGGCCAAGGACGCCGGCTTCCTCGCCGCCAACCTGGCCCTGTACCGGGCCCAGGGCGCCCTGGCCGCCTGGGCGGCGGCGCGCGGCATCGACCTGGTCCTGTTCCACGGCCGCGGCGGCGCCCTCGGCCGCGGCGGCGGCCCGGCCGGCCGGGCGGTGCGCGGCCAGGCCCCCGGGTCGGTCGCCGGGCGCTTCAAGGTCACCGAGCAGGGCGAGGTCATCTACGCCCGCTACGGCAACCTGGCCATCGGCCACCGCCACCTGGAGCAGGTCACCAACGCCGTCCTGGGCGCCTCCACCACCGGCGCCCGGGCCGCCGTGGCCGCCGCCGAGGACCGCTACCTGCCGACCGCCGCCGCCATGGCCGGCGCCGCCGAGGCGGCCTGGCGCGGGCTGGTGGAACGCGACGGCTTCGCCGAGTTCTTCGCCACGGTCACCCCGATCAAGGAGCTGGGCCTGCTGCGGATCGGGTCGCGCCCGGCCCGCCGCGACGGCGACAAGGCCGAGGCGGCCGGCGGCGACCTGGTCGACCTCCGGGCCATCCCGTGGGTGTTCGCCTGGAGCCAGAACCGCTGCAACCTGCCCGGCTGGTACGGGCTCGGCACCGGGCTGGAGGTGGTCGCCCACCAACCCCAAGGGCTGGCCCTGCTGCGCGAGATGTACGCCGGGTGGCCGTTCTTCCGGTCGCTGATCGAGAACGCCGAGATGAGCCTGGCCAAGGCCGACCCGCTGGTGGCCGAGTCCTACCTGGAGCTGGGCGGGCGGCCCGACCTGGTCGCCGCCATCCGCGAGGAGTTCCGCCGCACCCGGGCGCTGGTCACCGAGACCACCGGGGCCGGGCGGCTGCTCGGCCACCGGCCGGTGCTGCGCCAGGCCGTCGACCTCCGCAACCCGTACGTCGACGCGCTCTCGTTCCTCCAGGTCCGCTTCCTCACCGACCTGCGCAACGGCCTGTCCGGCCCCGAGGCGGCCAGGGCCGCCGACCTGGTCCTGCTCACCGTCAACGGCGTCGCCGCCGGCCTCCAGAACACCGGCTGACCCGGTGGACCCGGACCGCCTGCCCGAGGCGTTCGTGGCCCGCATGCGCGAGCTGCTCGGCCCCGAGGCCGCGGCCTTCCTGGACAGCTACCGGCGGCCGGCCCAGCGGGCCGTCCGGGCGAACCCGCTCAAGCTCGACCCGGCCGCCCTCCCGGGCCTGCTGGGGATCGACCCCGACCCGGTGCCCTGGTGCCCGGGGGCGTTCTTCCTCCCCGAGGAAGCCCGGGTCGGGGGCACCCTGGCCCACGCGGCCGGGCTCTGCTATGTGCAGGAGCCGTCGGCCATGGCCGTCGGGGAGGCCCTGGACGCGCGGCCCGGCCAGCGGGTGCTCGACCTGGCCGCCGCCCCCGGCGGCAAGGCCACCCAGATCGCCGCCCGGCTCGGCGGCGACGGGGTGGTGGTCGCCAACGAGGTCCAGCGCGGCCGGCTGCAGGCCCTGGCCGACAACCTCGACCGCTGGGGGTCGTGGCGGACGGTGCTGGCCGCCGAGACCGTGGCCCGGCTGGCCGACCGGCTCCCCGGGGCCTTCGACCGGGTGCTGCTGGACGCCCCCTGCTCGGGCGAGGGGCTGTTCCGCCGCAACCCGGCGGCCGCCGCCCAGTGGCGCCCCGGCCACGTCCGGGGCAGCGCCGAACGCCAGCGCGGCCTCCTCGCCGACGCCGCCCGCCTGGTCCGCCCCGGCGGAGTGCTGGTCTACTCGACCTGCACCTTCGCCCCCGAGGAGAACGAGGGGCAGGTCGCCTGGTTCCTGACCACCCACCCCGACTGGGACGTCCTCGACCTCCCCACCCACCCCGGCTTCTCCCCCGGCCGCCCCGACTGGACCCCCTCCGGCCCTCCCGCCCTCGCCCGCACCGTCCGCCTCTGGCCCCACCACCTCCGCGGCGAAGGCCACTTCATCGCCAAGCTCGGCCGCCCCCCTCGCGCCCCGGGTGCCCGGGCGGCCGAAAACCCCAGCCCCGGGTATCGGGGCCCCCGGAGGGGGAGCGTAGCCGAACCGGAAGCGGGGGGCTCGGGGCTGTCCACAGGCCCGGGGCGGGCGGTGTTCGAGGCTTGGCGGGGGTTCGCGGCCGAGGCGCTGGTGGAGGAGCCGGTGGGGGTGCGGGTGGTGGGGGAACGGGTCTACAGCGTGGTGGAGGAGGAGGTGGCCGGGGCGGGGGTGCGGCTGGTTCGGCCGGGGTTGTTGCTGGGGCGGGTGCGGCCGGGGAGGTTCGAGCCGGCGCATGCGCTGGGCATGGCTGCCGGGCCGGGACTCGCGCGGCGGGCGAGGGAGCTGGACGACGGCGAGGCGGCGGCCTGGGTGCGGGGTGGGACCCTGGGGCACGACGGGCCGGGCGGGTGGACGCTGGTGAGGTGGAACGGCTGGCCGCTGGGGTGGGGGCGGGCCGCCGGGGGGACGCTCAAGAACCACTACCCCAAGGGTCTGCGTACGATGTGACCTGCCGATGGACCGAACGACACCGACAGCAACCGGGAGGGGGACGGTGAGCAGCCAGGCGCCCCACGCCGAGGTCGCGGCGCGGCTCGGCCGCGCCCAGCAGCGCTACACGTCCGGGCGGCGCACCCTGGTCGAGCTGCTGCACACCGCCGGGCGGCCGCTGGAGATCGTCGAGCTGGCCGACGGCCCGGGCAAGCTGCCGGTGAGCTCGATCTACCGCAACCTGGTCGTGCTCGAGCAGGCCGGGGCGGTCACCCGCTACCCGGGCGCCGGGGGCGGCCACGCCCGCTACGAGCTGTCCGAGGAGCTGGTCGGCCACCACCATCACCTGGTCTGCAGCCGCTGCGGCCGCATCGAGGACGACCCGGTCCCCCCCGAGGTCGAGGCCGGCCTGGCCTCGCTGCTGGACGCCGTGGCCGCCCGTACCGGCTTCACCGTGACCGACCACCGGCTGGAGCTGCGCGGCCTCTGCAAGCGCTGCGGCTGAACTCGATTATGAGAATCATTGCCAAAAGCGGTACGATGCTGGGCGACAGCTTCCGCGGTGGGTGGCCGCCGGCCAAGGTGAGGACGGGGTGCGATGGGTCGTCGACGGGTCGCGCTGCTGGCCGCCGGCCTGGCGGCCCTGCTGGTGGCCGGGTGCTCGGGGTCGGGCGGCGCCGGGGACGGGGACGGCGGGGGCGGCGGGCTGCGGGTGGTGGCCACCACCACCCAGGTGGCCGACCTGGCGGCCAACGTCGGCGGCGACCGGGTCCAGGTGACCAGCCTGCTCAAGCCCGGCATCGACGCCCACGACTACGAGCCGTCCCCGGCCGACATCGACGCCATCGCCCGCGCCGACCTGGTCGTCGAGAACGGGGTCGGCCTGGAGGAGTGGCTGGGCGACACCATCGAGAGCTCCGGCTTCGACGGCCCGGTGGTCGACGCCAGCCAGGGCGTGCGGCTGCGCCAGGTCGAGGGCGAGGCCGACCCCCACATCTGGCAGGACCCCGGCAACGCCCGGCGCATGGCGGCCAACATCGAGCGCGGCCTGGCCGCGGCCGAGCCGGCCGGCGCGGCCGCCTTCGAGGCCAACCTGGCCGCCTACACCAAGGAGCTGGAGGCCCTCGACGCCGAGGTCGAGCGGCAGATCGACAGCCTGGCCAACAAGAAGGTGGTCACCAACCACGACGCCTTCGGCTACTACCTGGACCGCTACGGCCTGGAGCTGGTCGGCTCGGTCATCCCCAGCTTCGACAGCTCGGCCGAGCTGTCGGGCCGCGACATCCGCGACCTGGTGGCCAGGATCAGGGCCACCGGCGTCAAGGCGATCTTCTCCGAGACCTCGCTGCCCCCCAGGGCGGCCGAGACGATCGGCCGCGAGGCCGGGGTCAAGGTGGTGGTGGGCGAGGACGCCCTGTACGGCGACGCCCTCGGCCCTCCCGGGTCCGACGGCGACACCTACCTCAAGATGATCCGGCACAACACGGCCACGATCGTGGGGAACCTCAGTGGCAGCTAGGGGGCTCCGGGGGGCTCAAGCAGCCGGAGGCGATAGCCCCCGGCGGATCCCCGGCCGCCCCCGCCGGTCCTGCTGTTGCGGCGGGCCACCGTCGCCTACGAGCGCGACCCGGTGGTCGAGGGGGTCGACGGGGAGGTGGCGGCCGGCCAGTCGGTCGCCCTCATCGGCCCCAACGGGGCCGGGAAGTCCACCCTCATCCGGGCCGTGCTCGGCCTGGTCCCCCTGACCGGCGGGACCATCCAGGTGCTGGGCCGCCCACCCCAGGCGGCCCGCCGGCAGGTCGCCTACGTGCCCCAGGCCGACACCCTCGACGCCGAGTTCCCGGTGTCGGCCCTCCAGGTGGTGCTGATGGGCCGCTACCCCCGGGTCGGCTGGCTGCGGCGGCCGGGCCCGGCCGACCGGCGGGTCGCGGCCCATGCCCTGGCCGAGGTCGGCCTGGCCGAGCGGGCCTCGGCCCGGTTCGGCACCCTCTCCGGCGGCCAGCGCCAGCGGGTGCTGCTGGCCAGGGCGATCGCCCAGGAGCCGCGGCTGCTGCTGCTGGACGAGCCGTTCAACGGGGTCGACGCCCTCTCCCAGGACCTGCTGCTGACCGCCCTCGGCCGCCTGCGGGCGGCCGGGGCCGCGGTCGTCATGGCCACCCACGACCTGGGCCTGGCCCACCTCGCCTGCGACGAGGTCTGCCTGCTCAACCGCCACCAGATCGGCTTCGGCCCGATCGGCACCACCCTCACCCCCGAGCTGCTGCGCGCCACCTACGGCGGCCAGGCCCTCCAGCTCCGCGGCGACGGGGTCATCGTCGCGAGACCGTGAACCTCCGGAGGGGTTCGGGGAACCCCAGGGGGGTGCCCCGATGAACCTGTTCGAGCCCTTCACCATCCCCTACATGCAGCGCGCCCTGGTCGAGGTGCTGGTGCTGGGGGCCGTGGCCGGGGCGGTCGGGGTGCTGGTGGTGCTGCGCCGGCTGGCCTTCGTCGGCGACGCCCTCACCCACACCGTGTTCCCGGGGGTGGTGATCGCCCACCTGCTCGGCCGCTCGATCCTGCTCGGCGCCCTCGCCTTCGGGGTGCTGACGGCCGTCCTGCTGACCGGGCTGGGCAGCCACCGCCGGGTCGGCGACGACGCCGCCCTGGCCATCCTGCTCACCTCGTTCTTCTCCCTCGGGGTGGTGCTCATCTCCCGGACCCGGGGCTTCACCGCCGACCTGACCGTGTTCCTGTTCGGCCGGGTGCTGGCCATCGACCGGACCGACCTGATCCAGACCCTGGCCGTCGCCGCGGTGGCCGCCGTCGTCCTGGCCCTCCTGCACAAGGAGCTGGTCCTGCGCGCCTTCGACCCCGACGCGACCGCCGCCATGGGCTACCGCACCGGCGTCCTCGACCTGGTCCTGAACCTGCTCATCGCGCTGGTCGTGGTGGCCGCCGTCGAGGCGGTGGGCACGGTCCTGGTGATCGCCCTGATCGTGGTCCCGGCGGCGGCGGCCCGCCTGCTGGCCGACCGGGTGGCGGCCATGACCGCGCTGGCCTGCCTGCTCGGCGCCGCCGGAGGCTGGCTGGGGCTGGCCGTCAGCTACGAGGTCTCGGTCGACCACGACATCCGGCTGGCCGCCGGGGCCACCATCGTGGTCGTCCTGGTCGGCCTGTTCCTGCTCGCCGCCGCCCTGGCCGCGCTGCGCCGGCGGCGACTGGCCGCCCGGAGGGGTCTGGGGAACCCCCGGGGGGTGCCCCAGTGGATCCGTTGAGCCTGCTGGAGGCCTTCGGGGACGGGTTCGCGCGCCGGGCCCTGCTGGAGGCGGTCATGGTCGGCGGGCTGTGCGGGGCCGTCGGCGTCCACGTGCTCCTGCGCCGGCTGCCGTTCTTCACCATGGCCCTCGGCCACGCCACCTTCCCCGGGGTCGTCCTGGCCGGGCTGCTCGGGATCAGCCTGTTCGCCGGGGCGGCCGCCTTCGGGGCCGTCGTCGTGGTGGTGGTCGCCCTGCTGGGCGCCCGCGACCGGGTCGACGACACCAGCGCCGTCGGGGTGACCCTCGCCGGGGCGTTCGCCCTCGGGGTCCTGCTGCTGTCGGCCCAGGCCGGCTTCTCCAGGGACCTGACCGCCTACCTGGTCGGCTCCATCGTCACCGTGCAGCCGGCCGACCTGGTCACCACCGCCCTGGTCGGCGCGGCCGTGCTGGCCGCGCTGGCCGCCCTCCACAAGGAGCTGGTCCTCGGCGCCTTCGACCGCGGCGCCCTGGCCGCCCTCGGCTACCCGGTGCTGGCCCTCGACGTCGGCCTGCTGCTGCTGATCGAGGCCACCGTGGTCACCTCGATCCCGGCGGTCGGCACCATCCTGGCCGTGGCCCTGATCGTCGCCCCGGCCGCCACCGCCCGCCTCTGGACCGAGCGCCTGCGCGCCACCATGGCCCTCTCGGCCGCCCTCGGCGCCGCCAGCGGCGTCGTCGGCCTGGCCATCTCCCTCCAGTGGCGGGTCGCCGCCGGCGCCACCATCGTCCTGGTCGCCGCCGCCCTGTTCGCCGTCTCCCTGGTCGTCGCCCCCCGCCACGGCCTCCTGGCCCGCGCCGCCCGCGTCCCTAGCCGGGCGTAGCGTCCAGGGCCCACTCGGGGCGGTTGGCGCCGGCGGCCATGGCCCTGGCCTTGTGCCAGTGGAGGGTGGCGAAGATCTGCTCGCTGATGGCGTCGATCGGCCCGACGGCGTTGATCCGGACCAGGATCCCGCGGCGGTGGTAGTAGTCGACCAGCGGGCGGGTCTGGGTCGCGAACACCTCGAGGCGGTGGCGGACCGTCTCCTCGGTGTCGTCGGAGCGGTGCTCCTCCCGGGCCCGGCCGGCCAGGCGGGCCAGCAGCTCGTCCTCCTCGATCTCGAAGTAGAGGGTCAGGTCGAACGGGATCCCCTTGGCCACCGCCCACCGGTAGGCGGCCTCGGCCTGGGCCAGGGTGCGCGGGTAGCCGTCCAGCACGTACCCGCCCTCCTCGGCGGCCTGGGCCATCCGCTCCCTGGTCATCTCGATCACGATGTCGTCGGGCACCAGGTCGCCCCGGTCCATGTACTCCTTGGCCACCTGGCCCAGCTCGGTCCCGTTGGCCACCTGCTCCCGCAGCAGGTCCCCGGTGGCGATCCGGCCCAGGTCGAAATGCTCGGCGATCCGGGACGCCTGGGTCCCCTTGCCCGCCCCGGGCGGGCCGATCAGCAGCACGCGCATGGCGTCTCCCTCCGGGCGTCAGTGCCCCTCGGCGGCCTCGGCCGCGTCGGCCTCCTCCTTGGTCTGGTGGACGGTGCCGGGGGCGTGCTCGGGCGGGGCGTAGACGGTGACCAGGCGCAGGGGGCCGTCGCCGGTGTTGATGAAGTTGTGGCGGGTGCCGGCCGGGACCATGACCAGGTCGTTGGGGGTGACCTTGGAGGTCCTGCCGTCCAGGACGGCGTCGCCCTCGCCGTCGACGAACACCAGGAGCTGGTCGTTCTCCTCGTGGACCTCCTCGCCGATCTCGCCGCCGGCGGGGATGGTCATGGCCACGACCTGGCTGTGCTCGCCGGTGGCGATCTCGCGGCGGAAGGCGTCGTTGCCCCTGGCGAGCTGGACGATGTCGATGTCGAGGGGTTCGGGCACGATCGCTCCTCGGTCGGGCGGCTGGTGGTGGCAAGTATCTCCCGGAACGGCCGGTCGCAGTCTTGTCGGGTTCATCCGGCTACGCGAAGATGTCCGGACCGCCACGCCTCCGAAGGAGCAGCCCATGGCAGATGCCGGGACGGTCCAGTCGCTCATCGCCCCCCGCCGCTACATCCAGGGTCGCGGGGTGCTCGCCTCCATCGGGAAGCACGTGGCCGAGATCGGCCAGCAGCCGCTGGTGATCGCGGACGAGAACGTGTGGAAGCTGGCCGGCGACAAGCTCGCGGACTCGTTCAAGGAGGCCGGCGTCGAGTTCAAGCGCGAGACCTTCGGGGGCGTCTGCTCCCACCGGGAGATCGACCGCATCACCGAGGTCGCCAAGAAGGGCTCGGCCGACATCGTGGTCGGGGTCGGCGGCGGCACCACCCTCGACACCGCCAAGGCCGCCGGCCACCAGGCGGGCATCGCCTGGGCGACGGTCCCGACGGTGGCCTCGACCGACGCCCCGACCAGCGCCCTGTCGGTGGTCTACACCGACGACGGCGTGTTCGAGGAGTACGTGTTCTTCCCCCACAACCCCGACCTGGTGCTGGTCGACACCCAGATGTGCGCCAACGCGCCGTACCGGTTCCTGGTCTCGGGCATGGGCGACGCGCTGGCCACCTGGGTCGAGGCCCGGGCCACCGCCGAGGCGCGCAAGTCGACCATGGCCGGCGGGCAGCCGACCATGGCCGGGCTGGCCCTGGCCAGGCTGTCCTGGGAGACGCTGATCGACTACGGCTTCTCGGCCAGGCAGGCCGCCGAGCAGCACGTGGTCACCCCCGCCCTGGAGAAGGTCGTGGAGGCCAACACCCTGCTGTCGGGGCTGGGGTTCGAGAGCGGCGGCCTGGCCGCCGCCCACGCCGTCCACAACGGCCTGACCGCGCTGGACCAGACCCATCACTTCATGCACGGGGAGAAGGTCAACTTCGGCACCCTGACCCAGTTCGCCCTGGAGGACCGGCCCACCCGCGAGTTCAACGAGTTCGTCTCGTTCTGCATGAGCGTCGGCCTGCCGACCACCTTCGCCGACCTCGGTCTGGAGAACGTGACCAAGGAGGAGCTGGAGACGGTGGCCAAGGCGGCCACCGTCCCGGGCGAGACCATCCACAACATGCCGTTCGCGGTCACCCCGGCGATGGTGGTGGACGCGATGGTCGCCGCCGACTCCTACTCGCGCGCCTACCAGCAGGAGTCCGGCCAGCAGGCGGCGGCCAGCAGCCACTAGTGCCATGATGCCCCGATGCGGGACGGAGGCATCGGGGTCGGGCTGATCGGGTACGGGCTGGGCGGGTCGGCGTTCCACGCGCCGCTGGTCCAGGCCGAGCCCGGGCTGCGGCTGCACGCGGTCGTGACCAGCCGGGCCGCCCAGGTGCGGCGCGAGCTTCCCGGGGTGGCGGTGGTGGCGTCGGCGGGGGAGCTGCTGGAGGACCCGGCGGTCGAGCTGGTGGTGGTGGCGGCGCCCAACGCCGTGCACCACGAGCTGGCCGCGGCGGCGCTGCGGGCGGGGCGGCACGTGGTCGTGGACAAGCCGTTCGCGCTCACCACCGCCGCCGCCGACGAGCTGATCGGGCTGGCCGCGGCCGAGGGCAGGCTGCTCAGCGTGTTCCACAACCGGCGCTGGGACGGCGACTTCCTCACCGTCCGGCGCTGCCTGGAGGCCGGCCTGGTCGGGGCGGCGTCCAGCTTCGTGTCCCGCTACGACCGCTTCCGCCCCGTGCCCAAGGGCGGCTGGAAGGAGGAGGCGGTCCCCGGGTCGGGCGTCCTCTACGACCTCGGGCCGCACCTGATCGACCAGGCGCTGGTGCTGTTCGGCCTGCCCGAGACGGTCTCGGCCGACCTGGCCGTCCAGCGTCCCGGGGTGGAGGCGGTCGACTGGGTGCACCTGGTGCTCGGCTACGGGCGGCTGCGGGCGGTGCTCCAGGCCGGCATGCTGGTGCGCGACCCCGGCCCGCGGTTCGAGCTCCACGGCGACCGGGGGTCGTTCGTCAAGTGGGGCCTGGACGGCCAGGAGGAGGCGCTGCGGGCCGGCGGGCGGCCGGGCGACCCGGGCTGGGGGAGCGAGCCCCCCGAGCGCCACGGCACCCTCACCGGCGAGGTCGCCGGCCTCGAGCTCCGCGGCCGCCTGGCCACCGTGCCCGGCGCCTACCAGGCCTTCTACGCCGCCATGGCCGCCGCCGTCGCCGGCGACGGCCCGGTCCCGGTGGCGGCCTCCGAGGCCCGCGACACCATCATGGTCATCGAGCACGCCCTCCAGAGCAGCCGCGAGGGCCGCGTGGTCCGGGTCGCCGGAGCGCCCGAAGGCCCGGCCTAGAGGAACCCGGCCAGGAACCGGGTCGAGGCCGGCAGGGCCTCCTCGGGCTCGCCCCGCAGCCGGCACTCGAAGGTCAGCCAGTCGTCGTAGCCGACCGCCGCCAAGGCGTCGAACACGCTCCGGAAGTCCATGTGGCCGGCCCCGGGCTGGAGCCGGTTGGTGTCGTCGACGTGGACGTGGGCGATGCGCGGCCCGGTGGCCAGGATGGCCGCGGCCAGGTCGTCCTCCTCGATGTTCATGTGGAACAGGTCGGCGCAGACCCGGACCGAGCCCAGCCCCGTCTCCCGCTCGACCTCCTCGGCCAGCCCGGCCGCCTCTTCCAGCCGGTTGACCATGTAGTCCTCGTAGCGGTTGATCGGCTCGACGGCCAGCCACACGCCCTCGGCGGCGGCGTGCTCGGCCAGCTCCAGGAGCGCCTCCAGCAGCACCTTGCGGTCCTCGGCCGGCTGGCGGGGCGGGGTGAAGGGCGGCAGGCGCAGGCTGAACATGCCCCAGCTGGCCGGGGTCAGCACCCCGGCCCCGCCCAGCTCGGCGACGACGCTGAGCTGGGAGCGCAGCTGGGCGACGGCGTCGCGGCGCCGGTCGGGGTCGAAGTCGCCGATGAAGTGGTCGGTCTCCGGGCAGACGGTGGCCATCACCACCCCCGCCCGGGCGGCCGCCCGCAGCTCGGGCAGCCGGGCGGCGAAATGGGGCCCATCACAGATGAGGGTGTAGCGTTCGGCAGCGACACGGCAACCGGCATGATGCCGATGGCGCACTCGCGCCGGCCGGCGTGCTAGCGTCTTGGCGATCGTGATCCGTCGGCAGGAGGTGAGACCCATGAATGCAGTATCCGCAGTGGGTGCTCCCCTGCAGTCCACGATCGCGCGACTGAGGTAGTCGCCACCGGGAGCGCCCGCCAGGCAATTCGCGAAAGGCGACTCCCATGAACACCACACCTTCTTCAACTCTGCACTTCACCTCGACGACGGCCTCCGACCGGCCGAGGTCCGACCAGGATCAGCCGCAGGGTCGACGCCACAAGGCGGGTGCCCGCCGCGGGCGAGCGAGCGTTGGTCCTCGGTGGCGGCGGATCGGCAGGCAACGCCTGGCTGATCGGCGTCATCGCCGGCCTGTTCGATGCCGGGTTGGATGTGACCACAGCCGACCTGACCATCGGGACGTCGGCCGGCTCGACGGCCGCGGCCCAGATAGCTGGCGCGACCCCGACCGAACTGCTTGCCGCCATCCTTTCCGCGGCACCCCAGCAACGGACCAGCCCGGTCGGATCCGACCGGAGGACGCGTTCCGATCAGGCCGGCGGCGGACCACATGGAGAGAACGAGCAAGATCATCGCTGCCGCCGAGGATGCGGCCGATATGCGCCGCAGAATGGGCGCGGCGGCGCTCGACATGGATGCGGCGTCGGACGGTTCCGGGCAGACACGGTGGCGCGCCACCGTCGCCGCGCGGCTGCCCAGTCAGCGCTGGCCGCAACGAACGGTGCTCGTCACAGCGGTCGATGCCCATACCGGTGAACCGGTCGTGTTCGACCGCCACAGCGGAGTCGACCTGGCGGACGCCGTCGCCGCCAGCTGTGCCAGTGGCTTCGCCTACAGGATCGGCGGCAGCCGATACATCGACGGCGGCTACCGACGATCCAGCGAGAATGCCGATCTGGCAGCCGGATACGAGCGGGTGCTGGTGCTGTCACCCTTCGGCGGCAGAACACGGACGCCGGTGGAGTGGGGCATGCATCTTGCAGCACAGGTCGACGAGCTACGCGCGGGCGGTAGCAGAGTCGAAACGATCTTCCCGGACAGCGACTCTGAGCACCTGTTCGGCGCCGATGCGATGGATCTGTCGCTGCGTCAGCCCGCTGCTCGGGCTGGTTACGACCAAGGCAGAGCCCTTGCCGAGCAGCTCACCGAATTCTGGCGCTGACGCTCTCGAGATCAGTCGACTCGGTAGGTGTGACGAGACCTGCTCATGCCTCGGAGGCCGATGGGCGCGACATGTCTCCTACCTTCGTGCGCCCTGACCTGGGCTCGTTCTGTCGTCTTGACGAACTCGGCCTGCAGGACGTGGGTCAACGACTCGAGCCCGGTCGTGCGGTGTTGGCCTGCCGGGTCGTCGAGACCGACGAGTTCGCCCGGTGGTGTCGCCGCTGCGGATCCGAGGGCTGCGCCGCGCGACAGCGGTGACCGGCGGCTGGCGCACGAGCCGCTGGGGTGGCGCCGGACGACGTTGCTGATCACGATCCGCCGCTATCGCTGCACCGGCTGTGGGCATGTGTGGCGCCAGGACACCAGCCGGGCCGCCGAGCCGCGGGCGAAGCTGTCGCGTCGCGCGCTGCGATGGGTGCTAGAAGGCATCGTGTGTCAGCACTTGACGGTCGCTCGGGTCGCCGAGGGCCTCGGCGTGTCGTGGAACACCGCGAACGACGCGGTGCTGGCCGAGGGCAGGCGTGTGTTGATCGAGGACCCACACCGGTTCGACGGCGTGCGCGTGATCGGCGTCGACGAGCACTGTTGGCGCCACACCCGCCGCGGCGGTAGGTACGTCACCGTGATCATCGACCTGACGCCGATCCGGGACGGCACCGGTCCGGCGCGGCTGCTGGATATGGTCGAGGGCCGATCGAAGCAGGCGTTCAAGACCTGGCTCGGCGAGCGAGACAGGTCCTGGCGCGACGGCGTCGAGGTGGTTGCGATGGACGGGTTCACCGGTTTCAAGACCGCCACCAACAAGGAACTGCCCGACGCGGTCGCGGTGATGGACCCGTTCCACGCCGTGCGCCTGGCCGGCGATGCTCTGGACCAGAGACGCCGCCGCGTCCAGCAGGCCACCTGTGGGCACCGCGGCCGCAAGGACGACCCGCTCTATGCCGCGCGGCGCACCCTGCACACCGGAGACCTGCTCACCGACAAGCAACGCCAACGGCTGACCGCGCTGTTCGCCGACGACGAGCAAGTCCAGGTCGAAGCGACCTGGGGCATCTACCAGCACATGATCGCGGCCTACCGCGAACCTGACCGGAAACGAGGCCGCGAACTGATGCAGCAGCTCATCGGCTCGA
Source organism: uncultured Actinomycetota bacterium (assembly GCA_963733175.1). Classification (GTDB taxonomy): domain Bacteria; phylum Actinomycetota; class CALGFH01; order CALGFH01; family CALGFH01; genus CALGFH01. The sequence continues at coordinate 23,368 of CAVTCL010000023.1, forward strand.
TCAGCCACAGCGTGCCCACCGCCCTACGCGAGGTGATCACCCTCGGCCGGACCCTCAAACGGCGAGCCGTCGACGTGCTGGCCTACTTCGACCGCCCCGGCACCTCCAACGGACCGACCGAGGCGATCAACGGCCGCCTCGAACACCTCCGCGGCTCAGCCCTCGGCTTCCGCAACCTCACCAACCACATCGCCAGATCGCTTCTGGAGACCGGCGGGTTCAGGCCCCGACTACACCCTCGATCATGAAGAGCCCGAAATGGCCATCGCCTCGGGCCCGCACCTCGATGCCCCCGCTCCCTCGTGCTCGACGGCCCCCGCCAGCTCCGCCTGTCCGACCAGCCGGCCCGGCCCCTGCGCCCGGGCGAGATCCGGCTGCGGGCCCGGCTCAGCGGCATCAGTCACGGGACCGAGCTCAGCCTGTACCGCGGCACCTCGGCCTTCACCGACAAGGTCTTCGACCGCGGGCTGCGGGCCTTTGTCGAGCCCCCGGCCGGCAGCGCCGCCGCCTACCCGGTGACCCTGGGCTAACGAGATGGTCGCCGAGGTGCTCGAGGTCGCCCCCGACGTGACCGAGGTCGCGGTCGGGGACCTGGTCCACACCGGCACTCCCCACCAGGAGGAGACGGTGCTCGACCTGGCCTCCTCCCTGGGGGCCACCTACCCGCTGGTGCGGCTGCCGACCACCGAGCGGCCCGAGCGGGCCCTGTTCATCAGCTGGCCGCGGTCGCCCTCCAGGCCGTCCACGACGCCGAGATGAAGCTGGGGGACGCGCGTGTTCGCCATCGACCCCGACCCGGACAGGCGCAGGCAGGCCGCCGGGCTGGGGGCGACGGTGGTGGCGGCCGGCTTCTACCAGGGCGGCGCCGGCAACGTGCGCCTGGGCGAGGAGTTCCACCACAACCGGCTGTCGCTGATCGCCTCCATCGCGCCTGCCCCCCTTCGACCAGGCGCCGGCCGCCTACCGCTGGATCGACGAGCACCCCCGGGCCGCGGTCAAGGTCGCCCTCACCTACTGGCCGCTCGCGCCAGGGTTAGCCGCCGCCGCCCGCTCTTGCCACAATGATGGGACTCGCGCTGGTTGATCGATCATCTCGGGGGTGATGTGGTGGCGGCCCCGGCGGATCGCATCCTGGCATGGGCCGCGCGCCGCCCCCAGCGGGTCTTCGGCTACAACCCCTGGCAGCTCGGGGCGCACGTGCTCCACACCGCGCTGCGCCACCGGGTCACCGGCCCGGCCGCCGAGATGTCCTTCTTCGCCATGCTGACCCTGGTCCCGCTGACCGTGGCCGTCGGGGCCGCCCTCGGCCAGATCCAGCGGTTCGTCGGCCCGGAGAAGATCGCCAGGGGCCAGGACGCCGCCATCTCGCTGGTCCGGGTCGTGATCAGCCCCCAGCTGACCGACGGGGTGGTCGACCCGTTCGTCCGGGCCCAGCTCAGCCAGCCGCAGCGGGGGAGTGCGGCCATCGGCGGCCTCCTGCTCACCTGGTGGCTGGCCGGCCGCCTGTTCGCCGCCACCAGCCGCGCCCTCGACACCGCCTACCACGACCAGCACCAGCGCCTGTCGGCCGCCCAGCGGCTGATCGCGCTCGGCTTCGCCTTCGGGTCGGTGGTGGTCGTGGTCCTGACCCTCGGGATCATGGTCGACGCGCCGTTCATGGACGAGAACCAGGCCGTCGAGGTCGGGGTCAGCCGGGCCCTGGTGACCGCCTGGTACGTCGCCCGCTGGCCGGTGGTCCTGGCCGTCCTGGTCGTCTTCCTGCTCTGCCTGTACCGCTTCGCCCCCAGCGTCAAGCACGCCTGGCGCCACCTGCTCCCCGGCGCCGTCCTCGGCGTGGCGCTGTGGATCCTGGCCGCCGTCGCCTTCCGGATCTACCTGGCCCTCGGCAGCGGCGCCCCCACCGGGGTGGTGGTCAGCAACGCCGAGGTGGTCCTCATCGGCCGGGCCGTCGGGGCGGTGGTCGCGACCGTCCTGTGGACCTACTTCTCCAGCGTGGCCATCCTGGTCGGCAACGAGCTGAACGCCGAGCTGGCCCGCATGCGCGGCCCCGATGCCGTAGGGCAGGTGTCGTAGGCTCAGTTGCGCAGTGTGCAGTAGGGCCCGATCTGTACGACATGCCAACATTTGCCGCTCGGCCCCGGCCGCCGCCGGCGACCCTGCCCCGGAGCGCCTGGGGCCGTCGACTGGCAGCTACTACAACCCGGTCGCGCCGCAGCTGGAGCGCACCGGCAACCAGCAGGAACGGCTCGGCAAGCTGGACCGCGCCGCCAACCGCGCCAGGCTCGCCCCCAGCGCCAAGGTCGTCGCCCGGGCCAACGCCTTCGACCGCAAGCACTCGGCCGGCAACCCGGCGGCGGCCGAGGTGCTCGGCGCGCTGGAGGCCAGGTCGGCCAAGAGTGGCAAGAGCCCGCGGGCCTTCAAGAAGGCCCCGAGCACCCAGACCGCCAAGCTGCTCACCGTCCTGGTCGAGTTCAATCCCGACGCCAACGACAACTTCTCCGGCTTCGAGCGCCCGGCCTTCGTGGGCGCCGCGGAGTGCGTCACCGAACCGGCGGGGACGTTGCTGGGCGGGCCGCTCCACAACAACATGCCCAACCCGGCAACGGCCGGCCGTGGCACCGACAACAACAACTTCTGGGTGCCGGACTTCAGCCCCAGCCACTACAACAAGCTCATCTACACCACCTCCGGCCTGACCCAGCGGGTTCGGCCCGACCTGACCGGCCCCGACGGCCGGCCGGGCGTCGACCTGCGCGGCTACACCGTCAAGAACCACTACCGGGAGATGAGCAAGGGCGCCTACGACATCACCGGCGAGATCGCCGGCTGGGTCCAGGTCCCCCACTCCGAGGCCTACTACGGCGCCAGCCGCTGCGGCCAGCCGCCCCAGGACAACGCCGGCCACCCCGACAACCCCCGCCAGGTCGGCCAGCTGGTGGTGGACGCGGTCGACGCCATCGCCGCCAGCGACCCCGACTTCCCCTGGGCGGACTACGACGTCGAGGACCAGGGCGACGCCGACGGCGACGGCAACCTGTTCGAGGCCGACGGGGTCGTCGACCACTTCGTGATCATCCACGCCGGCGCCGACAAGGCGGGCAACGGCGGCGCCGAGGGCACCTACGCGATCTGGTCGCACGCCAGCAACGTCGACCCGGCCGCCGGCGGCTACCCCGTCCCCGGCGCCGGCGTGCGCGTCAGCAACTACATCATGCAGGCCGAGGACGCCGGCGCCGGGGTCATCTCCCACGAGTACGGCCACGACCTGGGGCTGCCCGACCTGTACGACACCAGCGGCGCCGCCGAGTCCGACGTCGACTTCTGGGACCTGATGGCGTCCGGGTCGCACACCGGCCCGTTGTTCCAGACCATCCCGGTCCACATGGGCCTGTGGGACAAGTACGTCCTCGGCTGGGTCGACCCGGAGACCTTCGGGATCGGCTCCTCGGGCCGCGACGTCAAGGTCGGCCAGACCTCGCGCACCCCCAAGGGGACCGAGGACGGCGTCCGGGTGAACCTGCCCGACAAGAGCGTCACCCTGGCCGAGCCGCACGGCGGCGAGAACATGTGGTACTCGAACAACGACCAGCCCTGGGCCGACGTCAAGATCTCGCGCACCCTCGAGGTGCCCGCCGGTGGCGACGTCCGCTTCTGGGCCTGGAACAACTACACCATCGAGGAGCTGTGGGACTACGGCTTCATCGAGGTCTCGACCGACGGCGGGACCACCTGGACCCAGCTCGAGGTGCGTGACGAGGCCAACAACGTGGTCTCGACCAACGAGGACCCCAACGGCAACCTGGTCGACTACGGCGGCCTCGAGAACGGGCTCACCGGCACCACCGGGGGCGAGTGGCGTCACGACTGGGTCAACCTGACCCCGTACGCCGGCACCACCATCGGCCTGCGGGTGCGGTACGCCACCGACGCCGCCTTCGAGGAGCCGGGCTGGTTCGCCGACGACTTCGAGGTCACCGCCGACGGGGCCTCGGTCTTCACCGACGACGTCGAGAGCGGCGCCAACGGCTGGACGGCAGAGCAGGGCACCTTCACCGACACCACCGGCGCCGGCTGGATCATGACCAGCGGCACCTTCGTCTACCAGCACTACTACCTGGCCGAGTGGCGCAACTACGACGGCTTCGACGAGGGCCTGCGCTACGCCTACGACACCACCTACCTGAACGGCGAGTTCGCGGACGAGTGGCGGGTCACCCGCACCCCCTACAACGCCCCGGGCATGCTGGTCTGGTACCGCAACGCCCAGTACACCGTGAACCACGTGACCACCCCGATCTTCGCGCCGCCCAGCACCGGCTCCAAGGGCCAGCTGCTGATCGTGGACAGCCACTTCGACCCGTTGCGGCGCTCCGGCGAGGCGGCCGCCCACGACCCGTCGGTGCTCAAGAACCTCCCGTCGCGGGCCCAGTCCTCCAACGCGGCCTTCGCCAAGCGCGACACCCGCCAGTTCCGCGAGTGCATCGAGGACCCGGTGGGCTCGTACACCACCTACTGCAACGTCCACGCCCCCCAGGCCGGCGTGCCCCACTTCACCGACGCCAAGGGCTGGTACCCGGGGCTGGAGCTGCGCGGCGAGGACCTGTTCTTCCGCGATGCCGACGCCTCGGTGGTGGTGCCCTCCAGGGACCACCGGCGCTACAGCACCCGGATCGTCGACGAGAACGGGAACCCGCTGACCGACCTGTACGGCATCGACCTTGGTGACGGGATCATCCTCGGCACCGGCAACCCGGCCGACGGCAACCCGCTCGACACGCCGGTCGAGGACCTCTCGCTCGGTGTCGAGTTCACGGTCCGCCGGGTGGCCGGCAACAACCGCTGGGTGGTGATCGGGGTCAACGCCGCCGACGCCGACAACGCCCCCTAGCCCATACCCGAACGAGCCGAGGCCCGCCGGTCCGCCCGGCGGGCCTCGGTGCGTCCCCGGACCAGGTTCCCGTGGTCAGTACACGGTCTGGCGCTCCTGGTCGGCCAGGGCCCGGCGCAGCAGCTTGCCCGATGGCGTCCTGGGGATGGCGTCGGCGAAGCGGACGGCGCGGACCCGCTTGTGCGGCTCCACCCGCTCGGCCACCCAGGCGAGCAGCTCGTCGGGGTCGGGGTCGGCGCCGGGCCGGGGGACGACCACCGCCACCGGGACCTCGCCGCTGGCCGGGTCGGGGCGGCGCAGGACGGCGGCGTCGGCGACCGCCGGGTGGGTGGCCAGCAGGGCTTCCAGCTCGGCCGGGGCGACCTGGTAGCCGCTGACCTTGATCAGCTCCTTGAGCCGGTCGACGATGACCACGTTGCCCTCGCCGTCGACCAGGCCGAGGTCGCCGGTGCGCAGCCAGCCGTCCGGGTCGACCATGGCCGCGGTGGCCTCGGGCCGGTGCAGGTAGCCGGCCATCACCTGGGGCCCCCTGGCCAGCAGCTCGCCCGGCTGGCCGGCGGCCAGGTCGCGGCCGGTGCCGGGGTCGACCACCCGCAGCTCGGTGTTGGGCATGACCCGGCCGACGGTGCCCGGGACGCTGCCGGCGTCCCGGTCGGGCATGCTCAGCCCGACGGTCGTCTCGGTCAGCCCCCAGGCCTGGCCGACGGTCGCCCCGGGCAGCCGGGCCGACAGCGCCCGCTGGGCGTCGGCGGTGAGCGGCGCCCCGCCGCACACCAGCAGCTCCAGCGAGCCGAGGTCGGCCCCGGCGGCCAGCGGGTGGCGGAGCAGGACCTGGAACATCGGCGGGGCGCCGACCAGGACGGTGACCCGGTGCCGCTGGAGCAGCTCCAGGAACCGCCCGGGGTCGAAGCGGGGCATGGTGACCACGGTCGCGCCCGAGGACAGCGGGACGGCCAGGGTGACCAGGAACCCCATGATGTGGGAGAAGGGCGGCACCGCCAGCAGGGTGTCGCGCTCGCCGACCCGCAGCCCGCTGCCGACCTGGCGGACCGAGGTGACCAGGTTGGCGTGGGTCAGCAGCACCCCCTTGGGCAGCCCGGTGGTGCCGCTGGAGTAGGGGAGCAGGCCGACCGCGGTGGCCGGGTCGAGCCCGGGATCGGGGGGCGGGGCTCCGGTAGCCAGCAGGTCGAGGATGGGGGTGGCGCCGTCGGCCTCGCCGAGGACGACCACCTCGCCCGCGCCGGCCGTTGCCGCGGCCGCGCGGGCCGCCGGGACCAGCTGGGGGACCGTCACCAGGACCGAGGCGCCGGCGTCGGCGAGCTGGGCGGCCAGCTCCCGCTCGGTGCAGGCCGGGCTGGCGCCGGTCACGGTCCCGCCGGCGGCCATGGCGCCCAGCGCCACCCCGGCCCACTGGGGCAGGTTCGGCGCCCACAGCGCCAGCACGTCCCCGGGGCCGAAGCCCCGCGCGGCCAGCCCGGCCGCCACCCCCTGGACCCGCTCGGCCAGCAGCCGGTAGCTGACCGTCATCCCCGAGGGGCCGTCCACCAGGGCGGGCTTGTCCCCGAACCGGGCCGCGGCCTCCAGGACCATCCGGTGGAGGGTCGTGGCCCCGACCTCGACCGGAGCGTACGGGCTCGTCCACATCTTCCCGACCTCCCAGGATCGTAGTTTGACACGTGTAAAGTAGGCTGTCATTTGACACGTGTCAATAGCTCGGGCAGGCTGGTGGCATGGCCGTGACCCGTGGCGACACCCGCGCCCGCATCCTCGACACCGCCTGGGAGCTGGTCCGCGAGCGGGGGGTCGGCGCCGTCACCGTGGCCGACATCGCCGCCGCCACCGGCGTCTCCCGCCAGCTGCTCTACGTCCACTTCGAGAACCGGGCCGGGCTGCTGGTGGCCATGGCCCGCCGCCACGACGCCCGCAGCGGCTTCGCCGGCCGGGCCGCCGAGGCCAGGTCGCTGCCGCCGGTGGAGGCGCTGGAGCGGCTGCTGCGGCTGTGGTTCGCCTACCTCCCCGAGATCCTGCCCGTGGCCAGGGCGCTGGAGGCGGCCGCCATCAACGGCGACGAGGGCGGGGTCGCCTGGCGCGACCGCATGGGCGACCTCCGGGAGCTGTTCGCGGCCGCCGTCGAGCGGGTCGAGCGCGCCGGCCGCCTGGCCGGCGGCTGGTCGGTCGCGGCCGCCACCGACTGGGTCTGGGCCCGCGCCCAGCCCGCCACCTTCCAGCACCTGGTCGGCGACCGCGCCTGGCCTCCCGACGACTACGTCGACCGCGCCGTCCGCTCGGTCCTGTCCGAGGTCGTGGCCGAGGTCGCGGCGCCGCTCGTCTAGGATCGTCCTCTCGCACCGGGACACCCCGACCACAAGGAGCGGTCCGATCGACAGCCAGCGTTCCGACGCGATCGTGTTCTTCGGCGCCACCGGCGACCTCGCCTACAAGGAGGTCTTCCCGGCGCTCCAGGGACTGGTCCAGCGCAACCGCCTGGACGTGCCGATCATCGGGGTGGCCAGGTCGGGCTGGGACCTGGCGCGGCTGCGCGAGCGGGCCCACGACAGCCTCAAGCACCACGGCGAGCGCCCCGGCAAGGTCGACGAGGAGGCGTTCGCCAAGCTCTCGTCGCTGCTGCGCTACATCGACGGCGACTACGCCGACGCCCGCACCTTCCAGCGGCTCCGCAAGGCCCTGGGCGACGCCAAGCGGCCGCTGCACTACCTGGCCATCCCGCCGAGCATGTTCGCCACCGTGACCGAGGGGCTGGCCGCGGCCGGCGGCGTCGACGGGGCCCGGGTGGTCGTCGAGAAGCCGTTCGGCCGCGACCTGGTCTCGGCCCGCGAGCTCAACCAGATCCTCCACCGCCACCTGCCCGAGGACCGCATCTTCCGCATGGACCACTTCCTGGGCAAGGAGCCGATCCAGAACATCCTCTACCTGCGCTTCGCCAACGCCATGCTGGAGCCGATCTGGAACGCCGGCCACATCCGCCAGATGCAGATCACCATGGCCGAGGACTTCGGGGTCAAGGGCCGGGGCGCCTTCTACGAGGAGGCTGGCGCGATCCGCGACGTCCTCCAGAACCACCTGCTCCAGGTGCTCGCCCTGCTGGCCATGGACGCGCCGGCGGTCCACACCCCCGACGCCACCCGCCAGGAGCGCACCCGGCTCATCCAGGCGATCCGGCCGCTGGACCGCTCCAGCGTCGTCCGCGGCCAGTTCCGCGGCTACCGCGAGGAGCCGGGGGTGGCCGCCGACTCCGGCGTCGAGACCTACGTGGCCGCCCGCCTGGCCATCGACACCTGGCGCTGGGCCGGCGTGCCGTTCTACATCCGCGCCGGCAAGTACCTGCCGGTGACCGACACCGAGGTCCTGGTCGAGTTCCGGCGTCCGCCCCTGGAGCTGTTCGGGGAGCTGATCCCCGCCCGCTCCAACCACCTGCGCCTGCACCTGGGCCCCGACGTCCGCATCGAGCTCGGCATGCGGGTCAAGGTCCCCGGCGACCAGCTCGTCGGCCAGGACGTCGAGCTGGTCGCCGCCGACCACCCGACCGGCGGCCGGCCCCCCTACGAGCGCCTCCTCGGCGACGCCATGGAGGGCGACACCGAGCTGTTCGCCCGCCAGGACACCGTCGAGGCCCAGTGGCGGGTCGTCGACCCGGTGGTCGGCGACGACGCCACCCCCCTGTACGAGTACGACCAGGGCACCTGGGGCCCCGAGGAGGCCAACCAGCTCATCGCCGGCGACGGCTCCTGGGCGGTCCCGAGCTGAGCTAGGGCGCCCGGGCCGCCGCCGGGCGGTGGAGGGCGACCAGGGAGATCGCGATCATGGCCGCCACCAGCAGGCCGGTGACCAGGATCGGCTCCGGGCCGAGGGTCGAGGCCAGGACCAGGACGGCGGTGGCGGGTACCAGGGTGGTGTGCCAGTGGCCCAGGTGGTGGGGTCGCACATGCAGCGCCCAGACGGCCAGGAGGAACACGGCGACCGGGATGGTGAAGGCGGCGGCGGCCGCCCGGGCGCCGATGGCCGCGTGGTCGGTCAGGTAGTCGACGTTGACGGCCAGCCCGGCCCCGACGGCCGCGGCCGAGGCGAACACCAGGTAGTGGCCGTAGCCCCAGACGATCCCGGCCCGCAGCGAGGTCAGGAACTCGTGCGCCTCCTTGGAGAAGTACAGCCACCACATGCCGAACACGGTCAGCAGCCCGCCGGCCGCCGTGGTGGCCAGGTCGGCCAGGGCGGCGTCGTCCTCCAGGGCGGTCTGGATGGCCAGGGTGGAGGCGAGCACGCACTCGCCGAGGACGATCAGGGTGAACAGGCCGTAGCGTTCGGCGATGTGGCGAGGGTGCCAGGTGGTGTGGGCGGCCCGCTCGGCCCAGATGGGGATGGCCAGCTCGGCCGCGACCAGGACCAGGAAGCCGGCGTAGCCCGGGCCCTCGGGGAGGAACAGATTCAGCACCCAGCCGACCTGGAGGACGGCGATGCCGGCGGCGTACCGCAGCGCGGTGCGCCGGTGGGGCGGGTCGCTGGCGGCCGCCCGCAGCCACTGGGTGACCATGGCCAGGCGCATGACCACATACCCGACGGTGATGACGGCGAAGTCGCCGCCGTCCATGGCCTCGGGGACGCCGGCGGCCAGGATCAGGGCCCCGGCGATCTGGACCAGGGTGGTCAGCCGGTAGGGGACGTCGTCGGTGTCGTAGGCCGAGGCGAACCAGGTGAAGTTCATCCACGCCCACCAGATGGCGAAGAACACCGTGAGGTAGCCGACCACGCCGTCGCCGACGTGGTCGGAGGCCACCTCGTGGTGGAGCGCGGACGCGGCCGAGGCCACCGCGACCACGAAGCAGAGGTCGAAGAACAGCTCCAGCACGGTGGCGCTGCGGTGCTCCTCGTCGGTCGCCCGCGCCACCATCGACCGGTACCACGCACCGGCCGGCGACCCCGGGGGCCGCGCCCCGTCCACCTGGTCCGCCTTCATGGGCCGATGATACGGCCCCGCTCAGGAGCTGAGGCTGGCGAACGCGATCACGTTGTCCCGGTAGCTCCCGGCGGCCCGGTCGAACTCGCCGCCGCAGGTGACCAGGCGCAGCCGTGGGGTCAGGGTGGGGTAGTAGACGTCGTCGGTGGGGAAGCGCCGCTTGGGGTACCGCTCGACCCGGTCGACGGTGAAGCTGACCCGCGAGCCCCCGGCCCGGACGACCTCCACCCGGTCGCCGGGGCGCAGCTCGCGCAGCCGGTAGAACACCGCCGGCCCCGACCTGGAGTCGACGTGGCCGAGGATGACCGCCGACCCGGGGTCGCCGGGCCGGGTGCCGCCGGGGCCGTCGTACCAGCCGGCCGTGTCCCACATGCGCGGCCCCCGCGGCACCTCGACGGTGCCGTCCCTGGCCTGGCCGAGCCGCTGCAGCCCGGTGGACACCCCGATCCTGGGGATCTCCAGCCGCGCCGGCGCCGGGGTGCTCCGGTAGTCGCGGACCGAGCGGAAGTCGCGGGCGGCGTCCAGCCCGGCCGCCGGCCCGTCCTTGCCCTGGGTGGACACGGTGCTGGCGACCCCGGCGTCCCGGGCCCGCGGCCCTTCGCAGCCGGCCAGCAGCACGAGCAGCCCGAGCAGGGCCACGGCCATCGCGGTGGCCGCCGGCCGGGACCTGCTCGGGGTCATCTCACGGGTGGACGTGGGCGGCCCCGCCGCCGCCGGTCTTGGAGCCGCCGGCCGGCATGTCGGCCGCCATCACCTTCTCGATGGCGTCGACCAGGACGTTGGCCACCCCGACCATCTGCTGGTAGCCCTCGTCCTGGACCTGCTGGGCCTTGGCGTAGTCCTTGGCCGCGTACGCGTCGACCTGGGTGATCAGGTGCTCGTCGTGGGCGGTGATGGCGTCGGTGAGCGGGTCGGTGGCCAGCGGGTTGCGGGTGATGTCGCTGAAGTAGAGGGCCAGCCGCTCGGCGAACCCGTCCAGGTTCTCCCTGGCCACCGTCTTGGCGGCCTCGTCCTTGCCCGCGGCCGCCGTCGTGTAGGCCAGCAGCCCCTCCACGTGGTTGGCCCAGGCGGTCTGGAACTCGGCCGCCTTCTCCGGGCCGACGATCCCGCCCATCGCCGTGGCCAGGGTGGCGGTGTTGGCGTTGACCTGGGCGCCCGCGGCCTCGAACTCCGGCGACCCGGCGAAGGTGGCCCGCTGGGCGTCCACGATCAGCTCCATGTGCTCGCCCAGCAGCATGGAGAAGGCCGACCGGAGGTTCTCCGGGGCCTTGTCCAGGTCGGCCGCCTCCTTGGTGGTGAGGCTGGCCGAGGCCAGCGTGGTCCCGGCGCCGTAGGTGCCCTGGTAGGCCTGGCGCTCCAGCTTGTAGGCCTTGGCGTAGTCCCGGCCGGCGTAGGCGTCGACCTGCTCCATGAGCCGCTCGACCCGCGCCTGGGCGGTCCGGGTCGCCTGCGCGGCCGCCACCCGGCCGCCGCTCGCCTCCTCCAGCCAGGCGCCCCAGTCGTCGCAGTGGTCGAGCAGGGCGGCCCTGGCCTCCTGGACGCCGGCGCTGTTGCCGGTGGCGGCGCTCTCGGCGTAGGCGGTGAGCTGGTCGGTGTAGCCCTGCCAGAGCTGCTCGAAGCGGTCGGCCCTGGTGTCGTCGTAGGCCACCGCCACCGACTGCCGCAGGGCGGCGGCGTTGGTCGCCAGCGAGGTCTCGACCACCTTCTGGAGGTCGGTGTCCATGGCCACCTCGCTGCGGCCGAGCCGCACCGCCAGCAGGGCGTGCTGGCCGAGCAGCTGCTCGAAGCGGGCCCGGACCTCGCGCGGGGACGCGTCGGTGGCCAGGAGGTTCGGTGTGATGGTGTGGTGGGCGGTCGTGGCCGTGGCCGCCGCCGACGGGCGGGCGCCACCCTCCCCACCCGGGGTGCAGCCGACCGCGGCCACCACGATCATGGTGGCCAGCGCCATCAGTCCCGCTCGAACGCGCACGATGCCCCTCCCAGAAATCTGCATGTTCAGGCTGCAGGCCAGTATGGGAAGGTCGGCGAGTTCCGTCATCGTGTGTTCTGCGGAGAATGACGTACGTTCCGGTACTGATACGTTCCGGGACCGAGAGGAGTGGTTCATGGCCAGGATCGCCGTCACCGGGGGGAGCGGGAAGGCCGGGCGGGCCGTCGTCCGGGACCTGCTGGAGCACGGCCACCAGGTGCTGAACGTCGACCAGGTCCCGTCGGCCGAGTCGGCCACGCCCGACTCGCCGGCGCCGTTCCTGCGCGCCGACCTCACCGACTTCGGCCAGACCCTCGAGGCCATCTCCGGGGCCGAGGTCCTCCCCGGGATCGAGGCGGTCGTCCACCTGGCCGCCATCCCCTCGCCGGTCCACGCCACCCCCGACACCGTGTTCCGGGCCAACGTCACCAGCACCCACACCGTGTTCGCGGCCGCGGCCCACCTGCGCCTGGAGCGGGTGGTCTGGGCGTCCAGCGAGACCACCCTCGGACTGCCGTTCGACCGCCCGCCCGACTACGCCCCGGTGGACGAGCAGCACGAGCTGCGTCCGGAGACCTCCTATGCCCTGTCCAAGGTCCTCGGCGAGGAGATGGCCCGCCAGTTCCACCGCTGGACCGGGATCCCGTTCCTGGGCCTGCGCTTCTCCAACATCATGGAGCGGGCCGACTACCAGCGGTTCCCGTCCTTCTGGGACGACCCGAAGCTGCGCAAGTGGAACCTGTGGGGCTATGTCGACGAGTCGCATGTGGCCCAGGCCGTGCGCCGGGCGCTGGAGGCCGAGGTCGCCGGGGCCGAGGCGTTCATCATCGCCGCCGCCGACACCGTCATGCGCCGCCCCAGCCGCGACCTGATGGCCGAGGTCTTCCCCGGGGTACCCGTCAAGGACGACCTGGCCGAGCACGGCACCCTGCTCGGCATCGGCAAGGCCCGCCGGCTACTCGGCTACGACCCCGAGTTCACCTGGAGATCGCTGTTCTGATGGACCACCACGGGGACCACGCGGCGCAGTTCCGGGACCGGTTCTGGCTGAGCCTGGCCCTGACCGTCCCGGTGGTCGCCTACTCCGAGATGGTGCAGGAGTGGCTGGGGTTCACCCCGCCGCAGTTCCCGGGGTCGCGGTGGGTGGCGCCGGTGCTGGGCACGGTGGTGTTCCTGTACGGCGGCTGGCCGTTCCTCCAGGGCGGCCTGTCCGAGGCGCGGTCGAGGCAGCCGGGCATGATGCTGCTGATCTCGCTGGCCATCCTGGTCGGGTTCGGGGCCAGCGCCGCCTCCGCCCTTGGCCTGTTCGACCTGGAGTTCTGGTGGGAGCTGTCCCTGCTCATCGTGATCATGCTGCTCGGCCACTGGCTGGAGATGCGCGCCCTCGGCCAGGCCTCCGGGGCCCTTGACGCGCTGGCCGCCCTCCTGCCCGACCAGGCCGAGCGGGTCGTCGGCGACCGGGTCGAGACGGTGGCCGTCGGCGACCTGGCCGTTGGCGACCTGGTGCTGGTCCGCCCGGGCGGCCGGGTGCCGGCCGACGGCGTGATCACCGAGGGGTCCGCCGAGCTGGACGAGTCGATGCTCACCGGCGAGTCCCGCCCGGTGGCCAGGGAGCCCGGCGACCGGGTGGTGGCGGGCACCGTGGCCACCGACTCGGCGGTCCGGGTCCAGGTGGAGGCGGTGGGGGAGGAGACCACGCTGGCCGGGATCCGCCGGCTGGTCGAGCAGGCCCAGGCGTCCGGGTCGCGGGCCCAGGCCCTGGCCGACCGGGCGGCCGCGCTGCTGTTCTGGTTCGCCCTGGGGGCCGGGCTCGTCACCCTGGTCGTCTGGCTGGCCCTCGGCGAGCCCGACCAGGCGGTGGAGCGGACCGTGACGGTGCTGGTGATCGCCTGCCCCCACGCCCTGGGGCTGGCCATCCCCCTGGTCATCGCCATCTCGACCGCGCTCGCGGCCCGCAACGGCATCCTGGTCAAGGACCGGCTGGCCCTGGAGCGGATGCGCACCGTCGACGCGGTCCTGTTCGACAAGACCGGCACCCTCACCCTCGGCCGCCCCCAGGTCACCGGGGTGGCGACGACCGAGGCCGACCCCGACGCGCTGCTGCGCCTGGCGGGCGCCGTCGAGTCGGTCAGCGAGCACCCGCTGGCCCGCGCGATCGTGGCCGCCGCCCAGTCCCGGGGTGACCTGCCACGGGCGTCCGGGTTCCGCGCCATGACCGGCCGGGGCGTCCATGCCGAGGTCGACGGCGCCACCGTGGCCGTCGGCGGCCCGGCCCTGCTGCGCCAGCTGGAGCTGGCGGAGCCCGAGGCCCTGTCCGGCGAGCTCGACGGCTGGCGGGCCCGGGGCGCGACCGTGCTGTACGTGGTCCGCGACGACAAGGTGGTCGGGGCCCTGTCGCTGGAGGACGCGGTCCGCCCCGAGTCGCGCCAGGCCGTCGACGAGCTGCACCGCCTGGGCAGGCGGGTGGTGATGCTCACCGGCGACGCCCGCCAGGTGGCCGAGGCCGTCGCCGCCGCCCTCGGGGTCGACGAGGTGCTGGCCGAGGTCCTTCCCGAGGACAAGGACAGCGCCGTGGCCGGCCTCCAGCGCCGCGGCCTGGTGGTGGCCATGGTCGGCGACGGCGTCAACGACGCCCCCGCCCTGGCCCGGGCCGACGTCGGCATCGCCATCGGCGCCGGCACCGACCTGGCCATCGAGTCGGCCGGGATCGTGCTGGCCGCCAACGACCCCCGCGGCGTCCTCGGGGTGATCCGGCTGTCACAGGCCGCCTACCGCAAGATGCTGCAGAACCTCGGCTGGGCGACCGGCTACAACCTGGTCGCCGTGCCCGTCGCCGGCGGCGCCCTGGCCTGGGCCGGCGTCACCTTGGCCCCGGCCGTCGGCGCCATCCTGATGAGCGTTTCCACCATCGTCGTCGCCCTCAACGCCCAGCTCCTGCGCCGCGTCGACCTCCGGCCCGGCCAGGCCTGACCCCCGATAGCATCCCTGCCCATGAACGACGCCGACTGGCGCAGCCGGGTCTGCTGGGTGGTGGTGCACCCCGACCGCCCGGAGGTCCTGGCGCTGGAGCAGGAGGGCGGGCTGGCCCTGCCCGAGGCCGAGCTCCCGGGCAAGGTGTGGACCGCCGACGCCGACGCCATCCTCCCGGCCCTGCGCGAGCTCGCCGGCTTCGACGTGGTCCTGCTCTGCTGCGTGGACGAGCACGAGGACGAGGCCGCCCGGCTGCTGCGGGCCACGCTCATGGCCGCGCCCCGTGCGGCGGCACCGCCCGGTCCGGGTGCCAGGTGGGTCGGGCGCGAGGACCTCGCCGGCGCGGCCTTCCAGCACCACCGGCAGGCCATGGTGGCCGGGGTCCTCGACGAGCTGGCCGGAGGGCGGGCCGGCCCCGTCAGGGCACCCTGGGCGGCCCGCGGGTGGTTCCAGGCCGCCGAGGGCTGGCTGCGCGGCTCCCTGGACACCCTCGGCAACGGCGCGACCGGGCCGGTGCGGCAGCTCCAGGTGTGGGAGCTGTCGTGCATCCTGCGGGCGCCGACCACCTCCGGCGACGTCTGGTTCAAGGCCTCCCGCGACCTCCCGCTGTTCGCCAACGAGGCGGTCCTGATCCGCGAGCTGGCCGGGCTGTTCCCCGGCCAGGTGCCCGCCCCCCTGGCCGTCGACGCCGAGCGCCGTTGGATGGCCCTGGCCGACTTCGGGCCCGAGGTGGGCTGGGACGCCCCCGCCGCGGACCGCGAGGACGTGCTGGCCACCTTCGCCAGGCTCCAGATCCAGGCGGCCTCCCAGGTCGACCGGTTGCTCGCGGCGGGATGCCTGGACCGCCGGCTGCCCTGGCTGGCCGCCCAGGCCGAGCGCTGGTTGCCGGCGGTCGGCGAGACGGGCCGGCTCCCCGGGATCGACGCCGCGACCTGGCTGTCGGCCGGCGAGGTGGCCGAGCTGGCCGCCGCCGGGCCCCGGCTGGCGGCGATGTGCGGCGAGCTCGCGGCCGCCGCCGTCCCGGCCACCCTGTTGCACGGCGACCTGCACCTGGCGAACGTGGCCAAGGGCCCCGACGGGTACCTGTTCTTCGACTGGACCGACGCCTGTGTCGCCCACCCGTTCCTCGACATGATCACGATCTTCCACGAGGAGGACGACGCCCTGCGCGAGCGGCTGCGCGACGCCTACCTCGCCGAGTGGACCCGCTTCGCGCCGCCCGACCGGCTGCGGCGTGCCTGGGAGCTGGCCGAGCCCCTCGGCGCGCTGCACCACGCGCTCAGCTACCGCTCGATCGTCGCCAACCTCGACCCACCGATCGACCTGCACATGATGCGGTCCACCGCCTTCTGGCTCCGCAAGGTGATCGCCGGGCTGCGGCAGGCCGCCGCCGGGCCCGGCTGACGCGGGCGTGGCACCCGGCCTAGGATCTTCATCAGGGCCGTTCCGGCGGGGTCCCGGCCTCCAGCAAAGGAGAGGATCACCATGACCACTCCCGCGGCCGACGAGGGTCGCGCGACCGGCATCACCATGGAGGAGCTGGCGCTGGCCGCCCGCAACCACGGCATGCCGATGGAGGCGCTGCGCTACGACCTCACCCCGGTCGGGCTGCACTACCTGCTGATCCACTTCGACATCCCCGAGGCCGACGAGCGCAGCTGGACGCTGGAGATCGGCGGGCGGGTGGCGGCGCCGCGGACCCTCACCATGGAGGAGCTGCGCCGGCGCCCGGAGGTGACCGCGCCGGTGACCATGGAGTGCGCCGGCAACGGCCGGGCCCGCCTGGACCCGCGGCCGGTCAGCCAGCCCTGGCTGGAGGAGGCGGTGGGGACGGCCGAGTGGACGGGCACGCCCCTGCGGCCCCTGCTCGAGGAGGCCGGGGCCGGCCCGGACGCCGTCGAGGTGCTGTTCGGCGGCGCCGACCGCGGCGTCCAGGGCGGGCTGGAGCACGACTACGAGCGCAGCCTGCCCCTGGACGAGGCGATGCGCGAGGAGGTCCTGCTCGCCTGGGGGATCAACGGCCGGCCGCTGCCGCCCCAGCACGGCTACCCGCTGCGGCTGGTCGTGCCCGGCTGGTACGGCATGACCTCGGTCAAGTGGCTGCGCCGGATCAGCGTGCTCACCGAGCCGTTCACCGGCTTCCAGCAGACCGGCAGCTACCTGATCCACGCCTTCGAGGGCGACCCCGGGACGCCGGTGACCCGCATCCAGCCCCGCTCGCTGCTGCTGCCGCCCGGCATCCCAGAGTTCGAGTCCCGGCTCCGGCTCCTCCCGCCCGGCCGGCACCTGCTGACCGGCCGCGCCTGGTCGGGCCTGGCCCCGGTGGCCGGGGTCGAGGTCAGCACCGACGGCGGCCGGAGCTGGCAGCCGGCCGAGCTGGACCGCCAGCCGTCCCCCTGGGCCTGGGCCGGGTGGCGGTTCGCCTGGGAGGCGTCCCCCGGCACCTACGAGCTGTGCTCGCGGGCCACCGACGCCGCCGGCAACACCCAGCCCATGGAGGCGCCCTGGAACACCGGCGGCTACGTCAACAACGCCGTCCAGCGGGTGCCGGTCACCGTCGGCCCGGCCCCCACCGGCGCCGGGGCCGGGTCGGCCTGACCGGCGGGAGCCCCCAGGGCATGGACGCCGCGTCCTGGTGGCAACGGCTGCGGCGCGTCCCCGCGCCGGTGGTCGACGCCATCCTGGCCGTGGGCCTGGCGGTGGCGGTGACGGTGGCCATCGCCGTGGCTCCGGAGCAGGGCCGGCCGGCGCCGGCGGCCGCCTACGCGCTGGGACCCGCCATCGGGGCCCTGGCCCTGTTCCGGCGGCGCTGGCCGCTCGGGGTGCTGCTGGCCTCGGCGGCCGTGCTGGCCTTCTACAACCTGTTCGACAACCCGGGCCTGTTCTCGGCGGTGCCGCTGTCGGTGGCCCTGGCCACCGCCTGGGCCGCCGGCCGCCGCGTCTGGGCGCTGCTGGTCGCGGCCTACTTCGGCGGCGGCCCGCTCGTCTTCGTGGCCGTCTCCGACCTCCCCGCCGACTTCGCCGCCCAGGTGGTCTACGGCGCCGTCTCGGACCTCGCCCTGCTGGCCGCGGTGCTGCTGCTGGGCGAGGCGGTGCGCGGCCGCCGCGCCCTCGACCAGGAGCACCGCCTGCTGCTGGCTGAGCAGGACCGCTCTGAGCGGCTGCTGCTGAATGTCCTGCCGTCCCCGATCGCGGCCCGGCTCAAGCAGGGCGAGGCGGTGATCGCCGACGGGTTCTCGGAGGTCACCGTGCTCTTCGCCGACCTGGTGGACTTCACCCGGCGCAGCCAGCAGACCACCCCGGAGCAGGTGGTGCAGGTCCTGGACGGCCTGTTCTCGGCCCTCGACCGGCTGGCCGAGCGCCACGGCCTGGAGAAGATCAAGACCATCGGGGATGCCTACATGGCCGTCGGGGGGCTGCCCGAGCCCCGGCCCGACCACGCCGAGGCGGTGGCCGAGATGGCCCTGGCCGTGCGCGAGGAGGTCCCCCGCCACCGCGACCCGGCCGGCCAGCCCCTGGCCGTGCGCATCGGCATCGACACCGGCCCGGTGGTGGCCGGGGTGATCGGCACCACCAAGTTCAGCTACGACCTGTGGGGCGACACCGTCAACACGGCCAGCCGCATGGAGTCGCGCGGGGTGGTCGGCTGCATCCAGGTGACCGAGCGGACCTACCGGCGGCTGCGGGACGGCTACCGTTCGAGCGCCGGGGGCCGGTCCAGGTCAAGGGCAAGGGCGAGCTGGTCACCTGGTTCCTCCTCGGGAGGATCGAATGACGGCCGACGAGCGCTACCGCCCGGCACGCCCTGCGGGGCCCGGGGCGAGCAGGCGCATGGCGTCGTCGGCCGCCTCCTCGAGGGTCCTGGCCGCCCCGGCCGCCTGGGCGCGGTCGTAGGCGGCGTCGCCCAGGCGCCGGTGGACCGCGGCCAGGGCGGTGGCGATCCGGGCCGCCTCGGCGCCGTAGGACCGGCTCGGCGCCACCTCCCGGACGCTGGCGGCGAGGGCGGCGGCGGGCTCGTCGCGGCCGGTCCTGGCGAGCAGGACGACGAGGTTGCGCGTGTTCGAGGTCCCGGAGCTGCTGGAGCACGACCGGTTCCGGCTCCGCCCGATCACCGTCGACGACCTGGCCGAGGACTACGACACGGTCATGTCGCTCGACGAGACGCGACTGCTGGGCTGTGTCTACGTCGATCCGCCGGAGACGGCGGGCTACGACGCCGAGGTGTCGCTGTGGGTGGGGATCCCCTACAGATGGGGGCGGGTGAGCCGGGGCCGGGGCGGGTACGTTGGAGGAATGAGCCTGAAGTCCGACCGCCCGCGGGAACCCGCCCAGCCGTCGGTCGTCGCCGCCGCCGGCTGATGGGACAGGCCACTCGGGCATCGGAGCTCCGGCGGGCGCTGGGGCCCAGGTGAGCGGCCGCCCCGACGGCGGCGGGCCGGCGGTGGACGCCGCCGGGGACTTCGGCGAGTTCGACGGGCGGGCCTGGCTGAACTGCGCCCACCAGGGGCCGCTGCCGCTGGTCGCGGTTGCGGTGGCCGAGCGGGCGCTGGCCGACAAGGCCGCCCCGCACCGGATGGGCGACGAGGCGTTCGCGGAGGTCCCGCGCCGGCTCAAGGACGCCCTTGGCCGCCTGGTCGGGGTCCCGGCCGAGGAGGTGATCCTCGGCAACAGCACCACCTACGGGCTCCAGCTGCTGGTCCAGGGGGTCGACTGGCGGGACGGGGACGAGGTCCTGCTGGTGGACGGCGACTTCCCGGCCACGATCGTGCCCTGGCTGCCCCTGGCCGACCATGGGGTGCGGGTCCGGCTGCTGCGGCCCGAGGGCGGGGTGCTGGACGCCGGCCAGCTCGAGGCGGAGCTGACCCCGGCCACGCGGCTGTTCTGCACCAGCTGGGTGTTCTCCTTCACCGGGCACGCGGTCGACCTGGCCGCGCTCGGCGGGGTGTGCCGCCGGGCCGGGGTGACCTTCGTCGTCAACGGCTCCCAGGCCGTCGGCGCCAGGCCCCTCGACCTGGCCGGGCTGCCCGTGGACGCGCTGGTGAGCTGCGGGTTCAAGTGGCTCTGCGGCCCGTACGGGACCGGCTTCTGCTGGCTGGCCCCCGACCTGCTGGCCTCGCTCACCTACCGGCCGGCCTACTGGCTGGGTCACCTCGGCCAGGACGACCTCGGCCAGGAGGCCGCCTACCGGCTGCGCGACGACGTCGGCGCCGCCACCTACGACGTGTTCGGCACGGCCAACTTCCTCACCTTCCGGCCCTGGACGGCCTCGGTCGAGTACCTGCTGGGCCTCGGCATCGACCGGGTCGCCGCCCGCGACCAGGCGCTGGTCGAGCGGTTCCTTCGGGGCCTGGACCCGGACCGCTACCGGCTGGCCAGTCCCAGCCAGGGTCCCCGGCGCTCCACCCTGGTCGTGTTCGGCCACCACCGGCCCGAGCGCACTCCGGAGCTGTACCGGCGCCTGGAGGCGGCCGGGGTCGATGTGGCCTTCCGGCGCGGGCGGCTGCGGGTGTCCCCGCACCTGTACAACACCGAGGCCGACCTCGACCGCGCCCTGGAGGTGCTCGACGGTCACACCGCCCCGGTAGGTTCCGGCTGACATGGACCGGCACCCGAGCGACCCGGCCACGGCGGCGGCGGCCACGCCCCGGCGGCTGCTGGAGACCGGGCGCGGCAGCCGCCCGGGGTCGTTCGGGCCCACCGAGTGGCTGCTGCTGGCCAGCGTGGCCCTCATCTGGGGGTCCTCGTTCCTGTTCATCGACATCGGGCTGGAGGCGCTCGAGCCGGGCGTGATCGCGGTCGCCCGGGTCGCCCTCGGGGTGGCGGCGCTGGCCCTGGTCCCGGCGGCGCGGCGCCCGATCGGCCGCGAGGACCGCCTGCGGGTCGCCTTCCTCGGCGTGATCTGGGCCGGCCTGCCGCTGCTGCTGTTCCCGGTCGCCCAGCAGTGGATCGACTCGTCGGTGGCCGGCATGCTGAACGGGGCGGTGCCGCTGGCCGGGGCCGCCTGGGCGGTGGTGCTGCTGCGCCGCCCGCTGCCCCGCACCCACGCCGTCGGGCTGCTGATCGGCTTCGCCGGCGTCCTGGCCATCTCCTGGCCGCAGCTCCAGGGCTCGCGGGCCACCATGCTCGGCGCCAGCCTGGTCATCCTCGCCGTCCTCTGCTACGGCCTGGCCCTCAACCTGGCGGTGCCGCTGCAGCAGCGCCACGGCGCCCTCCCGGTGCTGCTCCGGGCCCAGCTCGCCGCCCTGGTCCTGCTGCTGCCGTTCGGGCTGTGGGGCCTTGCCGGCTCCCGCTTCGCCTGGGGTCCGGTGCTGGCCATGGTGCCGCTCGGGGTGCTGGGGACCGGGGTCGCCTTCGTCCTGATGACCACCCTGGTCGGCCGCGTCGGCGGTCCCCGCGGGGCCGTCGCCACCTACTTCATCCCGGTCGTGGCCATCGTCCTCGGGGTGCTCCTGCTCGGCGAGCGGGTCGCCCCGGCCGCCGTCGCCGGGACCGCGCTGGTGGTCGCCGGCGCCTGGCTGACCTCCCGCCCCGACCGCTGAAGGAGGACCCATGCCGCAACGGTCGCTGACCGTCGGGACCGTCCAGGTCACCGCCGTGTGCGACGTCACCGGCGACTTCCCCGTCCCCCTCGACCAGGCCTTCCCCGGGGTCGAGGCGGCGGCGTGGGCGCCCTGGCGGCGCCGCCACCCGGACGCCTTCAGCGGCCACGACCGCTGGCGGCTGCGCGACTGGTGCTTCGTGGTCCGGGCCCGGGAGCGGGTGGTGCTGGTCGACACCGGGGTCGGGGGCGAGGGGGTGCCCGGCGCCACCTGGATCGGGACGCCGGGACGGCTCCCCGAGGAGCTGGCCGCCGCCGGGGTCGAGCCGGACGAGATCGACCTGGTCGTCCTCACCCACCTGCACCTCGACCACATCGGCTGGAACCTGGCCTGGGACGGCGACCGGCCCCGGCCGCGGTTCCCGAGGGCCCGCTACCTGGTCCAGCGGGCCGACTGGGAGCTGTTCGCCGCCAGGGGCGACGAGGGACCGGGCGGCGTTCGACCGCTGCGTGGCCCCGCTCCAGTCCCTCGGGGTGGCCGAGCTGCTGGACGGCGACCGGGTCCTCGACGACCAGCTCAGCCTGGTCCACACCCCCGGGCACACCCCGGGCTCGCAGAGCCTGCTGGTCCGCTCCGGCGACGACGCGGCCCTGCTCTGGGGCGACGTCGCCAACCACCCGGCCCAGGTCGGCGAGCCCGACTGGGGGCCGGGCAGCGACGTCCAGCCCGAGGTGGCCCGAGGCACCAGGCGGCACCTGCTCGACCGCATCGAGAGCGAGAGCATGTGGCTCGCCCCGGCCCACTTCCCCGAGCCGTTCGGCACCGTGACCCGGGACGCGGACGGCCGCCGCTGGCAGGGCCGCCGGTGACGGCAGGGCCGGCCGCCTCCCAGGCCGGAGCCCCGGTCGTCGTGGGCGCGGGTGAGCGGCGCAAATCGGCTGTCATGGAGTCGCCGGGTCAGGCGGCGGCACCGTGTTTTCGATGTGGTGGGGTGGCAGTCGAGCCGGCCATCTGGCTGGCGGGTGAGCTGCCAGCCGCCCTCGTGGACCGCGCGATGGTGGGCCCGGCAGAGCAGGGCCAGGTTGTCGAGGTCGGTGGGGCCGCCGTGGAGCCAATGTCGGAGGTGGTGGGCTTCGCACCAGGCCGGGGGTCGGTCGCAGCCGGCCACCACACAGCCGCCGTCGCGGACGATCAGGGCGGTGCGTTGGGCGGGGGTGACGACCCGGCTGGTCCGGCCGACCTCCAGCGGTTGGGTGGGGGCGCCGCCCAGGGTCGGGGGGAGCCGGGTCGCCGCCGTCTGGAGCCAGCCCGCCAGGCCTGGCATCGCCGCTGGGGTAGTGGGCCGCTGGGTGGTCGTCGCCGTCCGGGTCCTGGTGGGTGGGGTGGCGGGTGACCAGGACCCGGGTGACGGCGGCGTCGCAGGCCAGCCGCCGGCAGGTCTCGGGGTCCAGCGGCCAGGGCCCGCCGGTCTCCCCGCCCAGCCCATCGGGGTGGCTGAGGAGGCTGTCCAGGTCCACGGTGACCAGCAGCTGGGGGCGGACCCCACCGCTCTGGGGGAGTTGGCCGCTCTCCAGGGTGCGGCGGGCCAGCTCGGTCAGGGCATCGGCGCGTACGCTGGCCACCGCTGCGCGCATCCTGGGCGTCGGTGGGGCGGGCCAACGGCTCCAAGGCGGCGAGCAGGGTCTGGCCGGCCTCGGGGTCCAACAACCCCTGGAGGGCGACCATGCCCTCCCAGGTGGGCGACAGCCACAGGCCCCGCCGCTGATGCTGCCGTTCGGCCTGGGCCTGGGCACCGTCGGGGTCGGCGACCAGCGCCTGAACCCCGCTTGTGTCCCGGCCGGTGTTCTGGCCGGCTGGCTGGTCGAATGGGTGTTCGAGTCCATGGTAGCAACCTATCAGCCCCGCACTCCAAGGCAAGCACCAAGCCGAAAATGTGGATAACCCAGCCGTCACCGACTTCACCAGACCCAGCATCGAGGGATCGACCGCGGCGGTGGACAGCCGCAGGCACCTCACCTTGTCGGCGACGATCCCCGATCAAGGCCCAGCGCTCGGACCCAGGTCGTCGCAGCGTACCCACCGGGTCGAGGGCAACCCCGTGCCAGGCAACTGCATGGGGCCCCGACACCCGTGACCACCCTGCCAGCTCCCCGCACGGGACCCCGACGACCCCAGGCACCCGACCCACCCTGCCACCCAACCACACGGGACCCGACGGCCCCGGGAAGGCCCACCCGACCCCGACCCGACGCCTGCATCCAATTCCCCTCAACCGGGGTACCTGACCGGCTCCCTAGCCCGGCCCCGTCTTGAGGGCGGCGACCCCCGGGCACACCCCGGGCTCGCAGAGCCTGCTGGTCCGCTCCGGCGACGACGCGGCCCTGCTCTGGGGCGACGTCGCCAACCACCCGGCCCAGGTCGGCGAGCCCGACTGGGGGCCGGCCAGCGACGTCCAGCCCGAGGTGGCCCGCGGCACCAGGAGGCACCTGCTCGACCGGATCGAGAGCGAGGGCATGTGGCTCGCCCCGGCCCACTTCCCCGAGCCGTTCGGCACCGTGACCCGGGACGGGGACGTCCGCCGCTGGCAGGGCCGCCGATGACGGCAGCGCCGGCCGCCGGCTAGCCCGGCCCCGCCTTGAGGGCGGCCGTGCCGATGTGGAAGCCGAGGGCGCGGTAGGCGTCGAACTGCTCGTGGTCGAAGAACTGGTCGCCGGTGCTCTGGCGGGGGAAGGCGGCCTCCTTCAGGGCGTAGGTGAGCAGCTCGTACGGCATGTCCGGGGTGAGCACGGCCTTGGCCACGACCAGGGTGCCGTGGCGGGACGGCTCCTCGTCGGGGGTGACCGCGAACGGCTCCGGGTACTCGATGTCCCCGCGGACCACCGCCTGGCGGGACAGGCGGGCGTTGAGCCGCTCCAGGACCTCGGAGGGCTCCAGCGGGGGGGCGCTGCCCGGCACCAGGCCGGTCGGGTCGCGCAGGGTGATCCGCACCCCCAGCTCCTCGTAGGCCAGGGTGATCGCCTCGGCCAGGGTGGTGGCGAACGGCGGCGCGTCGCCGCTGGCGTCCAGGCAGTAGACGGTCCGGCACCGGTGGCGCAGCAGCTCGACCAGGCCGAGGTTCTCCCAGTGGCCGCCGTCGGTGCAGAGCAGCATGCGGCCCTCGGCGGGGTAGGCGCCGATGATCTCGCGGAGCTGGTAGGGGAGCCGGCGGGCCCCGGGCAGGCGGGGCGTCCGCCAGCTCGCGTCGGGCCGGCCGAGCGCGGCCAGGAAGGCCGGGTTGGGCAGCCAGGTCCCGAGCCGCACGTTGGACAGGGCCAGCAGCCGCTGCACGGCGGCGGCGTGGCGGCCCATGGCCGAGGCGATCGCCGCCCCGGACACGGCCATGGCCGCCTGCACGGTCACGTCCCGCCGCAGGGCGGGCTTGCAGGTCTCCTCCAGGGTGCTGGTCCGGACCCAGCCGACGTCGGGCCCGCCGACGTAGTCCCCCGACATCGTGAACGCCGCCGCCCGGCGTCCCGGCGGGGTCCGCGACTGGCCCGACAGGGCGGCGGCGGCCACGAAGATGACCTGCGGGAACCCGTCGGCCCGCTGGCCGTAGGCGCTGAGGGTGGTCGGCTCCTCGATCGCGTAGGCCAGGGCGCCGGTCCCGCCGTCGGGCATGTGGGCCCGGCGGACGGCGAACGCCGAGGCCAGCCGGCGCCGGTAGAACGGGTGCAGCCCCAGCCAGGTCTGGTCGATCAGGAAGCCCGCCCCGACCAGCACGGCCAGCAGGACCAGGCCCAGCCAGGCCGGCCAGCGGTGGGCGGCAGCGGTCGTCCAGGCGCCCACGAACACGAACACGAAGGCCAGCACCGCGTGCACCGCCCAGACGATCAGGCGCTGCCCGAGCCCGGTGGCGACCTGCCGCTCGACCACCTCGCCCTGGTCCCGGCGGCCCAGCAGGCCGCCCAGCCCCAGCTTGGCCCCGCTGGCCCGCAGCTTCTCGGTCCGGCGCCACGTCGTGCCGGCCAGGGCGCCGAACCAGGTGACCAGGGTGGTGACGACGGCGGTGAAGGAGGCGGCCGGCACCGGGTTCTCGACCCCGGTCGCCCAGGTGAGCCGGGTCATCGCCCAGACGACCGCCGGCACGGCGATGGCGTAGACGGCGACCACCGCGGTCACGCCGACGGTGGCCCGGAACAGGTTGCGGGCCACCCGGGCCAGGCCGAGCCGGTCGTTGCTGGCCAGCAGCCCCACCATCACCACCACCCAGGCGACGGCGGCGATGGCGGCCCCGACGCCCAGCGCCCACCAGACCGCTTCGGGGGGCGCCGGGTACGCGGCCGGCTCCGGCCCGCTGGCCGGGTCGAACCGGGGCAGGAGCCGGGTGACGTCGACCACCGGCGCCGCCCGGTAGAAGGCGTTGAGGCCGACCCCGATCACCACCACCCCGAGGGTCAGCAGCCCGAGCGACGCGGCCACCCCGCGCAGCACCACCCCGAGCGCCGTCAGCCACTCGCGGCCGCCGTCGGCCAGGTACTTGCCGTGGCGGCGCAGGTGGTCCTCCTCGGCCGACCCGGGCGCGAACACGTCCCCCGGCGCGGCCAGCGACTCGGCCTTCGGGTTGGCCCGGGTCAGGGCGAGCTGGAAGGCGCCGGTCATGTACCCGCCGCCGGACACCGACACCAGGTAGCGGGCCCGCGACAGGACGTCGCGCTGGAGCGCCTGGAGCGCCCCCAGGGTGACCGAGGCCGAGCGGATCCCGCCGCCCGAGGCGCAGATGCCGACCTCCGCGGGCGGCCGCCCCGGCGGGACCCGGCCGGCGTTGCGCCAGCGGGCCTGGGCCTCGCCGGGCAGGTCGGTGTGGGGGTGGTCGTCCTCGGCGGCCACCTCGGCCGCCCGGTCCCGGCCCGCCTCGGTGTAGAGCTCCTGCTGGACGTCGGGGCCGGACTGGCCGATCGCTGGCCGACAGGGTGGCCGTCGAGGCGTCGGCCACCGCCGGCGGCAGGATGATGTCGGGACGCCGGTCGGTCCCGGGGTCGAGCTCGCTCGCCCGGGCGATCTCGGGCGCGGCGGCGTTCCCGTGGCCCCGCACCCGCGACCGCCTGGACAGCCGGCGGCCGAGCAGGACGCTGGCGACCACCACGAAGACCGGCAGCAGCGGGCCGGCGACGGCGAACTTCAGCACCGCCAGGGGGGTCGCCACCTCGGACGCCGGCTGCCCGCCGGCGCCGGTCGACCCGCCGAGCGGGGCCAGGTTCTCGGCGACGTCGGCCGCCGCGACCAGCAGCACGCCGCCGGCGCACCAGCGGGCGACCCGCCGGGCCCCCGACCCGTACAGGAACAGGGCGCCGAGGCCGAACACCCCCACCCCGGCCAGCACGTAGCCGGCGATCAGGAGCCAGTCCGACCGGAGGGCCTCCTGGTCGACGCCCTGCCCGCCGTCGAGCTCCCGCCAGCCCAGGTACAGCAGGGGAGCGCCGACGACGACGGCCACGATGGCCAGGGCCGTCAGCGCGGCCCGGGCATCACGGGCGGCACGAACCCCCACGATCTCCCTGCACCCCCTCAGACCCCCACGGGCCGGGCGAGGCTCGCAGGTTCCTCCCGACCCGTCAACCGCCACCCAGGGTGGCCGTTGGATTAGCATTGGCCCATGGCGGAGGTCGTTGACGAGGGAACCTTCGACCCGGCGGAGTTCGGGGCCGAGCTCGCGCACGCGGCCAGCAACCTCGCGGTGGGCACGCGGCTGTGGTTCCAGAACGACCGGGTCAAGGTCTGGGAGGTCAGCCTCGAACCGGGGGAGCGGGGCCCGTTCCACGCCCACACCCGCCGGTACCTCTGGACGGTGGTGTCGCCGGGGACGGGCCGGCAGCGGTCGCCCGACGGCAGCTTCAAGGTCCGGCGCTACGAGGTCGGCGACACCCAGTACTCGGAGCACTCCCCGGCCGACCCGATGGTCCACGACCTCGAGAACGCCGGCGAGACGACGCTCCGGTTCGTCACCGTGGAGCTGCTCGACTGACAGAAGGGGATGGTGCCGTGTCCTTCAAGGTCGCCAAGGTCCTCGACGTCGCCCAGGGGGTGCAGAAGGACCAGTTCACGGTCGTGTCGCGGGAGGAGAAGGAGTCGCTCGACGACCTCGACCCGGTGTACCGCCGGCTGCTCGACGAGCCGGTGACCGCCGTGATCGCGGTCATGGGCGACGACGGGCGTCCCTGGCTGACGCCGGTCTGGTTCAACTACGCCGGGGACAGGGTGCTGCTCAACCTGGCCGAGCACCGCCGCAAGACCGACTGCATCCGGCGCAACCCGCAGGTGACCATGCTGCTGATGAACCCGGAGAACCCCTACCACTGGGTCAGCCTCAAGGCGACCGCCGAACGCGAGGTCCAGCGAGGACGACCCGGCCGAGGGGCGCCGGGCCACCGAGACCATCGACCAGTCGTGGACCAAGTACACCGGCGCCGAGCCGCCCTACGGCCTCCGCGACCCGGCCATGGACGAGCGGCGGGTGCTGTTCGAGTGCCGCGTCGACAGCGTGGCC
The DNA here is from genome assembly GCA_963733175.1 of uncultured Actinomycetota bacterium. Classification (GTDB taxonomy): domain Bacteria; phylum Actinomycetota; class CALGFH01; order CALGFH01; family CALGFH01; genus CALGFH01. The sequence continues at coordinate 51,229 of CAVTCL010000023.1, forward strand.
GTGTTCGGCCAGCCGTAGGGGCGGCCGCGGGGGACCGCCGTGCCCGACTGGCCGCGGGTCGCGGTGGTCGGGGGCTCGCTGGGCGGGCTCACGGCCGCGCTGGTCCTGCGCGACCTCGGCTGCGAGGTCGACGTGTTCGAGCGGTCGACGGCGGAGCTGGAGAGCCGCGGCGCCGGCATCGTGGTGCTGGAGGCCACCGTCCGCTACCTGCGCGAGCGGACCGACCTGGACCTGGGCCAGCTCACCACCGCCACCGGCCACCTGCGCTACCTGGGCCGTGACGGCGGCATCGTGTACCAGGAGCCGCGGCGCTACCGGTACTCGGCCTGGCACACCATCTACCGGGCGCTGCTCGGCCGCTTCGGCCGCCGCCGCTACCACCTGGGCAGAGAGCTGGTCGGTTTCGAGCAGCGGGCCGGGCAGGTCGCCCTGCGCTTCGCCGACGGCTCGGAGGGCGCCTGCGAGCTGCTGGTGTCGGCCGACGGCATCGCCTCCCGGGCCCGGGCCGCGCTCCAGCCCCAGGCCCGGCCGGCCTACGCCGGGTACGTGGCCTGGCGGGGCACGGTCGGCGAGGGCCGGCTCGGCCCGGCCGTGCGCGACCTGCTGGCCGACTCGATCTGCTACCAGCTCGTGCCGGCCAGCCACATCCTCTGCTACCCGATCCCGGCGCCGGACGGGTCGGTGGCCCCCGGCCGGCGCCTGGCCAACTTCGTCTGGTACCGGAACTACACCCCCGAGGAGCTGGAGGACCTGATGACCGACCGGGACGGGGCCCGCCGCGAGGTCACCCTGCCGCCGGGCGCGGCCCGCGACGCCCACCTGCGCGAGCTGCGGGCCGTGGCCGCCGGCCAGCTCGCCCCCCAGCTGGCCGAGGTCGTGGAGCGCACCGAGCGCCCCTTCGTCCAGGTGATCTCCGACATCGAGGTCGAGCGGATGGCGTTCGGGCGGGTCTGCCTGCTCGGCGACGCCGCCTTCGCCCTGCGCCCCCATGCCGCCGCGGGCACGGCCAAGGCGGCCGCCGACGCCTGGGCGCTCGCCGAGGCGCTGGCGGCCAGCGGCGGCGACCTGGCGGCGGCGCTGCCGCGCTGGGAGCGCCGGCAGCTCGCCGTCGGGCGGGCGGTGCTCCAGCGCACCCGCCGCAACGGCGACCGCTCGCAGTTCGAGGGGACCTGGCGCCCCGGCGACCCCGAGCTCGTCTTCGGCCTCCACGGGCCCGGCCGCTGACCCGGCTGTCGCCGGGCGTCGGGCGAAGGTTATGGTGACGGGCGTGGGACAGCAGCCTGCCTCGCCCCCCGCCCCGACGGCGGTCGTCGCCGAGTCGGAGTTCCCGCCGCTGTACCTGGCGGCCGACCAGAACTCGCTCGACGGCCAGCGCCGCTTCCTCAACGCCACCCGCCTGCGGCTGGCCATGCTGGTCCTGGCGGCGGCGTTCGGGCTGTTCACCTGGCGCACGGCCGGCGGCGACCTGGCCGGGATCGGGGCCGCGGCCGCCTTCGTCGTCGCCCTGCTGGCCGAGCTCTACCTGCTCCAGGCGCGGCCCGACCGGCTCTGGTACGACGGGCGGGCGGTGGCCGAGTCGGCCAAGACCCTGACCTGGCGCTACCTGGTCGGCGGCAGCCCGTTCGGCCGGGAGGAGGTCAACGAGCGGGAGGCCGACAAGCTGCTGCTGGACCGGTTCCGCCAGATCACCGGCAGCCTCGGCGGGGCGCACCTGGTCCCGATCACCGGCGCCGCCGAGCAGATCAGCCCGGCGCTGCGGCGCACCTGGTCCCGATCACCGGCGCCGCCGAGCAGATCAGCCCGGCGATGCGGCGCTACCGCTCGCTGCCGCTGGAGGAGCGGCGCGAGCTCTACCGCAACGGGCGGATCGGCGGCCAGCAGGCCTGGTACGCGCGCACCGCCCGCTGGAACGAGCGCCGGGCGACCCAGTGGTCGCTGGTCCTCACCACCCTGGAGGCGCTGGGGCTGGCCGGGGGTGTCCTCAAGGCGACCGGCGTGCTCCGGGTCGACCTGCTCGGGCTGGCCAGCGCGGTGGTCGCCGCCGGCGCCGCCTGGGTCCAGGCCAAGCAGCACCAGACCCTGGCCACCGCCTACGCCGTCACCAGCCAGGAGCTGTCGGTGATCAGCGGCCAGGTCGACTGGGCGTCCACCGAGCAGGAGTGGGCGCACTTCGTCGACCAGGCCGAGGAGGCCATCTCGCGGGAGCACACCCTCTGGCGGGCGTCCCGCAGCTGACGCCAGGGCTTGGAGTCGGCCTTCGGCCGACGATCACACAGAGCTCCGACCGGCAGAGCGGTCGCCGGTCGGGCTACCCGGCGTCGTCGCGGAGCAGGGCCACGATCCGGCGCTGCATCTGCGCCCGGAGCCGCTCCTCCACGACCTGGCCGTCCTGGTCGCGCGGCACCTTCTCGATGCGCTGGTCGGCGAAGTCGAACGGCGCCGGCGGCGAGCTCTCCTCCCGCACCGGGATCCACCCCGACGGCGGCGCGTCGGGCGCGTTGATCAGCGCGTGCAGCATGCCGGCCTCGAAGATCACGTTCGGGTTGTCGACATAGCCGTGCTCGGCCCCTGACGGGGCCGGCTCGGAGAAGTAGCAGATGCCGTAGCGGGAGCGGACGATCCGGTCGGCGATCTGGCTGGTGATCGCGCCCGAGTCGGCGATCTCGTGCCAGTCGAAGACGCTCACCTTGCTGTCGAACTCGGCCAGCACCCCCTTGAGGATGCCGAGCACGTGGCTGTCGGCGTTGTCGGCCGAGGCCAGGAACAGGTTCGGCTTGGTCAGGCGGGGGAACTTGGCCTGCCCCAGGAACCGCCCGAGCTGGCCCACCGCCTTCTCGGTCCCCTCCGTCTGGGCCTTGTTGGCGTCGCGCAGCTCGATCAGGATGGCGAGCGCCTCGGCCAGCGTCGTCAGCTCGTGCTTGGCCACCGGCGTCGCCTCGACGTGGGTGGTCGACTCGAGGTACATCACGCCCAGCGGCCGCCCGAGGCGGACCAGCGGCAGCATGATCGAGGTCTTCATCGGCTCCTCGGCCGGCGACACGTACCGGGGCAGCCCGGTGACGTCCGACCACAGGTCCAGGTACCCGGCCGGGTCGTCGACGTCGCGCAGCGCCCCGCCGTCGGCGGCCACGACCCACAGCGGCCGCCGCTGGTCGAAGGCGATCGACACCTGCCGGGTGTAGCCGTCCCCGCTCCTGATGGTGGTCCCGGACCCCTGGTCGGCGCTGCTCCAGGTCGTCTGCAGCCCGGGCTGCCCGTCGATCCTCGACCTCGTCATCAGCCCGAAGTAGGCGGCCTCGAGCTCGTTGCGCATGTACTCCACGACATGGTCCCGGACCCGGTTGAAGGTCGCCTGATCCACGATGTCGACCGAAAGGGCGAACTGCCGCAGCAGCTCGGCGAAGGTCTTGACCAGCTCGCTCATCGCATGCCTCCCCGGCTCCAGGCCACCGCAGAGGCATACCAGGTTCGGGCTCGTACGAACAGTCCCGATTGCACAGATCAGGCGGGGCCCCGCCTAGGCTGTCCTGGCTCCCCGGCCTGGGCGGTAGCCGGAGGCCCGCACCAGCACGGCCCCGGCGAGCAGCAGGGCAGCGGCCAGCCCGGCCAGGGTCGGCAGGCGGGCGGGGCCGGTGAACGGCAGGGGGCATTCGCCGGCGATGGTCAGCTCGGAGAAGGCGAACGGCTTGGCGGCGCCGGGCCGGGAGATGCGTCATGCGGACCGACTTCACCCCGGTGAGCGGGACCTTGGCCCGCAGCGTCATGGCGCCGTCGGCGCCGGTCGTGACCGACGCCTGGTGCAGGGTGGCGTCGTTGGCGGCGTTCTGGAACCGGAGGTCGAGCTTGGTGCTGGCGGGCAGCTCGAACCCGGTGACCTGCAGGGTCCCGCAGCTCACCAGGGCAAGGTCGGCGTGGAGGTGGTCCGGCTGGGCGGCGGCGGGGCTGGCCAGCAGCCCCAGCAGCAGCACCGCGCCCGCGACCGGAGAGACCCTGAGCCAACGCATCTGCGTTCCTTCCAGTGGGATCGGCTAACGGCTTCGCAACAGGTGGAGGACGACCTCGTCGACGTCGAGGTAGCCCCCCGGCGGCAGGTCGCGGGCCATGATCTCGAGGGCCAGCCGGGACCCGGCGGTGTTGGCGACGTGGATCGCCCCGAACTGGCGCCAGCCGGTCCGCTCGACCGTCCAGCCCAGCGTGTTCGAGCCGGGGACGGGACGGCCGTCCCGGTACTCGCGCAGGCCGATGGTCACGGTGGCGCCCGGCGAGGACGGCCGCACCCAGGCGTTGGTGTGGTACCGGCCGTTGAGCTTGGTCAGGGTCACGTCGGGCACGGTGATGCCGACCGGCCCGCCGGCCGACGACTCGGGCAGGACGCGCAGCGACCAGCCGCCCTCGGTCGCCTCGGTCGACCTGGTCAGGCGGGCGGCGCCGAGCGGGCGCCAGCCTAGCGAGCCGTCCTCGAAGCTGGCGTTGGCGAGCAGGTTCTTCGGCCCGTCCCCGGATCCCTGGGCGGTCGTGGCGGTGCTGGCCCCCGCCGTCGTGGTCGGGTCCCCGGCCGACCGGGACGCCGCCGAGGTCGGCCGTCTGCTGGTCCGCCGCCTGCGGGGGGCCCGGCGACGTCTGGATCCAGGCGAGCGTGGCCACGGCGACGACCACCACGATCCCGACACCGGCCCAGAGCCGCCATCGCCGGCGCAGGGGGGGTGGCGAGGCGAGATGGCGGTGGGTCCCGTCGCTGCTCATGACCGGGACAGTCTGGTAGTACCGACCGCACCCGGCAACTACGCAGATCTCACTAGTTCGGCATGACCCGGCGTCGGGACGTGGCCCCGGACGCACCTGCTCCCAGCACGGGACGGCTGGGAGCAGGTGGCCGATGACTGGCTACGGGGTGGGGGTCTCCTTGACGGTCGTGTCGGCCTCGATGTCGGCGACGTGGGTGGTGCCGTAGCCCTCGACCTGGGGGCGGCCGTGCTCGCCCCGGGTCATGGCGAACTCCTCCTCGGGGGAGAGCACCAGGCGGTTGCGGCCCGAGATGGCGAAGTAGGCGATCCCGAGCACGAAGTAGATCAGGGTCCCGTACAACCCCGGCCGGTAGTCCTCGTTGGAGTACAGCGAGATCAGCGAGACCAGCGCGATCACCCCGGCGATGCCCGCACCCCATATGCCCACCGGGCTGCGGTAGGGCCGCTCGATGTTCGGGTACTTGCGGCGCAGCAGGATGAACGACAGGCACTGCATGAAGTAGGAGATGACGGCGCCGAACACGGCCATGTTCAGCAGCGCGCCCACGACCTGCCCGGCGAAGGCGCCGCTGCCCTTGCTGCAGCTGGTAGATCAGGACGGCCAGGGCGTAGCCGACGACCGCGCCCGCGATCAGGGCGACGATGCGGGGTGTTGCGGGTGCGGGTGGGTGACCGACAGCCACTTGGGGAAGTAGCCGGCCCGCGACAGCGAGAAGGTGTTGCGGCCGTACGCGTAGATGATGGTGAAGAAGCTGGCGATCAGGCCCGTCAGCCCGATCAGGGCGAGCAGCTCGGCCGCCGTGCCGTCGCCGAAGACGGCCTTGAAGCCGTCGAACAGCGGGGTGGCCGAGGTGCCGATGCTGGCCGCGCCCCCGTCGACCCCGGTGTTGAGGAGCAGGATGCCCAGGCCGGTCACGATCAGGGTGACGAGCCCCCAGATGGTGGCCCGGGGGACGTCGCGGGCCGGGTCGTGGGACTCCTCGGCGGCCAGCGGTAGCTCCTCGATGGCCAGGTAGAACCAGATGGCGAACGGGATGGCCGGGAAGATGCCGGCGATCCCCTTGGGCAGGAAGCTCGAGCCACCCTCCTCCGGCGGGATGTTGGTCCACAGGCTGGTGTCGAGCTTGCCCGACGCCAGCACCGAGATGAAGAAGAAGGCCAGGATCCCGAGGGCGAGGATGTTGATCACCACGGTGAACCGCATGGTGGCCTCGATGCCGATGATGTTGATCCCCACGAAGATCACGTAGAAGACCGCCCACCAGGTCACCGGGCTGTTCCACCAGGGTGAGCCGACGATGTCGAACAGCCCGGCCATGATGTCGTGCATCAGGAAGCCCATGGCGCTCACCACCACGGCCGGGGTGATCACGTACTCCATGTTCTCGGCCAGCCCGGTGATGAACCCGCCCCAGGGCCCCATGGCCGAGCGGGCGAAGGAGTAGGCCCCGCCGGTGTGGGGCAGGGCCGGCGACATCTCGGCGATGCTGAAGCACAGGCCGAAGTACATGATCGTGATGACCACCGTCGCGATCAGCAGCCCGCCGAACCCGCCGGCGTCGAGCCCCAGGTTCCACCCGTAGAAGTCGCCCGAGATGACGGCCGCCACCCCCAGCGACCACAGCGACCAGAAGGCCGCGTGCCGCCGGAGCGTGCGTTTGCCGAAGTAGTCCTCGCCGGCCTCCTCGTAGCTCACCGAGCCGACTCGGCGTCGTTCCTGAGCCACGCCGCAACCCCCTTGTCTGCTCGACAGCGGCCCTGGCCGCGTCGGGAAGTTGTCTGACATTACTTGACGCTGGGCGGATGGTAAGGGGGTGTTCGTACCGAGTCAAGCTCCTTGACCCTGGCTGAGTTGTCTGACGTATACTCCTCGCCAGAATGCAGAGGCCACAACGGGGAACCGGGGCGCGACCACGGCTGCGCTCGGTCTCGGTCCAGGACGAGCTCAGGCAGCGGATCGACCGGGGAGAGCTCCCCGCCGGGACCCGCCTGCCCTCCGAGCCGGAGCTGGCCGCCGAGCTCCAGGTGTCGCGGGCGACCCTGCGCGAGGCCCTCCGGGCGATGGAGCTCGAGGGCCTGCTCCGGCGCCGCCAGGGCTCGGGCACCTTCGTCGCCTCCCATCCCCGCATGGCCAACAGCCTGGACGTGAACTTCGGGGTCACCGACGCCATCCGGGCCGCCGGCATGACCGCCGGGATCGCCCACCGGCGGCACTGGGTGGAGCCGGCCTCGCCCGGCGAGGCGGCCCTGCTGGAGCTGGAGCCGGGCCAGGACGTGCTGGTGATCGAGCGGGTGCGCACCGCCGAGGGCAAGCCGGTGGTGCTGTCGCGCGACCTGTTCCCCAGCCGGCTGGTCGCCGGCCACCCCCAGGCCGTCGAGGCGATGCTGGAACGTTCGATCTACGACGTGCTGGAGCGCGACCTCGGCATCGTCATCCACCACGGCGTGGCCCGGTTCCGGCCGGTGCGGGCCGACCACAGCGTCGCCGGGCGCCTGGGCGTGCCCCGCGGCGAGCTGCTGCTCTACCTGTGGCAGGTCGACTACGCCCAGGACGGCACCCCGGTGATCTCCTCGCACGAGTTCCATCTGGCCGACGCGTTCGACTTCACCGTCGTCCGGCGGGGCCCCGGAAGGAGGCTCACATGACCAGTCAGGCGGCGACCACCCAGGTGGGCACCGCGATGCGCCTCAAGCGGGTGATCGACCCGGCCGGGGTCTCGATCATCTGCGCCCTCGACCACGGCATGACCTCGCCGACGTTCCTGGAGCCGCTGGCCGCCATCGGCGCCCGCACCGCCGAGGTGGTGGCCGGCGGGGCCAACGTCATCATGATGTCCAAGGGCATGATCCGGCTGGCCGAACCCGCGTTCTCGCCGACGACCTCGCTGGCCCTGCTGCTGTCGGCCTCGGCCAACCCGGCCGACCCCCAGCCCGAGGTGATCCAGATCGCCCAGGTGGAGGAGGCCGTCCGCCTCGGGGCCGACGCCGTGGTGCTGTTCACGGCGCTGGGCGGCGACACCGAGGCGGGGATGATCCGCACCCTGGCCGGGGTGGGCCGCGAGTGCGCCGCCATGGGGATGCCGCTGATCGCCGAGGCCGAGTTCCCCACCACCTACGCCGCCGTCGAGCAGCTCAAGGAGCAGTACGGCTTCGAGTACCTGCGGCGCAACGTGCGGCTCTGCGCCGAGCTCGGGGCCGACATCGTCAAGACGAACTGGCCGGGCGACGGGGACTCCTTCGCCCGCCTGGTGGAGGCGGCCGCCGGCATCCCGCTGGTGCTGGCCGGCGGCTCCCGCCTCGGCGACCGGGAGCTGCTCCAGCGGATGGAGACGGCCACCGCGGCCGGCGGCATCGGCTGCTCGGTGGGCCGGAACATCTTCATGCACCGTTCCCCCGAGGCGATCACCCGGGCCCTGTCCAGGGTGATCCGGGAACGCTGGAGCGCCGACAAGGCCTTCGACGAGCTCCAGGAGACGGCGCCGGAGGGCGCGGTCGTGAGGGCGGCGTTCATGACCGACCGCAACGCGGTGGAGGTCCGCGAGGTCGACGAGCCGGCCCTCGACCCGCGCGGGGCCATCCTGCGCGTGGAGGCCTGCGGGATCTGCGGGACCGACGCCCGGACCTTCTTCAACGGCGACCCGCGGGCGCCGGCCCCCTGGGTCCTCGGCCACGAGCCGGTCGGGGTCCTGGAGCGGGTCGGGCCGGACGCCACGCTGCCGGAGGGGGTGGAGGCCGGGGGGCGGGTGTTCCTCGGCTCGATCCTCACCTGCGGCCAGTGCCGCCAGTGCCTCGACGGCCGCCAGAACCTCTGCGAGCACCACCTGCTGTACGGCTTCGACCCCTTCCCCGGGGCCTACGCCGACCTGGCCGCCGTGCCCCCGATCGCCGTCAAGAACCTCATCCCGCTCCCGCCCGACCTGCCGTCGGAGCTGGCCACGGTGGTGGACCCGTTCGCCTGCGCCCTCAACGGCATCGAGGTCCTCGAGGTCGGCCTGGGCGACACCGTGCTGATCCTCGGCTCCGGCCCGATCGGCTGCTGGCAGGCGGTCATGGCCCGCGACCGCGGGGCCGGCAAGGTGTTCCTGTGCGACGTCAACCGCCAGCGCCTGGAGCTGGCCCTGGAGGCGGTGGGCGGGTTCGTGGACGACGCCTGGGAGGCCGGCGAGGACAACGGCCTGGCCGGCCTGCTGGAGCGGACCGGCGGTGGGGGAGCCGAGCGGATCAGCGTGGCCGCGCCCTCCAAGCAGGCCCAGCAGGCGGCCCTGGAGATGGCCGCCAAGCGGGCCCGGGTGGTCTACTTCGCCGGCCTGCCCAAGCACGACCCGGTGAGCCCGCTCGACATGAACCAGCTCCACTACAAGGAGCTGGCCATCCTCGGCGCCTACGGGGCCACCCACCGCCAGTACCGGCTCACCATGGACTACCTCAACCGGCGCCGGACCGAGCTGGCGCCGGTCGTCACCCACCAGTTCCCCCTGGACAAGATCGGCGAGGCGTTCGAGACCATCCGGTCCGGGGCCGGCCTGAAGATGGTGGTGGTGCCGTGACCGGGCCGTACGTGATCGGCTGCGACGTCGGCAGCCAGGGCACCAACGCCGCCCTGTACGCCGCCGACGGCCGCCTGGTGGCCTCGGCGTACGAGGCCTACGACGTCGCCTTCCCCCATCCCGGCTGGGCCGAGCAGGACCCGAGGCTGTGGACCGCGGCCCTGCACGCCAGCATCGCCCGGGTGCTGGCCGAGGTGCCGGAGGGCCCGGCGGCGGTCGACGGCGCTGTCGTTCGGGTCGCAGCTGGACGGGATGGTGGTGTGCGACGCCAAGGGCGAGCCGCTGCGCCCGGCGATGATCTGGATGGACCGGCGGGCCGAGCCGCAGGCGGCCGCCGTCGCCGGCAAGCTGGCGCCGGCCGACTTCTACCACCACACCGGGGCCAACCTGGACTCCTCGCACGCGGTGTTCAAGGCCCTGTGGGTCCGCGACGAGGAGCCCGAGGTCTTCGCCGAGGCCGCCCACCTCATGCCGCCGGGGTCCTATGTGCTGCGCGAGGCCGCCGGGGTGCTGGCCGTCGACTGGTCCAACGCCTCCTCGCTGGCCCTGCTCGACCCGCGCACCCGGGCCTGGTCGGCGCCGGTGCTGGACGCCGTCGGGGTCGAGGAGGCGATGCTCCCCGAGCTCGCCGCCGGGACCCAGGCCGTCGGGCCGGTCACGCAGGGCCTTCGCCGAGCGCACCGGCCTGTCGCCGGGCACGGTGGTGGTGGTCGGCTGCGGGGACGAGATGGCGGCCACCCTCGGCGCCGGGGTGTTCGCCCCCGGCGAGGTGTGCGACGTCGTCGGCACCGCCGAGCCGGTCTGCGCCGCCTCGGCGGAGCCGGGCGAGGACCCGGCCATGCTGGTCGAGTGCCACCCCCACGCCGACCCCGACGTCTGGCTGCTGGAGAACCCCGGGTTCGTCTCCGGCGGCAACCTGCGCTGGTGGCGGGACCAGTTCGCGCCCCTGGAGCGGGCCGCGGAGGCCAGCGGGCAGGGCGACGCCTACGACCTGCTGACCGGCCCGGCGGCCGAGGTCCCCCCAGGGGCCGAGGGGCTGGTCTTCCTGCCCTGCATGCAGGGCGCGATGGCCCCCGAGTGGAACGGGGCCGCCCGCGGGGTCTTCTACGGCCTCACCCTCGCCCACACCAGGGCCCACATGACCAGGGCCCTGCTGGAGGGCAGCGCGTACGCCCTGCGCGACATCCTCGAGGGCATGGGCGCCGCCGGCCTGGACGTCCGCCGCCTCACGATCGTCGGCGGCGGCGCCAAGGGCCCCCTGTGGCGCCAGATCAAGGCCGACGTCACCGGCCTCCCGGTCCGGGTCCCGACCAGCGTCGAGACCACCGCCACCGGCGCCGCCATCCTGGCCGCGGTCGGCGCCGGGGTCCACCCCAGCGTCGCCGACGCCGTGGCCGCCTTCGTCGCCTACCAGCCCGACGAGCACGTCCCCGACCCCGAGACCCACCAGCGCTACGACGACGCCTACCGCCGCTACCGCGACGTCTACTTCGCCCTCAAGCCGGTGTTCGAGGGCTGAGCCGCGCGGAGTGCCTGCGCGAGGTGGTGGTGGCTGCGAGCCAGGGCCAGGGGCTCACCGAGGCGAGGTGCCAAGGTGCGCCTGGCCACAAGGAAGGGTCGCCGAGCGCTGGCGAGCGACTCGCCAGGCCTGGAGTGCGGCGGCCGTGAAGCGGCCGACGGGTCGACCCGCCTGGCGGCGGCGGGGGACGGCGTGGAGCAGGCGCGCCGTGGGCTCGCCGACCACCACCCGACGCCGGCCTGACGCGACACCGGGTAGATTCTCCGCTGCGAGCCCAGGGGGGCGACGAGGCGGGGAGGACAGATGCGGTATCGGCAGCTTGGGGCGTCCGGCCTGCGGGTCTCGGTCCTGACCATGGGCACCATGACCTTCGGCGGCACGGGCGGGTTCGCCAGCGTCGGGTCGACCAGCCTGGAGGAGGCCCGGCGGCAGGTCGACCGGTGCCTGGAGGCGGGGGTCAACCTGATCGACACCGCCAACGTCTACTCCGACGGGCTGTCGGAGGAGATCCTCGGCCAGGTCCTCGAGGGCCGCCGCGACGAGGTGCTCGTGGCCACCAAGGCGCGGATGCCGATGGGCGACGGTCCCAACGACGCCGGGCTGTCACGCCACCATCTCATCACCCAGTGCGAGGCCAGCCTGCGGCGGCTGCGGACCGACCGCATCGACCTGTACCAGGTGCACGAGTGGGACGGCCAGACGCCGCTGTCCGAGACCCTGGAGGCCCTGGACGACCTGGTCCACGCGGGCAAGGTCCGCTATGTGGGCTGCTCCAACTACGCCGGCTGGCAGCTGATGAAGGCGCTGGGCGTGGCCGAGCGGCGGGGGCTGGCCCGGTTCTGCAGCCAGCAGATCCACTACACGCTGCAGGCCCGCGAGGCCGAGTACGAGCTGGTGCCGATCGCCATCGACCAGGGCCTCGGGCTGCTGGTCTGGAGCCCGCTGGCCGGCGGGCTGCTGAGCGGCAAGTACCGCCGCGGCCAGCCGGGCCCGGAGACCTCGCGGCTGCTGGCCGGCTGGGACGAGCCTCCCGTCCATGACCAGGACAAGCTCTACGACATCGTCGAGGTGCTGGTGGAGGTGGCCTCCAGACGCGGCGCCTCCCCGGCCCAGGTGGCGCTGGCCTGGCTGCTGGAGCGGCCGGCGGTGACCTCGGTGATCATCGGCGCCCGCACCAGCGAGCAGCTGGCCGACAACCTGGGCGCGGCCGATCTGTCGCTGACCACCGACGAGCTGGCCCGCCTGGAGGAGGTCAGCCGGCCGCCGCTGCCGTACCCCTTCTGGCACCAGGCCAAGACCGCCGCCGACCGGCTCGGCCCGGCCGACCTGTCGCTTCTCGGCCCCCACCTGGCCGGATGACCCCGGACCGGACAGCCCCCCGTCGCCACAGCTTGCCCGTCGCGGCGCTGATCCTGCTCGTGGGCGTGACCGTTGGCGGGTGCGGCGGCTCCGACGAGCCCGGTGGGGCGGGCGGGGCGCCGGCCACCACCACCGCGCCCGCGTCCACCGCGGGCGCTCCGGCCACCAGCGAGCCGGCCGTGCTCGCCGACGGCCGCCACCCCGTCTACCTCAAGACCGTCGACCCGGGCCAGCAGACCATCACCTTCGACCTGATCCAGTTCTTCACCGGGGAGGCCGCCACCAAGGCGGCGGCCGAGGACGGCGAGGAGTCCCCGCCGCCCAACGACTACTACATCCGCAACGTGAACCCCCGGCTGCGGACCCTGCCGGTGCGGTCCGGCGCGCCGATCACGGTGAACGTGCTCGCCGCCGGGTCCACCGGCAGCGCCACCAAGGACGTCTCGGTGACCATGGCCGAGCTGGCCAGCTACTTCCCGAACTCCGGGACGGCCCCGTTCTGGATCACCGTGGACCAGGGCCAGGTCACCGGGATCGCCCAGCAGTTCCTGCCGTAGGGCGTCGAACGCCGGTCACGGTGTGCGTGGCCAGGGCAGCGGGGGAAGGCGGAGGCGGGGGAGCGGGGAGTCGACCCGGCCGAAGCGCGGGTCATCGGAGCGCCACTGGCCGGCGGCGGTGATGATCTCCTCACGGGTCCGGGCGACGAAGTTCCACCACATCAGGATGGGCTCGGCGAACGGCTCGCCGCCCAGCAGGAGCACCCGGGCCGGGTCGACGGCCGACAGCTCGACCTGGTCGCGGCCGCGGCCCAGGTAGGCCAGCTGCCCAGGCCGGACCGGCTCCCCCTGCACCCTGGCCCGGCCGTCGAGCACGACCAGGGCGTACTCGAACGCCGGCTCCAGCGGCCAGGCGCTGCTCCCCGGGCGCAGCGCCCCGTCCACCCCGACCAGCGGGCTGTCGCGCCGGGCCGGGGAGGCGGCGCCGGCGAAGCCGCCGACCAGCACGGTCCCGACGGCGTTGTCCAGCTCGACCCGGGGGAGCTCGGCGTGGTGCTCGAAGGCGGCGTCGCCGTGACGGGTCCGCTCGGGCTGGGCGACCCAGAGCTGGACGCCGTGCAGGCTGCCGCGGTAGCGGCCGGTCGCCTCCTCGGAGTGGGCGACGCCGTGCCCGGCGGTCATGAGGTTCAGCTGGCCGGCGCGGATGAGCTGTTCGGTGCCGAGGCTGTCGCGGTGCAGCGCCTCACCCGACAGCAGCCAGGTGACGGTCTGGAGCCCGGTGTGGGGGTGGGGGCCGATGTCGAGGCCGGCGGTCTCGGTCACCAGCGCCGGGCCCATGTGGTCGGCGAAGCACCAGGGCCCGACGGTGCGCCGCTCCCGGCGCGGAAGCGCCCGCCGCACCGGCATCCGGCCGACGTCGGCCAGCCGGCTGGTGGTGATCTCGACGCAGGCCGCCGCGACCGCGCCCGCCTCCGCCTCGGCGGGGGGCGCGTCAGCGGTGCCGACCGGGCCGCTCATCGCCTCACTCTGGGGTTGCCGTGGTGCCGATGTCCAGCAGCGGGTCGCTAGTCCACCGCCGCTGCCGGGCGTAGCGGGGCGCCGACGGCATGGAGATGGCGGATGGCCTGGGCGTAGGAGCCGAGGAGGCTGGCCTCGGCATAGGGCAGGCCGTGCTGGGCGCAGAACGCCCGCACCAGCGGCTGGGCGTGGCGCAGGTTCGGCCTGGGCATGTTCGGGAACAGGTGGTGCTCGATCTGGTAGTTCAGCCCGCCCAGCAGGAAGTCCGCCGACCGGCTGCCGGCCACATTGCGGGAGGTCAGCACCTGGCGGCGGACGAAGTCCAGCTGGTCGGCGTCGGTGAGGGTCGCCATGCCCTTGTGGTTGGGGGCGAACGCACAGCCCAGGTACAGGCCGAACAGGCCCTGGTGGACCAGCACGAACGCCACCGCCTGGGCCGGCGACAGCACCAGGACCAGCGCGGTCAGGTAGCCGGCGAGATGGGCCACCAGCAACAGCCCCTCGACCAGGTTGGCCCGGCCCGAGCCTCCGAGGACGGCCTTGACGCTGGCCAGGTGCAGGTGGGCCGCTTCCAGCAGCAGCAGCGGGAAGAACAGCCAGGCCTGGTAGCGGGCGACCAGCCGGATCAGCCCGTGCCGGGAGCTGGCCTGGCCGTCGGTGAAGGCCAGCGCGGCGATGCTGATGTCGGGGTCCAGGTCCTCGTGGTTGGGGTTGCTGTGGTGGCGGTTGTGCTTGGCCACCCACCAGTCGAAGCTCACCCCGACCAGCAGGTTGGCATGCAGCAGGCCGACCCGGTCGTTGGCGGGTCGGGAACCGAAGATCTGGCGGTGGCCGGCGTCGTGGCCGAGGAAGGCGAGCTGGGTGAACACCACCGCCAGGTAGGCGGCGGTGACCAGCTGCCACCAGGAGTCCCCCACCACGACAAAGGCGGCGCAGCCGGCGGCCAGCAGCGCCAGGTTGACGGCGATCCTGGCCGCGTACCAGCCGCGCCGGCGCTCCAGCAGGCCGGCCTGCTTGAGCTGCCGCGACAGCTGGGTGTAGGCGCCCCACCGACCCCTCGACGACACCACCGGGACCGCGGTCGGCATGGTTACGGGCTGGCCGAGGTCAGGGCTGATGGTGGGGTTGCTCCGCTGAGGTGGCCTGCGGCGCCGACCGCCGTGGGGTCGCGGGCGACGAGGCGGCCGATGCCGAATCGGGGCGGCGCATGACGTTGAGCCGGCGAAGGCTCGCGGCCTGCTGGAGCTGCTCGCCCAGGTTGTCGAGCAGGCTGGTGGCGGGAACCGCCGGCTCGGCCGCCAACCGTTCGATCAGCCCGTTCACCATCACATGGGCGAGCCGTTCGACCTCGGGGTCGACGCTCGCGACCGGCTGGTCAGGCAGCATTCTATGGTTGCCACCGGGACGGGCCATGCTCGGATCAGCTCCTCGCGCTACTGGGCGGCGACCGCCCGCACATTGGTCGCCTGGGGCCCTTTCTGGCCCTGGGTGATGTCGAACTCGACGGCCTGGCCGTCCTGGAGCGTGCCACCGTCCTGGATGGCGCTGGCGTGGACGAACACGTCGTTGCCGGTCTCGGGCTGGATGAAGCCGTAGCCCTTGTTGGCGTTGAACCACTTGACGGTTCCAACGGTCATGCTGGTTGTCCCTCCCTCCGTTGTCTCGGAGGTACAGATCACGCCGGCGCCGGGTGGCGCAGGCGGCAAAGGGACAAGCTCGACTGTAGACAAGCAGAGTCAACCGTGAACCCGTGCTGACTTGAGAGTAGCACGACACCCGACCCCGCCCCGGCCCGCATCAGCGGAGGAGGGCGGCGGTCAGGGCGTCGGCGAGCCAGCGGCCGTACCGATGGGGGGTCCAGCCCCGCTGGAGCACGAGCAGCTCGTAGAGCTCCGGCGAGTTGTAGGTCCACAGCAGGTCGCGGGCCTCGTCCACCGAGACACCCTGGCGGAGGTGGCCGTCCTGGTGCAGGGCGCGGGCGAACAGGGTCAGGCCGGCCAGGCGTTCTGCCCGCAGCTGGTCCCAGACGCCGGCGGCCTCCGGATCGGCGCTGGCGGCGGCGCGGGCGAGCAGCTGGATGGGGACATGGCGGGGGGTGACCTCGGCGACGAACTCGCCGTACAGCGACAGCTTGCGGTAGGGGTCGGGTTCGTCCCGGACGCGCCCGAGGGCTTCGCGCTACGACGTGCCCGGTACCGAGGAGCTGTACCGGCGGATCAAGGCCGAGATCGGCGACGAGCCGCCCAAGGGCCAGGTCCTCCA
This sequence comes from uncultured Actinomycetota bacterium, assembly GCA_963733175.1. Taxonomy (GTDB): domain Bacteria; phylum Actinomycetota; class CALGFH01; order CALGFH01; family CALGFH01; genus CALGFH01. The sequence continues at coordinate 67,175 of CAVTCL010000023.1, forward strand.
CCTGATCGTCAAGCGCGATGGCGGCCTGCGCCACTTCAACGTGTGGGAGTCCAGGCAGGACTGGGAGCGCCACCGGCGGGAGCGGATCGGCCCGGCCGTCGGCAAGGTGCTGGCGGCCGCCGGCATCGCCGAGCGCCCTCCCGAGCCGGTCGAGCAGCAGCTGGACGTCGTCGACCTCTGGACCAGCGCCTGAGCCAGCAGGCGTGTTCGAGGCCTGGGCGTTCAGTATGGTGAGGGACACGACCGTCCCGCAGTGCCCGTACGCGTGATCGGATTGGGTGATGGCTCGTCGATCGGCCCGGCTGGTTCCCGGCCTGCTCGTCCTGACGATGCTCACCCTCGCCGCCTGCGACGGGTCTGGCTCGGACGACCGGGCGGGTCCTGCGACGACAGCCGGGACCCGGGCTCGCCACGACGACGGCCACGACGCCGGCTTCGACCGCGACAACGGGCGGCGCGGCGGCGTGGTCCACGGCGGCGAGGACAGGCCCGGGAGGCACGCAACCCCCGGACGGGCCGTCGGCGAAGCTTGGCGCCATCCGCGCCGCCCGTCATCCGGGCTACGACCGGGTGGTGTTCCAGTTCGAGGGCGCCGAGGTGCCCGGCTACCGCATCGAGTACGTCCGCGAGATCACCCTCGGTGAGACCGACGACCAGTTCCTGACCCTGCAGGGTGGGGCGCTGGTCCAGGCGACCTTCCAGGGCTCCGCGAGCGAGGACTACCGGCCCGGGACGCAGACGGTGCCCGACACGCTCACCCCTGGCCTTGCCCAGGTGAAGCAGATCGGGCTGGCCGAGGACTGGGAGGGCGTGGTCCGCCTCGGCATCGGGCTCGACCATCGAGGCGGGTTCCGAGTGCTCGAGCTGCACGACCCCGCGCGCGTGGTGGTCGACTTCGCCACCTGAGCGTTCCACTCAGGCGTCGAGGCCGAGGAAGCGGCGTCGATTGGCCTCGAACCCGTGGCGGTCCTCGAAGATGTCATGCCACATGTCGGTCAGCTCCCGCTGCCGGTACGGGGTGGTGTCGACCGGCGGCAGGGCCTTGGGCGGCCGGGCGGCGAGCTGTGTGGCGACCTGCCTGGCCCAGCGGTCGAACTCGACGGGGTTGTCGGGCCCGATGCCGTCGACCAGGCCGAGCCGCTGCGCGGCCATCGGGCTGATCGGCAGGCGGCCGGTGAGGAGCTGCTCGGCGGCCTGCTCGCCGGCTCGCAGGGGCAGCACCAGGCTGCGGAGCTCCGAGCCGGACAGCCCCATGGCGCCGTAGTGGTAGTTGAGGTTGATGGAGGGCCGGGCCAGGACCACGTCGAAGCACGCCGACAGCACGGCGCCGCCGGCACCGGCGGAGGAGCCGAGCACCGCGATCGTGGTCTGCGGCCGCGGCAGGTGACGTCCGCGGGGCAGGTTGAAGACGAGCTCCGCCACGTCGTCGATGCGCCGGATGTTCGCCCACGCCTCCGCGCGGGGGTCATCGGCGGCCTCGATGACCCCGAGGTGGATCCCGTTGTTGAAGGCCACCTTGCCGCCGACCAGGGCGATCGCGTTGGTGTCCTGGTCGGCGGCGTACCGCAGCGCGTCCAGCAGCCGCCCGCAGAACGCCGTCGAGGCGGCGCCGTTGAAGGGCTCGGCGTGGATCCATCCCACGCTGCCCTCGCGACGGTACCGGATGACCTGGTGGGTGCGGCCGCGGACGGCCGGGCGACCGGGATGCAGGACGCTCTCGCCGACGCCGGCCAGCTGGGCCCGGACGGCATCGATGGCGGGGAGCTTCAGCCCCCGGCCGCCGTCCTCGGGCTTGACCTTGGCGTGGCCGATCCAGACCGCGCCGCCGGCGCCGGTCGCGACCAGCACCGCGCCGTCGCGGTGGGCGACGATCCGGCCCGGGCGCTGCGCCGCCGTGGTCCGACGCGGGCGGGCCCAGGCGTCCTCGAGGTCGTGCGGGTGCGCGTCGTAGACGTTCACCCGCTGGCCGCCAAGCTCGGTCCGCACCCCGAACGGGGCGGCGCGGACGCGCCGCAGGATCTGGTCGGGATGGTCGTCCCAGGTGAACGCCAGCCGGTCCTGGCGCAGCGCCGGACGGTGGCGGGTGACGGCCGCGCGACCGAAGCTGGCCAGCGGCGCGCCGCGGTATGCCGGGTCGATGGCCATCCGGGCGAGGATCTCGCGCGCGCAGTCGATCGCCGCCGGGATGACGTGCCGGGCATAGACCTCGCCCATGGTGGCCCCGTCGGGCATGGCGAACTCCCGCCAGGCGCCGACATTGCCGCCGTCGAGCTCCTCCGGCGTGCTCGCCGGTTCGGCGCGGACCATGGTCAGCCCCCAGGTCGGCTCACCGTCCAGGATCGCCCAGGACAGCGACGACGGGCCGCGGTCGCCCCGGATGCCCGGATGCGGGATCCAGGTCGTCGTGCGCTCGCACACCTCGGGCGGCACGACCTCCTTCAGGAACGGGCACAAGATCACATCAGGGGCCGCCAGCCGGGCGAATCGGGTCATGTCCTCGGCGGACATCGGCGTACGGATCTGGAGGTCCTCCGGCCGGATGACGTCGTGGCCGTCCTCGCGCAACGTCGCCCACAGCGCCTGGGGCATGCTGGCGAACCTCGAATAGAGCAACCCGATCCGAAACCCCATGAGGCTCCCCCGCCTTCGCGACCACGACGGCGCCAGTGCTCCGACCGGCTGACGCCTCGGCCCTAACTATCGGCCGCCAGCGCAGGACAGGCTGTGCCGCGCGGCACGACGCGGGTGTGCCCTCTGGCACGCCGCTCAGTAAGGGCTGGCCGGTTGGGCCGAGCTTCACGCGGTTGACGGCTCCTAGGTGAGGAAGGCGCCGTTGCGTTCGGGGCCCAGCTGGGCGTAGCCACCTTCGGTGCCGGCCCTGCCCTGGAAGCTGAAGCCGACGTGAGACCCGGAGAACCAGGCCGTGGAGCGGGCTGGCGCGATCCGGCCCAGGAACGCCGCCGGGTCGGTGGGCGGGACGTCGGGCCTCGGCCGCGCCGCACGGCCGGCCGGTGGCCTCCCAGCGGACCTTGAGGCTGACCTTGGCGGCGACGTTGTTGGGGCCGAGGAACTGGAAGCTGTTGACCAGGCACACGTCCTTGGCCTCCAGGGTCGCCCGGCGGCCGTCGTGGCTCACCCGGAAGGCGTCCTTGGGCAGCTCGACCACCCAGAACAGGCCGGAGGGCTGGATGCCGCCGTTGTAGTCGTGGAGCTGGGGCCGGCGAGCCCGTACCGGGCTCGAAGAGGTCAATTCATAGGCCGGCGAACAGGCCCGCCTGCGTGCGCCGTCCTCGGCGATGTAGGTGCCCTCCATCGCCCGCTGGAGGACCTGGGGTCGGTCGCGGCCGCGTCCACGACTCGGCCAGCATCACCCGCAGGTCGCGTCGGCGGCGTCGTCGCCCCGGCCGAAGCCCTGGATGAGGCCGTGTGCGAGGGTGGCATGGCCGTCGGGGTCGTCGCCCAGGCCGACGAGCACCCCGGACTGGTCCTCCAGGCGCCGGAGGCGGCTGGCGGCCATCACGTCCGGATAGTAGACGGGCCGAAGAGCCGACGTACCGCAGGCCGGCGAGACCGGGGCGGCCAGCGGCTCGACCGGAGAAGGCTGGCGGGCGGCCAGCCACACGTACGGCAGCCCGCAGATCACCCCCAGGTCGGCCTCGCCCTGCTCGAACTGCTCGAATGAGCTGCCGACCACCAGCTCCACGGGACACCCCAGACGGCCGCCGATCCGTTCGGCCAGGAACCGGTAGACGGGCAGCATGTTCGGGGCCAGGTAGGTCGCGAACCGCAGCGGTACCCGGTGGGCGGTCATCGCCGTCAGGCCATCGTGCCGTCCCGGGCTCGGGCCATCGCCTCGGGGAGGCTCATCGTGAGGCCCTCCTGCCAGGCTTGGCGGGCCGCGTCGTCGGTCAGGTGGGCGCTGGCCTCGGCCACCGGATCTCCCTCGAGCATCCCCCCGAAGCCGGGGGTGGGGCCGCCGCCGGCCAGGTCGCGGTGGTGTTCGGAGACGCCGGCCATCCGGATGGCGTCCTGGTGGCGGCCCTCCCAGGTCAGCAGGAACGCCAGGTCCAGGAAGGCGAGGGCGATCCCGGTGGCGTTGTCGGCCTCGCGGAACAGCTCGAGGGCCTCCAGCGCGGTGACGCGGGCGTCGTCCCTGCGGCCGGTGCGGCCGTAGGCGAACGCCAGCCAGATCAGGCCGAAGGCGAGATTGAGGCGGTCGTCAAGCCGGCGCCAGATCGTCGCGACCTCCTCGATCCGGGCGACCACGCGGTCCCAGGC
>CAVTCL010000024.1:0-61087 GCA_963733175.1 uncultured Actinomycetota bacterium
TGGCCTATCGCTGGCGCGGATGGGCTGACCCTGCTGTGGGTATGCCATTGTCGCCCGAAGAGAAGCTGGAGGGAGTGCGAGATGGCCGCGACTTCGGTAAGAGACGCCGAGATCTCGACAGAGACGGGTGAGCATCCCCTCGACCTCCTGGGAACCAGTGAGCTGGAGCTGGCGCGGCTGCTGACGGGAAAGGAGACCGGGGAAGAGCACCAGGCGCTGGATCTGATCGCCTGGCAGATGCTGGAGGGCGCGCAGAACGTCCGCCGCTGGCTCTGGACCATGATCCTGGTCGCCCTGGCCCTTCTCGTTGTCGGCTTCTTCGCGCCGTCGCCCTAGCGGAACGCCGACCGCGAGGTCTAGACAGCTGGCTATCCTCCGACGCCGGAGTGGCGGCGGCACTGTTGTATCTGGCGATCACTCAAACCGGCGTCCTCCGCCAGAGGACCTGAACGCCATCAGCGATGCCCAGGATTGATCGCTTTGAGCACTTCTGACAGCCGTCCGGACGGGAATCGGCTCCACTTTGCTATCCGCCGGTGGCACCTTCGACCTGGACGGCAACGACAACGACGGAATCGGCTGCGAGAGCGGCTACGCCGACACGCCATCCTCACCTCGCGCTCCTACGTGTGTGGATGGCGACTGGCGCGTCATTTCGCGCTGTGGGTGCGGGTCGCCTATGATCGGGGGTCTCGTTCGACGAGGGAGGGGCCATGAGGGGACGTTTCGCTGTTCTCATCACCGGGCTGGCCGTCGCAGGCACTATGTCGCCAGCGCACCCGCTACCGCCCGACCGATCGACAAGGGTCACTTCCACGACGTCTTCACCAGCGACGTCTACGACTGCGACGGCACCCCGGCCCAGGACAGCGGGGACGTCTCGGGCAACTTCGTGTTCAACCAGCGCGGCTCATCACCGTTCCCGTACGCTCGGGAGAGCGTGCACGGCACCGTCGTCACCACCAACCTGAAGACCGGCGGCACCTACACCAACGTCTTCACCTCCAACCGCAGGGACCACACGATCGTCGATAACGGCGACGGCACCATCACCATCACCGTCTTCGCCTCCGGCGGCTCCCGCTTTTATGACACCAACGGCAAGCTCGTGCTCAAGGACCCCGGCCAGACCCGGTTCGCCTTCGACATCGACTACAACGGCACTCCCGGTGACCCCAGCGACGACGTCGAGGTCCCCGACTCGTTCCGGGTCGTGCGCGGATCCACCGGCAATAGCGACTTGTCGGACCGCGACTTCTGTGCGGACCTGGTGGAGTTCACCAGCTAGGGCGAAACCAATCTACTGTCCGCGACGGCTGGGCCAACGCGGCTGACCGACTCATTGTCCCAGCTCCCGCGCCGCGCTCCCTTCCGCCTAAGCTTAGAGGACATCCGGAACCGAGATGTCGGGAGGGTTCTGCCGGGTCGGACCTCGCTCACAGGTATCGGCGGACCGAGGTCTTGTAGCTGCGGTACACGGCGCCGAAGCGACCTTCCAGGAAGCGCTCTTCGCGGACGACCACGACGTGGGTCGCCAGCAGCACCCCGGGCAGTAGTAGCAGCGGCCAGACAGTGTTGGCTACCAGTGCGATCCCCACGTTAGACGATGGCCCAGGCCAGGTACATCGGGTTCCTGCTGACTGCATAGGGCCCGCGCAGGACCAGCTGGTGCGGGTGTTCCAAGTCCACCTCGGCAGCCGATCGCACCCCCCACGCCGCCAGCGAGAGGCCAGCGAGGATCAGCGGCCATCCCGAGGCCTGGCCGACCCATGCCGGCCAGGGTGGCCGCCACGGCACGATCATCTGCAGCAGCACGCCCGCCCCCAGACCCACCAGGTAGGTCTGCGGCAGCGGGACGTTGCCCCATCGCCAGGCAGCGCGCTTGTCCATGTGGTCACCTCTGAGTGAGGCTGCCATAGCTGGACCGTCGTGGTTCACCCTGGCGATGCTGGTCTGTGCGGTGAAGTCCGTCCTCCGCTCCTCCAGGCGATCAAGCCAGGGTGCGGGAACCTCGCCGCCCCCAACCTCCCAGCCTGCAGCCAGGTAAGGCGCGAGCAATGCCGCAAGACGAATAGCCGCTCCAGGGAACGGTTCCGGAATGTCCTCTTAGTCCTGCTGAGGGATTTGGACAGGTATCCGCGGACGGCGAGTGGACAAAAGGCGCGGAAAGGCCGCATCGCCGCAGGTCGATTGGACAAGTCCACTTGGAACCTAACAAGGGTCCGCGAAGGACATGGCCGTCGATGAGGGCGGTGAGCACCAAGCGCCATGACTTGGTCGTGGTCGCCGTCGGGGAGCAGGCCGCGGTGGCAAGCTCCAGCGGGGCGCTCCGCGATCGCGAACGCCGCGCCGCTGGGCACCCATGACAGAACCGGTCCGTCCGCGGCGTCAGGACCCGATGGCCACCGGGCGGCCGGCGGCGGCCCGGAGGAGGGCGGTGACGGTGGCCCAGCCCTTGGTGGGGGCGGCGGCGGCGGGGGAGTAGCCGGGGGCGGCGAGGGGGATGCGGACCCGGAGGGCGCCGGGGAGGGTGCGGAAGCGGATGGGCGGGTCGAGGACCAGGGCCTCGCCGTCCAGGCCCACCTCCACCGGCTGGCCGGAGCGGAGCTCGAAGCTGCCGTCGGCCCATTCGACCCAGCCCGGCGGCCGCCAGCTGCGGCCGGCGGCGGCCGACTCGATGAAGCGGGCGAGCTCGCTCGAGGAACGGAAGGTGGCGGCCACGATGCCCAGGTTGCCGCCGTCGATGCGCCGGCGCGACCCGAACCCCTCGCCGCTGCCGAACTCGTAGCGGTCGTTGGAGACCAGGATCAGGTGCGCGGAGGCGTGCTCGGCGCCGTCGGGCCCGGTGAACCGGAGGTCGAAGGGGGTGGCCTTGGGGCCGAGCATGTCGGGCAGCAGCTCCAGGGCGGTGCCGACCTTGTGGTTCCGGTAGGCGGGGGACTGGACGATCTTGGCGTACAGCCCGACGGTGGCGTTGTTGACGAAGGTCCGCTCGCCGACCAGGCCAAGGTCGATGCGCCGCTCCACCGCCTCCCCGAAGGCGTCCAGGGCCCCGGCCACATCCCCGCGGTCCAGGCCGAGGTCCATGGCCAGGTGGTTGCGGGTCCCGGCGGGCACGCACACGAACCCGATCCCGTGGGCGGCGGCCACTCCGGCGACCAGGGCCTGGGAGCCGTCGCCGCCGGCCATCCCGACGACGTCGGCCCCGCCGGCCACGGCCTGTTCGGCCAGCTGGAGCAGGTCGTCGCCCGGCGCCAGCACCACCGGCTCGATGCCGCGCCGCCGTGCCTCCTCGACCAGGTTGAAGCGCTCGACCTTCCCGCCGCCCGACTTGGGGTTCATGAGCAGGACCGGGCGGGCCGCCGGGCCGACCGCCGTCCCCGGTGTCGGGCTGCTCTTCAGCGACTTGATGTCGCGCCCCAGGGCGTGCTTGGTCGCCAGCCCGCCGACCACCAGCAGCCCCACGACCAGCAGGAGCGCCAGCAGGCCGCCGGTGGCGCCGATCAGCAGCGTCACCGACGCCCCGAGGCCGAGCACCGCCAGCACCGCGGCCAGGGTGCGGCGGATGCCGGGCCGGGTGACGGCGTAGGCGGCCGCGCCCACCCCGATGCTGAAGCAGGCGGCGGCCCCAAGCAGCACCAGGGGCCGGCTGAGCAGCGCCACCACCACGACCGCGAGCACGGCCAGCGGCGCGAGCAGCGCCACCACCGCGCTCACCCTCCGCCCGACGGGCACCGACTTCACATCCACCCTCCAGCGCCGACCGTTGCATCTTGGCCGGACCGGGAGACCGCGGGCAAGCCGTCGTCACGGCGGCCCGGTAGGCTCGTGGCGGCCGACCAGCCGAGGACGACCAGCCGAGAAGGACCCGGACCATGTGCCGCAACATCACCACCCTGCGGGGGCTCGAGCCCCCCGCCACCAGCGAGGAGATCGAGGCCGCGGCCCGCCAGTACGTCCGCAAGGTCAGCGGCGTCACCCGCCCGACCCCGGCCACCGAGGAGGCCTTCGAGCAGGCCGTGGCCACCGTCGCCCGGGCCACGGCCGAGGTGCTCCAGGGGCTGCCGCGCACGGCGCCAGCCGCCCAAGGCGGACCCGCCGCTGCGCCGTCCCGAGGTCCGCGCCCGCATGCACCGGTAGCCGGGATGGCCGGCTCAGGAATGTCCGGGGCCGGCGGTAGGTTCTGGGGACCATGAACGCAGAGCCGCGGACCGTCCAGCGCGTGTACCTCACGCTGATCCTGTTCAACACCCTGGCCGCGTCGTTCATCTGGGGCATCAACACGCTGTTCCTGCTGGACGCCGGGCTCAACGCCACGGCCGCGTTCGCCGCCAACGCCCTGTTCACGGCCGGCATGGTCCTGTTCGAGGTGCCGACCGGCGTCGTCGCCGACACCTGGGGCCGGCGCATCTCCTACCTCCTCGGGTCGCTGACCCTGGCCGTCTCCACCATCCTCTACTGGCTGGCCTGGCAGATGCAGGCCCCGTTCTGGGCCTGGGCGGTCACCTCGGTGCTGCTCGGCCTCGGGTTCACCTTCTTCTCCGGGGCGACCGAGGCCTGGCTGGTCGACGCCCTCAAGTTCACCGGCTTCAAGGGCAACCTCGAGTCGGTGTTCGCCAAGGGCCAGATCGTCGCCGGGGCGGCCATGCTGTCGGGGTCGGTGCTCGGCGGGCTGGTCGCCCAGTGGACCAACCTGGGGGTGCCCTACATCCTCAGGGGCCTGGCCCTGGTCGTGACCTTCGTCATCGCCTTCGTGTACATGCGCGACTGGGGCTTCGTCCCCAAGCCGGGCAAGCACCCGGTGCACGAGATGAAGCACGTGCTGCGCAGCTCGGTGCACTTCGGCCTGGGGAACCCGCCGGTCCGCTGGATGATGCTGGCGGCGCCGTTCAGCTTCGGCGTCGGCATCTATGCGTTCTACGCCATGCAGCCCTACCTGCTGGAGCTCTACGGCGACGAGCAGGCCTACAGCATCGCCGGGCTGGCCGCGGCCATCATCGCCGGGGCGCAGATCATCGGCGGCATGGCCGCGCCGCGGGTGCGGCTGCTGTTCCGCCGCCGGACCTCGGCCATCCTCGCCGGCCTGCTGATCGAGGGCGGGCTGCTGGCGCTGCTCGGCGTGACCACCGCGTTCTGGGTCGCGGTCGGGCTGCTGGTGCTCTGGGGGCTGACCGCCGCCGCCGCCCTCCCGATCCGGATGGCCTACATGAACGGGCTCATCCCTTCGGAGCAGCGGGCGACGGTCCTGTCCTTCGACAACCTGCTCGGGTCGAGCGGCGGGGTGGTGATCCAGCCGGCCCTCGGCAAGGTGGCCGACGTCTGGAGCTACTCCACCTCCTACCTGGTCGCGGCCGGGGTGCACCTGCTGGGGGTGCCGTTCGTGGTGCTGGCCCGCCGGGCGCGCGGGGTCTCGGACCCGGTCGAGCCCGAGCCGGCCCAGCAGGGGGGTTGACAGACCGACCGGTCGGTTCTAGTCTCCCGCAGGACCGCAACCTGTGTGGAGGATTGGCATGACGCTGGCCCCGACGGCGACCGACCGGGGTTCCGAGACCCGCCGCCGCATCCTCGAGGTCGCGGCCGTGGCCTTCGCCGATCGCGGCTACGCCGGCACCTCGGTGAACGACGTGCTGAAGGCCAGCGGGGTCACCAAGGGCGGCTTCTACTTCCACTTCCCGTCCAAGGAGGCGCTGGCCCTGGCCACCCTGCGCCACAAGCAGGAGCAGTGGGCGGGCGTGGTGATGGCGGCCGTGCTGCGCCGCCCGCGGGCCGTCGAGCAGCTCGAGGCCATGGTCGAGGCCCTCTGCGACCTGCACGAGCAGGACCGCTCGTGCCGGGCCATCGGCCGGCTCTGCACCGAGCTGGGCGACGAGCACCCCGAGCTGCGCCCGCAGCTCAGCACCCAGCTCACCACCTGGATGGACATGGTCGCCTCGATCATCCGCAAGGGCCAGGACGAGGGCGACATCCGGCCCGACGTGGAGCCGACGGTGGCGGCCGAGATCGCCGTCGAGTCGTTCATCGGCCTGGAGACCGTTGCCGAGATGCTGACCGGCCGGGCCGACCTGCGCCGCCGGGCCAACGACTTCCGCGACCTGTGGCTCGCGGCCATCCGCCCGACCACCTGAGCCACCATGCCATCGACCATACGTCCATTGGGCACACGGAAAGTACCAACCGGTCGGTTCTGACCGGACGGGGGAGGGAACATGGACACCAGGGAGACGACCCAGGAGACCCCGCGGGGGCGGTCGCCGGCCGACCGGAGCCTGCTGGGACGGCTCGGGTCCTTCACCGTCCGGCGCCGGTGGTGGGTCATCGGGGCCTGGGTGGTGCTGCTGGCCGTCATGGCCAGCTACGCCTCCGGGCTCACCGACCGGCTCGGGTCGGGCGGGTTCGAGGTGCCCGGCTCCCAGTCGCTGGCCGTCCAGCGCGACCTCGAGCAGCGCTTCGCCAACCAGTTCCCGACCACCGCCCTGGTCACCGTCCACGACGAGGCCCGGACGGTCGACGACCCCGCCTTCCGGGCGGTCGTCGAGGGGATCGCCGCCCGGGTCGGGGCGGTCCCGGGCGTCGGCGGGGTGGAGTCGTTCTCCTCCACCGGCAGCCCGGCCTTCGTCTCGCCCGACCGGCGCACCACCTACCTGGTCGCCGGGCTCACCGGCGACCAGAACACCCAGCTCGAGACCGTCCCCGAGGTCGCCGCGGCGGCCCGCGAGGGCGTGCCGGCCGGGGTCGAGGTCGAGACCGGCGGGGCCGCCGCCTTCTACGAGCGCATGAACGAGATCTCCCGCCACGACCTCGAGCAGGCCGAGCGGGTCAGCTTCCCGATCACCCTCATCGTGCTGCTGCTGGCCTTCACCAGCCTGGTCGCCGCCGGCCTGCCGATCATGCTCGCCCTGGTCAGCCTGGGCGTGACCCTCGGCGTCCTGTACTTCCTGGCCGGCGTCACCGACATGAACGTCTACGTCACCAACACCGCCTCCATCGTCGGCATCGGCGTCGGCATCGACTACGCCCTGTTCGTGGTCACCCGCTTCCGCGAGGAGCTGCGCCGGGGCCGCCCGGTGGCCGAGGCCGTCCCGGTCACCCTGGCCACCTCCGGCCGGGCCGTGGCCCTGTCCGGGGCCACCGTGATCGTCGCCCTGGCCGGGATGTTCCTGGTCGACATCCAGGCCTTCCGCTCCATGGCCATCGGGTCGATGAGCGTGGTCGCGGTGGCCGTGCTGGCCGCCATCACCCTGCTCCCGGCCGTGCTCAGCCTGGTCGGCCACTGGGTCGACCGGCTGCGCATCCCGGTGCTGCGCCCGCGGGCCGCCGAGGGCGAGGGCTTCTGGCACCGCTGGGCGGTCCGGATCATGCGCCGGCCGTGGGCCTTCATGGCCGCCGCCCTGGCCGTGCTGCTCCTGCTGGCCGTGCCGTTCGCCGGCATCCGCCTCGGCCAGCCGGGCGCGGCCATCCTGCCCGAGGACGAGAGCCCGCGGCTGGCCAGCGAGCGCCTGGCGGCAGAGTTCGGGGCCGGCGTCACCGGGCCCATGGAGGTCCTGGTGGACACGCCGGGCGGGGCCGGGACCAGGGCCAACCTGGAGCGGGTGGACCGGCTCACCCGGGCCCTCCAGGGCGACGAGGCCGCGGTCAGCGTGCAGAGCCTCACCTCGGTGCTGCCCCGAGCCGACCTGGACGCCTACGCCCGGCTGTACGCGGGCGGCCTGGACGGGGTCGACCCCGAGCTGGCCCCGGCCGTGGCCGGGCTGGCCAACTGGGACCGGGGCGCCGACCTGGCCCGCATCACGGTCGTGACCCGGGACGCGCCCGAGTCCGAGGCCGCCGAGGGCCTGGTCGACCGGGTCCGCGACCAGTACATCCCCGCCGCCGGGCTGGCCGGGCAGGCCAGGGTCGGCGGGGCCACCGCCAACAACCTCGACCTGGCCCGCGAGATCTCCGGCCAGCTCCCGGTGGTCGTCCTGTCCGTCCTGGCCCTGTCGTTCGTGCTGCTGGCGATGGCCTTCCGCTCGCTGGTGCTGCCGCTGCAGGCGATCGCCATGAACCTGCTGTCGGTGGGCGCCGCCTACGGGCTGATCGTGGCCACCTTCCAGTGGGGCTGGGGCGAGTCGCTGCTCGGCTTCACCTCCGAGGGCCACATCGAGGTCTTCGTGCCCCTGTTCCTCTTCTCGATCCTGTTCGGGCTGTCCATGGACTACGAGGTGTTCCTGCTCAGCCGGATCCGCGAGGAGTACCTGCGCACCGGGGACAACGAGCTGGCCGTGGCCCGCGGCCTGGAGAGCACGGCCCGCACCATCACCTCGGCGGCGCTGGTCATGGTCACCGTGTTCGCGGCCTTCGCGGCCGGGCGGCTGGTGCCGTTCAAGGAGATGGGCTTCGGCCTGGCCGTGGCCGTGCTGATCGACGCCACCCTGGTCCGGACCATCCTCGTGCCGGCCGTGATGCGGCTGGCCGGTCGCTGGAACTGGTGGATGCCGGCCTGGCTCGACCGCTGGCTCCCGAGGATCGCCCTGGAGACCGCCGACGAGGACCGCCCCGCCACAAGAGTCCGCGAACCCGCCGGCACCTGAGGGCACGCGCCGGGCCCGGGAATCCCCGGGGCCCGTCGCCGGCCACCGCCTGAGCCGCCAGCTCACACGACCCGGTTACGGATGGGGATGTCCCTGACCAGGGCCCAGGTCACCACCGCCCCCGGCAGCAGGCCGGCAAGGCACAGCCCGAGGGTCGCGGCCAGCGGGACGTCGGCCACCTCAACGACGGCCCCGACGAAGGGCAGGCCGCTGAAGCCGACCCCGTACCCGGTCACCACCACGATGGCCAGCGCCAGCACGATCACGACCAGCTCGTTGCCCCCCGACCGGTAGAACCCGGCGGCCAGCAGCAACCCGATGGTCATCCAGATCACCAGCATGGCCCAGTAGCTCAGGAACACCAGCGGGTACTGGCCGGGCGAGTCGAACAGCCGCTCGGGCTCCACCCGGTGCGACCAGTCCATGACCCGGTAGAGCACCCCCTCCAGCGCGAGCCCCAGCGTCAGCAGCGCGGCCACCACGGCCCCGGCGACCACCACGAACAGGGCGACGGAGCGGAGGAACTCGCGGCGGGTCCGCCCGTGGGCCACGTACACCGGCAGCAGGCGGTTGATGAAGTACAGGCCGTACCCGAGGGCGAACCAGCGCACGATCGAGACGGCAGGGTCCCACACGCTCCTGGAGACGGTGCCCCAGAGGTCGATCCCGAAGGTGATCACCAGCACCGCGGCGACGAACACCCCGTAGGCGAGCAGCAGGAAGGGCAGGTGGGTGGCGAACAGCAGGCGCGCGATGGTCCAGGTCCGGTCGTCCGCGTGGTCGCTCATGGCGCGCCTCCCTCTGGCTGGGTGAGGTGGACGAACAGGTCCTGGAGCGCGACCGGGCCCAGGTCGAGGCCGGCGTCGCGGGCCTGGCGGCGGTGGTGCTCGTCGAGCCCGCCGTAGACCATGGCCGACTTGGTCCGGCCGAGCTGCCGCTCCCGCAGCACGGTGCGCCCGGCCACGAACCGGTCCACCGCCTCGGCCGGGCCGGTGACGTCCGCGCCCCGGGCCCGCAGCACCTCGGTCTCGTCCTGGAGGACGAGCCGGCCGTTGTCGATGATCACGACCTCCTCGAACAGCGGGCTCAGCTCGTCGATCAGGTGGGTCGAGATGACGATGGTGCGCGGGCGGGCCATGAAGTCGGCCAGCAGCTCGTCGTGGAAGGCGGCCCGCGAGGGCGCGTCCATCCCCAGGTGGGACTCGTCGAACAGGGTCACCGGGGCCCTGGCGGCCAGCCCGAAGATCATGCCCAGGGCCGACCGCTGGCCGAGGGAGAGGTCGCGGAGCTTGGCCCCGCGGGGGACCTGGAAGCGCTCGACCAGGGCGTCCGCGTAGCCGGCGTCCCAGCCGGCTCGCAGGTGCCTCGCGGTGTACAGCGCCTCGGAGACCCGGTCGTCCCGGTCGCCGGTGTCGCCGGTCTCGCGGATGAGGCAGACCTGGCGGGTGATCCGGGGATCCTCGAACACCGGCTGGCCGTCGACCAGGACCGTGCCGCCCGAGGCCTTGCGGAACCCGGCCAGCACCGACAGCAGGCTCGTCTTGCCCGACCCGTTGCGCCCGAGCAGCCCGTAGATCCGGCCGCCGGGGAGGGTGAAGCTGAGGTCGTCCAGGGCGGTGACGGCCCCGTAGCGGAGCCGGAGGCCGGCCACCTCGATGCCAAGGGTCATCGGCCGTCCCTCCCGGCCAGCTGCTCGATCCGGGCCATGACCTCGCCGATGGGGATGCCGACGGCCTTGGCCTCGGCCACCATCGGGTCGACGACGTCGGAGAAGAAGCGCTCCCGGCGCTGGGCCCGCAGGGTGTCGCGGGCGGTCGGGCTGACGAACATGCCGATGCCTCGCTTCTTGTAGAGGACCTGCTCGTCCACGAGCTGCTGGAACGCCTTGGCGACCGTCGCCGGGTTGATCCGGTAGTAGGCGGCGTACTGGTTGGTCGACATCACCTGCTCGTCGCCGTCCAGGGTCCCGCTGACCACGTCCGCCTTCACCTGGTCGGCGATCTGGCGGTAGATCGGGCTCCGGTCGTCGAACACGACACCTCACAGGTCCATTGGTTCATTACTTCAGTAAAGAACCATAGCACCGGGGTGGCGCGCTGTCTATCGGCCGTCCCCGGCCGGGCTCCAGGGGTGGCGGCGGGGCCACCAGCCGGGCACGGCCCGCCGGTAGGCCTGGTAGCGGTCGCCGAACTGGCGGGCCAGGGTCGGCTCCTCGTACCAGTGGACGAAGGCCACGAAGGCGGCGGCCACGACGGCGGCGTAGGGCAGCAGCACGGGCTGGCCGAGGGCCATGGCCTGGCCGACGATGGCGGCGAGCACGGCCAGGTACATGGGGTTGCGCACGTACCGGTAGAGCCCGCCGACGACCAGCTCGCGGGTCGGGGCCACCGGGGCCGGGGTGCCGAGGCCCTCGACCACGAAGCGCGCGAACGCCTGCACCAGCACCGCCGTCCCCGCGACCAGCAGGACGACCCCGGCCAACCGGAGCGGCAGCCACCACGCCGGCAGCGACCGGACCTGCCAGCCGGTCAGCCACCAGGGGACCAGGCCGGCCACGACGCCCGGGGCCAGCGCGAAGAACACCGCGCTGCCAAGGGCCGCACCCGCTCTGCGCATCGCCACAGCCTACCGAGGCCGGTGGGTACCGGGCGCCGGGCTACCAGCGCGCGGTGAGCTCCTGCCAGGTCGGCGGAGGGCCGGGCAGCGGGGCCGCCCCCGGGCCGCGCATGGCCTCCAGCAGCAGGGCCAGGTAGCGGTGGCGGAGCTCGCTGGTGCGGGCCTCGTCCCCGAGCCGGATGGACGCGAGCTGCTCGAAGACCATGGAGAGGTCGTTGACGTCGAGGTCGGGCCGGATGGCGCCCGCCGCCCGGGTCCGCTCGAACAGCCGCTGGTTGAGCTCCTGGGCCATGGTCGCGTCGCGGTTGAGCTCGTCGGTCGGGGTGAAGGTGCCGGCCAGGCGCGAGGTGAGGGAGTGGGTGTCGGCGTCGACCACCCGGCGCATGAACCGGGCGAAGGCCTCCCACGGGTCGCCGTCGTCGGCCAGCGCCTCCTCGGCGGCGGCCAGGTAGGCCTTGAGCCCGTCCCCGCAGAGCCGGCGCAGCAGCTCCTCCTTGCTGGCATAGCGGCGGTACAGGGCGCTGATGCCGACCCCGGCGTGCTCGGCCACCGCGGCGATGGGTGCGCCCGGGTCGGCGACGAACACCGCCCGCGCGGCATCCAGGATGCGCCGGTCGTTCCGGGCCGCCTCGGCCCGGCGCCCGCTCAGCGGCGTGGAGGCGACGTTCATGGGCCCAGGGTACCACTGGAACGAACCGTTCCGTTCTGATCAGTCCGCGCGGATCACCGCCGGCTGGTCGATGGCCCGTTCCGGCAGGAGGGCCGCCTGCCCGGGGTGGCGTCCGCGGCCGTCAGCCGCGGGTGGCGTCGCGGACGGCGTTGCGGGCGGCGCGGCCGTCCTCGGCGTCGAGGGCGAGGGTGGCGAGACCCCGGCACTCGGCGAGGGTGTGGGCGGCGACGGCGGCGCGGACCCCCGGGATGCTGACCGGGGCCATGGACAGGCTGGTGATGCCGAGCCCAACGAACACCAGGGCGAGCAGCGGGTCGCTGGCCGCCTCGCCGCACACCCCGACCGGCTTGCCGAGGGCCTTGCCGGCCTCCGCGGTCATCCGGACCAGGTCGAGCAGGGCCGGCTGCCAGGCGTCGAGCAGGTCGGCCAGCTCCCCGGCCATCCGGTCGGCCGCGTAGGTGTACTGGGACAGGTCGTTGGTCCCGATCGACATGAAGTCGCAGGCCGCCGCCACGTGCCTGGCCCGGATGGCCGCCGCCGGCACCTCGACCATCACGCCGCCCGAGGGCAGCCCGTGGCCGCGCACCTGCTCGGCGAAGGCGGCCGCCTCGGCCGTGGTCGACACCATCGGCGCCATCACCCAGACCTGGGCCTGGCTGCCCGCCGCGGCCCCGGCGACCGCGGTCAGCTGCTCCTCCAGCAGCTCGGGATGCCGCCGGGAGGTCCGCAGCCCGCGCACGCCGAGGGCGGGGTTGGGCTCGTCGGGCACGGTGACGAACTCCAGCGGCTTGTCGGCGCCGGCGTCCAGCGTCCGCACCACCACCTTGCGCCCCGGGAAGGCGTCGAAGACCCGCCGGTAGACCGCCTGCTGCTCCTCGAGGGTTGGCGCGTTGGGCCGGTCGAGGAACAGGAACTCGGTCCGGAACAGCCCGACGCCCTCGGAGTCGGCCGCCGCCGCCGGTTCCAGGTCCTTGTCGCCGGCGATGTTGACCAGGAGCTGCACCGGGTGCCCGTCGGAGGTGCGGCCGGGACCGCTGACCGCCTGGAGGGCGGCCAGCTTGGCCTGCTCGGCCTCGATCGCCTGCTGGACGGTGGCCTCGTCGGGGGCGACGGCCACGGTTCCCTCGGTCCCGTCGACCAGGACCGTCTCGCCCTCGGGGATGGCGGTGGCGCCGTGAACGGTGACCACCGCCGGGATGCCGAGCGACTTGGCCAGGATGGCCGTGTGGCTGGTCGGCCCGCCCTCCTCGGTGATGATGGCGCGCACGCGGTCCTTGTCCAGGGTCGCGGTGTCGGCCGGGGCCAGGTCCAGGGCGATCAGCACGAAGGGATGGCCGGGGTCGGGGACGCCCGGCATCGGCACCCCGAGCAGCGTGGCCACGGTGCGGTTGCGCAGGTCGTCGAGGTCGGCGACGCGCTCGGCCATGTAGGGCCCGGCCGCGGCCAGCATGTTGCGGAAGTCCTCGAAGGCGTCGACGACCGCGGCGATCGCCGCCTTGCCGGCCTGCACCCCCTCGGTCACCTTGGAGGCGAGGGTCGGGTCCTCGGCCATCATCGCCTGGGCGGCGAGGACGCTCGCGGCCTCGCCGGGAGCGCGTGCCGCCCGCTCCTCCAGGCTGCTGGCGACCGCCCGCATGGCGTCCATCGCCGCCTGGTTCTCGGCCTCGGGGTCGCCGGACGGCTTCGTGTCGGTCGGGACCACCGGGGGCGCGGCCATCTGTGCCACGGGCCCGGCGGCGACGCCTGGGCTGACCCCGATGCCGCTGAGTGTCTCGGCCATGGCTACCCCTCGCTGTCGAGGTCCCTGGCGACCAGGGCGGCCAGCTCGTCAAGGGCCTGGTCGGCGCCGTCGCCCTCGGCGACCAGCACGACCTCGTCGCCACCGCGGGCGTCGAGGGCCAGCACCGACAGGATGCTGCGGGCGTCCACCGGGTCACCGCCCGCCGCCTTGGCGATCGTCACCTTCACCGGCTGCTTCGCTGCCGCCTGGACGAACATGGCGGCTGGCCGGGCGTGCAGGCCGACCTTGGAACCGATAACGACACGGCGCTCGGGCATGAAGACCTCCGACTCTGGCACGCCGGGACCAGCCCGGCTCTCCCATGTGCCAGACAGTATCAACGTCGAAGGGTCCCGCCGACTAGTTCGGCCTTGCTCGCCGGCTTTCGCGGGAGTGTTACTGTGGCCTCCGGCGGATTGGACTAGTCCACTTGGGGGCCGCGTGCCGAGCCAGATGCGGATCGAGATCGCCGAGCAGCCGGAGGCGCTGAGCAGCACCTTCGACGCGCTGCTGGCCCAGGTGGACGAGCTGGCGGCGCTGGGCCGGGACACCAGGCAGGTCCTGTTCATCGCCAGGGGCTCCTCGGACAACGCCGCGGTGTACGGGCAGTACCTGTGCTCGGCCCGGGCCGGCCGCCTGGCCTCGCTCGCCTCGCCCTCGCTGGCCACCGCCTACCGCGCCGTCCTCGACCTCCGCGGCGTGCTGGCGGTGGCGGTCTCCCAGTCCGGCGCCACCGAGGAGATCGTGACCACCCTCGAGTGGGCCCGCCGCTGCGGCGCCCGCACCGTCGCGGTCACCAACGCGGCCGGGTCCCCCCTGACCGAGGTCGCCGACCTCGCCCTCATCACCCAGGCAGGCGAGGAGCTCGCCGTCCCCGCAACCAAGACCTACACCACCCAGCTGGCCGCGATGGCCGTCCTCGCCCTGTCCCTCCAGGAGGGCGGGAGCGGGCCGGAGCCCCGGGTGGCGCCGGGGTCGGGCCGGGGGCGACGCGAGGGCCGGGGTCGGGGCGCGCGGGCCGCGGGGGCCCGGGGTCGGGGTGGAGGCGTTGCGGGGGGTGCCGGGGGCGGTGGCGGCGATGCTCGAGGTGGCGCCGGCGGCGGAGGCGCTGGCCGAGCGGTTGGTCGACGTCGGGACCCTGGTGGTGTCGGGGCGGGGCTATGCGTACTCGACCGCGCTGGAGGTGGCGCTGAAGCTGAAGGAGACCTGCTACCTGACGGCCGTCGGGCTCTCCTACGCCGACCTGGTGCACGGGCCGATCGCGGTCGTCGACGACGACACGCCGGCGCTCCTGGTGGCCGCCGGGGACGGGCCGATCCTCCCCGAGATGACCGGCCTGGCCCGGCGGCTCGCCGGGACCGGCGCCGACGTCTACGGCATCGGCGGCGACCAGGAGTTCGCGGCCGCCTGCCGGTCCGCCCTCGCCGGGCCCTCGCTGCCCGAGCACCTGGCCCCGTTCGCGCTGATCGTTCCCGGCCAGCTCCTCGTCGAGGCCCTGGCCAGGGCCAAGGGCCTCGACCCGGACGCCCCCCGGGGCCTCGACAAGGTCACCCAGACCGACGGCTGACGCCGCCTCAGCCGGGAGCGGCCCGGAGCAGGCTGGACTCGCTGATGTACTGCTGGTCGTCCATGAGGGCGCGGCGCCAGAGGAAGTACTCGGAGCGGGGGCGGTCGTCGGTGATCTGGGGGCCGGAGCCGATGAAGGAGCGCAGCTGGTCGTCGGCCAGCCACTGGGAACGGCGGACGACCGCGACCCAGCCGTCGGCGTCGGTGGGGGGATGGTCGGGCACGTCGTTCAGGTCGCGCAGGGCGGCGGGGGCGCCGAGGACCTGGCGGATGTTGGGCTCGGTGAACTCGAGCGGGGCGTCGGAGCCGAACATGAACACCCCGTGCCGGCCCGGGGAGAGCACCAGGCGGACGTGGCCGAAGACGCCGGCGAAGGTGCGGACGTGCTCCTTGAAGTCGTCCAGGGGCAGGGCGTAGGGGATCCAGAGCATGAACACGCCGCCGGGTCGCAGGCGGGCCTTGCCCTCGGTCAGGAACTCGCGGGTGTAGAGGACCACCGACCCGGCGCTCTCGATCGGAGGGGCGGGGTCGACGGCGACCATGTCGTAGGTCTCGCGCGAGAGGCGGACGTAGTTGCGGCCGTCGCTGACGATCACCCTGCCCTGGGGGTGGTCCAGGAAGCGGTCGGCGTCCGGGAAGAACACGGGCATGCGGCTGGGGACGGTCGGTGACAGCTCGACGGCGTCGGTCCGCAGCCCCAGCTGGAGCCCGGAGCGGTAGGTGCCGCCCATGCCGAACGCGATCACGAGGAAGTCCTGGGCCTCGGGCCGCAGCGCCTTGGACAGGTAGCCCATGAGCTTGGTGTCCACGGTCAGCGACGTCATCCCGACCCCGCCGACCAGCAGCCGCCGGCCCTTGGCGGGCCCGCCGACGGTGTCGACGGTGGCCAGCTCGTCCTCGGCATGGGTCACCGGCAGGCCGGTGCGGCGCAGCTCGTTCTCGGTCCGGGTCCGGGTCACGGGCAGGTCGAGCGACGACGCGACCAGCCCCAGCACCGCCAACCCGGCCAGCGCAGCCCCGACCAGCCGCGCCCGCCCCCGGTTCCCCGGCGCCGCCGCCTGGCCCGGGTCCTGGCCCGCGGCCCCGGACCGGCGCCCGCCGCCCACCGGCTCGGCGGCGAACAGCACCGCGCCGGCGAGGAGGTTGAGGCCGCCGAGGAGGAGGATCGAGCCGTTGGTGCCGAGGGTCCCGGCGAGGACGAAGGCGGCGCCGAACGAGCCCAGGATGGAGCCGCCGGTGTTGGCCGCGTAGAGCAGGCCGACGCTGCCCCCGGCCGCCTCCGCCGACGGGGTGGCCAGCCGGCCGGCGAGCGGGAAGGCATAGCCCATCAGGATCGTCGCCGGGAGGAGCACGACCACGGTGCGGACCACGAACGGGACCTGGCCGACCATGCCGCTGCCGAGCACCACCGTTGCCTGGGCGAGGACCCCGACCCCGGCCAGGCACAGGCCGAGGGTGCCGAGCCGCTCGCCC
Organism: uncultured Actinomycetota bacterium; assembly: GCA_963733175.1. Taxonomy (GTDB): domain Bacteria; phylum Actinomycetota; class CALGFH01; order CALGFH01; family CALGFH01; genus CALGFH01. The sequence goes on from CAVTCL010000024.1 coordinate 16,676, forward strand.
TCGGGCCGGGAGAGGCGGCGGTACAGGAGGCTGCCGAGGGCGATGCCGAGCAGGAAGATGGCCAGGATGGTGGTGAAGATGTAGATGCTGGAGCCGGTGCCCTCGGCCAGCATCCGGGTCCAGAGCACCTCGAGGGCGAGGGAGACGAACCCGGAGACGAAGGTCGCCGCCAGCACGGCCCGGCGGCGGGGGAGGAACTCGCGCGGCACCTGGGGCCTGGCCGGCCGCTCCCGGCGGGCGGCCGTCGCGCCGGCATCGTCGGGGCCCGTCTCCCAGCGTCGCGACAGCAGCAGGGCGCCGAGCCCGGCCGCGAGGTTGAGGGCGACGGCCAGGTAGCTGGTCAGGTGGAGGCCGACCAGCTCGATGAGCACGAAGCCGCCGAGCAGCGTCCCGGCCATGGCGCCGATGGTGTTGGCCGCGTACAGCTCGCCGAGGCGGGCGCCGGTCTCGTCCAGGGTGCGGACCAGGTACCGGGTGAGCAGCGGGAGGGTCATGCCCATGAGGAACGTGGCCGGGGCCACCGCCGCCAGCGCGAGCCCGAAGCGGACGCCGGCCAGCTGGCCCGGCCGCTCGACCAGGCTGGGCCACACGCCCCGGTACACCTCGGCCAGCCCGGTGAAGGCGAACGGCAGCAGCGCGGCCATGGCGGCGACGGCCAGCTCGACCAGCCCGTACAGGCGCAGCGGGCGGCCGCTGGTGTCGGCCAGCCGGCCGCCGGCCAGGCTGCCGAAGCCGAGGCCGGCCATGAAGGCGGTGACGATCGTGGCCACCGCCTGGGTGGTGTTGCCGAACACCAGCACCAGCTCGCGCGACCACACCACCTGGTAGATGAGCCCGGCGGCGCCCGAGGCGACGAACAGGGCGAGCACCGCGCCCCGCAGGGACGGGGTGGCGCGGCTGGCGGGTCGGGGTGGGGAGGTGGCGACGGCCACGGGCAGGACTCCTCGGCGATCGATGCAGACCCGAAGGAGGCTTCCAGATGGCGCCCCGACCCGGCAAGCGGCCGTCCACAGCCCCGGGGACCCGGTGCGGCGCGGGAGCCCGCCGGGCGGTGAGGAACCGTTCGGGCTCGGGCGGCGTCCCAACCAGCAGGCACCGACACGGGAGGGTGAGCATGCAGCTTCGCCGGGCGGCGGTTGGGATGCTGGTCGCGATGGTGGTCGTGGCCGGTTGCGGCGGGGGCGGGGACGGCGCCGCCACGGGCGGCGGCGAGGGTCAGGTGGCGCCGGCGGCCGACTCCGCGAGCGCCCGGGACGAGGCGGCCCCGGCGGGCAAGGCCGGCTCGACCGAGGCCGCCGCCCAGGTGCGGCTGGTCGACCTCGGCAACCGGATCGTCCGCACCGCCACCGTCGACCTGGAGGTCGGCAAGGGCGGGCTGAACGACACCGTCAACCGGGCCACCGACGTGGTGACCAGGGCCAAGGGGATCTATGTCGGGTCGTCGACGTCGTTGCCGGACGGCGACCCGGCCAGCGGGCAGGTCACCTTCCGGGTCCCGGTGGACGCCTTCGAGCCGGTGCTCCGCGAGCTCAAGGCCCTCGGCACCTACCGCGGCGAGCAGTCGAGCACCGAGGACGTCACCACCCAGTACATCGACCTCAACGGCCAGCTCGCCGCCTGGCGGGCCCAGGAGCGGGTGTACCTCCGCCTGCTCGACCGGGCGAAGTCGGTCACCGACGTGATCGCGGTGCAGAACCAGCTCCAGCAGGTGCAGTCCAACATCGAGCGGCTCCAGGGGCAGCTCGACCACCTCGAGGACCAGTCCTCGTTCTCGACCATCGTGCTCCGGCTCACCGAGCCGGGCGCCGCGGCCGGGGAGCCGACGGGCCGGCTGGCCAGGGCATGGGCGACGGCCGTGGACGGCCTCGGGGTGATGGCGGCGGCCGTCCTGGTCGGGGTGGTCTGGCTGACGCCGCTGGTGGTCCTGGCCGGCCTGGTCCTGTTCGGCCTCCGGGCCCTCCGCCGCCCCCGCCCCGACCTGGGCTCGACGCCCCCGGCCTAGGTCCGCACCTCAGCGAGCTGCTGGTGGAGTCGTTCGACCATCCGGTGTCGGGCCCGGTCGACCCGCCGGTCGCCCAACCTCGGCCGGCCGGGCGTGCTCCAGGTCGAGCCGCCGCGACCCGCCCACTCCGAGCCAGCCTGGCCGCACCGGCACCGGAAGCGCTGGATCGACCGCGAGCCGCGCGCCGCAAGCGGGCCCCGGCCATCAGGACCGGCACCACGACGGCAGGTCACCGGTCGGCTCAGGTGACGGGTCTCAGCCTCCCAGCCACAGGCAGAAGGGGTGGCCGACGGGGTCGAAGTAGACCCGCACGTCCTTCTGGGGCTGGTAGTCGGCGAGGACGGCGCCCAGGGCGACGGCGTGGGCCCCGGCGGCCTCCAGGTCGTCCACCTCGATGTCCAGGTGGACCTGCATCTGCTGGTCCCCGGGACCGGCCGGCCAGGTCGGCCTGACGTAGGCCGTCTCGAGCTGGAACGACAGCCCCCTGACACCGTCGGGGGCGCGGAGCGTCACCCAGTCCGGCTCGTCGGTGCCGATCGTCCAGCCCAGCAGCCGGCCGTAGAACTCGGCCAGCGCCCGAGGGTCGGGTGCGTCGAACACCGGCGCCGTCAGCTTCAACGATGGCTGCTGGGTCACATCGCCTCCCGGGTCGGACCGTCGCGGCCATTCTCACCGAAGCGTGCGACGGACGGGCGAGGCCGTCTTCTCCCAGACCGACACGTGCATGGTGCTGTCGTTCGTGAAGGGCGCGCGGTTCCAGTCGCTCCAGCGCTCGCGCAGGGTCATCCCGGCCAGCCGGGCCATCAGGTCCAGCTCCGACGGCCAGACGTAGCGGAACGGCGGCGGCAACGTCTCGGGCTGGCCGTCGGCCACCCAGTAGTGATGGGAGATCAGGCCCTGCGAGGCGACGTCGTACTCGTCGAAGCCGAGATGGGTCGGGGTCACGGTGAAGCGGCGGACGGTCTCGCCCGGCGGGAGCCGCTGGAGCTCCGGGACCCCGACCTCGATCACGAAGCACCCGCTCGGCTTGGCCCGCAGCTCCGCCAGCTCGGCCGGGAATGCACGATCGGGTTGGAGGGCACCAGCGCCACCTGCCTCCCGAGGCACCGCGCGCGCAAGAGGCCGTTGCCGCCATACTCTGCGGTATGACCGAGTCAGATCCGAAGGCGGACCTCCGTCGCTACCTGCAGGCCGCCCGCGAGGCGCTGGTGTGGAAGCTGGAAGGGCTGTCGGAGTACGACGCCCGCCGCCCGATGGTGCCGACAGGCACCAACCTGCTCGGGCTGGTCAAGCACGTGGCCAGCGTCGAGGCGGGGTACTTCGGCGAGACGTTCGGCCGGCCGTTCCCTGAGCCGCTGCCATGGCTGGAGGAGGGCGCCGAACCCAACGCCGACATGTGGGCCACCGCCGAGGAGTCGCGGGAACAGATCGTTGGTCTGTACCACCATGTCTGGGCGCACTCGGACGCCACGATCGACGCGCTGGCGCTGGATGCCGTCGGCAAGGTGCCGTGGTGGCCGCGGGAGCGGCGCGAGGTCACGCTGCAGCAGATCCTGGTGCACATGATCGCCGAGACCCACCGGCACGCCGGCCACGCCGACATCGTCCGGGAGCTCATCGACGGCGCCGTCGGGCTGCGTGAAGGCAACGACAACATGGCGCCCGGCGATCAGGCCTGGTGGGAGCGGTACCGCAGCCGGTTGGAGCATGCCGCGCGCGAGGCCGGCTCGGCCTAGGTGAATTCCACCAGCCAGGCGGTGACCTGCGCTTTGGGGTGGAGCGGGCGAAGGGAATCGAACCCTCACCGCGAGCTTGGGAAGCTCGAGTTCTACCATTGAACTACGCCCGCAGGAGGGGTGATTCTAGCCGCGCGGTCTGAGCTGGGGCAACGAGGCCGTGGCAGAATGCCGGCCGAGCAGCCTTTGTCTTGGGAGTGCACAGGTGATCCTGTCCGACCGTAGTCTGCGGGAGGCGATCGCGGCCGGGCGGCTGGTGGTCGACCCGCTGGACGATGACGCCATCCAGCCGTCGAGCATCGACGTGCGGCTGGACAACCGCTTCCGGGTCTTCTACACGGCGCGGCATCCCTACATCGACGTGAAGCAGCCGATGGAGGACCTGACCGAGCTGGTCGAGGTCAAGCCCGACGACGCCTTCATCCTGCACCCGGGGGAGTTCGTGCTCGGGTCGACCCTGGAGCAGGTCGGGATCCCGCCCGACCTGGCGGCCCGCCTGGAGGGCAAAGCGCTGGCTCTCGATACCCCGGTCCCAACGCCCCTCGGCTGGAGAACGATGGAAGCGCTCGCGGTCGGCGATCAGGTCTTCGACGAGCGAGGTCTGCCATGTGTCGTGGTGAGAGCCACCGAGGTGATGCTTGGACGGCCTTGCCGCCGAGTGATCTTCTCCGATGGGTCTGCCGTCGTCGCCGATGACCAACATCTCTGGCGGACGTGCACCAAGTCGGGGCGGAGTCATGGCAAGCACCGAACAGGGCTGGTGACGACGGCCCAGATCGCCAGGCTTGGTCGCACAAGGCGAGTACAACCACCAGGTCGCGCTCGCGGGCCCGGCGCAGTATTACCCCCGATCGCTTCCTATCGACCCCTATGTCCTTGGGGCCTGGTTGGGCGACGGTACAAGTAGCAAAGCCGAGATCACCTGCGCTGACGCGCCGATCCTCGAAGAGATCGTCAAGGCCGGATACGCCGTCGAGCGCCGGGCGGGAGCCTACCTCTACCGTATTGGCGGGGTCGGGCACACGCGAGATGCGTTGACGGGCCAGATACTGCCAGAGATGGCTCACTCTCCAGTGCCCTCCGCAACCTCGGACTCCTTGGAAACAAACATGTCCCAGCCGATTATCTCCTGGCCAGTGAGCCGCAGAGAGTTGCGCTGTTACAGGGCCTCATGGATACGGATGGTTACGTCGATACCACGGGACGGTGCGAGTTCACCAGCACGAGGGAGTGCCTGGCTGACGCTGTCGTGGAGCTTGCCGCCAGCCTTGGCCTGCGGCCGGTGAAAGCCAAGAAGCGGTCGACGTTCAACAGGATCGACCACGGCCCTGTTTACCTGGTCAGAGTTCTCGCCCCACCGCCCGGTGTTCCGCCTTCCGCGCAAGTTGGAGCGCCAACGTCTCGGTAGAGGGCATCACCTGTTTCGCGCTGTCATTGACGTACGCGACATGGAGAGCGTGCCAGTCCGTTGTATTCAGGTGAGCGCTCCTACCGGGTTGTTCCTCGTCGGGCCGAGACATTTATCCCCACCCACAACTCGTCTCTCGGGCGGCTGGGGCTGATGACCCACTCGACGGCCGGGTTCCTGGACCCTGGGTTCACCGGGCACGTGACGCTGGAGCTGTCCAACGTGGCCAACCTGCCGATCACGCTGTACCCGGGGATGCGGATCGGGCAGATCGCCGTGTTCCAGCTCACCACCGAGGCCGAGCGGCCCTACGGGTCGCGGGGGGTCGGGTCGAAATACCAGGGACAGCGGGGACCGACCCCGTCCCGGTACTGGGAGAACTTCCGCTCGCCCTGAGCCCCTGAGCCAGCCCCCCACGAGGAACGCGGATTGTCGAAGCTGCCAGCATCATCCATCGGGTCGACGACCGAGGAGGTCGTCCCGGCCCCGGCCGTCGACCCGGTCGAGGCCGTGCCGCCGGTGGAGGAGCGGGAGTCCTCCGGCGGGCGGCGCCTGCGCCGGCTGGCGCGACGGCTGCGGCCGGGCCCGCGGGCGCTGGTCCTGCTGGTGTTCCTCGCCCTGGCCGTGTGGATGTTCGCGCCGGCCTGGTCGTCGCCGACCACCACCACCCTCGAGGGCGGGGACGGCGACCCGGCGATCTTCATGTGGTTCCTGCGCTGGGTGCCCTACGCCCTCGCCAACGGCCACGACCTGCTGGTCACCCACCATCTCAACTACCCGGACGGCGTGAACCTGATGTGGAACACGTCGCTGCCGCTGCCCGGGCTGCTGCTGGCCCCGGTGACCGCCACCTGGGGGCCGGTGCTGAGCTTCAACCTCCTGCTGGTGCTGGCCTACGGGCTCTCGGCCTGGTGCGCCTACCTTGCCATCCGCCGATTCGTCCCCGGGCACCTGGCGGCGGCGGTCGGGGGGCTGGTCTACGGCTTCTCCCCGGCGATCCGGGTCCAGTCGCACCACCTGCACATGTCGCTGGCCTTCCTGGTCCCGCTGATGCTGCTGGCCCTGCACGAGATCCTGGTCCGCCAGCGGCGCTCGCCCTGGCTGGTCGGCACCGGCCTCGGCCTGATGGCCGGCGCCCAGCTCCTGATCGGCGAGGAGCTGCTGGCCATGGCGGCCCTGCTCGCCTTCGCCATGCTCCTGCTGGTGGTGCTGACCAACCTGCGCCGGGTGCGGGAGCGTTGGCTGTACGCCGCCAAGGCGTTCGCGGTGGCCCTGGTGATGGTGTCGGCGATCATCGTCTGGCCGCTGTCGGTGCAGTTCGGCGGGCCGCAGCGGATCCACGGGGACATCCAGAAGACCAACCGCTCCAACGACCTGCAGAGCTTCATCCTGCCCGGCTGGCCCCAGGCGCTGACCTGGGACGAGCGCCGGCCAGCTGGTCGAGGGCTTCGCCGGCGGCAACTCCGCCTACCTGGGGCTGCCCCTGCTGCTGGTCCTGGTCGTGCTCGGGGTGCGCTGGCGCTCCAGCCCGGTGGTCAGGCTGGGGCTGGCCCTGATGGCGGTGGCGGCCGTGCTCTCGCTGGGGCCGACCCTGCTGGTGGGCGGCCGAGGACACCGGGATCCCGCTGCCGTGGGCCTTCTTCGAGGACCTGCCGCTGCTCCCCAGCCTCATCCCGGCCCGGCTGGCCCAGCTCACCGCGCTGTTCGCCGGGCTGCTGGTGGCCCTGTTCCTCCAGGCGGTCTGGAAGGGGGGCGGCTGGCGGCGGCCGGCCGCGGTCGTGGTCGCCCTGCTGGTGCTGGTGCCGCTGTGGCCGTCGAGCACGGTGCCGGCCGAGGAGGTGACCACCCCGGCGTTCTTCACCGGCCCGGCGGTCCGGAGCCTGCCCCGCGACAGCGTGGCCCTGGTGCTGCCCTGGCCGTACCGGCGCACCGCGCTGGCCATGACCTGGCAGGCCGAGGCCGGCCTCTGGTACCGGATGCCCGGCGGGTACTTCATCGGCCCGCAGCGCGACAGCGACCTGCCGCGCTTCGACGCCATCCCCAGCTCGGCCTCGATCACCCTGGCCAGGATCTTCTCCGGGGTCCCGCCGCCGCGGCTGACCGGCCCGAGGCGGCGGGCCCTGGCCCGCGACTTCGTCCGCTGGCGGGTCGGGAGCGTGGTCGTGGGCCCGATGCCGAACCAGGCGGCGATGGTGGCGTTCATGACCGACCTGCTGGGCAGCGAGCCGCGGCTGGTGGAGGGCGTCTACGTATGGCGCGACCCGGTGGTGCAGCTCACCGATCCGGGCTCGGCCCCCCGGACCTGAACCCCTCCTCGAGCACCTGGGCGACGTCCAGCACCCGGACGCCCTCGCCGCCGCCCTCGGCCTGGCGCTGCTTGATGGCGTCGTCGAGCATGACCATGCAGTAGGGGCAGGCCGTCCCGACCACCTCGGCCCCGGTGGCCAGGGCCTCGTCGGTGCGTTCCAGGTTGACCCGCTTGCCGATCCGCTCCTCCATCCACATGCGGGCCCCGCCGGCGCCGCAGCAGAAGCCGCGCTCCCGGCAGCGGTGCATCTCGACCGAGCGGACCCCGGGCACGGCGTCCAGCACCGCCCGCGGGGCGTCGTAGACGTCGTTGTGGCGGCCCAGGTAGCAGGGGTCGTGGTAGGTGACGGTGGTCTCGACCTGCCCGGAGGGCACCAGCCGGCCCTCGTCGACCAGCCGGCGGAGCAGCTGGGTGTGGTGGACGACCTCGTAGTCGCCGCCCAGGTCGGGGTACTCGCGGGCCAGGGTGTTGAAGCAGTGGGGGCAGGAGGCGATCACCTTCCGCGCCCCGACGCCGTTGAGGGTCTCGATGTTCTGCTGGGCCTGGAGCTGGTAGAGGTACTCGTTGCCGAGCCGGCGGGCCGGGTCGCCGGTGCAGGACTCGCGCGGGCCGAGCACGGCGAAGCGGACCCCGGCCCGGTGCAGCAGGCCGGCGATGGCCCTGGCCGTCTTGCGGGCCCGGTCCTCGAGCGCGGCCGCGCAGCCGACCCAGTACAGGTACTCGACGTCGTCGGGGATGCGGTCGCCGACCACCGGGACCTCGAAGTCGAGCCCCTCGGTCCAGGCCAGCCGCTGGCCGGCGCCCAGCCCCCAGGGGTCGCCGGAGCTCTCGACGTTGCGCAGCATGGTGCCGGCCTCGGCCGGGAAGCGGGACTCCATCAGGACCTGGTAGCGGCGCAGCTCCATGATGGTGTCGACGTGCTCGATGTCGACCGGGCACTGCTCGACGCAGGCCCCGCAGGTGGTGCAGGACCAGAGCACGTCCGCCCCGACCACGTCGGTGACCAGGTCCTTGCCGAGCACGGCCGGGTCGTGGCCGTCCGGGTGCTCGGGGTCGGCCTCGCCGAGCAGGAACGGGGCCTTCTCGAACAGGTGGTCGCGCAGGTCGGTGATGACCAGCTTGGGCGAGAGCGGCTTGTCGGTGTTCCAGGCCGGGCACTGGTCCTGGCAGCGGCCGCACTCGGTGCAGGTGGCCAGGTCCAGCAGCTGCTTGAAGTGGAGGTCCTCGACCTTGCCGGCGCCGAAGACGTCCTCCTCGGTCATCTCCTCCGGGTCGATCCGGGGGGTGGCCAGCGGCCCGAGGGCCTTGGGCCGGCGGGAGAAGGCGACGTTGAACGGGGCGGTGAAGATGTGCAGGTGCTTGGAGTACATGACCAGCACCAGGAACCCGAGCACGACCGCCAGGTGGGCGAGCAGGAAGCCGTCGTTGAGCAGCGCCACGGTCGAGGGCGGCAGCCCGTCCAGCAGCCCCCCGACCGCCGTGGAGGCGAACGCCCAGCCGTCGTAGGGGAAGGTGCCCCTGGCCACCCTGGCGCCCCGGTAGCACAGCAGGGTGACGATGACCAGGGCGATCATGCCGAGGATGACCCAGGCCTGGCCGGTGTGGGAGCCGTAGAAGCGGGAGGCCCGGCCGAGGCGGGCCGGCGACTCGCGCACGCGGATGACCGCGAAGACGGCCAGGCTGGCCAGGACCGCGACCGCGATCAGGTCCTGGAGGAAGCCGAGCACCGGGCTGTGGCCGACCAGCGGCAGGGCGAAGGTCTCGGTGAACAGCTCCCCGTAGGCCTCGACGATCGTGGTCAGCAGGATCACGAACGCCCAGAAGGTGAAGAAGTGGGCCAGCCCGGGGATCGGCCGCTTGAGCAGCTTGCGCTGGCCGAAGACCTCGGTCAGCTCGGCCCGCAGCCGCGCCCAGGCGCCCTGGAACCGGTCGGGGGCCGGCTGCCCGGACGCGATCAGCCGGGTGATCCGCTCGGCCCGCTGGCCGGCCAGGGCGACCGCGAAGAAGGTGAGCACGGCCCCGATGGCGAGCTTCATCGCACGTCCTCCCGGCCTGGTCGCTTCGGGCTGGCCGCTCGGCAGTCTACCGCTCAGTAACATCGAGAGCGTGGACAGGGGCGGGCGGGGCCCGGCCGCACAGTCGGGCGCCACTGGATAGGCTGGGCGGATGCGCGACCCGACCCAGCCCCAGCCCCCGACCCGCGCCCGGGTGGGCCTGCTGGCCGGCGGCCTGGCGCTGGTCGTGGCCGGGGTGGCGGTGCTCGCCTTCGTGCTGGCGTCGGCGGCCGGGCTGGTCGGGCGGGACGACCCTCCGGCCATGGCCGACCCGGGGGCGGCCCCGACCACCGCCCCGGGCGCCTCGGCCGGCGCCGAGCCCGCGACCGTGGCCTACCGGCTGGAACCGGCCAGCGGCGACGGCCAGGACGGTGCGGCTGGAGGTGGCGGCCGACCCGGCCGCCCGGGCCAGGGGGCTGATGGGGCGCCGGCAGGTGCCGGAGGGGACCGGGATGGTCTTCCTCTACCCGGCCGACGTGGCCGAGGCCTACTGGATGAAGAACACCCTGGTCCCCCTGTCGATCGCGTTCGTGGCCGCCGACGGCCGGGTGGTCAGCGTGGCCGAGATGACCCCGTGCAAGGCCGACCCGTGCCCCAGCTACCCGCCCGCCGGCCCCTACCGCTACGCGGTCGAGCTGGCCGCCGGGTCCTTCGGCGAGGCCGGGATCGGGCCGGGGGCCAAGGTGGTCCCCGTCGACCCGGCAGCACTCCCCGAACCGGCGTAGCCGCGCAGGTCAGCGGTAAGATAAAGCCGTCGGACCCATTAACTTGACAACGGGAGACTCAACTCCCTATCTTGTGCCTTGGACCTGTCCCAGCAAGTTTGAGGTGATGAGATGGCCAAGGCCGTAGGGATCGACCTGGGGACCACCAACTCCGTTGTCGCCACCCTCGAGGGTGGCGAGCCGACGGTGATCCCCAACGCCGAGGGGGCCCGGACGACCCCGTCGGTGGTCGCCCTCTCCAAGACCGGCGAGGTGCTCGTCGGCGAGGTGGCCAAGCGCCAGGCGGTGACCAACCCGGACCGCACCGTCCGCTCGGTCAAGCGGCACATGGGCGAGTCGTCCTGGCGCTTCCGGGCCGACGGCAAGGAGTTCTCCCCCCAGCAGATCAGCGCGTTCATCCTCCAGAAGCTGAAGCGCGACGCCGAGGCCTACCTGGGCGACCAGGTGACCCAGGCGGTCATCACCGTGCCCGCCTACTTCGACGACGCCCAGCGCCAGGCCACCAAGGAGGCCGGTGAGGTCGCCGGCCTCGAGGTCCTGCGCATCATCAACGAGCCGACCGCGGCCTCGCTGGCCTACTCCCTGGACAAGGAGAGCGACGAGACCATCCTCGTGTTCGACCTGGGCGGCGGCACCTTCGACGTCTCCCTGCTCGACATCGGCGAGGGGGTCATCGAGGTCCAGTCGACCTCCGGGGACATGCACCTGGGCGGCGACGACTGGGACCAGCGGATGGTCGAGTGGCTGCTGACCACCTTCAAGAACAACCACGGCATCGACCTGTCCAACGACAAGATGGCCATGCAGCGGCTCAGGGAGGCGGCCGAGAAGGCCAAGATCGAGCTCTCCTCGACCCTGGAGACCACGATCAACCTGCCCTTCATCACCGCCACCCCCGAGGGCCCGCTGCACATGGAGCAGCGCCTCACCCGGGGCGAGCTCGAGCGGATGACCTCCGACCTGGTCGAGCGGCTGCGCGTCCCCTTCGACAAGGCCGTCACCGACTGGAAGGCCAAGACCCAGAAGAGCCTGACCGACATCCACCACGTGGTGCTGGTCGGCGGCTCGACCCGGATGCCCATGGTGGTCGAGTTCGTCAAGCAGCTCACCGGCGGCAAGGAGCCCCACAAGGGGGTCAACCCCGACGAGGTCGTGGCCGTCGGCGCCGCCCTCCAGGCCGGCGTGCTCAAGGGCGAGGTCAAGGACATCCTGCTGCTGGACGTGACCCCGCTGTCGCTCGGCATCGAGACCAAGGGCGGGGTGATGACCAAGCTCATCGAGCGCAACACCACCATCCCGACCCGCCGCTCGGAGGTGTTCACCACCGCCGACGACGGCCAGTCCGAGGTCGACGTCAAGGTCTTCCAGGGCGAGCGCGAGATGACCTACGGCAACAAGCTGCTGGGCAACTTCCAGCTGGTCGGCATCCCGCCGGCGCCCCGGGGCGTGCCCCAGATCGAGGTCACCTTCGACATCGACGCCAACGGCATCGTCAACGTCTCGGCCAAGGACCGCGGCACCGGCAAGGAGCAGTCGATGACCATCACGGGCGGCACGGCGCTGCCCAAGGACGACATCGACCGCATGGTCCGCGAGGCCGAGCAGTACGCCGAGGAGGACCGGCGCCGGCGCGAGGCCGCCGAGGCCAAGAACCGGGCCGAGCAGCTCGTCTACCAGACCGAGAAGAGCCTCAAGGACTACGGCGACAAGATCTCCGACGAGGACCGCTCGGCCGTCGAGTCGGCCCTGACCAACCTGAAGGAGAAGCTCGCCGGCGACGACACCGTCGCCATCACCTCGGCCACCGAGGCCCTGCAGCAGGCGGGCTACAAGCTGGCCGAGGCGGTCTACGCCCAGGCCCAGCCCGGCCCCGGCCAGGCCCAGGCCGGGACGACCACCACCAGCCGACCAGGGCACCGCCCAGGCCGACGGCGACGTGGTCGACGCCGAGATCATCGACGAGGGCGACCAGGACCAGGACCAGGACCAGCAGAAGGGGGCCTGAACCCCCACGACCCAGAGGAGGTAACCCGTCATGAGCGTCTCCAGGTGGGATCCCTTCCAGGACCTGCTGGCGATCCAGGACGAGATGAACCAGGCCTTCGGCCGCGCACGCCAGGGCCAGGGCGGTGGCCGCGTGTGGGCGCAGGCCGACATGCCGAAGAAGATCACCGTCCGCACCTGACCCGGACCATGCCATCAGGGGAGGGGAGGCGGTCCACCGCCTCCCCTCTCTGCCAGAGGGGACACCGTGAAGAACACGAGATGCCCAGCAGGCGGGTGAGCGCGAGGCCGAGACCGCCGAGGCGCGCGCGGCCGAGGAGGCCGACGACTGCCGCTGAGGTCGAGGCGGACGAGGCCGCCGAGGAGCAGGCCGAGGCCAACGACGAGGTCGTCAGCGAGCGCGCCGACGAGGCCGCCGAGGACGCCGACGGCGCCGAGGACGGACGTCGAGGACGTCGCCGAGGACCTCGACGAGGTCGAGGCCTCCGACGACGCGATCGCGGCCGACCTGGAGAAGGCACGGGCCGAGGCCGAGAGCTACCTGGACGACCTGCGCCGGCTCCAGGCCGACTTCGACAACTACCGCAAGCGCACCCTGCGCGAGCAGACGGCCAGGGCCGCCTCCGCCTCCCAGGCGCTGGTGGCGCGGCTGCTGCCGGTGCTGGACAACTTCGAGCTGGCCGTGTCCGCGGCCGAGCACTCGCGCGACTTCGACCGCATGCTCAAGGGCGTCGAGATGGTCTTCGGCGAGCTCCGCGAGGTCATGGAGGGCGAGGGTCTGGTGAAGATCGAGGCCGAGGGCAAGCCCTTCGACCCCGAGCGCCACGAGGCGGTGATCGCCGTCGAGCAGGAGGACACCGAGCCGGGCATGGTCGTCGACATCGTGCGCACCGGCTACGAGCTGCGGGGCAAGGTGCTGCGTCCCGCCATGGTGAAGGTCGCGAAGTAGGGCATGAACAACGCCGAGTACCTGGAGAAGGACTTCTACGCCGCCCTCGGCGTGTCCAAGGACGCGTCGGCGGCCGACATCAAGAAGGCCTACCGGAAGCTCGCCCAGCAGCATCACCCGGATGCCAACAAGGGCGACAAGGCCTCCGAGGAGCGCTTCAAGGAGGTCGGGCGGGCCTACGCCGTGCTGTCCGACCCCAAGAAGCGGGCCGAGTACGACGAGGCCCGCCGGCTGCTGGCCTCGGGCGCGTTCGGCGGCGGCGGCTTCGGCGGGTTCCCGGGCGGCGGGGGCGGGTTCCCCGGCGGCGGCCGGGTCAGGGTCGAGGACTTCGGTGGCCTCGGCGACCTGTTCGGCAACCTGTTCGGCGGCGGCCGGCAGTCCCAGACGGCGGCCAGGCGCGGCCGCGACGTCGAGAGCGAGGTCACCCTCGGGTTCGAGGAGGCGGTGCGCGGCGCCACCATCCCCCTGCAGCTGCGCGGCCCCGCCCCCTGCCACACCTGCCACGGCTCCGGGGCCAAGCCCGGCACCCTGCCCCGGCCCTGCCCGACCTGCAACGGCCGGGGCACGGTCACCCGCGACCAGGGCCTGTTCGGCCTCTCCAGCCCCTGCCCGGCCTGCCAGGGCCGCGGCTCGCTGATCGACGACCCCTGCCCGACCTGCAACGGCCGGGGCAGCGAGGTCCGCACCCGGGAGCTGCGGGTCCGGATCCCGGTCGGCGTCAACGACGGCGCCACCGTCCGGCTGAAGGGCCAGGGCGAGCCCGGCCAGGCCGGCGCCCCCGCCGGCGACCTGATCGTCAAGGTCCGGGTCACCCCGCACCCGCTGTTCGGGCGCAGCAACCAGGACCTGACCATCACCGTGCCGGTCACCTTCGCCGAGGCCGCCCTCGGCACCGAGCTCAAGGTGCCGACCCTGGACGGCCCGGTGACCCTCAAGGTGCCGGCCGGCACCCAGAACGGCCGCACCTTCCGGGTCAGGGGCCGGGGCGTCCCCGGCGCCGGCCGCAAGGGCGCCGGCGACCTGCTGGTCAGCCTCCAGGTGGCCGTGCCCGAGAAGCTCTCGCGCAAGGAGCGGGACCTGCTGCGCGAGTTCGCGTCGCTGTCCGACACGACGCCCAGGAACCACCTCGGGATCGACTGAGCGAAGGGAGGAGGAGGACCATGGCGGAGCAGCGGGACCGGGCCGTGTTCGTGATCTCGGTCGCGGCCGAGCTGGCCGGGGTCCACCCCCAGACCCTCCGGATCTACGAGCGGGAGGGGCTGGTCCGGCCCAAGCGGACCACCGCCAACGCCCGCCGCTACTCCGAGCGGGACATCGAGCGGCTGCTCGAGATCAAGCGGCTGACCAGCGACGGCATGAACCTGGAAGGGGTGCGGCGGGTCATCCAGCTCACCCAGGAGCTGGAGCGCCTCCAGGCCCGGCTGGCCGCCATGGAGGCCGAGCTGCGGGCCCAGGCCCGCCGCCACCGCCAGGAGCTGGAGGCGGTCCGCCGGTCGGCCCGCCGGGACCTGGTCCCCTACTCCTCGGCCATCGTCCGCTACGAGCACCCCACCACCCGATACGAGCAGGCCTGAACGGAACGAACATGGACGTGAACAGCTTCACCCACCGGGCCGGCGAGGCGCTGGCCATCGCCCAGCGCGAGGCCCGCGCCCGCGACCACCAGCGCATCGAGCCCGAGCACCTGCTGGTGGCCCTGCTCGCCGACGCCGACGGGGTGGTGTACCCGATCGTGCGCCGGGCCGGCGCCGACCCGGGCATGCTCAGGTCCAGGGCCGCCGAGGCCCTCGACCGGATCCCCAAGGTCTACGGCCCCGAGCAGGAGACGGTCGCCTCGCCCCAGCTGGGCCGGCTGATCGAGCGGGCCCGCAAGGAGGCCGGCGCCCTCGGCGACCAGTACGTCTCCACCGAGCACCTGCTGCTGGCCCTGACCGAGGGCTCGACCGCCGCGGCCAGGCTGCTGACCGACGCCGGCGTGACCCGCGAGGCCATCCTGGCCGCGCTCGCCGAGGTCCGCGGGGGCCGCAAGGTCACCGACCAGGACCCGGAGGCCAAGTACCAGGCGCTGGAGCGCTTCGGCCGCGACCTGACCGACATGGCCCGCCAGGGCAAGCTGGACCCGGTGATCGGCCGCGACGACGAGGTCCGCCGGGTCGTCCAGGTGCTGAGCCGCCGGACCAAGAACAACCCGGTCCTGATCGGCGAGCCCGGCGTGGGCAAGACGGCCATCGTGGAGGG
The DNA here is from genome assembly GCA_963733175.1 of uncultured Actinomycetota bacterium. GTDB lineage: Bacteria > Actinomycetota > CALGFH01 > CALGFH01 > CALGFH01 > CALGFH01. The sequence continues at coordinate 32,100 of CAVTCL010000024.1, forward strand.
CCTGGCCGGCCGGATCGTGGACGGCGACGTCCCCGAGTCGCTCAAGGACAAGCGGATCGTCGCCCTCGACCTGGGGGCCATGGTGGCCGGGTCCAAGTTCCGGGGCGAGTTCGAGGAGCGGCTCAAGGCCGTGCTCGACGACATCCGCGGCTCCGACGGCCAGATCATCACCTTCATCGACGAGCTCCACACCGTTGTCGGGGCCGGGGCGGCCGAGGGCGCCATGGACGCCGGCAACATGCTCAAGCCCATGCTGGCCCGGGGCGAGCTGCGCATGGTCGGGGCCACCACCCTGGACGAGTACCGCAAGCACATCGAGAAGGACGCCGCCCTGGAGCGCCGCTTCCAGCCGGTGCTGGTGGGGGAGCCGAGCGTCCAGGACACGGTGGCCATCCTGCGCGGGCTCAAGGAGCGCTACGAGGTCCACCACGGCGTCCGCATCAAGGACTCGGCCCTGGTGGCGGCGGCGGTGCTCTCGGACCGGTACGTGACCGGCCGGTTCCTGCCCGACAAGGCCATCGACCTGGTCGACGAGGCCGCCTCGCGGCTGCGCATCGAGATCGACTCCATGCCGACCGAGGTCGACGTGCTGGAGCGCCGGGCCCGCCAGCTCGAGATCGAGCGGGCGGCGCTGCGCAAGGAGAAGGACGAGGTGTCGCGGGAGCGGCTGGCCAAGCTGGAGGAGGAGCTGGCCTCGCTGCAGGAGACCCTCACCGGCATGAAGTCCCACTGGGAGGGTGAGAAGGAGGCCATCGGGGCCATCCGGGAGATCAACGCCCGCATCGAGGAGGTCAGGGGCGAGGCCGAGCGGGCGACCCGCGACGGGCTCCTGGAGCGGGCGGCCGAGCTGCGCTACGGCGTCCTGCCCGGCCTGGAGCGCGACCTGGCCTCGGCCAACCAGCGCCTGGCCGAGCTGCAGTCCGACCGCCGGATGCTCAAGGAGGAGGTCGACGAGGAGGACGTGGCCAAGGTCGTGTCCGCCTGGACCGGCATCCCCGTGACCAGGCTCGTCCAGGGCGAGATGGCCAAGCTGCTGCGGCTCGAGGACGAGCTGCACCAGCGGGTGGTCGGCCAGGACGAGGCCGTCCAGGCCGTCGCCGACGCCATCCGGCGCTCGCGGGCCGGGCTGTCCGAGCCGGGCCGGCCGATCGGCAGCTTCCTGTTCCTCGGGCCCACCGGGGTCGGCAAGACCGAGCTGGCCAGGGCCCTGGCCGCGCTGCTGTTCGACGACGAGCGGGCCATGGTCCGCATCGACATGAGCGAGTACGGCGAGAAGCACTCGGTGGCCCGCCTGGTCGGGGCGCCCCCCGGCTACGTCGGCTACGACGAGGGCGGCCAGCTCACCGAGGCGGTGCGGCGCCGGCCCTATGCGGTGGTGCTGCTGGACGAGGTCGAGAAGGCCCACCCGGACGTGTTCAACGTCCTGCTCCAGGTGATGGACGACGGCCGCCTGACCGACGGCCAGGGCCGCACCGTCGACTTCTCCAACGCGGTCCTGATCATGACCTCCAACCTGGGCTCGTCGCTGCTCACCGAGTTCACCGAACCCGAGGACATCGCCCGCGAGCGGGTCATGGCCGCGGTCAGGGAGGCGTTCAAGCCCGAGTTCCTCAACCGGCTGGACGAGATCCTGGTCTTCCACCGGCTGGGCCGCGACGAGCTCGCCCGGATCGTCGACCTCCAGGTGGCCAGGCTGGCGGCCAGGCTGGCCGACCGCCGGCTCACCCTGGAGCTGACCCCGGCCGCCAAGGCATGGCTGGCCGACCGCGGCTACGACCCGGCCTACGGGGCCCGGCCGCTCCGCCGCCTGATCGCCAAGGCCGTCGGCGACGAGCTGGCCAGGCGCCTCCTCGCCGGCGAGCTGTCCGAGGGCGACACCGTCGAGGTCGACGCCGACGGCGACAAGCTCACCTTCACCCGCCGGCCAGCCGGCAGCGGTCGCGTCCTCCTAGCCGCCAGCTGCCGCCGGGCGCGCCCGAACCCCACCCGCCGCTGTTGGGGCCCCTTCTGGGAGGGTAGCCGACCGGCGGATGGGGGTCTCGCGGCTGTCCACAGGCCCTAGACTGGGCATATGCGCCGACCGCCGCCTGGCTACCGCCGTGGAGCCCGACCGCTCTACCCGGGCGTCTTCAAGATGCTGATCTACGGGTTCATCCTCTGGGGGCTGGCCCTGCTCGGCATCGGGCTGCCCTTCCACCTGCCGCGGTGGCTGTTCGTCATCCTGCAGGTGCTGGTGATCTGGATGCTGTGGCGGGGCGTCAAGGCGGCCAGGCGGGCCACCCACAACCAGGTCCGGCTGTTCAGCGCCCAGGAGAACTGGGCCAACGCGTTCGCGCTCCAGGCCCTGATCCTGTTCCTCTGGTAGCCGCCCGGGCCCGCAGCAGGCCGCCCGGCAGGGCGGCCAGCAGCCGCGGGGTGATCCTGGCCTGGCCGAGGCCCAGCTCGACCAGGACGTCGAACAGCCTGGGGGAGGCGGCGGCGGCGCCGAGGCCGGCCTCGGCCAGGGCCGGGGCGTGGATCGCCCTGGCCAGGACCGACGCGTGGCGCAGGTGGCGGCCGAAGGCCCTGGCGAGGAGCCGCCGGTAGGCGGCGACCGGGTCCCGGGGCGCGGTCAGGGCCGCCCGGGCGGCCAGGCGGCCCGAGGCCAGGGCGTAGTAGATGCCCTCGCCCGACAGCGGGTTGACCAGCGAGGCGGCGTCGCCGGCGAGCAGGACCCGGCCACGGCCCGGGGGCGGCCGGGACGACGAGAACGGCAGGTGGTGGGCGCGCAGGCTGGCCGGGTCGGGGTCGGCCTCGGGGAGGAGGTCCCGCAGGCGCTGGTGCAGCTCGGCCCGGTCGCCGTGGAAGCGGCTGCGCAGCAGCCCGTAGCCGACGTTGGCCACCCCGGTGCCGGTCGGGAACGACCAGACATAGGCCGGCCAGCCCTCGGCCACCCAGGCGATCAGCTGCTCGGGGCGGCCGGCCGGGGCCGGCGCGTAGCCGCGGACGGCGATGGCCAGGGCCCGGTCCGGGTTGGAGGGGGCGCCCAGCAGCCGCCGGACGGTCGAGTTGGCCCCGTCGGCGCCGATCACCACCCGGGCGGCCAGCTCGCCGTCGACCACCACCAGCCCGTCGTGCTGCTCCAGGCGGCGGACGCTGGAGCGGCGCAGCTCGGCCCCGGCGGCCTCGGCCGCCGCGACCAGGCGGGCGTCGAGGACCGACCGCGGCACCACGTGGTTCGGGCGGGCCGGGTCGCCGGCCACCTCCATGCCGCTGGGGGAGCGCAGCCGCAGGCCCCGGATCGGCGGGTACCCGTCCAGCACCCCGGCGGCCCCGAGGGCGGCCAGCTCGTCCACGGCGTGGGGGCCGAGCCCGTCGCCGCACGCCTTGTCCCGCGGGAAGGCCGCCTTGTCGACCAGCAGCACCGAGGCGTCCGGACGCAGCCGCCTCGCCTCAAGGGCCGCCGCCGCCCCGGCCGGCCCGGCGCCGACCACCACCAGGTCGAAGAGCGTCCTGGTCAGCTCAGGAGGCGTCGGCCGCCGCCACCCTCGTGGCGGGCTGGCCGCAGCGGCAGTCCCAGATCTCGGGGACCTCGGCCTCGGCCGCGAACGGGACCGACATCACGTGTTCCCGGGTGCACAGGTAGGTGACGACCTGCCGGGGCGCGTACGCGCTCGAGGGCGCCTCCAGCCGATCGAACTCCGCTGGCAGACGGTTCCGGCCGTCGTCCATCCCCACTCCTTCCTCGCTCTGCTGAGCCTAGTATTGCGCCGGCCCGTGCACGGCTGTCAATCAGGGCAACCGGGTCTAGACGGGGGCCACCTCCGAGGTGCAGAACGCGCAGCGACGAGCATCGATCGGGATCTCGCTGACGCACTCCGGGCACTTGCGGGTGCTGGGGTCGGGGGACTCGCGGCGCCTGGACATCTCCATCAGCCGGTTGATGGGCTTGACCACGAAGAAGAACACCACCAAGGCGATGGTGACGAAGGAGATCAGCACGTTCAGGAAGTGGCCGTACTTGAACACCGAGCCGTTGATCGTGAAGGTGAGGTCGTTGAAGTCGGGCTGGCCGAAGATGGCCGCCACCAGCGGGGTGAGCAGGTCGGCGACGGCCGCCTGGACGAGCGCGGCGAAGGCGGCCCCGATCACGAACGCGACGGCCAGGTCGATGACGTTGCCTCGGAGCAGGAACTGCTTGAACTCACTGGCCCAGGAGCGCATGCGGGCGGTCCTCCTCAGCGCGGCGGCGATCTCCCTCGGCCGCGCATGGTAACCGCAACCGGTAGGATCGGCGCCATGCGTCACCGTTTTGCCCTCCTTGCCCTGCTGGCCGCGCTCGTCCTCGCGGCCGCCGGCTGTGGCGGCGACCCGCCCCCCGAGCCCGCCCGCCGCCGCCCCCACGACCACCACCGCACCCGCGCCGGAGCCCACCACGGCGCCGGAGCCCACCCGGGTCACGGCGGCCCGCCCGGCCCCCAGCGGCGTGGTCCCGGCCGACCAGCGCCAGCCAGCCCCCGACATCAAGGTCACCGACTTCGACGGCCGCACCATCAGCCTCGGAGGGTTCCGGGGCCAGCCGGTGGTGGTGAACTTCTTCGAATCGTGGTGAGTGGTGTGCCGGGCCGAACAGCCCGGCCTCGGGCAGGTTGCCCGGGACTTCGAGGGCCAGGTGCAGTTCTTCGGCGTCTCCAACAACGACACGGTGAGCGAGGGACGCAAATACCAGCGCGAGTTCGAGGTGCCCTACCCGCTGGCCAACGACGCCAGCGGGCGGACCTGGGCCGCCTACCGGGTCCCCTACCAGCCGGTCACCGTGGTGGTTGACGAGCGCGGCCGGGTCGCCCGGCGCTTCGACGGCGGGGTCGAGCCGGAGCAGCTGGCCCCCGTGCTGGAGTACCTGGTCGGCACCTAGTGGAGGCTGGACCCGAGCGGAGGGGTCCGGGGGACCCGGGAGGGGTGCCCCGGTCGGTCGGGCACTCGGCGCCTACCCGGCGGCGGTGGCCGCTGGCCTCACCCGGGTGCTCGGGCCGGCGCTGATCGGCGTCTACCTGCACGGGTCGGGCGCGCTGGGGGGCTGGTCGCCCGAGCGCAGCGACGTCGACCTGCTGGGCGTGGTCGCCCGGCCGCTGGAGCGGCGGGCCAAGAAGGTGATCTCGGCCCGCCTCAACCATCCCAGCCTGGCCTGCCCGGCGCCCGCCGGCCTCGAGCTCAGCCTGGTCACCGCGGCGGTCGCCGCCGACCCGCCCGAGCGGCCGCCGTTCGAGCTCCACCTGAGCACCGGGCCGTCGCCCCAGACGCACCTGGGCGGCCCGGACGCCACCGACCCCGACCTGCTGCTCCACTTCGCCGTCTGCCGCCGCGCCGGGGTGGCGGTGGCCGGGCCCGACCCGGTCGGGGTGTTCGCCGAGCCGCCGCGGGCCTGGCTGCTGGAGCGGGCCGCCGCCGAGCTGCGCTGGGCGGTCCGCCACGGCACCTTCGCCTACCGGGTGCTGACCGCCTGCCGGGCCTGGCGCTACCTGGAGGACGACGTCCTCGGCTCCAAGGTCGAGAGCGGCCGCTGGGCCCGCCTCCGGCTCGCCGATGCCCGATCCACCGGTGGGGCAACAAGCGCAGACCCCCCCGGGACCGCTGCCCTGGTCGACGCCGCCGTGGCCGCCCAGGCCGGCCTCGCCCCCATGCCCGGGGCCGCCGCCGACCTGGCCGCGGCCGACGGGTTCGTGGCCGCGGTCCTGGAACGGTTCCAGAAGGCGGGCGGTTGAGGGTCGCGTCGAGGACGAGCGTCGTCATCTGGATGGCGGTCGGGGTGGTGGCCATCTCGACCTCGCCGATCCTGATCCGGGTGGCCGCCATGCCCGCGCTGGCGCTGGCCTTCTGGCGCTGCCTGGCCGGGGCGGCCGTGCTGGCCCCGTTCGCCCCCAGGGGCCAGGTGGGCCGGCTGGCCCGCGGCGACCTGCTCCGCCTGGCCGCCGCCGGGGTGTGCCTGGCCGCCCACTTCGCCCTCTGGAACGCCTCCCTCGGCCTGACCACCGTGGCCGCCGCGACCACCCTGGTGAGCTGCGCGCCGCTGTTCGTCGCCGTCGGGTCGGTGTTCCTGGGGGAGGCGCCGAGCCCCCGGGCCTGGGCCGGGATCGTCCTGGCCACCGCGGGCGCGGTGGTCATCGGCCTCGGCGACGCGGCCGGGTTCGGCGCCGGGTCGGGCGCCGTGCTCGGCGACGTGCTCGCCTTCGCGGGGGCGCTCGCCATGGCCGCCTACCTGCTGCTGGGGCGGGTGGCCAGGCAGCGGCTGCCGGTCTCGACCTACGCCACCTCGGTCTACGGCGTGGCCGCGGCCGTGCTGCTGCCGGCCTGCCTGCTCACCGGGTCGAGCCTCGGCAGGCTACCCGGCCGCGTCCTGGCTGGCCCTTGCCGGGGTGGTGGCCGGCCCCCAGCTGCTCGGCCACACCGTGTTCAACGGGCTGCTGGCCACCGTGAGCGCCACGGTGGTGGCCCTGGCCCTGCTGCTCGAACCGGTCGTCGCCACCGGCCTCGCCTGGTGGCTGTTCGACGAGCTGCCCGGCCCGGGGTTCTGGGCCGGCGCCCCGATGGTCCTGGCCGGGGTGTGGCTGGCCACGACCGGCTCGCGACGGATGTAGGCTGCTGCGGAACCGACCACCAGCAAACGGGAAAGCGAGCCCAGACCATGCCGGGAACCATCCTCGTCGGCAGCCAGTGGGGTGACGAGGGCAAGGGCAAGGCCACCGACCTGCTGGCCGACAAGATGGACGTGGTCGTCCGCTACCAGGGCGGCAACAACGCCGGGCACACGGTGATCGTCGAGGGCCGCACCTTCAAGCTCCACCTGGTCCCCAGCGGCATCCTGTACCCGCACGTCACCCCGGTGATCGGCAACGGCATGGTGGTCGACCCGGGGACCCTGCTGGCCGAGCTGGCCGCCCTCGACGCCCAGGGCATCGCCACCGGCAAGCTGCTCATCTCGGCCAACGCGCACCTGATCATGCCCTGGCACAAGGAGCTGGACAAGCTCACCGAGCGCTGGCTCGGGCGCCAGCGGATCGGCACCACCGGCCGGGGCATCGGCCCCACCTACGGCGACAAGGTCGGCCGGCTCGGCATCCGCGTCCAGGACCTGCTCGACCCGGGGATCCTGGCCAAGAAGGTCGAGGCCGTGCTGCGCGAGCGCAACCCGCTGCTGGCCAAGGTCTACAACCGCCTGCCGCTGGACGCCGAGGCGATCGTCGAGGAGTACGCCACCTACGCCGAGGCCCTGCGGCCGCGGATCGCCGACACCTCCCTGTACGTCTGGAACGCGCTCCGCGAGGGCAAGCAGGTGCTGTTCGAGGGCGCCCAGGCCACCCTGCTCGACGTCGACCACGGCACCTACCCGTTCGTCACCTCCTCCTCGCCGGTGGCCGGCGGGGCCCTGGCCGGGGCCGGGGTCGGCCCGGGCTGGATCGAGCGGGTCATGGGCATCGCCAAGGCGTACGTGACCCGGGTCGGGGCCGGCCCGTTCCCGACCGAGGCCGGCGAGGCCGAGGCCGAGGCGCTGCGGGCGGCGGGCGACGAGTTCGGCACCACCACCGGCCGGCCCCGGCGCTGCGGCTGGCTGGACACGGTGGGGCTCCGCTACGCGGCCAGGGTCAACGGGCTCACCGAGCTGTTCGTGACCAAGCTGGACGTGCTCTCGCGCCTGGAACGGGTCCCGGTGGCCGTCGCCTACCGGATCGACGGCGAGGTGACCGAGGACTGGCCCATGACCCAGACCGAGATCCACCACGCCGAGCCGGTCTACGAGCTGTTCGAGGGCTGGCGGGAGGACATCAGCGGCGTCACCCGGCTCGAGGACCTGCCCCGGGCGGCCAGGGTGTACGTCGACGCCGTCGAGAAGCTGGGCGGGGTGCCGGTGACCGCCGTCGGCGTCGGCCCGGGGCGCGAGCAGACCTTGCTCATCGGGAGAGGAGTGACGATGCGGATCGCGGTCGTCGGCGGCGGCGGGCGCGAGCACGCGCTGCTGGCCACGCTGGCCCAGAGCCCCGACGTCGACCGCCTGTTCGCCGTGCCCGGCAACGCCGGCACGGCCGAGGTGGCCGAGAACGTCCCCGGGCTGGGGGCGACCGACGCGGCCGGGCTGGCCGGCTTCGCCGAGAGCAACCGGATCGACCTGACCATCATCGGCCCCGAGCAGCCGCTGGTCGCCGGGGTGGCCGACGAGTTCCTGGACCGCGGCCTGCCGGTGTTCGGGCCGACCGCCGCGGCGGCCCGCATCGAGGGCTCCAAGGCGTTCGCCAAGGAGGTCATGGCCGCGGCCGGGGTGCCGGCGGCCCGCTCCGAGACCTTCACCGACCCGGCCAGGGCGGTCGCCGCCCTCGACGACTTCGGCCCACCGTGGGTGGTCAAGGCCGACGGGCTGGCCGCCGGCAAGGGCGTGACCGTCACCGGCGACCACGCGGCCGCCCGGTCGGCCGTGGAGGCGGCCCTGGTGGGGAGGGTCCACGGCGACGCCGGCGCCACCATCCTGCTCGAGGAGTTCCTGGAGGGGCCGGAGGCCAGCGTGTTCGCGGTCACCGACGGCCGCACCGTGCTCCCCCTGGCCCCGGCCCGCGACCACAAGCGGGTCGGCGACGGCGACACCGGGCCCAACACCGGCGGCATGGGCGCCTTCTCGCCCCTGCCCGACGTCGACGACGACCTGGTCGAGCAGGTCCGCCGGACCGTGCTCGAGCCGACCGTCGCCGAGCTGGCCCGCCGGGGCACCCGCTACCAGGGCCTGCTGTACGCCGGCCTGACCCTGACCGCCGACGGCCCCAGGGTGCTCGAGTTCAACTGCCGCTTCGGCGACCCCGAGACCCAGGTGATCCTGCCCCGGCTGACCAGCGACCTGGCCGACCTGGCCTGGGCGGCGGCCGAGGGCACGCTGGCCGGCTGCAAGGTCTCCTGGGACCCGCGGGCCTGCGTCACCGTGGTGCTGGCCTCCGGCGGCTACCCCGGCTCCTACCGCACCGGCCTGGACATCGAGGGCCTGGCCGAGGCCGCGGCCCGGCCCGGCGTCCAGCTGTTCCACGCCGGGACGGCGCTCGACGGGGCCGGGCGGGCCCGCACCGCCGGGGGCCGGGTGCTCGGGGTCACCGCCCTGGGCGACGACCTGGCCGACGCCCGGGCCCGCGCCTACCAGGCCGCCGAGCTGGTCCGGTTCGACGGCGCCCACTACCGGCGGGACATCGCCGCCGTGCTACCGTAGAAGCCCTTCGTCATGGTTGTACAAGATGAGTGATCTGCAACCTGCCGAGCGGCCACCGATCCTGCCCTACTGCAGGGTCCCGATCGTGGTCCACGAGCCCAACGGCGCCGCCCCGGAGGTGGCCCGGCAGGTCGCCGCGCTCATCGCCGCCAAGCGGCCCGGGGCCGTGGCCGAGCACGTCGGCTCCTCGGCCGTGCCCGGGCTGGCCGGCAAGGGCACCGTCGACCTGCTGCTGCCGACCCCGGCCGAGGACATCCCGGCGGTCACCGAGGACCTGCTCGCCCTCGGCTTCCAGCGCCAGGCGGTGTCGACGGCGTTCCCCCCGACCCGCCCGATGCTGCAGGGGATCATCCGCCACGGGGACACCTCGTTCCGGGTGCACGTGCACGTGGTGCCCGCATCCAGCCCCGAGGTCGCGGCGCTGCGCGGCTTCCGCGACGCCCTGCTCGCCGACCCGGCCCTGCGCGAGGAGTACGAGCAGCTCAAACGGACCATCGTCGACGGCGGGACGGTCGACTCGGTGGCGTTCTCCAAGGCCAAGCACGCCTGGATCGTGGCCGCCCTGGAACGCCTCGGCCTGGTCGAGAACGCCGAGGTGGCCGAACAAGGGAGGCTTCCCTAGTTCCGTTCTAGAATGCCCCCGGACCAGCGACCACATCAAGGAGCGTTCATGCCGCCAAGGGTTGGGATCGTGCTCGGCTCGACCTCCGACGAGGAGAAGGCCAAGACCGCGGCGGTCATGCTGGAGAAATTCGGCGTCGAGTACGAGCTGGAGGTGCTGAGCGCCCACCGCGACCCCCGCCGGGTCGCCGACTACGGGGCCAGCGCGGTCGACCGCGGGCTCCAGGTGATCATCGCCGCCGCCGGCAAGGCGGCCGCCCTGCCGGGGGTGCTGGCCGCCCACACCACCCTGCCGGTCATCGGGCTGCCCATCTACACCCCCCAGCTCGCCGGCCAGGACTCGCTGTTCTCGATCGTGCAGATGCCCTCGGGGGTGCCGGTGGCCGCCGTGGGGCTCGACGCCGCCGCCAACGCCGGCATCCTGGCCGTGCAGATCCTGGCCGTCGGGGACCCGCGGCTCCGGCTCCAGCTGCAGGAGTTCAAGGACCAGCTCGCCGAGGGCCTGCGGCTGTAATGCCATGATCCCCCGGTACACGCTCCCCGAGATGGGCGCCATCTGGAGCGAGGCGACCCGCTTCCGGCTGTTCGTGGAGGTCGAGGTGGCGGTGGTCAGGGCGAGGGCGCGCCGCGGGCTGGTGCCGGCGGACGACCTGGCCGCCATCGAGGAGGCCCCGGTCCCCGCGCCCGAACGGGTCCACCAGCTCGACGCCGAGCTGCACCACGACGTGATCGCCTTCCTGACCGCCTACGGGGAGGGGGTCGGCGAGGCCGCCAGGCACGTCCACTACGGCATGACCTCCTCCGACCTGCTCGACACCACCCTGGCCCTGCAGCTCACCCGGGCCTGCGACCTGCTCGCGCGGCGGCTGGACCGGCTGGTGGGGGCGCTGCGGGACCGCGCCCTGGAGCACCGCGACACGCTGTGCCTTGGCCGCACCCACGGGGTGGCGGCCGAGCCGACCACCTTCGGCCTCAAGCTGGCCGGCCACGCCTTCGCCTTCGACCGCGACCGGCGCCGGCTGGCCGCCGCCCGGGACGCGGTCGCCGTCGGCACCATCTCGGGCGCGGTCGGCACCTACGCCAACCTGCCCGCCGAGATCGAGGCCGAGGTGCTGGACGAGCTCGGCCTGGCCCCCGAGCCCGCCCCGACCCAGGTCGTGGCCCGCGACCGCCACGCCGAGCTGCTGGCCGCCCTGGCCGTGGCCGGCGCCGACGTCGAGCGGCTGGCCACCGAGGTCCGCCACCTCCAGCGCACCGAGGTCCGGGAGGCCGAGGAGCCGTTCGCCGAGGGCCAGAAGGGCTCCTCGGCCATGCCCCACAAGCGCAACCCGATCGTGGCCGAGCGCCTGGTCGGCATGGCCCGGCTGCTGCGCGGCTACGCCGTCGCCGGGCTGGAGGACGTCGCCCTCTGGCACGAGCGCGACATCTCCCACTCGGCGGTCGAGCGGGTCGCCCTGCCCGACGCCTGCTGCGTGCTCGACTACGCCCTGGAGCGGGCCCACTGGCTGGTCGCCGGCCTGCGTGTCTCCCCGGAGCGGATGCGGGCCAACCTGGATGCGTCCGGCGGGCTCGCCGGTTCCTCGGCCGCCCTGCTCGCCCTGGTCGACGCCGGCTGGGCCAGGGAGGACGCCTACCTGGCGGTGCAGCGGGCGGCCATGGCCGCCTGGGAGGGCAAGGGCGGCTTCCGCGACCTGCTCCTGGCCGAGCCGGGGGTGGCCGAGGCGCTGGCCGCGGCCGACCTGGACGCCGCCCTCGACCCGGCCCGGTTCGTCGCCGGGGCCGGGCCCGTGTTCGAGCGACTGGAGGCCCTGCGGTGAGCGAGCTGACCGCTCCAGAGGGGCTGCGCCCCCTGGGGTCCGGCAAGGTCCGCGACCTGTACGAGGTCGACGACGGCCACCTGCTGCTGGTGGCCAGCGACCGCATCTCCGCCTTCGACGTGGTCCTGGACGACCCCGTCCCCGGCAAGGGCGAGGTGCTGACCGCGCTGACCGTGTTCTGGCTGGAGCTGCTCGCCGACCTGGTCCCCAACCACCTGGCCGGCTGGCGGGCGTCCGAGCTGCCCCCGGCCGCGCGCCACCTGGCCGGCCGGGCCATGCTGGTCCGGCGCCTGGAGATGGTGCCGTTCGAGTGCGTGGCCCGCGGCTACCTGGTCGGGTCGGGCTGGAAGGACTACCAGGCCACCGGGGCGGTCTGCGGGATCCCGCTGCCGCCGGGGCTGCGCCAGGCCGACCGGCTGCCCGAGCCGATCTTCACCCCGGCCACCAAGGCCGAGACCGGCCACGACGAGAACGTCTCCGAGGCCCAGGTGGCCGCCGCCCTCGGGCCCGACCTGTCGGGCCGCCTGCGCGACCTCACCCTGGAGGTCTACCGGCGCGGCGCCGAGCACGCCGCCCGGCGCGGCATCCTGCTGGCCGACACCAAGCTCGAGTTCGGCCTCGACGGCGACCAGGTCGTGCTGGCCGACGAGGTCCTCACCCCGGACTCGTCGCGGTTCTGGCCCGCCGGCGGCTGGTCCCCCGGCCACTCCCCGCCGTCGTTCGACAAGCAGTACGTCCGCGACTGGCTCCAGGACCACGCCTGGGACCAGCGCCCGCCGGCCCCGGCCCTCCCCCCCGACGTGGTCGCCGGCACCGCCGCCCGCTACCGCGAGGCCTACGAGCGCCTGGCCGGCCGCCCCCTCGACACCTGGCTGGCCGAGGCCAGGAGCTAGCCGACCGGCCCGCCCGGGCCGGTCGGAGTGTGTTGATCGTCGGCCGAAGGCCGACTCCGAGCCGTCGTCGGGACCAGGCGGTAGAAGCGCCAGACGTCGCTGTCGATCGGGAGCGTCTCGGTGCGGGCGAAGCCGGCCGCGTGCGCGTAGCGGGCCAGGGTGGCCGGGCGCATGACGGCGCCGGTGGCGGCCGTCTCCGGGTCGTCCATGGCGCTGGGCAGGCACGACACCACGCTCCAGCCGTAGGCGTACCGCTCCGTCTCGGAGGCGGGGACGCCGAACTCGTCGGCGACCGGCTCGTCGGCCACCACCACCGAGCCGCCCTCGGCCAGCATCCCCCTGGCCGCCGCCAGCGCCTCGACCGGGCGGGCCATGTCGTGCAGGGCCTCGAAGATCGTCACCAGGTCGTAGCGGCCAGGCAGGTCGGGGTCGGCGGCGTCGAGCACCGAGAACCGCACCCGGTCGGCCAGCCCGGCCTCGCGGGCGTGCTCGGCGGCGGCGGCGATCACGTCCGGGTCGAGGTCGAAGCCGTCCACCCTGACCAGCGGGTAGGCGGTGGCCATGGCGATGCTCGACCAGCCGGTGCCGCAGCCCATGTCGGCGACCCGGGCCGGCGGCTCGGCCCGCAGCCGCCGGTCGACCTCGCCGATGGCCGGCAGCCACTCGCTGCCGAGCAGGTTCACGAACAGCGCCCGGTTGAACTCGGCCCTGCCCTCCGGCGCCCACGACAGCGGGGGCGGCGCGCCCCCGTGCCGGAACGCCTCCACCACGTCGGGGAGCGGGCGGGCGGCCCGGACCATCTCCACGCCCTTGTAGGCGGCGTAGCGGACGTCGTCGGGGTCGGCCAGGACCGGGAGGTGGCCGGCCGGCAGCCGGTAGCGGCGGTCCAGCGGGCCGGCGGCGGGGTCGTCGACCGCCAGCAGGCCGCTGGCCGCGTGGTGCTCCAGCCACTCGCGCACATAGCGCTCGACGGTCCCGGTGCGGCCGGCCAGCTCCGAGGAGGTCGCCGGGCCGCCGTCGGCCAGCGCCCGGTACAGGCCGAGCCGCTCCCCGACATAGACGGTGTACAGCTCCAGCGCCCCAAGGGCGTCGGTGAACAGCCGCCGGGCGAGGGCGTCGGCGGCCTGGTCAGCGGTCATCGTGTCAGGGTCGTCCTCGGACTGCTGACCCGCGGCCTCAGCGGTCATCGGAGGCGTCCTCCTCCTGGACGCTGGCCACGAAACGCTCGCGCAGCAGGCGCTTGGAGAACTTGCCGGTGGCGGTCATGGGGATCTCGTCGACGAACTCGACCCGCTCGGGCAGCCACCACTTGGGGAACTTGCCGGCCACCGAGGCCACCACCTCGGCCTCGCCGACCTCGGCCCCGGGCTTGCGGACGACCACGGCCAGGGGCCGCTCGCCCCACTTCTCGTCGGGGACGGCGATCACCGCCGCCTGGGCGACCTCGGGGTGGCCCATCAGGGCGTTCTCCAGCTCGACGCTGGAGATCCACTCGCCGCCCGACTTGACCAGGTCCTTGGTCCGGTCGACCAGGTGCAGGTAGCCGTCGTGGTCGAGGGTGGCCACGTCGCCGGTGTGGTACCAGCCGTCGACGAAGGTCTGGGCCGAGCGCTCGTCGTCCAGGTACTCCGAGGCGATCGAGGGGCCGCGCAGCTGGAGCTCGCCCATGGACTTGCCGTCGGCCGGGACCTCGCGGCCGTCGGCGTCCACCACCCGCTGCTCCAGCCCCGGGACCAGCAGCCCCTGCTTGGCCTTGTAGCCGTAGCGGGCCTCGACCGGCAGGTCGTCCATGGTCGACTTGAGCCGCGAGAAGTGGGTGACCGGGGTCGCCTCGGTCATCCCGTAGGCGTGGATGAACTGGACCCCGTGGCGCTCCTCGTAGGCCCGGATCATCGACACCGGGGCCGCCGAGCCGCCGCAGATGATCCGCTGCAGCGACCCGAGGTCGCCGCCGTCGGCCTCCAGCAGCTGCAGGACGCCGAGCCAGACCGTCGGCACCCCGGCCGACACGGTCACGCCCTCTTCCCGGATCAGCCGCAGGTAGTCGGCCGGGGTCGGGGCCGGGCCGCCGTACACCTGGCCGGCCCCGTACCAGGTGGCCGCGAACGGCATCCCCCAGGCGTTGACGTGGAACATGGGCACGATCGGGAGGAGCACGTCCCGCTCGGAGATCGCGGCCGTGTCGACCAGGCCGACCATCAGCGAGTGGAGGTACAGGGCCCGGTGCGAGTAGGCGACGCCCTTGGGGTTGCCGGTGGTGGCCGAGGTGTAGCAGATGCCGGCCGTCTGCCGCTCGTCCAGCTCCGGCCAGTCGGTCATCGGGGCCGAGCGCTCGACCAGGTCCTCGTAGCCGTGCTCGGAGGCGAAGCCCAGCGCCGGGCGGTCCCCGCCCTCGCCGTCCAGGACCAGCACGTGCTCGACGCTGTCGAGGCTGCCCAGCACCGGGCCGATGGCCGCGGCCAGCTCGGCGTCGCAGACCAGCACCTTGTCGCGGGCGTGGTTGACGATCCAGGCGAGCTGGTCGCCGCCGAGGCGGATGTTCAGGGTGTGGTAGCTGGCCCCCATCAGCGCGGCCGCGAAGTACACCTCCAGGTGCCGGTCGTGGTTCCAGCAGAAGGTGGCCACCCGGTCGCCGGGCCCGACCCCCAGCTCGCGCAGGCCCCCGGCCAGCCTGGCCACCCGCTCGGCCCAGTCGCCGTAGGTGGTGCGCCGTACCCCCTCGGGCCGCCTGGTCGCCAGCTGCTTGTCCGGGAACAGGGTGCGGGCCCGCTGGTAGATGGTCCGGACGGTGAGCGGGTAGTCCATCATCGCGCGGCCCTCCTCACTGGCGGCTGCCCCAGATGCTACCGTCCCGGCCGGGAGGCGATGGGCGTGGAGCTGTACCTGGTCAGGCACGGCGAGACCGAGTGGTCGCGGGCGCGGCGGCACACCGGCCGCACCGACCTGCCGCTGAGCGCGGCCGGCGAGGCCGAGGCGGCGGCGCTCGGGCGGCACCTGCGCGGCCTCGAGGTCGACCGGGTGCTGTCGAGCCCCCTGACCAGGGCGGTCGACGACCGCCCGGCTGGCCGGGTTCGGCGACCACCCGGAGATCACCTCGGCCCTGCTCGAGTTCGACTACGGCGAATACGAGGGCATGACCACCCCCGAGATCCGCGCCACCCGGCCCGGGTGGGACCTGTTCCGCGACGGCTGCCCCGGCGGCGAGACGGTGGAGACCGCCGCCGAGCGGGCCCGGCCACTGCTGGCGGAGCTGACCATGTCGGGGGGCCGGGCCCTGCTGTTCTCCCACGGCCACCAGCTCCGCATCCTGACCGCCTGCTTCCTCGGCCTGCCCCCCGACGCGGCCAGGCACCTGTTCCTGGGCACGGCCAGCCTGTCGGTCCTCGGCACCGAGCACGAGTGGCCGGCCATCCTCCTCTGGAACGAGCAGGAGGGCTCCGGCGCCCACATCGCCGAGGCCGGCACCACCGGCTGGCGGGGCGTCCCCGGATGACCGGGTTCCTGAGCGACCCGGCCAGGGCCGCGGCCGTGGCCGCCGCCCGCACCCGGATCGAGCCGGGCATGACCATCGGCCTCGGGTCGGGCCGGGCCGTGTTCGCCCTGATCGACCTGCTCGCCACCACCTGGTCGTCGTCGCGCCCGCTGCGGGCGGTGGTCGCCTCGGCCAGGACCGAGGCCAGGGCCAGGGCGGCCGGCATCGACCTGGTCGACCTGGACACCGACCGCGTCCTCGACCTGGTCCTCGACCTGGCCGTCGACGGCGCCGACGAGGTCGACCCCGCCCTCCGCCTGCTCAAGGGCGGCGGCGGCGCCCTCCTCCGCGAGAAGCTGGTCCTGGCCGCCGCCGGCCACGTCGTGATCGTCGCCGAGTCCCCCAAGCTGGTCGACCGCCTCGGCGCCACCAGGCCCCTCCCGGTCGAGGTCGTCCGCTTCGCCTGGCCCACCACCCGCCGCCGCCTCCTCGACCTGGTCCCCTCGGCCACCCTCCGCCGCGCCCCCGACGGCCTCCCGTTCGTCACCGACGAGGGCCATCACCTCCTCGACTGCGCCATCCCCGACGGCGACCTCCCCGCCCTGGCCGCCACCCTCAAGTCGACCCTCGGCGTGGTCGAGCACGGCCTGTTCCCCGACCAGGCCGACGAGGTCCTGCTGGGCAACGCCGACGGCACCGTCCAGGCCCTCCGTCAGCCCTGACCGGCGCCGGCGCGCTCCAGCGAGGCCGCCCGGCGGAGCACGAGCACGTTCATGTCCACCAGCCACAGGGTGATCACGGTGGGGAAGATGATGGTCAGGATCCTGCTCAGCGTGGTGGGCTCGCCGACGACGGCCTGGAGCAGGCCGGCCGCCACCGACCCGATCCCGGCGACCACCACCACCCAGCCCAGCCAGCGCGGGTACTGCCGGCTCCAGGCCACCGCCAACCCGTAGAGGATGAAGGTCACGCCGGCGAACAGGATGTTGAACAGGGCGGCCAGGGCGAAGTTGAGGGTTTCGCCGGCCAGGACCAGCCGCAGGGCGGCCGCCCGCTCATCGGGCGGGGCGGTCGCCCACGCCTCGGCGAGCTGCTTGGCCGCGATCCCGTCGAGGGTGACGAGGATCAGCCCGACGGTGATGCCGGCGACGGCGGCAGCGGCCCCCAGCCGGGCCAGGGCGCCCGGGAGCCCGCCCTGGATCGACTGGGCCATGGCCAGCAGGCCGCCGAGCATGAGCACGAGGCCGACCACGATCGCGAGGTGGCCGGGGACCCAGATCCGGCTGCCGGCGATGGTGGCGGCCACCCCCTCCGGGTCGCCGATGGGGGTCGCGGGGTGGATGAGGTTGCCGACCATCGCCAGCAGCGCGCCGGCGATACCGGCGGTCGAGCCGATCCGGAGGACCCAGCCCGTGGTTGTCGTCTGCGTGGTTGCCGTCCGCGCCGCCGTCATGGCTCCGCCTTCCGCTCGA
The DNA here is from genome assembly GCA_963733175.1 of uncultured Actinomycetota bacterium. GTDB lineage: Bacteria > Actinomycetota > CALGFH01 > CALGFH01 > CALGFH01 > CALGFH01. The sequence continues at coordinate 49,592 of CAVTCL010000024.1, forward strand.
CCAATCTTGTCAGCGTCAAGATAGGCACGCCCGGCGAATCTTGTCAATGACTAGATAGTCTGCCAGACTTGGCGCATGGCCACTGCCGCCGGAGCCGACGACGCCCGCCCCTACCACCACGGCGACCTCCCGAGGGCCCTGCTCGAGGCCGCCGTCGAGGCGATCGAGGAGGTGGGGCCGGCCGCGCTCAGCCTGCGGGACCTGGCCCGCCGGGCCGGCGTGTCCCACGCCGCCCCGGCCCACCACTTCGGCGACAAGGCCGGGCTGCTGACCGCGGTGGCCGCCGACGGGTTCCGGCGCCTGGCCGCCACCCTCGGCGAGGCCTACCGCGCCACCGGGAGCTTCCTGGAGGTCGGCGTCGCCTACGCCCGCTTCGCGGTCACCCACCGCGCCCACTTCGAGGTGATGTTCCGCCCCGAGCTGTACCGGGCCGACGACCCCGCGCTGGTCCAGGCCCGCGACGCGGCCCGGTCCCTGCTGTACCCGCCGGCCGCCGAGGCCGCCGACGGCGCCGGCGGCGACGAGCTGCGGGCCGCGGTGGCGGCCTGGTCGCTGGTCCACGGGCTGGTCACCCTCTGGCTCAACCACAACCTGCCGCCGCAGCTCGGCGACGACCCCGAGCAGCTGGTCCGCGAGGTCGCCCGCTACCTGTTCTGATCCCGGCGGGCCCGGTCCTCGGCCCGGACCCGGACCCGGTTCATGATCAGGGTGCCGGGGATGGCGGCGAGGAGGAGGGCGGCGGGGCCCCAGAGGTAGGTGGGGAGGGGGGAGGTGACGAGCATGGCGACGAGGAGGGCGCCGAGCATGAGGAACAGGTCGCGGGGGCTGCGCAGGGCCTCGCGGAGGAGCTCGGGCATGGAGACCGGGACAGGGGGTGGGCCGGCCTCCCTGGCGGCGGCGACGGCTTCGCGGCGTCGTCTCAGGAGCTCGGCGCGGCGAAGGACGACGGCGCCATTGTGGCCGCCCAGCCCCATCGAATTCGAGATGGCCACGTCGAAGCGGGCCTCCCGGCTCTTCAGGGGTACGTAGTCGAGGTCGCATGCTGGGTCCGGGTCCTCGAGGTTGATGGTCGGTGGCAGGACCTGGTCGCGCAGGGCGAGCGCGCTGGCGATCGCCTCGAGGGCGCCGGCCGCGCCGAACAGGTGGCCGGTCATCGACTTGGTGGAGGAGACGGCCAGCTCGTCGGCGTGGGCGCCGAACGCCTGGCGGATGGCCTGGGTCTCGGCCGGGTCGCCGAGCGGGGTGCCGGTGCCGTGGGCGTTGACGTAGCCGACCTCCTCCGGCCGGACCTTCGCCGACGTCAGGGCGTCGTGGAACATGTGGATCACCCCGCGGCTGGCCGGGTGCGGGGTGGCCACGTGGTAGGCGTCGTTGGAGGCGCCGTACCCGGCGACCTCGGCGTAGACCTTGGCCCCGCGGGCCCGGGCCGAGGCCTCGGACTCCAGCAGGACCACGGCGGCGCCCTCGGCGATCACGAAGCCGGCCCGGGCCCGGTCGAACGGGCGCGAGGCCGCCGGCGGGTCGTCGTTGCCGGGGGCCAGGGCCTGCATCTGACAGAACCCGGCCAGCACCAGCGGGGTGATGCAGGCCTCGGTGCCGCCGGCCAGGATCACGTCGGCCCGGCCCTGCCGGATCAGCTCGGCCGCCTCGCCGATGGCGTGCGACCCGGTGGCGCAGGCCGACACCACGGCGAAGTTGAGCCCGACGACGCCCAGCTTGGTGGCGATGTAGCTGGTCGCGGTGTCGACCAGGCAGTTGGGCAGGAAGGTGGCCGAGACCCGGCCCGGCCCCTTCTCGAGCAGGATGCGCTGCTGCTCCTCGACGATCCCGATGCCGCCGATGGCCGAGCCGACGACCACCCCGGTGCGCTCGGGGTCGAGCTTGTCGATGCCGGCGTCGGCCACCGCCTCGTCGGCGGCGGCCACCGCGAACAGCACCCCCCGGTCCATGCGGCGGGCGTCCTTGCGCGAGGCCACCGACTCGGGGTCGAAGCCGCGGACCTCGCCGGCGATCCGGACCGGGTGGTCCGACGGGTCGAAGGCGGCGATGGTGTCGATGCCGCTGCGCCCGGCCAGCATCGCCTCCCAGGTGGAGGGAGCGTCCAACCCGAGCGGGTTGACGGTGCCGATGCCGGTGATGAGCGCGCGCTGTTCCATGTGGAACAGAGCGTAACTTACCCGGGCGGCTCCTCGCCTTCCTCCAGTTCGTCCCTGGCCGCGAACAGGGCCAGGTCGGGGTCGAGGCCCAGCTCCACGCCCTCCTCGGCCACCAGCTCGTCCTCGACGCTGTCGGCCATCTCGTGCGGGTCGATGTCTTCGGGAAGCTGCTCGGTCGAGTGTCCTGTTCCTGCTCGTAGTTCGACTCACGTGGTGATGGGCTCCTTGGTCGGAGGGATCGGGGTCGGTCAAACGTAGCCGAGGCGGGCGGCCAGGTCCTCGTGGAGGGCCCGGGCGGCCCGCTGGGCCTCGGCGGCGTCGGGTCGGGGGTCGACCACGCGGACGGTGGCCGGGTCGGTGGTCAGGCCGAGGGCGAGCAGGGCCGCCCCCCTGGCCGAGGCCTCGGGCTCGTCGACCACCCGGACCGGGCGGCCGAGCACGTCGGCCAGGGTCTGCTGCCACCAGGGGGAGGCGACGATCGCCCCGCCGGAGGCGACCACCTCCGGCTCCCTGGGCAGGGTGGAGGCCAGCGCCTCGTACCCGGCGGCCAGCCGGTAGCAGACGGCCTCCAGGGTGGCGGCCAGGATCTCGACCGGGGTGGTGGCCAGGGAGATCCCGGTGATCGCCCCCGACCCGGCGGCCAGGTCGAGCGGCGGGCGGGACCCGGCGTGGTACGGCATGACCACCACCCCGCGGGACCCGGGCGGGACCGTGGCCAGCTCGTCCTCGACCGACTCCTCGGCCGGCAGGGTGGTCACCTGCCGCAGCCAGGCGTACAGGTTGCCGGCCCCCGAGAAGGCGGCCCCGGTGACCACGCGGCGGTCGTCGACCAGGTAGCGCCAGAGCTCCGGGTGGAGGGGGCCGGCCTGGCCGGCCGGCTCGACGGCCCGGATGGCGGCCGAGGTGCCGACGTTGACGGCCACGTGGTCGGGGGTGACGCAGCCGGCGCCGGCGTTGGAGGCGGCCCCGTCGCCGGTCACCGGGTGCCAGGTCGCCTCGGCCAGGACCGGCCAGCGCCGCGCCCCTTCCGGGCCGAGCCGGCCCATCCAGCCCTGGCCGGCCAGGGCCGGCAGGGCCCGCTCGTCCACCCCGGCCAGCTCCAGCGCCTGGGCGTCCCAGGTCGCGGCGGCCAGGTCGAGCAGCCCGGTCCCCGAGGCCATCGACCCCGAGGCGCTCGGGTCGCCGAGCAGCGCCCCGGTCACGTACTCGGCCAGCCCCAGGTAGCGGGCCGGGGCGGGGGAGAGCTCCCTGGCCAGCCAGGGCAGCTTCACGGTCCAGTACAGCGTGTGCGGCCGGGTGCCGGTGACGGCGTGCAGCCGGTCCATGTCGCCCCGGGACCGCAGCTCGGCCACCAGGGGCGCGGCCCGGGTGTCGGCCCAGGTGAGCGCGCCCGTCAGGCGGCGGCCGCTGCCGTCGAGGGCGATCACCGAGTGCCAGGCGCAGGAGATGGCCACGTGCTCGACGCCGTCCAGCTCCCCCCGGCCGGCCAGCTCGTCGAGGCACTCGCCGACGGCGGCGACCACCCCGTCCGGGTCGAGCTCGGCCTTGCCCTCGTCGGTGATGTCCAGCCGGGTCGGCCGCCGGGCCAGCACGTCGGGCAGCGCGACCCCGCGGTCGTCGAAGACCAGCGCCCGCACCGACGACGTCCCGAGGTCGAGCGCCAGCACCCGCGCGTCCGCCACGCCGCCTCCTCGATCCAGCTTGTCTCCCCCTGTACCCAGCCCTCCCGGAGGCTATCGCGCCGGGCGTCCCCGTCACGGTCGTGCCGGCGCGCTATGGTATGTCGCGTTCGGCCGCCAACCGTGGAACTGCGGAGATGGGACGGATGACGCCGGGTCGGCGCCGGCGCCTGGTCAGGAGCGCCCTGCTCCTCGTCCTGGTGCTGGCGGCGGGCGCCCTGTGGCTCCGCGACCGGCTCGAGGTCGCCCCGGCGCCGGCCGCCGCCCCGGCGCCCGCGGCCGCGCGGCCCGCCGCGGCCGACCCCGGCGCGGCGGCCGCCGACGCCGAGCGGCAGCTGGCCGAGCGGAGCTGGCGCCTGCGGGTCACCACCCACCCGCCCGGGGCCCAGCTCTCGATCACGGCCGCCGGCGGGGCCGCCCGGCGGGCGCGGACCCCGTTCCAGGGCACCCTGCGGGGCGGCGAGCTGGAGCTGACCGTGGCCCGGGCCGGCTACAACCGGCTGGTCCAGCGGGTCACCCTCGACCGGCACCGCTCCCTCGACCTGTGGCTGGACCCCGCCGGACTGCTCCACCACAAGCTGGGCGAGCTGCGCAGCGGGTCCAACCCCAAGCAGGTGGCGTTCTCGCCCGACGGCCGCGAGCTGTGGGTGTCGCTGCTCGGCGGGCGGGGGGTCGAGGTGTTCGACGCCAGGACCATGCGCAAGCGCAAGGCGATCCGGCTCGGGAAGCACGGCGCGGTCGAGGTGCTGTTCACCGGCGACGGCCGCACCGTCTACGCCAGCCAGATGGAGACCGCCTCGGTGTGGGAGATCGACCGGCGCAGCTTCCGGGTCCGCCGCCAGCTCGCCACCAAGGGGAACTGGAGCAAGGTCATGGCCCTCTCCCCCGACGAGCGGACCCTGTACGTGGCCAACTGGGTGTCCAGCGACATCTCCGAGATCGACCTCGGCAAGGGCCGGGTCCGGCGGCTGCTCAAGACCGTCCGCACCCCGCGCGGCCTCTGGCCGACCGCCGACGGCCGGCGGCTGTACGTGGCCGGCTTCGAGGACGGCGAGCTCCAGCGGATCGACCTGGCCAGCGGGAAGGCCAAGACGCTGCTGCGGACCGGCGGGGCCATGCGCCACCTGGTCGGCGACCCGGAGGGCAGGCGCCTGTACGCTGGCGACATGGGGACCAACGAGGCGTTCGTGGTCGACCTGGCCAGCGAGCGGGTCCGCCGGCTGGCCAGGACCGACAACGTGCCCAACACCATCGACCTGACCCCCGACGGGCGGGTCCTGTACGTGTCCAACCGGGGCCGCAACGGCGCCAACTACTACCTGCCCGGCCCGGAGTGGGGCTCGGTGCTGGCCATCGACACCGCCAGCGGCAAGGTGCTCGACGCCATGGTCGGCGGCAACCAGACCACCGGCCTGGACGTGTCCGCCGACGGCCGGCTGCTGGCCTTCTCGGACTTCCTCGACAACCGCATCCACCTGTACGCGGTCCCGGCCTACCAGCGGCTGGCCGCGGGCGGGGGCGGCCGGGCCGAGGCCCACCGGTCCGAGCTGGCCAAGCGGTAGCGCGTGCGAGGCGCCTGGTCCTCTGGGACATCGACGGCACCCTGGTCCAGGCCGGGGAGGTCGGCCGCGACATCTTCACCGAGGCCTTCCAGGCCGTCGTCGGCCGGGCCCCGGACGAGGTCACCGCCAAGGCCCTGGCCATGGCCGGGCGGACCGACCCCGAGATCGCCCTCGACTTCCTGGCCGCCCACGAGATCGCCGAGGGAGCTTCGCACCTGCCGGCGTTCAACGAGGCGCTGGTGACGGCGCTGGCGGCCAAGGCGGCGGTGATCCGGGAGCGGGGCCGGGCCCTGCCCGGGGCCAGGGAGACCCTGGCCGCCCTGGGCGGCACCGACGGCGTGGTGCAGTCGCTGCTGACCGGCAACGTGCAGCCCAACGCCCTGCTCAAGCTGGCCAGCTTCGAGCTGGACGGCTACCTCGACTTCGACGTCGGCGGGTTCGGCTCCGACCACCACCACCGGCCCAGCCTGGTCGAGGTGGCCCGGACCAAGGCCGAGGGCAAGTACGGGACGGCCTTTCACGGCACGGCCACGGTGCTGGTCGGCGACACCCCCCTGGACGTGGCCGCCGGCCGCGCCGGCGGGGCCAGGGTGGTGGCCGTCGCCACCGGGCCCTACGGGGCCGACGAGCTCGCCGCCACCGGCGCCGACGCCGTGCTGGAGGACCTCCGGGACACCGCGGCGCGCTGGCGGCGATCCTGGCCTAGGGGCCGGGCACCGGGTTCCCTCGACCTGCGGCAGAATAGGCGGCCATGACCGCAACCGGAGAGCAGCCGGGACAGCGCCCGCTTCGCGTCTGCCTGTTCGGGAGCTACGACCGGGTGGCCCATCCACGGATCGCCGTCCTGGAGGCGGCCCTGCGTGCGGGCGGCGCCGAGGTCGTCGAGGCGCATGTGCCCGCCTGGGCGGGCGGCACCGCCGAGAAGCTGGCCGCGGCGCGCCACCCGTTCGGGCCGGCGCGGCTGGTCCGGCTGGCCCGGACCTGGGCCCGCCTGGCCGGCCGCTACCGGCGCGCCGGGCGCCACGATGTGGTGCTGGTCGGCTACTTCGGCCACCTCGACGTGCTGCTGGCCCGCCTGCTGGCCGGGCGCAGGCGGCTGGTCCTGGACATGTTCCTCTCGGTCTACGACACCGTCGTCCTCGACCGGCGGACGGTCGGCCCATCCAGCGTCCAGGCTCGGCTGGCCAAGCTGCTGGACCGGCTGGCCGTGCGCGCCGCCGACCTGGCCCTGCTCGACACCACCGAGCAGGTCGCCTTCGCCACCGAGGAGCTGGGACTGCCCGCGCGGAAGCTGGCCGCGGTCCCGGTGGGTGCGGAGCCAGGGCACTTCCCCGACGACCCGCCGCCCGACGGCGGTCCCCTCAAGGTCCTCTTCTACAGCACCTTCATCCCCCTCCACGGCGTCCTGACGGTGGCCAGGGCGATCAGCCAGCTCCAGGGCGAGGACATCGCCTTCACCATCGTCGGCCGGGGCCAGGACCGGGCCGCCTTCGACCGGGAGGTGGCCGGGCTCGGCGGGGTCACCGTCCACGACTGGGTCCCCTACGACCGTCTCGGGAAGCTGGTGGCCGGCCACCACGTCGTGCTCGGCCTGTTCGGCGACAGCGGCAAGGCCAGGAGGGTCGTGCCCGGCAAGGTCTACCAGGCGGCCTGCGCCGGGCGGGCGATCGTCACCGCCGACACGCCGGCCGTCCGCTCCGCCCTCGACCCCGACGAGGTCGTCCTCGTGCCGCCCGGCGACGCCGCCGCCCTGGCCGCCGCCCTCCGCGAGCTCATCAAGGACCGCGCCAGGGTCACCGGACTCGGCCGGGCCGCCCGCGACCGCTACGAGCGCGACTACACGCCCGCCGCCATCGGCCGCCGGCTCGGTGACCTGCTGTCGCCGACGGCCAAGCCCGAGGACCACCCGAGTGGGTGCGGCCGCCCCGCTTCCTGCTCCGGCTGGACCTGGTCCGGCGGCTGCTGCCCCGGCTGCCCAAGGACCAGCCGGTCCTCGAGGTCGGGTACGGGGCCGGCGCCATGCTGGAGGAGCTCGCCGCCAGCGGGTTCGGCGGGTCGTCGGGATCGACTTCTCGGCGTCCGCCGCCGACCTGGCCAGCCGGCGCCTGGCCGGCCTGCCGGCCCGGTCGAGGCCCGGCGTCCTGCGGGGCACGCTGGACGCGCTCCACCCGGCAAGGGCGCGCTTCGGCGCCGTCCTGGCCTTCGAGGTGCTGGAGCATGTGGAGGACGACCGCGGCCTCCTCGCCCGGGTCTACGAGCTGCTCGTCCCCGGCGGGCGCATGCTGGTCTCGGTGCCGGCGCACCAGCACCGCTTCTCGGTGGTGACGAGATGGTCGGGCACCTGCGCCGCTACGAGCGCGACCAGCTGCGGTCCCGATTCGCCGAGGCCGGGTTCCAGGTCGAGGTGCTGTGGTGCTACGGCTACCCGTTGGCCAATATCCTCGAGCCGGATGCGCCGGCCGTGACCGGCCCACCGGACCCTGGCGGCGCCGAGGCCCTGCTCTGCGCTCGGCCGAGAGCGGCAACCTGGTCCCCGCCCGCGGCCTGGTCAAGCTGCTGGTCCGTCCGGTGACGATGGCGCCCTTCCTGCTCGCCCAACGGCTGTTCCTTGGCACCGACCGCGGCGACGGCTACATCGTGCTGGCCCGCAGGCCACCGGCCGGCTGGTGAGCGCGACCCCCGGGGCCCGCTTCCCCGCCGGCCGTCCGTGAGGGTCGGCGGCCGGAGCTGGCGGACCTGGGCCCGCCTCGGCGTCATCGGCCTGTTCCTGGGCTTCCTCGCCGTGATCCTGGCCGACCAGTGGGGCCGGGTGCGGCCGCTGCTCGGCAGCCTGTCGGTCTGGACCCTGGCCGCCGCGACCGGCGCCGTCCTGGCCGGGCATCTTGCCACCCTCCTGTCGTGGCGTGCCGTGCTCAACGACCTGGGCTCGCCCCTGCCGCCGGCCGGCAGCCTCCGGGTCTTCTTCCTCGGCCAGCTCGGCAAGTACGTGCCCGGCTCCGTCTGGCCGGCGGTCGCCCAGATGGAGCTGGGCCGCGACTACGAGGTGCCACAGCGTGTCTCGGGCGCCGCCGTGGCCGCCACCCTGCTGATCTCGGTCGGCGCCGGGCTGCTGACCGCGGTCGTGCTGGTCCCCCTGGCCGGCCTGGACGCGCTCGGCCGCTACTGGTGGGTGGTGCTGGCGCTCCCGCTGGTGGCCCTGGCCGCCAGCCCGCCGGTGCTGAACCGGCTGCTCGCTCTCGCCCTTCGTCTCGCCCGGCGCGAACCGCTGCCACGACCCCTGTCGCTGACCGGGGCGGCACGCTCGATCGGGTGGGCGCTGGCCGCCTGGCTCTGCTACGGCCTGCAGGTGTGGCTGCTGGCCCGCCGGCTGGGCGTGCCCGGCGACCTTCGGCTGCTGCTCCACTCGACCGGCGCCTTCGCCGGCGCCTGGTGCGTCGGGTTCCTGCTGGTGATCGCCCCGGCCGGCGCCGGCGTCCGCGAGGCCGCGCTGATCCTGCTGCTCGGGTCGACCATGTCGCGACCGCAGGCCACCGTGGTGGCGGTGGTGTCCCGGCTGCTGTTCACCCTGGCCGACCTCGGCTGGGGCGGGGTGGCCGCCCTGGCCGGCCGCCACGGCCGGCTCACTCGGCCGAGGTCCGGCGGACGACCAGGTCGGCGAGCAAGGCGATGGCCATGATGTTGAAGGCGGCCAGCCCGACCAGGACGGTCGAGCCGGTGACCCGGAAGTGGTGGACGACCAGGTCGAAGACCAGCTTGGCGCCGTGGCCGCCATCAGGTCGAGCCCGACCGGCATCAGCACCTTGAGCGGGTTGAAGTACATGACCATCCGCAGCACCTGCAGGATGTAGCGGTAGGCGTCCCTGAACGAAGTGGAACTTCGAGCGCCCGGCGCGCTTGGCGTAGTCGATCGGCAGGTAGTTGACCGGGTGCTGGTTGGACAGGAACGACATCGTGATCGTGGTGACGCAGGAGAACCCGGGCGGCAGCAGGCGCAGGTAGGGCAGCGACACGTCGCGGCGGAAGGCGCGCAGGCCGGAGTTGAGGTCGGGGATCTTCGGTGTTGGTCAGCCGCTCGGCGAACTTGCGGATGACCCACTTGGCCGGCACCCGGGGCAACTTGTGGGTGCCCTCCTCGGTGCGTGCGCGCGCCGACGACCTGGTCGTAGCGGGTGTCGTCGCAGGTAGCCGCGACGAACTCGGGGATGCGCTCGTTCGGGTAGGTCATGTCGGCGTCGGTCCAGACGACGATCTCGCCGCGGGCCTGCTGGGTGCCGATCCGGCGCGCGGTGCCCGAGCCGCCGTTGCGGGGCAGGCAGCATGCGTGCGGGAGCCGCCGCGGGCGCCTGCGCAGGACCTCGAGCGTGTCGTCGGTCGACTTGTCGTCGATGCCGAGCAGCTCGTAGCGCGATCCCGCTGCGTCCATCGCCGCGGTGATGCGCTCGATCTCCAGCACGACGTGGTCCTGCTCGTTGTAGCAGGGCAGCACGACGGTGACGTCGACAGGGTCGCCGGCGGCGGTCGGGGAGGCGCTCATCGTTGCAGCCTAACAAACCAGCACCCTCGGACAGTCGCCGCGGGGTCTGGCTAGGGGCGCAGGCGCCGCAGGCCGTTGCGGACCAGGCGCCCGATGCGGACCACCGGGTGGCGCCGGATGCGCTCCAGCCCCTCCTCCAGCTCCAGGACCCGCTGCTCGAGGTGGCGGTTGCGCTCGTTGAGCTGGCGGTCGCGCTCGTTGAACCGTTCCCGCAGGCCGATCAGGGTGTCGCCTTCCAGCAGCGAGAGGTCGTCGCGTTCGGCGATCGCCGGCGCGACACCCGACTGCTCGCGCTTGCGGGCCTGGACCCGGATTTCCCCGTCGAGCTCCTCGACCCAGAAGCCGGCCTTGGTCAGCAGCTAGACGATCTCGGCCGGGGAGTAGAAGTACATCGGGTAGGGATGGTCCACGAAATGGGGCTGGGTGAAGTGGCTGAAGTCGGCGAAGTGCTCATTTCAGGAGGTCGGGACCTGGAAGCGGAACACGCCCTGCGGGGTGCAGGGACCGGTCGGTCTACCAGGTAGTTGTACGCGGTGGTCTTGGGCATGTGCTGGAACACGAGGCCGCAGTAGACGAGGTCGAAGCTGTCGTCGTCGAACAGCTCCAGGTCGTAGCCGTTGCCGTGGCAGAAGCGGACGTTGGGAAGATGCCCCAGGCGATCCTCGCCCTGCTTGACCATCTCTGCGGAGATGTCGATGCCGTGCACCTCGCGGCACATCGGCGACACGTGCTGGAGCACCCGGCCGGTCCCGCAGCCGATCTCCAGGAACAGCGTCGGGCGCGGAGGGGAAGCAGGGACTCGGCGTCGGCGTTGCCCGAGATCTCGAAGCTCTACTCGTCGGCCTGATCGGCGATGGCGTGGATCGCGTCGACCTAGGCCGACCGGTCCCAGAACGCCTGGTGCGAGGCGAGGTCCTGGCCCTCAAGGCCGAGGCGGCCAAGGGCGGTCTCCGGCTCCCAATGGGCGTCGGACAGCTTCATGGCCGCACCTCTCGCTGGGTCGACTAGCTGGTGAGGGTCAGGGGGCGCAGGCGCCGCGTGCCGCTCGTGGTGTCCACCAGGAACAGCTCGAGCTTGTTCTCGCCCGGGCGCATGAGGGAGTCCGACACCATCGTGCTGAACCAGGTCGTCGGGTCGTCGCCGGAGGGGAACGTCTCGCTCATGCCGCCGATCACGCCGTTGAGCGCGACCGCGACGGCTGGTCGTGCCGGAGAGGCCGGCGGCGACGCTGGTGAGCTGTCCGCCGACCTGGGCCGGGACCAGGCCGGTGGAGGGGTCGATCCGGCGGTAGTCGTCGAGCCCGATGACACGGGCCTTCCCGCCGCCGCTGCCGACGGCGAGGTCGCGGACCCGCCGGCCGACCAGGTCGGCGTCGGGCCCGAGCTTGAACCAGTCCAGGTAGTCGTCGCCGACGTGGACGACCTGGTCCGAGAGGCCCTTGAAGGCGATGGCGCGGTTGCCGGGCCCCTCGAGCACAGCCCGGTCCCCCGGCCGCTGGTAGAACCACTTCTCGGTACGCTCGCGCATGGGCTTGGACGGGTCGGCCCACGAGACGCCCTCGATCG